>NZ_CP019331.1:0-1200000 GCF_002163835.1 Polaribacter sp. SA4-10 | reverse complement strand
TGGTAAACCTTTAACAGAAAGAACCACAAAAGCAGAAAAGAAGTTTAACTTATTTTTTATCGATTTAAAGAATGGCAATTAATTATATAAAAAAATATAAAGATTTTTTAGAGTTAAATCACTTAAATGAAAGTCAAAGAAAGGTGTCTTTAAAAGCAATTTTTGATAGAGATATTGCAGATAATATGTATTTTACTTTTCAAACTAAAATCATTAGACCTTTAAAAAAAGAAGATGTTATAGATGTAGATTCTTTATTTAAACACTTAACTTATAAGACAGAAGACACAAGGGATAAAAAAGGGAAAATAATCAAGTCTAGAGATTTTTTTGATTTTGAACGTTCTAAAAGATTGCACTGGATTTTACCTCATATTAAAGAAAAGATAACAGATGATGTAAAAATATTTAGTTGCGAGAATAGAATTAGAGGCAAAGATATTATTAGAACATACATCTATAATGTAACAGAAAAATATATCATTATTTTAGAACCACAAAGAAGTAAATTAGATTACTATTTTATTACAGCATATTATCTTGAAAAGAAATATGGTGGCCCTAATATGATAAAAAATAAGTTTAAAAATAAATTAGAGGAAGTGTATTAAACCGCAAAATCCGGTACACATCTGGGCGTATCGGACTTCGTAATTCAATTCTCCTAATATGGTAGAATGAACACTGCAAATATATGATTTTATTTTAGTTATCAACAATAATCGTATCAATATTAACAATATTATAATATTTATCCTCATATCTTAAAAAAGATAAAATAAATGAGTACACAGGCAGAACAGGTATTGGAGAATAAATTAGTTGCGCAATTAGCGACTCTTGGTTATGAAAAAGTAAAACTAAAAGACGAAAAAGCATTAATTGAAAATCTAAAAAAACAATTAGAAAAACATAATAAGGTTCAGTTTTCTGAAAAAGAATTTGATCGTGTATTAAATATACTAAGCAAAGGTTCTGTATTTGAAAAAGCTAAAACACTAAGAGAAAAACAGCATATTGTTAGAGATAATGGCGATAACTTATATTTCGAGTTTTTAAATACCGAGCATTGGTGTCAAAATCAATATCAAGTAACTAATCAAGTAACTATTGAAGGGAGTTATAAGAATCGTTATGATGTAACTTTATTAGTGAATGGCTTACCGTTAGTTCAAATAGAATTAAAGCGTAGAGGCTTAGAAATGAAAGAAGCCTTTAATCAAATAAATCGCTATCAAAGACATTCGTTTGGTGCTAAATCAGCCTTATTTCAATACGTTCAAATATTTGTAATTAGTAACGGTGTAAATACCAAATACTATGCAAATAACAGGCATCAATCATTCAAGCAAACATTCTATTGGACAAATAATGAAAACAAGCGATTAACCAATATTCTAAATGGTTTTACGAGTGAGTTTTTAGACCCTTGTCATATCTCTAAAATGATATGTAAATACATTGTTTTAAACGAAACGCATAAAATATTGATGGTATTGAGACCGTATCAGTACTTTGCAGTAGAAAATATAATAGATAAAGTCAAAAATAGTACACATAACGGTTATATATGGCATACCACAGGTTCAGGTAAAACACTTACATCTTTTAAAGCAAGTCAGATTATTATGAAAATGCCACAAGTTAAAAAAGTGGTATTTGTGGTAGACAGAAAAGATTTAGATTACCAAACTACTAAAGAGTTTAATAGTTTCTCTAAAGGCAGTATAGATGGCACAGATAATACCAAAGCATTAGTAAAACAGTTTAGTGACGATACAAAAATTATTGTAACAACCATTCAAAAACTAAATACAGCAATTAGTAAAAAGAACTATTTAGCGAAAATGGATAAAATGAAAGATGAACGTATCGTCTTTATTTTCGATGAATGTCATAGAAGTCAATTTGGAGATACACATAACCGTATAAAAGCGTTCTTCAATAACTTTCAAATGTTTGGCTTTACAGGCACACCAATATTTGCAGACAATGCGGTTAAAAACGAACTAGGGAAACGTACTACTAAAGAATTATTTGGTGAATGCCTGCATAAATACGTGATTACAGATGCTATTAAAGATGAAAATGTATTAAAATTTGCAGTAGAATATGTTGGTAAATACAAACAAAAAGAATCTGCAACAGAAATAGATATTGAAGTAGAAGATATTGACCGTAAAGAGTTAATGGAGTCACCAAAACGTTTGGATAAAATAGCAGATTATATCATAGCAAATCATAATCGTAAAACACACAACAAAGAATTTACAGGAATGTTTTGTGTTGGTAGTACAGATATGTTGGTTAATTATTATGATATTTTGCATCGTAAAAAATTAGAAGGCAAACACAATCTAAAAATTGCAACCATATTTAGTTATGTGGCTAACGAAGAGGATGCAGATGCAAATGGATATATTCCAGAAGAGGTTTCGGTAATTGAAGAATCACCTGCTTTATATGGCTTGAATTTGCATAAAAGAGACAAGTTAGAAAGTTATATAGGGCATTATAATGAGATGTTTGGTTCTAATTTCTCAACAAAAGACAGTCAATCATTTTACAATTATTACAACGATATATCAAAGAAAGTAAAAGAACGTAAGATTGATATTTTGTTAGTAGTAAATATGTTTTTAACAGGTTTTGATAGTCCATCTTTAAATACTTTATATGTAGATAAAAATTTAAAATACCACGGATTAATACAAGCATATTCAAGAACAAATAGAATTATAAACGAACAGAAGTCACAAGGTAATATTGTAGTATTTCGTAATCTTAAAAAAGTAACAGATCAAGCAATAACACTCTTTAGTAACAAAGAAGCGATAGATGTTATTATAATGAAACCTTATGAAGATTATACACAAAAATTCAATGAAGGGTATATAGAATTACTTAAAGTTACACCAACTGTAAATAGCGTTAATGATTTAGTAAGTGAAGAAGATGAATTAGAGTTTATTAAGGCATTTAGAGAGTTAATGCGTTTAAAAAACACAATGACAACCTTTGCTAATTTCGATTGGGAAGATTTGGCAATGCAAGAACAGTTGTTTAATGATTTTAGAAGTAAGTATCTTGATTTATGGCAAAAAACTAAAGACGATAATGCTAAGGAAAAAGTATCAATATTAGATGATGTAGATTTTGAATTAGAATTAATTCATAGAGACGAAATCAATGTTACTTATATTTTAAAACTATTAGCTTCCTTAAAAGATGTTAAGAAAGAAGAGCAAGAAGCTAAGAAAAAAGAAGTAGTAGATTTATTAACTGGAGAAGCTAATTTAAGAAGTAAACGAGTCTTAATAGAAAAATTTATAGAAGATAATTTACCTGAAATAGAAGATTCTGAAACCATCCCACAAGAGTTTGAGAAATTTTGGTCAGAAGAACAACAAAAAGCATTTGAAGTATTTGTAAAAGAAGAAAATCTATCATCAGAAAAGACACAAAAACTTATAGAAGATTACCTCTATGCAGAAAGAGAACCATTGCGTGGTGAATTGTTAGATTTAATAGAGGGTACAAAGCCAAATGTTTTAATACGTAAATTAATAGGAGATAGAATCTTAAATAAAGTAGTAAACTTTGTAGAGACTTTTATTAATGGAATGGCTAGATAAAGATAATTTCACTTATAAGTAAAAAATGTTATATATTTGCAGACCATATGTTTTCTAAATGTCAATTAATAAAAATACCGAATTTAAGTGGCTCAAGAGGTTCAGTTTATACTATTTTAATTGATGAGGAAGAAAATACATCATTTAAAAACTTTGTAGTGAATAATCAAAATTCATTTAAAAGTGAAATAAAAGATATAGTAGCTCGTTTAAAGACTATGGGTTCTAAAACAGGTATGAGAGAAAACTTTTTTAAACTACGCGAAGGAAGTCCTGGTGATGGTGTTTGTGCACTCTATGATGAAGATAATAGCAATTTAAGATTGTATTGTGTTCGGTATGGTTCGCAATTAGTCATAGTTGGGGGTGGTGGTTATAAACCAAAATCAATTAGAACTTTTCAAGAAGACACTAATTTAGAACGCGAAAACTACATACTTAGAGAGTTATCGAAACTTATAACAGAAAAAATGCAAGACAAAGAAATCCGTTTTAGTGAAGATGGAATGGATTTTGAAGGAGACTTAACAATTGAAAACCTTAATTATGATTAAATCAGCAGAACAAGACTTTGATTTTTTAGATGATATTTTAGAAGAAATATCACCTGTAGAAATGAAGAAAACGGAACAACGTATGCTTAATGCAACAAAAATTCGTGAAGCTATGGATGCTAAAGGTTGGAATAATACCAGACTTTTAAGTGCATTAAATATGAAAAGCCCAAGTATAATTACAAAATGGCTTAGTGGTACTCATAATTTTACTCAAGACACTTTGGTTGAAATAGGTGAGGTGTTAAATATAGATTTCTTTGCAAAGGAAAAACAAGATATTACAATTAGTTTTAGTTTTCCTGTAATGGAAAATATAACAAGTGGTTTTGATAGTTATAATAGTTTAGATTATATACATAATGCTTATCAAATAGGTTTATTAGATTCTCAGCAAAGTAATTGTAGACAATATCAAGCTTAATAATGGAAGCGGAAAAACAATTTAATTTTCAAATAAAAGGTATCGAAATACTTGAAACAAGTATCACAGAACCTAAAAATCGTATAGATAATAATACCGTATTTGGTTTCGATTTACAATTAAAACAAAGTTTTAATTTAGATCGTGAATTGGTAATTGTTACTTGTATTATCAATGTGTTGGATAACGATACACAATCTAAATTAGGCTACATTAAAGTAAGTTGTTTATATTTTGTAGAGAAATTAAATAAATATTTTGATAAAGAACATAACACAATTGCACTACCTGAAGGCGCAACGGTAATGTTAAACTCTATTTCTATTTCTACTGTAAGAGGTGTAATGTATGGTGTGTTTAGAGGTACTTTTTTAAATGGTGCTATTCTTCCTGTTGTTAATCCATCTATTCCGCCTATAGAGAGTAAGTAGTCTTTGATTATTCTGTAATATTAAGTATTTGATATAATATGAAAGATAGTTTAGTGAATCTATTGTTTGAAGAATTTAAACAAGAATGTCTATTTGAGGAATTAGAGCAAAAAGGAATTGACTTAACTAAGGTGTCTGTTCAAATTTATGATATTGTATTAGACTTAGTTGGTTTTCCAAAAGATAATACAAAAGACTATGATTTTAATGTTCTTAATGGTTTAGAACATAATCCTAAATTTGGAAAATTACCAGATGATGATTTATGTTGCAGAGATTGGTTATATGATAAGTATTATGATATGATTCAAACAATAGAAAAGAAACAAAAAATTGAGGTTACTGTTAAAGGTTTAAAAATGGTAGAGTACAATGATGAAGAATTGATAAAGTCTAAGTTAAATGATTTTGTTAATTGGTTGTATTTAGAATATACTAATATTTAATAGAAATTCACTTTAAAATCCACACACCACAAAAGCCAGTTTATTGCGAAAAAGCAAAAACACTCTGTCTTTTGTGTTGTTCCGCTTTCCACTGCAAGTTTAGCGTTTTAATATTCTAAAGGTACTTGCATTTTATAGCTTGTATTTTCGCAAACTCAAATACAACTATAAAAAGCAATCTTTAATATTGTTTTCATAAAACACAAAACTCCCCAAAGCTAAGTTACATAATAGAAGTTATAATACTCTTGCGTAAACTACAGGTAGTTATAACTGCTATTATGTAAAATAGCCGCACATCCAACGCTCACATCTGAACTAATAACAATATTTTGTACTATTAATGAACATTCGTCTTTGTTGCATTGTTTTTATAAGTGCTTTTTTAGTTTCATTACAATAAGACTTTTAATTTTGAAGATTAGTTTTACATAAGATAATTTGTAAAGCACCTATAAAATCAAAAAATGCCAATAAGAGTATAAATATTTATTTGTCAGAAAATACATAAAGTTGTTTTCACTAAAAGCGGATGCTATTTCCGCTTATTAAAAAGAGTTATTTAGTTGAGGTAATTAAGTTATTCAATGATAATTATTAGCAACCACTTTTAATAAAATCAATTAAAACATTAGAACAAAACAAATAAAGAATTATACACTTATCCTCGCTGCTGCCATCGCACTATGTACTTTAATTATTTCCCTACTCATAATTCGGCATTCAATCGCCATTTGGGCTAACATTTTTAAAATTTGTGAATGCCTTTGCGCTCAAGCCATCCGCAATTCTCAATTTTTAAAAACGTTCAATGGATATTTTATCCTTACCTCATTCATCTGCACAAAAACCCTGCTAAATTCATTTAATTTCTTTATCAAAATTCTTTGTTTGTTTCATTTCGTTAAGTAAAAAATACAAGATATGTCATTGTTAAAATGGCAGTTTTAAAGAGTTTAAATATTTTTCTACACCAATTTAAAGCAAACTAAAGTAATGTAGTGTTAAGGCATCGTGACACAACAAAACAGTAACAATTTGGCATAATTTTCGTTATATTAGAAGAGTAAACAAAGTTTAAAAGCAATGTCAAGTCCGTACCAAATCCGAACGAGTATTAATTTTAAATTTAAATAGTAATGGGTAAAATTGCACAGGGTATTTTAGGAGGGTTATCAGGAAAAGTAGGTAACGTAATTGGTGGTAGTTGGAAAGGTATTGACTACATCAGAATTAAGCCATCGAGCGTGGCAAATCCTCGAACAGAGGGACAAGTAAATCAGCGTAATAAATTTACTATTACATTGGAGTATTTACAGGCGACTAAAAGCTTTATTAAAATCGGTTATAAGTCATTTGCGACCAAGAAAACAGAATTTAATGCTGCTATGTCTTACGTGCTAAATAATGCAGTAGGTGGTGTTGCACCAAACTTTACAGTAGATTATGCAAATGCTTTATTGAGTAGAGGTCCTTTATCTGGAGTGTTAAATGGTACAACCGATTTAGCAACCGCAGGACAAGTAAGTTTTGATTGGGGAGATAACTCGGCAGAAGGTAACGCTAATGCAACAGACAAAGCGATGGTGTTGGTTTACAACCCAAGTAAGAAAGAATCAATTTCTATTTTGGATGGTGCTGATAGAATTATAGGTTCGCAAGTGGTTACAATACCAAATACTTATGTAGGAGACACAGTAGAGCTATTTATGGCGTTTGTTTCTGCTGATGGTACACAAGTATCAAATAGTGTGTATTTAGGCTCTGGTACGGCTGCTTAATAACTTTAAGTTTAAATACATATTGAAAACCGTTTCTATTAATTTAGAAGCGGTTTTTTTGTGGCTATAGATCACTATATTTTCTTCACAATTCTATAGTTTAAAAAGTTGTACCTATGTTGTACCTTTTTTTAAATAATTCTTATTTAATCAATAAAATAAAGGCTTTAGGGGTATTACTTACACAACACTGTGTTGTAAAACGTTTTCAATTCGTAGTTTTAATTTAAGCTATAAACTGCTCCTGCGCTAAAAACTATTTGGTTTAAATCACTAATTATATATTTAAGTTCAGATATTAAGTCTAATTTATCTGTTATAGAAAATCCTCCTCCAAAACCTAAATTTAAACCAATAAAAGTTTCATTATTGTCAGCACTTGTCGAACCAGTGATGCTATTATGTGCTGTTACATCTGTTCCGTAAAACGAAAAGTTCAAACCACCTATACCATAAAATCTTAAGTCATTTGAGTTTGATATATTTATATTATAATGTAAATCTGTATTTAATGTTACCAAACCTGTATCAACTTCAGAACTGCTGAAATTTTGACCCATAAAACTGTTAGTCGTTGTTGTAGTAATTCCAAAAAAGTAATTTAATTCTCCTGACAAAGAAAAGTTTTCATTTAATTCATAAATTGCTTTAGCACCAATACCTAAACTTTCTATTTCCGAACCGTATGATAGTTTTCCTCCAACTTTTAACTGAGCATTTGCAACTGTTGTAATGATTAATAAAATAAGTGTAATTTTAATTGATTTCATATTTATTAATTTTATTTTGACGAATATTACACTCAGTTCTTTGTTATCATTAGTTTTTCACTCTCACTCTCAATCTCTTATAAACACTACTTTCGCCCTAAAGTGCTCCTAAGTCTACAAGGCATAGAGAGTTTCGCAGTGGGTTTACTCCATTATTCCCTATATTAAAATCATGTCTTTGAGTTATATTGCCATTTAAGGGATTATATTCAACAATGCTACCATCGGTAATAGTACCACCAGAACAGGTTATATAAAACCTTCCGTTTGATGATTCTATAAATGTTCCTATTGGTCTATACCCTTCAAAATCTAGGAAGTTAGTAAATGTAAGGTTTCCTGTTGCCAGCTCTACCTTATAAAACGCACCTGAATTGGCATCTTGTTGATTGTGTTGTGCAGTAGCTGAATATAAGAAACCATTTTTTTCTATAAAACCACCTTGTGGATCCCAACCTTCAATTGCTACAATCCATTCAAAACTCCAAAGGTTTTGATAGTTATTACCATTTTTATCAATTTTAAAAAGGTTTCCTTTATTATTAGCTCCACCTAATTTTGAAGCACCATAAAGGTAGCCATCTGAAGCTTCAAATAATGTATTATTGCTAGCCCCTTCAAATTGATTACTGTTGGGGAAACCTCCAGGCGATGCATAAACTACCTCAAGCGAGTCTGTAGCAGTGTTAAATCTAATTATTGCACCATAACCGTTTTTTGAGCCACTAGCCGTTGTGAAGTATATATGAGCATCAGATGCCTCCATTAATTTACTTTTATTTGGGCCATATATATTGGCATCTAAAGTGTCTAAAATTGAAATTGTACTCGTATTTATATCATAAGACCAAATTTTTCCATCATCACCCATACCTGTTATTTCACTAGTGGAATACAATAAACCATTAGTGTGAAGTAATGGGCTGATATTGTGCAAGTACCCTGTCGGAGATAAATCATCGAAGTATTGTATTACTTGCAGATCATTTGTTAGAGGATCAAATTCATAAAAAGAACCTGTGGCAAATACTGCTCCGGCATTAACAATTTGTCCATCAGAGTTTGTAAATCCGTAAAGTTTACCGTTACCAGCTAATGTTAAACCTGCCGTGGGATTACCTCCAGTTGTGGTTGTGAAATCAAATAGTTTCTGAATGTTTTGACCATTTTGATCAACTCTATAAATAGTTCCAAGACCATTTGCTCCTCCCTCATATGTGGTACCATACATGTACAAACCTGTTCCTAAAGGTTCTTCATATTCATATATGTTAGTAATATTTTTTTCGCATGAGCTCAATATAATAACTAAAAGTAGTAAGATTTTTTTCATAAAAAATTATTTAAAAAACAAATTTAAGGAATAAAATATTATGTTTTAATAAATTTCATTTTTTTAATTACTGCTAACGTAAGTACGTTTATTCAACGTTTTAATGTTTTACAACGGTTTGTGTATAAGAATAGTGCGGTTTTGTGTGCGAGGATTTTCCGAAGGAAAATCAGACGAAACAAAAGCGCACGGACTCTTGATTAAGCACTAAACTAAGCATTATTTTTATACGGTGTTAGCTACAGTTATTTTCTTAAGTAGCCTAACCTAATTAAATCAGTTTTTTCTTTTGTTAAATAAACCTTTTTATTAGCTACCAAGTAAATTTCATCACTTATATCCTTGATATGTTCATATAAATGGTCTGAAATTAATATTCCTTTTTTTTCTTTAGATTGAATAATTAAATTCTTGATTTTTTGAACGTGAACAGGCATAATTTGAGAAAAGGGCTCATCAAGTATTGCAAATTTTGATTCCGATTTTAAAATGAGATATGTTTCAATAATTCTTCTTTCTCCTCCCGATAATGTTCCTAAACAATTTTTTGATATGTTTTTAAATTCGGGAAAAGATTCTTCAAAATCAAAAAAATCTAATTTAAAAAAATTGAATACTGTTTTTATTTTCAGTTTTTTTGGAATAAAATTGTTTTGAGATAAATATAAGATATCTTTATTTGACGGATTTTTATTGAAAAAAGAAACGTCGTTAATCCGTAATGATTTTTCTCTTGGTTTGATAATTCCTAAAATTATTTTGAATAAAGAGGATTTTCCCGAACCATTTCTTCCTAATAAAGCTGTAATAGTTCCTGCCTCAAGTTTTAAGTATACATTGTTTAATATTTGATTCTTTTTAACTTCAAATAAAACACTATCAATTTCTAATTTATTTTTCTTCATTTAAGTTAATATTATCATTATTAAATAAATCATAAAGTCAAAACTAATAGTTGAAATCCATAAGGATTTGTTAGAGATTCCAAGGTTCTTGTAAAAAACAAATTCGTTATTATGTGAGTCATTTATGAAATAATAAATAATTCCTAAAGTAATTATTTTAAAGAAAGTTAGTAATGAAATGATGAAGCCACTTTTTTCCCAAAGATTTATTAAATAGCATAAAAATCCAGATATTATGATACTTGCTAATGCAAATGACTTATAAAAATATAATATTAAATGTATCTTTTTCACTTTTCAGAATAGCTTTTTTTTAATTTATCTATTATTAATTACTCATTTTTGGAAATGAGTGGAATTGTAGCTAACGGTTTTGTGTATGATTTTTTGCGTTGATTAAACACCTAATTTATTAAATACAAACTGAATAGAAAATCCGCGAGGATTTTCGTAAGTAGGCGAGTACTAGCAATGAATTATACACGGTGTTGTGCAACGTATTTTTATTCATTTTTCAATTTATTATATCTAATATTCATTCGTTTTATAAATTCATCTTGATAATCTTTTTCCGTTATCTCTCCATTGATTAGACTTTCAAGATTCTTAACACTTTCCAATTTATAATAGGTTCTTTTATTTTTACTATCTATTCCTAAGTCAAAACTATTTTTTGATTGCTTTAAAATATTTCCAACAAAATTTGAGTCGGTTTTTGAGTGAAAAAATAAAGAGTCGTTTTTTAAAATCATTTTTCTCGGTAACATTCTTAATATATATTCAGAGCAAATATGAACAGTGTCATTTTTTATAAAAACTTCTGTATAGTCAATTGTATTGTCTTCAAGTTTTTCAGAATTACTTGAATACCAGTTTCCATAAATATTCTTTTTCTCTTTTATTCCATTGCAACTTAAAAACAAAATAATTGTAAATAAAAAAGTCAATATTTTGATTATTTTCGTTTTCATGATTATGTTTTACTACGTATTTATAATTTCCTTTTTAATTTTTTAAAACAAAAGTCAGATTCAAATATTGGACTAATTGATTTGATCAATTCTTTCGCTTTCTTTTTATTCATTATTGGGATATATACTTGATTGAATACATCAGATTCGTCCGAGAAATTCATATTAATTACAAGTTTTGCGTCTTTCCATTCAAATTTTTCAGATGAGTTTATACTTTCATAATTATTGTTTTCCATTTCTACATATAACTTTTCTAACAGTTTTTTTGATTCAAGAATTTTAATGATTTTTGAGTTCTTTAACGAATCAGTTTTAATGTCTCCACATTGTTCTTCTGTTAAATCCTCAACTATCCAATCTGTCGTAAATATTCCAATGTAAAATTCAACATCTGGAATTATTAATGTAGTAGTTAAAATTTTTGAAGAGCTTTTAATATCAGAAAGAGTTTTTTCATACGTAATTTCATTTTGTGAAAATGAAAACGTAAAGATGAATAGAAATAATATGTTAATTGTAAACTTCATTTTCATATGTTGCACAACGTTAGGTATAAGAAAAGTAGGGAACAAGCGCAAAACGCCCTTTGGCTAAGTCTCGAGCTGATTTTTACAAATTTTACTTTTACCTTTTTTATTCAGCAAAAGTCGAATTTGTAAAAATTCGGCGGTCTTACCTGTGCGCCCAAACCATTGAATTTAAACTAAGCCACCCTATTTTTTTTATACATTGTTAGATGCCGTTATCTTTCTGCGTCCGAGTGAGAAATGATTTTTCGCGCCCGAGTGAGAAATGATTTTCTACATCACAGTGAGAAATATTTCTCAAAGTTAAAAGTACGCATTTATTTCGCTGGATTTAACTCAGATTTTGCAAAGAAGAAAAAATTCCGCAAAGCTATGTCGCTTAGTTGTCCGATTTTGTATTCCGCCACTGCGCAATCTGGCTCGAAAACACCGTTGTCCAGTCGGAAGTGCCACAAGTGCATTTTTTAAATTTAGTTTTTTATCTTTTTTTAAAACTAAATTTTAAAAATGTGCGACCCCAAAATAAGCGATGTCCCCACGCTAACATTGGTTTTTGCTTTGCCACAACCCACGTTTTACCATCCTAAAATTTTTACGGAATATATTTTATCAATGGCATCTAACAATTGTATATGCGTATTGTTGATATATCACATATATGTTTTATGTTTTAAAATTAACGTTTTTCAGCATATTGTCCAAAGGACTTTCGATATTTTTATTATTAATATGAATTGTTTTGGTATAGATTTCTGTAGTTTTCGGAGAGTTATGCCCTAGCATATTCTGTAAATACCTTAAATTTACATTGTTTTCTATACAATGTGTAGCAAACGAATGACGCAAGGTATGCACCGTTGCCCAAGGATTAGAGTTCGTTTCTGCTACTGCTTTTCTAAAAATAGCGCGTACACTTGTAGTACTGTATTTTCCGCCTGTTTGTCCTTCAAACAACCAGTAAGATGGTTTTTCTTTCTTAAAATAGGTACGTAATAACACTACTAAATGATTTGATAAAATAGTTTTTCGATCTTTTTTTCCTTTACTATCCTTTACAAATAAGTATCCTTCTTTAGAATGAATATCTATAATTCTCAAATTTAAGACCTCAGAAATTCGAAGTCCAGCACTATAAATAGTCCATAAAATGGCTTTGTGCTTAATGTTTTTAGGATGCTGTATAATTTTTAAAACTTCTTCTTTACTTAATACGTTTGGTATGCTTACCGCTTTTTTTGGACGTTGTATTTCATAATACTCTCTAGGTAGTTTTAAAACGTGTTCATAATACGCTTTAATAGCGTTTATAAGTTGATTTTGATAACTCTCTCCAATTTTATTTTTTGTAATTAATTCATAAACAAAACCCTCTATTTCCTCTTTGGTTATTATGCTAATATCTTTGTTAGAAAATTTTGTTAAAAAAACACTAAACATATTCTTGTAGGTTCGCACACTCGAGGCACTATACTTTTTTAAAACTAACGCTTTTTCCAATCTAAAAAGCTGTTCGATTGCATATTGGTTAAGCGGTCTTTTTTCAATAGGGGTAGGCGTTACCTCATTTACTGTTTTATAGTTTTTACCAAAAATATTTTTTATCAGTGCCACGTTTTCTTCTGTATACATAATAGACCATAATTTTTGATTGGGATGCCAAAAAGTGGTGTTAATTTTCTTAAAAACATCGCGTAGTTCCTTTAGTTCATAAGGGATATGAATTTTAATGCGTTTTGCATTCTTTAAAGGCTGATAAATAATTGGTGTATTATCCAAAGTGTTACTATTTATAGCTCAAATATAAAAGATAATAGTAGCATTATAAAGTTGATTTAAATATAGGTGTGTACTAACCGTTAAAAACGAATAGCGTGTAAAGACAGATAAAACGTACCTTTGTTAGGTATATGAAATATAAAATATGTAATAACGTAGTAAAAGGACGAAGCGATAAGAAATTTTGTTCGCAGCGCTGTAAAAATTATTATCATGTTAATTTACGAAAAGTAACAGCCATTGCTGTCAAAGATATCGATATCATTTTACACAGAAATCGATCCATATTATTAGAAGTTTTAGGAAAAAATTTGCTACAAAAAAAAGTACCTAGAATACTGCTAGAAAAAAAGAAATTTAATTTTAAGTACAATACACATTGGCATATTAATAGCAAAAATAAAACCTTTTTTTGGGTATATGATTTTGGTTGGATGTCTTTCTCCGATGATGAAATATTGATTGTTAGAAAAAGAACAATGTCTTAATACTGGTGCCTGTTTTCTCCTAACTTCAACTTTTAAAGGACCTCCATTTAAAAGTCTTTTTTATCTCAGTTCTTTGTTCGAAAATGTATTACCTAGGTATCAATTTCTAACGAATCAGTATAAATTCAGGGTAAATTTAACCTATTAATTAAAACTGAATAATGATATTATTAGTCCGCTTTATTATCCTAAAAAGGTACTTTATATTTCAATAGCAATTTATTATAAAGAGCCATAAACACTATTGTGAAGGTTTTTTTAATTATTTCGTTAAACTCAGTATTCAAAGGTCTGTAATGCTCAATGCAATCGGGTTCCAAGAATAGCTATTCTGAACTTTTATTAGGATGACTTTTTTAATTTTTCGGAAAAATATTTTTTCTCAATTTTTAATCTTATCAACATCTCGGATCTACAACAATACCCATCTTCTTAGAGGTAATAATATGCATACTACAAAAATCATATCGATTTGTAATTTTACCATAACAAGCGTAAATACCAATTCCATTTATAGGATACAAGTCTAGCACATCGGTAAAATGAACTGCATCAAAATAATGGCCCTCTTGATCAACAAACGTGCTTAATCGCATTAATTTACCCTGTGAAGTTTTGTTGTATCTCGTAGTAACCAACAAACCATATATTAAAACATTCTCATTCGTATAAGCAATCATTTCTCTTGCTTTTATACTCGGTAAATAAGGGGCTGCAACTAGTTTAAAGTAATCGTGAATTGTAAATCCTAATAATTCCATTTCGTCATACACATTTTCAATCCAATGAGATGCTAATTTTGGCAACTCATATTTTGTATGCTCAATTTTAAAAAGCTGTGCTTGTTTTGTCTTTTGTTTGGTGGCATTTAATTTAAATATCGCTTCCCATAATAATTGCGTTTTCGATTTTCCTGTAAATCGAAATCCATCTATTCTAATTAAAATAGTAAGCTGTTCTATGCTGATAACAACACGCTCTATAAAATTATCTAGCGATGTAAATTCTCCATACAATTGCCGTTCTGTTAAGAACCGTTTAATAACCAAATATTCTAAACTTTTTAAATACCCAAACCCTAAATAAATAGAGGTATCAATAACGCTATTTGGATGATTGCTTTTATTAATGCAAGGCAACGCTATAATAGCACCTTTCATTCTGGCTTCATGAATATAATGCGCAGCAGAATAAAAACCGCCGCCATTGTTTAAAACTGCTACCATAAATTCTATAGGATAATAGCATTTTAAAAATAAACTCTGATAACTTTCTACAGCATACGATGCAGAATGCCCTTTTGCAAAAGCATATCCTGCAAAACTTTTAATCTGATTCCAAACTTCAAAAATTAGTGCCTCTTTATGTCCTTTTTTCTTACAATTTGAAACAAACTTATCTTCCACTGCTTTAAATTCTTCAAGAGAACGATATTTTCCACTCATTCCCCGTCTTAAAATATCGGCTTCACCCAATGTTAAATCTGCAAACTTGCTAGCCACTTTCATAACATCTTCTTGATACACCATTACACCATAAGTTTCTGGCATAATCGCTAATAAAATAGGGTTTGCTTCTTTTCTTTTTTCTGGATAGCGATGTCTTTTAATAAACTCATCTTTCATTCCAGATCCAGAAACGCCAGGTCTAATAATTGAACTCGCAGCCACCAAACCCAAATAATCTTGTGTTTGTAATTTCTGCATCAAACCCCGCATTGCAGGAGACTCCACATAATAAGCACCAATGGCACCACCCGTTTTTAATAAGTGATTAATATTTGCATCCTTTTTAAATTTTTCTACATCTGTAATATCTATTGGAGGGGCATTGGGTCTGTTCTTTTTTATAATCTCAAGTGCTTCTTTAATTTTTGCCAAACCCCGTTGCCCTAAAATATCAAATTTAAAAACACCTACATCGTCTGCAATGTTCATATCAAACTGCACAGTAGGATATCCTTTTGGCGGAAGATTTGTTGCAGAATAATAATGAATGGGTTTGTCTAAAATTAAGATGCCTGCCGAATGCACACTTACATAATTTGGAAACCCTTCTATGAACTTTCCATACGTTAAAACCAACTTTGCAATGCTGTCTATTTCTTGTTGTTGATACACTGTAGCACTGCTATTCGACTGCGCTGGCACTGTCTTCTTATGAGTAGTAGACGCCTGTTTAAGAAGCATTTTTTGTTGTTTTGATGCGGTACTCAGCTTGTCAATTTCTTCTTTTGGAAGCCCAAAAACCTTTCCTAACTCTCTAATTACAGCTCTGTATTTAAAAGTATTGTAAGTCGCTAAAAGTGCGGTGTTTTTAAAACGTTTAAAAATATAACTGGTAACATCATCTCTGTCTTTCCATGAAAAATCAATATCAAAATCGGGTGGAGATGCTCTAAATGGATTTATAAATCGCTCGAAATACAAATCTAATTCAATAGGATCTACATCTGTAATGCCAATAATATAGGCAACAATACTATTGGCACCACTGCCCCTACCCACATGAAAATATCCTTTACTTTTTGCATAATTGACAATGTCATAATTGATTAAAAAAAAGGAAACAAATTTTAATTCAATAATAACTTTCAATTCTTTTTGAAGTCTATCTGTAACTTTTTGTGTTACCTTTTTATATCTTCTGTTGATCTTTGTATGGCAAAGCTCTAATAACATTGTGCAATCTTCTTCAAAGCTATCGCAATAGTATTGCTTATTTTGATTTTCCCGATCACTGCCAAACCCAAATTGAACACCGCTGCAATGCGCGGCTGTAGTGCTGTGTGGTGTATTATTACAGTGCTCTAAAAGTGTACTGGTATTTTCAATTATAGAAGGAAACTCTTTAAAATAGTCATGCAAAACAGCTGCAGTGTACATCTTATCTGTTTCTAGGCACTGCGCTGATGTTCGTAGTTTACTTAATAAGGTATTGTTATCTATTGCACGTAACAATCTGTGTGCATTAAAATCCTTTTTATTTCGAATGGTAACTTGTTGTTGTACCACCAATTTATCCGTATATTTTTTTAAATATGAAAATCGGAGTTTATTAATTTCAGCAACAGAAATACCAACAAATTCATTTTCCTTAAAAGACGTTAAGTTTAATTCTAATGTTTTTTCAAAAGGATAAATAATAAAAACATCTTCTAAAAATTCTGGTTGATCTGGAATGGGGTTTTTAGATGCTAAAAAGGTAGACAAATACCTATTTATGTTTTCAAAACCTTTGTTACTTTTTGCTAATGCAATAAACTGTTGGGTATTGCCATTTCTAAAATCGACTCCAACAACAGGTTTTATATTGAATTTTTGAGCTTGTTGAATAAAATTTAAACATGCAGATGTATTGTTGATATCTGTAAGTGCAATCGTATCAACATGATTTTCTTTTGCAAGCTTTAACAATTCTACCTCAGAAAAGGTACCATAGCGTAAAGAGTAATATGAGTGACAGTTTAAATACATTATTGTTTTCTATGTGCTAAAAGCGCTGGTGGTTCCCCATTAAAAGGATTGCTAAAACGCCCAATAGATTTTGCGCCCATAGCCGCAGCTCTTGTAACACTTAACGCTCCATACTTATTTCTAATGGCATCCATAGCATTATATAAATCGAGCATTTGCTCTGAATCATCAAATAAATTAATTTGATAACTACCACTAACAATATCTGTAATCTTTACCCCTACCAACCGAATTAACAAGCGTCTTTGATACAACTTTTTAAAAAGCGCTACAACTGTTGGGATAATAATGTGATCTGCACTTGTATACGGTATTTTAACTTGTTTTGTATAGGTGTTAAAATCTGAATATCTAATTTTTATAACAATCACAGCTGCTAATTTATCTCCCTTTCTAAGTTGGTATGCTAAATTTTCTGCCATTGCAAAAATAGTTTGAGACAGCTTTTTCATATCAATAGTATCTTTATTAAAAGTGCGTTCTGTAGAAATAGATTTTCTTTCATGAAACGGAATTAAAGGAGGATTGTCAATTCCGTTGGCACGCTTCCAAATTGTTCTTCCATTTAAACCCAGAACACTAACCAACATTTCTACTGGCATTTCTTGAATTACTTTTACTTTTTCGATCCCTAAATTTCTTAAAATTTGATATGTTTTTTCTCCAACAGAAGGTATTTTTCTAATTGATAAAGGTGCCATAAATTCTTTTTCAAACCCTTCATTAATTAATAATTGATTATTTGGTTTTGCTTCACCAGTAGCAACTTTTGAAACAATTTTATTGCCAGACAATCCAAAAGAAATGGGAAGTCCGCTTTCTTTTATAATTCGCTGTCTTAATTCTGATGCATATTTATAGCTTCCAAAAAAAGTATCCATTCCTGTCAAATCAGCATAAAATTCATCAATGCTTGCTTTTTCAAAAAGAGGCACTTTTTCTTTGACTATTTCAGTAACAATCTGAGAATATTTTGAATAAATACTTGTGTTTCCTCTTATGGTTACTGCTTCAGGACACAAACGTTTTGCAACTTTCATAGACATGCCAGAATGCACCCCAAAAAGTCTCGTTTCATAGCTACAAGCGGCAACTACACCACGATCTCCTGTTCCACCAACCAGCAGCGGTCTCTTTTGTAAACGGCTATCAATCAATCGTTCACAAGACACAAAAAAAGTATCTAAATCTAGATGTAAAATATTTTTCTTCACATCGCAAAATTAGCTACAAAAACAAACATTTATTGCTTACATTTGTAGTATTATGAAAATTATATCAAAAAACATTAAACACTTAAGAACATTAAAAAAATTTTCTCAAGAAGGTTTAGCAGAAGAATTAAAGGTGACTAGATCTCGTATTGGTTCTTATGAAGAGAATCGCTCTTCGCCAACATTAGAGTTTTTAATAGACTTATCCAATTACTTTAAAATACCCATTGATATTTTATTGAGAAATGATTTAACAAAAACCAAAGATATCTCATTCATACAAGTTGGAGATAAAAGAGTTTTATTCCCAATAATTGTAGATGAACATAATGAAAACTTAATAGAAGTGGTTTCTGCAAAAGCATCTGCAGGATATTTATTAGGGTATGATGATCCAGAATATATTGAACAATTAGAGAAAATTAAACTCCCTTTTTTACCTACAGGAAAACACAGAGCATTTCCCATAAAAGGAGATTCTATGTTACCAATGAAAGATGGTTCTTATGTAGTTGCAGAATTTGTAGAAGACATAAAAGAGGTTAAAAACGGAACTTCTTACATTATCGTTACTAAAAATGACGGAATGACCTATAAACGAGTATATGACCAAATTGAAGAAAAAGGAAGCTTACTCTTAAAGCCAGATAACAGAGAATATCAATCTTATGAAGTTCCAATTTCAGAAGTCTTAGAACTTTGGAAATTTACATGTAGCATAAATACACAAGAATATGATGAACATGAATTAAAACTGAGTAGCATAATACAAATGTTTAATGGGTTAGGAGTGGAGTTAGAGGTTTTGAAAAAGTCTTTGGTGTAAATTCTTGTTTTGTAAAATACTGTTTGTTTTTTTACTAAAATTAATTAGAAATCAGCGTACACACTTTTGTACATGATTTAGTTGAAATAAAGTATATAAGTGTAAAATTCGGGTGTTTTTGTAGGGTTCATAAAACAGATGTTAAAATTGCATATAAATTAATAGTTGGTAATGATGAAACACTTTAGAAATTGCACCTCCTGCAATGCAAACAATAATTCACTAAATTTACTTTTTTAAAATTAAAATAGATTATGAATAATAAGACGTACACTGTTTTTATAAGTTTTATAGTAGCATTAGGAGGGTTCCTTTTTGGTTTTGATGCCGGAATTATTTCTGGAGTCATGTCTTTTGCAGGGCCTGAATTTGATTTAAGTGAAATACAATCAGGCTGGGTGGTAAGTGCACCTTCATTTGCAGCGATGTTTGCGATGTTGTTTTCTGGAAGATTAAGTGATCTTATCGGAAGAAAAAAAACGCTCATTTTTGTTGCTTTTTTATATGCTATTTCTGCGGTTTTATCCGCCATGGCATCTTCTTATGAAATGCTGTATATCGCAAGAATTATTGGAGGTATCGCTTTTGGTGCAGCGTTGGTTTTAGCACCAATTTATATTGCAGAAATTTCTACAGCAGAAAATAGAGGGAAGTTAGTCTCTTTGCAACAACTGAATATCGTTTTTGGTTTTTTTGCGGCATTTTTAAGTAATTATTTTTTCAATAAATACAATACATCAGAAAGTACATTTTTAACGGACGAAAACGTTTGGAGATGGATGTTAGGGGTAGAGTTTATTCCTGCAGTATGTTATTTTGTCTTCTTGTTTTTTATTCCTAAAAGTCCACGTTGGTTGTATTTGAAAGAAAATTTTGAAGAAGCAAAAAAAGTTTTAAATAAGATTCATGGTACTGAAAGAGGAGGTATAGAAATTGCTGCTATCGAAAAAAATATACATGCTGATAAAAATAAATCTGCAATAAAAATTAAAGATTTATTAAAACCATCATTGCGTTTTATTTTAGTTGTTGGTCTAATTGTAGGAGTTTTGCAACAAATTACAGGTATTAACGCAGTGTATTTTTATGCAACTTCAATATTTGAGCAAACAGGAATAGGAACAGATGCTGCTTTTTCATCCGGCGTTTTATTAAGTACAATTTCAGTTATATTTACGTTTGTTGCCATTTATTTAATTGATAGAATGGGCAGAAGGCCTTTATTATTATTTGGTACAGCAGGTATTGCAGTTAGTTTATTGTTGTGTGCTTATGGTTTTAACCAAGCAACATATCAATTAACATCAGAAAAAATTAATCAATTAGAATTTTCTGCATCCCAGAAATTATTGCCTTTGGCAGATAAAGTGTATGAAAATGATATTGACTTTAAAAATGATGTAAAAGCGGCTTTAGGAAATAAAATATATAGTAAAAATGATGGCGCTATTCTGGAAGCAGCAACAACGATAAATGCGGATTTAATATTAATAGGTATTCTAGGTTTTATAGCTTGTTTTGCCTTTTCATTAGGTCCTGTAATGTGGGTGCTATTATCAGAATTATACCCATTAAAATATAGAGGTTTAGCAATTGGTATTATCGCTTTTGTAAACTCGTTAATAAGTTCTTTAGTGCAACTAATTTTTCCTTGGGAGTTATCTAATTTAGGAAATGCACTTACCTTTTTTATCTTTGGAATAATTGCTTTACTAGGATTCTTTATGCTGGTAAAAATATTACCAGAAACGAAAGGAAAATCATTAGAAGAGTTGGAATTGGAGTTGGTTAAAAAATAGATTTTAAGACAAAGCTATTTATAAGGTTGGAAAGCTTTTATATTGTTAGTTGTTATTAAGAGATGATTTAATGGTATTTTATTTTATGAAAACAAGTAAGAAAAATCACTAAATCTCAATAATAAAATTATAATCCGATCTAAATTAAACACGTTTTAGAACACGATTTAAATAATAAAAAACTTAAAACGCAATAAATCAGTAATTTACTTTAACTTGTGATGCGAAGGTGAGGTGACTGGTTTGAGTCTGGTTTCCGCTACTACAAGAGTAATCAGAAATGGGTACTCTTTTTTGTTTTTGATAGAAGTTTGAGTTGTACAATCTTATTTGCAAGTACTTTAGCTACGGCATCTCCTCCCTCAGAAGTTAAATGCTGGTTATTTTCTTTCGTATCCTGAAAATAATTAGGATTTCTAGTTAACGAAGGCTCTAGGTTTAGATTTACAAAGGGAACATTAAGTTGTTTGCAAAAAGAAGCTAACTGTATATTACGCTTTTTTTGATCTGCAAAGTGTTTATAATACATGGGAGATTCGTAAATAAGAACCTTGATGCCTTTAGATTGACAATCTTTAATTAGTTTTTTAACAATTGGCAATACTGTTAAGTCTACTGGGGTGTCAGGAAATGAATTCCAACCATTGCGATATTGATTCATTAGACTATCTGAAATTGGTAAATACTGACTTTTTCTAAACCCTTTTAATTGCTTCTTTTCGGAGGGGAATAGACCTTCATATAATTGACCTGGTGAATAATCAATTAAAGAATAATTTCTTGTGAACGGATTAAATAAATCAGTAAGTGCATCTTTATTATTATAAACTTGACCTGGGAAGTCTATAAATTTTGTTTTTGACCAAGGGATAAAACGAGGAGGGGCATTCTGCCATCTTTTATACCTGGTAGAATCAAGCTTTGTTCTTGCAGTGGATAGGGTTGATTTGAAAGAATGTGTTTCTAAAACGATCAATTCAGGATTTAAATAGTCCCAAGAATTTAAAAAAAACCACGAAAGTGGCTCTATACCAGCACCTGGAAATCCAAAAAATTGAGATGATTTTTCAGTTATAGAGTCTAAAATAATTGGGTTCATTGTATAAGATTGTGAGTTTCCGGAAAATATAATTTTTGCTGTATTCACTGAATCTCTTTTTACCAATGAACGCCACATGAGTTCGGGTTTTAAACTAACCACTCTATCATCGTCGAATACACCGCTCATGTTACATAAAAAAAGTATGAACACTAAAGTAAATAACCCGAGAGCTATATCATGTAAAAATAGTTTAAAATCAGTTTTATTCATCTGTCCTAAAATTCTTCATAAATAAATTCTTCTTGCTTGTTTTTATTAGCTTTAGAGGTTTCAGCACCTTTTCTTCCACTGTGAAAACCAAAAAACAGGATACTTAGGGAGAGGGCTAGGCTAATAGTCCACCTCTTTAATCCATGGCCAGTATAAAAAGAATGAATTCGCTCTTTATGATATTCTTGATGGTATTCAACGATAAAAACAATAAGTATAAATAGTAGTCCAAACATTATCTCATTTTTATTCAAACCTATCTGAATTTGATTTGCGAGCTCTTCGATATTCCACATTGAGAATTCCCAACGCGATAGCCCCTGGAATATAGCTTTGGCTTGATCTAAGTTTTTACTTCTAAAAAAAATGAGCGATAGACCAACGGCCGTATGAGCCAAAATACGTGTTGCAGAAATCAATAGTAAATTTCCTGTTTCTAAAGCTTTATCAATAACTGGGTCATAAAGTATAATTAAGAGACCATTTATTATACCCCAAAGAAGAAAATTCCATCCAGAGCCATGCCAAAGACCTGCCAAACCAAAAACAATAAGAACATTCAGCACCTTTCTTGATGCCTTTCTTGGTGCTGTTTTTGGGAGTTTGAGTTGAAAATACACATAATCACGAAACCATTTATGAATTGTAATGTGCCAACGTTGATAAAGTGTTTTAATATTTTTTGCTAACAAAGGGCGCGTAAAGTTTTCACTTAGTTTAAAACCTAATAAGCGAGCACTACCAATTGCGATATCGCAGTAACCAGAGAAATCACAATACAATTGAATCACAAAAAAGACAATAACCAATATGGTGGTTAAACCTGTCAACTGGTCAGGGTTTGCATAGCCTTCATTTACATAAAAAGCCAACCTATTTGCAATTACAATTTTTTTAAAAGCCCCCCATAATATCCGTAAAACTGCTTTTTTTGCTTCTTGAAGCTCAAAGGAGTGAATTTTTTCAAATTGTGGAATTAAATCTTTAGCTCGCTCAATTGGTCCTGCCAGCAACTGAGGGAAAAATGCGATATAGGTAAAGAAGACAAAGGGGTCTTTAGTTGAAGTTATTTCTTTTCTATAAACGTCAATAGTGTAACTCATTGTCTGGAACGTATAAAAACTAATACCAACAGGTAGTACCCAGTTAAGATATAGAAGATCATGATTTACTCCAATAGAGTTAAGGGCTAACTGAGCGGATTCAATAAAAAAATTATGATATTTAAAGACCGATAAAAATCCTAGGTTTACAAAAATACTCAGGAATAAAAGCCCTTTTCGTTTCCTGATATTTGTTAAGGTATCTAATTTTAGTCCTATAATGTAGTCTAGAACAGAGCTGAAAACAATGATTCCAAGAAATCTCCAATCCCAACTAGCATAAAAAAGATAACTTACTATTAATAGACTAATATTCCTTAACCTGAGTCGATCTGGTCGGTTTAAGATAGTCCAGTATATTAGAAAATATCCGCTAAATGCAAGCCAAAAAAATAAATTTACAAAACCCATTTAATTATTTACGGTAAATGTATATTATATGTCTTGAACTATTAGTATTTTTATAGAAATTATTAAAACATTGATTAGATTTTTTTTTATCTTATTTTTTATACTTTTTTTTGGCCCTCTTTCTTGGGTGCTTCCAGAAATATATTTAACCATACTTGTTTTAGGTACTGGAATTCCTCATATATTACTAGGAGCTAAAAATTCTCAAAGAGGCCTTTCCTCTTCTTTTCGTGTGTATTGGAAAAAAGTTACAATAATGATACTAATTCCAATAAGTTTGATTTTAGGCCTTAAATTTGGGGCTTTAGGGTTGGTTTTCTACTTTGCTTTACACCATGCTATTTCCGAAACGTATTCATACAAATCCTTCTTTGAAAAAAACATCTTCTTCAATTTTCTCTATTTTTTAATTGTTTTGAGCTCATTTTTAATTGCTTGCAGAGGTGATTTTAATGCGTATGATTCTTTGATTTTATGTTGTTATGTTGTGTTTTTTCTGTCATTATTATCATTACTATTTATTTCCAAAAAACACTTTTATAAATTGGAGTCAATTAAGGGGTTGTTAGTTTCTAATCCATGGTTAGTTTTAGCACCAGTTTTATGTTTATTGACGATTTTTAAACCGATTAGTTGGATGGTATTAATTTTATACCATTTTGCGTTTTGGGGAATGCTACCGCTTTTTCGAAGCGACATATTTAAAGGAAACAAAGAGCGTTTGAATGTATTTTGGAAAGACGCTATTATATGGAATGGTTTAGGATTATTAGGAATTGGACTGATCGTTTTTTTGAGTTCACAATTTGTCGATTTTAGGGTGTTTCAAATGATTGTCTTGTTGTTTTATATTGCAACATATTGGCATATTAGCATTTCGTTTATTATATCAGGATCTAATCCTGAATTCATAAAACGGGTATTTTTAAATAAAGGAAACTAAAGTACCTACTTACAAGAACTCTCTTAAAAATTCAGATTTATACTCTATCTTTTAAATCAGCTATATCTAAACCTCTTATATACGTTAAACCTACATTTATAGACAAGTGTCCCATCGCTTTCTGTAGTTTGGATAAGGAGCCCGCTCTTTTAAAGATTTTTATAGCTCCTGAGTCTCTAAATGAGTAAAGTGTTTGTTGCTTGTTTAAGTGTATTTTATTTTCTCTTAAAACGACTCCAAAGGTTCTTAAAGTAATCCTGATTTAGTGGTTGAGGTGTTCCTGAATAGATATTATGATGCGGTTCTCCTTTTACAAGTATATCCTTTACATAGAAGGGTACTGGAACAATTCTACTTCCCCCAGATTTATTTCTGTTTCCTTGTAAATGAATGTAATTAAAGTCCTCAGAAAAGCCTCTCCAAGTAATTTTTTTTATCTTTCGGAGCTAGTTTAGACCATGAGGCAACATCAACACCAACTGTGTAAATTTTTGGTTCTGAATAATTCAATTTCATAGCTGAATCGTGTACCTTATCTTGTACTCTTTGTAAAAGCAAGAAAAATGAAGGCATAAAAAAAACGAATTGTGAGACACAATTCGTTGATTTAATTTAAGTTTATACTTGTAGCGAAAACGGGATTTGAACCCGTGACCTCAGGGTTATGAATTTGATTTAAATATTCAAATTTTACCCTTTTATGCTTTATTTTAATGAAATCGTGTACCGAATAGTGTACTCTGATTTATAATGAATTTCTACTCAAATGTAATATTTTTTTTGATACAAAAAGAAAGCGACAACCTAAGTTACCATTTCTAACTTAGTTTTTCTAATGTATATTTTAATAATTTCCTTTTCCTTCAACATAATGTCTCACTCCTCCTTTTGGATTTTGCATATCTCCTTTAAATCTTGGAATAATATGGCAATGAAAATGCATTATCGATTGTCCTGCAACTTTTCCACAATTCATTCCTATATTATAACCATCTGGTTTAGATTCAATTTCTATTATTTATTTTGCTTTATAAATTAGTTCTGTTAACTCTTTAAGTTCATTTTTGTTTAACTCAAAATAGTCTAATTTTTCTTTATTTGAAATAATTAAAATATGTCCTGGTGAAACTGGATATACATCTTTTATTAAGAAAAAATGTTTTCCTTGATATATTATTCTATTTTCTTCAATGTTACTAAATACGCTCATTAAAAATTCCATTTAATTCAAATTCTGGTTTCCAATTAATAATTGCAGAATTTAATGCTAATTGATATTGTGTACTTAAAAAATCTATTCTTTTTTGTTTTGTCTTACCTGTTTGATTAATAATTGTTTCAGCTAAAAGGTGTTTACTTTGAAAGTAAAACTCATTTCTATTAAACAATCTGAGTAATTTTTTTTTATCTGGAATTCTATCAGATTTATTTCTGTTAAAATCTTTATCTGCTAAAACAAGATTTCATACATCATTTATATTTGCTCTAAAATGATTGCGAACTGATTTATTAAGGTGAGGTATAAAAGGTGCAACTTGACATAAATTAAATGAACCACTTACAACTGAAATATATTGAAAACTATAAAAATATTTACCTTTCTGATATCCATTTAAAGAATCTCTAATGGAAGTTATGTCAGTTCTTCTTATAAAATCATTTTCTAAAAAGAAGAAGGATTTATCTTCGTCATATTTAATTTCAAGAAGTTTAGGACTTAGATTAAGGTTCCAAGCAGTTTCAACCAAATTCCAACGAGCTTCAACTTCTTGATTAAAGTTTTGGAAATGAAAAGATTCTTTTAGCTTTAAAAGATTGTCTTTAATAATTATTTCTTTATTACCTGATTTATATTTTTTTAATAAAAAATATCAGGAACCTTTGATCCGTTTAGATTTTGAAAAGCATCTACTACATTTACAAAACCTAATTTTTCTGTTTTTGACCATAATTCGATATCTGAAACTTCTCCTTTTATGTAACTCCTGCAAACATTTAAAAAACAACTTTATTTTAGGCTATTAATTATAAAAACAAAAAAAAAACATACTGATCATTAATGATTTAAGTTTTTTAAAATGCATTTAAAGGAAGTGAAATCGAACTATTTTAGGGAGGATTTATATAAAGTTAATCCTTTACGTTGACCATTTCTGGAGTTGCAACTGTTCTAAATCCTAAATGTTCTAAGGATGTAGATGGGTCTGTAGCCATTCTAGATGATACTCGGTAACTCGCGCAATAAGAAGCATTACATAAAAACGATCCACCTCTAATAACTTTCTCACTAATTTTGGGGTTGTTGGGATTGTAGGCAGTATCCGCCCCTATAGGATTTGTAGAAATTTCGGTTTTAGAAGCTAATGTTGAATAGTAATAGATATTGTACCAATCACTGGTCCATTCCCATACATTTCCAGAAATTTCATACAAACCAAAATCATTTGGAGGAAATGTTTTTACAGGGGCACTTTTTTCATACCCATCTGCTTGTGTGTTAGAAACTGGAAATTCGCCTTCCCAGCTATTCACATTAGACGAAAGGTTTTCAACAAAATCGCCCCAAAAATAGATTTTATCTTTTTTACCACCTCTTGCTGCGTATTCCCATTCTGCTTCTGTAGGAAGGCGTCTTCTTGCCCATGTGCAATAGGCTTGGGCGTCTTCAAAAGATACATGCACTACAGGGTGATTTTCTTTACCAACAATAGAACTTCCTTTTCCATTAGGCTGTTTCCAATTGGCGCCAATACTCCATTTCCACCATTGAGAAAAATCATATAAATTGGGTACAGACATTTTTGTTTTTTTAAATAATAAAGATCCGGGTTGAAGTATAGAATCGTGTGGTTTTGCGGTGCCTTCGGGTAGTTGTGACGCGATTAATGCCCATTCTATTGGTTGTTCAGCAGTGGTCATATACTTAGTGGCTTTTACAAATCTTGAAAATTGGTCATTGGTGACTTCAGTGATGTCCATATAAAATCCGTCAACCCGCACACTGTGTTTTGGTTTTTCATGAGGCAATGCCATTTTATCCTTATTAGAAGCTCCTTGGTCATAAACACCCCCAGGAATCCATACCATGCCTTCAATTATAAGTTTATTTTTTGCTTTATTTGTTTCTGGTTTAGGTATGCAACTGCCCAACAAGCAAATTAAAGTACAGTAGAAAATCTTACAGTAAATTTTGTTCATTTTTTTTGATAAATTCATTTTTTTCTTCTGAAAATCTTCAGTTTTTTTATGACATATTTATAGGTCGCGTATTTAAAACTGACTACGCAAACTAAAATTTATCAATTGTTGATATTTAGAGAGTTATTTTTAATAATCGTATATATTCGTTTTAAATTTTTGAATATGTAATGTTTTGCCTCATTTGTAGTTTATATTAACTCAAAAATGATATTATGTGTTTCTATAATTAAATATTTTTGTTACTATATTAGTACATATTCTACTTTTCTGTTTTACTTTTTTATTTCATTAGAACTGTTCGTTCATTCTTAGCAATGAGCCAGACCTAATATTTACTTTTTAAAAAACTTAAAAGCTTTTGTATTACCTTTACTGTCGCTTAAGCTTAGAACATAAATTCCTAATCGCATACGTTGTGTATCAATTATTATTGAGTTACCGGTTATTTTAAGTCTGCGGTTATAGTTTTTCCTTCCATGCAAATCATAAACTACAAAGTTATAAACGCCATTAGTTAAACCATGTATGGTAACAGCTTCATAATTATTACTGTAAGACAGGTAAATGCCCTTATCGCTAGTAAGCTCTGGCGTCGAAAGATTTTTTCTAAGCGCGTCCCAATTTATCAATGGCCATGCAGCAGCGCACCAATTTATGAGTCGCTCTAGGATAGTATCATCTAAACCAAGATCATAAAACTTGGGAATTAAATAGTAAAACTGATCTACCCACATTCCTACTACATTGCTGTCAAATATATCATCTCCCTTACGTATTTCAGATTCTAGAATATCTTTTGGTTCAATTTTGTTACTCGCATCATTATTACCCGTATATCTTTCCCAGTAAATACTTCCATCCGATTTATTATATAGTTTGTTAAGACCTTCATTGTATAAATTGCCATCGGTGTCGGCATCACCATCCTCAACTTCTGTTAAAAATTGCAGTAATAATGCGTTGGTGACTCGTGCACGTAAATTAGGGGAAAATTCGTTTAATAGATTAGGGAACTCTTCTTCTTCAAATCCTTCAAAATTTCTTCTGAAAGTCATACCATAGAAAAACCACGGACCCATCACCCGTATTCTAAAACCGTTACTCGTATTTGGTCCGCCTCCGCCAGACCAAGTTTTTGTTCTGTACATTGTATTAAGAGCCTGATAATATCGCAGAGGTTCGTAAAAACCCGAAGAGCTACTAGCTTTTAAAATAAACATATTTTGGTAATTATAATCTACGGGACTATTCTGTCGCATCATACCTTCACCACCATTAACAATAGATTGTAAATGATACCAATTTGTGGACTCATATTTTCCAGTAAAATCTTCTTGGCCCTTAAAAGAATTGCCATTTCCAATAGCCCCCTCTAGTGCAACAGAGGCCTGAAAATGTGGAGGAACTTCATATACTTGGTAGCTTTCACCAAACCATTGTCGGGCTTGCGGATGATCTTCTTCATCAACTTGTGTAAACCAATGTGCTTTATCTTGAAAATTAAATTCATTCATAACTTCAAAATACTGAACAGCCATTAGTCTCGCTAAACTGGTAGCTGCTAGTTCTCTTGGAATATCATCTGCAATTTTTGAGGTTGCAGTGCCATCTTCAGTTCTCCATTGTTTTATGTTAGAACTCCCGTCTTCAAGAAACCGTCTATATTCACTATGAAAAGCAGAATTAGCTTTCATTAAATTACTAGCTTGTTGGGCTGTAATGTTTTGCTGTTGATAGGTGCTTAAATTATCAAGGATATGTTTTCTGAATTTTTTATATCCTTCTTTAGGATCATAATTTTTTGATGCATCGTTCCAATAATCATCTTTAATATAGGCATCCATGGGGTGAACAATGGGTAACCAATGTTTCCAGTCTGGGAATTGGATAGCAACCGGAATTTCTGTTCGATCGCTGGTAGCATCTGAATCGAATACCTTATACAATTCTTCTTGGCTTACACCATTAGGGAAAAGGTATGGAAACATGTCAGCATCTTCTTCTAACACAGCATCAAGCCCTGCTCCAGCGGCCCACTGCTCAATAGGCTTTCTCGCCAATTGCGGCCCTGGTTGATAAGGAGGATTCCAAGGACGCCCATAGCGACCAATGCTACCAGATGTTGGATCTTCTTCAGATAAAGACCTAATATAAGTAGCAATTAACTTTCCCTCTTCTTCAGTAAGATCATGAAATTTTGAACGTTCAATAATAGATATATTTGAATATGAAAATATTTCTAGGTCTCTACCATCTTGCAAATGACAGCTAGTACATTTCGCCTTTATTTCTTTACCACTGCTTAAATTAGTATAGCCATACCAAAAGCCTTTTTCAGTAGTTGGTAAATAATTATTTAGTAGCGGGTCTCCCTCAACACTGGGAGCTCCATTCCTTCCATAGTACCAGAGATTTTTACCTTGAAACACTTTATCAAACAAATCGTCTGGCTCGCCATCAGTCTCAGTATAATATGGCGATTTCCAATCTTCTGGAGCATCCATAATAAAGTAACTAGTTTCATAATCACGAGTTGTAGTTCCGGGTAAAACGTAATAGGAACTATTTTTTAATATTCTTTCAGAAGTAGCATCTAATACATCAAGATCAATGACTCGGTAACCATTAGAAATTCCATCAGAATAATTAAAACGCAAAGCAATGGTATTTACACCCACCTGAAAATTTGAAATTGAAACGGTAAAACGAATCGTATTATAACCACCATTGGTCATCCCGCCTCGCTCTTTTTCAGGGCTGTAAATTTTCACTGAATTATTAGTTAGCAAAATCCAGTTCCCACCATTTACTTGAACAGAGGCCTTTCCTTGATACCCGAGATTATTCGCTCTTAGATATAAATTATCGGTACTGTTAATTTTGTTAAGTTGCTCTTGATCAATTGTAAATGACGACGACACGGTAAGCCCTTCATCTCCAAGTACTTCAATAGGGAATTCAATTTGTTGTGAAAAAACTGAATTAAATGAAAAAAGAGTTAAAACAAAAAGTAAAAAATTGATTTTCAATTTCATATAGAATTATTAGGCGTAAACACAAAGTAAACTTTTAAGGGTTATTAAGCTAAGAGATAGATTTAATAACCTTTAAAAGCAAACCAGGTGTTATAAACAAATATAACGGTAAAATTATCTGATCACTACCTTTTTAGTTGCGGTTTTGCCAGCTTCAGTTACTTTTAAAATGTAAATTCCATCAGAAATACTAGATACATCAACATTTGATTGTACACCAGAAAAACTTGATGAAAGTACTTGTTTTCCTAAAAGGTTAAAAAGTGTTAAATTTTTCAAAGAGTCACTAGCAGAAGAAATATTTAAAATTCCGTTAGAAACTGGGTTTGGGTAAGCTGCAAAACCTACGATAGCCTTATTTTTTACAGTGGATAATGTAGCATTATCGAAAAATGAAAAATCATCCCAATAAACTTTTGTATTATCAAATGTTCTTAGCTCAAACCAGAACTTCACCGATGTAGCTGGTGCAATAACAGTTTCCTCATATTTTGTCCAAGCATTGCCATTAACATCCAAATTAGTTCTTATTACATCAGAATCATTCCCACCTATAAAGCCACCAGTATCATCTCTAAAATTAGACCACATTTTAACAGGTTTTTCAGCTCCAGGGGCTATTTTATACCAAAAACTTATAGTATAACTCTCTCCTATTACAGTATTTGGAATATTTTGAGTTAAATTTATTCTACCTCCTGAACCATCTTTTGTTTGCTTAGCTGAAAAAGACCCTGTGTTAGCATCTGTAGACTTTGTTACTCCCTCTGCCTTTGTCCAATCTGTTGGGGCTGTATCTGTAGTCCAATTTTCTAACCCTCCGTTTAGCATCAGTTCTTGTCCAGAAGAAGCAACAGTTACACAAAGAGTCATTAATAAAGTTAAAATATAATTTTTTTTCATCTTTTTACGTTTTTTATATTAGTGATCCCAAATTCCGAAAGTTCAACCAAATATGGGTTTGAGAACTGTTCAGATGAGTTTAAATGCTAATCAACATATGGTACGCACTTAATAATGGGTGCTTAATCTTGGTGAAATGAAAAATCATCCCAATAAACTGTTGTATTACTATACGTTCTTACTTCAAACCAAAACTTTACTGCTGTAGCTGGTGCAGTAACAGTCGCCTCGTATTTTGTCCAAGAATTACCATTAACATCCAAATTAGCTCTTAGTATATCAGGATCATTTCCGCCTATAAAACCGCCATTGTTATCTCTAAAATTACACCATATTTTAACAGGTTTTCCTGCAACCGCTATTTTATACCAAAAAGTGATAGTATACATTTTTCCTACAGTAATCTTCGGAATATTTTGAGTTAAATTTACTCTACCTTTTGAAGCATCTTTTGTTTGCTTAGCTGAAAAAGAACCGGTGTTAGCATCTGTAGATTTTACTAATCCCTCTGCCTTTGTCCAATCTGTGGGATTTGTATCTGTAGTCCAATTTTCCAACCCTCCGTTTAGCATTAGTTCTTGTCCAAAAGTAGTAACTGTTAGACAAAGGGTCATTAATAAAGTTAAAATGTATTTTCTTTTCATTATTTTTATATTTGTAATTGCAATTTGCAATATTAAAACTAAATATGTGTTTGAAAACTGTACAAATAAGTTTGAAGGCTAACCAATACATATTAACTGATGATTACAAACTACCAAAATGATCATCTACAAAAAGAAAATTTGAATAACTGGAAGAAACTGCCAAAAAGACTTTACTTTAGAACACAATACTGTTTTTATAAAATGAAAAAGATTACCCCAGTTACAAGAAGCCCACCCTTTTGGGGTGGGAATTCTTGAGCCTTCTTTCTCACTATTCTTCTAATATAAACAATTCTTGTAGTTGCTATTTTACGTATATCTCTTTAATAATAGTCACTTGCATGCAGTAACCAGCTAAAGTTACATAACTACTTAAAAATCTAACCCTGGATCTATAGGGCTCATAGCTTGCGCTTTTTGTGGGTTTAATATCATATAAGTACCTAGTGCAGTTAAAGCCGCATACTTACTGTAAGATCCAATCTTTTTTAAAGCATCTTTACGTGAAATATCTTGAGAATTATTCTCTATTTTTTTTTTTATTTTCATTGTGATTTATATTTACTAATTATTCTAAAATTATTTTCTTGTTTAATGTACCCTCTGCTGTTTCTAACTGAACAATGTAAATACCTTTTGCTACTCTTGGTAAAGAAATATCTTTCATACCATTAAATTCAAAAGCAGAATTTAAAACTTGTTTTCCAAGTACATTAAATAATTTAACAGAAGCTTTCCCTTGTTGTAAACCACTTATTCTTAAAGAATTATGTACTTTAAGAATACTTACATTATCTAAAGTAGCATCAGAAATACTAAGAACACTTTTAGCTGTATGAAGATAAAAACGTCCAACACTATTTATAATTGATGTTGTAGTAATTTTATGAGATGCATTTAACTCGTCTAAGCGTGTAAATGTATTTTCTTCTTTGTCTTCTAAGAATACTTTAATACCTTCTGGTAAATTTTCTAATCTTGCAGAGAACTCTAAAGCACTGCCAGATTCAGCAATTACTCCTACAGGTACAATCATGTTCTCAAAATTGTTATCTGGTAAAGACTGAGTTCCTAAGTTTCTTCCAGAACCATTGGCAACTGCATGTGTGAATATTGAAAATTCATTACCCAAACCGCCAAAGATAGAACTGTCATATCCATTGTCAAAACCTGTTGTAGCTCCATCAATATAAAAAACAGATGCTGTTCTGCTTGCCGCTCCGTTACTCAAGGTAAGGGCTAATTCTGGTCTTGTAGTTATTTTTTGGAAAGTATCTGAACTATGACTTTGCATACTCTCATTAATACTAAAACTACCTGTTTGTGCTGCTGAGACAAAAAAGGCTTGACCAGGCGCAATTTCCATATCATCTGCTATGTTCTTTAAATCATAAGTTCCTAATGCTTGATCCCATAACCACACCGTTTGTTCCAATAGTAAGTTTGCATTATTAGCTTCTTCTAACATTTCTTTTACTGACACAGATGTCAAATAAGGATTTCCTATTAGGTTATATCCAGGAGTACTTGATACTGCAATACTCTCAGCATCATTAAAAGTTCCTGTAAAAACGACATCACCTGCTGTATTTAATTTTACTGCATGGCCTTCTCCTAAACCAAAGTTTCCTGTTCCACTTGCGCCAGATTGGTAATAAGACCAATCCCCTGTACTATTCTCGTAATCAGCAAAACCAACATTAATTCCACTTATTGCCAGGCTTGAAGCGCTTACAAAAGCGTCCTTATCTTGGTCAGCTACTGGTGAAGAAATTAAGTACCAGTTATCGGTAGGGATATTTCTTGTATAACTAATTGAGCCCGTAATAGTTCCAGTAGAAATGATAGAAGCACCAGCCGCAATAGACATGCTATTAACAGTTAATGTTGCTGGCATATTTATCGTTGCACTTGAAGGAATTATAATATCATAATTTTCGCTAGGGACAGTATTCGTAGACCAGTTTGCAGCGTCGTTATAATTATTGTTAGCAGCTCCCGTCCATGTAAAAGGGTTGCGGACAAATGAAAAATCATCAAAATAAACTGTTGTATTGCTATATGTTCTTACCTCAAACCAAAACTTCACCGACGTAGCTGGTGCAATTACAGTTTCCTCATATTTTGTCCAAGCATTATCATTAACAGGCAAAGTTATATCAGCTGTAGTCCCGTCTAAAAAAGCGCCACTGGCATCTCTAAAATTAGACCACATTTTAACAACACTTCCAGCGTCAGGCGCTATTTTATACCAAAAAGATACAGTATAACTTTCTCCTACGGTCGTATTTGGAATATTTTGAATTAATTTTTTATAACCACCTGTAGCATCTTTTGTTTGTTTAGCTGAAAAAGAACCTCCGTGTTTTTCTGATGATTCTTGAGTTATATTCTGGTAGGTGGTCCAATCAGTTGGACGTGTGTTTGAAATCCAATTTTCCAACCCTCCGTTTAGCATCATTTCTTGTCCAAAAGAAGTAACAGTTAAACAAAGCATCATTAATAACGTTAAAATGTAATTTTTTTTCATCTTGTTATATTGTTAATTTATCAATCACAATCTCCAAATGAAAAATCAAATATAGGTTTGAGAACTGTTCAGATAAGTTTAAAGACTAATCAATAGGCGACATTGAATCGATTATGGATGCCTTTATTAATCTTCTCAAATGAAAATCGACTATCTAAAGTATCTTTTTTGGTTTTGGTGAAAAATAAATCTTTACAATTAATAGTATCTTTTGATACACAAAACAACTTTTATTTTATGAGTTCTCTCGTTTTTGTATTCTCGTCGTTCAATTAGCTTTAGTAGTTCAATTACAAAGCCGTCAGAATCAAGCTACATTTTCAGGTAAGGCCATAAAATCTTATATTTTGAGAATAAAAATTATGTTTAAAAGTCATAATATCAGAACATTATAATTTTTTGAACATCTTTTAATACTACTTGACCAGTTATAAAACCTTGCCTTCTTTAATGTCTAATATATTTGACTCAACCATTTGTAGAGTATTTAAATGGAATGCAGAATTAAAGAAGACAAAGATGAAGCTAAAGAAATTTGAAGGAAACCCTATTTTATCACCTAACCCTGAAAATGAATGGGAAAGCTTGGTGACAACTAATCCAGCCGCATGGTATGAAGATGGTACATTTTATTTATTTTATAGAGCTGCAGGAGAAGACAAAGAACACAATATACACATAGGCTTAGCCACAAGTACCGATGGATTCAATTTTAAGCGTGTACAAGATAAGCCTGTATTAACACCAGACCCAAACGGATTTGATGCTGGTTCTGTTGAAGATCCACGAGTCGTTAAATTTGGCGATGAGTATTATATGACTTATGCCTTTCGTCCGTATCCTCCCGGACAGTATTGGAAAAATGAATATGATCAGATTGAAGCACCAAAACTTAGTGAGTTTGCACCAAAGTGTTTAAGAGAGAATGTTGGAAATACTGCATTAGCTGTCTCAAAAGATCTTGTTAATTTTAAAAAAGTAGGTAGGTTAACCGAGCCTAGTCTAGATGATCGTGATGTTATTTTATTTCCTGAAAAAGTAAATAGTAAGTTTTTTATGTTGCATCGTCCTAAGAACTATGTTGGCCCGAAATACAATACAGAAACACCTGCTATATGGATTAAGTCTTCTGAAGATATGATGACCTGGAATGTAGAGAGTACGCTTTTACTGAAAGGTGAAGAATGGTGGGAGTACAAAGTAGGCGGTAACACGCCGCCATTGCGCACAACTGAGGGTTGGTTAATGCTGTATCATGGGGTAGATAAAAATTTCACGTACCGATTAGGTGCTTGTTTGCTCGATCTAGAAGACCCTACCAAAATTTTGTATCGCACAAAAGATTTTATCCTAGAACCAGAAACGGATATTGAAAAGAATGGACTGTATAAGTGGGGTGTAGTTTTTCCAACTGGAAATGTTATTGTTGATGATACCTTATATGTTTACTATGGTGCATCAGACCAGTGGTGTTGTGTGGCAACTGCAAATATTCATGAATTGGTACAGTTTATAAAGCAAAACACAAAATAAGTACAATGTTAGAAATGAAATATAAAATTTTCATTGAAACAGGAATTAATCAGACAAGAGTATTTTGAGCATAGAGGATAATCTCTTACATAAAGTCTCAGAGCCTTTTATTAAATTTTTATATTATGAATATTAGTATAATTGACATTACCATCCTTGTTGTATTTTTGGCGGGAATAATTTGGTGGGCATTAAAAAATGGTAAAAGTTCGGATTCAGATTCTTACTTTTTGGCAGGTAGAAGTATGACTTGGCCTGTCATCGGTCTTTCCTTATTTGCAGCAAGTGTTTCCAGTTCTACCTTAATGGGACATTCTGGCGAAGGGTTTATAAGTGGGATTGCCGTATTTAATTATAACTGGATTTCGGTTTTAGTGATGGTGTTTTTCGCCCTGTTTTTTCTTCCTTTTTATATAAAATCAGGTATTTTCACGATACCAGAATTCTTAGAGAGACGTTTTGATAAAAAATCGAAATATTATTTTTCCTTCATCACCATTTTTGGAAATATATTTTTAGATGCTGCGGCAACACTCTATACAGGCGCATTAATTATTAAGCTTATTTTTCCCGATTTTGAGTTGTTTACGATTATCGTTATAATGGCTGCTATTGCAGGCAGCTATACTATTATTGGAGGATTGTCTTCAGCTATTTATGCAGATATGATTCAGGCAGCAGTACTCATAATTGGATCAGCTATATTGTATTTTTTCGCGCTTGACTCGATAGGAGGATGGGAAGAGTTATACACACGTTTTAATGATGGTGTTTGGTTAAAATTAACGCGTCCAATGAGCGATCCAACGGTGCCTTGGTTAGGTATGTGGATTGGAATTCCCATCTTAGGGTTTTACTTCTGGGGAAACAACCAGGTGATGGTGCAGCGCGTTTTGTCTGCTAAAACAATCGATCATGGTCGAAAAGGGGTTTTATTTGTTGGTTTCTTATATCTATTCACCTTGTTTATTTTTATACTACCTGGATTAATTGCCCGAGGTACAAATCTTTTTGGTGTAGATAATTTGCCATTTGACATGATAAGTGGAAGCTCCCTAAAATCAAACTTTGGTATTAATACCGACCAAGTATATCCACGTATGATTGTAAAGTTACTTCCTGTTGGATTGATTGGATTAATATTAGCAGCTATGATTTCAGCACTTACATCTACTTTAAGTGCTACATTAAGTTCTGTAGCTACTTTATTTACTATGGATTTTTACAAACCCTTTCATCCAAATGCAGATGGAAAAAAACTAGTTTTGGTAGGTCGTATAACCTCTTTTTTAGTGTTGGTATTTGCCGTTCTTTGGGCGCCAATAATTGAACAATTTGATTCGCTGGTTTCCTATTATCAGGAAATTACGTCGTATTTAGCACCACCTATTGTAGGTACATTTTTCTTAGGTTTGTTTTGGAAGCGTTCTAACGAAAAAGGTGCTTTTGCCGGTTTGATGTCTGGTTTGTTATTAGCAGCCATTATTATGATATCAAAGTATGTGCTTGATGTGGAAATTAGTATGCATTTCCTTCTTTTAGCTCCAATTATCCTCGTTCTAAGCGTCGCTGTTAATGTAATCGTTAGTATTTTCTCTCATTTGCCTGATGAACAGAAAGTCAAGCAAAATACATGGACGTTGGAAATTTGGAAACAAGAGACGGAAGAGCTTAAAAATGTGGTGTGGTACAAAAATTTTAGAGTATTATCCTTACTGCTTGTGATGGCTTGTTTCACGATGTACTTTATTTTTTATTAAATAGAAAAATAATAGAATGAATTAGATACTACTTATTTTACGAGTAGCTTTTATATTTTGCATCTTTCCAAGTACTACTTAATAATACAAAATAACAGCCCAGCTTATTTTTTGTATTGGTTGATGATCAATCTTGTGATGCCTTAGGAATTTATGTTCATTACCTTTTTTTCCAAACGCTTATTATGGAGCATTTTATCAATAGAAGTGAAAAAGAAAGGAAGAATAATAAGCTTTATAAAGTTGTAGATTAAGGTTATTATATCTAAATTAGAAATTAATTTTTTATTAAATGTTAATAAATATTGTGAAGGCATTTACGAATAGGTTTCTACAGTTGTTTGTAGTTTTGTTTGTTTTATATTCATTGAATGCAAGGGCTTATCAAGTAAAACATCTTAGTATTGAAGATGGTTTGAGTAATGGTACAGTGAATGCCTTTGCAACAGATTCGTTGGGATATATGTGGCTCGGTACATCTATAGGATTAAACAGGTATTCTGGGTATGAAATAGAGCAGTATTCTTTATCCGAATTTTCAAACACTAAAAACAATGACATTAAAGAGGTCATTAACTATAATGGAGAACTCTACATTGTTGGCCGTGATGGAGTTCTTTTAAAATATAGATATCATCTGGATGACTTTGTTGAATTGTTTTATCAGCCTGCCTTTCAGTTTATATCTGCTTGTGTTATAGATAATAAAATCATTTTTGGATTGACCCATGGTCTCCTAATGTACGATCTGGATAAAAAAAAATTAGGGGAGGTTATGTATTCTGACTTTACATTTAACCGTCGTTTAATATTAAAGGAGCAATCTGTATACTCGGCTACCTCAAAAGGGGTTGTTGTGTTCGATTATGAACAAGGAAACCTGAATGTTGTTGATACCCTGCTCAGGGATAAGGATATTACAGCACTTTCTGTTGACGATAAAAATAGAGTTTGGATAGGTACAGAAAGAGATGGCCTTTTTGTTAAGGACAATGATAAAACAATCCTTGTTCCATTATTTAATTCATCATTAAAAACATATTCAGTTCGGGATATAGCGTTTAACGCTAATAAAGATGCGGTAATTGCTGTTGATAGATTAGGCTTGTACGTTGTAGATAAATCGCTTAAGGTTCGGCATCATTTTATGAATGATCCAGACCAAAAAAATACGTTAAGACAAAATAATATAAATCGAATATTTATAGATAAAACAGACGTTTATTGGCTTGCGGTTGGTGAAATCGGTGTTGATTTACTTTATTCAAAAGACAATCCTTTCGATAATATTTCACACGTTTTAAATGAGAAAAATAGTATCCATAATAATATCATACGAAGTATTTATGAAGATGAGGAGAATAATTTGTGGTTTGGAACAGAGGATGGTGTTGGCAGACTTAGTAAAGATGGAAGGTGGTCGCATTTTAATAAATCCCTGAAACTAGAAAAAACATCTGTTTTAAGTATTAATGAATATCAAGGAGAATTGATATTCGGTACCTACGGAGAAGGGCTGTTGACTATAAATAGCGCATCGGGCGATGTAACTGAGTTATTAAGAAATCAGCAAAAAAAATTGAATCTTATATTTTCTACTTTTACAAAAGACGATGAGCTTTGGGTTGGAGGTAATGATGGACCTTTGAGCTTGTATAATAAAGGTGAGTTTGTTCAGCGATTTCCCAGTGGAATAATAAAGTGTATACTTGAAGGAGCTGATGATTTTATGTATGTTGCCTCGGCTGCAGGAGTTTATCGTTTAAATAAACGGAATTATAGTTTTCAAAAACTAGAGGATCCTCAATATCTTAATCAAAATGTTTTAGGCAGTGCTCATGCCTTATATCTAGATTCAAACCAGAAAATATTATGGATTGGTAATGATGCAGGTATTCATAGTTATGATTTAAAGGAGAATGAGTTTAAGCACTTTGATTCACAAGATGCAAGAAAGTTAGGAATCGTATATTCTATTCAGCAAGATAATGATGGTTTGCTTTGGATGGGAACTTCTACAGGTTTGTGGCGATTTAACTTGCAAGACTCTTTTTTTAGGCAATATGGTCAAGAAGAGGGCGTGGAGGCTAATGAGTTTGGTTTTGGTGCATCCACTAAACTTAGGGATGGAAGGTTGGCTTTTGGTGGTCCTGATGGAGCGGTTATTTTTGATCCGGAGGAACTAGAGCAAGATGCGTTTGCATCAAACTTGTTTGTAAGTGATTTTAAAATAAATGGAGTTCAGTCTAATTCAATTATAAATACTGGTGATATCAATTACCAGAACAAATTAGAATTAGATTATGACCAAAATTCGTTAAGTTTTACAGCGGAGGTCTTGAAATTTCATGGACCTAAAAAAGATGTGTTTCAATGGCAATTGATAGGGTCTGATGAAAATCCGATTTTGTCAGAAGATAGTAGAACTGTTTCTTATTCTAATTTACCGTCAGGAACTTATATTTTAAACATTACATCTTTTAATGCAGACGGAGTGCTGTCTCCTCATGTGTATCGTAAGGATATTGTTATTAAAAAACCTTTTTGGAAAACGTGGTGGGCTTATATAGTGTATTTCGTCATTTTAGGGGTTTTAGGCGTACTTATTATTTTAACTGGTCGCGCCAAGAATCAGCAACGCTTTAGCGACGAAAAAATAAAATTCTTTGTAGATGTAGCTCATGATATTCGAACACCAGTTACGCTTATTCAATTACTGATAAACCAACTTCCACCTACAGATAGTAACAAAGATGCCTTTGAGTTAATAAAAAGGAATGCCAATAGTCTAAGTGAGTATGTGTCTCAGTTGTTGGAGTTTCAGAAATCTGAACGGCAGAAATTAAAGCTAAGTGTGGAGGAAGTGAAAATTAAAAGCTTACTTAAATTGCTTGTCTCGGACTTTCAGCCTTTGCTGGAAAAGAAATTTATGGACTTGGAAGTTAAATCCCCAGATGTGAATATTTGGGTTGATAAAAATAAAATGAGTAGTGTTATTAATAATTTAATATCTAATGCCATTAAATATGGAGAGGAAGGTGGATCAATAAAAATCCTCGTAAAATCAAATGAAGAAAATATTAAAATAAAATTTTCGGATAATGGACTAGGTGTGCCAGAAAAGCAACAAAAACAAATATTCACCAGGTTTACTCGTGGTGATAATGTTAATCATACTGGTATTTCGGGCAGTGGTATAGGTCTTATGTTGGCAAAACGAATTGTAGAATTGCATCAGGGTAAAATATCTTTACAAAGTAAAGAGAACATTGGTTCAACATTTATTGTTGAACTGCAGAAAGGTTCCAAGCACTTTAAAAAGGATGAAATTAAAATTATTGAAACTATTGATATTGATTACGATAAGATTCCTGATATAATTGGAGAAAACAAATTGGCACTGCTGGTTGAAGATAACGAAGATCTTAGAGCAATCATTAAAGCAGAACTGGATAAAAGTTATCGTGTAATCGAAGCTCCTAATGGCAAGGAAGGATTGGTTTTAGCGGTTGAAAAGAATCCAGATATAATTATTACTGATGTAATGATGCCAATAATGAACGGTAAAGAATTGTGCAAAATTATAAAAAGCAATATTAAAACCAGCCATATTCCTGTAGTGATGGTTACTGCTTTGGGAGACGTTGAAGATAAAGTAGAAGGTCTTGATGTTGGAGCTGATGCTTATGTTGAGAAGCCATTTAGTATTGAGGTTTTAAAAGCCACAATAAATAATCTATTGCGCACACGCCAGGCACTGGGTAATATTGCAGGTAAAGAAAATATTAAGAAAGCCAATTATACTTCACCTGATGAGGAATTTCTTTCTACAGCGGTAGAACTAATTAAGGAAAATATAACTGAGCGGAATTTCACCATCGATGTGCTTTGTGAAAAATTAGGATTTAGTCGTTCAAATCTTTTTAGAAAGTTAAAAGGTCTAACAGGTATGACACCCTCTGATTTAATCATAAAGATTAAATTGAATCATGCCGTAGAATTATTCAAATCGAATCAAAATATGCGCATTGCCGATATTGCTTATGAGTCGGGTTTTCATGATCCGAAATACTTCAGCACAGTTTTCAAAAAGTTTTACGGTAAAACACCAAAGCAATTTATGAAAAGTCAGGAAAATTGATTTTCATCCCTTTGATCGCATTCCTAAAATCTGTTAGCGCGATACTGAAACTGTGAAATAAGAGTTAATAATATAAAAATAGAGAGCAGCAATTAAAAATAAGTGTAGCTCTCTTTTTTATTATAAGGGTTTGTAATTCGTTTATTAGGAACAGGCTCTACCTCGAAGGTGAGTAGTTGATTTACATGGTTGTTTTTAACCTTTTTTCAGTATTTATATACGATTTTGTTTTTGTGTATTATGATTTCGGTGGTTTGTAATCATCATACAATGAGTGTGTAATGCATCTTGATTAGACTTTAAACTCATCTGAACAGTTCTTAAACCCATATTTGGTTTTACTTTTGCATTTTGCGATTGCGATTGTTTTGATTTAGTTAATTCTAAAAGAAGGAGTCAGCAGATAAGCTTATTAGATATAAGATATAAAAGCAAAATAAAATCAAGTTGTATGAAGAGTACCTGTGTTATTATTGGATTACTAGTAATTAATTGTTTATGGGCGCAGACTCAGCCAAAAGAGGATGCTACTAAAAGAATGATTGAGGATTATAATTATATAGTCGGCACCCAAACTGTGGGGCCTAAATATAAATTTACGAATGAGTCGATGTTGGTAGAAACAGCTAAACAAATTAAAGACATGGGTTCTAATCTACTTAAATTCTCCATGCATCCAAGATATTGTAGCGAGAATTATGGTCTTATTGAGAATAAGGAAATTACCTCATTAAAAAGATTAGCCCAATTAGAACCTTCAGTTAAAAAAGTTCTTAATATGGATTTTAAGTTTTATCACATCTGGGTGTATGGTTTTTCGCAATATTCACCTGAACCAAAAGGTCAGAAAAATGATACGAATCAAATTAAATTTATAGGAGGCTATCCTGATTTATATGCCGAGGCATTATATGAAGAGTTATATGAGTTGACAAGCTATTTGTTAAAGGAATTCAATAACTCAGGCAAGGTATTTTATCTAGGAAACTGGGAAGGAGATTGGCATTTGCGTTGGGACTATGATCGTACTAAGCCAGCTGATGAGGCTACACTAAAAGGCATGCTGAAGTGGGCGAAGGTACGTCAGAAAGCCATTGACGATGCTAAAAGAGATACCGAATATAAGAATGTTAATATCTATCACTATGTGGAAGTGAACCTAGTGCGACGTGGCATTGAATTAGGCGATAAGGTAGTAACCAATACGATCATTAAAGAGGTGAACCCAGACTATGTTTCCTATTCTTCTTATGACGCAACAAACCCACCTAAAACAGAGCAAGAGTTACATGTTTCTTTGAGCGAATCTTTGGATTATATCGAATCGCACCTTCAACCTAAAAAAGGATTGCCGGCAGGTAAGCGTGTATGGATTGGGGAATATGGAAGTCCTTTTATCAGGTATGGTGAGAAAGTGCAAAATGAGCGTGCAAAATGGGTGATTAATGCGGGTTTAAAATGGAACGCTCCTTTTATTCTTTTTTGGGAAATGTATAATAATGAAATCAAAAAGGAAACAGGAGAGCAAGTAGGTTTCTGGATGATAGATGATAAGGGTAGAAAACAGGAAATATGGCACACGCACAATAAGTTTTATAAGGATAGTAAACGCTTTTTAAAGCAGTATTTTAAGGAAAATAAAAAGATGCCGTCTTTATCTGTGTTTCAGGAGAAAGCTTTAAATTTTAGTAGTTTAAATTAAGAAGTATTAGTACACACAACGTATTTAGTTGATAAGGTGGCTATAAGTGATATCCCCAATGGGTTATTACCTAATGATTAGAAGTAAAGAGAAAGTATATTTGAAATATAATTAATAATGAAACCATCAAACTATAATAAAATGAAAATATTATTATTATTATTAGTTGTAATGCCTCTTGGCCTTTTGGCGCAACAAAAGAATATCTCGGGAGTTGTAACCGATAGTATCACAGGAGCTCAATTACCCTATGTTACAGTTCTAATAAAAGGAACTAAACAAGGCACTATTAGCGACGAAAAAGGAAAATTTAATATTAAGGCTAATGGCAATGACATTCTAGTGTTTTCATATCTTGGATCAAAAAGGAGGGAGATAGCAGTCCAGATGAGATCTATTATAAATGTAAGTTTGGAGGAGGATATAGCCCAAATGGATGAAATAACTATTAGTGTAGGCTATTATGATGTCAGAAAAGATGATTTGACCGGCTCCATTTCTCAGGTAACTTCGGAAGTATTGGATAAAAACAGAACAAATTCCGTTGAAAAGATGCTGCAGGGGCAAGTGGCAGGACTTGTGGTAAGCGAAAACTCTGAACCTGGGGGAGGTATTGGTATCTCCATAAGGGGTACAAACTCTATGCTGGGAGGAACTCAACCGCTATATGTTGTGGATGGTATTCCCATTAGCCCATTGATGGATGCTCAAGGAAACAGTGGTTCCGGTCAGTCTCAAAGTTCGCTGAGTTTTCTTAACCCTAACGATATTGAAAAAATGGAAGTGTTAAAAGATGCTTCTGCAACTGCTATTTATGGAGCGAGAGGTGCTAATGGTGTCGTGGTGATTACCACAAAAAGCGCTGATAATATAAGGGGGACTGATAAAATTTCAGTGACAGTTGAAACTACGATTACAGATGTAATTAAAAATATAGATGTATTTGATGGTCCAGAATTCGAGAATTTCATGAACCAGAGAGTTGTGAACCAGTTGTACATAGACATCACAAACCCGAATAGATCAGGGGCTGTGTTTAACGGCACCCAGCCAATTACAGCCGAGAACTTTGATGAAGTGGCTGCATTTGAACTTCCATATCCTGAATCAACAGGTATTAATACAAATTGGCAGGATCAAGTGTTTCGTAAGGCATATTCTAAAAATTATAATATAGCATACCGTGGAGGGTCAAAAAGTAATAATCTATCAATAAGTCTTGGCTTGTTAGACAACGAGGGTGTTATTATTAACTCTGATTTTAAGAGGGCTACCTTTAATATGAATGCCAAAAGGAAGGCCTTTGATGATAGAATTACACTTTTATCCCAAACAAATGCTTCTTATTCGAACGGGAATGCAGCTTCTACTGGTAATGGGGAAATATTTCAGCAAAGAGGCGTTGTGTCCCATTCCCTTAGTTTTCAACCTATATTTCCGCTTCTTGAATTGGGACAAGGGGATGAGATTTATGCCGAATTGAACGACGATGAACCAATTTCAAACCCATACACCCTGGCCAAGTATGTAGTAGATAGAAAAAAAGCGGTGTCTTTTATTCAGTCACTTACTATCAAAGGTGAAATTACATCAAATTTGAGTGCTACCCTAAAAGGAGCTTTGAACTACCAAAAAAGTTTTCGTGATAGTTATTACCCAACCAACACTACCAGGGGTAGGAGAAATAATGGAGAAGCTACACAGGCTTTTTTGCAAAATATAAAGACTTATGCTGAAGCTAACCTTCATTATAAAAATAACTTTAACGGACATCGTTTAGATGCTATTGTTGTTGGAACATACGAAAATAACAATATCCGTAGTATGTTTAACAAGGCATACGGTTATGGGAGCGATCTAACATCATACTACACCTTCGAGTCGGCAACAGATATTCAGGTGCCAATAGCAGGATTTAGAGAACAGAGTTTGCTTTCTGGTTTAATGCGGGTAGCATACAATTTTAAAGGAAAATATTATATTGATGTGAATGCAAGAATGGATGCTTCTTCGAAGTTTGCAGCGAATAAAAAGAGCGCAATCTTTCCATCTATAGGCTTGGCTTGGAGAGTTTCCGAAGAACCTTTCTTAAAGGAAGTTGAGGTTATATCAAATTTAAAACTACGTTTTTCATATGGGAAAACAGGTAGTAACCCCATCCAGCCTTTTCAATCATTGGCATTGACTTCGCCGATTAGGTATAATTTTAATGACCAGGTAGTGACGGGATATTATGAAGAGAACTTGAGTAACCCTGACTTAACTTGGGAAACAACGGATCAGTTTGATGTTGGTGTAGATTTTAGCATGTTTAATTCGAGGTTGAATTTGATTGTAGATGCCTATTATAAAAAAACGCATGACTTGCTTCAATACATTAATTTACCTGCTTCAAACGGCTACGAGAGCAGGGTAGATAATTTTGGTAAAGTTGAAAATAAGGGTTTAGAGTTTAGTTTAGGAGTAGATCTTATTCGAAAAAGTGATTTTAGTTGGAGTGTTTTAGGAATCCTGAGCATAAACAAAAACAAACTGGTTGAACTAAACTCTAACCTGAAATACCAATTAGGGCCTTCTGTAGGTTATAATAACACTTTTCCATCTATGTTTATGGAGGGTAAACCTTTAGGTGTTTTTTGGGGAGCGGAAACCGAAGGTATCTATGCGAATTGGGAGGAAGCCAATGACAGTGGTATAGCGGGTGCTGCACCAGGTGAGATAAAATATGTAAACAATTATGTGGATACTGATCAAGATGGAAATCCAAGTGCTTTACAGCAGATTAATTTTAATGATTATGTGCAGATAGGAGATCCAAATCCTGACTTTACAGCATCGTTAAGCAATACTGTTACTTTTAAAAATTGGGATCTGAGCGTTTTATTCACAGGCCAAAAAGGAGGTGATATACTTTGGGTAGATTCATGGGCATTAGCAGCTTTTCAGAGAGGTGCCAACGGTTTAGCTTCCGCCTATAATAATGCATGGATAGCTCCGCTTACAGTAGATAAAGCTTCAGGGCAAATTAGTTACGATGAAGCCGCTGGAAGGCTGTCAGATGTTAACAATCCGGCTCCATCAATAACTTCTGGAGACAGGTTCAGTGTGTCGGATCGACAGATCTTTGATGGTTCTTTTATCAGGTTGAAAAATGTAAACCTAGGCTATACCTATAATATTAAAGGAACAGGAAGAAGCCTTAGATTGTATGCTTCGGCACAGAATTTATTTACCTGGACTGATTATCCGGGGTTTGATCCTGAAGTGCAATCTTATAACAAGGATCCGCAAAGAAGGGGAATTGATTTTGGATCGTATCCTGGTACAAAAAGCTATGTATTTGGTTTGAAATTTAATTATTAATGAATAAGATAACCTTAAAAAAATATACTAAAATGAAAAACATTGCATATATACTAATGGTTTTGGTAATCCTTACTTCTTGTGAAAGCTTGCTCGAAGAACAACCTAAGACACAGACGGGAACTGACTTTTTTTATCAGAATGAACAAGATGCAATCAATGCATTGACAGCTGCTTACGCTCAAATGAAAGGTGGATTTGGTTATTACAGCCAGCAGTTTCTTTCCAATGTTTTTGCTTCTTCCGACCAAGGAAGATCAAGTTGGAAACATAATGATTACTACAACGGGGTATTAACGTCATCTAATAGAACTTTACCTGATACCTGGAACCAAATTTATAAAGCCATCCGGGATGCAAATAATGTGATATATAATGTTCCTGGAATAGATATGGACGAAAGCTTGAGAGCTCGTATAGTTGGTGAAGCAAAGTTTTTGAGAGCATTACATTATTTCAATTTGGTTCGTTGTTTTGGTGAGGTACCTCTAAGAATAATACCTGTGCAACCGGGAGAGGAAAATGGTCTACCTGTTTCACCTCTAACTGATATTTATGATGTCATTATTAGTGATTTAAAATATGCATCGGAAAACTGTTGGGGACGCCTGGATGTGGAGTTGGGTAGAGCTACCAATGCATCTGCCCAGGCCTTGCTGGCGCGTGTTTATCTTCATATTGCTTCTTCTTCCCGATCTGCATCAGAGGGTAGTGAAGGGTGTGCTCCATATGCCGCTTTTGGTGCGGACTACACAGCTTATTATGAGGCGTGTAAAATGTATTGTGATTTAGCTTTAAATCAGCCTGGTTATCAACTGGTTTCTACTTTGGATGATTGGGTTAAAATTTTTGACCCTACAAAAGGAAATAATTCTGAGATATTGTTTGATGTCCAGAGTAGTTCTGCAACGGAACAAGGATCAACAGTATCTAATCTCTTTTCTCCGCGTAATGCTGGATTAAGTGGAGGTGGCTGGGGTGGCACCAATTGGACAATTGCTGGGTTTGTTAAAAATAATGTAGATTTTACCGATCCAAGGTATGTGAATGGCATTATTCATGAATTTGAGACAGAGACGCTTCGTTATGAGCTAAACCCAAAAATGGACGGTTATGTGAGGTTTGATGTTGAAACAGGTGATTCCAAGGGTAAATTGAATAGGGTTTATACTTCAAAGTACATTGATAGCGATGCAACGACTGAAACTACGAGCCAGCAAAACTGGCATGTCATTCGTTTGTCTGATGTTTACTTGATGCGAGCTGAAGCACTTGCGGAAATTAACCAAGCTCCTCAACTTGCAAATGCAGATGTGAATACATTAAGAACTGCAGTAGGGATGGCCGATTTTGACGGTACAGGAATGACTATGTCAGATTTTAGGGATGCATTGTTAAGAGAGCGAGCGGCTGAGCTATTTATGGAGGGTAATCGTTGGTTTGATCTAACGCGTATGGGCGTGTATGAAGAGAAAATTAAACTTGCATTTGATCCTAAAAATAGAGGTTTACAAGCAGGGATTAGAGGCCCTGAAGATTATAACTGGCCCATTCCTATCACTGAAGTTTCGGCCAATAGCAACATTGATTAATATTTAAATATAATACTTCTAAGAGGTTATTAAAATCAAAATAAAAATGGCAAAAATGGTGAAAATGGTAAAGTCGTTAAAAAGTGAGTTGTAAAATAGTCTGGGTTATCTATTTTCTATAAAAAATTCAGATTCAGTTAAAATTAACTATAAACCTCAGGAAGTAATAACTTTAACCCTGTACCTCAATTTTAGCATTTATAATTTGTTAAATGTTGTAACCACAAGAAAATAACTCACTGATAAATACATAAATTTAATTACGAGAGTTATACCCACTAAAATAATAAATAATAAAACTATAATTATAATCAAATGAAAATAACAATTGGAAAATTAACCATCGCCATCTTAATGGTTTGCCTATCCTCGTGTTCTTCAAAAAAGATATCGAAGAAGCATAGTAACCAAAATAAACCAAATGTGTTGGTTATTATGGTCGATCAATTAAATGTCAATGCATTGAGTTGTTATGGGGGTGAAATGCAGACTCCTAATATTGATCGCCTTGCAAATGAGGGCGTTCTATTCGATAGAGCATACTGTACAACACCATTCTGTTCACCTTCCCGAGCTTCAATTGTAACAGGACAGTATCTTCATGAACATGGAATTGTTCAAAATATGGGATGGAGACAGAAAGAGGGTATTACGATTGATGATGAAACTACCGAAAAAATCCTGTCAGAAAATGGGTATGAAACACACCATTATGGGAAATGGCATGTGGAAAGTGATTCCCTTCCTTATTTACCCTATTATCCAGACCAATATGATTTTGGATACCAGTACAAAAAGGAAGCTAATGAATCTGGGGTAACTCTTAAAAAAGCGGACTCTGATGAATATATGAATTTTTACGGGCAAAGTTTTCCCGTTGAAGGCACTCCTTACATGAAAGGAAAGCGAGAACACCTAGACTCAATATGGAGCTCCATTGAGTATAGGGACTTTGTGACTAAAATGGGACGATTGAAAATTAAACCCGAAGAATGGATTGATGGTATTCTTGCTAAAAAAACGATTGCAAGGATTAAAGAAAGCGGAGAGACAAATGATCCTTTTATGCTAACCTGTTCATTTATCTGGCCACATGATCCAAACTTTGCTCCTTCACCATATTATGAAATGTTCAATCCAGATTCATTAAAGATTCCTGAATTCAATACTCCTGAACAAAAATTCGAGAATTCGTGGTCAAGACGAATGGTAAATGGGTATGGGGATAAAGGACTCAAGGAATTTCTAAGAATATATCATGCTAATGTGAAATATTTAGATGATAGAGTTGGTGAAATATTAGGTGAACTGGAAGCACAAGGTAAACTGGATGAAACCTTGATTATTTTTACCGCAGACCATGGGGATATGATGGGTGAACATGGGATGACATGGAAATCGAACGAGTCATTTTACGAAGCTATAGCCAATATACCTTTTATTATTCGTTATCCTAAATTGTTCAAACCTGGTGTTTCATCTATGCCTATTAGTTTAGTAGATATAAAACCAACAATATTGTCGGTAGTGGGTGAAGAATACAAAGCAAAAGTAAGTGGAACGAACATTGTACCATTCTTTACAGGAGAGAAAAGCATGACCGACGCACCAAAATATTCATTTTGCGAACGAATTCAATACCACCCTGAGGGGAAACGTGAAATTTTAAGCACTGCAAAAGGAGCTTTCATGGTAAGAAACGATCGATATAAATTGAATATATATCCAGATGGTGATGTATTTCTGTATGACTTAGAAAACGATCCAAACGAAATGAAGAATGTTATTGATAACCCAAAGTTTACCCAAGATGTACTTGAGCTTGAAAAAGCTCTATCAGAATGGCTAAAGACAACAAACTGGAAAGGAGTACCTGTTAAGTTTAAATACTTATAAAGCGCCTCTTTAATGAAATTAATAGTAGGTGTAAGCCTTCAAATTTTAAACAAATAAAAAGCATTAAAATGCTGATTTTTAGAGTATATTATTTAAAGTTGAGATTATGAAAAAGATTATAACTATAGTATTGTTATGTGTTATTTCGTTAAACACAAAATTGGTTTCCGGCCAGGAGTCGAATGAAAAACCAAATATTTTGTTCATCTACACTGATCAGCAAACAGTTGGATTAACCAGCGTAGAAGGAAATAAATTAATTCAAACTCCAAATATAGACAGGATAGCTAGAGAAGGTGCAATGTTTCCAAACGCCTTCGTTAATTTGCCTTCTTGCTCTCCATCTCGAGCAAGTCTTGTAACCGGCACCTTCAGTTGGAAGCATAAAGTATATGATAATGAACATCCTAACCGAGGTATAATGGGGATTGTTCCAGAATTCAGTCAATTGTCGGACAGAATATTGCATGACGATGGCTATGTGGTCGGGCATCGAGGTAAATGGCATATTGGTAATAAAAAATTGTTTTTTGATAATAATACGACACCACCCGAATTCGACTTTCCATATGCAGGGAAAAATTATCCATACAAAGACGAGATGCAAGCGCAATATCCCTGGGATTTTGCAAACCCTGATTATTCTAAAAAGTCCTATTTTGAACGAAGTGAAGGAGGCTGGGTAAAAGGGAAAGCTATTTTGCCAACGCAGTTAACCGCTGATTGGCAAAAATATTTTTTTAATTCTATTAAACCAATTAAATGGGGTGATGTAGGAAAGAATTTAGTACCGTTAGAAAAATGGTATGAATGGAATATTGTAAAAGAAGTGTGTGAATTTATAGATGAAAACAAATCTAATACTTGGGCTATGACAATGAGTATTAGTCCACCTCATGACCCATGGAGTGTTCCGGACCCTTACTATACTAAGATAGCAAAACACCTGTTGGATAATAATCTAATAAAACTGGAGGGAGATGAGCTTAGTCCTAAACAAGATACTGGACTATCAACAAGGATTGGGCGTAAACTTAAAGAACTGAATGGAGGGTACAGAGGTGTTGAAGAATATGTAGCTAATTATTTAGCTTTGGTGGCAATGACAGATGTTCTTGTTGGAAAAGTGCTCGACAAATTGGATGACCTTGGACTTGCTAATAACACTATTGTCGTTTTTACTTCCGATCATGGCGATATGAAAGGAATGCATTACAATGTTGGAAAAATTAATGAAAAAATGTACAATCGCCTTTTTAATGTTCCTTTGTTTTTTAGGTATCCAGACAAAATACCTGCTGGCCAAATCTACAAGCAAAGAGTATCTAATGTTGACATAATGCCTACCATTTTGGATTTCTCAGAACTCGCTTTCTCAAGATCAAATATTGACGGAAAATCATTTAAAACTCTACTTGAAGGGGAAGAACAGGAATGGAGAGACCTTAATTTTATAGAAGATTATCACAATGCAAATCTTGATACTGACTTCAATATTTCTACAGACATTCCTGATTCTTCAGATAAGGAAAGCGCGCGTTTTTCTTATACTTTAGGTATTGTAGATGACGATTACAAATATTGCTTTTCAAGGTTTTCAAACGGAAGATACCCTGTAAAATACACCTCTTCAAGGTTTATAGATTATAAAGAAGATCTAACGGAAGTTAACAACCTAATAAATTCTGCTGATAAATATTTAATTTATCAGTATCAGTATCGACTGAAAAAATATTTAGAGGGGAAAAACTTCCCATATATAGATGAAATTGATAGAAGCCCTTTTGCACCTCGCGATCATAAAAGAGACTTTATTCAGGATGGCTTAAATGAAATAGTGATAGCCCTAAAAGCTAATAATGTGCAGGAAGGTATAAATTTAAAATGGGAATTTTTGCAAGGTGCGCAAATTACCAAAGAGCTTAAATTGTACAGAATAAATAAGTCAGGAGCACCTAATGGTGTTGAACTCGGAATATTTGATGCATCGATTCGTACTTTTACGGATACGACTGCTGCACCCGATAGAAATTATGTTTACTTAATTGAAGCGTATGATTCATTAGGTATCTCAGGGAGTTCGAGATTTGTAGAATAGAATATCTATTATCAGCGTAATTTTAGTATTTATTGTATAATTAAAGCTAAAACCATTATCCTTAGTGTTAATTAGAGCTGTGCGTAAAAAGGGAAGAGAAAAATTGACATAAACACACGAATCGATTCCTGAGTGTTTTGGATTTGAATATAAGGGAGTCTATTTTACACTATATATCCCCCCTATGTTGTAAATATAAAAAAAGGACAAAAAATGAAAAAAATAATTATCATAACTTTTTGTATTTCCTTAATTCAAAGCTGCAGCAATGTCGACAATATAACAGATACAACAGGTATTTTAAATTTAATAGGCGGAACAAATGAAATGACGATTAATCAAATAATTGATGGAAATTCTGTTCCAAGATTAGTGTACATAAAAACACCACAAAATTTAAATAGTTCGTTATCTTACCCAATTGTATTCTTTTTTCATGGAGCAGGAGGTTCTGGACAAAATTTCTTGCAAAATAACAACATAACGGAACTAATAAATTCTGAAGAATTTATTGGAATTTTCCCTAATGGACATTCAAATAATGGAAGTAATGGTGGGTTTTGGAATTTAGGATCTGAACCTACTACAGCTAATGATGTAGAATATGTAGATTTAATTATCGACCAGTTAGCAACCTCTACTTTAATAGACACATCCAAAGCATATGCCGTAGGATTTTCAAATGGTTCGGGTATGGTAAACCTGTTAGGTAAATCTACAAGTCATTTTAATGCTATTGCTCCGCTTTTTAGTCAACAAATCATAAGTGTAGGCGATCTAACACCTTCTAAAGCAATGTCTGTTTTTCAGGTTAACGGAGACGTTGATGGGCTAATTCCCTTAAATGGAGGGGTAAGTTCTGTTGGCACATTTATGTTAGCGCAGAATAGTGCACTTAATTGGGCTAATCATTTCAACTGCAATTCAAGTACAACTCAAGAAGATCTCAATTGGGGAAACACAGTTTTAAGTTCATTCACATACTCTAATTGTGATAATAGTCATGAAATAAAATATATGATAGCCTTAAATACAGGTCATGGTTTTTCCGATGCACAAACAGAGCGCGTTGCTTATACTCAAATATGGGAGTTTTTTAAGCAATATTAAGAAGTTAAAATACGTGTTACAAGAATGTGTAAAAACAATAGGTGCTTCAGTGCTAGATTCAAAGTTCAGAGAATTGTACAAAAACTGCAAAATTCTCAATTTTACATAATTATTAAAAAATTCACTAAGTGTTAAACTGAAAAGTTCGTGTTTAAAAATCTCTTACTATTCTTACACGAAACGCTGTCTAATAATAAATAATAAAAATAAAAATGAATCTATACCCATTAAAATTCACCCCTTTATCTAAGTATAGAATCTGGGGAGGTAACAAACTAAATACACTATTAAATAAAGGGTTTCAAGCTGACAATATTGGAGAGTCTTGGGAGATTTCTGATGTAGAAGGTGGTAAAACTAAAGTTTGTAACGGAGCTTTAATAGGCTATTCCTTGCAACAACTAGCAGCCGAATATAAAGATGCATTTGTAGGAAAAAATGTTTATGATTTTTTTGGTACTGATTTTCCATTACTCATAAAATTTATTGATGCTAAAACACCACTATCTATTCAGGTACATCCTAATGATGCCGTTGCTAAAGAAAGACATGCATCTTTTGGTAAAAACGAAATGTGGTATGTGATGCAGGGGGATGAAAATGCGGAACTTATTGTTGGTTTTGACAAAGCATTAAACAAAAAGAGTTATCAAGAATACTTAGACTCGAATAAAATTTTAGATGTTATGCATCATGAAACAGTGCAAAAGGGAGACACTTTTTATATTCCCGCAGGTAGAGTTCATGCTATTGGAGCAGGGGTGTTATTAACTGAAATCCAACAGACTTCTGATGTTACCTATCGAATCTATGACTATGAACGTGTGGACAAACAAACAGGTAAAACAAGAGAATTACACAACGATTTAGCGCTAGATATAATAGATTTTGAAGTACATGAGAACTACAAAACTGATTATTCAAAAGAAAAGAACTATTCGAACACATTGGTACACACTCCTTACTTTACATCCAATTATCTAAACATTGAAGGAGCTTTAGAAAAAGACTATTCAGGAATCGATTCCTTTATAATTTATATATGTATCAGTGGCTCTTTGACGCTCATAGAAAACGAAATTAGTTATTCTTTGGTGCAAGGTGAAACTATTCTCATCCCTGCTTCTATACATAAAATTAATGTACATGCGGCAAGTAATGCCGAGATTTTAGAAGTTTACTATTAAACTCTTTCCTACCTATCCTAACTCTAATTATAAAATCAAGTTAAAAAAGTAGATATATGCCCACTAAAAAACTAAAAGTAATTTCAAGAGAAAACCTAATTCCTTTTGTAATTCGTAATCAAATATAAAAACGTATAATGATGAAACATTTTTTTTATCAAAAAATAGTAGTGATAATTCTAATAATCATTGGCCCAACCATTTCTTCAAATGCACAAAAAATAGACTATAAGAATCCTAATGTGGTTTTTATTATTTCAGATCAGCATAAAAAAAAGGCTTCAGGATGTTATGGGAGTGATATGGCCATAACACCCAATATTGATAAGTTGGCAGTGACCGGGATAAAGCTTAATAATTGTTATGCGGCTGCTCCGGTATGTGCACCATCTCGCGCTGCGTTGACGACAGGAATGTACCCTGAAGCATGCGGTGCCCCCTTCCATAAAGCTCCTGTTTTGAATAAAAAGGGGGAAATGAAGGATTATGGGTCCGGGGAGCTTCGTAAAACAAGTTATCATGAAGGCATTGTTACTTTGGGGGAAATATTCCGAAACAATGGGTATGTGACTGCTGGTATTGGAAAGATGCACGTGCATGGTGAACTTCAGAAAAATGTAGACCCCAGCCTTCCGGAAGGGAACGATATGGGTTTTGATGAAGCAAGCGTGCGCTATTACACAAACTTTCCGGGAGGGCATTATGAAGACGAAGTGGGGCGGGATACGTATGAGCGTTACCGTGTTTTTGGGGCTTATAGTTCATATAGAAAAGATTTGAAGTGGAATTCAGATTATAAGCCTTCTCTTGTTAAGAATGATGAGGATAACTTTGATATGGTGGTAACTCAAAAATCTATCAAATTTATCAAAGAGCGAAGCAAGGATGGAAAAAATTTCTTTTTACATGTTGGTCTTGAAAAACCACATCCAGCTTTAACAACCACAAAGAAATATTTGGATATGTACAACCCCAAAGATTTCGAGTTACCAGAAACTTTAGACGATTCTCATAAAAAAGGCAAATATCCATGGGTACCAAATTGGTCTAATAGTAGCTTGAGCCAACAGCCCGAAAAAGCAAAAAATGTAATGGCTTCTTATCATGCAAGTGTTTCTGAAATGGATGCTATGGTGGGGCGCATCGTTCAGTCATTAAAAGAGAATAACTTGTATGAGAACACTATTATTATCTATACCACAGATCACGGAGAACATCTTTTTGAACATGGGTTTACAGGAAAACATAATATGTATGAGGCTGCGGTAAACATACCATTTATCATCTCTTATCCAAAATTGTTACCGGCAAATCAAAGCAATAATTCACTAGTAAGTTTAATCGATGTCATGCCCACATTATGTGATTTAATGGGCTGGGAGGTACCTGAAACGGCCCAGGGAAGATCAATCGTTAAATATCTGAAAAGTGGCACAGTATCAACAAATAGGAGCGTATTTTCAGAATTCAGGGGGAGCATTAATGGCTTTCGTGACATTAAGAATCTGCCATCAAGAATGATGCGACTAGGTGATTATAAATTAGTGTATACACACGGTGTAATTAACCAGTTGTACAACGTAACTGAAGATCCGAACGAAATGAATAATCTAGTTTTGGATAAAAATTATCAGGAGATGCAACGTGATTTATGTTTCCAAACTTTAGCTGAATGGCGTCCTCAGGAATATAACGCATTGAAAATTACGCGTAATTCCGACATTATAAGTTGGGATTCTTTTGAGGGAGTTAAAAATTATGTACTTTATTTTTCAGAAACCAATACCCCTATTGAAGCCAAACTTATGGCTACTGAAATAGAAGGAACATCTTATAAAGTAACGAAAAACGGTTATTATTGGGTTATGGCCATTCCTCAACTTACAAGAACGACGAAACGTTTGGGGGATATTCCTGTATATATGGCAGATTATACAATGAAGTTGCCAGTTTCGGATGTTATTAATATGAATAAATAAATTTAGGCTCATGAACACCTTATTTTGGATACTCTTCCTGTGGGCGGATATCTTAAACTGACAGTAATCAATTAAATACGTGTATAAATATTGTAACAATTAAAATTTTTACGATGACTAAAAAAATTCACTTTGTAGTACTTCTGTTACTATTAATACCATTTGATTCGATAGCACAATCAAACAAACAGAAATTGCCGCCAAATTTTTTATTTGTTATGGTTGATGATCAAGCCTATGATGCCTTGGGTTTTTATGACCGGTATCCATTTCTTCAAACTCCAAATATGGATCGATTGGCAAGAGAAGGGGCTAATTTTACAAATTTTTTTGTTACACAGTCGCTTTGTTCTCCTTCAAGGGCAAGTTTTCTAACCGGAACATATCCCCATGTTCATGGTGCGACTCAAAATAAGGGTCAGCTTGATCCCAACTGGAAAAAATATCCATCTTATACTTCTATTCTTCAGCAGCAGGGCTACGAAACAGCAATGGTTGGTAAAATTCACATGGCTCATTATCGCGGTAAAAAACACGTTCGCCCAGGGTTTGACTATTGGTTTAGTTTTATTGGTCAAGGAAAATATTTTGATCCAATGGTAAATGAAAATGGAAAGGATTATCGTGAAAAAGGATATATGACGGACATCCTTACAAATAAAGCAATAGAATGGCTTAAAGAAAAAAGAAATGTAAACAAGCCTTTTAATCTTTGTCTTTGGCATAAAGCTGTTCATGGACCTCATAGTCCTGCACCGCGACATTCAAATATTTATAAAAAGGAAGATATTCCAAAACCGCCTTTTAATACGCACGAAGAGAATTTTTCAGGAAAGCCTGAATGGCAAAGAATTAAAGCTTATAGCTCAAAACACGAAAAATATCAACGGGTAGATTCTCTTCCGAGAAAAAGCTGGCCTATCCGGGAAGAAAAAATAAAAAAGATGCTGGAAACTTTAATCGCTGTAGATGAATCTTTGGGAAAAGTTTTGGAAACTCTTGAAGAAATTGGAGAGCTTGAAAACACCGTTGTCGTTTTTACAAGTGACAATGGATATTTTATGGGTGAGCATACATATTCGGATAAACGCATTGCATATGAACCCTCTATGCGGATTCCAATGTTGATAAGATACCCGAAAATGATTAAGCCAGGTATTGAAATTAAAGAAATGTGTTTAAATATCGATATGGCACCTACCTTTCTTGATCTAAGTAATAGCAACATTCCCAGTTATATGCAGGGAGAATCGATGGTCCCTCTTTTAAAAGATAACAAGGAGGTAGCGTGGCGGGACGCTGCCATGTTTGAATATTATGTAGACGATAAATATCCTGATGCAGGGCCAAACATGCTCGCTGTCAGAACAGAGAGATATAAACTGGTGGATAATTTTCTTAAAGATGATATTGACGAATTATACGATTTAAAGAAGGATCCTGGAGAGATGAATAATTTAATCAATGACTCTGAATTTGATGATGTTGAGAAAAATCTTCGCAATAAGTTGGAAAAGCTACGGGATAAATACAAGTATAATGTGGATAGGGACTGGTGGTTAAGGCAAGTAGTTAACCAATCTCCAAAATAGATGATAAAAAAAGTTATAAGATGAAAAAAAGACCACAAAAATCATTTAGCTACTTCATAATCTTGACCGTTTTCTGCTTCCAACAATCGGTTTTTTCACAGAATTATAATTTGAATTTTGGATTGCGTCAACCGCAGGATTCTTCAATTTCTCCAGTACCGCAAGCTAAAGCTCAACTAACGGAACTTAGACAAAAAAATGAAGTTCAAGCGACCTTGGAACAAGTAAGTGAAAAGACAACACCACCCAACATTATTCTGATTTTAACTGATGATCAGGGTTGGGGGGATCTAAGCATGACCGGAAACACAAACCTCTCTACTCCAAACATTGATCAACTAGCTAGTGACGGAGTTTTCTTGGAGAGGTTTTATGTGAGCCCAGTTTGCTCGCCAACCCGCGCCGAATTATTAACCGGTCGTTATCATGTTCGTGGTGGTGTTTGGTCTACCGGAGCAGGTGGCGAACGATTGGATTTAGATGAAACAACCATTGCCGAAATTTTCAAAAATGCTGGGTACTCAACTGCTGCCTATGGGAAATGGCACAATGGAATGCAGGCACCTTACCATCCCAACTCAAGAGGCTTCGACGATTATTATGGATTTTGTTCAGGTCACTGGGGAAATTATTACAACCCGATGTTGGAGCACAATGGGGAAATTGTAAAAGGAAATGGTTTTATAATAGACGATTTCACGCAACACGGAATCGAGTTTATGGAAAAAAACAGAAACAAGCCTTTCTTTTTGTATTTACCTTTTAATACGCCCCACTCGCCCATGCAGGTTCCCGATAGATTTTGGGAGAATTTCAAAGACAAAGAATTAGAAATGTTTAATCGTGATAAAGGCAAAGAAGACATACCATTTACAAAGGCTGCCTTAGCCATGTGCGAAAATATCGATTGGAATGTGGGACGAATTACAAAAAAAGTGGAGGAATTAGGTTTGTCTGAAAACACCATCATTATTTATTTATCGGATAATGGCCCAAACGGAGTGCGTTGGAACGATGGAATGAAAGGCAAAAAAGGTTCAACCGATGAAGGAGGGGTGCGCTCGCCAATGATAATGAAATGGCAAGGCACTCTTAAAGCTGGTAAAAAAGTAAGACAAATTACCAGTGCAATTGACCTTTTACCAACTTTAGCTGATTTAGCCGGAATTCAGTTTGAAACACAAAAACCAATTGATGGAATTAGTATAAAACCATTACTATTAGATGAAAACCCAAATTGGGACGAACGAATTATTTACAATTACTGGAAAGGAAAAACCAGCCTTCGAACTCAGAAATTTCGTTTAGATTCTCAAAACAAATTATACGATATGGAAAACGATCTGGGACAATGCACCGATGTCTCCGATAAATTTCCCGAAATTCATAAGAACTTGTTCGCTGCAAAAGAAAAATGGGTAAACAATGTGGCTTCGGAGTTAGACGAAAAAGCCGTTCGCTCGTTTCCAATTGGTCATCCCAGCGTGTTTCAAACTCAACTTCCAGCGCGCGATGCCATTGGCCACGGGAAAATAAAACGTTCAAATATTTGGCCTAATAGTTCGTATCTATTAAACTGGACTTCAATAAACGATAAGATTACTTTCGATGCTGAAGTTTTAACGGAAGGCGTCTATGAAGTTGATCTTTTTTATACGTGTTCTCAAAAGGATATTGGTTCTACTGTCGAATTAAGTTTCAAAAGCTCTAAAATTAACTTTAAAATTAATGAGGTATTCGATCCTCCACTACTAAAAAATGACGATGTTTATCCGCGTGGCGAAGGATTTGTGAAAGAATTTAAGCGTATAAAAGTTGGCGCTATTCATCTTGAAAAAGGAACTGGAATATTGACATTAAAAGCTACTGACGTTCCTGGTTCTCAGGTAATGGATTTTAGGTTATTGTTGCTAAAGAAGCTGTAATAAAATATAACTACTCATGATAATAGATATAGATTTAATTCTCTTAAGTTTTATAAAATATAAAGAAGACTTATTAATAACGGAGCTGGAGACTCCTACTAAAACATATAAATCATGATAAAAAATATTTCATTAATTTTATTAATAATGTATAACTGTTTAAGTGCTTTATCACAAGTAACAGGGAAAATTGTTGACAAAACAAATTTTGCATTAGAATATGCTACTGCTGCTATTTACAATCAAGAAACCAATGAGTTGGTAACTGGAGTTATAACTGATATTAACGGTGTTTTCGTTTTTGATAATTTAAAAAAAGGAACATATTACCTTGAAGCTTCTTTTATTGGTTACGAAGTTAAAACAATTCAAGGTATTGCAGTTGTTAGCACAAATAAAACAACAGACTTGGGTATATTAAGATTAACATTAGGTAATACATTAAATGAACTTGTAATACAAGGAGAACGCGCTACAGTTATAAATAAAATAGACCGCCAAGTTTTTGATGCTGACAAGTTTAAAAACGCTCAAGGAGGTTCAGGTATCGATGTTATTCGAAATTTGCCATCCGTAAGTATTGATGGTCAAGGCGAAATTAACGTAAGAGGTAGTTCTGGTTTTGTGGTATTACTTAATGGAAAACCAGTACAAGGAAATGCCAGTACATTAATGGCACAACTACCCGCAAATGCGATAGCGCGTGTAGAGGTAATTACGGCGCCATCAGCAAAATACGACCCAGAGGGAAAAGCAGGGATTTTGAATATTATAACGAAAAAAGGAGCTGTAGATGGTGCTTTTGGACAAATAAACTTCAAAGGAGGTTTCCCTTCTATTGAAACTTATGGTAACGATAAAGTTCATCAACGTTATGGAATAGACGCTACATACAATATTAGAAATGATCAATGGAATGTATCATTAGGTGCAAATTACCAACGTAATGATTTAGGTGGTAGGCGAGAAGGAGATGTCTTTACCATAATAGATGACGTAAAAACACAGTTTCCATCAACTGGCGAGCGTAGTTTTGATGAAATTAACTATAGTGGTCGTTTTAATATCGACTTTACACCAGGTTCTACCAATGTATTTTCGTTTGGGCTTTTTGCAGGTAAACGTAGTAAGGATAGGTTGGCAGATATCGTTTATTTTGACAATCACGCTGTTTTCCCTGCAGAAAGTGATAATAGGCTTTATACGTTTCAATATTTTAACCATAACCTAAGAGAAAGAAAAAGTGATTTTGCGCTAGGAAGTTTTGATTATGAGCACACTTTTTCAAATAACTCAAAGCTATCTACATCATTTTTGTATGAGTACACACTTTTAGGTGGTCCCACAGTAAATCAAAACTTTGGGTTTCCCGATAATTCAATACTTTATCAAGATGAATTCAATACAAATGAAAACCCTTTGCACGGCGTTCGTTTACAGATAGATTATACTTTCAAGCCATTTAAATCAGGCGTATTAGATGCAGGTTATCAATATAGGAATTTAGACCATACTGGCGATTTTGTGTATGAAAGACGAACCGATTTTAATGATGATTTTGAATTAGTGCCAGAGTTTTCAAGTGAGGTTAACTTAAAAAGAAATATTCACGCTTTTTACGGTCAATTTTCAGGAAAAAATGGCAAATGGGATTATACTGCTGGCGCAAGAGTTGAGGTTATGGATAGAACCTTGGAACTGAAAGATAAAGCAAATACAATAGATGAAACATTCAAATTTGATTTCACAAAACTTTACCCATCGGCATCTGTACAATATAGTATCAATGAAAAAACAAACATAAAAGCAGCTTATAGCAAACGTGTAGAAAGGACATCTACTTTTCAAATGAATCCTTTTCCAGAACGTGAACATTCTGAAACTTTAGAACAAGGAGACCCAGAACTTAGACCCGAATTTATCGATTTGGTCGAATTGAGCATAAATAAAAAATTAAAAAGAGGTAATTCTATTTTTGCGACTGGTTATTATAGAAATGTGAAAAATGTAGTAAATAGAGTAAACACCATATTTAACGACACTATTTTAAATAGAATTTACTCAAATGTAGGTGATGCCAAAACCATTGGACTAGAATTAGGAGCGCAATTAAAACCTACTAAAAACTGGAGCAATTTTATTGGAACTAATATCTATAGCTATCAAATTGACGGAGAATTTGATAATAGACCAATCAACGCTAAGGCAACTGTATATTCAATCAATTTAAATTCAACTTACAGTTTTTGGGAAAATGCATCATTGCAATTTACGTTTAACTACCTCTCTGAAAGAATAACAGCTCAAGGAGAAGATTCTAGGTTTTATTCCCCAAATTTGACTTTTCAAAAATCATTTCTGGAGAGTAGATTAACAGCGACCCTACAATGGCAAAATATTGATTTGGGAATGCTAAATACGAACGAACAGCGCATTACTACATTTAGAACAAATGAATTCTTTACAACCACGAATTATATTTATGAAGTGGATATGGTATTCCTAAATCTTTCATACACGTTTAAAAATGGAAAAAATAAATCAAAATTTATTGATAGTGAATTTAGTAAAAGAGAGTTTTAAAAGAGAATAAAAAAGGCCTTTATTGAAAAGAAGATAATAGACAATTAGGTAGAATATGGTAAAGCCTTTGTGTATGCTGATTATAATAAGATTGCTTCATACTTTGCCTATCCAGTAACATTTTCTTTATTCGAAAATCAAACGTAGTTCCAGTAAAAGTAACAACGAAAAACAATAAAAAACAGCTAAATTGAAGAAAAAAGATATGCCTATAGATTTAATTTTACATAAAGACAGAAGTTTTTATCCATACGCCACTTTTCACAGTTCTGAACAAAACATAGAGCTAATAACAACGTTAATCCTTTTTTTATTAGGGTTATAAGGGGTTTAGAGGTGTTGGACAATAGGCTTAGGGTGAATTTTTTTTATAAATTTTCTTCTTGAATTCATGTGATATGAAGTCGTTTTTTATTAAAATAAAGTAGATATGATAACTTTATGTAATATAATTCTCGCTAAATACTAAAGATATTATTTTATTATTGGTTTACTGATTATAAAATCACACTTTTTGATGAATTTCACGAACCTTAACTTTAAAAAGTACAATTATAATAAAATATCTTACACTAAGAGACAATGGGGTACCCCTGCTCGAAGTTTTACAACCCTAAACAAAACATAGGAAAAATAGAATGCTTCATCTCTTGTATGTAGTGTTAATGAGGTTATTATTTGATAGCTAGTGAGTTAGTGATTTTTTTATTCAGATTTAAAGAACCTTAGGGTTATACCCCATCTCACGAAGATTCCCCCCTAAAAGAAAACCGATATATTTAAGAGTATAAGCTTATAAATTCAATAATGTTCTCGGATTTTTTCAGGTTTTTATTAGTTATTGCTCCAGTTTATTTTTATTTAGTTCTCTAGATCTGGTGCTTGTTGATTAAAATATAGCATGCAAATAGATAATTAACAAGAGCGGAAGCTGCTCCTTCCATAATAATAATAATAATAATGTAGGAAATGCACGAAATGAAGTTTAAAAAACAACTTTATTTTACGATATTTATTATGAAATAATAGATTAAAACAAGTTAGTCGTACAAAAATCGTACAAATATTAAAATAAAAAAAAACTCAACTAATTGATTAACAATTTATTGAAATTTTATAAAGTGGAGGTGCTGATAATAGAACTTTGGTCTTACTTGTGACTACTCACGTAAAAATTCAATTTGAAATCAATTCGCAATAAAATAAAAGACTAATTATTGTATAAAAAATCTACTAAATCACCTCCATCTTCAAGATCTATATTTTCTGTTAAATTACTACATTCAATTTTATAACCTTGTCTAATTAATGAATTTGCAATTTTACACCAATTATGATATTCTGTTTTATCTGGATAAGCTACAATTTTATACTCTTTTATCGGTTGTAACATTTTCTCTTTAAAACCAGTTTTACTACCATTAGCTAGCCAAAGAAAATTTGGTAATACAATGCTCATTATTATTGCAGTTTTTTCGGATTCGACGATACAAACTATATCTCCTTTTCTAATAACGTGAGTCAAATTATGTAACCCAAAAAGGCATTGTTGTAATACAAAATTGTCTAATTTGAATTGTTTGTGTATCCAACTTACATGCTTGAAAGGTACTTGTACCCTTTTTCCTGTATCACAATTGTATTGCATTATCTTACCACCTCGTATTACATTTTTTGCGTCTATTTGCCAAAATACTGTTGCTCCATGCCAATAGTTTGTTGTGCCAATGTGATACCTATTTATTGCTTGTATCACGTCTTTTCTATCAAAATGTTGTAATAAATAGGTTACAAAATTATTTTGTTGCTTTGTGTTACAAAACTCTTGCAGTATTGTTGGTTTGTGATATGTAGGTTGTATTACATCTGTGATACAATTATTGCTTGTAGTTGCAATAAAATTGTTGTCTGGTTTTTTAAAATAGCCACATTTACTTTCTCTATCACATCTGCCATCGGCATCATTTAAATGATGTTCTGTATCATTATCAATAAATTTCACAAAAGTTTTCTTATTGCAATTAGGACAAATAAATTTTCTACTGGTTTTATCTAAACTGTATTTGTATTTATGATTCATTTTGTTTTAATTCGTACCATTCGTACTTATTTTTAGGTACGAATGGTACGATTATTTTTTTGCCTTTTCTAATATGATTTTCTAATAAATAACGCAAACCATCTTCTCTTTTGAAGTCAGGTAGTACGTTTTTCTTTTTTAATTTCACATCACTTTTATTAACATCGCTTCTGAGCATATTGGATAGCTTGATAAACTCTTCTTTATGAAGAGATTTTGCTATCGTATAAACATCAGCTGCAATCATCTTAAAGACCTATGGTTTTTCTTCTTTTTCTTATAGCTCCTTCTGACAAGTTTAATCTATCAGCAATCTTTACATTAGACAAACCTTCTGAAATAAATAGTTTCATTTGCTCATCTCTTTTTTCTAAATCTGAAGTGTCATAAGTTTTAAGATGATCCTTCTCAAACCCAAACTCTATAAACTGAAACTCTAAAAAGTTAGTATCCTTTTCAACACTGCATATTATTACATTATCAGTATGGTATAAATGCTCTGTGTTACGTTGCTTAATTTGTTTTATGTATCTCAATGATGTTTCTTGAGAACTGGTGCCAATTGCAAATGAACTATCACAAAAGTTCATTAACATTTTACTTCCTGCTAAATCATTTATACTAATAGGTTTAGATTCATCTCTTTTAGGTGTATGAGCCAATACAAGTATTGATAAATTCTCTAATTTTGATAATTTTTTAAGAGTTTTCATTAATACTAAAGCATCTTTTGCCTTCTCATTTTCACTGCTTAAAAAAGTAAGATTATCAATTATTAAAACTGAGACATCATCATTTTTAATAATTACATCTAGTGTAGCACATAAATAATCTTCAATACCTTTATACTCTTTAGGAATTTCAAGCTCAGTATTAATTTCAGCTCTTAAAAAGTTAGCACTAAATTGATAATGGTTTTGATATTCTTCTGAGCAACGGTTTTCAAATTGTTTATCAGACAACTCAAAATCTAAATACAATACTTTTTTAGGTTTACTTTCTAGTTTAAAGCCTGGAATAGCAATTCCTCTACTAATACTATCTGCAATTTGGACCGCTAAAATTGACTTACCTAAGTTTGTATCAGCAAAGAGAATACAAACTTCTTTTTCATACCACAATTCATTAAATAACATATTAGGAATGGGTCTGTTTTTAGCTTCTTCAATCCAAGTATTGGCTTTTTTTACAACCAAACAACTACTCTCTTGATTTTTGTTTTCGAGTAGTTTTTGATTGTCTGCTAAATCTTTAGTTATGACATCGATTTTATTTTGAAACATAAAGTCGACTTTAATTATTTGGATAATTATTCGCAGGAATATAGAGAATTATCTCTTCAGGAATTTCTAAATCTTGATTCTCATTATCAAGTTGCTCCAAATAATCTGTTATTATCTTTCTTACTATAACCGACACTTTTACGCCCTTTTCTTCTGCTAAAATTTGAAGATGTTTCTTGTGTTCATCTGCAATTCTGAAATTGATTGTTGTACTCATTTTACGTTTGTTTAAGTATTATTAATAAATAATAAATGCTTGCTAAAAAGTGTTATGAATTACATGAATAATGTAACGTCTTAATTAACAGCGTTTAATTAACTGCAATTACGTGATACATTGAATGTGTTACAAGGGAAGAAAAAGGGGTAATGTGTGGGGGATGTGTGGGGAATTTTAAAATTTACGGGAAATGTTTAAAAAGAGCTGCTAATTTGTGAAGCTTTCCCATTCATTTTTAAAATTTTCGATTCTTGTGTAATGTCTATTACCTTCTGATCCATTCAATCCAATCTCACCAAAATCGCAGCCAAAGTAATTGTTTATAATTTCTCCAAAAATTTTACCAGAAGGTGTTTTTATTTTTAATTTATTGCTAAAAAAATGAAAAAGGCTAACAATAAAAGCTCTGTTTACTTTCTCATTCGAGGTAATTTGATTCTCTATAAATTTAACTTGTTTTAAACAATGAAATTGATCTGAATATTCTTCATAAATGATTTTTGATATTGGAGGAGGAGTAAAAATATCATCTTCTTCAAATTTATACTCATTATTAATTTTAATAAGTATTTTGAGTATATTTTCAAAATGAAAAATTTTTGTTATTGTTGTGTTTGTTTCAAAAAGTTCTCGATTAAAAAAACTTAATTCTCCTGCTAGGTATGGTAGAAGTAGATCAATATTTTTTGTGAGATTACCTTTTAATTCATCACGTACCCTTTTTAGTTTTTGAAAATTGGTTGCTGGTATAATATTTCTGTCATCATCAAAAGTAAACGAAAACTGTATAGGAATTGAAATTTCACCAAAATAAAGATTAAAATATTTCAAAGCTATATTTCTTTTATCTTTATAAGGCATGCCGAAAGTTTCTTTTGATAAATTTAAATCTACCATTATGTAATCTCCAAGTCCTCGTGTATAATGGGTTAAGAGAAATCTATAAAGTTCATTTATTAAATTATCTTCAAAATTAAGGCTGCTATAGGCTTCTTTATGATTAATTTTTGAAGAATCTACTCCTAAATCGTTGGTTTTTTTGTGTTCAACAATATAACTTACACCTGCCGTTTTCGTACATACTTTATTCTCGGATAAATAGTCTATAATTTCTTCTAGTTTTTTGTTCTCATATAGTTCCAAAGGAAGTTTTCCAAAATATTTATTTTCCATTACTTTAATAGTTTTGAATAATCTTCAGGTAATACTGCATCAATATCACGTAGATATAATTCTAGTGCATCCATTGTTCTGTGACCTGTGATTAATTTTAATTTACTTTTTACTTCAAAAGGAGTTGCTGTTTTTGCCATTTCCTTATATAATTTGGTAATAAATGTGTGTCTAAAACTATATAAGCCATAATCTTTACCTAAACCAAAATGGTCTTTTACTTTCTTAAACTGTTTTGTAAAGTAATCTCTTTTATTATTTTCTTTTGTATCCCATATACCTCCAATTTTATCAGGTGTAAATAAAAAATCATCTTTATTTAGTTTTGAAATGTCAGGAAGTTGCTCAATTAATATGTTAGGGATTATTTTAATTTTAACAGGTTTGTTTTTAGCTCTCACATATATTTTTTTATCTATTAAATCGATATCCCTAACTTTAAGACGACAAACTTCAACAGGTCTTAAATAATTAAATGATACAAATTGAACAAATAAAAACAAAATTGTATCACGCTCTTTTAAGTATTTAAAAATATTATTTTGTTCACTGGTAGTATATGTTTTATTTCTTTCTGGTACAGATTTTAAGACATTTATCTTTTTTATAATGTTATCTTGTATCATTTCATTATCCTCTAATGTTTGAAATAATGAACTGATATCTGTTCGTGTATTATTTCTATTTCGAGGGCTAGTAGCTTGTAATACAGTATTCAAATATTGTATTACAAGTTTCTTGTTTATTGTTGAAATGTCATTTTTTAATTCAATTTTCTCTAAAACTAACCATTTACTAAATCTATTAATTCGACTGCTAAAGTTTTGATAAGAAATTGGATTTAAAACTTTTGACTTTGTTTTTAGAGCTAAGTCAAAAGACTCTTTAATAGAGCAGAAGGGGAGTTGTTCTTTTTTACTTTTAACTGTAACAAATGAAGGATTTACAGTAGCTTTTTTTTTGGTTTTTGTATCACTTTCTTTATCTGAAAGAAGTTGCTCAATAAATTGATCTAAGGAAGAATTATCTTCATAAGGGTTAAAACCTTTTGATAAAACATACACCAAACTCTCTTTTAATTGAGTCAATATATAATACCTACTTTTTTTGTCTTTATAAAGGTTGGCTCCAGCTTTAATACTTGTTTGTCTTACTAATTTCCCTGTAGCTGGGTTTCTAAATGAATAATAAATGTACCAACTTTTGGATAATGCTATTTTTTTTTCTTTGGCAGGTAATTTAGACCAAGAAGTAATATCAATACCTCCAGTAAATATTTTTGGTTCTGAATAATTCAATTTCATAGCTGAATCGTGTACCTTATCGTGTACTCTTTGTAAAAGTAAGAAAAATGAAGGCATAAAAAAAACGAATTGTGAGACACAATTCGTTGATTTAATTTAAGTTTATACTTGTAGCGAAAACGGGATTTGAACCCGTGACCTCAGGGTTATGAATTCAAGTTAAAGTGCTTAAAACGTGATAAATAACCTTTTTTTTATTTTAAATCGTGTTCAAAAACGTGTTCAGTTTAGACCAGATTATTATTATAAATTTCTGTATGCAATTTACTCATTTTTTTAACAAGTTGGATATACTATTTAAAGATTGAATTATCTTTTATTATTATCCAATTTAAAGACACTCTTCAATTGTTTTAGACGAAAATTTATTCGATTTAATAGAGTTTCAAATAAAGTTAGAACCAGCACAGTTTTCGTTTCTGATAAAGAAGTATCAAGAACATTTATTTGTGATGCATTATATTAATAATGAATGATGTGAATGGGGGAGTTGATGAAAGATTTAAAAAATATATTGGTCATTTTATATTACAAGAAGAAGCTTTAAGGAAACATAAAAGAAGTGTTGCTGATGATTTTCCAGACTTTAGAAAAACACAAGAAGAAGAAGAAGAAGATTATATGAGAGTCAATATTATTAAAAATTTCAAACTTCCAATATTATAACAAGAAGAAATTATTCCTCTAAAAGTTTAAAAAAAAAGAGAAATTAATTACAGATTTTGAGGCACAAGATTTCCTGCTGGAAAGTGTATTCAAAATTAAAAAATAATAATTATTTTCCTGAATAATTTTTTATTCAGTTAGTTAATCTTTTATTTGGTATAAGATTAAAGTATAATTATTGTGTATTAATTAATTTATGCGTTAATTGTACGTACAATTAACGCGTAAATTAATTAAATATGGAAAATCACTGCTACACGTGCCAATATTGTAAAAAAGAATTTATCCCCAAAAGAAGAAAAATTCAGAAGTTTTGTAGTGATTCCTGTCGGGTATCCTTTCATCGTTTTAAAAATGTTGGGCTAGCATTAAAGTCCACTAATCTTCAAATAAAAGAAGAAGAGCAGGTGACAAGTAAGATGCAAGTAGATCAAATAAGTACGGCTGGAGTTGCAAACGCTGCAATTGGAACAGGTATAGTTGAGTTTGCTAAAAATATTTTTACACGTGAGGAAGATAAACCAGCAACAAAGGGAGATTTTTTAAAATTAGCTGCTAGTGTAAAAAGGTATCATAAAATTAAAAATTTACCTCCAAACCACATGGGACAGATTCCATATTTTGATTTGACTCAAGGTATAGTGGTCTATCTTTCGAGTACTTTTCAGTTTTAAACTTAAATAATCCTTGAATTATTAATATTTGTACATTTTTTTTTAGAAATCGAAATGTTTTTCACATTATTAGCTTGGTTCTTTAATGCATTAATTAAGTAGATTTCATGACTTTAGTCTTTATCTATTTTCACCAATTAAAATTAGTGCTCTCCATTGCGATTCTAAACTTGGGTTATTTTTCTGAAAATTTATTATTTTTTCTTTTTCACAATATTCACAAAGTTTTTGTAAAAGATCAGATGTATGGTTTGGCAACGAATAAAATCAAAACACATAGCATTGCAAACGGCAACGCAGATGAAATAGAAGAGAGGTATGGGAATCGTGTACGATCAAGAATGCGTGAACTATTTAACTTAATTGCGTTCGATAAAAATTGTAGAGATAAAAGAAAATAGATTTTTAAAAATATTATCTCTAGGAGTTTACAGCTTTTACTGCGTGTAGGCCAAGTAAGGCAATCTCATCAATAGAAAGTTGCTAAATTTTATAAAAAATAAAAACGCCACTTCTATAGAGAGGTGGAGGAAATTGCTGTGAAAAAGAAAAATAATACGTTTACTTACAATAACACTACGATAAATAAGCGAAGTGAAAACTGCTAAAAAGTATTTTTACATTTATTCAAATTTAAATCAAACATTCTATGTAAAAAGGATTTAATCAGTCAACATTCTTATTGATGTTGTTATTTCTAATTTCTTGCTCCCCACAATCAAAAGAAAGTGAGTAAAGAGATTAAAAGGAGGTAAGGAAATTTTGTTTGTGGATAATTATTTTTTCATCTTTTTTATTGCGGTAATCCACAGGCTAAACTGCGGTTTCCCGCAAGATCGAAATGTTTTAGCCAACTATCTTTGACGGACACCTTAAAAAGTAAGGTCTTCAATTACAGAAAAAAAAATAGTTAAAGTTTAAAACACCCCATAAATACTAAGTCCACATGAAAAAAAGCATAATTAAATTTTTAATAACATCTGTTTTTGCTTGAAAATTAAGATACGTTTATATGCATATCCAATAGACAGACATCAATAAAGGGCTGAAATTTCTATTTATAAGCACGTATAAACAAATAAACCTATTTTTTAAAAAAATGGGTATTAATACGTAAGAGAATGTTAAAATTTAACACTAATTTCACTAAGTTTTGGCTTAAAAAAATGGAAGAACTCCGGTTGGCGTGACTATTAATAGTAACACATGGCACAAGAAAGCTCAATGCAGATGAATGGAATCAATCTATTGAAAAAGAGAAAAGTTAATGGCAAACAGTAAGCATGCACATATAAGATATAATTTTCTAGACTATTGTTTCCGCAATAAATCTTTTACATTTAACGAGCTATTAAGTTTTTTAAATGAGAAGATTGCAGAACTATATCCAGGAGAAGGCATCTCTATTAGAACATTAAGAGACGATATAAAAGTTTTCAGAGATAAAAACAATGGATTCTCTGCACCACTTCCAGAAAATATTCGAATTCTAAGATATACAGATACTAATTTTTCAATTGCACAAAAACCGTTATTGGGGTATGAGCAGTATTTAATTACTGCTGCGCAACAATTATTAGAAAGGTTTGAAAATCATCCAAAATACAACAAACTTTCAGAAGCTTTAATAAAATTTCAAGATGATGAGGAAGAAAATGACATTTCTAAAACCTTATTTTACGACAGTAATGAAGAGTATAAAGGAATTAAGCATTTAAAACCTTTATATCTTGCTATTAAAAAGAAACAAGTATTACAAATAACTTTTAAGGGTTTTCAAGATGATATTGCTACTACTTTTCAATTCCATCCACATATCTTAAAGCAATATAATAATAGGTGGTTTGTTTTTGGATTGAATAAAACCAACGAAATTAAAGAATGGAGCATCCCTTTAGATGAAAGACTAATAAAGTTTGAGGTAATTGAAGATGCAGCTTATATAGAGACAAAAGTCGATTGGGAAACTTTTTTCAGAATCATGGTAGGTGTGGTAAGACCTAAGGATGCTGAAATAGTAAAAGTAGTTTTACGTTTTTATAATGGTAGAGAAAACTATTTTAAAACAAAACCGTTTCAGCCAGATTATGAGGAGTATTTTGAGGAAGATAAACAAGATCAAGTTTGGTTTGAAACAATTATCAATAAAGAATTGGTGCAACAGTTACTATCTTATGGTCAAGACATAGAGGTACTGGGGCCAAGAGTTTTAAAAGAGCAAATGTTAGAACAAGCAAATACAATGAATAAATATTATTTGAAATAACCCTGCAATCACCCTGCACACATCAATCCTAAATTTGTAGAATAATTACAAATAAAAAGTTATGAAAGACAATACTGTAAAATGCCCCAATTGTAAAGAAGTTTTTAAAGTAGACGATTCTGTATATACAGACATTGTAAAACAAGTGCGTGACCAGCAATTTCAGGATGAGTTAACGAATCGTTTAGAAACTGCAAACAATGAGAAAAAATCAGCATTGCAATTAAAAGAAGCTGAATTAAAAAATGCGTTTCAACAACAATTAGCAGCTAAAGAGAGCGAGATAAATGCCTTAAAATTCAAAAGTAAATCAGACTTGGTTGATGAGGTTTCTAAAAAAGACGCAAAGATTCAAGAGTTACAATCTAAAATCAATCAAGGAGAAGCAGAAAAGAAACTAGAACTTTCTAATGCAGTCCGAGATCTCGAAAGAAAAAAAGATCAGTTGGAAAACGATGTAAAAGCAAAAGATACGGAAAGAGAATTGTTAGAAAAATCCTTGCAAGCAGATTTTAAAAGAGAATTAGAGCACGTAGCAAAAGATTTGCAATTAAAAGATGAAGAAATTGAACGTCTAAATGATTACAAGCAAAAACTATCTACCAAAATGTCTGGTGAAACTTTAGAGTTGCATTGCGAAAATGAGTTTAATAAACTTAGAGCAACGGCATTCCAAAATGCCTATTTTGAGAAAGACAATGATGCTTCTAGTGGTACAAAAGGCGATTATATTTACAAAGAAGCCGATCAAAATGATAACGAAATCATTTCAATAATGTTTGAGATGAAAAGTGAAAATGACCTAACCGTATCTAAAAAGAAGAATGAAGATTTCTTTGCAAAACTAGATAAAGACCGCACAGCCAAAGGTTGTGAGTATGCTGTGTTAGTATCTATATTAGAAGCAGATAATGCCTTTTACAATACTGGTATTGTAGATGTTTCCTACAAATACCCAAAAATGTATGTAATTCGTCCACAATTTTTCATCCCAATGATTACCTTGTTGCGAAATGCAGGAATGAAGTCTTTAGAGTATAAGGCAGAATTGAGCATCATGAAAAATCAAAATATAGACATTACCAATTTTGAAGATAAGATTGATGATTTTAAAACTGGGTTTGCCCGTAATTATGATTTAGCAAGCCGCCAGTTTAAAACGGCTATGGATGAGATAGATAAAACAATAGATCACTTACAAAAAACGAAAGACGCTTTATTGGCTTCAGTTAATAATTTACGTTTAGCGAACAATAAAGCAGACGATTTAACGATTAAAAAATTAACGCATAGCAACCCAACGATGAAAGCGAAGTTTGATGGGCTTTAGGATGAGGTGGAATAAAACCAACACTTTAAACAAGTACGCGATATTTTGGCAGCACTTTTATTTAGTGATGTTATAGATGTTAATGAGATAGAAATGAATGAAGGATTAAATATTGTTGTAGAAGGAGATGGGGATTATAAATAAGAAAGCCTATTCGTTGAATAAACAAATACTATGATGACAGTTATTCAAAAATATATTGAGTTTTTAAGAGAGTACAATAAGTTACTCGAAAGAGGATCTAAAAACATATTGCGTTTAAAAAACACCTTATGGAAAGAAGATATTGAAGGGTCTTCTATTGTAGTTAAAAATAAATTTGGTGACCTGTTTGCTGTTGGGGAAGAAAATGTAACGTCGACAATATTATTAGATGTTAAGCGGCCTTTACCAAAAAATGATAATGACGATGAAGATGAAGAAACATTTCAAGAAAAATTTGATAGAGAGACATATTCTTATTTATACCAAGCTGCCAGGGATTCTGGTAAAAATAGTAGCTTAGAATTTGTCTATTCTTTTGGGCTGTTTCATTTAAAACTAGGTGACGCTATGGTTAAAGTACACCTTTTCCATATCCCACTTACAGCAATTATAAAAGGCAGTACTGTTGTCTTTAAATTACATATAAGTGAAGATCCTTATATAGATGCTTTTTTTCTAAATCATCCTCAAATAGATAGAAACCAGCTTTTAGAACTTATTAGCGCATTCGAAAAAGGAATTGCCGAGCTTGGCATAGACTATTTAAAAACAGCTGCTTTTAAAAAAATGATGAGTAATGATGTATTGGCATTACATCCAAGTTTGGTTTTTGATCCTGGCACTTCAAAGCCAATAGATACGTTAACGACTAATTTTGTCAGGTTCGCACCATGTTTTGTTTTAAGACATAAGCGTCCAAGACATTTTCAAAGGTTGATGGACAAAATCATTAATTATTCTGCTGATAATAATGTGAGTCCGCCTGTATTAGATATTTTATTGGGAAAAAAAATTAATTTGGCTCAAGGGGAGTCACATTATTTCTCTAATATGTATGAATCCATAAAGGATAAATTCACCAGTTTGGAGGCATCTGATTTCGAACAATTTTTTCCATTACCATATAACAGGGAACAGTTAGAAATATATAAAAATTATAAAACCCACGAATTATCTGTGGTAACTGGGCCACCTGGAACAGGGAAATCTCACAGTATTGTGAATTTACTTTGCGCAATGCTTGCTGAAGGTAAACGCATCTTAATTACTGCTAAAACAGATAAAGCTTTAGAATCTTTATTAGACAAGATACCGTATCAATTTAATGGGTTGATAATGGCGGATATAAAACAACAAAATCATTCTGACTATACACTCTCTAATAGTATAGATAATATTCGTCGATTATTGTTAGATAGAAACAGTTACAACCTTAATGAAGATTTAGGGCGATTAAATAATCATAAAGAAAACTATAATGCGGAAAAAGCAAAGCTAGCACAGTTGCTATCTCAAGAATATACTGAAATAAGTATTCCATATTTTGAGAAATCTTTTAGTATCTATGAATTATACACATTTGTTGAAAAGCAGAAAGCAAATTGGGATTTTATAAAAGACACCATTGATGAAGAAACCTTAGCGCATTCTAATGTTATTACTAAGGCGCTGCAAAAGTATATACAATTACAAGCTGAAGATAAACAGCTTTCTGCTATAGATTTTAAGGAAACTTTAGGGTTATTAGATTTAGTTGATTTTGAAACACATGATAACTTAGAAATAGAATTAAAAAGTAAGCTTGAAGTTTTAAAAGTAGAAGACTTAAAAGATTTTAATAGTGATAGAGTTAATGGATTATTAAAAAGTTTAGAGCCTTTTAAAAATGAAGACTTAATTAATAAGGATAAGGAGCTTCTTGAGACCTTATTGCTCAAGCGCTCTATTGTTGAGACGGTTGTTGAAGATTACCAGATTAATAGATCTGCCATAGATATAAAGACAGACAGAGCAAAATATTTAAGAGATATCTCTACGTATTTGGCCTCATTGCCAGAAGGGAAAGATAAACTTTCATTTCTTCAGAAAAAATTTAATTCACTTTATAAAAATGTAAAATATATAGATCAAATTTCTGTTAACGACGTGTTTTGTAATAACAGAAAAACGTTGCTAGAATTTAGGACATTTCTAAATACGTTTTCTAAATTAAATGAACTTATAGAATTATTGAGTGAAAACGATTTTATTGATTATACCCTTAATGAACAATGCAGTTTAAAAGAAATGCAACGTGCTACTGAAAAAGGATTAACCAAGGTTGGTATTAATTTAGAAGTTTTAAATAAGTTAAATGCAGATGCTGTAAAGGGGTTTGTAAAAAAGTATAATATAGATTATATAAACAGTGAGAGCATTTCATTAAAAGCGAAGGAGTTGGTAGCTGTTTTTGAAGCATCAGTTATTATTATAAATAAGAAAGAACAAGTAGGAGAGGCTATCAAGGAAATCAAAAAGGTGGTTTCAAAAATTGATATCAGTTCATTTAAAAATGCGGAAGATGTAGTTTTTGTAAAGGATAGGTTGATAGTCTTAGAAAAGGCGCATTTGGCGCAACAAGAATTTGATAGGACAAAAAAGACATTAGAAAATTATATTCCAAAAACTTTAGATAATCTAAAGCCTGATTCATCCTTAATTTTAGGTAATATTATTAAAGATTCTTTTTACTTAAAGTATAGTGTACAACAAGTAGAACAAGCAACATCTATAGACCTTCAAAAAACAAGCGAACGCCTGCGTTATGCGACTGAGGAAATTAAAAATTGTAAATCTGATGTTTTAAGTGGTCTGGCTAAGGATAATTTTAAAAAGCGCTTTAACGAGAACGAAAAAAATACTTTCATCAATTTACTTTCAAAGTTTGAACACGAATTTAAACAGAGTAAACGCGGTATAGCAGATAAAGATAAATTCAGAAGAAATGCACAGCAAACTGCAAAAGCAATTGCACCAAATATTGCGTGTTGGGTAATGAAATTTGATGATGTGTTAAAAACCGTAGATACTGTGCCAGAGGTTTTTGATTGTATTATTACAGATGAAGCGAGTCAGCTCAATTTTAATAGTCTTTTGTTGGGCTATTATGGTAAAAAGATGATTGTTGTTGGTGATGAAAAACAGACGTCACCAGAAGATATAGCAATCACAAATGAAGCTTTTGATTCTCTAAGAATAAACAATCTTGATTTTATGGGAGCAGAAGCCATAAATATAAGGGCAGACGCAAGTTTATTCTCATTAGCAAATTTGGTTTCAGGAACAACAAATCAAATGTTGAGAGAGCATTTCAGATGTGTACCAGAATTGATTGATTTTTCAAAAAAACACTTTTATGAAAATAAGTTAGTCCCTTTAAAAGTAATAAGTGCAGATAGACTGCTACCTAAGAAAAGGATTTTTATAAAAAACGCTTATCTACAAGATAAAATAGTAAAAGAAGAAATTGCGGCAGTATCTCAAAAGTTACATGAGATGCTAGAAGATCCAATGTATAACAATAAAACGATAGGCGTCATTAGTCTAGGTTTAACAAAACATACACAAGAGCTGAAAGGCATAGTTGAAGAGTTTTCAATTAAAGATTTAGAAAAACACAATATAATTGTTGATAGTCCTGCACAGTTTCAAGGCGATGAAAGAGATGTCATATTAGTTTCGTTAGGGGTGGCAAATACTGTAAATGATGACAATTCTATGAGCGCACCAACGTCTATTGTAGACAATATTGAAAATAACCTTACTTCAAAATTAAGAGGAATAAATGTAGGTTTAAGTAGGGCTAAAGAGCAGATGATTCTATTTCATTCCATAGAATTAGAGCAGTTAAGAGCCACAGATTTTCGGCGTAAAATTATATCATTTTTTGATGAAAAGTTCAGTCCTGTGTTAGCGATAGAATTACCCCAAGATTTAGAAAAAAGATACAGAATTCCTGAAAATCGACCAAAACCATTTGATAGTTGGTTTGAATATGATGTTGCAAGTTTGCTTTTTGATAGAGGGTATCAATTTATCGTACCTCAATATGAAATAAAGAAAAAAGAATTGTTTCACAATCCACGTCTAGGAAGAGAAACATACGTGCATTTTATATTAGATCTTGTGGTTTATAATAACGGTACGCCTTTGGCGATAGAGTGTGATGGTGATGCTTTTCATTCTTCAATTGATGATGTAGCTTACGATATTGAACGACAAGAATTTTTAGAAAGAATTGGCTGGAAAATACATAGAGTCACCTACTCAAGTTTTAAGATTGATCCAGATAGAGAACTGGAGAAGCTTGTTAGTTTTATTGAAAGAAATTCACAAAAACAAACAGAAGTACTTCCAGAGATCGAAGAGGAGCAAATTGAAGATATTGAACTTGAAGACGAGCAAGAATTAAAACAAAATGGTAGTGGAGAATATACCAATACCCACAATGCTGATAAATTAGCATCAGAGCAACACGTTGCAATTGATTTGTTTTCCAGTGCATATTTAGAAACAAACATTTCAAATGGTGCCTTTATAAAAGTTAATAGTAAATGCAAAATTATAATGCTTGACATGCAAAACAAAGTACAAGAAGTGTTATTAATGGATATACCTAGAAATCAGCAACCTTTAAGCAGAGACGGTATTCAGATATTATCAATATATAGTGATTTAGGCAAATTATTATTAGGTAACAAAGAAGGTGTAACCGTTAAATTTCCTGAAAGAAATCAAAGAGTTAAAATTGATAAAGTATACTAATGAAATTAGAACGAAACTTATAAGATGAGATAGATATATTGCCATCATTGTTCAATTAGTGAAATGACAGATTAGGGTTTTACTATGGCTGCTGAGAGGCTTGAAAAGTATAATACTGGTGTATGACTATAAAATAGAAAATAATCGAAATAAGACAATCGTAAAAAAAACGAAAGACTAAATAAAAATTTACAGCTAGGCGAATATTTAATAAACTAAATGTGTTTTTAGAAATAGGCAAAATTCAAAAGGCTCAAAATGGATAGTTTACCCTGAATCTTTAGCCGAATTGTTATAGATTTAAAGCTTAATTAAGAACAAAAATAATTTTCTGAATATATTATGAACAAATCATCACACAATAAATTAGTATCCTTCATTTGGTCGATTGCAGACGATTGCCTTAGAGACGTGTACGTGCGTGGAAAATACAGAGATGTTATTTTACCAATGATTGTTTTACGCAGATTAGACGCACTATTAGAACCTACCAAAGATGCCGTTTTAGAAGAGTTGGCCTTTCAACGTGACGAAGCTAAGTTTACAGAATGGGATGAGTCTGGTTTGCGAGATGCATCTGGATATGTGTTTTACAATACTAGTAAGTGGACACTTCAAAAAATAAAAGATACAGCTACCAACAGCGCACAAATCTTGCAAGCCAATTTTGAAGATTACTTAAACGGTTTCAGCCCTAATGTGAAGGAAATTATCGAGAAATTCAAATTGAGAAGTCAAGTTGCACACATGGCTAGTAAAGATGTATTGTTAGATGTGTTAGAAAAATTTACATCATCGAATATCAACCTTACTCCTTTTGAAAAAGAAGATTCAGAAGGTAGAAAATTACCTGCACTTTCTAATTTAGGAATGGGCTACGTATTTGAAGAACTGATCCGTAAATTCAACGAAGAAAATAACGAAGAAGCTGGAGAACACTTTACACCGCGTGAAGTAATCGATTTAATGACACACATTATCTTCGACCCTATAAAAGACAACTTGCCTCCTGTAATGACTATTTATGATCCTGCCTGTGGTTCTGGTGGAATGTTAACCGAAGCTCAGAACTTTATTAAAGATGAAGAGGGCGAAATTAAAGCAACTGGTGATGTATATCTCTACGGAAAAGAAATAAACGATGAAACCTATGCTATTTGTAAGAGTGATATGATGATTAAGGGAAATAACCCTGAAAACATTAGAGTAGGTTCTACTTTGTCTACAGATGAATTTGCAGGCACTACTTTCGATTTTATGCTCTCTAATCCGCCTTATGGAAAGTCTTGGAGTAGCGAACAGAAATTCATTAAAGATGGCAAAGATGTTATTGATACACGTTTCCAAATTCAATTAAAAAATTATTTTGATGTTTTAGAAGATGCAGATGCCATTCCACGCTCGTCAGACGGACAATTATTGTTTCTAATGGAAATGGTTTCAAAAATGAAATCCTTAAGCCAAAGTCCATCAGGTACGCGTATTGCTTCTGTACATAACGGAAGTAGCTTATTTACAGGAGATGCTGGTGGAGGTGAAAGCAACATTCGTAGGTATATTATAGAAAACGATTGGTTAGAAGCGATTGTGCAATTGCCAAACAACCTATTTTACAATACAGGCATTACCACGTATATCTGGATTCTAAGCAACAACAAACCTGCTAATCGAAAAGGGAAAGTACAATTGATTGATGCAGGACAATTATATAGAAAACTACGTAAAAACTTAGGAAACAAAAACTGCGAGTTTTCTCCAGAACACATTACCGAAATTGTAGAAACCTATACCAAAATGAGCGCTGCAGAACGCGAAGGCGAACAAGGTATTTCTGCTCAGGTATTTGATAATGATGACTTTGGTTATTACAAAGCCACTATTGAAAGACCAAAACGACTAAAAGCACAATTTTCTGCAGATCGAATTGAAACGTTGCGTTACGACCGTGTATTGCAAGAGCCAATGCAATATGCGTTTGAAACTTTTGGAGAAAGTATGTATACCAAAAGTAAAGAACATGCAACTGAATTATTAGATTGGTGTGAGAAAAATGAGTTAAACCTTTCTTCTGCTAATAAAACAAAACTCACCAAAGCAGACACTTGGAAAAAACATTTGCGCCTTGTAACAGCAGCAAAAGCGCTACAGAATGTATTTGGAGACAAACTATACACCAACTTTAATGACTTTAAGAAAGATATAGATGATGAGGTAAAAGCTCAAAAACTAAACCTTTCTGCCAGCGATAAAAAAGCCATTTTAAATGCCGTAAGTTGGTACGATGCTGATGCTGAAAAAGTAATTAAAAAGGTAGAAAAAATTTCTGGTGATAAACTAGTAAAACTATTACAACATTTAGATTGTGCAGAAACTGATTTATCAGACTTTGGCTATTACTCAAATAATAATTCTAATGTCACCTCGAGCGCAGTCGAGAAGTCTCTAAAAAAAGGCGATTACATTACTTATGAAACCGAAAGCGACTTACGTGATACCGAAAACGTACCTCTAAAAGATAATATACATTCTTACTTTTTACGCGAAGTACAACCACACGTTCCAGAAGCGTGGATTAACCTAGATGCCACCAAAATTGGTTATGAAATTAGCTTTAACAAATACTTTTACAAGCATACACCTTTGCGCAAGATAGAAGCTGTTACCAAAGATATTTTAGAGTTGGAAACCTTAAGTGATGGTTTAATTTCAGAAATTTTAAACTTGGCGTAATGGTAGAAACGGAAACAAAAGTGCAACGTTACGAACGCTATAAAGAGTCTGGTGTGGAATGGTTGGGGAAGATTCCTGAGCATTGGGAAGCTTTGGCAAATAAGTTTATTTTTAATTTGAAGAAAAATCAGGTTGGGAAGAAATCTGCTGATTACGATTTATTGTCATTGACTCTAAAAGGTATTGTAATAAGAAATCTAGATAATGGTGGAAAATTCCCTGCTGAATTTGATACATACCAAGAAGTTAAAAAAGGTGACTTTGTTTTTTGCCTTTTTGATGTTGAAGAAACACCTCGTTGTGTAGGTTTATCTGATTATAACGGAATGATTACAGGAGCATATACTGTAATGGAGCCGAATGAAAATTTCGATAGAAGCTTTCTTTATTATTTTTATTTGAATTTAGATGCAGATAAAAGAATGAAACCTCTATACACAGGTTTAAGAAATACGATTTCTAAAGATAATTTCTTTGCTTTTAAAACCTTTGTTCCACCGCTTTCAGAACAAACCGCAATCGCACAATTTTTAGACGATAAAACCACAAAAATAGACGAAGCCATTACCATTAAAGAGCAACAAATAAGCTTGCTAAAAGAACGCAAACAAATACTCATACACAAAGCTGTTACACGTGGTTTAAACCCAAATGTAAAACTAAAAGACTCTGGTGTGGAGTGGATTGGTGATATACCTAAGCATTGGGAGGTGAAGCGGTTGAAGTATTTTGCAAATATCCAAGGCGGTTTCGCTTTTAACTCTAGTGATTTTAAAGATGAAGGTATACAGATTATTAAAATTGCTAATACTTATATGAATTGTCTAAGTTTGGATAGACAACCAACTTTTGTTGATGCTTCATATTTACAATCACATAAAGATTGGGTTGTTTCCAAAAATGACATATTAATGTCTTTAACCGGAACTCTAGGGAAAAAGGATTATGGTTTCGCAATTTTAATTGATGATGATACTAAATATTTATTGAATCAAAGGGTTGCTAAAATTACAGCCAAAAATAATTTCGAACCTGAATATCTTGTTATGTTATTACAAAGTGATAGTTATCTAAATCAGCTGTATTGTCTGCCAGCTGGAACTAAACAAGCAAATCTAAGCAATAATAATGTTGTCAATATAAAAATGCCAATACCTCCACGAAATGAAAGAACTGAGATTTCAAAATATATAGAAAATGGTTGTGGTAAAATAGAAACCGCCATTAGCCTAAAACAGCAAGAAATTGCAAAGTTAAAAGAGTATAAGAGCAGTTTAATAAATAGTGTGGTAACTGGTAAGGTAAAGGTATGTTAGTATGAGTATACAAATTGAAGAAACATTACGATGCAAATTATTTGATGGGATAGCCTCTAAAGTTTGGAATGACATAAATCATCATCATAAAGTTAAAATAGATATGCCAGAGATTGGTATTACCTCACAGATAATTGCTGATATTTTAACATACAGAATCAACTTTGAAAAGAACTTTGATGTATATACAAACAAAGCATATGATGAGAATACTTACGGAGGAGATATTGATGTCTTTGTAGAAACAGATCCAAACCGTTACAGATGGTTTGCACTTCAAGCCAAAGCGTTAAAACATAATAAAAAATACGATACTATTAGATATAATGGCAAGTCTAGGCAACAATGGGAATCGCTGAGAATACTTGAGAATATGACAGGCTGTAAAGGATACTATTTACTCTATAATGGAATGCATACAGCACATTCTTTAAAATTAAATACAGACAGTTGCTATAGAATGTTTGCAGACGAGCAATTTGGTTGCTCATTAGTTAAGCTAAATAAAGTAGAAGAGGTTGCAAATAAAAAACACCCTAACGGAAACTATAAAACACCAAGTTATGATGATTTTCATCCATATAATGCGCAACCATGGCGAACTCTTGTGTGTTGTTATTTAGATAAAGGAGAAGAGAGGCAGACACTTTATGCTTTAGAAGATATTGAAAGGATTGTAAAAATTATTATCCAGCGCAAGAAGACTTTAACTTAGAAAAAGAAAAAGCTTCAAAAGAAGATATAAACTCTGAAAGCTATAATCTACAAAATGAAATTTCTGTTGCTAGAAGAGAGGCTAAATGGAATCCTGCTTATAGAGTTATTATTAAGAGAACAGACAACAATGAAAATGACAAATTTTAAATTGTCACAGATAATAAGATTGATTTAGTATGGAGCAACATTTAGATAATTTAATAAAATCCACAAAAAAACAATATGCTGACAATTATAGCTATATGTTACGTGACTATAACCAAGAAAATGAAACGGTTAAAGGTTACAACGGACGGCAATTATTAGAATTATTACAAAATTGTGATGATGAGGGCTCTAAAGAGGTACTCATTAAACTAGACCAAGATAAAAAACAAGTGTCTATTCATAATATTGGTACTCCTTTTTCTAAAAAGGGGTATCGCTCATTATTTATCTCCAATTTATCATCTAAAACTGAGCAAAAAAAATACATTGGTAATAAAGGTTTAGGTTTTAGGTCTATTATCAATTGGAGTCATGCTATAGAAATTCAAAGCAATAATTTTTCATTAAAATATTCTGAGAATACTCGTAAAGCAAATTTTAATGCATTATTTGAAAAGGAAATACAGCAAACAATACAAAAAGAACAGAATTTAAAAGAACACGTTATACCCATGCCGTTTCTTACTTTACCAAATATTGGTAAAATACAGCAAAACGGCTATGTTACAAGTATTATTATTGACTATAAAATTAAATTTTTAAAAGATATAGTAAAACAGATTAGAGCCATAACACCAGAAACTATATTGTTTTTAAACAATATAGAAACAATAAAATTTGAAGGGTTGGATGGGCAACAAGATATCTCTTGTACTAGAGAAACTATGCAACCAAATTCAGATGTATTTCAACCTTTAACCAAAATTCGTTTTGAGAACGGGACTAATTGGCAAATCTTTGAAAAAGAAGCGCTTTTACCTGAAAAATATTGGGATGAAATAAAACAAGATGAAGAGCTCTATCAAACAAAAATTGCTATTGAAGAAAATTTCGAGGTGTCATCAACCTATTTATATTCTTTTTTTCCTACCAAAATACAATTAAAGCAACCCTATATATTGCATGCTACCTTTGATTTGGATGCAACCAGAAATCAAATAAATGATTCTGAAAAGAATAGGTTTATTTTGCAGGAAATAGTTGAATTTACCACTAAAGTTGCGAAGTATTTTTCTCAAGAAGAGGTGTCTTATAAACCTTTAGACATACTGCATCATTCTCATAAGGCTGACACATTGGATGATTTAGGTTATTATGAATTGATTGATAAGGCTGTTCATACAGAGCCCATACTACCTTGTATAGATAATATCTATAAAACGCTTGAAGAATCAATTTTTATTTCTAATGAATTTGGGCAAATGCTACTAAATATTGATGCCCAAAACGAGATAGATTGCCATTTGATTCCACTTACAGATAAAAGCCTTAAAGATTATTATTTAGAAGATCATATTGACCAAGATTTATCTGTTTTAAAGGATGTTGTAAAAATTTTAAACGGCATCGCTATCAAGGAGCTTACAATGCACCAAAGATCCGAATTTATTTATCAGATTGTAAAGAATTGTCATTTTATCACAACTGATTTCCAAAACAAAATGACTTTTTTGGTGAATGATGCAATGACTAATATACAAGAAGGGGAATACGTTTATACACCAATTACCAAAGATAATCTGCTTAAAACACCGGCTTTTGCCAATATTCAGTTTATAAACAAAATTTTATACGAGGCATTATTAGAAAAGTTTGCGTTTAATGTTGATGATAATTCTAATAAGTCTAGGTTTATCTATGATCAATTAAAAGGATTTTGTAACATACATAGTTATGAGCCCGCTACTCTCGCTCAAAAAATAATTAGTGAATCAAGAATCCGTTTAAAAGAATCTCCTTCATTGATAAATCAAACGGTTATAGAAATGAATCAATGTTTATTTCATAATTTCTTACAACTCAATGATGGTACCAAATTACCTGATGCCATTAGGGTTCCTGGCCTAAACAAAAATGGCAATGTTAAGTTGGTAGATGAAATGGTGTTCTCAGGTTATTATCCAATTGGAAAAATAACTGAAACCATCTTTAACGATATTTATACTGCCAATGACTTCATTGGGTCGCCCGCAAGCCTTGGGTTGCCAGAGCAAGATGCGCACGAAGTTCAAGAATATCTTAAATGGATAGGACTAAATGAATATGCCATTTATGAGTCTATAACAGAGGAGGATAAAAATTTTCAAGACTATCGACTTTATCTAGCACAAGAATTAAATGAAAATATTGATGAACGCTTTAAGGCAAGTGTTATGGTTATTAAGGGGCTTAGTTCAATACTGGGTTTAATATCCATTGAAAAGCTAATTCTATGGATACATTTTGATGGTACTTTAAGACGTCAACTAAATGATAGTGAAAATAATGACTTTGTTCAGTATTTCTTTAGGACATGGAATCCTATTCAGATCAAATCGTCATATATTAAATATGAAATTAACAAATTAAGTCCTTATGGATTTATGGATTATTTAGTTGATGAAAGATATGGCTGGGTTAACAATTTTGCAATAGATTATAGAAAATATTTTTTTAAAGAACATGAAGTTTCAAAAAGTCGCATAGATTCTATATTAATCATGTTAGGTGCTAAGGATGATTTTTGCGATTTATCAATTGACAAGGTTGCCGAGATAATCAATATCCTTCCTGATAGATATCCAAATGGTAAAAAAACGCAAACTATTTACAAAAGAGCATTGGCACATTACAAACAAAACCAGATTGGTTTTGAGAAAGATATTCTACTTTTTGCAGATGACGGTGAAAGCTTAAAACCATATAAAAAAAATGATATTTATTTCAGTGATAATATAAAACTGCCAAAGCAGTTAATGAAGAATTTTCCGGTATTTAACTTTCCTGCCAGATCTGGAGGCGTTGAAGCCATAGCTTTTTTTGGTATTAATGATCTTTCTACGATTCAAATAGAACTGGCATCTTCAAGTATATTACCCGAATTAAATCAGAGATTTAGCGAATTCTTAGAATTGTTAAAACCTATAATTTTAACGTATAGGTTAAATGTGATTGACGAAAGTAAAATTCAAAAAGTGCAAGCTTCTATTTGTAACAAAATTGAGATTATTTTATGTTCAGAAATAACCTATAAAATAGGAGATAACCTATATGAAGTATTAGACTATGAATTTATTCATCATAAGGACCAAAATTATTATGTAAAAGTAAATAATGGAGACTCATTAACAAGATTAAAAACGAATAGGATATTTACAAATAGTTGTGCCGATATTGTATCTCTCTCTTTCGATGTTAGAGGAGATAAAAATGAATTTAGGCATTTGTTTAGCGGACAGTATGATGACATATTGAAAAATATTAAAGCTGATTTTGGTGCCGATACCTTTAATGAAGCTAGAGAACTACTTGGTTTAGCTGATTACAAACAAGCTTTTTGGCAAGCCATATTTGTTTCTAAAGGGATTGAATATCAAAAACATATGGATGACTTGAGTCTGGAAGCTCAAATAAAAAATCAGTTTGCGATAGACATTGATTTGGGTTTTTTGGATTATGAAACCATCAACGAACCGAAGCAAATTCTTAAAATAAAGAATCTATTTGACCAGATTGCTCTTGATCTAGAAATATTTTCTAAAAACTATCCCTACAGCATCGATTTAAAAGAAATTCATTATTCGAGCATAAAAAACAGATTATTAACAAAGAAAACTTTGATAAAATCTGCTGTTTGGAAAAAATATAATAAGCTTCCTATTGAGGAGCAATCTGATTATTTGAACCGGATAAATACTTTTGAAAACATTCATGATTTTGCTGAAATGATTGCAGAAAGTAATAAATTGAAATTTGACATTGATCTCGAGGTTTTATTCAAAGAATATGTGAATGGTTTATATGAGAACCTAGATTTGTCTTTTGAAAAAGATGTTTCAGAACTTAGGGATATAAATGCACAACTATTCAATGAGGAAGAGTTACATAAAATAAATCAGAGTGAAAGATTAAAGAGTTTACTGTATTTTCAAAATGCTATAGAAACCATCAAAAGTGAAATTATAGAAGTTGATGAGTCTATTGATTTAGAAAGTGCCAATTCTGAAAATGAAACAATTCATGATGCGCCAGAACCAATCATTATTAGCAGTGAAAAGTTACAAAGTAAAAAAAGAGGACGAAGCGCCAAAATGAATGGAAGAGGTGTTTTTACGCCAAAGGAATCTGAAGAGAGAAAATTGAAAGAAATGGGTAATACATCTGAAGAATTTGTTTTTAATTACCTGAAGAATAATAATTTCAAAAATGTTGATTGGGTTGCTAGAGATAATGAAGGCCTTCATTGTGACCTCCGTTTTACAGATGAAAATGATAACCTAAAGTATATTGAAGTAAAGACCTTTGATGGTGGCCGTTTCTTTTTATCAAGGTCTGAATTTGAGTTTGGAAAAGTAGAGGATGAAAATTATGAAATTTGGCTGGTAAGGAATAAAAATGAAATTATCAAAATAAAGGATTTCTTTACAAACGGGAAATATGATCCGATCACATCAGAGTATGAAATTTCGCTTAATATTAAATAGTAAATATGGTAAGTAAAACAAACGAACAAGCCCTAGAAGCAGCTATAGAAAAGCATTTAACAGGCACTTGCCTTGAAGAATTAAAAATGCAAGGCATAGCTATTGACTCTGTAAATGAAAATGCAGACTTCTATAGAACAGGGAAAGGCTACTATATTGGGCAGGCAGCAAATTTTAATGCACGTTTTGCTATAGACGAACAATTCTTTTGGTCTTTCTTAGAAAATACACAAAGAAAAGAATTAGAAAAACTACAAAAACAAAGCGACTGGAAATTGAAAATTCTAAATCGTTTTGACCGTATGATTAAAAAGTATGGAGTGCTGCATTTGCTTAAAAAAGGTTTGGAAGTTGATGATGCACATTTTACATTGTTTTATCAAAACCCACTAGCAAGTAGCAGCCAACAAGTAAAAGACAATTTTCAGAGTAACTGTTTTAGTGAAACCAGACAAGTACGCTATAGTATAGACAACCCACGAGAAGAGATAGACATGGTGTTGTTTATTAATGGATTGCCAATTGTAACCATGGAATTAAAAAACCAATGGACAGGTCAAAACGCTAGAGTGCATGGACAGCACCAATACAGAACCCAACGAGACACCAAACAACCTTTATTAAACTTTGCACGTTGTGTGGTACATTTTGCCGTAGACACAGACGAAGCTTATATGACTACCAAATTAGATGGTAAAAACACTTTTTTCTTGCCATTTAATAAAGGAAACAAGCACGGAAAGGGCAATCCAGAACTTCCAGCCGGTACTAGCGGCCATAGAACCAATTATTTGTGGAATGAAGTGTTTGCAAGAGAAAGTTTAGCCAATATCATTCAGCATTTTGTGCGTTTAGATGGTAAAAAGAAAGACCCAATTCAGACTAAAACTTTATTTTTTCCGAGATACCATCAACTAGATGTGGTACGTAAAATAATAGCAGATGCAAGTGCAAAAGGCGTTGGTCAAACCTATTTAATACAGCATTCAGCAGGTTCAGGAAAATCCAACTCTATTACTTGGGCTGCCTATCAACTAATTGAAGCGTATCCAGAAAATAGTAATGTTCCAGGCGTCAAAGACTTAGAAAAGCCCTTATTTGATTCGGTTATCGTGGTAACAGACAGACGTTTGTTGGACAAACAAATACGTGATAATATTGCAGATTTTTCAGAAATAAAAAACATCATTGCACCTGCTTACTCTTCTAAAGAATTAAGAGAAAGTTTAGAGCAAGGCAAGAAAATAATCATTACCACTATTCAGAAGTTCCCATTTATTATAGAAGGCATAGCAGATTTAAGCGACAAGCGTTTTGCAGTTATTATTGATGAAGCACACAGTAGTCAGAGTGGTTCAGCGCATGATAATATGAACAGAGCCATGGGGCAACAGGTAAATGAAGATGAAGAGTTTGATGCACAAGATAAAATAGTGCAAGCAATGCAGTCTCGTAAAATGCGAGGTAATGCTTCTTACTTGGCGTTTACAGCGACACCAAAGCCGATTACTTTAGAAAAATTTGGCGTAAAAAATGAAGACGGTAGTTTTAAACCGTTTCATTTGTATTCTATGAAACAAGCCATTGAGGAAGGCTTTATATTAGATGTATTGGCAAATTATACAACACTAAAAAGTTATTACGAAATAGAAAAATCTACAGAAGACAATCCGTTGTTTGATTCAACGAAAGCTCAGAAAAAATTAAGAGCTTATGTAGAACAGCATCAACAAACCATAAATACAAAAGCAGAAATTGTACTTGACCATTTTATTCCTAAAATAGTAAATCAAAAAAAGCTGAAAGGAAAAGCAAAAGCAATGATGGTAACTCAAAGTATAGAATCTGCGATACGTTATTACAAAGCTCTGCAAAACAGCTTAAATGATAAAGGCAATCCTTTTAAAATTGCAATTGCATTTTCTGGTACTAAAACGGTAGACGGAATCGAATATACTGAAGCAGAAATGAATGGCTTTGCAGAAAAAGACACACGACACAAGTTTGATGAAGATGAATATAGAATATTAGTGGTTGCTAATAAATACTTAACAGGCTTTGATCAACCTAAATTGTGTGCCATGTACGTAGATAAAAAATTACAAGGCGTAATGGCTGTTCAGGCTTTATCACGTTTAAACAGGGCTGCAACGAAATTAGGGAAGAAAACAGAAGATGTGTTTGTGTTGGATTTTTTCAACTCTACAGATGATATTAAAGCATCATTTGACCCCTTTTACACTGCAACATCATTAAGTGAAGCTACAGATGTAAATGTATTGCACGAGTTAAAAGATGTGTTAGATGAAGTTGGCGTTTACGAATGGAGTGAGGTAGAAGATTTTAATGAGAAGTTCTTTAATAAAGAAGATGCACAAGTATTAAGTCCGATTATTGAAAGAGCAGCAGAACGTTTTGTTCATGAATTAGAATTGGAAGATGATGAGAAGGCAGATTTTAAAATTAAAGCAAAACAGTTTGTCAAAATTTATGGTCAAATGGCTTCTATTTTGCCTTTTGAAGTTTTGAATTGGGAAAAGATCTATTGGTTTTTAAAGTTTCTAATTCCGAAATTACCAATTAACAATCCAGATATAGATGCCCTAGATGAACTTTTAAGTTCAATAGATTTATCTACCTACGGTTTAGAACGCGTTCGTTTAAATGAAACGATTGGTTTAGATGATTCAGCAAGTAGTGTAGACCCACAAAACCCAAACCCTAGAGGTGCTCACGGAACAGATGAAGATTTAGACCCTTTAGACTTGATTATTAATAGTTTTAATGAAAAATGGTTTCAAGGTTGGGAAGCAACACCAGATGACCAACGTGTTAAGTTTATCAGCTTAACTAAATCGATTCAAACGCATCCCGATTTTCAATCTAAAGTTGCAGAAAATTTAGATGAACAAAATAAAAATTTAGCGTTTCAAAAAATCTTAGATGATGTTATGTCTAAGCAGCGTAAGCAAGAATTAGATTTATACCGTCTATATGCTAAAGACGAGGCGTTTAAAACAGCGTTTTTTGATACCATGAAAAGGATGTCACAAACTTAAACAAAGCTAAATGATATAGTGCAATTACATTGCACTATATCAAATTATATTTGGAAGCTAAAAGGAAAAAACATGGGTGCAATAAACGTTGGTGAATTTAGATTAAACACTTATTCGCCTTTAATAGCAGATATTAAAAGAACTGGTAATAATCCATTAAATTTAGCAAGCACTGCTACTTTAGTAAAATTAATTAGAGACACTGCGTATTTTAATACAATGGTAAATGGTATTGGTGATCAGGTAAAATATTTTGCAGATACGTATCATAAATTGTTTGATTCATAAAATATTAAAAATAAAAAAAAAGAATTAAGAAAATCTATGAAAAATAAAATAGGAATCAAAAGTTTTAGAGTTTTTGAAGAGATGACGGAGTTTGAAATTCGCCCTTTAACACTTCTTACGGGACCTAATAATAGCGGTAAAAGCTCATTTACAAAATTAATATTAGCCTTTAAAAATAATTTAAAGGGTATAAAATTTATGGAGAGTGAAGAGCATAATTTAGAGTCCTATGAAAAGATTTTAAATTGGTCATCTTCTTCAAACGAATTAGTCGTTAGACCCGCTGCCGCCGTCCCTGGCTTAAGTAGTGATTTTTGCTATCAAATTACCTATGTAGATAATTCTATGCAAGTAATAGATATTGTTAATGTATTGGATGGTAGTAAATTGATTTCTTTGCAATCGGTGAACGGAGAGAAAATAATATATGACGATGATAATCATGGGATGATTGGAACGACACATAAAAATGAAGCAAGCTTTTATTTTGATATAATAGGTTTAATTGAATTATTTTATTCAAAACAAATAGATGTAAATAATGGTTTATTTAAAACTTCGGTATATGAAAATGAAAATAAATATTACAAGCATGAAATCAATCATTTAAAGCAAGATTATTTGCTTTTTGATATTTTTGATGGGGATACTAATATCACCGCATACTGGAAAGAAGATCTTTTAAAATATCAAACGCAATTATTTGGAAGTGGTATCATGTTTAAACAAGGAATCTATTTGTATGCTTCTTTTCAAAATTTAAATGAATTTATCAAGAAATCTGCTGGTATTGTAAAAGAAAAATTAAAAGATGTTTTACAAAAAGAATTGGAGTTAAAGAATGTCAAAATAGAATTTAGTGCACTAGGTTCTTTAATGTTTGTTAATTCTAAATTTGATTTTATTAAACCTTTTAGCAATCATAAAGCAATTAACGCTTTAGGCAGCAGGGCAATTCATTATGTTTCTGCTAACCGTGGCAGTCAAAAGCGAGTTTTACAAAATAAAGCGGATAGTCAAATTAACGAGCTCGTAGCTAGTTATTCATCTCTTCAACAACCAGATTTTAAATACTTACAACAAGTATTGGCCTTGTTTGAAATAGAGGGGGAATTGGTCATTGAGCGCCATGAAAATACTATTTCTTGTGTGTACCTTAAACGGGATAATAATAAAATAAATTTAGCAGATTTAGGTTTTGGTTATTCACAGGTTATTCCTATTATTCTAAAAATATTAATAGAGATTGGTGATACTGCTGGTGAAAAAAGATGGGGGATGGGCGATTTTATTGGAAGAACTTTCATTATAGAAGAACCGGAAGCTAATTTGCACCCCAATTTACAATCTAAATTTGCAGACTTTTTGGCTTTAACTTTAAAAAAGCACCCTAAATTCCATTTTATTATTGAAACACATAGTGAATACCTTTTAAGAAAATTACAATTTTTAACAGCAAAGGGTGCCTTAAATACAAACGATACGATTATTCATTATTTTAATAATGATAAATACGTGTCTATTAATGAACCTAAAGTAAAACATATTGACATATTAGCAGACGGAAATTTGTCTGATTCTTTTGGTCCAGGTTTTTATGATGAAACTACAAAGTTGCAATTTGATTTATATAAGATCAATCAAGCTCAAAATAATTAAGCATGGAACTTTATATTGAAAAGGCATTTTTGGATGATTTTTATATTTCCATAGATATAGATGCCCTCACAAAAACACAAGAAATATTGGTAGCTATATTTAAAGAGTATGGTGCCGTAAAAAAATATATTGATATTGAGTTTCTCTCTACAGAAAAACTAGATATGTATAAGAAGGAACATGAGTTAATGTCCTATTTATGGTTGCATGGGGCACCTAATTCAATAAAATCTGTAAAGGAACATTTTTTTAAAAGCGAGATGCTATGTAAGCAAACAATCATTTTTACACATCAAACACAAGATTGGTTTGAAGATGCTGAGAATAAAGGGGCCCTGTGTTTTTCAATGGAAAATTATCATAATAAAATTAATACAATTCTTACAGAATGTCATATTAAAATTGATCTTAGTGAGGGTTTTAAGGGGTGGGATTTGTTGTCAAATTTCGGAAAACTACCGGTTAGTGAGGTTATAATAAGTGATAATTACGTGTTATTAAATAAAGAAAGACAAAAAATTACTGATAATTTAATTCCTTTATTAGAAAACATTCTCAATAGAAATGCGTCTTCAATAAAAACAAATATTTTTACATTAGACTTAAACCCTTTGAAAGATAATTTCGATAAAAACAAAGAAAAAGCTAAAAAAGCATCTGTTTTACTGAATAGTTCTTTAGCGCACTACAAAAATAAATATACAATTTGGAGCAGCAAACAAAGTAATAAAATTAAAATGCATGATCGTATATTATTGTCTGATTTTTATATAATTGATAGCGGTATCGGTTTCAATTTAATGCCTTCAAAAAATTCTAATTCTCAAATTATTGGTGAAACTATTTTTAGTAAATATACCTATGATCGTTTAAGGAATTTAAAAAATAAATATATAGAATATCAAGAGAAACTAAAAAGATTAGAGACCTCTGAGTTTAAATATTATCCTAGTTAAGTAAAGGGTTCTATTTTATAAAATCAGATAAAAAAAGTAAAAATACTTTGGCGAAAGACTACCAGTCATAGAAAACTAAAAACAGCAAGCACAAGAATCTTTAAAAAAAAGTGAAGACTTGTTTAATAGTTTGTCTGAAAAAGCATTTAAAGGAAAGCTGATTAAAGAATAAAAAATTATATTTAAAGTAAATTAAAAAAATAGAGAATCGCTATGAAAAATTTCAATTATAACTTCAATAATTAAATTTAAGAAAACAATTTTTATGTTTATTTAATCATTTAGTTTTTTACTCATTTAAACTATGTAAATACCTTACACACCTCAACTTTATATTTGTATAAAATAATAAACCATAAAGGATGCAAAATCACTTTCAATATATTAAAATAAATCAAGAGCAACAGAATGCTGCTAATCAAATAAATGATTTTTTAGAAAGTGATACAAGTATTTTTATACTGGAAGGATACGCTGGTACAGGGAAAACAACTTTAATTAAAGGAATTGTTAAATTCTTAGAGAATGATAGGAAGCCATTCAATGTTATGACGTCTAAAGGGAGAGCGGCTAAAATATATAAGAGGGTATGTCTTCTTAAGCTCAAACAATCATTACAATGCAAATAGTCTACATACCTTCATTGTAAATTTGCCTCATAAAATAAATAAATATGGAAATATCTGGGATAATAAAAAAGATAAATAAAATACAAGCTATTGGTAGCAATGGTTTTCAAAAGAGAGAACTAGTAATTGTAACGAATGAGCAATATCCCCAAATGTTATTAATTGAATTTATTCAAGAGAAATGCAATTTATTAAATAATTTTTCAATTGATGATGAAGTAGTAATTTCTATAAATTTAAGAGGCAGAGAGTGGCAAAGTAATTCAGGTGAAATTAAATATTTTAATACAATTCAAGGCTGGAAAATAACATCTAAAAATAATTCAAATATTCCACCACCAGAACCAAGATCAATAGCTATTGAAGAAGACCTTCCTTTCTAACAAAAAAATAAATTTTAAATAAAATTAGCTATGATTATATTTTTAGATTTAGATGGAACATTAACCCATACAGCCCATTCCTATTTTAAAAAGATGAAGGATGGTATTGCAAATACTGATGTAGAGTTAATTAAAAGATATGTGTTTCCGGGAGCTCTCAGTTTTATAAAGGAACAGCTTTTATTAGGAAATAAATTATATATTATTTCAGATAGTCATCCAAACTACGTCAAAGCAATTGCGGAGCAAATTTTCGACTTACCTTATTTAAGTTTAGCTGATAAACCAAATGACAAGAAAACTAGGGCTTTTATCCAATCTACCCCAAACTTAAAGGAAGCATTTCATAATAAAGATAATTTTATTTTAGTAGGTGATAGTTGGCTTGATGTTGCACTTGGTCGTTTGTTAAATATTCGTACAGTATTAACAAAACTATATACTTCAACTGAAGTGGAGTTAAGAGATGGTATTGGTGATGATTGGAAACCAATGAAACAAGGTCCAACATACTATGCTAATAATTTTAATGAATTAGCCAATATTATTTCAAATCCGTTAAAGAATTTATTAGCGCTAGAAGCTGTTTTTCAAGGTGTAATATCTTCAAAAGTGGTGAAGTTTAAATTTCATAAACATACTAATGGATTTACAGCTTTTCGCTGTTTAGCAAGACAAGATGATGGCGAATGTGACAGGTTTGCAAGTGCAGACAAGTATTTTCAAATTGATAACCCGGCAAGAACAATCGATTTTTTAGATAACCTAGCCCTATCAGTTTCAAACTATTTAAAAAGCGTTGAAGCTCAAAATACATTTAAGTGGGATTATCTTTCATATGTTTCCGATAAAAAGACAACGAAACCTCCAAATAAAATGAAACAGATATTTGATTTGGTTAAAAGTAATATTCCCAAAGTAGAACTTTTTGAATGGGATCCAAATGTTGAGGGAAAATTAAGGTATCAACCCGATTATAAATCTCGTAGAGAATTTATTGCGAAGTATCTATCAACCCATAAATATTATGATTTAAAAGATAAAAGCATTATAGTTATTGATGATCAGTTTACCTCATCTGCCACAGCTTACGAAATTTCCACTCAATTGCGTAATAGAGGCGCCAAAAACATTCTATTTATAGCGCTATTTTATTTAATTTTACCACTATCAAATAAAACCTGTCCAAAATGTGGTAAGAGTATGCAAATAAAAATAAATCGAGATAATGGAAATAAATTTTATTCCTGCATCCCTCCCAAATATAGAGGAGAAGGCTGTGGCAACATTATAAATATTTAGAATGAATAATAAAATACAACACATTCTTGCCTTGTCTTTGATTAAAGGTGTTGGCGATGCATTTGTGAAAAGACGGTTAATTGAAATTGAAACATATATAGATGATGTTGATTTGCTAGGAAACATGCTCGGTGGTAAGGTTACAATAGATGGGATTAATGAAAATTTGCCTTTAGCAAATAAAATAATTGAAGACTGTTTTGTTAATAATATTAAATTGATACCTATTATATCTATTCAATACCCAGCATTGTTAAAAGAAATTAAAAACCCTCCTACTATTTTATATTTAAAAGGAAATATAGGGAATCTAGAAAAATGTTTGGCAATTATTGGGTCTAGGAAGTCAGATGTTCTGGGGAATACAATTGCATCAAAAATAGGTGCACATTTTTCTGCAAAATGGTCAATTTGTAATGGTTTAGTAGAAGGGATTGATAAAAATGCTATCCTACAAAATGAATCAGTTTTTTCAAATGTAACTGGTGTACTTTCTGGTGGGTTAAATTATCATAAAACATCGTCAAAAATAACACAAGATCTTGCTGATAAAGTATTAAACAATAATGGATTGTTAGTCTCTGAAAACCCTCCAAATAAACGTGAAGATCAATTTTCTGGAAGCAAAGCTAGTAGGATACAGGCAGGGTTATCAAAAGGTGTTATCTTAATTCAAAGCAGTGATACTGGAGGCTCAAAGTATACTTTAAAAGCATTTTCAGAATTAAGTAGAGTACTAGGCGTAATAAGTTATCAAGGAAATAAAAAATTTGACACTGAAGATCATTTTTCTGGGAATAGATTACTTTTAGAGAAGGGGCTTGATGGTTTAGCTGAAATGTGTGAGATTAAAAAAATGAATAATATAAAAGTTAAAAACATTATTCCCTTGATGGGTAAGGATGATTATATTTTATTTGATAAAGCTTTATAAAATTAAAGAAAATAGTTCTGATAGCTAAAAAATTCGATTTTTTAAAGGTTAATTATATATCACCAGATTTTATAAAAAAAATATAATTTAAATGATGCTGAGGTTAATTACAAGATGATAGTACTATTTTAGAAAGAGATAAAGTTGGTTTTATAACGTAGTTAAACAAGTTGTTTTTGAATTACAATGGTGCGATAAAGTAAGAGAAAATAGAATATATAAGAATCTTATTTTAAGCAATTAGAATAGTTTTTTATACTCTTAAGACTTCATATTGTTTAAGTTATTATATGAAATTTTTAGTATCATTTTTTTTACCATAAAGCCATACGATTTAGCTATGAATCCCCACAACCCAAAACCCAATTTTTTTGAAAGAGCAAAAACCCGTTGTCTTTTCTGTTGTGAGTTTATCTTGAGCAAAGCCGAAAGGCAAACCTCTCCAAGTTTAGAGTTTTAAACTCTATAGGTACTTGCACTTTAAAGCTTGTCTTTTCGCATACTCAAATACAACTATAAAAAGCAATCTTTAATATTGTTTCATAAAACACAAAACTCTCCAAAGCTAAGTAACATAATGCGCATTCATAGTCCTCTTTCGTAAAACTCCAGGTTCCAATCGCCATTATTTAAAATACAGCGGCTCAATGCAACTTAAAATAGGAGCTGTAAGCTTACTAGTACGTTTCATGAACGGCTCTAAAATAAAAAAGGGCCGAACTAATTAGTCTCTTCAATTTTATGGATGAATACCTTTTCAACCACCATTTTAAGGTTTTTTTTGGTATGTATGCTGCCTTTTTTTAACTCGTTCATCATCACAGTAAGTTGGTTTTAATCTTTTATGATTTTAAGTTCTTGTAACCAATGTTAAAGTTCTATAAGACCTCCTTTTCGATGGCAATAAACACAACCCCACTGATCATTAGTTATTACAATTTGTATAAAGTGCTTGCCTCCATAAGGACAGCTTGTAGTCCAACTATTTTCATTGAAACCTGTTGGTTTCGTGCATAATTGTTATTGCTTTATGAAAGAAATTCATGAAGAAGATTTTCAATTGATTAAGAATAACCTTGATGATTATATGAAAAAACTATACTATTTATTTCTAGTTACCCAGTAATAATTCAGGAGCATAACGTAGAACAAATTTAGCAACATCTATCCCTGCAATTACATCAATAGTTTTTTGTGTTTTTTCAGACATCTCTCTTACATAATCTTCCAATGCTTCAGTTTCTGTTGCAGTAGTAATTAAAAGACCTGCATCCGCACCATATTCCTCCATGTCAGTTACAATTTGGTCTATGGCATTTTTATCGAAATGGGCACCTTCATAAGATTTTGCTTGTACTATTAATTTTGTAGTAATATTTATGCCAATAATAGGGTTTTCAAATTCAACAATTAAATCCGCACCATTATCTGTTTTCCAACCAAAACCATTTTGTATAGATATTGTGTTGGGCATTTTATCAAAAATTCTATGCAAAAAACGTTCAAACTCTTTACTTTTATTCATTTTATGGATAGAAGCTGTAATAGTTGGTAGTACATCATTTATATTTTCTCGTAAATGAGTTATAGAACGATCTTGTATACTGACATCTGTATATTTTTTATTTTTTAAATTATCTAAGGATTTAAAAAAATCTTCTACATCTAATATTCTTTGTGCTCTTCTTCTTGGGGCATTATCCACAAAAGGTAGTATGTCAACTTCATTTCTATCAAATTCGATAATTGAATTTGGGTTTACTGGAATATAATTATTAAAATCAATACCCCAAGAGCATACAATACCATCATCAAAACTGTAGGTTCCAGTTGTTTCGATAGCAACACATTTTCCATAAGAAGGCATATTTATATGTACAATCCAATCATTAGCATTTATGTTTAATAAAAATGCAATTTTTCCATACCAATTATCTATTAACGATTCTTCTGGATCCCACATTCCAAAACGAGATTTTCCTTCTTTTATAGACCGATAGACTAACTCTCTGGCATTATTATCATCAATTTTTGCAAATGAATATATTTCTTTTTTCATATTTAATATTTTTATTATTTCCTAATATGAGTACTTAATTTGTCTCTTAGTTTCACTTCTAACTATTAGATATTTTTTTTTAATCGATTTAGGGTAATTATTGGGGTATCGTTAAGAGCTTGTATAAAGAAGTTGGCTAACTTTAGCCTTCACACAACAATTTATACAATTCCAAAACCGCCAAAGTATCCAACTTACAATACTCCAACATATTCTTACGAGCTACTAAAAGTTCTGATTTCGATAAATTAGAAAGGTTTCTATAGACATCCATTGTTGCCATGCCATTTTGAATATCTAAATCGTCATATGAAAATTGAGTTAAAAAAGTAGGCAAAACATTTTTTAAAGAAGCATTTTTTTGAGTAGCTTCAGTTTTTAAGTGCTTTTTAAAAACGGGTAATAAATCGACCAACCTATCAATTAAATGTTCTAATGGAATCGTATATTTAGGAAAATCTCTTATTAAACCATTTATAATCGTTTTTTCAAAATGAGAATACATTAAAATTGTTCCATGAGATCCACAAGCTGTAATCATACTTTTTATAAGTTCCTCTCTTGGATCTTCCCTTCCATTTCCTAAAAACTCAAAATGTTCTGGTTTAGAAGTTGCATTTTTTTGAATATGTAAACTATATTGAAAAGGAATTTGTTGATAAGGTCTTGAGTCATCATGTTCAGGAATTCCGTACATAATCGATTCAAAATCCAAAGAATAAATTGGATATGGATTTGAGTTTAAAAAATCTTGAATAGCAATTGTATTTCTATAATTAACCTCAGTAGATAGAACTTTTTGGGCTATTTTATTTTCTAACAACTCTTTGTTTTCAATAAGCTGATGGCAGTAATTTGCAAACTCACAAGGATATGGATTGTCACAATGCGTACCAATAGTAACTGTAGGTTCTTCTTGTTGATAAACTTCTAAAAAGGCTTCAATATTTTTTGGAATTTCGTTTAAATAATTTTGCATCCTTCTAAAAACACTCTCATAAGTAAATAATTGAGTGGGGATAATTGCTCCTTTACGAACATAGTTTCTATCAAAATGCATGATAGAAATATCTTCAATTTCAATGCCTGCATTTGTCATCACATAATACTGAATAGCAGCATCTCTAACATGTTCTTCTTTTACAGAACTGGTGCTTTTTACTTCAAAGGCATGCCATTTTCCTTTAATTTTATGTAATATATCTAAAGCTATCAAGGTGTTTTCGGTAGCAAAAGTAGCTTCGTAAATGGTAGTTACTCCATTTGCAATTAATTCTTTAGTTCTTGCAATGGCTTTTGAGTCTGGATAATTAGAAACCAAAGCCAATTCACCATTTGGAAAATACTGCTGCGCTAAATCTCCAGCAGTATTTCCTTGGCTAAAAATAGCTTTTGTGTTTTCCGAGTAATAAACTTCATCTTTTTTGAACTTGTTTAGCCACAATGCTTTACTGCATTTGAGCCCTTTTAAATATCTCGATTTTGATAACATACTTTTTCTTTTTCACAGTTTTTAATTAAGCAACTAAAGTTAACCAATTTTAACAATCCAATGAATGCTTTTTAGTTGGACTATGTGTACAATGTCTTCCTGCTTGGAACTTATTACCACAGTGCACACAATTATCACCATCGGTTAATGCTTTGTGCTTTTTAGTAGGACTATGAAGGCAAAGTCTCCCTGCATAAAAGTCTTTTCCACAATGTTTACATTTTAACTTACTCATATCTTTATTTTTAATTAATTATACTACAAAAGTAAAACCTCGCTACGTCAAACCTTGACGGCTCTTTGATAATTCTAGGTTCTTTTTTAATACAACTTAAGGCAATACTAACATTTTATAACCCAAATTTTCAGCCCATTCATTTAGTATAAATAATTCCTCTTTGTTAAGAACCCTATTATATTTGCCTCTTGCTTGAATAATATTTTTTCCTCTTAACTCTATAGTAATACATCGCTCATATTTTTTTTTAGTTAATTTTTTCAAGCTAAAAATTCTAATTCGTTTAGAAATACAAGCGTCTAAATAAAGGTAAACACAGTGTTTCAAAGTGGCGGCTTCTTGGTAAAGTGTAGTTGCATCACAAATCTCATTTACACTATATTTTTTGTTGGCAATTTCATAAGTCCACTCTGCTGTTTTAAGATCCATCCAAGAAGTGTTTTCCACTGGGTAACTACTTATCTTGTAAGAATAAAAATCCCATTCTTGTACAGTACTACAAAGATTTGAAAGCGAACGGTTTTTCATAAATACAACGTTTTGTTCTGTATACTTCTTGTACATTAGGTAATCTAAAATATCTCGTATAGATATATTACCGATTGTATTTAGGTTGTATTTCTCTAATTCTTCTTCGTTTTGAGTAAAAAAAATATAAACCTCTAGCCAATAAGAAAAATCATGAATAAACAGCGTACTAATTTTATATTCTAATTTTAAACCATAATAAAAATCTAGAAAAAATTGTTCATTATTATTATAAGTTAGCAATTTTGTCAAATACCATCCCTCTTTAAAAAAGTCACCTTTAATTTTTAAAAAATTAGGCAAACCATGAAGTAAAAGATGTGCTTGTTTTTTAGAATAAAGCAAAGGGATTGTATCTATTTTACGAATGCTTTTACCATTAATTATTTTCAAAAATAGATGCATATCATTCATGCTCATAAATAGTAAATTTTGATAAAATACAATATCACATGCATTTGGATAACGGCTAAAAAGTGTTTTAAAAAATAGGGATTGATTTTCTACATTAGAACTAAAGCGTAATAATTCTGTAGTTTTAATAATCGAGACAGAAATGATATCATAATAGTAACTATAAACAATACTAGTTTTTAAGAAATAAATCGCATCATTCTCATCTTGAAAATGGGGTAAATTTCCTGAATTAAAAACGAAATGGTAAAATTTTTTGCTAAGATTAAATTCGTGATGAGTCTGTGAAAACCACTCTTCTTCCAAAGCCAGTTTTAAAATTACATTTACAGAATCATTAAAAAAGCTACGAGTTTGAGAATCAAAATATTTTATTTTTGAAGAATCAATATTTTTAAAAAATAAGATCCAGTCGTAGATTCTTTTTTTATAATTTTCAGTAAAAAATTCCTTTAATTCTACCCACTTTTCAACTAAATTAGGAGCACATTTATGCGCGTATATTATATCTAAAACAGGGTCTTTTTCAATGGTTTGTAACATTAATGATGAATTAAAAATTATTGGTTATCCTAAATGGTATATAAAATAGCTACTGCTACTAAAGTATTTTCTGCTGCAAAAGTAGCTTCATAAATGGTAGTTGTTTCGTTCGCAATAAGTACGTGTGTTTTCGTAATTACTTTAGAATTTGGGTATTGTCTACCAAAGCCAATCCTCCTCCTGGAAAATAATGTGGTGTCAATTCTTCAGCAGTAGTTCCTTTATTAAATAGTTGTAGGGTCCTTTCAGTATAAAAAGATTCTTCTTTTCTAACTCTTTTTGGTGTTTTTAAGTGATTTTACACTGTTTAATAACTTAGGAGGTTCTTTTTCCTTTAATATCATTTTCTTCTTTTTTATTTTTTTTTCTCTATAAAATCACTACAATAACTCCAAATATGAGTAATTGCTTCATTAAATTCCGATGACTTTGCTTTTTGTTTAATCAACATACATTCATGTAAACTATTAGTTGTCCCAAAAGGAAATTGATCTTGCTTTTTAAAATAGCCACAATTAAAACAAGATAAAAGTTTAATTGGTTTACATTTTTCTTCAAATCTTTTTGAAACCACTAATAAGTCATTTGTATAAAACTCAATTATTTTTTTACGGTTTATTTGAATGTATATTCCTATATTATTCTCAACAAAAGTTTCAATAAAATTATTTTCAGAATGACCTATTAATACTTTACGCTTCTGATTTTTTATGGAAAGAATTTCATAAATTTCCTTTTCTAAACTTTCTTGAAGCGTATATTTTTTAAAAGAAATATCTACATCATAAATTTCACGAGTAGGTAAGTTTTCTCCAAAATAATGTTCAAATTTATTGACATTATAATGAATGCCTAATTCGTGAAACACACCCTCTTTTCTATAAGAAACTATTTTCTCTCCATTGGTAAAGTAACATATACTGTCATATATATGATTATACGCTTTTTTATGAAAGGCCTCTTGCTGTTTCTGAATAGTAAATAATTGACGAATAAAAAGTGTTTTTTTATCGCATTCTTGAATTTCGAATTTAAAAATAAAATCACACAGAAATTGTTCTGGAAAAATTTTAAACTTCCCAAGTTTTTGTTCCTTTTTCATCATATTCATTTTTTATTTAAACAAATTAATAAATCACTAATAACTACATAATCTTCAATTTTTGCTTCTATTAATTTTGTATTCATATCATTTGTATTTTGAAGCAAAGGAACAAATCAGGTTCGTCAATTAGTGTCGTACAGAAAATAGGTTTTACAAAATGATAATTTTTTGTTGTTTTGTCAAGCAGTCTTCTTTTACTTTTTTGAAAGACGTATCGTTGTAAGTAAAATTTATTAATAATGGCAGTTCTGTAAATGATGAATGCAGAATAGTGAAAGAAAATAAATCGATACTAAAAATATTTACAGGTAACCTATAAACACCGATGCAGCCAATAACAGTTTCTTTTAAATAAATTCCTTTATCAAATTGATGATTTTTAAAGTTTATAATTGCTACTTTATAAAGAGGAAATAATGTGGTTATGCTAATCAATTCTTGAAGATTTATTTTAGCTACTTTTTTTTGATTAAACGAAATTTCTATATAAGCTGGATAAACTGGAAGTAATCCTCCAAAAGAATCTATAATTAGTTGGTGAATACTCTGAATGTCTGAATTCATTTTCAAGAAAAAACCAATGTCTAAAAGAGCCTCATTTAAAGGAACACGCATTTTATTTGCAATTTTTTGGTAAGTATTTACAGTCTTATCACTTGAGTCTAACAAATGTATATAACAACCTTCTCCAAATAATTTTACAGTTATCATTTGCACTAAATTTAAATACAAAAATATTGAACAGGTTCGCCATTATGTGTCGCACATTTTTGTTATCTTTAAAAAAATAATATAAAAACCGATGTCTAGTTATATAATTTCTTTAAGAATTCAATTGTTAATACAGTATGTATATGATAATAAATATCCTACAAAAGAGGCTATTTTAAAGTATCTAAAAGAAAAAGATCTTGCAGTTGCTTCAAGGACAATAGAACGATATCTAGAAAAGATTAGAGCAGATTTTGGAATTGAAATTGAGTATGATTCAAAAGAAAGAGGGTATTTTATAAATGAAGAAAAAAGTGTAAAAGTAGATTCATTTTTTAAATTTTTAGAAATAGTTCAAGTAGCAGATATATTTACCAAGAGTTTAAAAGACAGTAATAATATATTAGAATATGTAAGTTTCGATGATTCTAAGTCTTTTAAAGGAATAGACAATTTAAAAGATTTCTTATTAGCTATTAAAGATAATAGAGAAATTACTTTTCAGCATGAAAACTATTCGAAAATCGCTATAAAAAAATATACAGTAACTCCATTAATTCTAAAAGAATACTTAAATAGATGGTATGTAGTTTGTGCGTTAAATAAGAATGAAATCAAAACTTTTGGAATTGATAGAGTCTTTGATATTCAAATTAATAAACCCTCAAATACTAGGAGGGAAGATTATGCTCAAAAGTTGGATAAATTTCAACATACAGTTGGCTTAGTTTATGGTGAAGGTGAGCCAGAAAAAGTTGTTTTAATGGTCAATGAATTACATGCTAAGTATATGCGAAGCTTGCCTTTACATGAATCTCAAGTTATTTTATCAAAGGACAAAAACAACAAACACGAAGTTCATTTTCAAGTATATCCTAATTACGAATTTAAAACTCAAATTTTAAAAATAGGCGCACAAGTAGAGGTTTTGAGTCCACAATATTTGAGGGATGAGATTATAGGGGAGTTAAAAGCGAGTTTAAAAAATTATTTAATTTGAAAAACGAGAGCTATAGAAAAGAAACGATGCATCAATTTTATATTTTAAAAGCGATTACTTAACACCCAAAGCTAAGTAACATAACGGTCTGTTATAGTCCTCTTTCGTAAAAAACTCCAGTGTCTATAACGCCATTATGTAAAATAGCCGCACCCAGCCGCATAAAATAGAACTACATTATAATTTAAGGCTATTCATGAACTCGCGTAAAATAGAAAAGTCGTTAACTAAATAGCCGCTCACTCAACGCGTACATAGGATATCTAAATAACATGTAGGCTATTTCTCATTGTTTTTATAAGTGCTTATTTAGTTTTTTAGAATTAGTAGCTAATAGTATATAATATGGTTTGTGTTGTCCCCTTTATGTAAAATACTACTTTTAATTTACTATCTTAAAAACAATTTCCAATAGAAAATCTTGAGCTTCTAAGTCTGTAATTAATTTCTCTTTCTTTTTTTTGATGTTTACTTCTGGTGGAATAATTTCTTCTTGTTCAATTATTGGAAGTTTGAAATTATCAATAATATTGGCTCTCATATAATCTTCTTCCTCTTGCGTTTTTCTATGCTCAGGAAAATCATCACCAACACTTCTTTTATGATGTCCTAAAGCTTCTTCTTGTAATATAAAAAAAGCTAGGTGTTTTTTATAGCTTCCATCAGTCCTTTTATTGACCTCAATCAGCATTAATTCAGCGATATGATGCATCACAAATAAATGCACTTGATATTTGTCTATTAGAAAAGAAAATTGAGCTGGTTTGAGTTCTATTTTATAGTCTACCAAATCAAACAAGTTTTCATTTAAAACACTTCGTTTGTTTAAAATTTCTTGTGATTCATCTTGTTTATCAATAAAAATAATATCCATTTCTTTCCTTGCTAATATCAATACATCAAAAGCCCAATGCAATTGATTGACCTGCTCTTCTTCTAGAAAGTATGCAAAATATTTTTTAGGGATGTATAATAAAAAAGGATAGACTGTTCTATCTCTTAATTCTTCATAAATTACATTTACTTTTCTGGTTTCCTTAGGCATCTTTTACTTAAATAATTTTGAGTAATCTTCTGGTAATTCTGCATCAATTTCTCTTAAATACTTTTCTAAAGCACTCATTGATTTATGTCCTGTAATCAGCATTAAATTACTTTTAGCTTCAAAAGGAGAAGCTTTTTCTCTCAGTTTTCTATATAACTTTGAGATAAAAGTATGTCTAAAACTATAAATTCCATAATCTTCATTCAATTCAAAATGGTCTTTTACAACTTTTCTAAATCTTTTAGAAAAATGATCTCTTCTATTGGTTTCATTTGCATCCCAGAAAGCTCCAATTTTATCTGGAGTAAATAAAAAGGATTCTTTATCTAACTTTGATAAGTCAGGTAACTCATCAAATAAAATACTAGGAATAATTTTCGTTTTTAAAGGGCTATTCTTTGCTTTAAATTGAACAGTTTTGGTTTCTAAATTAATGTCTTTAATTCTTAATCTACAAACCTCAATAGGTCTTATAAAACTATAGGAAACGAATTTTATGAATAGTAATAAAAGTTGATCTTGTTTTTCTAAATATTCAAATATATTTTGTTGCTCTTTTAATGTGTAAACCTTATTTCTTTCTGTTTTGGATTTTAAAATAGGAATCGATTGAATATAGTTTTCAGCAACCAATTCATTATTTTTTAATACTTGGAAGATGCTTCCTAGTTCTGTTCTGTAATTATTACGATTTCTTGCACTTGTTTTTAAAACAATTCCATTAAAATAATCTAATAGATTTTTTCTAGAAATATCTCTTATATTTTTCTTTGTTGGATGTGTTTCTTCCATCCATGCTATAAATAGTTTTATCTTTCTTCTATAATCTCTTATTGTTTGAACACTTACCACCTTTTCTTTTAAGTTTAATGCAAAGTCAAAAGCTCTTAAAATGGACACTTCTTCTTCTTGATTTTTATTCTCAGTATTTTGTTCTTTTATGGGAATCGTTTTTTGGGTGTTTTCTATAGTGCTTTTCGTTGTTTTAGTTAATTGTCCCTTTTCAAGCACGTTTTGTAATAGTGAAGTAATCGTATTTTCATTTAAGGCTTCCTTAACAGCAATCTTTATAGCTTCGTTTATTGTTGTAGTTGAGATTACTTCTTCTTTAGGAGTTTCTTCTATTTCTTTTTCAGTAACAGGATTTTTCAACTGCTGATACAATTCTGTATTATCTATAAAAGGATTGAAGCCTTGTTTTAATAAAAACATCAAGTTCTTTCTGTAGGAAGATAAGACACTCATTCTAGACTCCTTGGTTTTGTATTGGTTTACTTTACCGTATATATTTGCAATTCGTTGAAGTTTTCCTGTTTGTGGATTTCTGAAAGAAAAATAGACATACCATCGTTTAGATAAGTCTCCTTTTGCTGTATAAATTTTGGGTGCTGAAAATTGGGGTAAAACTTTCGAATCGTGTTCCAAATCGTGTTCAATTTTTGTTGTAAAGATAAGGTATTCGTAAATTGATTGCATAAAAAAACAGTTTAGAAGCCTAAACTGTTGTTTTATACTGATTTAAAATCGTAGCGAAAACGGGATTTGAACCCGTGACCTCAGGGTTATGAATCCTGCGCTCTAACCAACTGAGCTACCTCGCCTTTTTCTTTGAGGGTGCAAATATAATAGAATTTTACATACTCGCAACATGTCTTCTAATTTTTTTTAAATAGAATTAATACCTATATTGTCGCCCTAAGAAAAAAAAAATGGATAAAGTAAAATTTGAACTAGAAATTCCTGTACATGCATCTCCAAGTATGTTATACCAATATATTTCATCTCCTTCTAATTTACAAGAATGGTTTGCAGATAAAGTAAATTCTCGAGGAAAAATTTTTAGTTTTTTCTGGGAGGGTGAAGAAGAAAAAGCTGAATTGATTACAAAAAAAAATGGTGAGAGAATTAGATTTAAATGGCTTGAAAGTGACGATGATGAAAGCTTTTTTGAAATTAAAATAGAAGTAGATGCGATTACAAAAGATGTTTCTATAATAATTACTGATTTTGCAGATGATGAGGATGAAGTTGAAGAATCTAAACAATTATGGGAGAATCAAATAGAAGAATTAAAACATACTATTGGAGCATAATTCTTTATAAATATTGTAAAAAAAAACTCAGCAAATTTGCTGAGTTTTTTTATGTTTAAACCTTTCAAAATGTATAGTTTTGCAACTCTAAATTCTTACTATGATTAATTTTAATGGCAATTTATTATTTCAAGAAAATATTAAACTATCAACTGAAAATAGAGGTTTTAAATATGGTGACACAATTTTTGAAACTGTAAAAGTTCTTAATAATAAGGTTGTCTTTTGGGAAGATCATTATTTTAGATTAATGGCTTCTATGAGAATGTTGCGTATGAAAATTCCTATGGAATTTACATTAGAGTTTTTAGAACAAGAGATTTTGAAAACAGTTAAAGTGCAAAATGAAGCAAGTTCTTTTAGAGTTAGATTATCTATTTATAGAAAAGATGGAGGTTTATATACTCCTAAAACAAATGAAGTAGATTATTTAATTGAGGCGAATGAGAATGCATATCAAACAAAGAAAATTTATTCAATAGATTTATTTAAAGATTTTTATAATTTTTCTGGACTTTTATCAACGATAAAAACCAACAACAGAATGGTAAATACATTGGCAAGTATTTTTGCTGATGAAAATGATTTAGATAATTGTATTTTATTAAACGAAAGAAAAGGGGTTGTAGAAGTAAGTAATGGAAATGTTTTTGTTGTAAAAGGTACTATTATTAAAACACCTGCTTTAACTGAAGGTTGTATTAAAGGAATTATTAGAAAAAAAGTAATAGAAATTCTTGCTAAAAATAAAGAATACACATTAGAAGAAACAATAATTTCTCCATTTGAAATTCAAAAAGCGGATGAAGTTTTTATTACAAATGCTATTATTGGTATTCAGCCAATTACAAATTATAAAAAGAAAGTTTTTACTACAGAAATAGGAGAGAAGTTAGCTAGTAATTTAAAAGTGTTGCAATTTGTGGGTAATTAATCTTTAATTTAGGTTAAAGTCACTTGGTGCATTTGCCCAAATTTTATAATTACCACCTTTTTGTAATAATTTATTTTTCCAAAGATTTTCTTCATCAATAGAAAGAATATTATCAAAATCATTCTCGGCAACAAACCAAGAATTTAGTTCTATTTCTTCTTCAAGTTGTTTTACTTGCCAACCAGAATACCCTAAGAAAAAACGAATATCTGCTTCTTTTAAGATGTTCTTATTCAATAATTCTTTTAAGGATTCAAAATTTCCTCCCCAAAAAACCCCATTAGCTACTTCCATGCTTTCAGGAATTAAACCTGGAATATTGTGTATAAAGTATAAATTATCTTGCTCTACAGGTCCTCCTTGATAAATTGTAAAATCACAATTTAAGTCAGGTAGCAAATCATTAATAGTATAATTTAAAGGTCTGTTCAATATAAAGCCAACAGAATTGTTTTCTGTATGTTCAGTTAATAAGATAATAGCTCTATTAAAAGAGTTGTCATTTAATATAGAAGGTTCAGCAATTAATAGTTTTCCTTTGTTTGGTTTAATAAACGTCATTAAGATTTATTATTTTTTTAAATATAAGTAAAATTTATAAATAAAAAAAACTCTCTTAAAAAGAGAGTTTTTATATAATTGAAAACTGTAATCCTTAGTTTACAGCTTCACTTAATCCAGCTCCAGCTTTAAATTTTGCTACATTTTTAGCAGCGATTTGGATAGTTTTACCAGTTTGTGGGTTTCTACCACTTCTTGCAGCTCTGTTAGAAACTGAAAAAGTTCCAAAACCAACTAAAGCAACTTTATTACCACCTTTTAAAGCAGCAGTTACATTACCTGTAAAAGATTCTAGTGCTGCTTTAGCAGCTACTTTAGAAATTCCTGCATCAGCAGCCATTGCATCGATTAAATCAGACTTGTTCATAATAAATAAATTTTTAAAATTAATTGAATATTCTTTTTTGCTTAAATAGCTTAACAAATATAGCAGGATTAAGGGCTTACGCAAATTTGGAGGGGTAAAATGTGTCTTTTTGTTAATAAAATGAAGTAAATTGTTAATAAAGGTGGCTTGAAAATTAAAAAACACTAAAAACCTTATAAATAAAGGGCTTACATCATTTTTGCATTTAAAGAAAATTTATAGCCATTTAGTAAACTTTTAGTGTTCATTTTTTTCTTTCCAGAAAGTTTTATTTCATCAATAAGAATAAACCCTCCATTAACAGCTACTTTAAGCTCTTTTTTAGAACTAATTATTGTTCCGGCTTTAATTTGATGTTCTTCTCCTTCTTTTTTTACTGCGTATATTTTTGCTGATATTTCTTCATCATCATTATTTATTAGGGTCCAAGCAGCAGGAAAAGGATTTAAACCTCTTATTTTATTATATATATTGTCTAATGAATCAGACCAATCAATTTTACAATTTTCAGGATTCAATTTTGATGCAGATTTTTCTTCTAATTCGGGTTGCTTTGTTGTAGCTATATCACCTTCCTTAATTAAGTCGATCGTTTTTGAAACTAATTTTGCTCCTAAGAACATTAATTTATCATGCAAAGTACCAACAATTTCATCTTCTGCAATATCAATTTCTTCTTGTAATATAATTTCACCAGTATCAATCTTATCATCAATAAAAAAGGTAGTAGCTCCTGTTTTTGTTTCCCCGTTAATAATAGACCAATGTATTGGCGCTGCTCCACGATATTCTGGTAATAAAGAAGCATGTAAATTAAAGGTTCCAAATTCTGGCATTTGCCAAACCGCTTTTGGTAACATTCTAAAAGCGACTACAATTTGTAAGTTGGCATTTAAACTTTTTAAAGCCGTCTGAAATTCTTCACTTTTTAAATTTATAGGTTGAAGAATAGGTAAGTTTTGTGAAGCTGCATATTTTTTTACTGCAGACTCATTTAATTTTCTTCCTCTACCTGCAGGTTTGTCTGCAGCAGTAACTACACCAACTATAGTATAATTATTTTCTACTAAATGTTTTAAAATGGTGACAGCAAAATCTGGAGTTCCCATAAAAACGATGCGTAAATCTCTCATAATTATTATTTTAGTTGGAATTTATTTTGATTATTTATTGCAATTTTATCGTTAGATAATAAGTAACGCAAATGTATTAAAATGTCTTGTTCCTTGTAGTTTAAAAATTGACTAATTTCTTGTGATGTTAACTTTTTACCCTCTTTTAAAAGGTGTAAAATTTCTACTATAATAGCTGTGGGTTTTGTTTTTTTTTCTGAAAGACAAACATCACATATTCCGCATTTAGTTGAAGTTGTTTCATCAAAATAATTTAAAATTTGTATGTTTCTACAAAGGGTATCTTGTTTAATAAAATTGATAAAATCTACCGCTTTTTTCTGTTTCTGATGAATAAACTGTACAATATCTTTAGAAAACCTATTGATGGTTTTATCATCTTCTCTAGGAACTAAAAATGTAATTTCAGCATCGGATTTTACAGGATTATAAATCACCAAATTATCTGCTTGTAAACGTTCTAAATTAAGAATAACTTGCTTTGATGTAATTCCAGATTTTTTAGCAATAAGAAACTCATTAATTTTTATTTCTTGATCAAAAAGACCTCCATAAGTTCTTAGTAACGAATTAATAAAAGTTTTGAGGAAACTATTTTTATCAGCATATATTAAAATACTTTTACTGCTTGTTGTAAATTGTAAAGTAGATTTTTGATTGTAATTATTGCTAATTTCTATGACTCCGTTGTTTGATATAATTTTAAGTGTTGCATCCACTTTTAAAACTGAAAAATTATATTTCTTACAAAATTCTAGCAAATGAAAATTAAAAGATTCTTCAAGTAACTCTCCATTTGCAATTCTAAAATGTTGATATAGTTTTTTATGTATTTGTTTAATTTCTAAAAGACTAGGTAAAGATTTTTTTGTTTGCTCTTTAAACAATAAAATGTCGTTTTCATTTTGAAAAAGTACCGCAAAAGATTTTTTTCCATTTCTTCCTGCTCTACCCGCCTCTTGTACATAATTTTCTATACTAGAGGGTAAATTAAAATGAATAACCAGCCCTACATTGGGTTTGTCTATTCCCATTCCAAATGCATTGGTAGCAACAATTATGGGTGTTTTCTCGGTCATCCAATTATCAAAAGAAATTTTCTTTTCTACAACAGATAATCCTCCATGATAAAAACTGCTTTTAAAACTATTTGCATTTAAAAAAGCAGCGATTTCCTCTGTTTTCTTTCTTGAATTTACGTAAACAATTGTAGGTTTTTTTGTTTTGTTAAAAATCTGAATTAAACGCTGTAATTTATCTTCAACTTTAAAAATTTGATACGCTAAGTTTTTTCTAGAAAAAGATTTTTTGAAAATTTCTGGAGTTTTTAACTCAAGATTATTTTCAATATCATTTAATACTTTTTTATTTGCAGTTGCTGTTAGCGCAATAAAATTTATAGTTGGTTGTAAGTCTCTTAAAATTTTTATATTCCTGTAAGAAGGCCTAAAATCATGACCCCATTCAGAAATACAATGGGCTTCATCAATTGCAATTAGATTAATATTTAATGCGGCTATTTTTTGCTGAATAAAAGCAGATTGTAATCTTTCTGGTGAAATATATAAAAACTTAAAATTTCCGAATTTTATATTATCAAAAAGTGTAATAATTTCATTTTGTGAAGCTCCAGAAGGAATTGAAGTAGCTTTGATACCAAGGTTTTTTAAGCTTTCTACTTGGTCTTGCATCAATGCAATTAGTGGTGAAATTACCAAACACGTTCCTTCTTTTACTAATGCAGGAACTTGAAAACAAATAGATTTTCCTCCACCAGTTGGTAATAAAGCAATAATATCTTTATTGTCTAAAGATGCAGCAATAATTTCTTCTTGCGGATTTCTAAATTCTAAAAATCCCCAATATTGTTTTAATATTTCTTTAGAAGAAATCATAAATCGCAAGCATGCGAATGAATTACAAAATCGGTTCTCTCTTCTATGGTTCCAAATGGGATATTAATTATAGGATAGCCAAGATCTGTGTATGCTTTTGTTAAAAATTTATCTATAGTTATAGACTGTTCAAAGGTTTCGTAACGCTCATTATCTGTTGTATGAATTTCATCCCAAGGAGAAAAATGGAAAATCTTATCATATTTATAAAAAGCACTTTTCTCTGTAAAAAAACTTGGATAATCTGATTTAAAATATTCCATGTAAGCAATTACATCAGGAATTCCTCTGTCAAAAAAAACTAATTTTTCATCACTTTTATCTGCGGTAATAAATTGTTGTTCTCTACCTTCTAATAACATTTTACTAAACAATAAAGGTTCCGTTAAAAATAATTGATCGATTCCTTTTTCTTTTGCTTTTAATGTAACTTGCCTAGATATTTCTGGCATACAGAAATAACCTCTTTTAATAAGCTCATTTATTACAGAAGTTTTTCCTGTTCCAGGACCTCCAATTAATACAATTTTGTTTTGACTTTTTTGCAAGTAGATAGACTTTAAATTAGTGTTTTTAATAGGTTGTAATATAGTAGAAATATAAGTTAGTTTATTAAATCTCTTATTAGGTTTTCACAAAAATAAATCATTCCCTTTATAAAACTAATTTTTAATGTAGTTTTGTGGCTTGCTATTTGTAAATAGTTTTAAAAAATTAGTTGAAATTATGGATGATAAAAAAGCATTTTACACAAAGTTAAAAGGTCAATTAGAAGATACAACTACTTTTCCTGCAGATTATTTGTACAAATTTATTGTACCAACGGATGAAAATCAAGAGAATGAAGTTAAAGATTTATTTAATGACACAGGAGCTGTTATAAATACAAAAAAATCAAAAACAGGAAAATATATTAGTATTTCTATCGTATTAAAAATAGAAACCTCAGAAGGGGTAATTACATATTATAGAAAAGTAGAGAAAATTAAAGGAATCATTTCATTATAATTAAATAAGTTTATGAGAAAATCAGTTTTATTAGCAGTGTTTTTATGTTTATCAATATCAGTTCTTTCACAAAAGAAAGAAAAAATATTACTAACAATAGATGATGAAAATATTTCAGTTTCTGAATTTAAAAGAGTTTATGAAAAAAATTTAGACGCAATAGACAATGAAGAAGCAAAAAATGTAACTAATAATTTAGAGCTTTATATTAACTATAAATTAAAAGTTAAAGAGGCCTATAGTATTAAGTTAGATACTTTAAAATCTTATATAAGAGAGATGGCTACCTATAGACATCAGCTTTCTGTACCTTATTTACAAGATACTACATTTATAGATCAGTTAGTGAAAGACGCTTATTTTAGAACAAAAAATGAAGTAAAAGCAAAACATATTTTAATAAGAATGTCTAGAGAAGCAACTCCAAAAGATACATTAATTGCTTACAATAAAATTATAAAAATTAGAAATAGAATTTTAAACAATGGTGATTTTGAAAAGATAGCAGCTGAAGTTTCTGAAGACAAATCTGCACAAGGTGACCCTAAAACTGGTAGAAAAGGAAATAATGGAAATTTAGGGTATTTTAGTGCTTTTAGAATGGTGTATCCTTTTGAAAAAGCTGCTTACAATACTCAAGTAGGTGCTATTTCTATGCCTTTTAAAACGCAATTTGGTTATCATATTCTTAAAGTTGATGAGCTTAGAGCTTCTAAAGGAGAAATTGAGGCTGCACATATTTTAATTGCTGATACAACTGCTGCAGGAAAAATAAAAATTGATGAAGTGTATGCTAAACTTAACAATAATGAAAAGTTTGAAGAGTTAGCAAAGCAATATTCAGATGATCCAGGGAGTAAAGGAAAAGGAGGAAGCTTAAATAAGTTTGGCCCAGGTAGAATGGTAAAGCCTTTTGAGGATGCCGCTTTTGGATTAAAGGAAGTTAATAGTTTTTCAAAACCATTTAAAACTCGTTTTGGTTGGCATATTGTAAAACTTTTAAAGAAGTATCCTATAGCATCTTTTGATGAGATTAAAAAAGAACTTAGAGCTAAAGTGAAGAAAAGTTCTAGAATGCAATTATCTGATAAAGCTGTAATTAATAGACTAAAAAGTGAATATAAAATTGTAGAAAATGAAGAGGCCAAAAAGATTTTAGATTTAAAAAATATTAGAGCAATACATAAAGATTCATTGCAAAAAACTATTATTAGTATAAATGATAAAAATATCAAACAAGAAGCGTTTGTGAAATATATTAGAAATAGAAGACACCTGGCGGTTTTTGTTTTGTTTGATATGTTTAAAGAGGAACAAATCTTAAACTATTATAAAGAAAATTTAATCTACACAGAACCTGAGTATGCGTATACTTTAAAAGAGTATGAAGATGGTTTGTTGTTGTTTGAGCTAATGCAAGAAAAAATTTGGAATAAATCTGCAAAAGACACAATTGGGTTAAAAAAATATTTCGAAGCAAATACAGCTACTTATAAATCAAAAAAATTAAAAGAGGTAAAAGGAGAGGTGATGAATGATTATCAGCGTTTTTTAGAAAACAACTGGATTGCAGAATTAAGAGAGAAAAGCTCAATAAAAATTGAAAATAGACAGCTAAAGAAATTAATTAAATCTTATCAGAATAAATAATGAGATTTTTAGCTATTATTTTATGTATTACACTTTTATCCTCATGCGATTATTTTAATATAAAAGAGAAAGAAAAAGGAACATCAGAAATAGTAGCAATTGTTAATACAGAAAAACTATTTAGAAGCGATTTAGAATCCTTTTTACCTAAAAAAATTAATAAGCAAGACAGTATTGTTTTAGTAAAAAGTTACATTCAAGATTGGGCAATTAAGCAATTGCTTCTCAAACAAGCAGAGAAAAATAGTTCTTTAGAAGAGGTAAATAAAATAGATAACTTAGTAAAAGATTACAAAGAAAGTTTATTAATAAATAATTATAAAGAACAACTTATAAAGCAAAAATTAGATACTATTATTTCTGAAGAAGAAATTGAAAAGTATTATAATTTAAACAAAGAGAACTTTAAGTTAAATGTAGAATTAGTTAAAGTAAAATATCTTCATTTTAACAGGAATATTAAAGATAAAAAAGAAATTATAGATTTATTTAAATCTGATAATATTGAAGATTTAGAAGAGTTAGAAAAACAAGAATTAAGTTTCATTTTTCATCAGTTTAACGATTCTATTTGGAGACAATTAGATAACATTTTGTTAAAAGTGCCTTTTTCTAAAGAAAAACTGTTAAAAAAAACAAAATTGACTCAAGAACAAGATTCATTAGGTTTATATTTGGTGGCTATAAAAGATGTTTTACAACGGAATTCAATAGCGCCATTAAGTTATATAAAGCCTACTATAAAACAAATGATTTTACACAGACGTAAAATAGAATTAATTAGAGATATAGAAAAAATAATAGTTAAAGATGCTACACAAAACAACAATTTTAAAATATATTAAACTTCCTATAGTAGTTGCCATAATTGGTTGTATTAGTTTACAAACTACAGCCCAAAAAATAAAAATAGATGGAGTTGCAGTTGTAATAGGAAAAAATATTGTACTAGATTCTGATATAGATAAATTTAAGCAAGAAGTAGAATTACGAAGCGAAGGAAAAGTGACAATTACTGATTGCGAAATGCTTGAGGAATTGATGCAACAAAAACTTTTAGCGCACCATGCAGTTATTGATAGTATGGTAGTTTCAGATGAAGAGATTTCTGGGAGAGTAGATAGAAGTGTAGCGTATTTTACACAGCAATATGGTTCTTTAGAAAAAGTTGTTAAAGCTTATGGGTTTAATGATTTAGAGGATCTAAAAAAAGAACTTAGTGTTGTTCAAAAAGAAAATATTTTAATCGAAAAAGAACAACAAAACCTTACAGAAAAAATAGATGTAACTCCAGAAGAAGTTCGTTTATATTATAATGGGTTAAAAGAAAAAGGTGAGTTACCTCAATTTCCTGCAGAAATAGAGTTAGCACAAATTGTCTTAAACGCTGTGCCTACTAAAGAAGAGAATGAGCGCATTGTTGCTAAGTTAAATGAAATAAAAGAGCAAATTGAAGAGGGTGCAAGTTTTAAAATGAAAGCCATTATAAATTCTGATGATCCAGGAGTAACACAAAATGGAGGAAGATATACGGTAACTAAAGAATCTCAATTTATAAAGGAGTTTAAAGAAATGGCATTTACATTGGATATTGGTCAAGTTTCTAAACCATTTAAGTCTGAATTTGGATATCATTTAATGCAATTGCATGATGTAAAAGGAGATACAAGAATTGCGTCTCATATTTTAATGCAGCCAGAAATTCCTGAAGAAAAAATAAAGGAAACAAAAGAAAAGGTAGAAGAAATAATTCTTGAAATTAGAGAAGGGAAAATTACTTTTGATGAAGCTGTAAAAAAATATTCTCAAGATAAAGAAACCAAAAATAATGGAGGTTCAATTGTAAATCCACAAACTGGAGAGTCAAAATTTGATTTAACAAGAATGGATCCTGCTTTTTATGCAAGAGTTAGTGATCTTAAAAAAGGTGAAATGACAGAGCCTTTTTACGATGAAGCTCGCAGTGGAGATAAGATGTTTAAGTTTATTTTAATGAAAGGAAGAACAGATACTCACATTGCTAATTTAGTAGAAGATTATGTTAAAGTTCAGCAATTAGCACTTCAAAAAAAGAAAGAAGAAACCATTGAAAAATGGTCTAAAGAAAAAATAAAAGATACTTATATAAAATTAGGAGACGATCATAGTAAATGTGATTTTAAGAAAAATTGGAAAAAAGAAACCGCTAAATAATGTCTGATGTTGAAGCTGTAAAGGAATTAGTAAATAAATATAATTTACTAAAATCTGAAATAGGGAAAGTAATTATTGGACAAAATGAAGCAGTTAAATTCACGCTTTTATCTGTTTTTTGTGGCGGACATTCTTTATTAATTGGAGTTCCTGGTTTAGCAAAAACATTATTGGTAAATACTGTTTCTGATGCTTTGGGTTTAAATTTTAAAAGAATCCAGTTTACACCAGACTTAATGCCTTCAGATATTTTAGGTAGTGAGATTTTAGATGAAAACAGGCATTTTAAATTTATAAAAGGGCCTATTTTTTCTAATATTATTTTAGCTGATGAAATTAATAGAACACCACCAAAAACGCAAGCAGCTTTGTTAGAAGCAATGCAAGAACGTTCTGTTACTGTTTCTGGAAATCACTATAAATTAGAATTACCATTTTTTGTATTGGCTACGCAGAATCCTATTGAACAAGAAGGAACATATCCTTTGCCAGAAGCTCAATTAGACCGATTTATGTTTTCTATTAACTTGGAATACCCTTCTTTTAAAGAGGAGGTAGAGGTGGTGAAAAGTACTACTAGTGCTTATACTAATACGGTAAACCCATTGTTTAATGGACAACAAATAATTGAAATTCAAAAATTAATAAGAAAAATTCCGGTTACAGACAATGTAATTGAATATGCTGTTAGTTTGGTTGGTAAAACAAGACCAAATTCTAAAGAAGCTACAGAGTTAGTAAAGTCTTATTTAGATTGGGGAGCAGGACCAAGAGCTTCTCAGAACTTAATTTTAGCTGCAAAAGCGCATGCAGTTATTAATGGTAAATATTCTCCAGACATAGAAGATGTAAAAGCTGTTGCAATTCCTATTTTATCTCATAGAATTGTAAAAAATTATAAAGCTGAAGCAGAAGGGATAACAATTTCTGATATTATTAAATCGCTATTATAACAGTGTATTTAATTCATATAATATAAAATACGGCAAAAGCCGTATTTTTTTTTGTTATAACACGCACCCTTTTGTTGTGTGATTTTAAATAGCTAAGAATTAATTTTCGAAAAAACTAAAAACATTTCCACCATAACGTTTATCATAAATATGGTTTTCATGAGTCGTTAAATCGGTATGCTTAGAATGTTCTATAATCAAAATTCCTTCTTCTTTTAGTAGTTTTCTTGTGAATACTAAATCTACAATTTTTAAAAATTGTTCAGCTTCAAAATCATAAGGAGGATCCGCAAAAATAACATCAGCTGATAATGAAGTTTTTTCTAAAAATTTATAAACATCATTTTTATAGGTGTTTATGTTTAGATCTAATTCTTTAGCGGTAGCATTAATATATTTAATGCATCCAAAATGTGCATCAATTGCATAAATTTCTTTCGTTCCTCTAGACGCAAATTCGTAGCTAATATTACCTGTTCCAGAGAACAAATCAATCACAGAAATGTTATCAAAATAATACGTGTTATTTAAAATATTAAAAAGTGATTCTTTTGCCATGTCTGTTGTTGGGCGGACAGGTAAATTTTTAGGAGCTTTTAAGCGTCTTGACTTTAATTTTCCGGAAATTATTCTCATGAACCTAGTAGTATGAAATTTGAATGTTTAGAACTATCTAAATGATTAAATATAGTGTTTTCACTTTCTAAAAAAGAGATGTTTCTTATATATTGATGAACAATAGTATACATTTCAGAACCTGTTTCTATATCTCCTATAAAATGAAGTTTAAATTCTTCTGTATTTAGTTGTAATTGTTCTGCTGTAAATAAAATATAGTAAATAAAATCTTCTTTAGTCTCAAAAGAAAAAGAATTAGAAAGTAATACTTTTTTATTCTGAAGTACAACAATATCAAAATTGTTATTAGAAACGTTTACAAACATTTCTTTTTCTTCAGATTTTTGTGTGTTAATTAATTTTTCTATTAAAATAGAAAGGTGATGCTTGTAGTCAAAGGTACCAAAATTTTGAAATAAATAATTATTGATGTTCACATAAGGAACATAAATATTTTTAGCTTCAAGGATTTTAAGATCATCAAAAGCAATAAAATCTGTAGCTAATGTTTTTATATTATAATTTAAATAGGACTCTAATTTGTCTTCTTCAAAATATTTATTAGGAACTAATGTAGATAAGTTATTTTGATGAATAACTAAAACTGATGAAAAATCATGTTGTAAGTGACTATCTGTATTAAAAATTTCTTTAATTTTTAATAATAATTTTTCTGGTGTTTTTTGTGTTTGATTAAAAAGATATTCAGAAAAGTAAATATCTTTTTTGGAAGAAATAGTAGAGATACAAAAAGAAAATCCATCCAAATTAAAATGGATGGATAACCTTGTATCTACTGTGTTTTTTAAAGAGGTATTACTCGTCTTCTTTTGCACTGTTTTTATCATAAGAAGGTGGCCAATTTCCACCAGATGTTACTTCTTGTAAAGATCCAGCAGAAACGAATTCTCCTTTAATCTGATCTGAAGCATTCGCTTCTAATTCCTGTTTTACTAAAGATTGATCCATACCTTTTAAGATATCTATCTTAGCTGTTTTTACCAAAAAAGTTGGTACAACTAATCCGGGTACTTTTTCTACAGTCCCTATTTCAACCTCAAATTCTTTTCCTTTAACTCCAGGAATTTTAAACATCGTTTTATAAGCTCTATCTTTAAAGTATTTTAAAACGGGTTCATAACCAGTTGTATCTGTTACTCTTTTTTCTACTTCTTTTGTTACACCACCACCAGTATTAACTACTTCTACAACTGTTTTTGTAACTGTTAATGCTAATTGAGCCGAGTCAATAAATTTAATTAAACCCGCTTTATCTTTAGTATAAATTCCATTTACTTCATAATATTTAACTTCAGCATCTCTAATGATTTTTAAACTTTCAATAACTTTAGCATATTTAGCAACTTTATTTTTGTTAAATATTATAGGTTGCATAATTCCATAATATATTTTGTAACCTAAAAATATTGTTAATACCAATAATAATACAGAAGCAATCCATCTTAATTTTAGTGGTAGATATTTTACTACTACAATAGCTAAAAGTACTGCAACCAATACAGCTGCTAAAATCATTCCTAATAATCCCATTTTTAATGTTTTTTTTATATAGTCTATTCGCAAATCTACAATTTTTTTTTAATGATAAAAACTTTTATTCATAAATCAATGTATCTTTGATACTTTAATTTATTTATGATAAAAATACCTGCTGATTTTTACAAGGAACTCGTTAAAAATTTCCCGCATTCTCCAACCACAAAACAGAATCTTCTATTAAGACTTTTAAGCGACTTTATTTTTAACGAAGATAAAGATGCGCTGTTTTTGTTAAAAGGGTATGCAGGAACAGGAAAAACAACTACAATAAGCACCTTTGTAAATAGTTTATGGTCTTCTGGGAGAAAAGCCGTTTTATTGGCACCAACAGGTAGAGCCGCTAAAGTAATAGCACTTTATTCTAAAAAACAAGCATTTACAATTCATAAGAAAATTTATTTTCCTAAAAAACAAACAAATGGTTCTGTAGATTTTGTTTTGCAACCAAACAAGCATAGAAACACTATTTTTATTGTTGATGAAGCTTCTATGATTCCAGATAGCAAGCAAAATCAGAAATTTTTTGAATCGGGTTCTTTGCTAGACGATTTAATTTCTTATGTATATTCTGGTCATCAGTGTAAGTTGATTTTTATTGGAGACACGGCTCAACTTCCGCCAGTAAAATTAAATGTGAGTCCAGCTTTAGAATCAGACACTTTACAGTATGATTATCATAAAAATGTAACAGAAATTGAGTTAGATGAAGTGATGCGTCAACATGAAAACTCTGGAATTCTTGCAAATGCAACTTTGCTACGATTATTAATTCAAAATAATGCAACTAATTTTCAGTTTGATGTTAATTATCCGGATATTATAAGATTAGTGGATGGGTATGATATTGAAGATGCTATAGTTTCTGCTTATGATAATGATGGCGTAGAAGACACTGCTTTTATTGTAAGGTCTAATAAAAGAGCTAATCAATACAACGAACAAATTAGATTGCAGATTCGCGGTCAAGAAAATGAAATTTCTGCAGGAGATTATATAATGATTGTAAAAAACAATTATTTCTGGTTAAAAGAATCTTCAGCAGCTGGTTTTATTGCTAATGGTGATATTTGCGAAGTGCTAAATATTTATTCTATAAAAGAACTGTATGGTTTTAAATTTGCAGAAATTGAAATGCGAATGATTGATTATCCAGAAATGAAACCTTTTGAAACCGTTATTTTATTAGATACTTTAACCAGTGAAAGTCCTTCCTTACCCTATGAAGAATCTAATAAATTATACCAAGCTGTAAAAGAAGATTTTGCACATGAAAAATCTAAGTACAAACAATTTTTAGCAATTAAACAGAATAAATATTTTAATGCGTTGCAGGTGAAATTTTCATACGCAATGACGTGTCATAAATCTCAAGGAGGACAATGGAAAACTGTTTTTATAGAACAACCTTATTTGCCAGAAGGTGTTTCTAAAGAATATTTTAGGTGGCTTTATACAGCAATTACAAGAGCACAAGAAAAGCTCTATTTAATAGGTTTTAAAGATGATTTTTTTACAGACTAACGTAATAAGTAATTTATTATAATTGTTCCGTATTTGTTCCCATTGTTATATCTTAAGCCTTTGGATTTGTTTGTGTTGTAATGAAAAGAATAACCAAAATTAAAACGGTTTGCAGTAAATCTTAATCCCAATTCTATGTCAAAAACTAAAGGGACTAACTCTTTAGTAACATCACTGCTTTTATTTAAAAAACTGCCTTGTATTGTTGCGTCATAAAATGCGTAACGTAACATTGGTTTTATGTAGATAAAAGACTCAACTTCTCTTACGTAATTTGTGTTTGTATTATTTATACTTGTATTAAAAGCAATAGAATTTGCTAGTTTTTGTAAAGGTTTAAAACCAATTCGCCCATAAAAACCTGAAGAAATAGTATTGTAAATAGTTCCTATTTTACCAGCGTTAACCCAAGAGAGATCAAAATAGTTAGAATTGCTTTTTGCTAAATGTTTAATATATTCAATATTTATATTTAAAGCAAAAGCACTTTTAATTTGATGTTTCCAGCCTACAGCTTTTTTAAATCCATATATATTATGAATTAAATCTTGCAATTCTTCCGCATAAGAAGCTGGTCCTAGAACACCAACCTGTATAGAAGTACTTAAATTTTGATTGTTTTTATAGATGCTATTAACATTAAAACTACCATACAAATACCCTGCAAAAGGTCTGTCATGTTGGCTTATATTTTCTACAGCAGCTCTATAAGGTGTATACATTTCATGACCAATTCGCCATTCTAAAATTTTCTTATCTAAGTTATCTTTTTTATTATTAGATAGATACCTGTAAGATAAAAATAAACCATCAGTATAATACCGATCTCTAAATGTAGAAGTATACAGGTCATTATCATTAATGAAACTTATTTCTTTTGAAAATTTTTCTTGGGAAAAGGTTGAAAAAACGACTGAAAATAAAATTATAAAAGGAAAGTATTTCATTATAGACAAATATAAAATAACTTTTTTAAATAGTGTTTTTTCTTTAAATTAATAAAAAAAAAGCTATTTTTAGACCTATAATTAGAAGAGATGGATAACAGCCAAGAAATAACAGCAGAAGAATTTGAGAACATACAAAATAATGAGGAATTACTTGTGTTAGTAAAGCAAAAAAATGGTTCTTATAATAAAGTAAAAAAAACTCTTTTATATAACAAAGAGCTACGTTTACTGCAAATAGAACTTGTAAAATTACAAAGATGGGCCTCTAAAGAAAATAAGCGAATTGCGGTTGTTTTTGAAGGAAGAGATGCTGCAGGGAAAGGTGGAAATATTAGAAGGTTTATGGAACATTTAAATCCACGTTCTAGCAGGTTGGTGGCTTTAAATAAACCTACTGAAATTGAAAAAGGGCAATGGTATTTTCAACGTTATATTAAAGAACTACCAAATCCTGGAGAAATTGTTTTTTTTGATAGAAGTTGGTACAATAGAGCAGTTGTAGAACCTGTTATGGGTTTTTGTTCTGAACAACAATATAAAGAGTTTTTAGTACAAGTACCAGAATTTGAACACATGATGTATGAAGATGGTTTAATTATTATAAAATTTTGGTTATCAATATCTAAAGATGAGCAATTAAAACGATTTGAAGGACGAAAAGAAAACCCTTTAAAGCGTTGGAAATTTAGCCCTGTAGATAAAAAAGGGCAAACACTTTGGGATAGGTACACCCATTATAAAGGTGAAATGTTTTCAAAAACACACACTTCATATAGTCCTTGGATGATTATAAAAACAAATGATAAAAAAGTGGCAAGATTAGAAGCAATGAGGCATGTTTTATCCCAATTTAATTATGATGGAAAAGCAGATGCTAAAACAATTTTAAATCCAGATCCTAACGTAGTAATGCGTTATTATCGCTCTAATATTCAGATAGATTAAACTTTATGGAAAATAAACTTACAGCAAGAGATGTTAGGAAACTGAATTCTAAAAAAGGACTATTAGCGCTTTTATCTAAAGAACCTTTAAATATAGAAAGATCAATTAGATATGTAGATTATCAAAAGAAACTAGAAAAATTACAAATAGAACTTATTAGGTTACAAAACTGGGCAATTAATAAAAATGAACGTATCATCATTATTTTTCAAGGAAGAGATGCTGCAGGAAAAGGCGGAGCAATTAGAAGGCTTTCAGAACGTATAAATCCTCGTCATATGAGAATTGTTGCTTTACCAAAACCAACAAAAGATGAAAATTCTCAATGGTATTTTCAAAGATATGTAGAGCAATTTCCTAAAGCAGGAGAAATTGTTTTTTTTGACAGAAGTTGGTATAATAGAGCAGTTGTAGAACCTGTAAATGGATTTTGTACTCAAGAAGAATATGATATTTTTATGAATCAGGTTAATGATTTTGAACGTATGATTTTAGAATCTGGTATTCACTTGGTAAAAATCTATATGTCTATCTCTAAAAAGGAACAAGCAAAACGTTTTGATGAAATTAAAAGTGATCCATTAAAACAATGGAAAATGACTAAGCTAGATGAGAAAGCGCAAGTGCTATGGGATCAATATACAGAATATAAAAGAGCAATGTTTAGCAAAACAAATACAGAAATTTCTCCTTGGAAAGTTATCCGAGCAAACAGAAAAACGGAAGCCCGTGTTAATGTAATTAATCACATTTTAGAAAGTATCCCTTATGATAAGGATTTAGAAATTTAAGCAATTAAGTTTTTAACTTCAGAAAAAATATAAAATACCTCTGCAGCTATTTGTTGATTTGTTTTAAGGTAGGTTTCATCTTGTAAATCCGTTCCATCAGAAGTTTTTGGATCTACAAAAGGCAAATGAAACCGATGACTTGCAGTTGGTATAAAAGGGCAGTTAGTATCTGCGTTATTACAAGTTGTAATTGCAATAAATGGTGCTGTATTTATAGGATGGTCATATCTTTTAGAAAACCCTAAAATAAATGTATTAGTACCTTCAAAAGAGATTTTATATGTAGGGTTTTGATGAGAAAATTCTTCAATATCAAAAGTAAAACCTACTTTTTGCAACGTTTTTACAGTATTTCTAAAAAATGCGGTTACTTCTGTTCCTCCAGAAAAAGCATTTATGTTTAAGTTAAAATAATTAGCAGCAAAAAAGGTCCAAACTTGCCCCAATTGGCTTCTTCTTGAATTATGAGTACAAATAAAGTTAAGGTTTACAAGGTCATTTTTAGAATATTCATTTGCAATTCCTTCAGAAATTTTATGCAATAAGGCTTTTCTTTCATCACTTAATAGTACTTTATGTATAGCTTCTTTAAAGAAGTTTTCTGTAGAAATAGTAGAAGTCTTATTCATCTTGTTATTTTTGCAGTAAATATAAGGTTTAAACAAATCAATTTAAATTAAGATAAAGTTAAGAATGCATTTAGAAATTGGTAATAAAGTAGCCGTTTTAGACGATGTTTTAAAAGGAAAAGTAATTGCAGTAAATGGTGATGAAATTTCTGTGCAAACTAATGATGGAATGATTTTTAATTTTTCGAAATCAGAATTAGTAAAAATGGATGTAGATCAACATGAATTAACAAAGTTTTCTGATATTCATAATTCACTTTTTCAAGAAAAAGTAGCTCAGAATAAACCTAAAAAAAGTCTTTTTAAGAAAGAAAAACAGGAAGTAACTTTAGAGGTAGATTTACATATTAGTAAACTAGCAAAGTCTACAAGAGGAATGGATAACTATGATATGCTAAATCTTCAATTAGATACAGCAAAAAGAAAAGTTGAGTTTGCAATTAGCAAAAGGATACCTAAAATTGTCTTTATTCACGGAGTAGGAGAAGGGGTTTTAAAATCTGAACTTCAATTTTTATTGAATAAATATCCTGTAAAACATTATGATGCTTCTTATAAAAAATATGGATTAGGAGCAACAGAAGTTTATTTTTTTCAAAATATAGTAGAATAAATAATAAAACATATTTTTGCCAAATGAGTCCCATTTATTTAGATAACGCTGCAACTACACCAATAGACAAAGAAGTTTTAGAAGTAATGTATACTTCTATGCAAGAAAATTTTGGTAATCCATCTTCTACACATCAATTTGGTCGAAAAGCAAAATCAGCAGTAGAAACTGCAAGAAAAAATATAGCAAAACATTTTAATGTTTCTGCGAGTGAAATCATTTTTACAGCGGGAGGAACGGAAGCAGATAATTTAATTTTGCACAATGCAATTTTAAATTTAAATGTAAAGCGAATTATTACTTCTAAGATAGAACATCATGCCGTTTTACACATGTGTAGTTACTTAAAAAAGACTTATAATATTAGTGTAGATTATGTTACTGTTGATAAATTTGGAAGTATTAATTTAAGTCATTTAGAAGAACTTTTATCAAATACAAATGATAAAACGTTGGTAAGCTTAATGCATATTAATAATGAAATTGGTACTATTTTACCTATTGATGAAGTTGCCGTTTTATGTAAAAAACAGGATGCTTTATTTCATTCAGATACCGTACAAGCAATTGGGCATTATACGATTGATTTACAAAAAACATCTTTAGACTTTATAGCTGCTAGCGCACATAAATTTCATGGACCAAAAGGAGTAGGGTTTGCTTTTTTTAGAAAAGGGTTTGGTATTTTACCAATGTTACATGGTGGTAATCAGGAAAATGGAGCAAGGTCTAGTACAGAAAATGTGCATGCTATTTTAGGAATGGAAAAAGGGTTAGAAATTGCAATTTCTAATTTAGAAAAAGATAGAAATTATATAGAAAGCTTAAAATTATATTTTATTTCTGAATTGCAGAAAATTTCTGATAATATTCAGTTTAACGGGCTTTCTTCTGATTTAGAGAAAAGCAGTTATACTATTTTAAGTGTTCGTTTTCCTGTTATAAATGAGATGTTGTTGTTTAGTTTAGATTTAGCAGGCATAGCGGTTTCTGGAGGTAGTGCTTGCCAAAGTGGAAGTAATAAAGGTTCTCATGTTTTATCGGAAATTCTTGTTGATAAAGAAGCTGATAAGACTTCAATTCGGTTTTCTTTTTCTAAATACACTACTAAAGAAGACATAGATGTTACTATTTTAAAACTAAAAGAGCTACTTTAATAAAGTAGCTCTTTTAGTTTTGTTAGTTATTATTGACAATTACTTTCTTGGAGAAAATACCTTTATTAGTAAACACTTTTACAATATAAATGGAGGATGCTAAATTTCTAGTAGATAATCTATTTTCAAATTTAGTTTCAACATTTTTCCAAGTTGCTACTTTTTGTCCTAATAAACTATAAAGCGCTATTTTATGAATACTTTGATTGTTGTTTTTAATAACGAGCTCATTGTTTTCATTATCAGAATAAACAATTATTTTATTTAAAAGAGATTGATTATCAGTGTTTAAAGTTCTACCGCCAAAGATTAAAACGTATCTGTCATTATAAGTTCCTTTTGCTAAATTGAATACTTTTGGAGTGTTTAAATTAAAGATTTGACCTGTTAGTAAATCTACCAAATAGATGGTATAATCTCCCATGTTTTCTTTTTCATCAATCATTAATGTAACAGGCTTATCTGTATCAATTACAATTCCTAATGGTATTTGTAACTGTGCACTTATTTCGCCTACACCAGCAATTATTAAATTACTTTCTATTTCTGGAAAACTCCAAAACACATCCGTTTCTTGTAAATCAAATGTATGACTATCAAATCCACTTTCATACTTAAAAGTATTACCTGCTTTAAAATTAATTCCTAATTGTCTATGTATTTCAGTGTTTGAATTATTTACATAGTCAAAACCTAATTTAAAATTCGGAAGAACTTTTTCAGTTTGCCCTTTAAAAAACACATTGCTTGCGCTATACTCTCTTTGAGAATTTTTAAAACTAAAAGTACCCCCTTTATTAGCGGGAGCAGAGACAAAGAACCCTTGACCAACAGCAACGTATTGTAATGGAGCAGTATAAGAATCTTGTCCAAGACCTGCAGTACCTGTTGTTAATGAATTGGCAGCAACACCCATAGCTTCATTTCGTTGAGAGTATCCTCCAATATATCCAAACTCACCATGCCCTTCTACTTGTACATCAGTAGTTGTACTCTCTCCTTTATGTTCCCAGAAGTATAAAGTACCGTCTAGAACAGCGCTATTATCTTGAATAAATTTCTGAGTATTCATAACACTAGGATATGGGTTACCAACTAAAGATGAGGTACCAGCTTCAACAGTTTTCGTATAGGTTCCATCATTTGGAGTACCAATGAATGTATAATTTTGTGGAGTTCTACCCGTACTTTTCATAATATAACCTTCAGCTACATTAATGTTGGTTGTATGTCCTTTTTGCATCCAATCATCTCTAGTAGTACCATTAAAATAAGAGTATATCCAATAACTAGCAATTTTAATTGGATCTGTTTGTTCACCATTTAAATCGCTAAGTTGTGTGTATGGTTTATATACAATACTTTTTGCCAAAGAAGTTTCAGTTGTTGGAGCAGTTCCATCATGCATTACTTCACCAACTTTAAAACGAATGTCACCTAACGTTTTTACCACTGGTGATGTCCAATAGTTATATCGATATACATTTGGTAAATTCGATTTCTGATCTCTATATAGTTTTCCGTTTCCTTCTACATTAGAAACCCCAGTATGCGTTTGTACTAATTGAGCATCACCAACTAATTTGATTTCTCCATCTAAAATTAGTTTCCCACCAAATTTTATAAATTTATTGTTGTTAACAACCAATTTAGAATTTGCTTTAACCCAAACACAACCTACAGTTGCGCTACTTGTTAAAATTGCACTTCTACCAATTGTTTCTCCGTCAATGACTAAAACTCTTGATGAGTCATCACTGCCATTAACTGCAGTTGGAGCGTTATTAGTTCCGTCACCACCAGTCCAAGCATTTGCATCACCATTCCAAAAGATACCATCAATTTCTGAGTAGGTAAAATATTTAGTACCATTAAAATCAAAATTAGCAACAGAAAGAGTACCACTAACTGTTAAAGGTATTTGTTTTACGTTTATAGTAAAGTTAGCATCATCTGCAACTTTTAAAAATTTAGTAGCTGTAGCATTATTCAAAACACTTAAAGTTGATGTTGTAATACCAATTTGTACATTACCAATAGCTCCAGTTTCAACAATTTTCCAAACTCTATCTAGTTGTTTTTCTGCAGTACAAACTATTGTTTTAGAGTTGGTGTTTGTTATTGGAGCACTGTTATTCCCCCACATTAAAAAGGATTTGTTAGCAGCAATTGTTCCTGTGTTAAGCTTATTAGTTGTGGCAATACTATTGATACCAATAGTTATTACTGCATCGCTATTAATAGATTTAGATTGTTTTTGAGTTAACAACATTGCATCACTTCTTCCAATACCAGCAACATCATTATGATACGCATTGTTTGCGGTCTTATTCCAAACTGTTAAATATGTTGGAGTAGCAGTATTATCGAGCACTATATAATCACCTTCTGTAATGGTAGCATCTGTATCAACAATATTATCTAAGGTAATTCCATATTTAATAGCTAAATAACTCTGTATTTGCTGTTGTTGTTTAGCAGTTGGTACACTTGTATATACCATTAGTTCTGCTACTTCACCATTCATATAGGTACTTCCGTTTCTACCAATGTATGCAATTCCATTATCACCACCAAAACTACCTGTTGTGGTATTGTTAGCCAATCTACGCCCACCTCTGTAAATGACTGTTGTAGCTCCTGAAGGTTGAGTAGCACCATTATCAAATCCAGCATTCCATAAATTGAAATTGTTATTTGTTCCTCCCCAAGCAGCAGTTAATGTATTTCCTCCAGTACCTGAATTAAAATTAAGGTTAGAAGCTGCGCTTGGTGTTCTTAAAGACATCACATTAGTACCATCTGCATCATGAGAAAATAGATACGCATCTCCAGTACCTGTTGTTCTTTTACTTACACCATAAATCCAAACAGAAGTATATGCAGTTGTAGCTGTATTACCAAAAATTCCGTTTGCAATTTGTAAATTTTGATTGCTTCCATTTAAAACGACTGTTGGATTAAAGTTTAACCCACTTGCTTTTATGGATGGAGCATTGTTTGGAGTTGCATTTTGAGGTGTTCCGGCTTGGTCATTCCAACCTGTAACCGTTGTTGTACCATTTAATCCAATGTCTGAACGCAACCATAAAACATGACCAGGAGTGATTGTTGCTACTCTATCATCATCAATATCTCTATAATCCAAATCGTTAAAGTTTACTGGTGTGTCATTTGTGCCCACAATAGCTGCATCAGAATCTTCATCTGGTAAGCTAGAAACAGGCGTGTTAATACCCTCGTTAACAACAAAACCATCTGTTGTAGAACCATGCTCAAATACATCATCTAAACCATCGTTGTCTGCATCAAATCCACTGGCAGCTGAGCCAAATCCAGCTTCTAAATAGTCAAATGTACCATCATTATCAGAATCTGTGTCTAAATAATCGGGTGTTCCGTCTCCACTATTTCCTATTAAAATATCTGTATTTACAGGGGTTAATCCGCCTGCATACACATCATTTACACCATCACTATTGTTGTCAGTGAAAACTCCTGGAGCAATATATCCAGTTGTAGATTGAGCTTCTATATTATCTGGAATTCCGTCATTATCTGAGTCTATGTCAAAAGAATCTTTAATTCCGTCACCATCGCTATCTAAATCTCCTTCAACAATATCTAATATTCCATCATTATCATCATCTAAATCTATAGAATCTATAATACCATCGTTATCATTATCTAATACAACAGAAATGTCTCTGTAATCTGAATCTCCTATAGAATTAGCATCACCATCAGCATCTAATAAATTATTTATAGGGTCATTAATGTCATCGTTTACATCGTATGTTTCTCCCGCTGTAGCATCAGAACTTTCATAAGTATCTATAAGCCCATCACTATCTGAATCTGTAGCAATAACAGCACCGTTTGGAACTATACCACTCTCTGTACTGTCTAAAGTTCCATCACCATCTGCATCTGTATCTCTATAATCTGGAATGCTATCTCCATTATTATTTAATGTTGTATCTGTATTTGGAAGTGTTATTCCAGTAGGATTAAATGTATCGTTACTTTCATAAGCAGCATCAACTCCATTTAAACCAACATTACCTGTAGGCACTATATATCCTTGTGTAGATTGTGCTTCTATATTATCAGGAATCCCATCATCATCTGCATCAATGTCTAAATAATCTGGAGTTGTATCTACAGCAGTAGTTATTGTTGGAGTAGTTCCATTTGACCCTGAAGCTCCGCCATTTGCTGTAGCATCAAAATTATCATCAAGACCATCATTATCTGCATCATTACCTGATAAAACAACAGCTCCAGTATTTGGTTGCGATTCTATAATATCTAAAATTCCGTCACCGTCTGAATCTAAATCTAAACTGTTGATTATTCCATCTCCATCCATGTCGCTGCCTGAAACACACGGGTTTGCTGTAAATACAATTTCTTCTATATAAGGATCCCAAGAAATACCCCCGCCACCAATCCAAAGAATTCTATAACTTGTGTAAGAAGATGTATTAGCGCTTATATCAAAAATTTCTTCTCTGCTGCCAGGATATTCAGTAGATACAGGTGCGCTATTATCCGCCGCTGTTCCAGCTGAGCCTGTAATGAGTGTGTACGCTCCACCAGAAGCCCCTTCAACTCTATATTGCAAACCTGATTGAATAAAGGAATCAGGGTAAGTTCCATTTGCAGCCGTCATTATTACTTTTAATTCAGTTACAACAAGAGATTCATTAAATGTAATGTTAAATATTTCTATATTATTAGAGTATGTTTGGTTGTTTGAAAAATACAAATCTGTTTGTCCAGTTATATTGTTATCATTCAAGGCGTTAGTGCTGCCGATACCTATTTGTAATTGAGTTGTAATAGAGGTGATAGCCTGTGTATTACCGCTACATACACCAACACCACCAACATTCTCAATAGTGTCTAATATTCCATCATTATCATCATCAATATCAATAGAATTTATAATTCCATCACCATCTGAATCAGTTCCTGCCAATCCATCTCTGTAGTCTAAATCTCCACCAGTAAGTACATCACCATCAGCATCTATGAAGCCAGAACCTTTTGGGTTTGAATAACTTTCGTTTACATCCCAAGTAGCATCATTAGGAGAATTTATTTCATAAATATCATCCAAACCATCGCTGTCTGAATCTGTTCCAAAAGAACCAGCAGTTATAGAACTTAATCCTTCCGCAGAATCTAAAGTTCCATCACCATCAGCATCTTGATCTCTATAATCATTTTCTCCATCTCCATCAGTATTTACTAATGTGTTAGATAAACCAACAGCCGTAAAATTATCTGAAAAATCATAAGCACTACTTAGCCCATTTTTATCTGTTCCAGAAATGGCAACAAAGTTTACATAAGTTGTTGTTGGTTGTGCTTCTATATTGTCTGGAATACCATCGTTATCTGAATCAATGTCTAAATAATCTGGTTTGTCATCTTTGTTTGTAAATGTTGCTCCGTTGTCTGTGTTTACAGGAGATAAACCTGATAAATATGCCGAGTTTACACCATTGTTAGTAATATAAGTAGCAAAACTATCTGCGTTTGGAGCAATATAGCCGGCAGTTGTTTGTGCTTCTACATTGTCTATAATACCATCGTTATCAGAATCGATATCTAAACGGTTTACAATTCCATCTCCATCTGTGTCAAACTCTGCACAGATTGTTTCACCAGGTATGGTAACCATGTGGAATTGAGCCTCACCATTACCATCTTCTGTTTGCATACTTATTCTTAAGTATTGTGTATTAACATTTAATGTGTAATTGTAATTTGTTGCTGTTGTAGTTGGAGTAAAAGTTTGTGTGTTTGGTATTGCAGCTGCACTACCATCAGCATTGGCTTGTTGAACTCTAAACACTTTATTGTTATTATTACTTTTACTCATCCTAAGTATTAATGTTGTTCCAGAACCAACAAGACTTGCTCCTAACCTAAGGCCTAATACATCATTAAGATTATTAAATTCACCAAATGTGTTAGGTGTATTTCCTGTTGTATTTGATTCATCACGAATAGAACCATCTAATATTACTTGATCAGCATAGGTATCAGGTAAATTTTGAGGTGTACATTCATTAACATCTAAAATACCATCATTATCATCATCTAAATCGATAGCATCTGGCACTTTATCTCCATCTGTATCTAATCCGTTTACATCATCTCTAAAATCTACATCACCACCAGTTGTAACATCATTTGGTGTTTCTGTTTCAGCTAAATCTGTTTCTGTATTCGTCAACTCATTTGTGGCATCAAAAGTTGAATTACCACTTACAAATGCCGTATCTGTATTATCATAGGCGTCGTCTAAACCGTCACCATCTAAATCACTATTATCTGGTGCAACAAATCCACTTTCATTAATATCATCTGAATTATCATTATCAGAATTAGTATCTCTGTAATCTGGAATTGCATCTAAATCTGTATCAACAGTAGTGATACCAACTGGTGAGTACGTGTCTACGTTTTCATATCTAGAATCTACACCATTATTGCCAACAGTACCTGTTGGTAGGTTATTTTTATAATCTACTGTTGAATGTGCTTCTACGATATCTGGAATTCCATCGTTATCTGAATCGATGTCTAAAAAATCTGGTTTAAATAAAGCTGCAGTATCACCATCAGTATTAATAGCTGTTATCCCTAAAGACCCTGTATCATCTTGTGTTGGTGTTGCATCGTACACATTTACCAAACCATCTCCATCTGTATCAGTTGCAGAAAAAGTTATAAAGCCTGCACCAGAAACTTGTGCTTCTATATTATCTAAAAGACCATCGTTATCAGCATCTAAATCTAAGTGATTAGAAATTCCGTCTCGATCAAAATCATAGGCATCTGGAATACCATTTCCATCTTCATCTGCATAGCTTGTATTTGATCCATCACCAGTAACAGTAACTCCATTACCATCTACAAGGTTTTGTACAGCATCTAAATAGTTTGGAACTCCATCACCATCTGCATCCCCATCAAAATCTAATGTAGCTGGGTATTCTGCTGTATCTAGAACGCCATCATTATCATCATCTATATCTACATCATCAGGAACACCATCACCATCAGTATCTACCCTTGAGATAGGAAAAATAGTATTATCTATTGATACTAATACGGTTTCTAAAAGTTGTGAACTTGCTCCAGAATTATTATAACCACCATCTCTTCTTGGGTATAAAGTTATAGTAACTTCATCACTATTAACACCCTCTAAAACACTAGGTGTTTTAAATACAAAGTAGGTTGCATTCCATTGACTATCAGATATAACTGATAAGCTTTGTCTGGCTTGCTCATCAATTTGATAATCAAATTGATCCATTTTAGTACCAGCATAATATTCTCCTCCATTACCATCGTTATTAGATAATGGTGAAATGGTAAACATTGTCAAACGATATAATTTATTTGGTAATAAACCAGAAATTTGTGTTCTAACAGATTCTTCAGTAAAATCTGGACCAACATCTCTTAAAGAAATAAATGTAGCGTGGTTTGTTGGTGCGGAAGGTAGTGGGTTTATGACCCATGTTGCTCCATAACCAAGACTACCACCAGTTGCAGGAGGTAAATAGTTTCCGCCAGCTTGGTTTCTGTTAGATACATCTGGTGTAGCAGGAGCAGTATAAGCCCATCCTATTGGTGTGCAAATACCACAAATAGCATTTTGAGTATTTGAAGATGCAATTGTAGGAGTTTGCGCATTTACAGCGTAAATACTAACAAATAAAAAAAATATAGACAGTATTATTTTCCCCACATTATTAATTAAAACTTTATTCATAGCTTAGTTTTATTAATTAAAAATTTATGAGAAAATCTTGTACGAGAATATATAGGACATATAGTCTCAAAAAAATGCACGAAAAAAAGCATGTAAAAAGAATAGTTAATTTTCCCCAAAATTAATTATTAGATTATTTTTTGGTAAAATTACTATATTATAGGTTAATAATAAAGTAAAAAAAAGTAATTAAAAGGGTTGTTTGTAGATGAATACAAACTGAAACCTAAGCTAGGGTTAAATAATTAATGCTAATTAAAAGTAGGTTTTTTAATTTAAAAGGGGTAGTTTATTTTTAATTCTAAAACAATTTTCTATGCCAATAAATTTTGGATTTCCTTGTTCTTCAGACCAAAAACCTTCTAGAATATTTTTATTTAAACATTTGTAAACAACAACGCCGTTGTACGTTTTATCTTCAAAACCTTTGTAATTAAAGTTGATAACTAAAGTGTTATCTTTAAAAAAACCTGTTCCAAATTGTTCTTGAGAATTGTTAATCATCCATTTAGCAATAATTCTATCATTTTCATTTAAAGAGATATTGAGTTCTCCTTTATAAGAATTTTTATCAGCATCTTGATTGCTTCCAATAATAGCATACGTTCCAACTAAATCTTGTACAGTCATTTTACTTTCCAATACAAAAATTAGAAAAAATATGACCTAGAATGTCTTTATCAACATCATAATCTCCAGTAATTGCCCCTAAGTGACGCAAACATTCTCTAATATCAATAGAAAATAAATCGGTAGAAATTTCTAAATCAATTCCTTGTTGCACAGAAGTAATTGCTATTAAAGCGTTATTTAGCGCTTCAAAATGACGAGAATTAGTAACAATCGTTTCATTATTACTTAAAGCACCAATATTTACCAAAGAAGTTAATTGATTTTTAAGTTCGTCAATTCCGGTTTTATTTTTTGCAGAAAGTAAAATTAAATCTTCAATTTCTGACTGTAAAATAGAAGCGTCGTGACAAGATAATGTATCCACTTTATTAGCAATTACAAGTACTCTTTTGTTTGGAAAACGCTCTTTAATCGTTTTAATTTCCTGTAAAAAATCTTCGCTTGAATACGCAAATTTATTTGAATCTATTAAGAAAATAATCAACTGCGCATTTTCTGCTTTTTCGTAGGCTTTTTTAATTCCGATACTTTCTATAATATCTTTAGTTTCTCTAATTCCTGCAGTATCAATAAATCTAAAAGCAACGCCATCAATAATAATTTCATCTTCAATAGCATCTCTTGTTGTACCTGCAATTTCAGAAACGATGGCTTTTTCTTCATTTAAAAGTGTGTTTAAAAGTGTAGATTTTCCAACATTTGGCTCACCAATAATGGCAACAGGAATTCCGTTTTTCATGGCATTTCCAAAAGAAAAAGAATCTATTAAACGCTTTAAAACAAAGGTAATTTTTGCTACTAGTTCTTTAAATTTTGTTCTGTCTGCAAACTCAACATCTTCACCAGAAAAATCTAGTTCTAATTCTATTAAAGCAGCAAAATCTAATAATTGCGCACGTAATTCTTTTAACTCATTTGTAATACCACCGCGCATTTGCTGAATTGCCATTTGATGACTTGCAGCAGAATTAGAAGCAATAACATCAGCTACCGCTTCAGCCTGAGATAAATCCATTTTACCGTTCAAAAAAGCACGCATTGTAAACTCCCCATTATCTGCCATTCTGCACTCTTTTTGCAAGAATAACTGAATAATTTCTTGCTGAATAAAACTTGATCCATGACAAGAAATTTCAATAACATTTTCGCCAGTGTAGGAGCGAGGATTTTTAAAAATAGAGACCAAAACTTCATCTATAATTGTATCTTTATCAATAATATGACCTAAATGAATTGTATGCGATTTCTGATTTTTTAAAACCTTAGATTTCTTTATAGACTTAAAGTTAGCATCAACAATATCAATAGCTTTTTCACCAGAAAGTCTAATTACAGAAATTGCGCCAACACCAGAAGGCGTTGCTAAAGCGATAATTGTGTCTTGTTGCATCATTTTGCAAAGATACGCAGGTTAATCTAGTTATTAAAAGCAAAAACTGTAACAAAACAACAAATTAAGCGTCAAATTAATACAGAACTAAATTTATTAAAAATAACATGAAAGAAGATAAACAACTATTGGTATTAACACATTTAAGTCAATTATTAGATTTTGTAACAGGAATTGGTGGCTTTATTGTTCCATTAGTTTTATGGCTCACAAAAAAAGACGAAATAATAGGAATGGATTTACACGGAAAAGCAATTTTAAACTTTAGAATTTCTATGTTTATTTATATTTTAATCTGTATTCCGTTAATTATTTTCTTTGGATTAGGTATCATCGGATTAATTGTAATTGGATTCTTCTATTTAATATTTCCAATTATAAACGCAATAAAAGCGAGTAATGACGAGGCTCCTAGTTATCCATTTAGTATTACTTTTATAAAATAAAAAACTAAATAAGTTCAATTTTAAAATCGCTCTTTTTGGGCGATTTTTTACTTCGAATTTTTTTAAAAATTGTTTCGATAAGTTGGGCTTCCCCTTTCAGGTCAGGCTTTACGCACTCGCTTTTTTTTCGTTCCTCAAAAAAGAGCTCAAACAATTGCTTCAATCCTTAACGCAGGCATATTTTGCCAGAGCTTATCATTTATGCGAAGTCAGGAATTTTAAACTAGCTTAAATAGGGATTCCTATTTTCATAAGAACAGCAAAAAGCACTATTTATTAAGTAGCTTGTTTAATAAAATCTTCATATTCGTAGAAAAAGAGTTCAAATTTTGGCATTGTTTCTACAAAAAACTCATAACAATCTCGCCACGTATTTTTATTATGAATGCTAAACTGCCCTTCAAAAGGAACATAAATTCTATGAATCAATTTTCTGCTTTCTAGCTCATAGGAATCATTAAAAATAATTTCAGGAATTTCAGCTTCTAACAACGCTTTTAAAGAAACCATTTGATCAAACAAAAGCTCATTTGCAATATCTTCTGGATGTTCAATGTCTAAACAAACCATTGCTTTTTTTCTGTCTGCAGCAAACTTAAAAGAGAACCCTTTTATTTTGGTGTTATACAACAACCATTTCCTTGGAAAAGACTTCCCAAAACTAGTCCAGAACTCTTTACGTAATAATGCAGCTTCTTCTTTAGAGAACATATATTCAGTTATCGGTTATCATTGGGTTTATTGATACTTGTTTGTTGTTCACTGTTTTTAACCGTGAATTGTTGCCTTATTCCCACGCTCTTTCATCATTTCAGCTTCAAAAGCTAAAAGAGCATTCCATTTTTCATCAACAATAGTTCTGTCTTGGTATTGGCGTGCAAATTGTAAAAAAGTAGTATAATGTGCTGCTTCAGAAATCATTAAATTATTATAGAATTTAGACAATTCTTCATCTTCCATGTTTTCAGAAAACACTTTAAAACGCTCACAACTTCTTGCTTCAATTAGAGCAGCAATAAGTAAACGTTGCACTAAAGCGTTGGTTCTGTCTTTTGTTTTATTAAAGAATTTTTGCAATCTAATAGCGTAATCATTCTTTTGTTCTCTTCCTAAAACCATTCCACGTTTTACCATTAATAAATGCACCATTTTAAAATGTTGCATTTCTTCAATAGCAATATTGCTCATTTCTTTTACCAACTCAGTTTCTTCAGAATAATTAATAATTATAGAAACAGCATTAGAAGCTGCTTTTTGCTCTAAAAAAGCGTGATCTGTAAGTATTTGTTGTAAATTATCTTTGGCAATTTCTGCCCAAGAAGTTTCTGTATCAAATTGTAAACCTAACATTGTAATTATATTGTTTTTTGTAGTCCCATACCAAAATAAGCAAGTGCTTTAATTTCTTTAACACTAGACAAACGTTCATTACCAATTACTAAAATTCCGTTTTCTGTTGCTTCTATATGAAATTGCTTATTACTTTCAAAGAACAAAACTAATTCATCTGTAAAAAATGCTCTAATTTTTGCCTTATTTTTTCCAGCTAAATAAAAACGTTTGCTAAAATCTGGATGCTTCACTATATTTATATCTTTATAACCTGCAAAATCTAAAATATATTCAAAAATTCCTTCTTTATCCAACGTAAAATTAGGAACTGGTTTTAATGTATGAATATGTAACATTGTTGCTTTAATAACTTGTTTGGCAATCATTTCACCTTCAGAAAATTGAACATCAAAAATGGTGCAATCTTCATTAGAAAGTACATTAGAAACTTTGTCTATTTTACGTGTTTTAAAATAACCAAAAGTTGGTAACTCTTCCATTTCTTGTGCAGAAAACGCATCATATTTCCAATGCATTTTTTCACTAATATTCTGAATCGATTTTTGTCTTTTTGTTAAAACGCCTACTTTAGGAATTACTTGTTTTGGTAATGTTTTGCGCAAAGCAAAAGGATGTTCGCTTCCAGATTTAGAGTCATCTAAACCAATTACTTCAAAATGCCCCCCTTTTCTGGTAAAGGATGCTGTATAATTACTCATGTTTTCCATCACAGAATGATCTACAAAATCGCACAGAGAAAAATCAATAATTGCTTCTTCTGTTTCCGGAATTTGATCGAGCTTTGATTTTAGTTTGGTATAGTTTAAGAAACTTGCAAAATTCTTAACACTTACATAGTATTTATCATCTTCTTTAAACATTAAAACATTTGGTTTTAATACGTTTTTTATAAATAAAAGAATGTTTTTATTGATGATAACATGTATGAAAAAGGTGATTAAAATACCAACAATAATACCCGTTATTAAACTTGTTGCAATGGTTGTAAGTAGGGTAACTAAAAATATAATTAATTGCTCAGAACCAATATTAAATACCTTTTTTAGATTCTCTGGAGACGCTAATTTATAACCTGTAAATACTAAAATAGCAGCCAAAGCAGGCAATGGAATTTTACGTAATTCAGTAGCAAATAGTAAGATAAAGGCAACTAAAAAAGCGGCATGAAAAAAGTTTGCAGATCTGTTTGTTCCTTTATTATTAACGTTTACAGAACTTCTTGCAATTACTGTTACCACATTTAACCCTCCTAAGAAACCACTAATAACAGTAGCCAAACCTAAGGCACGAATATCTTTATTTACGTTAGACCTTCTTTTTAAAGGGTCTAACTTATCAACAGCTTTAATGCTTAGTAAACTTTCTATACTGGCAATTAACGTAATTGCAATTACTGCATTTATAAAGTTGCCATGATATATTTTACTAAAATCTGGAAATGCAAAATTAGATAAAATATCATCTGGCAAAGCAATTAGTAAACTTTTATCAATTGGATAAGGTGCTGCAGAAACCAACTCAAAATAATAATACATACCTACACTTATAACCACAATCCACATTGGAGCAGGAATTAATTGAAAATAGCGATTTCTTATTTTGCTGTAAAAAATCATAATCAATAAACTTATTATCCCCACTAATCCTGCATAAAACATACTTGAGTTGTCTGTTTTAATCAAGTTTATAATTCCTTCAGGAATCTGTATTAATAGTTCTATAATGCTTCCTTTGGCTTCTAAATTACCAAACATAACATGTATCTGTTTCGCGAAAATTCCAATTCCAATGGCAGCTAACATTCCTTGTATTGCAGAAGCAGGAAAGAAATCTCCTAAAGCACCCATTCTTAGAAAACCTAGAATAATCATGATAATTCCAGAGATTACAATTGCAGCCAGCGTGTATAAAAAACCTTGTTGCATGTCTCCTTCACCTAAAGTGGTGATTGCTCCTAAAATAACAACGACCAAACCATTTCCTGGTCCAGTAATAGTAACGTTAGAACCACCAATTATAGCCACTACAATACCACCAACAATGGCAGCAATAATTCCAGAAATAGGAGGTGCGCCAGATGCTAAAGCCAACCCTAAACCTAAAGGAAGTGCAATTAATGAAACAACAAAACCAGAAAATAGATTTTTTGGAATGTCACTGACAAACGTTTTAAAAGTATTTATTTTCGGCATCTATTTTACAATTAAAACATCAGTTGGTAATTCAGATAAAATATATTCTAAATCATGAGGAAAAATCCGATCGAAGAAACCGAGTTTGTTAGGCGCATTCATAATTAATAAATCGGCTCTTTTTACTTTTGCATAATGCCCAATAGAGTATCCTCTTTTTCCAAAAATACTTTGCATTTTTACGGTAATATCTTTATTATTAATAGTTTCTAAAATATGTTTTACACGTTGATCTTCTCTTGTACTTAATCTTTCTCGTGCAATATTTGCTTTACGTAAAGTCTTATCATCACTTACTTTAACATGTAATTCATTTTGACTAACTTCTTCTACAATTGTAATTTTATTACAATTTAAATGTTCAGAGAAAACAAAAGCTGTTTTTATAGTTTCTTCTGTTCTGTCGTCTTTTAAACCATTTACTACAATGTGCTTACAAGCAACTCTTTTTGTAGATGGTTTAATTAGTAATAACACAGAACAAGGTGCTTTTCTTGTAATTTTTCTGGCAATGGAACCTACGTAATATTTTAATAAATTTTCTTTCTGAATTGCTCCTAAAATAAGCAAGTTTATTTCTTCTTTAGAACAAGTTTCTAAAATAACAGCTACAGGTTTTCCTTCTTTCCAAATAGTTTTAAAAGGTTTATTTAGAGGATCTGCTTCCGATAAGAGTGCTTTTAAATCTGATTTCTTTTTGTCTGACTTAGGTCCAACATGGACTCCAACTAATTCAGCATCAAACATATTTGCAAGCCTAACGGCTTCAAATATATTTGCCTTTAAGTTTGGAGAAAAGGCAATTCCTATTAATATTTTATCAATTTTCTGCAATAAATGTCTTTTAAGGGTCTGATACTGGCACAATATAGGAAACTTTAGAAGAAAGAAAAAAACATTAAATTTATTTTTATGAAGCTCAAACATCCTTAAATTTACGTCCTTAATAAAAAAATATATGTTAGAGTTAGCAGGAATTGTTATTTTAGGAATTTTAGCCCAATGGGTTGCATGGAAATTTAAAATTCCAGCAATTTTACCATTAATTTTGATTGGCTTACTCGTAGGACCAATAGCTGCAGAGTTTTTAAGTGAGGATGGTACAAAATGGATAGAACCAATTTGGAATGGTGAAAAAGGACTTTTTCCTGGAGATGGATTGTATTACTTTGTTTCTCTTGCCATTAGTATTATTCTTTTTGAAGGTGGTTTAACTTTAAAACTCAATGAAATTAAAAATGTAGGTCCGGTGATTACTAAGATAATTACATTGGGTTCTGCAATTACTTTTTTTGGAGCTGGAGTTGTTGCTCACTTTCTTTTTAATTTAAATTGGGAACTTTCTTTTCTGTTTTCAGGATTAATCATTGTTACAGGACCCACAGTTATAACACCAATTTTAAGAAATATTCCACTTAAAAAAGATGTTTCTACCGTTTTAAAATGGGAAGGAATTTTAATAGATCCAATAGGTGCTTTGGTTGCCGTTTTAGTTTTTGAGTTTATAAGTGTTGGAGGAGGAAGTGGTTTTACAAAAACGGCATTAATAGAATTCGGAAAAATTGTGCTTTTTGGTACAACTTTTGGGTTCACTTTTGCACACGGTTTGGCTTTTGTGATCAATAAAAAAATGATTCCACATTATTTATTAAATGTAGCTTCATTATCTACAGTTTTATTGGTTTTTGTAGCTTCAGATGTTTTTGCACATGAATCTGGTTTATTGGCGGTTGTTGTAATGGGAATGGTACTTGGTAATGGTAAACTTAGCAACCTTAAAGAGTTGTTATATTTTAAAGAATCTTTAAGCGTTTTACTAATCTCTATTCTATTTATTTTATTGGCTGCAAATATTAATATTGAAGACCTACTATTATTATATACTTGGAAAACTGCAGTTCTTTTTGCAGTAGTTGTTTTTGTAATTAGACCAATAGCTGTTTTTTTAAGTACAAGAAAATCGAACTTAAAATTAAATGAAAAACTCTTTATAAGTTGGGTGGGGCCAAGAGGAATTGTAGCAGCAGGAATCGCTTCCTTATTTGGAAGTAAGCTATTAAGACAAGGAGTAGAAGGAGCAGAATATATAACACCTTTGGTGTTTATGATTGTTTTAGGAACCGTTTTATTAAACGCTACAACGGCTAGATTATTTGCAAAAATGGTAGGTGTTTTTCTAAAAAGTTCAGACGCTATTTTATTTGTTGGTGCTTCAAGCCCTGCAAGATTAATTGCGAATTATTTAAAAGAAAACGGTAAAAGAGTCATATTAATAGACTCTAATAAGGAGTATGTAGAAGATGCTAAAAAAGCAGATTTAGAAGCTTTTACAGTTGATGTTTATGGAAACGATTTATCTGATAATATTGAATTAAATGATGTTGGTTATTTAATAGCAATGACGGGTAGTGAAGCTGTAAATGAGTTTGCAGTAAAAAGTTTTTCTGAAGCTTTTGGAGAACAAGGTTCTTATAGATTGGCAACTTCTAAAGAGATTTTGAATCCAGCTTTAGAAGATCAAAACAAATTTTTTACACCTAAAGATGACTATATAAATTTAAGTGAAGCTTATAGAGATAATCCTAAAATCCATGAAGTAGCAATTACTTCAGAAGAAGAGTACAGCGCGATTTTATCTAAACTATTTAACGAGGTAAAGTCAATTCCTTTATTTGTTAAAAAAGAGGATAAATTATTCTTACTGCCAGAATTTGAAAAGTTGGAAGAAAATAAAGATAATTGTACGTTAATCTATTTAGGAAAAACATTGGTGTTTCAAGAAAAATAAGTGGATTCTATTTCTTTTGCATCTTTAATTATTTCAGATGGATAGTTATAGATTTCTAAAATTTTAATCGCATTTCTAGTTTTTAATTTTCCTTTTTTAATTTTATGATCAAAGAGCAATTTGTTGTTTTCAATTTGTTCACTAAAGTGGAATAAAATATAATTATCTTTTTCTAATAAATCAGTCAATTCTATATCGTGAGTAGATACTAAAACAGTGTGATTTCTTTTATTTAAATAAGATAATATTGCCTTTCCTCCAGAAATTCTCTCGATAGTATTTGTGCCTTTAAAAATTTCATCTAAAACAAATAAACACGGGTTATTATCATAAGAAACTTTAATTAATTCCTTAACGGTCAGTACTTCTTGTAAATAATAGCTTGTGTTATCAAGTAAATCATCCGTAATTCTAATAGATGAATATACCTTATAAAAAGGCGCAGAATAGGATGCTGCAAAGCATAAATTTAATGTTTGAGCCAGCATACTATTTATAGCAACTGTTCTAATAAAAGTAGTTTTACCAGACATGTTAGAGCCTGTTAAGAGCATACTTTTTTCATCTAGGTCAAAACTATTGGCAATACATTTTTCTATTAAAGGGTGATAAATTTCTTTAGCTGTTAACTTGTTTTTATTATTAAAAGTAGGGGTACAGATCTTGAGATTTCCAGACTTTAAGGATGCTGTAGAAATAGCAGCATCAATTTCACCAATAAATAGAAACAAGTCTTCTATACTTTTTTTCTCTTTATTAATGGAGTCTAAAAAACTATAAAAAACAAGATATTCCACATTATATAGAATTTTTATTATTTCAGCAATAAACCAAAAAATAAATAAAAATTCATCATTAATATTTTTCTCAAAAGCAATAAACTCTGTTTTAAATTTTATGGATTGTATCTTTTTAATGAATGAAACATCTTTAAAATAAGATGAAATTTCTTTATTGGCACTTAATTTTTTACTTACTCTTAAAGCTTTAGATAATTGAGCTACACCATTTAAATAATAGGTTACGCTATGTTTGTTTTTGTAGTGAAAAAACATATTTATAGCTAAAACAGGAACTAAAACAAAACCAAATATAGGATTAAAAAAAGCGAATATAGTTGCTAAAACAGCAATTATAGTCAGTGTAATTATTAACCATAAGTGTTTTGGTTTTTCTAGCTGTTTGTCATTAATTAGCTCTTCTAAATAATAAGAATTGTTGGTATTTAATTTAGATAATTCTACTTGACAAGAAATGCTTAACGCTTTATTTTTCTCAAATATTTTTGTTAAAGAGTCAAATTTGAATAAATTGTCAACGTTGCTAATCGTTCGTAACTTAAAGTATAAATATTGTTGCCCAATTTTAGAAGAAGTCCTGTCAATAAATTTAAAAATATCATCAACATCTAAATCAATACTACTTTTTTCTGAAATTAAATGATACGCTTTTTCTCTATGAGAATTGTTATGAAAGTATTTACCAATTACAAAGAAATTATAATATTCTTTCTTTTTTTCTTTTCCCCAATTGGTATTTAATTTTTCTTTAAATTTTCTTATTTTTTTTTTATGAAGAAACCTTTTTCCTAACAAAAAAAGTATAAGAATGAATAGTAATCCTAAAATATAATTCATAATTTAGTTAAAAAGAGCGTTTTATTCAACTTAATTTAAAGCGTACTTATAAGTAGAATAAAATAGTAGAATGTTACAAATCCAAATCAAAAATTCTATGCAATTTTTCTAATAACGGATTTAGTTCTTTCATTTTATTAAATTTTTCTTGAGGGGTATAAGCAAACTTTTTTTCTATGGTTTCATTTACTTTTGTTTCAATAGAAAGGCCGTAATTATTTAATTTCTCTCTTAAAAATTTAGTTATTGGTGTTCTTCCTTTTAGAAACTGATCTTGCATCAATTTATTAGGAAGTGTAAAAGAAACTAAGAACTTTTCTAACAACTTTGGTGCATCTGTACCTACAATAGAAGCCATACTTCTTTCTCCTTTTGCCTGAAGAATTGCCACATATTCTTTCCACAAATCTTGCAATTGTTTTTCAGTAAAAATATCTTTAGGATGATGGTCGAAATTTTCTTCTACAACTGCCTTTTTTAATTCTTTTTTCTGATGAATGCTTTTTAAAGAAAGTGAAGAAGTACGTTTTTCTGCAGATTTTAAAACAGGAGTTTTAAACTTTGGCTTTGGTTCTTCTACTTTTTGAGGTTGCGCAACAATAGCCTTTTTTTGAATCGGTTTTGCAATCTCTTTTACAGCAGGAGAAAGTGCTTGAAAAAATGTAGCAGGAATTATGTAGTTAGCTGGCTTTTTTTTTTCTCCATCAAAAGTGATAGAGGCAATTTGCATAATAGTTAATTCCACCAGCAATCGTTGATTTTTACTAGCTCTGTAGTTTAAATCGCAATCATTTGCTTTGTTAATTGCTTGCATTAAAAACGGAATACTCGCTTTTGTTGCTTGGGTTAAATATTTCTTTTTTGCATTGTCACCAACTTCTAATAACTCTAAAGTGGCTTTGTCTTTTGCAACTAATAAATCTCTAAAATGACTTGCTAATCCGTTTATAAAATGATGTCCTTCAAAACCTTTTGCTAAAACAGTATTAAATGCTAATAAAACATCAGGAATTTTGTTTTCTAATAACAAATCTGTCATAGAAAAATACGTTTCATAATCTAAAACGTTTAAATTTTCTGTTACAGCTTCACGCGTTAAATTACTTCCAGAGAAACTTACAACTCTATCAAAAATGGACAAAGCATCACGCATTGCGCCATCTGCTTTTTGAGCAATAATATGCAATGCATCATCTTCTGCTGTAATATTTTCTTTTTCACAGATCGTTTTTAGATAATTTTTAGCATCTAAAACACCAATTCTCTTAAAATCGAAAATTTGACAACGAGATAAAATAGTAGGAATAATTTTATGCTTTTCCGTAGTTGCTAAAATAAAAATAGCATGTGCAGGAGGTTCTTCTAACGTCTTTAAGAAGGCATTAAATGCAGCTTGAGACAACATGTGTACCTCATCTATAATATAAACCTTATATTTTCCTGTTTGTGGCGGAATTCTAACTTGATCTGTTAAACTTCTAATATCATCTACAGAGTTATTAGAAGCAGCATCTAACTCGAAAATATTAAATGCAAAATCCTCATCTCCAGCTAATTCTACGTCTTGCTGATTTATCTTTTTAGCCAAAATTCTAGCACAAGATGTTTTACCAACTCCTCTAGGTCCTGTAAATAATAAAGCTTGTGCTAAATGGTTATTTTTAATAGCGTTCTCTAACGTATTTGTAATTGATTTTTGCCCAATTACATCCTCAAAATTTTGAGGACGATATTTACGTGCAGAAACTACAAAATGCTCCATTTATCTTATAATTTAGAAGAACAAAAATAGGTATCTACTTCATTTTTTACAAGAATGATTCTTAAAAAAATGCTAAAGTTGTAAACAATTGTATATTGTAGCCCTTTTTAACGACCAATAAATTATAGTTCGAATTTTCGAATTTAACGTTCAAAAGAAATGTACCAATCAAGAATTAATTTTGTTCTTGTTACATTTCAAAAATCAATAATTAATTAACAGCCTATAGTATTAGACAATGAAGTATTTAAAACCTTTTTTAATTTTAAGTTTTGCTTTTTTATTAATTTCTTGTTTTGGTTTTACTGATAAAAAGGAAACCCTAAAAAGTCAGCAGTATATTCCACAAGAAAACACCAAAGTTGCCTATTTTGCAAGCGGCTGTTTTTGGTGTGTAGAAGCTATTTTCGAAAGTGTAATTGGAGTAGAAGAAGCGGTTTCTGGTTATGCTGGTGGTACTACTTTAAACCCAACGTATAAGAAAATAGGAACGGGTACAACAGGGCATTCAGAAACTGTTGCAGTGTATTACAATCCTGATAAAGTGAGTTTTGAAACCTTGGTTACTGTCTTTTTTGGTTCTCATGATCCAACCACTTTAAATGAACAACATCCAGATTATGGATCGCAATATAGATCTATTGCATTTTATACTTCTAATGAAGAAAAAACGATTATAGAAAAAGCAGTTAAAAGTTTGAATGAAACAGTCTATAATAATAAAGTTGTAACTGAAGTAACCAAATTAAAGAAGTTTTATAAAGCCGAAGAGTACCACCAAGATTTTGAAAGAAGAAATCCAAACCAAGGCTATGTAAAAGCAGTTTCTGTGCCTAGATTAAATAAGTTTAAAAAGAAGTTTCCTGGTTTATTGAAAAAAGGAAAGCACTAATATTAAATGAGGATTCGCTAACTGTTTGTATAAGAATAGTAGCCGATCTCAGGCTTAATTCCAATCAAGTTACACAAAAGTTAGATTTGGGTTACAACCTTTGAACTTACGAATAAACTGGCTATTGTTTTTATACATCTTAAGTTTGGCTGTCATTATATACTTCAAATCAATAGAAGGATAAAAAAAGATTCATAACAAGTTTGATAAATTATGACTTTTATTTAAATGGTTTTAAACGAAATTGATTAGTCAACTGATTCCTTAGGCTATTTAAATATTTTATCTTCATTGAGTCAATTATATTATTTGTTTCATATAAATCGGTCTTTAACTCAAAAAGCTCTTCTTCTTGTGTTTTGTTATTATATACATATTTAAATCGAAAATTATCTTTTGTATGTATAATAGCATAATTCTCACTCATTTGATGAAATGTGAATTCTCTGTTTTCTTTACTAAATAATGAATTACCTTCCCAAGACTCAGGGATTGGTAAGCCCAATCGATCAACAATCGTTGGAGCAATATCCACAGAGGTTGCATAGTCAGTGTTCTTGTATTGAACGGTATCTGTATCATAAATAAGTGTTGGGATTAGAATCTTGTCAGTATACACGTTTCTACCATGACCAAACTCACCTCTTTCACCCAACGCTTCTCCATGATCTGCCGTTATGACAACAATACTGTTTTCAAGATAACCTTTTGAAGATAACCTTTTAAAAACCTCCTTTATATAATTATCAGCTTGGGATATGCCATTATCATACCTATTAGTATAGTTTTCAATATTTAATCGGTTTGCGTTAGCTGGTAGGTGTTTTTTATATTTGTCAAGTTTTAAACCTATAGAATGTGCCGACATAAGGTGAAAATAGAAAAATGAAGGATTGTTATTGTATTCATATATTTTATTTAGTCCTTCGAATATAATCCTGTCATCATTAGGGTCTGAATATTTATTAGTAGTTGTGCCATCTAAAAAATAATTAAAATCTGAATTATTTCCATAAAATGATTTAAGGCCATAAAAATTAGTATGGTCTCCTGAAAGAATAAAATTAATATCGTATCCTTGGTCTTTTAGAAGTTGTTGCAAAGAAAAGTTATTATAGCCCATATTTGACCATATCTTAGATCTTAAAATGCCATTGATACCAGCAAAAGAAGCTCCAGCAACGGAAAAAGATAATTCTATTTTTTTTAGATTACCTGAAGAATAAATGCTGTCTAAAAATGGAGATGTCTTTCTCTTATATCCATAAAGCCCCAAATGATCCGAACGTAATGCATCAACTACAATTACAATTATGTTTTTTTTCTGGAAATCTATGTTTTTTGGATAATCATATCTTATTGTAATGTCTTCGTTATTATTAGATATGGTTTGACCATTAAAAGGATTGTTATTTTTAAAAAAAAAAGAGACAAGTGGTTCTTCCATCGCAAAAAGTCGATTTGAGATTGATTGGTGCTTTAATAAAACCGTTGCCGAAGCAAATCCAAATAGAAATAAAAAGATAATTATATTAAATATGATGTATTTAGGTGGGTTATTAAAATTATGTCTAAGAATGAATTTATTAAAATGAAATATTCTTTGATATATGAATTTAGTCATCGATAAAATTGCAATAAAAATAAAAAATGGAATGATAAACAATCCGCTATAAACTAATATGGGACTTAAAGAAAGGTTGTTTACCAATACATTAAGGTGCCTCAGATACCCTAGAACGATCTGTGAAGTAAATATTTGTCCATTAAAACTTTTTCCTAAAAACGAAAAAAGGTATGTATAATAGAGTAAAACAATAAAAACACCATATAAACTTGAAACAATATATTTTGTAATTTTCTCGTAATTAATGAACCGCCTTGAAAACAATAAGAGCCCCAATACAATTATCAATAAGTTAATACAACAGATTACGAATAAATGTGCAATGATAATTATTGGTTTTAAAAGAAAAATTTGTTGGAATAAAACAATTACTATTGTAGATATAATTATTTGAAAGAAAATGAGTAGAGAAAAGTAGGTCGGTTTATTGTTGCTCATATATAAAGTTGATGTTGTATTTCATGTTTTTATATTTGCTCTTTACGATCTATTTAAAAGCGGTATAATTTATGAAAGGTTAGCCAAGTTTGATAATTTGATTTTGTCGCTTTGCTTTTGACAATGATAAATATATTCAGTTGGAAAATTAGGAAACTTTATTATTTCAGAATTATCAAAAATTGCTTGAAATTTCTTAAAGTTAAATTTTGTTAACAAAACTTGACTGTAATAAGTTTCATTTGACAAATAATCATAGGCATCTTGTAAAATACCCAATCCTTTTTCTTTAGAAAAAAATGAAAATGGGATTGAAGAAATTACACAATCAACTTTTTGATTGATACGCCTTTTCATATTTTCGGCTCCATCATTTATTATAATTAATCTATCATCTTTAATTAATGTTTTAACATGGTCACAAAATTCTTCATTAACTTCAAAAGTATACAATTTAGAATTTGGTGAAATATTATTAAGTATCTCTTTTGTGATATTTCCATGCCCCATACCAAATTCTACAACTACAACATCTTTGTTTTTTGGAATATATCTACAAATCTCTATTTCAACTTTTCGACTTGTTTCAGTAATTGCTCCTGTCACAAATAGGTTTTTTGTAAACTCTATCTTGGTTTTTAATTTTTGATTCAATTTTTTTTTGTACAATGGTAGAAAATAATTATGACAAAACAAAATATAATAAATATCAGGATTGAACCCTGAATGAGATAAAGTTTTTTTAGGCTACCAACTACTCCAACTACTCCAGCTCTTTATAGAATCATCAAAAAAATTTAAACCGATTATTTAGTTGAAAGGGCAATTATAAAACCAAAATATGGCCATACGAACAAAAATTAAGTAGAAGATTCGTTATAAATCCTTGCGAGAAATCGAAGAACATTTTTTTTCAGTATGCTATTTTAAGTATGATAGATAGAACTTAAAATAGAATCATTATAGAATTACCCTTGTCTTCAATGGTAATATATATATATATGGCACTGTTAAAAAAGTATCAAACAGATGTCTGCAAGTCTGTAATTAACTTACCCACAACTTAAAACGATTACATATCATTTTAATCATTTATTATCGGTGTTAGCAAATTTTTCTTTTTTAAATAAGAAAATAAAGAGTATAAACATCTGTTTATTAACGATAAAAAGCTCTCGAATTTCGAGAGCTTTTTTTTTAATTTAAATAAAGTTAATTTCTATAAATTTTTTCAAATAAATCTTTATATTTTTCTAAAATAATATTTCGTTTCATTTTCATTGTAGGTGTTAAATGACCAGAATCGATACCCCAAACTTCAGGAGTAAGTTCAAAACGTTTTATTTGCTCCCATTTACCAAACTGCTCATTACATTTATCTACTTCTTCTTGTATGCGATCAGTAACAATTTTAGAACTTGCAATGTCTTGATTTGTGCTTCCTATTTCTAAATTTTTATGCTTAATCCATTCTCTAATAAACTCAAAATTAGGTTGTATAAAAGCAGCAGGCATTTTTTCACCTTCTCCAATTACCATTACTTGTTCTATAAAAAGAGATTGTTTTAACTCGCCTTCTAATAATGGTGGAACAACATATTTACCACCAGAAGTTTTAAACATTTCTTTTGTTCTACCTGTGATTTTTAAGAATCCATTTATATCAACTTCCCCTTTATCACCAGAATAAAAATAGCCATCTTTTATAACGGCAGCCGTTTTTTCTGGATCTTTATAATAGCCCAGCATTACGTTTGGTCCTTTTATTAAAATTTCTCCGGTTTCTGCAATTTTTATTTCTACACCCTCAATTACTTTACCAACAGTACCTACTTTAAAACCGCCATTTCTTTCATCGTTAACAGAAGTTACAGGAGAGGTTTCTGTTAAACCATAACCTTCCATAATTGGCATATCTGCAGCAGCAAAAATTCTTGTTAGCCTTGGTTGTAAAGCTGCACTGCCAGAAACCATTAATTTTAATTCGCCTCCTAAAGCAGCTTGCCATTTAGAAAAAATTAATTTACGCGCTAAACCTAATTGTTTTTCATACCACCAACCATTTGCTCCATAAGGTTCATATCTTAAACCAAGTCTTACTGCCCAAAAGAAGATTCCTTTTTTTATTCCTTTTAATTCTTCTCCTTTTAAAATAATTTTATCATAAATTTTTTCATACAACCTAGGAACAGCTGTCATTACTTGCGGTTTTATTTCTTGTGCATTTTCAGTAAGTTTTTCTAATGATTCTGCAAAATAGATAGAAACGCCACAATATTGATAGAGATATAAAATCATTCTTTCAAAAATATGACAAACAGGTAAAAAACTTAACCCTTTTGAGTTCCCATAATCTAAAGGAACCCTTTTAAATGAGCTTAAAACATTGCTAACAATATTTTTATGAGACAACATTACGCCTTTTGGTCTACCTGTTGTACCAGAAGTATATATTAAAGTAGCTAAATCATCTGGTTGTACAGCCTCTTTTCTAGCTTCAACTTCTTCTTGATTACTTTTGTCTTTTCCTAATTCTAAAATTTCATTCCAACTTTTTTCATTGGCAATATCATCAAAAGTAAAAACACCTTTAAGGCTTGTGTTTTCTTTAATTTGATTTACCTTTTCTAAAACGTCAACATCAGAAACAAAACAATAAATTGATTCAGAGTGGTTTAAAACATACTCATAATCTTCTTTAGAAATTGTTGGGTAAATAGGTACATTCTGAGCACCTGTTTGCAAAACACCGATATCACAAATATTCCATTCTGTTCTATTTGTTGTAGAAATAACAGCAATTTTATCATTAGGTTTTATACCTAAACGCAGTAAACCTCTACTAATTTGGTTTGCTTTATCTATATATTCTTTCGTTGTTATAGAAGACCATTCACCGTTGTATTTTGTAGTAAAAGCTTTTTCTAAGTTATAGGTTTCTAATTGATAATAGGGAAAATCAAATAAGCGTGTAATTTCTATAGACATAAGTTATAATTTCAATATTGCAAAGTATGAATTTTACATTGATTTCACAAATACTTATTATTTGACTTTTTTATTAAGAATTATATATTTTTTGATAGAGATTTTTGTATTTTTCTTTAATTATCTTTCTTCTCATTTTCATGGTAGGTGTTAAGTGTCCAGATGCTACAGACCATTCATCCTTAGTGATTTCGAACTTTTTAATTTGCTCCCATTTACCAAATTTCTTATTATAAAAATCAACCTCTCTTTGAATTCTAGCAATCAATTTTTCATCAGTAGAAACATCTTCTATAACATGATTGTGTCTTTTTGCCCATTCATAAACGAAATCAAAATGAAGTTGAATGAACGCAGCAGGCATTTTTTCTCCTTCGCCAATAACTAAAATTTGTTCTATAAAACGAGATTGTTTAAACTCGCTTTCTAAAGCAGCAGGAGCAATGTATTTACCGCCAGATGTTTTAAAAATTTCTTTTTTTCTATCAGTAATCTTTAAAAAACCATCAGTATCAATTTCTCCAATATCTCCAGTATGCAAATACCCATCAATAATAGTTTTATTTGTTAGTGCTTCATTTTTGTAATAACCTAACATTACGTTTTCTCCTTTTATTAAGATTTCTCCGTCTTCAGCAATTTTAATTTCTATGCCTTCTAAAGGTTTTCCTACAGTTCCAATTTTTAAACCATTATTTCTAACGTCGTTTATGGTTCCTGCAGGAGAAGATTCTGTCATTCCATAACCTTCAAAAACAGGAATTTCTGCTGCAGTAAAAATTCTTACTAATCTATCTTGTAAAGGAGCGCTACCAGAAACCATAAATTTTAAGTTACCACCTAAAGCTTCTCTCCATTTAGAGAAAATTAATTTATTAGCTATTTTTAGTTTAAAATGATACCAAGACCCATTTTTATGATAAGGTTCATATTTTTCTGCTAATGCTAATGCCCAAAAAAAGAGTTGTCTTTTTATACCTATCAGCATACTTCCTTTGTCAATAATTTTATCGAAAATTTTTTCTAATAATCTTGGGACAACTGCTAAATAGTGAGGTTTAACTTCTCTAATATTGTCACCAATTTTTTCAATACTTTCTGCAAAATAGATTTCAATACCTAAATATTGATTTAAGTAAGTTGCTGTTCTTTCAAAAATATGACTGATGGGTAAATAACTTAAAACGCGTTTGTCATTTTTGTTTAAGTTAAGAGATTTTGTTGTTGTAAATACTGTGAATACGATGTTTTTATGACTTAGCATAACGCCTTTTGGAGTACCAGTTGTGCCAGAAGTATAAATTATAGTAGCTAGATCTTCTGGTGTAACCGCTTTTTTAAGTTTAGCTATTTCAGCTTCATAATCATCATTTTCGCCTAAGCTTAAAAAAGAATTCCAATCATATGTTGTGTTTAATTCCTCAAGAGAAAAAACTCCTTTTAGTTGTGTTTTAACTTTTATAGCATCTATTTTTTGATATAAATCACCATTTGACACAAAACAATACTTTGCATCAGAATGATTTAAAATATATTCGTAATCTTTTTCTGCAAGTGTTGCATATAAAGGTACATTTTGAGCGCCAATTTGTAAAATTCCTATATCTAAAATATTCCAATTAGGGTTATTGTTTACAGTTATTACTGCTATTTTATCACCCGGTCTTACACCTAATTTTAGAAGAGAACTACTTACTTTATTTGCTAAATTAATATATTCTTGCGTAGAAATACTTTTCCAAATACTCTCTTCTTTGTAGTTGAAACATTTTTTTTGAGGTTGATTTTCTAATTGATAGTAAGGAAAATCAAAAATGCGAGAAATATTTGTTGACATGAACGTATATTTCTTGACAAGATAGTAAAAGATTTTTTTAACTAAAAAAAGGCTAGTATTTAAACTAACCTTTTTTTGATATCAATTATTCATAAAAACAATTGGGGGAAATATAAATTAATAATTTTTTTTGCTTTGTAAAAATAGCTAGCTTCTTTAACTTATAAAGAAGCTAGTCATAGTTTATAAAATAGCTAGCCCCTAATCCAACTATTCTAATATGATTGCAAGGTATAAATTATCATAGAATTAATAATACGTATTAATACCTATTTTTTGTCTAACATGTATTTGTTAAAGTTTTTTCCGTTGATTTTAGTGTATTTAGAATCTATTTCATAAGCAACAAGCATACCCGTAATATCAAATTCACCAGAAACTGCTGTATATTTTATAATTAAATCTTCTTCAAATTTTGTGTTTTTAAATGAAACACCATCGTTAAACTTCGCATATTTAAAGGTTGCAGTTTCTTCAAAAACGGAATTAGAAAAGCTACTATTCCCAATGAATTTTGCATATTTAAAGGTTGCAGGTTCTTTAAAAATAGTATTTTGAAAGGAGCTATTATGCTCAAATTTAGCGTATTTAAAAGTACTATTATCTTCAAATTTAGAGCCTTTAAAGTTGGAGTTTTTTTCAAAATGAGAATATTTAAACATTGCTTTTCTTTTGAAAGTACATTCTTTAAATAAAACTTTATCTTTAAAACTAGCAGTAAAAGTGTAGCCAGAATCTTCATCTGGTATGTATGCTAAAACATCCTCTTTAAAAGTGCAATTTGTAAATGAAATTTTAACGGCTATCATTTTTTTAATTTCATTTGTAGTGTTTCCAGAATTCCAATTAAACCAATTGTTTTTCTTTTTTCTGGGTAATTTTTCGATAGCTTCATCCATATAAGTAAAGTCTAAAGTACCAACTATAGTTGCATTTTTATAAGATATTGATTTTCCGTTTCTGATATCTTTCATAATATCTGATGCTTCTATCGTTTTCTGAGCATACGTAATTGAAGTTATAAAAAAGAAGCTTAAAGCGAATAAAGTAATTTTATGTTTCATGATTGTTAAAGTTTAAATCTATAATAAAGACAATAGAAAAAATAATATGTTACAGTTTTAATTAATTATTTAAAAAAATAAGAGCTTTAAAAAGTAGAATTAATAAACCAATAGTACTGATTTTAATAAGAATAATAGATAAGATTATTTTTTTTTAAAAAGTAATTTTATAATATGATAATAAAAAACAAAATTTATTAATATTTATGCTATAAATTAAACATAATATAAAGGATAACCTTTCTTTTTTTAATGTTTAAAACAGATTCAGGAAAAATACATCAAAGCTTGTTTTTCGGTTGTTTACTGACATTTGTCATATTTTAAAATTCTTCTTGCGTGTAAATTTGCTTTATAAATGTGAATACATAAAACATTAAACACATAGAAGTAATGGAATTAGAAGAATTAATTTTAGAAAAACCAAAAGAAGTAGGCTTCAAGAATGGAGTTTGGAACACATCCATTAATGTTAGAGATTTTGTAATTAAAAACATTATTTCTTATTATGGAGATGACCAATTTTTAGCAGGTGCAAGTGAGAAAACTCAAAAACTTTGGGAAGTTTGTAAAAAAGAAACTCAAATTGAAAGAGAAAACAATGGAGTACACTCTGTTGATACTGACACTATTTCTGGAGTAGCTAGTTTTAAAGCGGGTTATATAGACAGAGAAAACGAGGTAATTGTTGGTTTACAAACAGATGAACTTCTTAAAAGAGGGATGAAACCTTTTGGAGGTTACAAAGTTGTACAAAAAGCATTAGAAGAGCATGGTTTAAAGCCGAGTGAAGAGATTAACACTTTATTTACTAAATATGTAAAAACACACAATGATGGTGTTTTTGATGTGTATACTGCAGAAATTAAAAAATTTAGATCTTTAGGTTTCTTAACAGGTTTGCCAGATAATTATGCACGTGGTAGAATTATTGGTGATTACAGACGTGTTGCTTTATATGGAATTGATAAACTTATTGCAGTTAAAAAAGCAGATTTAGCAAATATTGAAGGACCAATGACAGATGCTGTTATTCGTTTAAGAGAAGAAGTTGCTGAGCAAATTAAAGCATTAAAAGACATGATTGTAATGGGGAACTATTATAATCTTGAATTAAATCGTCCTGCTGTAAATGCTCAAGAAGCAGTACAATGGACTTATATGGGGTATTTAGCTGCTGTAAAAGAGCAAGATGGAGCTGCAATGTCTTTAGGTAATGTTTCTACTTTCTTAGATATTTATATTGAAAAAGATATACAAAATGGTGTTATTACAGAAGTAGAAGCACAAGAATATATAGACCAATTTGTAATGAAACTAAGAATGGTGCGCCACTTACGTATGGCGGCTTATGATGAAATATTTGCTGGAGATCCTACTTGGGTAACAGAAGCAATTGGTGGTATGTTAAATGACGGAAGAACAAAAGTGACTAAAACATCCTACCGTTTCTTACATACATTATATAACTTAGGTCCATCACCAGAACCAAATATTACAGTTTTATGGTCTCCTTTATTACCACAAAATTTTAAAAATTACTGTGCAAAAGTAGCTATTGATACTTCATCTATTCAGTTTGAAAATGATGACTTAATGAGAACTTTAAGAGGTTCTGATGATTATGGGATTGCATGTTGTGTTTCATATCAAGAAATAGGAAAACAAATTCAGTTTTTTGGAGCTAGAACAAACCTTGCAAAAACATTACTATTAGCTGTTAATGGAGGTAAATGTGAAATTACTGGAACTCAAATGGTAGATAATATTGCCCCTTATACTGATGAGTATTTAGATTTTGATAAAGTAATGGCTAACTTTAAAGTTGCTATGACTAAAGTTGCAAAAGTATATAATGATGCAATGAACATTATTCATTACATGCATGATAAATATTACTATGAAAAAGCTCAAATGGCTTTAATTGATACAAATCCACAAATTAATATCGCTTATGGTATTGCAGGATTATCAATTGTAGCAGATTCTTTATCAGCAATTAAATATGCAAAAGTAAAACCTGTTAGAAATGAAGACGGTTTAACGGTAGACTTTATTGTTGAAGGAGAGTTTCCTAAATATGGAAATGATGATGATAGGGTAGATGTTTTTGCTCATAATGGTGTAGAAGACTTTAACAACGAATTAAAGAAATTAAGAGTTTATAAAGATGCAGAACCAACAATGTCTGTATTAACAATTACATCTAACGTTGTATATGGTAAGAAAACGGGTGCAACTCCAGATGGTAGAGCTTTAGGTGTTGCTTTTGCTCCTGGTGCAAACCCAATGCATGGTAGAGATAATAATGGTGCAATTGCTTCATTAAACTCTGTTGCTAAAATAGATTATAAAGATTCTTTAGACGGTATTTCTAATACATTTTCAATTGTTCCTAAATCTTTAGGAGCTACTCAAGAAGAACGAATAGACAACTTAGTAGCAACTTTAAACGGTTATTTTGAACACGGAGCACAACATTTAAATGTAAATGTATTAGACAAAGAAACCTTAATAGATGCTATGGAGCATCCAGAAAATCACCCTCAATTAACAATTAGAGTTTCTGGATACGCTGTTAATTTTATTAGACTAACTAAAGAACAGCAAATGGAAGTAATTTCACGCTCTTTCCACGGTTCTATGTAGTCCTTTTATATATTTATTTAGGGATTCAAAAAATAATAAAGACGCTTATTGTATCTGCTTTTAACACAAAAAGATTATTAGTATTTTTTGAATCCCTTTTTTATTCACTTTAAATTTTACGAAAATTAAAACTTTAGAAAATAGATTAAATGTTCATTCTATAGAATCTTTTGGGACTCATGATGGTCCAGGAATTCGAATGGTTATCTTTTTACAAGGATGCAAACTCAAATGCCAATATTGTCATAATCCAGATACTATAGATACTCGTGGAGGTCAAGAATATCAGATAGAAGAACTTGTACAAAGAGCTATTAAGATGAAATCTTACTTTGGCGACAAGGGAGGTGTAACCGTTTCTGGCGGTGAACCTTTGTTACAAGCAAATAACCTTATTTCTTTCTTTAAACGTTTAAAAGAAGAAGGAATTCATACAAATATTGATACTAACGGGCGAATGTTAAACCATCCCGTTATTGAGTTAATAGATGATTATGCAGATTTAGTTATGTTAGATATTAAGCATATGACTGAAGAAGGTTTCCAAAAAATTACAGGTAAAAAAAACAAAGAAACTACGTTCACTTTTGCAAAACACAGAGAAGCATCAGGAAAAAAAATGTGGCTGCGATATGTGTTAATACCCGGAATAACAAATACACCAGAACTATTACATCAATTAGGAGATTATTTTAAAGACTATACAACCATAGAGCAAATAGAGTTACAACCTTACCACAAATTGGGCATCCACAAATGGGAAGCTTTGGGTTGGGAATATGAATTGCATGATGCAAGAGAAAATACTCAAGAAGAGCTAGATACTGCTTCAAAAATTTTGAGTACTTATTTTAAAAAAGTAAAAATTAATTAAAAAATGAGTTCACAAAAGTTAAAAAACAGGTGGTTAATTGCGGCTTCTGCAGTAGGTATTCATATTTCTATAGGATCTGTGTATGCATATTCTGTAATGACAAACCCTGTAAAAGATATTTTTGAAGTTGAAGGAAGTGTCATTAAATGGGCCTTTAAAATCGCAATTTTATTATTAGGTTTATCAGCAGCGTTTTTAGGGCGTTGGGTAGAAAAAGTGGGTCCAAAAATTAGTGGAACTACAGCAGGAATTTTATATGGAGTTGGTATTTTTGGGTCTGGTTTTGCAGTTCAAATAGAATCTCTATGGCTATTTTATCTTTGTTATGGAGTTATTGGAGGTATTGGTTTAGGGTTAGGTTATATTACACCAGTAAGTACATTGGTAAAATGGTTTCCAGACAGTAGAGGATTGGCAACAGGAATGGCAATTATGGGCTTTGGTTTTGCAGCCTTAATATTTGGACCTCTAATGGCAAAATTATTTGAAATAGTAGGTGTTTCTAATGCTTTTTATATCTTAGGAGTAATCTATATGGTGTTAATTATCTCTTCTGCAAGATATATTGAAAAACCTCCTGTAGGTTATGTTCCTGAAGGGTACAATGAAGGAGAAGGGAGGGTTATTAAAGAAGATTTATCTAATATTACTGCTATTGAATCTTTAAATTCACCTCGTTTTTACTATATCTGGATAATGATGTTTATTAACATTGCTTGTGGTATTGCAATTATTTCTGCAGCAAGTCCAATGATGCAAGAAAAGTTAGATTACACACCTATGCAAGCAGCAGCAATTGTTGGTTTTATTGGAGTTTTTAATGGATTAGGAAGAATTACTTGGTCTACATTATCTGACTATCTAGGCAGAGCAAATACTTTTATTTTATTTTTTGCTTTTCAAGTTTTAGCATTCTATTTCTTACCTAAAATTGGAGTTGAAAGTGTTTTCTTAATAATTTTATTTACAGTAATTACAATGTATGGTGGTGGTTTTGCAATGTTACCCGCTTTTTTAGGAGACTTATTCGGAACAAAACAATTAGGCGCAATTCATGGAATGGTATTAGCAGCATGGGGATTAGCAGGTGTTATTGGACCCACAATTTATGATATGGTAAAAGAACAAACAGGTTCTTTAGATACCACTTTAATCATTTTTTCAGGATTATTTGTTGTTGCTTTAATCGTTTCTATTTTGATGAAAATATCTATTACAAAATCAGAAAAATTAAAAGAGAGTGCGTTAATTATAGCAGCTTAATTTTTTTATTAAAATAATTTATAAAAAGTGCTTTCATTTATTGGAAGCACTTTTTTGTGGTTAAATAGTACAAATTAGTTACTGAAATTATGAGACGAATACTTCCTTTTTAGTTTATATAATTTATCAAAAATTAAAAATCTGTACACTTTATTTAATAGAAAAATTAAAACTTTAAATTTAATTTAAAACACTCATTAGATGATTTTTATCAGTTTTAATTACTTGGTTTAATAGTACTTTTAGGAGTGCTTATGACGAAGCAAATATTAAAATTTTATAAATCAAACATATTATGGAAGTATTACAAAAAGTAAAACCCCGTGTGTATAAATTTGGGGATAAACAAGCTGATGGAAACAGCAAAATGAAAAATTTATTAGGAGGTAAAGGAGCTAATTTAGCTGAAATGAGCGCTATTGGTATTCCGGTTCCTCCAGGATTTACAATTACTACAGAAGTTTGTACAGAATATAATTTATTGGGTCAAGAAGCAGTTGTAGAAATGATTAGAAAAGAAGTAGAAGCTTCAATCGAAAACATTGAAACTTTAATGGGAACTAAATTCGGAGATAAAGAAAATCCGTTATTAGTTTCTGTACGTTCAGGAGCCAGAGTTTCAATGCCTGGAATGATGGATACTGTTTTGAATTTAGGAATGAATGATAAAGTTGTTTTAGGTTTAGCTAAAAAAACAAATAATGAGCAATTTGCTTGGGATTCTTATCGTCGTTTTATACAAATGTATGGTGGTGTTGTTTTAGGAATGAAACCTGCTTCAAAAGAAGACATAGATCCTTTTGAAGAAATCATGGAAAATCTTAAAGAGAAAAGAGGCATTGAGTTAGATACTGAGTTTACAATTCAAGATTTAAAAGACTTAGTGTTCGATTTTAAAGATGCGGTTAAAAAAAGTACAGGCCACAACTTTCCAACAAATCCTTGGGATCAACTTTGGGGAGCAGTTGTTGCTGTTTTTAATAGCTGGAACGGAAATAGAGCCGTGTATTACAGAAACATGCATGGATATCCTGCAGATTGGGGAACCGCCGTAAATGTACAAGCAATGGTGTATGGAAACATGGGAGAAAATTCTGGTACAGGGGTTTGTTTTACGCGTGATGCTGGTACAGGAGAAAATGTTTTTAACGGAGAATATTTAATTAATGCGCAAGGAGAAGACGTTGTTGCTGGCGTAAGAACACCACAACAAATTACAAAATTAGGTTCTCAACGTTGGGCGCAATTAGCAAAAGTTGAAGAGGAAGATAGAATAGAAAATTATCCGTCATTAGAAGAATTAATGCCTTCAATTTTTGGTGAATTAAATGCGTATCAAAATACCTTAGAAAAGCATTATAGAGATATGCAAGATATGGAGTTTACAATGCAAGATGGTAAACTTTGGATTTTACAAACTAGAAACGGAAAAAGAACAGGTTCTGCAATGGTTAAAATTGCTATGGACTTGCTAAAAGAGGGAATGATTGATGAAAAAGAAGCGTTATTGATGGTAGAACCAAATAAACTTGATGAATTATTACATCCTGTTTTTGACTCTAAAGCATTAAAAAGTGCGAATGTAATTGCGCAAGGTTTACCTGCTTCACCAGGAGCAGCAACTGGTAAAATTGTCTTTTTTGCTGATGAAGCAGGTAAGTACAAAAATAGTATTTTAGTAAGAATAGAAACTTCTCCTGAAGACTTAGAAGGAATGAATATTGCTAAAGGTATTTTAACAGCAAGAGGTGGTATGACGTCTCATGCAGCTGTTGTGGCTCGTGGAATGGGTAAATGTTGTATTTCTGGAGCAGGAGCTTTAAAAATTAATTATAAAAAAAGAACGTTAACAGTAGATGGTCATGAATATCATGAAGGAGATTGGATTTCTTTAAACGGTTCTACTGGTAATATTATTGAAGGAAAAGTTGCAACTATGAAACCAGAATTAAGTGGTGAATTCGCAGAATTAATGGAACTTTCAGACAAGTACGCAGTAATGAAAGTTAGAACCAATGCAGACAGTCCTAAAGATGCAAAAATTGCACGTAGTTTTGGGGCACAAGGTATTGGTTTAACAAGAACTGAGCACATGTTTTTTAATGTAGATAGAATTAAGGCAATGCGTGAAATGATTTTGGCAGATACTGTAAAAGGTAGAAAACAGGCTTTAAAAGATTTATTACCAATGCAACGTGAAGATTTTGAAGGTATTTTTGAAGCAATGAAAGGTTTCCCAGTAACGATACGTTTACTTGACCCGCCTTTACACGAGTTTGTTCCTCATCAATTAGCAACTCAAAAAGATTTAGCAGAAGAAATGCATATTTCATTACAAGCGGTTAAAAATAAAGTAGCTGAATTAGAAGAGTTTAATCCGATGCTAGGTCATAGAGGATGTAGATTAGGAAATACCTATCCAGAAATTACAGAAATGCAATCGCGTGCAATTATTGAAGCAGCTATGAATCTTAAAGAAAAAGGGATCATTTGTAAACCAGAAATTATGATTCCTTTGGTAGGAACTGTAAAAGAATTTGAAGCACAAGAGCAAATTGTTAGAGCTACAGCAAATGCAATTTTTAAAGAAAGAAATAGCAAAGTTGAATATTCTGTAGGAACCATGATAGAAGTTCCAAGAGCAGCTTTAATGGCTGATAAAATAGCAGAAAAAGCAGATTTCTTTTCTTTCGGAACAAATGATTTAACACAAATGACTTTTGGTTATTCTCGTGATGACGCTGGAAGATTCTTACCTATTTATATTGAAAAAGGAATTCTTAAAAATGATCCTTTTGAAGTTTTAGATCAAGAAGGGGTAGGGCAGTTAGTAAAAATAGGTACAGAAAGAGGTAGAAGCACAAAACCAGGTTTAAAAGTTGGTATTTGTGGCGAACATGGTGGTGAACCAAGTTCTATAGAGTTTTGTTATAATACAGGAATGGATTATGTAAGTTGTTCTCCTTATAGAGTGCCAATTGCAAGGTTAGTTTCTGCTCAAGCAACCATTAAGTCAATTAAGTAATATTTCCATAAATTTAACTTGATTAAAAAACCCAGAAGTGTACTACTTCTGGGTTTTGTTTTATATAAAAAAGGCTTTTTGATAATAAGCACTAATTTTTTAATGTTATAAAAGTAAAAAAGACCAAATAATTAAATTTGATCTTTTAAACTTCGTAGCAAATATTATTATTATTATTAATAACAATAACACATTTTCCCCACACTAAACTCATTAATGAGCTTAGTACGCAGCAAATATATTAAGGTTTTAAAAAAAAAAAATGTAAAAAAACGTAGAAGTTTACTTTTTTAAGTATGTTTTTAAACCTTGACTCCTAAACAATTTAAAATCTTTATAAGAATAAGAAGAATTCTAATAATTAGGAATTTTGTTATAATTCAGGATTGGATTATGTGGTTTTTTCGCACTACAGAACGGTAATTTCGAAATCAGTATCAGTCTAGGCGGTAATTAAATATATGAAGTAATTTTTTATAATTTCACTTTATGAAAAATCCAGAAGCGCACTACTTCTAGGTTTTTTATAAAAAATATTTTTCAGTAAAAACTATTAATTTCTTTAATGTTGTAAAAGTAAAAAGACCAAATAATTAAATATGAAGTTTTTAAACTTCATAACAATAATTATAACCATAAAAACTATAAAGTCCTCTAACTAAATGTATTAATTATTATAACTATAAATGCTGTAAAAAAAACGGAGAAGTTTACACTTTTAAGTATGTTTTTAATAATGGGTAATCTTCTTTAAAAAATGTTTTTAAATCTTGATTCATAAACAATTTAAAATCCTTAGAAAAATGAGAAGAATCATAATAGTTATAGTTATAAATTAAATCTCTAAGTTTAATTTCTTTAGAAAGGTATTTCTTCATTAAATTAAGAAAACGATATTGTCTTATATATCTTCCTGGGGTTAAACCTACTATTTTTTTAAAATGTACTTCTAATGATTTTTGTGACATCGAGATTTCATCTACAATGTCTTGTACACTCAATAAACCATTTTTTTCTCTAATAAGAGAAATAGCTTGATCAATTTGTTTGGTGTTTTTAGTTATATGCAGTGACATTTTTAAAAAAAACAAATTTAAATTACTAATCAAGTCATTAGAATCTTTAGAGTCTTTAAAAATTAATAAAAGTTCATTATGAAAGGTTTTATTAATTTGAGATAAAGGTGCGTGTTTGTTTTCTAATTTAGAAACATCAATATTTAGTAATTTATGAAGCGCTGTTGGGTGTAAATTAGCGCCTTTAGAACTTGTAATAGAATCTGTTGAAAAATAATATGACCTAAAGTATTGCCCAGTAACCATAAGACCTTTCATCGATGTTTCATTACCATCAAAAGTCACTTTTTGAACGCCCGTTCCAATATAAAATAAATGTGTTACTCCAAGAGGTATAATAACGGATTTAAAGGGAAGATCACTTTCACTAAAAGAAAGATCGAAATATTCTTCAATTAAATTAGGTACTTTATTAGAGTCAAAATAAGTATGTTCCATAGCGATTCAAATGTAAGACTGCTATAAACTAATTATATGTAAATAATCGTAAATAATTAGTTTTCACCTTCTTATTCTTATTAGAAACTTTTGTTTATAGATACTTTGTGGTATACTCGTTTCAATTGGCATGAGAAGACTCAAGATATTTGTAAATTTAAACGATAAGTTAAATTTCTTTAGCGCGGTATTTTCTCTGTAAATGCAGGGAATTAAAAGTGAAATGATACTCGAAGGTAGTTATTTATTATTTGGACGCTTAAACGGTCTTTTTACGACGATTTTTACCGAAGAAAGTAAAAAGGATACTGTTTGATTTTCTACTACAAAAAAAAATCAGCTTTTAGAAGAATCTAAAAGCTGATTTAATTATAATATAAGTTTATACTTATTTGTTTTCAATCCAATTTTTAGCATTTACAAAAGCTGCTAACCAAGGAGAAACTTCATCTTTTCTGCCTTCTGGATAGTTTGCCCAATTCCATTGGAAAGTAGAACGCTCAATATGTGGCATTGTAACTAAATGTCTTCCCGTTTTATCACACAACATCGCGGTGTTAAAATCAGATCCATTTGGGTTGTTCGGGTATCCTTCATAACCGTATTTTGCTACAATATTATAGTTTTCTTCTGCTTCTGGTAAATTGAATTTTCCTTCTCCATGAGAAATCCATACGCCTAATTCTGTGCCTGCTAAACTAGATAACATTACAGAATCATTTTCTTGAATTTTTACAGAAGTAAAAGAACTTTCATGTTTTTTAGAATCATTATGAACTAATTTACCATGTACTTTATGTTCAGGATTAATTAAATCTAATTCCATCCATAATTGTGCTCCGTTACAAATACCAACAGATAAAGTGTCTTCTCTCTTAAAGAAGTTCTTTAAAGCTTTCTTTGCTTTTGCATTGTATAAAAATGCACCAGCCCAACCTTTAGCAGAACCTAAAACATCTGAATTAGAAAAACCACCTACAGCACCAATAAACTGAATGTCTTCTAAAGTTTCACGACCAGAAATTAAATCTGTCATGTGAACATCTTTTACATCAAAACCAGCTAAATACATTGCATTCGCCATTTCACGTTCAGAATTTGAACCTTTTTCACGAATAATTGCTGCTTTGGGACGAGATTGCTTCGTTCCACTCGCAATGACAGGAAGTTTTCCTGTAAAGTTCTCTGGAAATTTATACGATAAAGGCTGATTTTTATAATTATCAAAACGATCTTGAGCTAAATTATTAGCCGTTTGTTTTTGATCTAATAAGAAAGAAGTTTTATACCAAACATCTCTCATTTCAGCAACATCAAAGGTGAATTTTTCTTCACTATTTTGAATGTTTACAGTTCCTGAATTGTTTGCGGTTCCAATATTGAAAAATTCAATGTTATTTTCTGATAAAATTGTTTCTACAGAAGCATCTGCTTGAAAAACAATTCCTGAATTTTCAGCAAATAAAACCTTTATAGCATCTTCTTCATTTAATGATGAGATGTTAAAATCTGCTCCTAAATTAACATCCGCAAAACACATTTCTAATAAAGTTGTAATTAAACCACCAGAAGCAACATCATGTCCTGCAGTAATTTTATCCGCTTTAATTAATTCTTGAATTGTATTAAAAGTGTTTTTTACAAAAGCAGCATTTTTTACATCAGGAGCTTCATTACCAATCGTATTTAAAACTTGGTAAAAAGAACTTCCACCTAATTTAAATTCATCTTGAGAAATATTAATATAATAGATGTTTCCTCCATCAACTTTTAAAAGAGGTTCCACAACTTTACTTATTTCATTACAGTTTCCTGCAGCTGAAATAATAACAGTTCCTGGAGCAATTACTTCATCATCAGCATATTTTTGCTTCATTGATAAAGAATCTTTTCCGGTAGGAACATTGATTCCTAAATCTATAGAAAATTCTGAAACTGCTTTTACTGCTTTGTATAAACGAGCATCTTCACCTTCATTTTTACAAGGCCACATCCAGTTTGCAGAGAGCGACACGCTCTTTAAGTTCTCTTTTAAAGGTGCCCAAATAATATTTGTTAAAGATTCTGTAATTGCATTTCTACTTCCTGCAGCAGGATCAATTAAGCCAGAAATAGGCGAGTGCCCAATTGAGGTTGCAACGCCTTCTTTTCCATTGTAATCTAACGCCATTACACCAACGTTGTTCAACGGAATTTGTAACGGACCAACACATTGTTGTTTGGCAACTTTACCACCAACACATCTGTCTACTTTGTTTGTTAACCAATCTTTACAAGCAACCGCTTCTAATTGTAAAACTTGCGTTAAATAGTTTTTAAAATTCTTAACTTTATATCTAGAATTCTTATAGTTTCTTTTTACAGTCTTATCTGTTAACACCGTTTTAGGAGAAGCACCAAACATGTCTTCTAAAGCTAAATCCATTGGTTTTTCACCTGTTGATTTAGATTCAAAAGTAAAACGGTTATTTCCTGTAACTTCACCAACATCATAAATAGGAGAACGCTCTCTATCTGCAATTTTATGTAAAGTATCTAAATGTTCTTCAGCAATAACCAATCCCATTCTTTCTTGAGATTCGTTACCAATAATTTCTTTTGCTGATAATGTAGGGTCTCCAATTGGTAATTTATCTAAATCGATTTTACCACCTGTATCTTCTACGAGTTCTGATAAACAATTTAAATGTCCACCAGCACCATGATCGTGAATAGAAACAATAAAGTTTTCTTCACTTTCTACCATTCCACGAATTGCATTTGCAGCACGTTTTTGCATTTCTGGATTCGAACGTTGTACCGCATTTAATTCAATACCGGAATCTAATGCACCTGTATCTGCAGAAGAAACTGCAGCGCCACCCATTCCAATTCTGTAGTTTTCACCACCTAAAATTACAATTTTGTCTCCTTCTTTTGGAGTATCTTTTAATGCTTGATCTGCTTTTCCATAACCAATTCCACCCGCTTGCATGATTACTTTATCATACCCTAATTTTCTTGGTTTAGATGCACTAGAAGAAGAGTTTTCTTCATGTTCAAAAGTTAATACAGAACCCGTAATTAATGGTTGTCCAAATTTGTTTCCAAAATCGGATGCTCCATTAGAAGCTTTTATTAAAATATCCATTGGAGTTTGGTATAACCAATCTCTAGCTTCAAATTTGTTTTCCCAATATCTTGTGTTTTTAACTGAATCTATAGAAGCTTCTAAACGAGAATAAGAAGTCATGTAAACAGCAGTTCCTGCTAAAGGTAAAGAACCTTTTCCTCCTGCAAGTCGATCTCTAATTTCACCACCAGAACCAGTTGCAGCTCCATTAAAAGGCTCTACTGTTGTTGGGAAATTGTGTGTTTCTGCTTTTATAGAAATTACAGAATTAAAATCTTCTGTTTGATAAAAGTCTGGTTTGTCTGCTGTTTTAGGAGCAAATTGTTCCACTTTTGGGCCTTTTATAAAAGCAACATTATCTTTATATGCAGAAACAATATCGTTTGGAAACTGTTTAGACGTTTCTTTTATTAATTTAAATAATGATGTTGGCATTTCTTCTCCATCAATAACAAAAGTTCCGTTAAATATTTTATGTCTACAGTGTTCTGAGTTTACTTGGCTAAATCCAAATACTTCAGAATCTGTTAATTTTCTTCCAATTTTTGTAGCAACACTTTCTAAGTAGGCTACTTCTTCATCACTTAGTGATAAACCTTCTTCACTATTATATGCAGCAATATCTTCAATATCTAAAATTGCCTCTGGTTTGATCTCGATTGTAAATGACTCTTGATGTAAACCATTAAATTTTTCAGAAATCATTGGGTCAAAATCAGTAAAATCTTCAGTAGAAGTAACAAATTCTTCAATCCTGATGATATCTTTAATCCCCATATTCTGAGTAATTTCAACTGCATTTGTACTCCAAGGAGTAATCATTGCTCCTCTTGGACCAACAAAAAAAGCATCGATGGATGTTTCTTCTATTTTTGGTTGATTAGCAAATAACCAAGTCAGTTTAGTAATTGTTGTCTTCGCTAAATCTTTTGTTGTTTGAACAGCGAAAACTTTACTGTCTTTATTTCCAAAGAAATGAATCATTATAGTGTGTGTTTGCTTATTGTTTTAAAAATGCAAATTTACTTTTTTTCAATTTAAAAACGTAAGGTTATTTTAATTGAAATTTAATAGTTGTTTACGTGTTTATTAAACAAAAAAGACTGTCAATAAAGACAGTCTTTTAAAAGATTTTCAATTAAATATTAATTTTTTAATTTTTAATCAATTTTTTAGTAATTGATTTATTATCAATACTCATTTTCACGATATATATTCCTTTCGATAACTTAGAGACATCTATGCTATTTTTGTTTGCTGTTATTTTTACAGACTTTACAATTTTACCTAATACATTGTAAATATGAACATCTGTATTGTTGCTTGTTTTAATGTAAATTGTATTTCCGTTTGTTGGGTTTGGATAGATTTTAAACGTGTTTAAAATACTATTATCTTTAACACTTAAGGTACCATTGTAATTACCAATATCACTTACTGTGTTAGAAGGGAAATAACTCCATTCACCTTGCTCGCTATATTCTGTGTTTGGTTCTGTTATATCGTTATTTCTTCGTAATGTTATATTTTGCGCAAACATATCTGTACCATCTAAATCTCCAATAATATCTATTAAAACATCATTTTTAAAAAGACCAACTCTATCATTGCCATTAAAATTCATCGGTGTTACGTCTGCAACTTCCAAATCTTTTTCCTCATGTAATTTAGTTAAGGTCGTAGATCCGTTTATAATTACATACACATCATTAATAGTAATACTTCCTACTAATTGTAATGGACTTTCCCAATTGCCTTCGGATTGTCTTTTGATGGTATACGGAGATAAATCGATGTTGTTACTTGTTAAATTTACAATTTCTAAAGCTTTGTTTTCTACAGAACCTTCAACGTATTCCGAGAAAAACAATTCTGAGACATCACTACTACCGTCTGAAGTAGTTCCATTAACAGCTGTAGATTGTTCAGACATATTACTTGCAGAATCTTTAGCTAAAACACGTACACTGTAAGTTGTGGAAATGGCTAAACCGGTAACATCATAACTAGTATTCGCAGTAGATCCGTTTAGCGCTCCGTCAATAAAAACTTCATAAGCCGTTACAGTAGAATTATCTGTAGAAGCAGTCCAGTTAACTCTAAAGCTTGCTCCTGTTTGATTGGATATGGTAATGTTTGTAGGCACAGTTGGTGCTTCATTATCTGTTAACGTAGTTCCATTGACGGCTGTAGATTGATCAGATTTATTATTGGCAATATCTTTTGCTAAAATTGTAACCGCATAAGAAGTGTTAGAGCTTAAACCCGTTAAGGTATAGTTTGTAGACGCAGTTTCTCCGTTTAACGTTCCATTAGCATATACTTCATATTTTGATACTGCTTCATTATCTTCAGAAGCAGTCCAACTAGCATCTATAGTAGAAGTAGTTGCATTACTAAGGGCAACATTTGTGGGCACTGTTGGTGCTTCATTATCATTAGAAGTATAAATCCCCCAAGAATCTTCCGCAGGTGTTCCTCCCCAAATTCTAGTTGCTAAATAAGCGTTGTCTATAAATGGATTTCTATTTCCTTGAGAATAGTTCTCATTTGAATCGTGATAAGTATTTCTTTGTCTTTCAAAATCAGAAACAGGATCTGCTGCATTCCATTCTAAAAAAAGATCAATCATATTTGCATCTATACTATTTACATTACCCACACCTACTCCTTTTGGTAGACATTGATTGCCGTAACGCAAATACATATACATCATCATTCTTGAAATATCACCTTTCCATTCTTCACCAGGGTACCAACCTCCAGAAACACTGCCTGAATTACCAGAACCATTTGCAAATTTTAAGCTTCCTCTTTGACTATTGTATTGAACATCTGAAGGACGTAAATGATGTGCATCTGCTCCAGGACCAGAAGTACCAAGATTTGGGTTTCCTAAAGATTTTGCGTAGGTATGTTCCCTATTCCAATCTCCTTGATCTCCACTATTGTCATTTATTCCTCTTGTTCTTGCGGTTGTTCCGCTTGATGAATATCCATAAATTAATAAAACTTCTGAACTATTCTCTGGATTTACATCCGTAGCTTTTAGTGCGTCCCAACCATAAGATAAAATATTTGTATGCGCATTTATCGTTTTAGTTGCTAAGTTTTCTTTTAGACTTAAGCCGTCAGCAGTTAGGTCTACATCGTTATAATAAGATTCTGCTTGCGCATTTATTAATAAAGTAAAAAAGACTGATAAGAAAAGTAGTATTTTTTTCATTTTTTAGTGTATTACAATTAGAATATAAAAACGACTCATTTTGAGTCGTTTTAGTGAATTTCTGTAAAAATAAAAATTAGTTTTTAATTAATTTCTTAGTAATAAATTGTTTGCCTGAATTAATTTTAACTAAATAAATTCCTTTAGCTAATTTAGAAATATCAATAGTATTGTTACTTTTTGTTACTTCTGATGTTGCAACTGTTTTTCCTAAAACAGTGTATATGTTAATTGTTGCATCTTCAGTAACACTAAAATAAACGCTATTTCCATTTGCTGGATTTGGAAACATTTTAAATGATTCAAAAACAACATTTTTAGTACTTAAAGTGGAAGAATGACTACCGATACCATCAAAAGTATTTGCATCTAAAATATCCCATTCAGCAATGTTAAATGTTGTGTTTGTCTCAGAAATAGTTGCTTTTCTTCTGTATGTTTTATTTTGAATATGATCACTAGAATTACCTTCTTCACCAATAATATCTATTAAAATACCATTTTTATACAAACCAACTGGGTCATTACCATTAAAATTTAAAGGAGATCCATATCCATAAGGAGAAGTTTCTATATTTGGTGGCCCAAATAAATCAGCCTCATTTAAAAGTTCTGGTTCTGTTACATCAGCATAGGCAATAACAAAAACATCACCAGGAATAATACTGGAGTTTCCTAAAGGATAATTATCTACCCAAGCACCACCATTAGATTGTTTCTGAATAGAATAGTCTGCTAAATTTATGGTACTTCCTGTAAGGTTTACAATTTCAATTGCTTTTTCATTACTACTTCCTTCAACATATTCAGAAATAAATAATTCTGTAATTCCGTTAGAAGTACCGGCTGTTGTAGTTGCAGTTACGGCATTACTTTTAGCGGATTTATTATTGTCTGAATCCGTTGCTAAAACTTCTACGGTATAGGTTGTAGAGGTATTTAATCCGGCTACGGTGTAAAAAAGAGCTGTTGTCGTTGCATTCAAATTGCCATCAACAAAGACTTCATAACCACTAATACTATTATTATCTGTAGAAGCAGACCAAGAAACTTTAAACGAAGAATCTGTTTCATTGCTTACAAGAACATTGCTTGGTATTGTTGGTGCCTGTGTGTCGCCATCAGTAGTGCCATTTACGGCAGCACTTAAAGGGGACATATTGTTGATAAGGTCTTTTGCAAGAATAGTAAAACTATAGGTTGTATTCGTGTTTAAATCAGAAATGGTAACATTGGTATTGGTTGTTTGAGCTTCTAAAACACCATCTACAAATACATTGTATCCTGTTACACCCTTATTATCTGTGGATGGATTCCAAGAAATATCAATAGAATTTAAATCAATGTTACTTAGCGTAACATTTGATGGAGTAGTTGGTGCTTCTATATCTGTTTTTTTATAATAATCCCATCGATCTTCTGCAGAGTTTCCACCCCAAATTCTTGTTGCTAAATAAGGGTTGTCTATAAATGGATTTCTATTTCCTTGTGCAGCACCATTTGTTGTATTTTCGTGATACGTATTCCTAGCAATTTCAATATCCGAAACAGGGTCATCTACATTCCATTGTAAAAATAAATCAATCATATTATCTTCTGTAAACTCATTGCTACCCACGCCTACATCAGAGGGCAAACAAACGGAGCCATAATGAATGTACATGTACATTAACATTCTTGCTGCATCCCCTTTCCATTCATCACCAGGATACCAAGCGGATGTGTTTGGGCCGTCTAAACCAGGAAAAGTATCGGTAGAGAACTTGGAGTTACCAGTCCCTCTGCCGTATTTTCTGTTGTTTCTTGTTGAATTACGGGTTCTATCCGCAGCTCTTAAATGGTGTGCATCAGTAGCTGGGCCAGGAATGTCTGTATCTAATGGTGGATTTGCCAAAGACTTAGGGAAAACATGTTCTCTGTTCCAAACAAAACTATCTCCGTCTCCAATATCTTGCAATCTTTCATCCCTAGAATAGTCATTTGTAATGTCGGAATCCGAGCCATTTTCCCAACCATAAAATAAAATAACATCTCCTTGAAAACTTGCATTTACGTAGGCATCTGTTGCTATAACCGCGTCCCAAGTATCAGGAGAACTGCTAGTGTATGGTAGTATATTTGTATGTGCTGCTATTGTTTTAGCTGCTAATTCATCTTTAAGTTGAATTCCAGCTAATGTTAGATCTACATCATTATAGTAAGACTCTTGAGAAAAAGAGACTGAAAATGATGTAATAAAAATTAATAAGAGTAGTTTTTTTACCATTTAGATTGAGATTAAATTAATAAACAAATACTTTCTTTTTCTGCAATTATAACTCTAAACCTAGCAATAAATTAGGAGTTTTATTTTCTTTCTAAAAGCGCCATATAAAATCCGTCAAAACCAGAAGTATGTGCTAATACCTTTTTGTCTGATACAAATATAAACTCTTTTCCGGCTTCAGATGTTAAGAAAGTCTTAACTTGTTCTTGATTTTCTGATGGTAAAATAGAACAAGTTGCATACACCATTTTTCCACCTGGTTTTACCATTGTAGAATAACTTTGCAATATTTCTTGTTGTATTTTTTTAATATTGTCTATAAATTCAGGTTGTAATTTCCATTTAGAATCTGGATTTCTACGAATAACACCTAATCCAGAACATGGAGCATCTATTAAAACTCTATCAGCTTTACCGTGTAATTTTTTTATAGGTTTTGTAGAATCTATAACACGCATATCTATATTATGCGCTTTGTTTCTTTTTGCACGAACTTTTAATTTACGTAATTTACTTTCGTAAATATCCATTGCAATAATTTGCCCTTTATTTTCCATTAAAGCAGACAAATGCAATGTTTTACCTCCTGCACCAGCACATGTATCAATAACTTTCATACCTGGTTTTACGTCTAAATATGCAGCAACTAATTGAGAAGAAGCATCTTGTACTTCAAAAAATCCATTATGAAAAGCTTCTGTTTTAAAAACATTTGCCCTTTCTGGTAAAATTAAAGCATCTGGATGATTAGGAACAAATTCTGTAATTACATTTTCTGCATGTAACTTTTTTTGTAGAATTTCTCTAGAAATATTTAATGTATTTGTTCTTAAAATTACTTTTGCTTGCTGATTTAAAGCGGCTATTTCTTTGGTCCAAAGATCTTCTCCTAATTCAGAAACACACAATTCATCCATCCAATCTGGAATAGATTCTCTGTATTTTCTTGTTCTAGACAGTTCTGCAAAACGACCTTTAATTTTTCTTTCGGGTACATCACCAATTTGGTTCCAATCTGGTAAAGGAATTCCTCTTAAAATACACCAAACAGAAAATATTCTCCAAATATTATCTCTATCAAAAGGTGCTTTTACTTCAGCAATTTCTGCATATAAACGATTCCATCTAACAATTTCATAGATAGTTTCTGCAACAAACTTTCTATCTCTTGCTCCCCAACGTTTATCTCTTTTTAATGCTTTTTCTACAGCTTTATCTGCATAAACGCCTTCGTTAAAAATATCACGAATACTATCTATAACTGCAAAAGTTAAATTTCTATGTAATCTCATTTGTTAATTTCTATAGGAATACAAAACTACAATATATATAAATGTTTTGCTTTGTACTTCGATGTTTTGTTAAAATTGTTTTTAAAAATAAAAACTTTCTTGAAAGTTACCGTTTTATAGTAAAAATCAAGAAAGAATTTTATTTATGCTACACATTTAAGTGTATTAATATTTAAAAAGTGAAGTCTATCTTTCTTTACGTCTTCTTCCAAAACCACCAGAATTTCTATCTGCACCAGAATTTCTGTCTGGTCTGTCAGAAGTTCTTCCTCTACTAGAAGAAGAATCACTTCTTCTAGATGAAGGTCCATCTGAATCTCTTTTTCTTCCAAATCCACCTTCTTTTTTATTACCAAAAGGTTTTCTACCTCCACCACCTCTTCGTCCGCCGCTACCGCCACGATCTTTTTTAGTGATTTCTATATTTACAGAACGACCATCAAAATCTGGTTGATTAGAAGAGAAAGCTTCTAATGTTTTGTCCTCGTAATTTTTATCAATTTCAAAGAAAGAAAAAGTGTCTAAAATATCTATAGAACCAATTTCAACTTTATCTCCAATATTTTGTTCGTTAATTAAACCAATTAATTTACCAGGATTCAAATTGTCTTTTCTACCAATATTGATAAAGAAGCGAGTCATGTTTTCATCTGTAGCTCTTGCTCTAGAGTTATCTTTTGAAGACAAGTCATTTAAATCTTTTGCATTTTCATAGTACTTTAACATTGTGTTAAATTCTAATGAAACAAATTTTTGAATTAACTGTTCTCTATCTAAGCCTTCTAACTTTTCGTAAATACTTGGTAAGAACTCGTTAATTTCAGATTCATTTACTTCAGTAACTTGCACCTTATCAATTAAATTCATTAATTGATTTTGAACAATTTCTTTACCCGTAGGAACTTTTGTTTCTACAAATTTCTTTTGAATGATTTTTTCGATTTGGCGTAATTTACCTTTCTCTTTTCCATTAACTAAAACAATAGAAATTCCTTTATTTCCAGCTCTACCAGTTCTACCACTTCTATGTGTGTAGTTTTCTATTTGATCTGGTAACTTATGATTTAATACATGTGTTAATTCAGTAACATCCAGTCCACGAGCTGCAACATCTGTAGCAACTAATATTTGAATTGTTTTCTTTCTAAATTTACCCATTACAGAATCTCTTTGCCCTTGAGATAAATCTCCATGCAAAGCATCTGCACTATAACCGTCTTTAATTAAATTGTCTGCAACCTCTTGTGTTTCTCTACGAGTTCTACAAAAAATGATTGCATAAATATCAGGATTTAAATCTGCAATCCTTTTTAAAGCTGGGTAACGTGTTCTTTCTGTAACAGAATAATACTCGTGACTTACATTATCTGAACCTTGATTCTTTTGACCCGAAGTAATTTCTATAGGGTTGGTCATGTAGTTTCTAGCAATAGATTCTACTTCTCTAGGAAATGTTGCAGAAAATAATAGTGTTTGTTTTGTGTCTGGTGTAGCTTCTAAGACTTTATCTAATTCATCTTTAAAACCCATGTTTAACATCTCATCAGCTTCATCTAAAACAAGCCATTGAACGTTTCCTAATTTTAAAGCTCTTCTTTTAATTAAATCTACTGTTCTACCAGGAGTTCCAACAACAATTTGAGACCCTCTTTTTAGAGATCTAATTTGATCTTCCATACTAGAACCTCCATAAACAGTTGTTACCTTAACATCAGGTAGATATTTACAAAAGTCTTTTATATTATTACCAATTTGTACAGCTAACTCTCTTGTTGGAGATAATATAATTGCTTGTACATTACCATTACTTTCATCTAAAAGCTCTAGTATTGGTAAACTAAAGGCAGCAGTTTTACCTGTACCAGTTTGTGCAAATGCCTTTAAATCGTCTTTTGAAGAAATAATTTGTGGAATTGCTTTTTCTTGAATAACAGTTGGTTCTTCATACCCTAAATCTGTTAATGCTTTGTTGATAGGTTCTTTTAAACCTAACTCTAAAAATGTTGACATACTGTGTTTTTTGTAGATTCACAGAACGCCCACCTGCAAATCCGATTTATATTTATCGACTTGTTTATTTTTGAGTTTATTACCCAGAAATTTAACCGTGCAAAGGTACAGTAAAATAAGCTGAAAATAAGAACTAAATTAGTTAATTATTTTTCACTTAATTTCTTAAGCTGAGAATGTATGTTTTTTGAAGAAATTGATGCATACCCATTTTCTACTATTCCTTTTTTATTAATAAGTATTACTCTAGGCATTTTGCTAGTTAAGAAGCTGTTATCTTTGCTTTTAGTGTCTATAAAAAATTGATTTTTTATATCTAATTGATCAATTTTATCATTTTTACTACCGTTAATTTTTACTTGGATAAATTGTATTTCAGGAAATTTATTAGATAAAAAACCAATTCTTGAAGAGATATATTCTTTAGAAACAAATTCTGGGTTCCAAAAAAATAGAAAAGTATTCTTATCCGTAATGATTTCTTTAATTGAATGCCTTGTTTTATTAAAATCTATAATTGAAAAATCAGGTATTTTATTTCCTTTGTGTAAAGACTTATTGTCTGCTAAAAGTTTTTTAATAATAGATTTATCTTCTTTATTGGAACTTAAGTCAAAAAAAGTTTCAAAAGCATTTTGATTAACATTACAGCTAGATTTTCTGTAAAAATGCCCAAGAACTGTTTGTTTTAAAAATGCATTTTTAGATTTTTCTGAACTTATTTTAGTATTGATAGTCTTTAATAAATCTACCGTAAAATTAGAAGAGTATTCATTAGTCATAGGTTTGTGACCTAAAGAATAGGTAACATTGTATAAGTAATTTCTCACATATGTAATGTAAGGCGCATAATACATTAAAGAATCTTTATTAAAATTTAATGTTTCTCTATACGTGTAAAAAGAGTTTTTAATTTCTGGAAATTCTTTCGAGTTAGAGTGCTTTACATACATAATAGGATATCTTTCTGCTCTTGCAAAAAGAGGGTAGGTTAGTGCTACTTTTAAGATATCTCTATATCCTTCCGTTTCATCTGTATGGTTTTCTATGTAGTAATTATAAGTAATTAATTTTGTATTGATTAAAGAGTCTATCTTCCATTTAAACTTGTCCGGGTCTAAATTATTAAAAATGTAAAAATTCTTTTCATCTTTTTCGTCCTCTAAAAAACAATCAATTAAAATATTATTTCTTTCAGCTCCTTTACCTGCAAAAACTAAAGATTCATCAAAATCCCAAGTATTTAAACGCAGCATTAAACTGTCTTGTGGTTCTAAATAAATATATTGATTTTCTTTACCGTGAATAAAATAGTAGAGACCTTCTTTTGCATTCTCTAATTTACCAAAAAACTTGTTGTTTTCATCTAAAAATAAAGTATCAACAACTTCTTCTTTAGAATATAAGATTACATATTTAGATTTTGGATTTATTATTTTACCACCAAAATATGTAGAAACATTTTTAGGACTTGAATTACAACTAACCAAAGCGATAAGTAAAAAAAATGGGATGTAATTAAATAATTTTTTTATCATATGTTAAATTGAGGGGTCATAAAATCTTCCATCAAATTTAGGGATTCAGCTTTGTTAATATTGTTAATTCGATGTTAAAAAAGTGGTAAAAAGAGGATTCAATTTTAACACTTTCAATTCTTTAAAAAACCGTTGTAAAATCTACCCTAAAAAGAGAAATCAATTTAGTACTTTTGCACAAAATTAAAAAACAAGATTATGTTATCAGTTTCTAATTTATCTGTACAGTTTGGTAAGCGTATACTATTTGATGAAGTAAATACAAAATTTCACACAGGAAACTGTTATGGAATTATTGGCGCAAATGGAGCGGGGAAATCAACATTTTTAAAAATTATTTCAGGAGTTCAAGAACCAACATCTGGTCAAGTTCACTTAGAATCAGGTAAAAGAATGTCTGTTTTAACCCAAGATCATTATGCTTTTGATGAGTTTCCGGTGTTAGAAACTGTAGTAATGGGAAATAAAGATTTGTTTAAAATTAAAAAACAAATTGATGATTTATATGCAGATTATACAGATGAAAATGCAGAGAAGATAGGAGAACTTCAAATAGTTTTTGAAGAAATGAATGGATGGAATGCAGATTCTGATGCTGCTGCCATGTTATCTAATTTAGGAATTAAAGAAGATTTACATTTTACTTTAATGAAGGATTTGGATGGTAAACAAAAAGTACGTGTTTTAATAGCGCAAGCACTTTTTGGTAATCCAGATGTTTTAATTATGGATGAACCAACCAATGATTTAGATTTTGAAACGATAGCTTGGTTAGAGAACTTTATTGCAAATTTTGAGAACTGTGTAATTGTAGTATCACATGATAGGCACTTTTTAGATGCAGTTTGTACACATATTTCAGATATAGATTTTAGTAAAATCAATCACTATTCTGGTAATTATACTTTTTGGTATGAATCGAGTCAATTAGCATCAAAACAAAGAGCACAACAGAATAAAAAAGCAGAAGATAAGAAGAAAGAATTAGAAGAATTCATCCGTCGTTTTTCTGCCAATATGGCCAAATCTAAGCAAGCAACTTCTCGTAAAAAAATGATCGAGAAATTAAATGTTGAAGATATTAGACCCTCAAGTAGAAGGTATCCAGCAATTATTTTTGATAGAGATAGAGAAGCGGGAGATCAGATTTTACATGTAGAAGGGTTATCTAAAAGCTTTGAAGGCGAGAAATTATTTAATGATGTTCACATCAATTTAAATAAAGGAGATAAAGTAGCCGTAATTTCTAAGAACTCTAGAGCAATTACAGCTTTTTATCAAATTATTACTGATAATGAAAAAGCGGATACTGGAGAATATAATTGGGGAGTTACAACGACACAATCATATTTACCACTAGATAATTCATCGTTTTTTCAAGACGGAGAATTAAATTTAGTAGATTGGTTAAGACAATATGCACAAACAGAAGAAGAACGTGAAGAAGTTTTTTTACGTGGATTTTTAGGAAAAATGATTTTCTCTGGTGAAGAAGCTTTAAAGAAAAGTAACGTTTTATCTGGAGGAGAAAAAGTACGTTGTATGTTATCTAGAATGATGATGAAAAGAGCAAATATTCTAATATTAGATGAACCTACAAATCACTTAGATTTAGAATCTATTCAGTCTTTAAATAATTCTTTAATTAACTTTAAAGGAACCATGTTGTTTTCTACTCATGATCATGAGTTTGCACAAACAGTTGCAAATAGAGTTATTGAGTTAACACCAAAAGGAGTTATAGATAGATATGCTACTTTTGATGATTATTTAGCAGATCCAAAAGTGAAAGAATTACGTGAGAAAATGTATTCTTAGTAATTAAAAATATTTAATTTAAAAAAGGAAGCTATTTAGCTTCCTTTTTTTTTTGAATATATAAGTGATAAATTATTTTTTCTGTAAAGGACTAATAATTTTTACATCAGAAAAAGAAATTGCACCTCTAATAACACCATCAATAGTTTTCTTTAAAGCCTCAATTAATTGCATTTTTAATTGCGATTTATGGTAAATTAAACTCACTTCCCTTGCTGGTGGAGGATTTGTAAATTCACGTAAATAACTTTTATCAACGTCATTTAAATCTAATGTATGTAAATAAGGCAGCAACGTCATTCCTAAACCTTCTTTAGAAAGTTTAATCAAAGTATCAAAACTTCCACTTTTTACTTGAAATCTTTTTTTATTATCAGTTTTATGTGTTCTACATAAATTAAGAACACTATCCTTAAAACAATGTCCGTCTTCTAATATTAAAATATCATCCATTTCTAACTCATCTGCAGTAATTGTTTTATGATTATATAGTCTATGGTTTTGAGGTACTAAACCTACAAAAGGTTCATAATATAATGGTTTTTCTTTTATGTTTTCATTCTCTAAAGGAGTCGCAGCAATAGCCGCATCTATATGTCCATCTGTTAGTTTTTTAATAATTTCTTCTGTAGTCAACTCTTCAATAATTAATTTAACTTTTGGATGTTTTTTTGTAAAATTATTTAAAAACATTGGTAATAAAGTGGGCATAATTGTAGGGATAATTCCCAATTTAAACTCACCTCCAATAAATCCTTTTTGTTGATGAACAATATCTAGAATTCTATTACTTTCATCAACAATAACTTTTGCCTGTTGTACTATTTTTTTTCCAACTTCGGTTAATTCAATTGGTTTTTTAGATCGATTAAATATTTTCACATTCAATTCATCCTCTAACTTTTGAATCTGCATGCTTAATGTTGGTTGCGTAACAAAACTGTGCTCCGCTGCAACAGTAAAATTTTGATACTCTGCAACTGATAGAACATATTTTAATTGAGTAATAGTCATTGGTATAAAAATTTTTGATAAAGATATTAAAACTATCAATTGTAATTATAGTTTTAAGGCTTAAATTTATCATAAATTTACGGTATTAATAAAAAAGGATAAAGACATGAACAAAACAATTTTAGGATTAGATAAAAAAGAAACTGAATATTTAGCACTAAATTTAAACGGGTTATTGGCTAATTTTCAAATATATTATCAGAACTTAAGAGGTTTACATTGGAATATTAAAGGAAAGAACTTTTTTGAATTACATGTAAAGTTTGAAGAGTTTTATACAGATTCTCAAATTAAAATTGACGAAATAGCAGAACGTATTTTAACTTTACAAGGAACACCATTACATACTTTTTCAGACTATATAAAAGAAGCTTCTGTGCCAGTAGGAAATAATATTTCTAATGATGTAGAGGGTGTTGAGTTGGTTGTAAATTCTCTTTCTGAATTACTTAAAATCGAGAGAGTAATTTTAGGTCTTTCAGATGAAGCTTCTGATGAAGGCACAAACTCTATGATGAGCGATTTTATAGCTGAACAAGAAAAAACAATTTGGATGTTAAATGCGTGGTTAGGAAAGTAAAAAAATAAAAATTTAAAATAAAAAAAAGGAACTCAGTTGAGTTCCTTTTTTTTATTTTAATAGGTAAGAAAATCCAATGTCTAAACCTAGAATATTGTATCCATCATTTGGTTTTTGAAAATTTAAATTAGAAACATGCCCAAAGCTGGTTCCAAGATATAGTTCGTATCTTTTTAATGTTTTATATGAAAACCCTAAAGAGAAATTTTCTATAAACGTAAATCCTTTTGCTAAACGTTCTGTTCTTGCATCAATGTAAGAAAAACCTAAACTTATTGCTCCTAGTAAATTTAACTTTTCTGTTAATTTCTTTTTTGCTCCAAAACCAAACTCTAAACCATATAAGTTCATGTTTTTGACTTGTGTAAATTCAGTTCTTTTTTCTAAATAATTTTCCTGATCTGGAGTTATAAATTGCTCGTTAATCAACTGATGTTTTATAAATTGGATCTGAGGCTGTATTATTAATTCTAGGTCAATATTTTTCCAATTTCCAATGTTAAAAAAAGCCTGAGCTTTATAAGTACTTGTAGTATATGTATAATCTAAATCATCAAAAAAAAAATTTTCATTTGTACCAAAACTGTATAAAAAACCAACTTTATAAGGTTTTAGAATAGGTTTATTTTTCTCTTGACTATAAGAAAGCAGCACAACAAAAAGTAAAAAAATACTTAAAAAACTATTTTTCATTAAGAAAACATTTTTGCAACCTTTTCAGCTTTTCTATTCTCTGAATAATCGTAAAAACCTTCACCAGATTTTACACCTAATTTTCCAGCCATTACCATATTTACTAATAACGGACAAGGAGCATATTTAGGGTTTTTAAATCCATCATGCATTACATTTAAAATAGACAAACAAACATCTAAACCAATAAAATCTGCTAATTGTAAAGGTCCCATTGGATGCGCCATTCCTAACATCATAACCGTATCAATTTCTTTAACACCAGCAACTCCGTTGTATAAAGTTTCAATAGATTCGTTAATCATTGGCATTAAAATTCTGTTGGCAACAAAACCAGGATAATCATTCACTGCAACCGGAGTCTTATTCACTTTTTTAGAAAGTTCAACCGTAAATTTCATCACATCATCAGAAGTATTATAACCTCTAATAATTTCCACCAACTTCATAATAGGAACAGGATTCATAAAATGCATTCCAATCACTTTATCTGGTCTACTTGTAACAGCAGCAATCTGAGTAATAGAAATTGAAGACGTATTTGTTGCCAAAATTGTGTCTTTTGGGCAAGCTTCGTCTAATTCTTTAAAAATTTTAGATTTTAAGGCTAAATTTTCAGTAGCAGCTTCAACAACCAAACTTGCATTTGTTACCCCTTCTTTTATAGAAGTATAGGTAGTAATATTACTTAAAGTTTGTTTTTTATCAGCTTCAGAAATTTTTTCTTTAGCAACCATTCTATCTAAATTCTTAGAAATAGTAGCCATTCCTCTGTCTAAAGCAGCTTGTGAAACATCAATTAATTGTACATTATAATTAAACTGAGCAAACGTGTGGGCAATTCCATTTCCCATTGTTCCAGCTCCAATAATTGCTATATTTTTCATTGTAAAAAGTTTTTATTTGGGCGTTTTAACAGGCTTTCGCTACTCGCTTTTTTGTCAGAAAAAGACAAAAAGAGCTCAAACAAACCGCTCAATCCCTAACGCGTTTATTTATTAATTTTTAGAAACAATCTATAATTTGTTGTGCAACTCTAAGAGCTTCAGCTCCTTGGTGTAAACTAACAATAGGTGTTGTATTATTGTTTATTGCATCTGCAAAAGAATCTAGTTCATCTAAAATAGCGTTGTTTTTACCAACTTCAGGATTATCAAAATAAATTTGTTTTTTAACACCTTCTGCATTTTGTAAAATCATTGCAAATTCATCTGGTTTTTTAGGAACCTCTTTCATTCTTACAACTTCAGAACTTTTTGCTAAAAAATCGACAGAAATATAAGCGTCTTTCTGAAAAAATCTAGATTTACGCATATTTTTCATAGAGATTCTACTTGCAGTTAAGTTTGCAACACAACCGTTTTCAAACTCAATTCTAGCATTTGCAATATCCGGAGTTTCAGAAATAACAGAGATCCCACTTGCGTGCACACTTTTTACTTTAGAGTCTACAACAGAAAGAATAATATCAATATCATGAATCATTAAATCTAAAACCACAGGAACATCTGTTCCTCTAGGATTAAATTCTGCTAATCTGTGAGTTTCAATAAACATTGGTGTATCAATCATTTTATTAACTGCTATAAATGCGGGGTTAAAACGCTCTACATGACCAACTTGTCCTTTTACATGATGTTGACTCGCTAATGTTTTAATTGCATCTGCTTCTAAAACAGTTTTTGTAATTGGTTTTTCAATAAAAATATGACGTCCTTTTTCAATAGCTAATTTTGCACAATCAAAATGAGAAAGCGTTGGTGTTACAATATCTACAACCTCTACTGCATCAATTAAATCTTCAATAGAATCAAATAATTTATACCCAAAGTCTTTAGCAACTTTTTGTGCATTTTCTGTAAACGGATCATAAAATCCTACTAATTCATATTTCTCTGATTGTTCTAATAAACGAAGATGAATTTTTCCTAGATGACCTGCACCTAATACTCCTGCTTTTAGCATAAACTCTTGTTTTTGTATGTTTTACGATTTTTAAAAAACCGACAAAAACAAAGATACAATTTTATAAGAATTTATTTAGATTTATTAGTATTTTTAGACTTTAGAAAAATAGAATAATTGAAAGACACTGCAAAACATCAAGGGCTTAGAAACCAATTGGCTAACGTATTAGAATTAAAAGGAATTACAGATAAAAATGTATTGAATGCAGTGCGTCAAATTCCACGTCATTTATTTATAGATAGTAGTTTTGAAAACCATGCATATCAAGACAAAGCATTTCCTATTGCAGCAGAGCAAACAATTTCTATGCCTTATACAGTAGCGTTTCAATCGCAAACGTTAGAAATTAAAAACGGAGATAAAGTTTTAGAAATTGGTACAGGTTCTGGTTATCAAACTGCCGTTTTGTTAGCGTTAAAAGCAGAAGTATATTCGATAGAAAGACAACGAGAATTGTTTAAAAAGACCTCTTTGTTTTTGCCAAAATTAGGCTATAAGCCAAAGAAATTTATTTTTGGTGATGGTTATAAAGGTTTACCAGAACAAGCACCTTTTGATAAAATTATAGTTACTGCTGGTGCGCCATTTGTACCAAAACCATTGTTAGCACAATTAAAAGTAGGAGGGCTGTTGTTAATTCCTGTTGGAGATAAAACACAAATTATGACCTTGTTTATAAGAAAATCTGCCAAAGAATTTGAAAAACATGAGCTAGGCGATTTTGCTTTTGTACCAATGTTAGAAGAAAAGAACTAAAAGCGTAATTTTTTTGGTATTCTAAAAATGGATGTTATTTTTTTTACTAACTGCCAACTGCCAACTGCCAACTGCCAACTGCGAACTGTTCACCGCTAACCGCTAACCGCTAACTGAATACTAATCAACTCTTTCCCAGTAAGCTGTTTTTCCAAAAAGAGAGATCCCTATATAACCGCGTAATTTTAATTTATTACCTTTTATTAGTCTCACATAGCATTTGTAAACTTTTCCATTTCTAGGATCTAGAATTTCTCCGCCAGACCATTCATCTCCCTCTTTTTCTAAACCTGTTAAAATGTTTAAACCTAAAATAGGTTGGTCTTTACTTTCTCCTTCACAATCTTTGCAAAGTGCATTTTTTCTTTTAGGATTTGTAATTTCTACCACTTTAGCAAAAGCTCTTCCTTCTTTTTCATAAACTTCAATAACAGAGTCTATTTTACCAGTTGCATCATCTTTAGAATTCCATTTTCCAAAAATAGTTTGTGATTGCGTGGTAATTGTTATTACAAAAAATAATAAAATAAAGGATTTTGTTTTCATAAAATGACTTTTTGTAAATATAGAAAAACTTTATAAAAACTTGTTACCTACAATTAGGCAGTTTTTATTTAGTCATATTTTGCATCAAAGCTGTGTACCCATTTTCCTTGAACTAAAAGTATTTGTTCAATGACATCTCTAACACAACCTTCACCACCTTTTTTGTTAGAAATATATTTACTAATTTTTTGAATTTCTTGAACAGCATCATTTGGGCAAGTAGGCAAACCAACCAATTTCATAACCGGAAAATCAGGAATATCATCTCCCATATACAAGACATTCTCTGGTTTTAAATTATACTTTTCTACCAATTCATTGTATTGTTTAATTTTATCATGAGCGCCTAAGTAGATATCTTTTATTCCTAAATTGGCTAAACGTTTTCTTACACCTTCATTTGTTCCTCCAGAAATAATACAAACATTTAAGCCTTTATCTACAGCAGTTTTAAGGGCAAACCCATCTTTAATATTCATGTGTCTTACCAACTCTCCATCTGGCATTATTGTTACCATTCCGTTTGTTAGAACTCCATCTACGTCAAAAATTAATGTACTTATATTGTGTAATAATTGTTTATAGCTTACTTCCATTTTGGATTGATTTTGTAATTGTTTTATAAATTTCTTGTTGATTTTTATTTAGTAATTCTAAATGATTTTCAATGGTATTTTTATCATTTCTAATTGCAGGTCCTGTTTGTGCTTCTTTAGGTGAAAGTATTTCAATTTTTGAAGCCGTTTCTTTAATTAATGGTTTTAAAACGTCAAACGGAACATTGTGTTCGTTGCAAATGTCATTCCCGATTTTATATAAATGATTTGTAAAATTATTTACAAAAACGGCAGCAACATGTAATGCTTTGCGTTGCTCAGAATTTACAGAATATACTTTTTCTCCTATTGATTCAGCTAATTTTTTAAGTACTAAATAATCATTTTCATTTTCAGCTTCCAAACAAAAAGGAATTTTAGAAAAGTCGACTTTTTTATCTTTAGAAAAAGTTTGAAGCATATAAAAGACACCTTTTCTTTTACTATTTTTTAATACGTTTAAATCTGAAGCTCCAGAGGCATGAACAACAAAAGAGTTTTCTATTTTTGATGAAACTTCTGCAATTGCATCATCAGAAACTGCAATAATAGTAACATCTGCTGCTGGAATATTTTCTAATTTTCTAGAATTAATTTGTGTAACTGTTACATCTTCAGCTTTTAACAAAGCATTATTAAGATGTGTAGCTACGTTTCCCTTACCTATTACTACTACTGAAATCATAAAACGAAGATATTGAAAATTATTGGAGGATTAGAAACGTATTTAGTAAATTAGCTATAAAATAGGATACAAATGAAAGAATCAAAAAAACTAGGAATAAACACAACTTGCGTTCACGTTGGTGAAGTAAAAGATGAGCAATTTAAAGGAGCAATCTCGCCAATTTACATGTCTACTTCTTATGCTTTTGATGGTGTAGATGTTAAACGGTATCCACGATATTTAAATACACCAAATCAAGAAATGTTGCGTAAAAAAATAGCAGCTTTAGAGCATACAGAAGATGCTTTGATTTTTAGTTCAGGAATGGCTGCAATTTCTAATGCTATGTTAGCTTTTTTACAAAAAGGGGATCATGTAATTATTCAACAAGTAATTTATGGAGGCACGTATAATTTTGTAGTTTCAGAATTTGATAAATACGGAATAGAATATTCTTTTACAGAAAGTGATAATGCGGATGATTTTAAAAGCTTAATCAAAAAAAACACCAAGATTCTTTATATAGAAACACCTTCAAATCCATTATTAGGGATTACAGATATGAAAGCAATTTCTAAAATTGCCAAAGATCATAGTATTATAACAATGATTGATAATACGTTTGCATCACCTATCAATCAAAATCCTGTTGATTTTGGAATGGACATCATTTTACATTCTGCAACAAAATATATGGGTGGTCATTCTGATATTTCTGCGGGTGCAGTTGCGGCATCAAAAGAGCATATAGAGCAGATTTGGAAAACAGCTATTAATTTTGGTGGTAATTTGAGTGATCAAACAGTTTGGTTATTAGAGAGAAGTTTAAAAACCATGAATTTGCGTGTAAAGGAGCAAACAAAAAATGCGCAGATTATGGCTGAATACTTTGAAGGTAATCCTAATATTGATAGCGTTTATTATCCAGGATTAAAAAGTCACCCACAATATGAAATAGCAAAAAAACAAATGAAAGGTTTTGGTGCCATGCTATCCTTCGAATTGAAGAAAGGAATTGATGCAATGAAATTTCAAAACAGTTTACAATTGATAAAACCTTCTATGAGTTTAGGAGGTGTTGAGAGTACAACTGTAAGTCCTACACAAACTACACATGCGCTATTAAATGAAGAAGAGCGCCTAGAAAGAGGAATTAAAGATGGATTAATCAGGTTTTCTGTAGGTATTGAAGAAACAGAAGATTTAATTTCTGATATTGAACAAGCAATAAAAAAAGCAAAGAATTAAATCTTTGCTTTTCTGAAATCAAACTTTAGATGAAGTTGTAAAGACAATCTGTTAAAACTTTTTGTCTTATAACTATGTCTTGCATATCCGAATTGCAAATTCATGTTTTTATTAATTTTGACACCTAAACCCGCATACGCTCTGTTTTGGTGAAAATCTAACCCGTTCATTAAATGATAATGAATTTCATCATAAATAGAAATAGAGACCCTTTTATTAATTGGAAATGAACTTTTAAAACGATAACGGATTCTATTCTTTAATTTATATGCTGTTGCATATTCAATAAAACGTTGTTCTAATCTGAATCTATGTGATAGAGAAAATGTATTTACTTTATGTTTTACATTAATTTGTTCAAGAATTCTATTTTCTATTAAATATGGGGTACTTGTTTCTTCAAAAGTAGTGTCTATGCTGCCGTAACCATATCCAACACCAACAGAAACTGCTTTATTAATAGTATAGTTTAAACCTATAATTCCTAATAATAAATGTTGATTATCTAAAATTTCATAATTCCAGTTCGTTAAAGAACCACTGATCGTAAATTTATCAGAAATTTTGTTTGAGCTTGTAATTTCAAACCAAGACCCTAAAGTATTTTTACCTGTATTCTGAGCATTTATTTTTATAATTGTAAATAATAATAAGATGTATACTAGTCTTGTTTTCATAATGTCTACTCCTAATCACTTGTTATTTAAATAATGATTTTTATTGTTTAAAATGGCCAAATAATTGGGACTAATAATAATGTTGTAATAATGAATAGTATTAAAAGTGGAAGACCTACTTTAAAATAATCCATAAATTTATAATTACCAGAACTCATAACCATCGCATTTGTAGTTGTACCAATTGGTGTTAAAAATGCAGTTGATGCACTAATTGCAACTGTAATTAGTAATGGTTCAGGTGAAATTCCTATTGTGCTAGCAGCTAAAAGAACAATTGGTGCCATTAATACAGCTGTTGCAGAATTATTAATAAACTGACTAAATGTGGTAGTTAAAATAAAGATTCCTGCTAATAATAAGGTTGGATTATCTTTTCCTAAGAAATTAATTAAAGAATTAGAAATCATTTCTGCTGCACCCGTTTTCTGAATTGCAACGCCCATAGGAATCATAGCAGCAATCATTACAACACTTGTAAAACTGATACTTTTATAAGCCTTAGAGAAAGGTACGCACCCTGTAAATAAAACAATACCTGCAGAAATTAAAGCAGCAATTGCTCCAGGAACTATTTTTGCTACTAACATAATAATCATTAAAGCTAATGCTCCTAATGCAATGTAAGATTTTGGTGTTAAGTCATCTACATCTTTTAACATTTCTTCTGGGCTCCCAACAACAACAATATTTTTATGTTGGTTTTTTAATTTTTCAATGTTTTCCCAAGGACCTCTAATAATAAAGCTATCTCCTGCTTTTACAGTTATTTTATCTTCTAAATAGGGTTTTTTATGTCTAGAAGTTGCTAATAATTGAATTTCATATCTTTTAAAGTAGTCTTGTAATTTAATTTCTCTACCAACTAAACGAGATTTTGGAGTTACAATAACTTCAGACATACCAACTTCTTGATTAATTAAATTGGTTCTTAATTCTGTTTTTGCAGATTCTTTTGGTAATAAACCTAATCTAAATTCAATCATTAATTTATTAATATCTTCGGTTTTACCTTTTATAGTAATAATATCATGATATCTTAATTCTGTATCATTTTCTGGTATCTCAATATAAGGTTGCGTCCCTTTTAGTCTATTTGGATGTCTTCTTTTTAAACGGATTACATTCACATGAAAATTGGTTTCTAAATCCCAATCACTAATTTTAGTATTAATTAATGGCGAGATAGAACGTATTCTTAATCTGTAATAATTATCTTCAATTTGATAAGCTTCAATCCATTCGTGTAAAGTAGAGTCTATATTTATAGGTCTATTATTCGTTTTGTTTTCTGGTAATAATCTAAAACCAATATATCTAAAATAGACTAATGCTATAATTAATAGCGGTAAACCTATTAAGCCAAATTCAAAGAATGAAAAACCTTCAAAACCAGCATCAATTAAAGCATTATTTGCAATAATGTTTGGTGGAGTTCCTGTTAATGTTAATAATCCACCTGTATTAGAACCAAAAGCAACAGGAATTAAGATCTTTGATGGCATTGTACCAATACTCCAAGCAGAAGATATCGTTGCAGGTAATAAAGTAGCTACAGTACCAGTATTACTAACAAATCCTGATAAAACTCCAGAACCCAATGTAATAATAACTAATAGCTTTGGTACACTTTTACCCGCTAATTCAATTAATTTCTTACCTGCTAAAGCTGTCCAACCTGTTTGAGATAAACCTTCGCCAATAATAAAAAGAGCAGCAATCATTATAACTGTAGGATTGCTAAAGCCACTTAAAGTTTCACTTAAGTTCAAAATTCCGCATAAAAATAAACTCAGCATAGATACCAATGCAATTACATCTGGAGCGTATTTTCCCCAAACAAATAATCCAATGGTAATTGCTAAAATAACGAGCATTAAAATCATAATTTTTTTTTATAGTCTTGTTGTTAGATGGTGTAAAATTATGCTGATTAGACAGGTGTTTTTATGACATTTATCATACCTAGAAATAATCTCTAATTTTTATGATAATCTTAAAAAAAAGACCCAATTTTATCTAAATACAAATACGAAAACGTAATAGAAATAACGCCTTCTTAATTTTTCTTTTAAAATTGATTATTTTTGAGGATTCATTTTATTCTTTAATTGAAGATTAATGAAAAAAAGTATAAAATTGTTGTCTATTTGTATAACAATAGAATGTTTTTTATGATAAAAACGGATAAAATTTTAATATGTTTTAAATGAGTACATTAGGTATGAAACTAGATATTTTAGCTTTTGGAGCACATCCAGATGATGTAGAATTAGGTTGTGGAGCAACTATTGCAAAAGAAATTTCCTTAGGAAAAAAAGTAGGTATTGTAGATTTAACTCGTGGAGAATTAGGGACACGTGGTTCTGCTGATATAAGAGATGTAGAAGCAGCAAATGCTGCAAAAATCTTAGGCGTTACTGTTAGAGAAAATCTTGGTTTTGCAGATGGGTTTTTTGTGAATGACAAAAAGAACCAATTAGAGGTTATTAAAATGATACGTAAATATAAGCCTGAAATAGTATTATGTAATGCTATTGATGACAGACATATTGATCATCCGAAAGGAAGTGATTTAGTTTCTGATGCTTGTTTTTTAAGTGGATTATTAAAAATTGAAACAGAGGTAGAAGGGAAGCGGCAGGAAAAATGGAGACCAAAACAAGTCTATCATTATATTCAGTGGAAAAATATTGAACCTCATTTTGTTGTTGACGTAACAGGATTTATGGATCTTAAGATGAAATCGGTATTTGCTTACACTTCTCAGTTCTACGATCCTAAGAGTAATGAGCCAGAAACGCCAATTACGAGCAAGAATTTTACAGATAGTATAGATTATAGAGCAAAAGATCTAGGAAGGTTAATAGGAGTTGAATATGCAGAAGGTTTTACCTCAGAACGTTACGTTGCTGTAGAAAATTTAGATAAATTAATTTAATTTTATTTCTTTAAAAAGGAAAAAAATATTTATATTTGCACCCGCAATTATATGGTGGTTGTAGCTCAGTTGGTTAGAGTATCGGTTTGTGGTACCGAGGGTCGCGGGTTCGAATCCCGTCTTCCACCCAAAAATAGAATCCTTCTCATTATGAGAAGGATTTTTTTTTACAATAGAATTTAAAATGAATTTAATACTTCCAACACCTCATTTTTTTTTCTAACAGAAACAGGAACGTTACTTTGATCCTTTAAAATTAAATAGCCTCCGTCAGACTTTATAAACTCTTTAATGTATTTGGTGTTTACAAGGTGACTTTGATGAACTCTTAAAAAACCCACTTCTTTTAACATATCTGCATAATATTTTAATGTTTTTGAAACCAAAATATTTTGTTGATCATTAAAATAGAAAGTAGTGTAATTATTATCAGATTTACAACGGACTATATCTTTAAGATTAACAACAATAATTTTATCTGAAGTATGCAAAGAAATTTTTGTAGGTTTCTTATTAGGAGCTATTACTGCTTGTTGTAGAACATTTAATTGCTCTTTATCTGGTTGAATTTGATTTTGTGCCTTTTCTATAGAATTTGCTAAATCTTCATCAGAATAAGGTTTTAAAACATAATCTATTGCAGCAAATTTAAACGCTTTAATCGCATAAGCATCACTTGCCGTTACAAAAATGATTTTAGATTTTAATTCTGGAAAAATTTCTAAAATATCAAAACCAGTGCCGTCTCCAAGCATAATATCTAAAAATAAAATATCTGGTTGTTTTTTACGTAACAATTTGGCAGCTTCTACAACACTTTTTGCAGTTCCTATAATTTCTATTTCAGAATGATTCTTAGAAATGTCATTGGTTAACATTTCTAATGCAATTGGCATATCATCTACTAATATTGCGGTTCGTTTTTTCATAGAAATTTTTAATAATCTGTTTTTAAAGGTATTTTGAAGCTCACTTTGGTCCCTGATGTTTTTCCTTTATTGTTTGTTTCTTCAATTAAAAAAGAACTTTTTTTAGATAGGTTTTTAATTCTTTCTTTGGTTACTTTTAAAGCAACTGAATGATGACTCTCATTCTCTTTTTGTTTTTTAGATTGATGAATTCCTATTCCATTATCAGAGATTCTACACTGTAAAAATTGGTGTTTTACTTCAAAAGAAATAGTGATTTTTCCCTCTTTAGAATTTAGCTGAATTCCGTGTTTTATACTATTTTCTATAAAGGGTTGTATTAACATTGGTGGAATTAAAATTTCTTCTGAATCTATATTATTTAATGATGTTTCTATAAAATACTCAAAAGTTTTTGAACTCATTTGTTTCTCTAATTCCAAGTAATTCTTTAAAGATTCAATTTCATCTTTTAAGCTAATTTCTTCTAAGCGAGAATTGTTTAAGACACTTCTTAAAAGAAGGGAAAATTGTGAAATAGTTTTATTTAATTCAATTATTTTTCCTGAATTACCCAGTGCTTTTATTCCGTTTAAAACATTAAAAATAAAATGCGGATTCATTTGCAACTGCAACGCTTTTTGCTCTAAAGTAAGTAAATGATTTTCTAATTGTAATTTTTTTACTTCTTGTTGATTTTTCTTTTTAATCTTTCTAATAGTAACATCAATTAAAAGAGCAAATAATAAAAGAATAAAGGCAAAACTTAATATTAAAAACCAAGGTTTTTTATAGATAGGAGTGTCAATAGAAAAAGAAAAATATTTTTCTTCACTTAATTGTAAACCTTTTTTAGATTGTACTACAAATGTGTAATTTCCTTCATTTAAATTAGCAAATTTAACGTTGTTATTTTTGCTCCAAGGAGAAAAATTACCTTTTAATTTGTATCTGTATTTAATGTTTTTTGGGTTGCTTAAATCTACTGTTTTATAAGAAAATGAGATGTTGTTTTCTGTTGGTTTTAAAAGTAAGTTACTTGTGTTTAATGAAGAGATACTTTTATAATTAACGCTTATATTGGCAATAAAAATAGTTGGTTTTATTCCTTTTTTCTTTCTATTAGAATGCTTATTACTATTAAAATCTGAGTTTGTATACTTATAAAGTCCTTCTTTTTTTGAGGCAATCCAAATATTATTTTGATTGTCTTTAAAAACGGTATTTATCTCATTTGAAATTAAAGAATTGTATTTGTTTATTTTCTTTTGAAAAGAGAAATCATTGAGGTTATAAACCTCAATTCCGTTTCCATTTGTGATCACCCAAAGTTCAGTATCAATCTTCTTTATTGAAGTGGTCTTAACTTCAGAATTTATGCTTCGTTCAACTTTAAGATTCGTAATAATTTTAATGCCATTTTTAGAAGTTGCTACTATTATTTTGTTCTTTTCTAAAAGGAGCGAAACACTATTGTCTTCTAAAACTTTATTAATTCTTGTTGGTTTTACAAGTTGATCTATATTCCATAAAGCTCTATTTGTAGCTATGTATATTGAGTTTTCTGCAAAAAGAACATCATTTATAATAGAAAAATCTATTTGTGTACTAATTGGTAAAGGTTGTAAATAACCTTCTTTGAATTCAAAAATTCCCTGGGTTGTGCAGCATATAATTTTATTATCGATAGAAACAATTTTTATTACTTTTTCTTTTCCTAAAGAGGTGATTTCGTGCTCTTTTTTAATGAATAATCCATGGTTATAACCAATAAATAAGGCATCGTTTTTATAAAAAAGAGCATTTGCTTTTGAACTACTGTGTAAATTAAAATGTTTGAATTGATTTCCATCAAACCGAACTAATCCTTTATCTGTTGCCAGCCATAAATAACCAATTTCATCTTGAATAATGTCATTAATAGATAAACTTGGTAAGCCATCTGATAGTGTGAATATCTGTAATTTATTTCGTTGAGAAGCAATCTCAACAGAAATAAAAAGTAGTACAAACAATAAGACTTTACTATATATATTCATCAGAAACAAACTTACTAATTAAAACGTCATTACACCATTTTTAATTTTGTGTAATGACGTTTATCAATTTAAAAAAGCTCCTTGAGGCTTTGCATCAAGGTTTCTTATATAATTGTCATTCCCGTTATATTTTACTTCATAGCGTATAATCGCTTGTTATCTGTGTCTGGTTCTATGTGTTGTAATTCTCCATAAGGTTTAATTAATGGTTTTAAAACACATAAAACAGTGGTAGTTCCTTTAATTATTAATTTGCTGTTTTTTAAACTCCAATTCCATCTAAATTTCTCAATTGGCACATTGTATTTGCTTAATTCTAACTTTAATTCTTCTTGTTGTTCAATCCAATCCATTACTTCTTCTTGCATTGTAAACGTTGGTATTTCATCATCAGAATTGTGGTAATCAAATTCCCATTTTAGTGGAATATTAAATTGTATTGTATAGGCTTCACCAACATACCTTTCTTCTTTATTATTTAAAGCATCAAACCAATCTATCTCTTTTTCTTCTAAATATTTTCTTGAAATTTCTTTCGATAAATCTGTTTTCCCTGGTGAATTTGCAGTTGGATAAAAAACGTAATATGGTTTTGCTAAATAATGTTTAGAGAATTCTCCGCCAAAAACTGTATGATAAGGAGATGCTACAATTTTTGGGATTGTAATATTACAAAAAGCATCTTTTAGAGTTTTCATTAATTCCTTGTTTTCTGATAAACCAGAGGCGTGAAATACAATTTTTGAGTTGGGATTTACTACTTCTTCTAATGCGGGTAAATTTCCTTGCGTAATATTTTTTCGGAGTGTTTCTGCAGTAACTTTTTGTCCATTAATGACCGTTTCTAAATCCATTCCTTTAAAAGGGTTGCTTTTGGTTACAATATGGATTTCTCCAAAAGGAACTTGAGAAACATTATTATTTAGCCAAGAAATGATTTCTTCTAAAGAATATTGTTGGTTAATTATTTCAAACTCTTTTTCTTGAAAAAATAATCTTGCATCCGCATAAAAAGTTGCATCTCCTTTATCTATTCCTGCAATAAATACAACAGGTTTTCTTGTAAAAGTTTCAACCATTTTTTCTGAAGGAGTAATGCTGTGTTCTGCAAGTAAAACAGGTTCGTTTTCTGGTTTAGGGTCCGTTTTATTGCAACTAATAAAAGAACTGGTTGCTAATAAAATACTTACTACAAATGCCGATTTTCTTAATAATGTGTTCATCTTTTCTGATTTTTAAATGTTATTATACATCAAAAGTAGAAGAGAAGTTGGTATTAATCTTAGGTGTTTTAGAATTCGTAGGTTGTTAATTAGAATTCGTAAAATAAATTGAAATTAAGAATAATTTTATTGATTATAAACAACCAGTCTTGTTAATCCTTTTTCATTTGGATTTTCTGCAAAAGAGCGCAAATACACATCCATATATTTAATAATTCTTTCTTCTGGGTAGAACAATACTTTATTATCATACTGTGCCCATTCATTCATATTTAGATAGGCGTTCCCATTTTCAAAACGATAAAAAAGTTGAATATGTTCTGGTAAAGCATCTTCTAACTCTTCATTGATAAAAACATTGTAATAGTTTAAATCTGCAGTAAAAAAATGAAAAGACAACAAGCTATCATAAAAACCTGTTACGTTATTAGTAAGCGGTAAAATGAGTGTAAAAATTAGAATCGCTATTTTTTGTTTGTTGAAAAATGATACAAAAAATTCGAATGCATTTGTGGTTTTTAATCCCCAAAATAAGAGAACAACACTCAACATATTCTGAATATTCCAAGGAACAACATTGTAGCCATAACCAAGATAAAAGAGAAGAAAAGTAATAATTCCATGCATTGATAAAATAAATAACACACCCAATTTTCGAGTTTTATTAAATAATAATAAAATGCCCATTGATGCTTCTAACCAAGGAACTAAATATGTAAAAGCAACTAAAAACCATTGTGGTAAAAAACTAAAATGTTTGTTTAAAGCTGTTAACCATTGTATGTAAAAGGCTTCATTTACTTTCTGAATTCCGCTCCAAAAATAAGTAGCAAAAAAGAGTAAAATTATTGCATAAAGTACTTTTTTAGGAGGTACTTTTCTATTAAAGATTTCAATAGCAAAGAGTGTTAGAAAACTTTGGTAGAAATAGGGCTGAAGCCTATTTTGATCTATTAAAGCTAGAAAAACATAGAGTAGAATTACAACCCAACCTTGCCACCTTTTATTCTGAAAAATATAAACGATCTGAATAATAAAAAAGAACCCAGCTAAAATATAATCAAAAGGATATTTAAGTATTGGCAACCAATCAAATAAAGGAATTACAGGAAATACTTTAGTGGCAACCCATAATTTTGGAGCATACATCATTAAAATTAGAACAGGAATAATTGCAATTATTCTTACCCAATTAACTTTTTGTTTGTCTGTTAGGTTTGTAATCATTTTACTTTCTTTTATTTCTATCGGTTGTCATTTCGAAATGAGATTTTTAGCGATTGAGAAATCTCATTTTTATTAAATGGCACTTACTTAATTTTTTTACTATTTGTTCACAAACAAGTTTAGCCCTGATTGAACGGTTTGTTTGAGCTCTTTTTTATTCCTTTTTAGGATAAAAAAAGCGAGTAGTGAAAGCAGGAAATAGCTTCTACTAAACCAATTTCTCCGCCAAATACTTAGCTGTGTACGATTTTTTATTTTTAGCTAATGCTTCTGGCGTTCCTTGAAATATTAGATTTCCACCTTTTTTTCCACCATCTAAACCTAAATCAATAATATAATCTGCACATTTAATCAACTCAATATTATGTTCTATCACAATAATAGAATGTCCTTTATCAATTAACGCATTAAAAGAAGCTAATAATTTCTGAATATCATGAAAATGTAACCCTGTTGTTGGTTCATCAAAAATAAACAACGCTTTGTCTTTTGTGTTTCCTTTTACTAAAAAGGAAGCCAATTTTATACGTTGCGCTTCTCCACCAGAAAGGGTAGAAGACGATTGTCCTAATTTTACATATCCTAAACCAACGTCTTGCAAAGGTTTTAGTTTACTTGCAATTTTAGTTACTAAATTTTCTGAGAAAAAAGCGACTGCATCATCAATGGTAAGATTTAAAATGTCATCAATAGATTTTCCATCAAATTTTACTTCTAAAACTTCTTTTTTGAAACGTTTTCCGTTACAAACATCACATTCTAAATGCACATCTGCCATAAATTGCATTTCAATAGTAACTTCACCTTCACCTTTACAAACCTCACAACGTCCCCCTTCAACATTAAAAGAAAAATGTTTTGGTTTGTAGTTTCTTATTTTAGATAATTTCTGATTAGAATACAACATTCTAATATCATCATAGGCTTTAATATAGGTTACAGGATTTGAACGAGAAGAACGGCCAATTGGGTTTTGATCAATAAATTCTACGTGTTTTATGTTCTCAAAATTTCCTTTTATTTCTGTGTGTTGCCCAACTTTATCTCCATAGCCAATTAGTTTTTTTTGCATCGATGGATACAAAATACTTTTCACCAAAGTACTTTTACCAGAACCAGAAACTCCGGTTATTACTGATAAACAATTCAAGGGAAAAGTAACATCAATATTTTGTAAATTATGTTCTCTCGCACCAATAATTTGAATGCTATTTTCTGATGTTCTACGTTTTTTAGGAACTTCAATTTTTAAATCTTCATTTAAATATTTTGCTGTTAAAGAATCGCTTTTTAAAATGTCTTTAAAATTTCCTTCCGCAACTACATGTCCACCAAAAGTACCGGCTTCAGGGCCAATATCTATAATATAATCGGCTTCTTTCATGATATCTTCATCATGTTCAACTACAATAACTGTATTTCCTAAATCGCGTAAATCTTTTAAAACTTTAATTAATCTTTCTGTGTCTTTTGGATGCAAACCAATACTAGGCTCATCTAAAATATACATAGAACCAACTAGCGAACTACCTAAAGAAGTTGCCAAATTTATACGCTGACTTTCTCCTCCAGAAAGTGTGTTTGAAGTTCTGTTGATGGTTAAATAATTAAGGCCAACATCATTTAAAAATTGCAATCTATTATTGATTTCTGTCAACAAACGTTTTCCAATTTTTGCGTCGTATTTATCTAATTTTAGGTTTTTAAAAAACACGGTTAATTCATCTAACGGAAGTGTAACTAAATCAGAAATTGTTTTCTCATTTATTTTTATATAATCGGTTTCTTTACGTAAACGTTTACCATTACAAGTAGTACATTTTGTTTTTCCTCTGTAACGAGAAAGCAATACTCTATTCTGAATTTTATAGCTTTTTTCTTCTAAAGCAGTAAAGAAATGATGAATTCCGTTGAAACTTTTATTTCCATTCCAAACTAACTCTTTTTGTTTTTCAGAAAGTTCAAACCAAGGTTTATGAATAGGAATATCAAATTGGTAAGCAACTTCAATTAAATCTTCTTTATAATGAATGTAAGAAGGCGTTTTAAAAGGGAAAATACAATCTTCAAAAATTGATAAACCTGTATTTGGAATTACTAATTCTGCATCAATACCAATAACATTACCATAACCTTCACAAGTTGGGCAAGCACCATAAGGATTGTTAAAACTGAATAAATGTGTGTTTGGTTCTAGAAAAGACATTCCGTCTAAATCAAACTTATTGCTGAACTCAGCTACTTTATTATCTGCTAGATTTTGAATGAAACAAACCCCTTTTCCTTCAAAAAAAGCAGTCTGAATTGCATCTGCTAATCGGTTGTAAAAATCTTCATCATCTTTGGTAATGATTCTATCAACAACTAAAAATAAATCTTCATTTTTAAACTCATCTTGTGGGAAATCTGTAATTCTATATACGTTTTCATTCCATTTTAAACGCGCATACCCTTGTTGTTCTAAAACTTGTAAAACTGTTTTTAAATCTCTATTTTCATCAATAACAATAGGAGCAAGTAATAATAATTTTGTTTTGTCTGTAAAATTTTTTACAAAATTTACTACATCAGCAACCGTATCTTTTTTTACTTCTTGTCCAGAAATGGGAGAGATGGTTTTACCAATTCTTGCATATAATAGTTTAACATAATCGTATATTTCTGTAGATGTGCCCACTGTAGAACGTGGATTTGTAGAATTTACTTTTTGCTCAATAGCAATTGCGGGAGAAATCCCTTTTATATAATCTACTTTTGGTTTGTGTAATTTTCCTAAAAACTGACGCGCATAAGAAGATAAACTCTCTACATAGCGCCTTTGTCCTTCTGCATAAAGCGTATCAAAAGCCAAAGAAGATTTTCCAGAACCAGAAAGACCCGTAATTACTACCAATTTATTTCTTGGAATAACAACATCTATATTCTTTAAGTTATGGAGTTTAGCTCCTTTAATTATGATGTTTTCTTTAGGATTTATAGTAGATAAGTCAGCTTTCATTTAGTTTAAAAATAAGCGTTAAAAATACCACTTTTTTAATCGATTTTTAATAGAATGAAAAAGTAATTTGTTAAAATAGTTGTTGATTCGGAAAATAATATTGATATTTGCAGTTCTTAAACATCAGAAAATTAGACGCATATAGATAAAAAATTACTTTAAAATTATTATTAATAATATAAACGAGAGGCTTTCTAGCTTTTCTTAAAGTAATTTGTTATGCATACAAAAACTATTTCAGACAGTATTTTAGTAAGTGATTATATAAAAGGAAATGAAGCTTCTTTGTCTATTTTAATTAAAAAACACAAGCAGCGTTTATATAGTTTCATTTATAGTAAAATTCAAGATAAAGATCTTACAGAAGATGTTTTTCAAGATACTTTTATAAAAGTAATTAGAACGTTAAAAAAAGGTAATTATAATGAAGAAGGTAAGTTTTTACCTTGGGTTATGCGTATTGCGCATAATTTAGTTATAGACCATTTTAGAAAAACGAATAGAATGCCCTCTTTTAAAAATACAGATGATTTTGATATTTTTTCTGTTTTAGGTGATGGAAGCCTAAATGCTGAGAAACAAATTATACAAGAACAGATTTATGATGATGTTAGAGAGTTAGTAAAAGAGCTGCCAGAAGAACAAAAAGAAGTTTTAGTTATGCGTATGTACAAAGACATGAGTTTTAAAGAAATAAGCGAAAACACTGGGGTTAGCATCAATACAGCATTGGGTAGAATGCGTTATGCTTTAATAAATATGAGAAAATTAATAGAAAAACATAAAATTATTTTAGTGAATTAATAATAAATGTAAAATTGTTTCGTTAATAGTTTATAATCAATAAATTAAATAGCTTATACGATGCAACTTTACTCAAAAAAGACATCTAATTTACAGATGCAACCTACAGATGAAACAATTCAGTTTTTGATTAATTTTTCCAAATCGCTAACTTTTGTGAAAACTAAATCAGAAGACTTCATTGAATTGAATTTGAATTAAGAGTGGAAAAAGCTTCAACTATTGTTGGGGCTTTTTTTAATTTGGGCGTTACCTAAAGGTCGGGCTTTTTACTATATCTTTTTCTGATGCTGAATTTAGTTTAGCATCTCTTTATTAATAAAAGCAATTTAATTATTTATAACAGATACTGAATCCTGTTTCGCATAAAAAGGATGCCGTTTCAATCCCTAACGCAACTATTTGCCAATAAATAGAAGGCTATTTTTTATAATAATCATCTAAAACCGATTTTCTTCCAATCGTTTTTGTAATAATATCTTTTTCTAAATTCCAACCTCTTGCTGGCGAATATTCTCTTCCATACCAAATCATTTGTAAATGTAAGTCGTTCCACAATTCTTTCGGAAATAGTCTTTTGGCATCTTTTTCTGTTTGTGTAACATTTTTTCCGTTTGATAAATTCCAGCGCCACATTAATCGATGAATGTGAGTATCAACAGGAAAGGCAGGAATACCAAAAGCCTGACTCATAACAACACTTGCTGTTTTATGGCCAACAGCTGGTAATTCTTCTAAACCTTCAAAACTTTGGGGAACTTCGCCATTATATTTTTCAATCAAAATTTTAGACAAACCATAAATTCCTTTACTTTTCATTGGTGATAAGCCACAAGGTCTAATAATTGCTTTAATTTCTTCCACAGACATTTTTACCATATCAAAAGGGTTGTCTGCTTTAGCAAACAATATTGGTGTAATCTTATTAACTCTTACATCTGTACATTGTGCAGATAATAGCACAGCAATTAATAATGTGTAAGGATCTTTATGATCTAAAGGAATTGGAATCTCTGGGTATTTTTCCTGAAGTGTATCAATTACAAATTGTACTTTTTCTTTTTTTGTCATCTTTTAGATTTGCAAATTTTCTAGGTTTTCAAAGTTACAAAGTTAGTATAATATTTAATTTTTATTTCTTACTTAAAATTTATTTTTCAGTTTGTATATTTGTCACAAAAAATAGATATGACAACCTTAAAAGTAGGAGATAATGCTCCTCAATTTGAAGCAAAAGACCAAGAAGGGAATACGGTAAAATTAGCAGATTATGCGGGTAAAAAGCTAGTTTTATTCTTTTACCCAAAGGCTAGTACACCTGGTTGTACGGCAGAAGCGTGTAATTTAAGAGACAATTATCAATCTTTTTTAGCAAAAGGATATGATGTTTTAGGTGTAAGTGCAGATTCTGCAAAAAGACAACAAAATTGGATTGATAAACATCAATTACCATTTTCTCTTTTAGCAGATGAAGATAAAAGTGTGATAAATGCTTTTGGAGTTTGGGGACCAAAGAAATTTATGGGAAAATCCTATGATGGAATCCATAGAACTACTTTTGTAATTGACAAAACGGGTATAATTGAAGATGTAATTGCTAAAGTAAAAACCAAAGCACATGCTGCTCAGATTTTAGAGTAAAATTATTGAAATATTATTATATTTAAAGGGGTTGATGAAAATCAGCTCTTTTTTTTTGTTAAGTATACGTATTTATGTATACTGTATATTTTTTTATTTTTCATTTTCTTTGAAGACTTAAAAACCGGAAACAAAGGTATTTTAACCTCAAAATTAATAAAAGAATAATAAAGGTAAGTGAATTTGTTTTGATTTGAGAAAACGAGTTAATATAAGCCAATTTTTTTTTTTTTTTTTTTTATTTAAAGCAACCATTATTGAGTGTTTTTTTTATATTAAATGAAAATTAAATTTATTAGTAGTAATAAAAAAATATCAACTAAAAAATTAAAGTAAAAACATAAAAAATTAGATTTATATACATTTTTAATGTTTTTTTAACATATTTACAATACATTTATAATCAATAAGCTGATATTATTTTGAAGTTTATCGATGGGTTATGGTATTTTACCGTTATAAAATGTCTATTGATAGTGAATATGTTTATATTTACATTCTTAAATAAAAAAAAAACTAAGAAACTAACCAAATTTATTAAACTATGAAGAAAATTATTTATCCTCTTTTACTGAGCTTATGCTTTGTATCGGTATCTATTGCACAAGAAACAATAGACTTATTGGATACAACAGAAGAAACAGAAGAAACAAAGGGAAGAATGAATGCCTTAGGAGTCTCGGCAGGATTCCCAGGTTTTGCTGTTGATTATTCTAGAAAGATTTCAGAACATTTTAGTGCCAAGGTAAGATACAATTTTTTTAAAATTGAAGATTATAAAGCAGGAGAATTAGATATTAGTGGCAATGCAGTGACTGGTATAGTATCTGCAGAATCTAGTACACTAGATCTGTTGATAGAAATGTTACCTTTTAAAAACTCTTCTTTTAAATTAGTTGGAGGTCTTGGTGTTATTAATAAGATGAAATTAGACATCTTGATGGAATATGAAGAATCCGTTACTTTTGGAGATGTTGTGCTTACAAAAGAAGATTATGGAAATTTAAACATTGGTTTTTCTTGGGAAAAAGTGGCGCCGTATTTAGGTTTTGGTTTTGGTAGAGCTGTACCAAAAGGAAAATTAGGTTTTGGTGTAGAGTTAGGTTACTATTATAGTCAATCTCCAAATATTTCTTTAGATGCAACTAAACTTTTAGCACCTACAGCAAGTCAAGAAGAAAAAGTACAACAAACATTTAAAACTTGGGAATTTATACCTTTGTTTCAATTTAGATTAGCATACGCATTTTAAAATAAAATAAAAACATGAAAAATACTTACAGAATAACAATAAAAAAAATTAAGAAAATTTTCTCTTTTGCTTTCTTAGCACTAACAGTTTTTATGGTTTCTTGTGAAATACCAACAGATCCAACAGGCATCATCGAATTAAGATTAGATACTAATGTCTTTACTCATAAAGGTTTTATAGCGATAACAGATTTAGCAGATCAGGATAATTTAGCGGGTACTGCATTAACAGCTAAAGTTATTACAGACGATTCTAGACCAAATTTTTTAGTTACTGAAGGAGGTTTTTTTAAGGATACTTGGGATATAAATGACGGTATCGCTGCCTTCGCCGTAAATCCAAGTTACAGAGGTTTTACTGAGCCTATAACTTTTAATTTGGAAATTTCTGGTAAAGATTATTTAACGAAAAATCTTGAAATAACGATTTCTCCAGCAGATTCTATAACAGAAATTAGAGCAACGTTTTTAAATATTAAAGAAGTGCCATCAGGTGTCGCAGTTGCACAACAAACGGCTGCACTTGCTAGTGGTGGCTCTAATACAGCAGCAATTACTGTAGCTACAGAAGCCTCTTCTACCAATACAGCGGCAGAAATAGTAGTACCTGCAGATAATTCTTTTTTAGATGCTAATGAATCTAAAATTACTTCCGGTGATTTAACGGCACAAGTTGTATATTTTGACGGTAACGATGAAGAGGCAAGTAGGTCTTCTATAAATGGTAACGCAAAATCTATCGTAGATGAAAATGGAGATACTTTAACAAATGCTATTATAAAGCCAGTGGCAACAGCAGATATTAATATGTTTGTAGGAGCTACGGAAGTAAAGAAATTTGAAAAAGAAATAACGGTTTCTATGGATATTAGTGCGACTTATATAAACCCAAAGACAGGGCAAGCTGTAAAAGCTGGAGATGAATTTAGCATTTATTCTACAAGTGATAATGGAAATTGGGTATTTGAAAATAAAGCAGCAGTGATTTCTAGAAATGGTAAATTAGTGGTAGATTTACAAACAGATCATTTAAGTACGTTTACAATAGGTGCGGTTGTTACATTATGTAATAGCAAAAAAGCATATATTAATTTGGGAAGCAAAGGTGCTTATTTTGAAGCATCTTATGAAGCAGTATTTAAGGATGCTCAAGGTAATAAATTAGCAGAAGGTACCGCAGTAAAGAAAACGGTGTCTGGTGAAACTTTTTTAGAAATAAATAATGCTCCTTCGGTGCAAGCTACACTTACGCTTAATGGTACTGGAACATCTATGACTACTGATCTTATCGATTGGTGTTCAGGAAATGCTAATGTATCTCAAGGCACTTTAGACCAGGCAATACCAGATGGTGATACGGTTGAATTAAATATTTCAGCTAAATGTAGTGGTAGTTCTTCTATAGTGCCTAATCAGGTTAGAATGAAAATAGAATATGTATCAGGTTCTGGTGAGTATTCTGATGTAGGTTTGATAAAAGACGGTAAAATTTCAATTCCAGGTGTTACCTTAAATAAGCAATATAATTTACAATTATTTTATGATGGGAACTCTGGTAAGGGGACTTATACTTTTAATAAAACGGTAATGGATATCTTAAATTATCCATTACCAGGTAATGTTTGTGCAGAATTAGGTTTATAATATAAAGTAGGTTTTAATTACTTATGAATTAAATCGTAAAAAAAGAGTGGATGAAAATCTGCTCTTTTTTTTGTTTCTTACTATTATTAAAAATAAAGTTTTATTTTTAATTGAATAGATATCCATATTGTCTAAAATTTGTGGATGTTGAAATTACGTATAGATAGGTCTAAAAAGTAAATTTCAAAGTCCATTTAAAATTTCATTCCAACTTTAAAGTTTAAAACGCTACCGGTCATAAAATTCGGAACTCTAAATTGATTTTTAGAATATACATCTCTAACCCAAGTATTGGTAATTGAGTTTTGAATATCAAACAGATTAAAAAGCTTTAAACCCGCTTTAAATTATTTAAATTGAGAGAGTTGTGTTTATTTGCATCTGTAAAAACATAAGGAATACCCAAATCTACACGTTTATAGTCTCTTAAGCGTGCTTGAAATTTATACACATCTGTAAACGCAGGTGCGACTCAAGGAACTACTGTATTATAAACTAGATTCAAATTTAAATGGTTGTTTTTTGTGCAATTACAAAAGATGGTATTGGTACTAAAAAGAGTACAATATTTCTATTCGTTTAAATCATAATTAATCTTATGAATAATTTATATAAAAAAATAGCTTGAGAAAACTCAAGCCATTTTTTTTATGAAGTATTTTTAGGTATGTTTTTCAGAAAATTAGTTTTTCACTTCAGGAACTTTTATTCCTAATTTTTCAATAACACTATTTGTAATATCAAATTTTTCATCAATATAAGCAAATTCATTTCCTGTAAGCGTTAATATTTGAGTGTACCCATTTTCTTTTGAAATTGTTTCTATAGCAACACTTAATTTTTTATACAATGGTCGCATTAATTCATTTTGCCTCAATTGCATTAATTGAGTTCCATTTTTTTGATATTTATTAATATCAGCTTCTAGTTCACCTAATTCTTTTAAGTTTGTTTTCTTCATAAGCGGTCCAAGAGTTTCTTCTTCCTTTTTAAAAGTTTCAACTTTTGTTTGGTATTCTTTTACCTTAATAGAAAAAGAAGAATCTAATTTAGCACCATACTCTTGTGATTTTTTTAAAACAACTTGTCTTTCTGGCATTAACTGAATTATATATTCACTGTCTACAGTACCAACTTTAGATTGTGCAATAGAAATTGTGCTTAAAAAAGCAATAAAAATAAAAATAATTTTAGATTTCATGTTATAATTTTAGTGTGGCAAAGATATAAAAGTGAATGAATTATGAAAATCTGAAAGCTTTAAAAAGCGTTAATTTTATCAGAAATTTTAGAAATAATAGTATTTACATCAGTTTGATAGTCAAACCATACTGTTTCTTTATCTTTTTTAAACCAAGTTAACTGTCTTTTAGCAAAACGTCTTGTGTTTTTTTTAATTTCAGAAATTGCAAATTCTTTTGTAAAATCGCCATCAAAAAAAGAGAATAACTCTCTGTAGCCAACAGTTTGTAAGGCATTTAGATCTTTGTTTTGATGTAAGTTTTTAGCCTCTTTTAACAAGCCATTTTCTATCATACTATCTACACGTTTATTTATTCTTGTGTAAATAATTTCTCTATCGGTATTTAAACCAATTTTTATTGAAGTGAAATTTCTTGGCGTTTTAGGTTTGTTTTTAAAAGTGGAGTAGGGAGTTCCTGTTCCAATACAGATTTCTAAAGCTCTAATTACTCTTTTAGGATTATCAATTGTAATTGTATTGTACGTTTCAATATCTAATTCTTTTAATTTTTTTTGAAGAAATTCTAGACCTTCTTCCTCTAACTCTAAGGTTAATTGTTGTCTAATCTTTAGGTCAACTTTTGGAAAATAATTCAATCCTTTTAAAACGGCATCTACATACAATCCGCTTCCACCAACCATAATTTGAATTGGGTTTTCTAAGAAAAGTTCATCGAGTTTAGTTAGTGTATCTCTTTCAAATTCACCAACATTATAATCCTCAAAAATACTTCTATTTTGTATAAAGTGGTGTTTTGCAGCTGCTAATTCCTTTTCTTCAGGTACAGCAGTTCCAATCGTCATTTCTTTGTAAAATTGTCTAGAATCACAAGAAATTATATCCGACTTAAAATGTTTTGAAAGTTGAATACTTAAAGCGGTTTTACCAATTGCTGTTGGACCAACAATAGTAATTAAAAAATTTTTAGAATTCATTTTAATTTAATTTACTTCCGCAATTATAACAGAATTCTGCGCCATCTTTATGGCCTTCAGCTGCGCAATGTGAACAAGACTGTGTATTAATATCTATTGAATTAGAATTGTTTTTTGTTATTTCTGAACTAACAATACCCGTTGGAATAGCAATAATACCATACCCCAAAATCATAATAATACTTGCAATAAACTGACCAAAAGGTGTATGTGGTGCAATGTCTCCATAACCAACTGTGGTCATTGTTACAATTGCCCAATAAACACTTCTAGGGATACTTGTAAACCCGTTTTCAGCACCCTCTATCATGTACATAATGGTCCCTAAAATTACACATAGAATAATTACAAAAAATAAGAAAACTAGAATTTTTGCTCTACTTGCTTTTAATGAAATTAGTAATTTATTAGATGCTCCTATATATCTTGCCAATTTTAAAATTCTAAAAACCCTTAATAACCTTAGTGCTCTTAAAGCTGCAAAATGATGTGAACCAATAAAAAATAATGAAAGATATTTAGGTATGGTAGATAGTAAATCTATAATACCATAAAAGCTAAAAATATACTTTAGAGGCTTTTTTATAGAAACAACCCTTAAAATATATTCTATTGAAAAAAGGATGGTAATAATCCATTCAGAAATATTTAAGAAATTATGATATTTATTATCTAAATGCTCTACACTTTCTAACATTACCAACAATATACTAGCAAGAATAGCTACTAATAAAATAACATCAAATAATTTTCCAGCTCTTGTATCTGCTTCATAAATAATTTCATGAAGTCTCTCTTTCCAGGATGTTTTTAATTTTTCTTTCAAAAATATTTTTATTTTGTACAAAGGTATGGTATAAAAATTAATTTTTTTAATCAATTTTCCTCAATGTTTTAAAGGGTTTTTAAAAAATAAATAAAAAAAAGCAACTTTTATAAAACCGAAACTTCTTTTGTTGCGTAAGTATATGTGAGAATAATTTAAAAACTAAAAACACTCACCATGAAAAAAACAAAAATTTTATTAGTAGCCGGTTTATTATCAATAGCTGGTTTAATTTCAATTGCAGCAGATCATATTGATGCGCCTGCAGTTGCAGGAGGTTCTGCAGACATTACAGACTTTTATGCTTTCCAAGGAGAAGACACAAGTACAATTGCTTTTGTAGTAAATACGCAAGGTTTATTGTCTCCATCAGCAACTTCATCAGCAGCTTTTGATGAAGGTGTATTAATTGAGTTTAATATTGATACAAATGGCGATGCTGTTGAAGAATTAGTAATTCAAGCAATTGCTAGAGATGGCAAAATGTACTTTTTTGGGCCAGTTGCACCTAATGCAACAGGGTTAAACAGTACTATATTAGAAGATGCATCAATTACAGGAGTTGTAGAAATAAGTTCTTATGGAGCTGCAGCAATAACTTCTACAAACTCAGCTGGAATGAAGTTTTTTGCAGGCCCAAGAGATGATCCTTTCTTTATGGACTTTGCACAATACGGAGAAATTATTGCAGGTAATGCAACAGCTTTTAATAGCCCTGGAGCAGATACATTTGCAGGATCAAATGTAATGTCTATAGTAGTTGAAGTACCAAAATCTTTGATAGGTGGTTCTGGTTCTATAAATACTTGGGTAGAAGCAAAAAACAAACAATAATTATAAACTTATAAAATAAACGATTATGAAATTAAATATATTAAAATATACAGCACTAGTTTTAATGTCATCATTTATACTAATTGGATGTAATAATAATGACGATACTATGGCACCAGTAGTAATAGAAGGACCAGATTATAGTGGTACTTATGCTCAAGCAGATCAAATGGGAAGACCTGCTGTAAATACAGTATTTGTATCTAGTGATAGTAAGGACATGTTTAACACAACAATTCCTTCTGAACAAGGAGCAGCATTTAAAGCAATGTTTCAAGCTAATTTAGAAGGACTAAGTCCAGCTTTTAATAACGAAACTGATGCGAATGCTTTAGGTCTTACTTCAGATGCTTTTTCTGGTGTGTTAGCAACAGATGTTTTAACAGTTACCTTAGATGGCAAAACAACTTTTTTTGATGGTGAGAACGTATTAACAGGAAGAGCGCTTGCAGATGATGTAATTACTGTAGAGTTATTATTAATTTTTGGTGGAGAAGACTTTACTGAAAACCCTACATTATCTAATGATAATGTAGATGCAAATGACAAAGAATTTTCAACTTCTTTTCCTTATTTAGCATCTCCTTGGTAGAAAATTAAAATTAATAGAAAGTGCATTTACTCTTTAGATGTACTTTCTATTAAAATAAAATATCAACAATTAAAATTTTATCCCATGAAATATAGAACACAAATATTTTTTCTAATCTCTTTTGTTTTTTTAGTAAGTTGTTCACCTTCTTTAGAAAAAAACAAAATTACAAGTACCAAAGATTATGAAGGGTATTTAAAGTCTTCTGAAAACAATCAGTTGAAAACAGTACAAGCTGATTTTAATTTTTGGGAGTCAAAACTTAAAGAAACTCCTAATCAATACCCTTATAATGTAAAATTAGCGTCAAATTATAATACGCTTTTTAAAATTACAGGTAAAATAGATTTTTTAAAGAAAGCAGAAAAAAATTTGATTGTTGCTAATGAAAAAATCAATTATACAAATTCAGGTTATTTAAGAAGTTTAGCCAGAAATTATATTTCTCAACACCGTTTTAAGGAATCTTTAGCTTTGTTATTAAAAGCAGAAAAGCTTGGACAAAACTTAAAAGGAACTCAAAAAATGTTAATTGATGTATACTTAGAGCTAGGTAACTATGCAAAAGTAGAAAGTTATTTAACCGAAATAAGAGACATAAATGATTTTGATTATTTAATCAGAATTTCAAAATATAATGATCACTTAGGAAATCTAGAGGATGCAATTAATTATTTAGAAAAATCTTTAGCAATTGCAAAATCAAAAAAGAATGCATCTCTTTTAAAATGGAATTATACAAATTTAGCAGATTATTATGGACATGCAGGTAGGATTAAAGATTCGTATAATGCTTATTTAAAAGCGTTAGAAATTGATTCTAATGACGCTTATGCAAAAAAAGGAATTGCTTGGATTGTCTATTCTTATGAAAGAAACCCAGAAGAAGCATTAAGAATTTTAGATGAAGTTTCTAAAAAGAATGCATCACCAGATTATTATCTTTTAAAAGCAGAAATAGCAGAATTTATGAACGATGAAGAGAAGAAGGAGACTAATTTAGCCTTATATTTTTCTGCAATTGATACTGAAATGTATGGAGATATGTATAATAAATACAACTCAATTTTATTAGCTGATGATTTTAAAACCATAGATAAAGCTTTAGAAATTGCAAAAATTGAAGTTAAAAATAGACCAACAGCACAATCTTATGATTTGTTAGCATGGTCTTATTACAAAAAAGGCGATTATAAAAAAGCATTAGAAATTACAGAAAATCACGTAATTGGTCACACTTTTGAACCACAAGCTTTATTACATGCTGCTCATATTTTAAAAGTAAATGGCAAGGATTCTGAAACAATTAAACTAAAAGAAGAATTATTAGGAAGTATTTATGAATTAGGTCCATTGACTGAAAAAGAGATTCAAAATATTTAAAATAGTAAACTACCTAATAATGAAACCAACTATAATTACTTGCCTTTTTATGGCATTGTTCTGTACGCAAATTAAAGCACAAACATTAAAGGGAAGGGTTTTAGATTCTGATAATCAATTAATTGAAAATTCGTATGTGTATAATTCTACAACAAATTCACACACTCATACAGATGTAAATGGTAATTTTATTTTAGAAAAAACGTTTGTAGGAAATACTATAGAAGTAGGAATTTTAGGATTTAAGAAAATACAATTTATTGTTTCTGACACCAATTTTGGAGATCCAATAATAATAACTCTTGAAACGCAAGTTTTTCAATTAGAGGAACTCGTTTTAAGAAAAGAAATTAATGCGATTAACACAATTGCAATGATTGATTTAAAAGTGAATCCTGTAAAATCATCACAAGAAATTTTAAGAAAAGTTCCAGGATTATTTATTGGTCAGCATGCTGGAGGAGGAAAAGCAGAACAGATTTTTTTAAGAGGTTTTGATATTGATCACGGTACAGATTTAGCAATTTCTGTTGATGGAATGCCTGTAAATATGGTTTCTCATGCGCATGGACAAGGTTATAGTGACTTGCATTTTATTATTCCAGAAACGATTAAAAAGATAAACTTTGGTAAAGGTCCTTATTATTCTAATAAGGGAGATTTTGCAACGGCAGGTTTTGTCGATTTTTCAACAAAAACAAGTCTTAAAAATAATGAAATTTCTGTTGGTTTTGGAGACTTTAATTCCTTCAGAACTTTAGGAATGTTTAATATTTTAGAGGAAACAAAGAAGCAAGATGCTTATGTTGCACTAGAGTACATAGAAAATGATGGTCCTTTTGAGTCGCCACAAAGTTTTAACAGAATTAATATTTTTAGCAAATACAGCGCTTTTATAAACGGCACAGATAGAGTAACAGTTACGGCATCGCATTTTACAAGTAATTGGGACGCTTCTGGTCAAATTCCTCAAAGAGAAGTGGCTAATGGAAACATTTCTCGTTTTGGATCTATTGATGATACAGAAGGAGGATTTACTTCTAGAACAAATTTTAATGTTGAGTTTTTTAAAAGACTTGCAAACGAATCTATTTTAAAAACGAATATTTTTTATTCTAAATACGATTTTGAATTGTATTCAAATTTTACTTTTTATTTAGAGGATCCTATAAATGGAGATCAAATTAAACAAAAAGAAGACAGAAATATTTTTGGAATGAATGCTCAAATTATTTCTGATAAAACATATGGAGATATTGATGCTAAGTTTATTAAAGGAATTGGACTTAGGTATGATAATGTAGATGATATAGAGTTATCGCACACATTAAATAGAAGAGAAACTTTAGAAGAAATTCAATTAGGAAAAGTAGTACTAAGTAATTTTTATACATTTTTTAATTCTGAATTTGAAATTGGAGATTTTAAAATTTCTCCATCGGTAAGATTAGATTATTTCAAATTTATATATAATGATGACTTGCAAACCAATTACCAAACATTGTCAAAAACAAAAGCAATTGTCAATCCAAAATTAAACCTCTTATACAATCAAAATGATAATTTACAATGGTTTGTAAAATCAGGAATTGGTTTTCATTCTAATGATACAAGAGTTATTCTACAACAAGATGCAAGCAAAATTCTGCCAAGAGCTTATGGAATGGATTTTGGAAATATTTGGAAACCAGCAAAAAAATTGGTTTTAAATACAGCATTTTGGTATTTATTATCTGAAGAAGAATTGGTGTATGTTGGTGATGCAGGAGTTATTGAGCCTTCTGGAAAATCAGAAAGAGTTGGATTTGATTTAGGTTTGCGTTATCAATTAACTGATAAATTATTTTTTGATACAGATGCTACCTATACTAAAGCAAGAAGTTTAGAAAACATAGCTGGAGAAAATTATATTCCTTTAGCGCCAGATTTTACAATGTCTGGAGGATTATCATACACAAATACAAATGGATTTTCGGGAGCAATAAGATACCGTTTTATAGATGATAGACCAGCAAATGAAGACAATTCAATTGTTGCAGAAGGATATTTTGTGAGTGATTTAAATATAAACTACAAAGTAAAAAACATGAATTTTGGAATTGCTATTGAAAACTTATTTGATGTAGCATGGAATGAAACTCAATTTGCAACCGAATCAAGATTACAAAATGAAGTAGCTTCTGTAGAAGAAATTCATTTTACACCAGGATCTCCATTTTTTGCAAAAGCAACAATTAGCTATCAATTTTAAAATTGTTAATAGCCCCTAATATTTTAATTATTACCTATAAATTGTGGTGATTTTTAAGTTGAAGTGTCAGTCTTTACTTTGCTGACGCTTTTTTTCCTTTACCAACCTATTTACTTTAAATACTACTTTCTGTAAGAGGGGTCTAAAGATTTAGGAGACTCTTTTTTGAGTTGTTTAACTCCATTCTTATTATTCCATCTAGTAGTACAATGAAAAAGTGATGAAAAAAAATCCGTTAAAATTATTTAACGGATCTTTTTATGTTTGTTATGTCTTACTTTAAGCAGGTATTGTTCCTAATGTATATAATTGGTCTAATGAAGGAGTTTTACTTCCTCCAGCTGGTTCTAAAGTGATTCCCCAAGCTTGTTCACCATCATTAGAATCAAACGTAAAAATCTTGTTTGTATCTGTGATAAAAGTATCTAAAGTTCCCATACTCGTTGGAGTTAATGGGTTTAATTTTAAAGACCAAACTTGGTATACTTTTCCTTTTGGTGGATCTGGTAACCCTTTTACATCTAAATAAATACTTTTTGTTTTCTTATCTAAATATACTTTAGCATATGCTTCTGGCGCAACCGTTTGTCCTTTAAGTGGAATAGAAATAATATCATTATCTCTAAAAATAGTTATTAATTTTTCTGCTTCAGCTAAGCTATTAGAAGATTTTTCTATCTGAAGTTCCATTTGTTGTCTTTCTCCAGTTAATTGGTTTTTTAAGGCGTTATTCTTATTTATAGACCAAATAAGTGTACTTCCAATTAAAATAGAAGCTGCCCAACCAGAATAATTAACCCAGTTATTTTTTCTATTAGTTAATGAAATCACTTTTGTTTCATCAAGTAAACTTAGTTTTGTTTTAATTTTCTTAAAAAAACCTTTGGCATCTTTTGATGTTAATGCGGCAGTTAAAGTAACAATTGAGTTTTCTATACCTTCAATTTCATTTAAAATTTCAGGGTGTTTCTTTATCATCTCATAAACTTCTTCATTTTCTTTATTAGAAAGTGATCCAGCTACGTACAACTCTAAAATTCCAGATTTTATGTATTCTTGTGCTTCCATAATTTATTCTCTAAGTTGTTTTCTTAGTTCATTAATACAGTTTCTATTTCTAGTTTTAATAGTTCCTAAAGGTATTTCTAAAGTTTCTGATACTTCTTTTTGAGTATAGCCTTTAAAATAGATAAGCTCTATTACTTCTTTACACTTTTTAGCTAATTTTGTTACAAACTCTTTTATTCCAATACCGTTAGTTTGAGAATCTAAACTTTCATTGTTCTCTAATATATCTACGAAATAATCTGCATTTTGGTTTTGTTTAGAATTTTTAAATGCTTTTGATCTTGTGTGGTCTATTGCAGAATTCCTTGCTATATTTAAAATCCAGGTAAAGAAACGGCCTTTTTTTGCAGAATATTTTTCTGAATTATTCCAAGCTTTAATAAATACATCTTGTACAATTTCTTCTGCAACATCATTATTTCTTACAATGTTGTTTATAATACCCAAAATGCTATTACTGTACATCATATATAACTTCTCAAAAGCTTTAGAATCTTTATTTTGAAATTGTGATATTAGTAATTCTGTTGACATAGTTTTTACGTAATTTGTGCTAATCTACCTTAATTAAATAGATTAAATAAGAATTTTTAGCTATAATAATTTGTTTGTAAAATTCTTATAAATATGAATATGCTTGAACAGAATATTCTTTTTTACTCGTGCTAAAACGTATAAAATTATTCCTATTTGAGAGGGCTTTTATTTTTGCGTAAAAATGATATTACAAATAAATAGTAGAAGTAGGGTTAGCTGTAACTTGTTTATTTACAAGCGAATAATTTTCTGAACTTTATTTTTGTTTAAATAATTTTTAACAATAGTTTTTGCTATTTCTTTATCTTCTAAAGGTGTAAGTATTGTTTTAAGTATGTCTATTTGGTTTTCTTGATACGCTAAATTGGTGTATCCAAAACCAAATACTTCATTATTTTGTATTAAAACAATAGCATGTTCTTCAATTTCTCTTCCTTTATCAATAATAATAAAGTCTTCATTATTAAAGTTCTGAGTAGTTATTTTGCGTTTCTTTTTAAAGTTATATTTAGGAGATAACGCTTCTAGTTCAACATCATATTTTAAACGTGTAAAAAGCTCATTTCCTGTTTTTTCAAAAGAAATAGTAGTTGCTCTATCTTGAACTTTAACGGCTCTTTTCGTTGTTTTTAAAAAGAGCTTATTTACTTCAGAGTTTATATTTTTTCCTCTTCCAATAAAAATAACTTTTCCTTCAGAATCATGAACATAAAAAACGCCTAAAACTTGAGGAATAGAGTCTATTAAGTTTTTTACTTTTTCTTTTTCTAATCTTTTGTCGTGGTATTTTATAGAACTCTGTATGATGGCCTTATTAATATCTTTTTCTAAAAGTAGTTTAAAAAGTTGTACAGTTGCCAACGCATCTCCAGAAGCTCTATGTCTATCTGTCATTGGTATTCCTAAAGCTCTAGTTAATTTACCTAAACTATAAGAAGGTTGATCTAAAATTAGTTTCTGACTTAATTCTACAGTACAAAGTGTATTTCTATCAAAATCAAAACCTAATCTACCGTATTCTGTGCTTAATATTCTGTAGTCAAATGAAGTATTATGAGCAACAAGTGTACAATCTTTAGTGATCTCTACAATCCTTTTTGCAACTTCATAAAATTTAGGCGCATTGCGCAACATGTTGTTGTTTATACCTGTAAGTTTAACAACAAATTCTTGAATAGGTATTTCAGGGTTCACTAAACTAATGAACTGATCTACAACTTCATGTCCGTCAAATTTATAGATAGCAATCTCTGTGATTCCTTCTTCATTAAATTTTCCTCCTGTGGTTTCAATATCTAAAATAGCGTACAAATTATCTTCTTTAGGGTAAAATTAAGGTTTATAATTACGATTGCCAAATATAGCGCTACCAACACGAATCATAGTACTACCATTTTCTATTGCTAGTTCATAGTCACCACTCATTCCCATTGATAAAATTTCTAAATTAGAATGTTTGCTTTTAAGAGCATCAAAAAAGTTTTTAAGTGCTGTAAATTCTTCAGTTAATTGATTTTTATCATCTGTAAAGGTTGCCATTCCCATAAAACCAACAATATTTATATTTTGTAGCTCGGCGAACTCTTCAGATTCTAAAATTGATGAAATTTCTTCAAAAGACAATCCAAATTTAGTTTCTTCTTTCGCAATTTTGGCTTGTAATAAACAATTAATAATTCTATTATTTTTTTTGGCTTGTTTGTTTATTTCTTTCAATGTTTTAAATCGATCAATACCATGAATTAAATCTACAAAATGAGCCATATACTTTACCTTATTACTTTGTAAATGACCAATCATATGCCATTTTATGTCTTTGGGTAATGCATCATATTTTTCAACCATTTCCTGAATCTTATTCTCACCAAAGATGCGCTGACCTGCATCATAAGCTTCTTGTAAATCTTCAATAGGTTTTGTTTTAGAAACCGCTACTAAGCTTACATTATCAGGAATTAACTTTTTTATGTCCTGTATTTTTTTTTGTATTTCCATGAAGTTTTCTTTTTAATTAAATAATCGAATAAGTTCTGAATTAAACGCTGCGTTAAAATTCATAAATAGTCAAAGCACTTCTTAGTTTTGGTTCGATATACGTTGTTTTTGGAGGCATTAATAGACCTGCGTCTACAATTTCTTTTAGCTCTTTTATGCTTGCTGGTAACATTCCGAAAGAGACTTTAAAGGCGCCAGAATCTACTTTTGTTTTCAGTTCTAAACTATCAGATTTATTTTGAGAATACACAATTTTAGAATCATTTCTTATATCATTGATACCTAATATGGGTTTCAATACGGTTGTATAAAGAATCTGAGCATCTAGTTTACTCAAAGCATCGGTAAAATTATAGAGAGATTTACGCAAGTACAACCCGTAAAATGCCCCGTCTAAATACATACTAAAATGATGCTTTTCTTGAGGCTTGTACAATTCTTGGTTCCAACGTTCGATTCTAAAAAAAGTATCTAATTCTATTAAAAACTCATCCGGAGTAAATCCATTTAAATCTTTTATAAAGCGATTAAATTCATGGATACTCAATTGGCTTTCCGGTAATAAATAACTCATGAAAAAGTTATAATCTTCGGTTCCTGTATGCTTGGGGTTTTCTTTAGCCAATCTTTCTGCCAATAAGCAAGAAGAGGTAGATCTGTGGTGCCCATCTGCAATATATAAGGTGTTTATTTCTTTAAATTCAGTAGTTATTTGCTCAATATCGCTGGGATCGTTTACAAGCCAGAGGGCATGTGAAATTTTATCTGTCGTAGAAAACTCATATTCTGCCCTTTCTTGTGTATATTTTTCAACAATAGCAGTAACCACATCATTGTCAGGATAGGTTAATAGCACAGGTTCTGCGTTAAAACCAGTATTTTTTAAATAGTTTTCAAATAATAACTCTCTTTTTCTAAGAGTCCCTTCGTGTTTTTTAATAATATTATTATGATAATCAGCAACAGAAGTTGCAGCAATTATTCCACAGAAAGATTTTGTTGGCGTTATTTTCTGATAAATATAAAAAGCGGGTGTCTCGTCTTGCGCAAATATTTCGTTTTCTTTAAACTCTAAATAGCGGTTATGCACCAATTTAAACCGCAATTCACCACTTAAATCTTGTTTATGGTATTTATAACCTGGATTAATTACATGTAAAAAGGTATACGGATTAAAAGCCAATTTAGAGTCCAGCATTTCAGGAGTATAAACCTCATATGATTTAGACGAAACCATAGCCACTTTATCTCTTGTTGCTCTAACTGCTTTAAAAGGTTTTATACTTGCCATAAACTATCTTAAAAGCTGAATGATTTGTTGTGCTAACTCTACTCCAATTCGTTCCTGTGCTTCTATTGTACTTGCTCCGATGTGCGGTGTTAAAGAGATTTCTGGATTCATTAAAAGTTGAACAGCAGGTGTAGGTTCTGTTTCAAAAACATCTAAACCAGCAAATTGCACTTTACCACTTTGTATTGCTTTTACTAAATCTACTTCATGTAAAATACCACCTCTAGCTGTATTTACAAGTCCAACACCATCTTTCATTTTTTCGATTTCCTTTGCTGTTATAAGGTAGTCGTCTTGTTCTGAGACATGTAAAGTAATAAAATCTGCTTCTTTTAACAATTCTTCTTTTGGAATAGTATCAATATGTATTGTTACTTTCTGTCCGTTAAAAAAATCTATAGAAATAGGAGCACTTTTAATAACTGCGTCTGTTGCAATTACATTCATTCCTATTCCTAAACCAATTTTTGCAACTTCTTGGCCAACTCTTCCAAAACCAATAATTCCTAAAGTTTTACCACGTAATTCAATTCCAGATGAATAGGCTTTTTTCAATTCTTTAAAACGAGAATCTCCTTCTAAAGGCATTTCTCTGTTAGAAGAATGTAAAAAACGAGCCATTCCAAAAAGATGTGCAAAAACTAATTCTGCAACAGAATTAGAAGAAGCTGCAGGCGTATTTATTACATGTAAACCATTGTCTATTGCGTAATCTACATCAATATTATCCATGTCAACTCCGCCACAACCAATTAATTTTATACTTGGGCAAGCTTCAATTAATTCTTGTCTAACTTGTGTATTACTTCTTACTAAAAGGGCATCTATAGAATTTGTATTAATATAATTTTCTAATTGATTTTGTGCAACCATTGTAGTTATTACTTCAAATCCTCCTTTTTCTAAAGCATCAATTCCGCTTTGAGAAATTCCATCGTTTGCTAATATTTTCATTCTTATTTTTATTCAAAAATTTAATAATTGAAAGTTTAAATTTTAAACTTTCATATTTTTTCTTCACTTTACTAAAGAATTAAGCTTGCGCTCTTTCTAATGCTTTCATTACATCAACTAATGTTTGAACGCTATATAAAGGCAAAGCATTGTACATACTAGCTCTATAACCACCAACACTTCTGTGGCCGTTTATACCGCTAATTCCAGCTTCAGTCCACATTTTATCAAACGTATCTTTTAAACTTTTATCTGTTAAAACAAAAGTAGCATTCATTGTACTTCTGTCTTCTCTTGCAACAATTCCTTTAAAAAGCGGATTTCTATCAATTTCAGTATATAAAAGTGCCGCTTTTTTGTTGTTTACTTCTTCAATAAACGGAATTCCACCTAAATCTTTTAACCATTGCAATGTTAACATAGAAACATAAACAGCAAAAACAGAAGGTGTATTATACATACTGTCTTTATCTATATGAATTTGATAATCTAACATAGAAGGGATGTGTCTTTCAACTTTTCCTAAAATATCTTCTTTTATAATTACTAAAGTTGCGCCTGCAGGACCCATATTTTTTTGAGCACCAGCATAAATTAAATCGAATTTAGAAAAATCTAATTGACGAGAAAAAATATCTGAACTCATATCACAAACTAAAGAAACATTCGTTTCCGGAAATTCTTTCATTTGTGTTCCTGCAACGGTATTATTACTTGTACAGTGAAAATAATCTGCGTCTGTAGGAATTTCATATCCTTTAGGAATATAATTGTATTTTTTGTCTTTAGAAGAAGCAACTTCTACTAATTTACCAAAATGTTTTGCTTCTATAATGGCTTTATCAGCCCAAGTTCCTGTATTTAAATACGCTGCTTTTTTATTTAATAAATTATAAGCAACCATTAAGAACTCTAAACTTGCACCCCCTTGTAAAAACAGTGCTTTGTACCCTTTATTCTCTAGACCAAGTAATTCTAAAGCTAAATTCCTCGCTTTTTCCATAACAGCTACAAAAGAGTTACTTCTGTGAGAAATTTCTATTAAAGATAAATCATCATTATTAAAATTGATGATTGCGGCTGAAGCTTGTTGCAATACTTCTTGTGGTAAAATACAAGGACCTGCGCTAAAGTTGTGCTTTTTCATTATAAATGTTGTTACCTGTTGTTTAAATTTTTGATAAAAAATCTAATGTGTTAATTCCGTCTGCATAATCTGCCAATTCAGGGTTTTGTGTTTCTCCAAAAGCGATTTCATTTTCTATAAATCCTTTAGAAACGATACATTGAATTTTTTCTTTTTCTAGATGTAATTTTATTTTTAAATCTATTTCATTCTCATAATATTCATAAAAAACGGTAGCAATAGGAGAGGAGTAACTTGCATCTTCTTTTATCATTAAAAATCCGTTTTCTAATAAATCAAATTCGCTCATTAAATATACCGCCTTGTTATAATCGTAGTTATTTGCATATTTGGCATTGTTAATGATTTCTTTTTTGATGTACATTCCTGTAAAGAAAGCATCAAAATTATACCCTTTTGGTACGTATAATTTAGAAACACTTCTACAACCTAAACCAAAATATTGAAAAACATCATCAGCTAATTTTTCTAAATCCGCTTCAGACTCTTTTCCTGTTAAAACAGCAACAGAATTTCTGCTTTTTCTAATAATATTTGGCTTATTTTTAAAATAATATTCAAAATAACGCGCTGTATTATTACTTCCGGTAGCAATAACGGCATCAAAGTCTTCTAACTTTTCTTCCGTAAAAGTGATTTTTTCTTTAAAACTAGGATAAACGTATTCTAAATACTTACCTAAAAAAGGTAAAATATGTTTGTCATTAGAAGATTGTTTCACTACTACAGAATGACCAGAAATAAGTACCGATAAAAAATCATGAAAACCAACTAAAGGAATATTTCCTGCCATAACAATAGCCACCTTTTTAGGTTTTATTGATGTGAGATCTTCATTTTTAATCAAGTTATCTAAATTGTTAGTTGTTAGTGATTTAGACCAGCTTTCTAGCGAGAAAAAAATGTTCTCTTTTGTAAACCAAGAGTTGTTTTCTTGGGCAACTTTTAATTGATGTTTAAATCCATCAAAAAATAAATCATTGAATTCTGCAGTCTCTTTTTTTTCAATTTTATCTGCTGAAAACTGACTTAAAAAATGGCCTAATTTTACAAAAGCAGCAATTCTATTTTGAATACTATTCATTTATTTTGGTTGTCTATAATTTTGGCTTTATTTTTGCAATTGCAAATGTACAAAAAACAGTAAAGAAAATTATGGCAATTATAATAACAGATGAATGTATAAATTGTGGAGCTTGTGAACCTGAGTGTCCAAATACAGCAATTTATGAAGGCGCAGATGATTGGAAATATTCACAAGGTACAGATTTAAAAGGAAATGTAGTTTTACCAAATGGTAAAGCTGTAGATTCTAATGAGGATCAAGAACCCGTTTCAGATGAAATTTATTTCATTGTTGCAGATAAGTGTACAGAATGTAAAGGTTTTCATGACGAGCCTCAATGTGCAGCAGTTTGTCCTGTAGATTGTTGTGTGCCAGATGATGATAATGTAGAAACAGAAGAAGAGTTGTTAGAAAAACAACGTTTTATGCATAACGAATAATAAAAAATAGTATCCTATTTAAAAATCCTGCTTTTAGCGGGATTTTTTGTTTTTATAACAGATTGATTTTTGAAGTAAATCAGTTATATTTGCACTCGCAAAATTTATTTACATGAAAGCTGGAATTGTAGGATTACCAAACGTAGGAAAATCAACTTTATTTAACTGTTTATCAAATGCAAAAGCGCAAAGTGCAAACTTTCCTTTTTGTACAATAGAACCTAATTTAGGCGTTGTAAATGTGCCGGATAAGAGAATTGAGAAATTAGAAGAATTGGTAAACCCAGAAAGAGTTTTACCTGCAACTGTAGAGATTGTAGATATTGCTGGTCTTGTTAAAGGAGCAAGTAAAGGAGAAGGTTTAGGAAATCAGTTTTTAGCAAATATTAGAGAAACAGATGCACTTTTACATGTAATTCGTTGTTTTGATAATGATAACATTATTCATGTAGATGAGTCTGTAGATCCTGTTAGAGATAAAGAAACGATTGATATTGAATTGCAATTAAAAGATTTAGAAACTGTTGAAAAACGTTTAGAGCGCGTAAAAAGAACTGCAAAAACAGGGAATAAAGAAGCGCAAGCAGAATTGGTTGTTTTATTAAGAATTGAAGAAACGTTACTTAAAGGAGTTTCTGTAAGAACACTCGACTTTTCTGAAAAAGAAATGGAGTTTGTACAAGTATTACAATTTATCACATTAAAACCTGTATTATATGTTTGTAATGTTGATGAAGATGCTGCCGTTTCTGGAAATGATTATGTAGAAAGAATAAGAGAAGCTGTAAAAGATGAAAACGCAGAAGTTATTGTGTTAGCAGTGGGTACAGAAGCAGATATTACAGAATTAGAAGATTATGAAGAAAGACAAATGTTTTTGGCAGATATTGGCTTAGAAGAAGCTGGTGTTGCTAGATTAGTACGTTCTGCATATAAATTATTAAACTTACAAACGTATTTTACAGCAGGTGTAAAAGAAGTGAGAGCTTGGACAATTCCTGTTGGATCTACTGCGCCACAGGCTGCTGGTGTAATTCATACCGATTTTGAAAAAGGTTTTATTAGAGCAGAAACGATTGCTTACGAAGATTACGTTGCTTTTGGTTCTGAAGCGAAAGTAAAAGAAGCTGGTAAAATGAGAGTAGAGGGTAAGGAATATATTGTTAAAGATGGTGATGTAATGCACTTTCGTTTTAACGTGTAAAAGCAATTATAAAAAGTTAAATGCTGACATAAGCTCAGAATAAAAAAATCTCAATGTAAATTCATTGAGATTTTTTGTTTAATATCGTTTTATATTTAAAAATTAATTTTTTCGCTAACGTTTTAGCTAAGCTCCGTTTCAATGCAGTTTAGGTGGTGTTAGCAAACATTATTTTTTTAATATCGTTGTGTTTACTACGTCATTATTTTGGTTAAAAACCCTCACTAGATATACGCCAGATTGATATTCACTAATATTTAATGCATATGTTTTAGAATTTAAATCCTTTTTAAATAGTAGCCTACCTGTCATACTAAATAGTTCTATTTTTAAAAGTTGACCTTTCTCTAAGCTTATATTTACTAAATCATTTGATGGATTTGGATATACACTTGCAATGGTAGGTTCTATATCATCGGTACCTAGGGTATTTGTTACATCTACACCTGTATTACCATGAACAAACTCCCATCTTCCTGTAAAAACATCTGGAATAACTTCTGTTATTTTCCAATACAATTGGTCTTCTATCAAACATGAAATTTCAGCAGCGTCATTTGATAAAAGTGCAGTAACATTCATGATGTCTGTAATTGGAATGTTGTGAGAAAATTGATAAAAGTTTTCATCTACTAAAGTGTTTTCAGCAACAATGTTACCTTGTGAATCTTTAATCTCCCAAGCAATAACATTGTATTCACTAGGTGAAGTCAAGTAACCTCCAGGATGATATATATTGACCATATTCGTGTCAGAACCTACATTAACTATTAAGTTCATCGTGTCGCAACTAACTTGTGCCTGTGTTGTTTGAGTTAGCCCTAAAAGAATAACTAGTGCAAATAGAATTTTTTTCATAAGGGGTAAATTTAGTTTATATTAAGTATAAAATTATATTAATTTAATTTTAATTGCATTGTAGCAACAATAAAATCTTCCGCTTTCAAATCGCTTACATGTTTTTGGGGAAACTCAAATGCCTTTTTTTATGTTTACTAATGAGTTTTTATAAGATTAGTTTTGTGATTTAAATACTAAATTTAGTAAATAAATTACAGATAAAAAGTCCACAAGGACTTTTGTAAGTAGGCTAGAAACTAGCAGTTAATTTTATACGGTATTCGTAAATGTTTTAGTTAGTTTAACTCTTTATAAATTTTAATGCATTAGCATTTTCTAATTTTAAGAAATAGACCCCACTAGTTAAGTTTTCAATATTAATATTTTCATTATCAGTTATAATTCCACTACTTACTTCTTTTCCTAACATATTATAAATTTTATAGTATTGAGGTTTAATTAAGTTGTAAATTTTAATAAAACTTTCTGCAGGATTAGGGAATATAAATGTTGTTGCGTCTTCATTATATTCATTAATACTTAAAGAAGTTTCTGAAATTGCGACAGTAAAAGAAAAATCGTGATCTGGATATTCAGTATTAGTGTTTTGCCAAATTGAACCACCAGAATACTCATCGTTTATGCCCCCATAAACAGAGACATTATCAACAGGAAATTCAAATGTATACTGTGAATTTTTGGATAGGGCTAAATTTCCAGTCAAAGTAATTCTAATAGGATCACCTATTTGAGAAATCGTTATTTCTTCGTATTGTTGCGTATGTATAGGTGTACCACTTACGCCATTACCTGAATATATGTTAAGTGTTCCAGCAGAAACAACTCCTGCTTCAGCAGAAAATAATTCTACGTATTCCAGATATCCATCGCATTCAGCAGTAAATCCCTGGCCCCAAAGAAAGACATTACCAAACTCTATGGTAAAAATTAGAGGGGAACTTGGAACATGATTTATACTGCATTGTGAATAGGATATTGATGATATTAATATAAATAGGATGTAAATTTTTTTCATACTTGTAATTTTTTTATTTTATTTCTATTTTGATTGATAATCTTTGCTAACGTATTAGTGCATGGTTAGTGTCGAATTTCGAAGTACTAACTTTCGGTTTAGCACTTGGTTTGTTAATTGAAAAAATTTTGGTATTTAGCATATAACCGCCATTAACTATACACCTTGTTATGTGCTGGTTTTCTGTTTTTTCCAAATCTATAACCAAGAGAAATACCTAAAACTCGATTTTTAATCTTAGTACCGCCATCTGTATGCGGTGAAATATTTGCTAAACCTAAAGTATAGGTTAAGCCAATCTGAATTGGATTTAGCTCTACCCCTGCTCCCATAGTTAAACCAAAATCCATTCTTTTTAAATCAGACTCATCTTCATTAGATCCCCATTCAATATCTTCTTCTGACGATTCAGTCTCATCGTCATAGCTACTTTCATACTTTGATTTACCGCTTAGTCCAACACCTAAATATGGCCCAAAAAGACCATAGATTTTTCCACTACCCATATCAAACGAAGCTTTAGCTGTTAGAGGAATATCTGGATATAGAAGGTTTAATTGTGATTCCTCCTTATAGGTTTCACCCGCAAATGTTTCTTCATAACTAGACTTAAGTCCTTTGGTTGATAATAACAAACCTGTTTCAAACGAAAACATTTCTGTTAATGGAAATTCTACAGTTGCACCTATATGAAAACCAGGTTTCATTTTAAAATCATCACTATAGGTTTCTTCGTTGTCTTTTGCGAGCATGTTTGATAAATTAAAACCTGCCTTTATTCCAAATTTTTGAGCATAAAGCGCATCTGTGGTCATCGTAATTGCAATAACTACTAAAAAAAGTTTAACTAAATTTCTCATATTTTTTTTATTTAAATTGTTCCTACTCATAAGGTTTTTCAGAATACACCCAGTTTTTTGAGTGGTTTCTAGATTCCACTTTCTCATTTCAATAACACTTTTTTTACTTTGGGATGTCAGTCCTTTGACTTTCACAGAAAGTCTTTGTTTGTAAACTTGCCCATAACCTGTTTATATGCAGATTTTCTGTCTGCTTACCTTTGTTTTTTACAGTATAAGCGGAAGTTTTATCCGTTTATGCACTGCCGTTTTTTCTATCAATTTTAAAAAATAAAGCATCAAAAGATGCTTTATTTTTTAAAACCTGTTGCTATAAATTTTGCTATAGCATTCCTTTTTTTTGTGGGGTACAATTTATTTTCAACAAACTCTTTCTTAAAAAGGTAGTTAAAATGAATAGCGCTACTTTTTTAAAAGCAGCACATTTTGTGGGGGGGAGGTTACTTTGTTTGCATGTGTTACCCGGTAACTTTCTGGCTAAAACATAAGCATCTACTGTAGTACCTTTAAAAAAAACTGAAGTTCTTTTCTAGGTGTTTTTTTTCTAATAAAATAGTTGGATATAGCAATTTATCTTCATTCAATTTAATAGCGTTAGCAATCTAAAACTTTTTATTGAATAACACAAATTACCAAAAAAAACGATTTGGTAAATCGTATTTTTTTGCTTTTTTGTTGTTCTTGTCTTCAAGGAGTTTAAATTTACGAGGACGCACAAGAATAATGCTGCAGTAAACGGTAATTTAGAGTGTGGACTTTCTTTAGTTGGCTATAACTAGCAATGAATTATACATGTTGTGAGCACACTTTTTTTATTTTTTTTAAAAAAAGTTCAATTTTTATTTGGAACAATCGTTCTGTTATTCTTATTTATAATTATCTTAAAATAGGTCAAGAGAGTGGTGAATGAAATACAACACTAGATTTAAAGTCCCTTGCAACTCTTTTTTACACATTATACAATGGTATTCGAGTTGTTTCCAAAACGCGTCCGAATAAAAAAGAAACATCTGATTCTATAAATATTGCCCTGTCATTGTTGGATTGACCAAAAGTGTGCTAACATGCTTGTATTTTTAATGTGGATGAAAGTGCTGCAGTTTCTGGAAATGATTATGTAGCAAGAATAAGAGAAGTTGTAAAAGATAAAAATGCAGAAGTTATTGTGTTAGTAGATGTTACAGAATTAGACGATTATGAAGAAAGACAAATGTTTTTGGCAGATATTGGTATAGAAGAAGCTGGTAAAATGAGAGTAGAGGGTAAGGAATATATTGTTAAAGATGGTGATGTAATGCACTTTCGTTTTAACGTGTAATTCTCTTTGAAAATAAATCATAAAAATCCCGATGAGAAATCATCGGGATTTTTTATTTATAAAAAAGTATCTTTAGGCGGTGAAAAGTGAAAAATGAAGCTTTAAATTTTAATATCTATTATAAAATTCAATAACACTACTAATTATGAAAAATTGTATACTTTTTATAGCATTTATTCTTCTAATAACTTCTTGTAGTAGTATCAAAAATACACAAGAGGATATTAGTAACGGAAATTACGACAGTGCAATTAATACTGCCGTTGACAACCTAAAAAGAAATAAAACTAAAAAAAAGAATCAGCCTTATATTTTACTTTTAGAGGAGGCTTTTACAAAAGCAACTGCGAAAGATTTAGCACGTATCAATTTTTTAAAAAAAGAGAACAACCCTGAAAAAATAGAAACTATTTTTGTTTTATATGAGAATTTGAAAAGAAGGCAAGAAATCTTAAAACCTTTGTTGCCATTATTTATTTTAGCAGAAAAAAGAAATGCTGTGTTTCAGTTTACTAATTATGACGATGAAATTATAGCAAATAAAAACCAACTGTCAGTATATTTATATTCAAAAGCAAAAAAACTTTTCAATGCAAATAATAAATTTGATTACAGAGCTGCTTATAACGATTTAGAGTATATAGAAAAGGTAAACCCTAACTTTAAAGATGTTCGTAATTTAATAGCTATTGCGCATGAAAGAGGAGTAGACTTTGTGTTGGTTTCTATGAAAAACCAAACGCAACAAGTACTTCCTAAAAGATTAGAAGAGGATGTATTAAACTTTAACACCTATGGATTAAATGAATTATGGACGGTTTATCATGGTGCGAAAGATGTAAAAATAACGTATGATTTTGGTTTGGAATTAAACTTGAGAAAAATTGAGGTTTCGCCAGAACAAGTTAGAGAAAAGGAATTTATCAAAGAAAAAGAGGTGAAAGATGGCTTTGAATATCTTTTAGATAAAAATGGAGATCAAGTTTTAGATGAGGAAGGAAATAAAATTAAGGTAGATAAGCTTGTAAGTGTCCGTTGTGAATTATACCAGTTTACACAATTTAAATCAGCAGAAGTAACAGGACAAGTAAAGTATATGAACTTAAGTTCAAAGCAAACGATACAAACATATCCAATAGTAAGTGCATTTGCGTTTCAGCACGCGTATGCAAACTTTAAAGGCGATAAAAGAGCCTTAGAATCGGCTTATATTGATTTAATTAGATTGCGTGTGGTTTCTTTTCCTACCAACGAACAAATGATCTATGACGCAGGCCAAGGTTTAAAACAAAAACTAAAAGCGATTATTACTCGAAATTCATTTCGAAATTAAAGGATAAAAAAAAATCCCAATGAGAAATCATTGGGATTTTTTGTTTAACAACATTTTGTATTTAAAAATTGATTTTTCGCTAACGGTTTCGGCTATGAGTAGTTGCGTGGGCAAGCACTAAGTTAGCAGAAATGGAACGAACCAGAGAAAATTCCGAAGGAACTTCCAAGTAGGCGTGAACCCGGCAATTAATTATACATGTTGCTGTAGTTAGTTGCTTTCCGTTTTTATTTTATCAAGAATATAATTTATGCTAAGCATAACGCGATTTAATTCTTGTTGAAAGAACTTATTGGTTTCTATATGCCAAACTTCTTGATTTGTTTCAATAGCTTTAAAGCTACCACTTAATGATTTTATATAATCCTTCTTTTCTATTTCATCTTTAATAAAAATTGGAGGATACAGATTATACATTAGTATCCAATTTTTTGCAATCCTTGTTATTCGTCCATTACCATCAACAAAAGGATGTATTCTTATCATTTCATGATGTAAATATATTGCCTTAATTAACGGGTTTTTTATTTGTTCTATATTATAGAATAAGTTTCCTATCAAATCAGGAACTCTTTCTGGTTCAGGACATAAATGACCTCCAACTTGCACTAAGCGATCTCTATATCTATTGGGATGGAGCTGATGAGCTTCTGGCGAAATAATTCTGAATATCTGAAATAACTGAATTTGGGACTCAAAAGGTCTTTCGTTTTTTATTTCGTTAACTATATAAAGAATAACCTTATTCAAATTTCGTTGATAGATTTTTATATCTTCTTCGGTTTCAGCTTCCATTTGAGCATTCTTTATACTCAGTAACTCCGTTAAGTTATTGGTGCTATTAATAAAAGAATCTAATAGGTTTTTAGAGGATGTCTTTTTGCAAAAAGTTATCGATCTAAAAATTGATTTAGACTTCTCCTCAATTTCATATATTAAGTTTGAATCAATTTGTATGAGATTTGGATTTAAAAGTATCATAGTTTTTTTCTCAAATATAATTCAATAACACTCAAAACTATACACTAAATGACTTTATGCTATTTTTACGTGCATACATAAACTTTTTATAGAACAATTGTTTGAGACAACAAGTATTTTGAGGAAGTGAAATTTGTAAAGTTTTATAAGTGAAATCTTATTTCCAATTGTTCAATTTTCATTAATTGGCTAACGATTACTTTAAGGAAATTTGCGGTTTTGAAACCGTTATTTTCTGATGTTTAAATTTAAGTTTTAGAAACATGCTATTTTACTGAATTAAGCAATTTTTTATACCCATTGTTGAAAATAGTTATTATTCAACCACAAATTTCCTTACTAAGTTGTTATTCTTATCATCCGTTAACTTTAGTATATATATTCCTGTTGGTAAGAAGTGGATGCCTAAATCTAAGGTGTTTTTATTTTCTATTTGATTAAATGTTTTTGTTTTCGAGCCAGTTACATTAAATATTTCAACCTTATTAAGAGAACTATTTTCAAGATTCTTAATATGAATATTTCCATCCGATACCGGATTCGGAAATATTTTAACCTGGTCAAAAGGAAGTTCATTTATAATTGAAAGTGTTTTCAATGTAATTGTTAAAGTACCCATTTTATTTCCATTTATTGGAAATCCACCGATCATTGAAATTACTTCAAAAGGATCTGTAACAATATTGCTAGAACTGTAATCAGTACCACTATCCGTTCCAGCATCGTAAGCAAATACATCTAGAATAACGGAAGTTTTAAAATTACCTCCAGTATCCAATAAATTGTAACTATTAATTGCAATAATCCAATCTGGACTTGGTGCGATCATAGATACTAAGGTTAATAATGGAAATTCTTCTGTAACTACTAGATCTGAAATTAAGATATTACCTGTTGCGGTTGCTAAATTAGAACCATTTACATATTGATCTGCTTCACCATTTGTTATTTCTGTAGAAACCTCAGTGTTGAAAACAGTATTATTTCCAGTTTCAGCAATGTTCTTAATGCCGATACTGGCTAAATCACCAATTTGCAAAAAGGTATTGGTTGTTTTATGAGTAGCTCCCACTAACTTAGACCAATGACTTCCACTTGGTACACTGGTATGATCAGCTTCATTCCAAATACTTGTAAAAGTGATATCATAAGTAGCAGAAGATTGACCAAAAGATTGGACCCTCAAAAAAATAGATAATAAAATAATAATGAAAATAGTAGGCTTATTCATATGAAAGCTTTTTTTAAGAAATGTTAAATTAAAAAACAAATTTCATTTATTTCTTAATGGCTTGTCCTGAAATACGGTTACAGGTTAAAATTGATTTACGCTGTTAATTTATATACCCTATTTGGGGTATTTTAGTCTAAAAAAAAATAGAACCTTACTTCATTGTATCAATTAATTGCATTTTTTGCAGCTCTCTTTTCATGTGCTACGTTCATAAAGGTTTGGTCTAGATTAAATGCCTTTTTTTTAATATTCCGTTAACGCTTTCTATCATTACATTTTAGCACGCATATGCAAACTTTAAAGGTGATAAAAGAGCCTTAGAATTGGCTGACATAGATTTAATTAGATTGCGTGTGGTTTCTTCCTACCAATAAACAAATGATCTATGATGCAGGGCAGGTTTTTAAACAAAAACTAAAAGTGATTATTACTCGAAATTCATTTAGAAATTAAAGGCTAAAAAAATCCCAATGAGAAATCATTGGGTTTTGTTGTTTGATAACGTTTTGTATTTAAAAATTGATTTTTTCGCTAACGGTTTGTATTTGATATGTTGCGTTGGTTTAGCACTAAACTTTGTAGTACGGATCAAACTGAAAATCCGCTAGAATTTTTAGAAGTAGGCGAGAACAAGCTATTATTTATAGCCATTGTTGGCAGTATTTTTTATTATGATATTATTGACTCAACTAATCCAACTTTTGATATTTCACCTGTTTTCAAAAATTGATGTAATGCGGAAATACAGTAATCAGAATTAATATAATATCGTTTCATTTCTGAGGTATAGTTGATACTGTCAATAAAATATGACTTTTTACTAGTTTTACTCACATATATTTCTCCTTTTAATTTATCATTGAAACGAACTTTAAAAGTTTCCCGTATAGGGGCAAAAAAAGCTTTTTTACTTTTTACTTTTTTAATTTCATAATTATTACTTAATTGATTATTAGTGATTTGCTGTTTATTTATTAAGTAATTTTCAATTAAAAATTCATTTATGTCTGCGACGCTATTAATTTCAAACCCATATTTAGATTCATTAATCAAAAAAACATAAGTGTCTTTACTATCCATTTTTAAGGCAAATATATTTTCGTCTAAAAAACCATGTTTGAATAAATAACTCTCACCATCTATATCAATTAGTAAATTATTTTCTCCTATATATTCCCAATTTTCTCTTTTAACTTTTCCGTTTCTTGAGATTAAAACTTGGTTTTTATCACGAAAAATAAAAACATTTTTAGTGTCATTAGATTCATCAATTAAAACCCAATTTTGATTTTTTAATAAAGTTAAATCATCAAATTTTTTTGAAAATTGCTGAATTTTTGGAATGACATTTGAAAAGTATGCTTTCAATTTTATTTATTTTTAGTTCTTAAATTACTGCTAACGCTTCGGCTAAACTGCGTTTTAATGCAGTTTAGGTTTTGTTAGCCAACGTTCTAATTTTATATAACGTAAACTTGTCGGATTTGAATAGTACTGGAAAACTTAAGTTTGTTGCGCTAGAGGTCAAAAAATAATTGGCATTTGGATATTTTTTGGCAATGATTAAGATATCCTTCTTGGTCAATTTGTAATAGTTATCATAGATTTCTGATTGATACTTAAAGTCTTCATTTTGATTGAGGAGCTTTAGTCGACAATACCATTCAACTATATCTGCTTCGTTTTGTGGTGAGTGCTTCCATGTAACAAATGCAGATCGTTCAAAATTGATATAGAAGAAGCTCATATTAGGTGGGACAATAAAAGTCTTGGTATTATCGGTGTTGTTTTTCACCCAATTTTCCATTGCAACATCGTCACTGGTATGCGTCTTAAACTTTATATTGTTACTTGTGAAGTTTGCAGTAAAACCTTTTGCCTTTGCAGCTACAAATAGAAGCATAATCACACAAGCTGTATAGCTTAATATATTTTGAACTTTTCGAGGAGATTTCTTTATTTTTTCATTGAGAAAATAGCTGACATTTAATAGTGTTATTAAAGGTAGTGTGGTATCGCTAAATCTAAAGAAGTAATATTTCAAGTTGTGATTGGCGTCCGAAATCCAAAAGACAATTATTCCAATCAAACTAATAATTACTGAAAAAAGAGCATAATAGGAAATCAACTTGATTTTTTGATTCCGCAATTTTATTGTAAATCCGATGTTTATTGCTGTAAAAACCATCATTTTGATCCAAAGTTCAAATGGAAAAAAATTAGGCAAAGTGTGATGTGGCACTCTCAGGTTTACGTATATATCCCATCCAATATTTGATGCAGAGCTTTCTGAGAAAAACAATTGATGCACAATACCATAAATACCTATGCTTCCAGTGATAATAAAAATTGGAAATGCTTTTACAGCATCTAAATAAAACTTTTTTGCATCCCGTTGATAAAAAAAGAAGATTGGAATAAGGCAAAATATGCTATAAATACCGATCAATAGATGAAAGGACAGCATCAAACCTGCAAACAGAAATCCCAATTTCATCCTTTTTTCAAGGAACATGGCTAGTGCCAATATTGAAAATGCGTATGAAAATACTTTGGTTTCTAAACCTCCTACCATCCATTCTTCAGCGCCATTTCCATTTGGGAAAAAGGTAAATAAAAGAACAAGTGCTAAATAAGTTATAGCGTTATAAGATTTCCCATAAACTAGCCTTATTAAAAGGAGAAGTGATAAGGAAATTAAGACATATGAGATGAGTCTTCCAGCTATGATTGTTGGGATAGTTCCAAAGGTTTCTGCAAAGAAACCAATAATATAGCTGAATAAATAACGGTATGTGATGTTAAGATTTAGGTACCAATCATTTGGTATCCAATTATCATTAAAAGTGGCTCTTGCATATGGAATTACATCCATTTCATTATAAGAAATACTAAAACCAAAAAAGAAAATTACAATAATTAGAAATAAACCTACGATTTCGAGTGTTTTATGTTGGAGTTTGGTGTTAAACAATTTCATGATATGTAAATGATGGCTAACGGTTAGTATATGAAAAGTAGGCGATTTCGAAGCACAAAGCTTTCGGTTAAGCACAAAGTTTGATGCGAGCCAAAAGCCTTGAATTTATTACTCTTTCGCCTATTTTTTATATACATTGTTGTGCGTTCGTGCTTTATTTTCATTTAATAATTCAATTAGTTTTTTATTAAATATGTTAACACCATTTTGATTTAAGTGACTAGAATCGTAAAAATATAATGAGTCATTTAAGGTTAATATTTCATTGAAATTGTAATATTCTGAATACCTTCTCATTATGCTGTCAAAATAATGATTATTACTATAACTGATATAATTAGCACTTGGAATTGGGGCATATACTAGAATTAATTCAATATTTTTATTTTTAACCATTTGTACTATTTCAGAAAAAGATTCAAGTTGATAATCTCTCAATGAAATTTCTTTTTTTTCGAATTCAGTAGGTTGATAAAAACCTATTTCTTTTTCCACATAACCACCAGAGATATATTTGTCATTCCCTTTAATGATAGGTTCAGAAAACGATTTATTTAATCCAAGTAAATCACGAGTTAAACCGTAAATTAGCGTATTATATGTTTTTATATTGTTGATTTTTAATGCCATATTCAAAGAATGTGAATCATTTTTGTCATTAGCAATTATATCAAGAGATGATTCAACACCGTCTATAGTAAACGTTTCTGGATAAACTTCATAAATCACTATTTCTGGATTTAAACTTTCCAAATACCTTTTAAGTAAAACTTTTGTTTGAGAAGGTGTTTGAGCACTCGAACCTAAATTAAATGATTTATATCCATTATCTAAGAATATTCTTGTATCAAAACCCCTATATGCATGAGATGACCCTAAAAATAGAATATCTACATCTCCGTGATTTTTAATCTCAGAAAGCCTTGAGTACATATGCCCATATGAGCCAATTTTATAATTAATATTTTGTTTAGATATTGAAGGTGCGTAACTCCCCCAAACAAACAAGAATGTCAAATAAAATAATGATGTAAAAAGAAGAAATAAAATCGTATTGGAAATGAATTTTTTCATTGCTAATGCTTAAAATTGAAAATAGATAAAAGGTGATTCGACTGAGGGCATAAACATTCCTATTGCAAAAATGAGTAATGAATAAAATGTCCATCTTAATGGTCTATACCATTTTTGCCCAATGTCCGAAATGGCATATTGACCTTCACGACCTTGCCATTCAATTAAAACAAAAATTCCAATAATTAATATTGTTGTAAATGCACTTCTCCTTCCTGCAAACTTTGGGATTTCAAAAAGTGAGCTTGATAAAATCTCCGAAATATAGTTGAATGCATGACCGATGTTCTCTGCCCTGAAGAATATCCAAGCAAAAACTGTTAAACCAAACGTCAGCAACATAAAAGAAAGTTCTTTTATATTAGGAAAAAACTTTCCTTGAGCAACTGTTTCAAGATTATTACGATTATTGTTGGTCAATAAAAGTGGTAAGAAGTAAATGGCATTCAATGCTCCCCAAACAATAAATGTCCAATTCGCACCATGCCAAAATCCACTGACTATAAAAATGATAAAAGTATTTCTAACTTTTATCCAAGTACCACCGCGACTTCCGCCCAATGGAATATATAAATAGTCCCGAAACCAAGTTGACAATGAAATATGCCAACGTCTCCAAAATTCTGCAATGTCTCTTGAAAAGTAAGGGAATGCAAAGTTTTGTTTTAAATTAAATCCGAAAAGTCTTGATGTACCAATTGCAATATCCGAATACCCTGAGAAGTCTCCATATATTTGAAATGTAAAGAAAACAGCACCAAGTACTAATGTACTTCCTGAGAAATCAGCTGAATTATTGAATATCTCATTAGCATATTGAGCACAGTTATCAGCGATAACAATTTTTTTAAATAGTCCCCATAGAATCTGACGCATTCCATCTACAGCTTTAGAGTAATCAAATTCTCTTTTTCTATAAAACTGAGGTAAAAGATTTGACGCTCTCTCAATTGGTCCTGCAACTAGTTGAGGAAAGAAACTAACAAATGCTGAAAATGCTATAAAGTCTTTTGTAGGTTCAAGTTTTCGCTTGTAAACATCGATTGTATAGCTTAACGTTTGAAAAGTATAAAAACTAATACCAACAGGTAAGATTATATTTAATCCTTGTGGATTTATTGAAGATCCAAAAAATGAAAATGCTGTCACAAAGTTATCGAGAAAGAAATTATAGTATTTAAAAAATCCTAAAAATCCAAGATTTACCAAAATACTTATCCAAAGCAATATCTTTCTTTTTGATATATTATCTTCTTTTGATAATCTAATTCCAATTGAATAATCAATCAAAGTGCTGAATAAAATTAGCGATAAAAATCTCCAATCCCACCAACCATAAAATAAATAACTAGCTGCAACTATTAGAAAGTTTTGCAGTTTCAAGTTGTTGTTTGTTGCAAACCAATAAAGTATAAATACTATGGGTAGGAATATAGCAAAGTCAATTGAGTTAAAAAGCATAAATTCTGTCTATTCTTTGTAGTTTGATAACTAGTTTTGTTGTTTTTAGGGGGGATAGGCACAACGTTAACGCTGATATAACTTAGTTTTAATTTCTTATATCAGAAGTGGACAAAGTTAGTTTTTTTTTAGTCAAAAAATCAATAGGTTAAAAGACTTATTTCATAATAAATTAAAAGTAATTTTTTTAATGCGATTCTACAGATGACTATTCTCTTGCTTTGGTCTATTTATTAAAAAAATAAACATAAAGAAACCGAGCTTTTAGCTCGGTTTCTTTACATCAATAAAAAGAAAAATTATTTACTTTCTTCTTTTTTAACTTCTGCTTTATCAGCAAAAATTCTTGCTTCTCTATTTGCAACTTCCCAAGCCGTATGAAAAACCAAACGCGTTCTGTTTTCTAACAATTCGTAATTAATTTTGTCTGGTGTATCTGTTGGTTTGTGGTAATCTGCATGTGTACCATTAAAGTAAAAAATAATTGGCACATTGTGTTTTGCAAAGTTATAATGGTCTGATCTGTAGTAAAAACGATTAGGATCATTTTCATCATTATATTTATAATCTAACGTTATATTAGTGTACTTCGTGTTCATTTCTTCAGACAAGTTATGTAACTCTGTACTTAATTTATCGGAACCAATTAAATACACATAATTAGGGTTTTCTTTATGTCTGTCATCAATTCTACCAACCATGTCTATATTTAGATCACAAACAGTATTTGCAAGAGGAAATAATGGGTTTTCTGTATAGTATTTAGAACCTAATAATCCTTTTTCTTCACCAGTAACATGTAAGATTAAAATAGAACGTTTTGGTCCTTTTCCTGCTTTAGAAGCTTCTTTAAAAGCTTGTGCAATTTCTAAGAGAGCAACGGTTCCAGAACCATCATCATCTGCACCATTATATATTTCACCATCTTTAATTCCTTCATGATCTAAATGCGCAGAAATAACTACAATTTCATCTGGTTTTTCAGTTCCTTTTATAAAAGCAACCACATTTTCAGAAGCTTTTAATTCTCCTCTTCTTGCATTTTTGTTTAGCCATTCTGCAGGAACTTCCTGAAAATAATCATCGCCACCTATTGCAGAAGCAATTCCTTCACGTACATAAAAGTTTTTTAAATATGCTACTGCTTTTTTCTGACCAGGTTCGCCGGTATTTCTTCCTTCAAATTCATCTGAAGCATAAATAAATAAGTGTTTACTTAAATCTTTTGCAGTAATTGTAGCAGCATATTTTGCAGCTTGATCTATGTTTGCATCCGTATTTTTAGAAGCATCTTTACTAGTGCTACATGCCAAAAATGCAAATGTACTAGCAATAAAAAATATTTTTTTCATCGATTAAAAGAGTGTTTAGTTTGTTTATAAAAGTTAGTATTGCTTCAAAGTTATATTTTGTTAATGACAAATTGCTGTAATGTTCTGTTAAAATTAATAAGTCCTTTAGGAAACAAGTTCTCAAAAGCATTTTTAGAGATTAACTCCGCAGGCGTTCCTGCATAAAAATGAGCTTCTGTTAGAATTATAATTTCATCTGAAAGTTGAATGGATAAATTAACTTCATGAGAAGAAATGATAATTGTTTTTGAAGTGGTTGCTACCAATCTTTTTAACAGCGAAAATATTTTGATTGTATGATGCATGTCTAAATGTGCCGTGGGCTCATCTAAAATAATAATAGCGGTGTCTTGCGCCAAAGCTCTAGCAATGAGAACTCTTTGTAATTGCCCATCACTTAATTCATAAAAACGATTGTTTTTAAGATGCTCAATTTCAGTTTGTTCAATAGCTGTATTTACCTTTTGTATATCTTCATTAGAAAGTGTGTCAATCCAATTTGTGTAAGGTTGTCTGCCAAGTGCAATGAGTTCAAAAACGGTTAATTGGCTTTCTGGTAAACGTTCTGTTAAAACGAAGCTTAATTGTGTAGAAAGTTCTTTTTCTGAATATTGATTAAGATTTTTATCCTTCAAAAAAACACGACCAGAAATAGGTGCTTGTACGTTAGAAATCGTTCTTAATAAAGTTGATTTTCCGATTCCGTTTTTCCCTAAAATAGTAATTAATTTCCCTTTTTCTATTTCTAAATTAATATTTGAAACAACAATTTTTGGGTTCTTTTTATGCTGATACCCTATAGATAGGTTTTCAGTATTTAGAATGATGTTTTTTTCTTTTAATGTATTCATTAGACAAAAATTCTCTTTTTTCTAATTAATAGCCAAATTACAATTGGTGCACCAAAAATAGAGGTAATTGCGTTTATTGGTAATGTAAATTCGCTTGTTGGTAATTGTGCAATAATATCGCAAATTAATAGTACAATGGCTCCAATAATTGCAACAGCAGGTAATAATATTTTATGATTTGAGCTCGAGAAAATCAATCTAGAAATATGAGGAATTGCCAAGCCTATAAAAGCAATTGGACCAGAAAATGCCGTGATTACTCCCGTTAATAAACTTGTAATTAGTAAAATAATATACCTACTTTTTTTGATGTTAATTCCTAAGCTTTTTGCGTAATTTTCACCTAGTAAATAACTGTTTAAAGGTTTTATAATAGAAATGGTTCCTAAAATGCCAACACAATAAATAAGTATAAACACCCAAAGTTCTTTCCAAGAAAGATTCCCTAAGCTACCAAAACTCCAAAATAAATATTGCTGAATTTGATCTGCTTCACTAAAATAAGCTAAAACACTTATAACTGCAGCTGTAAGACTACCAAACATTAATCCAATAATAAGAATAGACATGGTATTTCTAACTTTATTAGCCGCTATAATTACCGCCGATAATACTAAAAAAGCACCTAAACTTGCAGCAATTGGTAAAGACCAATTTGAAAATGAATTGGTAAGAAAGAAGCCTCCAAAAACGGATGACCCTAAAATTAATAGTGCAACGCCTAAACTTGCGCCAGAAGAAATACCTAAAACAAAAGGTCCTGCTAAAGGGTTTCTAAATAAAGTTTGCATTAATAAACCACAAATAGACAAGCCAGAACCTACTAAAACAGCGGTAATTGCTTTAGGTAGTCTAAACTGTAGAATAATGGTTTGCCAACTTTCTTTGGTTACATTGCCACCAAAAATACTATTAAAGATATCTTTAAACGGAATGGAAACAGAGCCAAAACTGATGTTCAAAAAGAACAAGATTATCAGTAAAACTGATAATATAATAAACTGTTTTTTGTAATTTTTTTGATTCATCTATTTATTAACGACAATTGTAGTTGTTTAAAATTATTTTGCCCAATAATCTAAAACCAAAACATCTTCTAAATGTGGTTTTAAAACTTCTACAAAAGCTAAATGATCTGGATGAGGTAGGTAGGTGTTTCTATCTTCTTCACTCTTAAAAGTAACCATAAAACAATGTGTAAAATCTTTATTTAAATCTTCTGTACTATTGTTTAGTCCCCATTCAAAACCTTTTATTTCTTTAATTTTAGTAGGTAAATTTACAAATGCAGCTTCTACTTTTTTAACATCTACATGAGAGGAGGCTTCTTTAAATTTAAATAAAACAATATGTCTTAATTGTTTTGTATTGGTAGTTACTTCTGGTTTTGTTGTACAACTACTAATTAGAATTGCTGCAAGTATTATTAAGGTGTTTATTTTCATGTTTTATGTTTTTGATAAAAAGGCAACCAATTTTTTAATGGCAATCCCTCTATGAGAAATAATATTTTTCTCTTCTGAAGTCATTTCTGCAAAAGATTTAGAAAAGTCTGCTGGTTTAAAAATAGGATCATAGCCAAAACCTTTTTCTCCTTGTTTTTTTGTTAAAATTTCACCTTTACAAATGCCTTCAAAAAGATGTTTTTTTCCATCTAAATTTAATACAACTGCAGTTCTAAATTGTGCTTTTCTGTTTTCTTTGTCTTCTAAATCTACTAATAGTTTTTGCATATTATTTTCAGAGTTTGAAGGTTCACCAGCAAAACGAGCAGAATATACTCCGGGTTTTCCACCTAAACTTTCAACTTCTAACCCCGTATCATCAGCAAAACAGTTATAACCAAATTTATTGGTAATGTAGTCTGCTTTTAAATGTGCATTTCCTTCTAAAGTGGTTTCAGTTTCATCAATTTCATCAAAACAATTAATGTCTTTTAAACTCAATAATTCAATTGAGTCTGGTAACATTTTTTGAACTTCGGAAAGTTTGTTGAGGTTATTGGTTGCAAAAACTAATTTCATTTGTTTAATTTAAGCAAATGTAAGGAAATTAACAGTAAAATTTTGTAGCCTGTTGTTTTGAATTCCTAATTATTTATAGAGAAGATTTAGTTTTAATACTACTTAATTTAAGAATTGTAAAGGATAGTTTTTACCTGTTTAGAGTAGTAGCGTAAAATTATATTACACTTTCTTTAATTTGTGATAAGTAGAAAAAAAATCTGCCAGAAAATGTTTAAATAAGATTGTTTAATTTATATTAAAAACTTTCCCCCAAAAGTATTATTATAAAATAATTGTAAGATCCTCTTCTAAAAACATTTTATACTGGCAGTTAATTTTTTGTAGTAAATGCAGTTATTTTTTTGCATGAACTTGTTACTGACTGCAAACATAAAACAAAAAACATGTTTAATCTTTCTTAATAAATTGAAAAGTTTAATTTTTAAGGGAATCAATAAGTGTTTTAACGAATCAGTAAGGTGGATTTATTAGAAATTGAATAAAATTGAATGAAATTGAATAAAATTGAATAAAATTGAATTTAATATAAAAAGAATTATCAAAGTTGCTTACTTTTGTACAATAAAATATGTGGCAATAGTTTGATAGAATCTCTTTTATTTTTTTTTACTGGTATTATAGGTATTGTTACCTTTTCCTTAATGATAAGATCTTACAGGTCCAATCCTTTCTATAATTTTTTTTTAGTTTTAGTTATAGGTTTAGTTTCTTTTCGTTTTCTAGTGCATGGAAGTTATGATTTAAGTTTACAAGTACTTTTAAAACCTGATAGAGGTGTACATTCGATATTGTATTTAATTATTGTTCCTTGTTATTATTTATATTATAAATATCTAACACTTCAAAAAAAAGCATATAGCTATAAAGATTTAAAACACCTTATTTTTATTCTATTTCTCTATTTTATTAATTCAAATGAAACTTTAGAAAATAGTTTTATCTTTTATTTTGGCCCTATAACCAATTTCTTTTTGATAGGAATATTTATGCTATTCTATTTAATAGTGGCCTTTGCTTTATTAAGTAAGAGTATATGGTTTAGAAAAAATAAGGTTTTTAATAGCAAACATTTTAATTTAGTTAAAAATTGGACAATGTATTTGTTTACAATTAACACGCTTAGTAGTGTTATGGTACTAGTCTCTTTATATACAGAATCTAATAATGGTGTTAGTCTTTCAGGAAAATCGATGGCTATTTTTTCATTACTTTTTTGGTTGTTTATTTTTTTTAAAATTTTAACATCTCCAGAAATATTATTTGGTCTTCCAATACTAAATAAAACCTTAATTAGATTTAATGATCCTTTATCTGAAGAAGAGGAGGAACAGGAAGAAGAGGAAGTTGTTATAGAAATTGATGATAATTGGGTATTTGAAACAGATATTCCACAAAATAGTCAAGATAAAAAATTACAAGAAAAGGTTAGAAGTAATATTGTTAGTTATATCAATGAAGTTGAAAAATTAACTGCAGAAAAATTGATTTTTCGTAATCAAAAAACCTCACAAAGTGATATCGCCGTGAAACTAGGTGTTCCTGCAAGTCACATTGTATATTTATTTAAATATCATTCTAAATTATCTTTTTCTGAATATAGGATGAATAGTAGAATACAAGATGCAATTTCGCTCATAAAAACAGGTTTTTTACAAACAGAAACTTTTGAGTCTGTAGCGTATACAACAGGTTTTTCTTCTTATAATCCTTTTTTTATTGCTTTTAAAAAGATAACTACATATTCACCTCTTGACTATGTGAAAGCTAAAAAATAATTAACCCTTTTTTATTCATGATGATAGGGTTCATTCTTTAAAATTGTATAACCCCTATAGAGTTGTTCTACAATAAAAAGACGAATCATTTGATGTGAAAATGTCATTTTAGATAGTGATATTTTTCCAATAGATTTTTTATAAACCGCATCAGAAAAACCATAAGGTCCGCCAATTACTAAGACTAATTGTTTTATACCAGAGTTCATTTTCTTTTGTAAATACTTAGAAAATTCAATTGAAGTAAAGTGTTTCCCTTTATCATCTAACAAAACTAAATGATCTGTGTTTTGTAGTTTACTTAAAATTAATTCTCCTTCTTTTTCCTTTTGTTGAACTTCACTTAAATTCTTTACATTTTTAATGTCAGGAATAATTTCCAGTTCAAACTTTATATAATATTTTAATCGGTTTTGATATTCATCAATTAACTGAATTAAATTTTTATTATCAGTTTTACCAATGGCAAGAAGTTTAATTTTCATGCTGCAAAATTATGAATTATGAGTTACGAATTACTATTTTTACATCAGAATAAAGAAAACTTATGATATCTAAAGCGCAATTTGAAAAAGAACTTGAGTTAATTATTAAAAATGCCATAAGAGAAGACATTGGAGAAGGGGATCATACATCACTTTCTTGTATTCCTACAGCTGCAAAAGGACAAGCAAAACTATTAGTAAAAGAGGATGGAATTATTGCTGGAGTGGCATTTGCAAAAATGGTTTTTAACCATGTAGATGCAGATTTAGAAGTAGAAACGTTTATAAATGATGGAGATAAAGTGAAATACGGAGATATTGTTTTTCATGTTTCAGGGAAATCTCAATCTATTTTAATGGCAGAGCGTTTGGTTTTAAATGCGATGCAGAGAATGAGCGCAATTGCTACAAAAACTGCTTTTTTTGCTGATTTATTAAAAGGTACAAAAACCAAAGTTTTAGATACTAGAAAAACAACTCCAGGAATTAGAGCTATAGAAAAATGGGCTGTAAAAATTGGTGGTGGAGAAAATCATCGTTTTGCATTGTATGATATGGTAATGATTAAAGACAATCATATCGATTTTGCTGGCGGAATTACAGCAGCAATTACAAAAACAAAGAAATATTTAGCTGAGAAAAATCTTGATATAAAGATTATTGTTGAAGCTAGAAGTTTAGAAGAAATTAAAGAAATTCTTTCTAATGAAGGAGTTTATAGAATTCTAATAGACAATTTTAATTATGAAGATACTAGAAAAGCAGTTGCTTTAATTGGTGATACTTGTTTAACAGAATCTTCTGGCGGAATTAACGAAGATACAATTAGAAAATACGCAGAATGTGGTGTCGATTTTATTTCATCTGGCGCATTAACACACTCCGTTTATAATTTAGATTTGAGCTTAAAAGCTTTTTAAAAATAAGTAAAAAAGTTGCACAGTTTGAGTTTATCACTTTAAAATAAATAAAAATGAAAAAATATATAATGATAGTAGCCTGCTTAGTACTCGTAATTTCTTGCGATACTAAAGAAGTGAAAAAAGAAAATAATATGGAGTTATCTAGCAATCCTTTATTAATTAAAAATACGTTGGAATATGGTACTCCAGATTTCAATAAAATAAAAACGTCTCATTTTTTACCGGCTATTTTAGAAGGAATGAAATTACAGAATGAAGCAATTGAAAAAATTACTATAAATAAAGAAACGCCAACATTTAAAAATACCATTTTAGCTCTAGAAGAGAGTAGCAAGGTATTAGATAATGTAACTGCTGTTTTTTATGGGCTTGCAAGTGCACATACAAATGATACCATAAAGGAGAATCAAACAGAATTAGCACCAAAATTCTCTAAACACAGTGATGAAGTTTTATTAAATACAAAGTTATTTAGGAAAATTAAAACGGTTTATGATAATTTGTCTGCTGCTGATTTAGATGCAGAATCGGATCACTTAGTAAAAGAATATTTTAAAAACTTCTCTAAAGCAGGTGCAAATTTATCTGAAGATAAAAAGGGGAAATTAAAAGAAATAAACTCTGAAATAGCCAGTTTGTCAAATGATTTTGGGAAGAAGTTGTTAGACGCAAGTAAAAAGGGCGGAATTGTAGTTTCTGAGAAGGCACAATTAAAAGGTTTTTCTGAAGAAAAAATAAAGTCTTTAGAAAAAGAGGGTAAGTATGAAATTCAGTTAATAAATACCACGCAACAGCCTTCATTACAAATTTTAGAAAATAGAGAAATTAGAGAGCAATTATTTGAGAAATCTATACATAGAGCCGATGTTGGAGAATACAACACAAGTGATTTAGTAAAAAAAATGGTTTTGTTACGCGCTGAAAAAGCACAAATTTTAGGCTTTGATAATTATGCAAGTTGGAGTTTGCAAGGAACAATGGCTGCAACACCAGGTAAAGTTTTTAATATGTTTGAAAACTTAATTCCTGGTTCTTTAGAGAAAGCAATATCTGAAATAAAAGAAATTCAGGAAGAAATTAATAAGGAAGGAAATGACTTTAAATTAACGCCATACGATTGGAATCGTTATGCAGAAAAAGTTCGTAAATCTAAATACAATTTAGATGAAGAAGAGGTGAAACAGTATTTCGAAGTAACGAATGTTTTAGAAAAAGGCGTTTTTTATGCAGCAACAAAGTTGTATGGAATCACTTTTAAAAAACGCACAGATATTCCAACATATCATCCAGATGTAGTTGTTTATGAGTTGTTTGAAGAAGATGGGAGTAAATTAGGATTGTACTTTGGTGATTTCTTTGCAAGAGACAGTAAACGTGGTGGCGCGTGGATGAGTAGTTTTGTGAAACAATCTAAATTACGTAATCAAAAACCTGTAATTTATAATGTTTGTAACTCGCCAAAACCGGCACAAGGAGAACCTGCATTAATTAGTTTTGATGGTGTAGAAACCATGTTTCATGAATTTGGACATGCATTGCATGGTTTTTTCGGAAATCAAAAGTATGCTTCAATATCAGGAACAAGTACAGCAAGAGATTTTGTAGAATTTCCATCTCAATTTAATGAGAATTGGTCTACACATCCAGAAATCTTAAAAAACTACGCATTACATTATAAAACAGGAGAAGTTATTCCTGCAGAATTATTGAAAAAAATTAAAGATGCAGGTACTTTTAATCAAGGGTATTCTATGATTGAAAACTTATGTTCTTCTAGTTTAGATATGAAATGGCACACAATTTCTGCTGATGAAAAAATTGAAGATGTAGCTAAGTTTGAATCAAGAGCTTTAAAAAGTATGAAATTAAATGTTGATGAAGTTCCACCAAGATATCGTTCAACTTATTTTGCACATATTTTTAGTGGTGGTTATGCTGCAGGTTATTATTCGTATTTATGGACAGAAATGTTGAGTCATGATGCATATGATTGGTTTAGAGACAATGGGTTATTAACACGTAAAAACGGACAGAAATTCCGTGAGCAAGTTTTATCAAAAGGAAATACAATGGATTATGCAGAAATGTATAAAACCTTTGCTGGGAGAAATCCAGAAGCAGCTCCAATGTTAAAAGCTAGAGGATTAAAATAAATGGAGACCTATTTTGATAGTGAAGAATATTCAAAAATTGATTTCAGTAAAACGAAAATCAAGAAAGGAGAATATGATAATTGTATATTTATAAATTGTAATTTTGAAGCAATTCACGCATCAAATTTTCAGTTTGTAGAATGTGAATTTATTGAATGTAATTTTAGTAATACTATTGTAAATGATACTGCTTTTAAAGACGTAAACTTTATCAACTGTAAAATGATTGGAGTGAAGTTTAATGAATGTGATCCTTTTTTATTACAATTTTCATTTATAGAGTGTCAATTAAATTTCTCGTCTTTTTATCAATTGAAAATTCCGAATACAAAATTTAATAATTGCAATTTGCAAGAAGTAGATTTTACAGAAACGATTTTGACCAATTCAGTTTTAGATAATTGCGATTTAAAATTGGCGATTTTCGATAGAACAAATCTTGAAAAAGTAGATTTTAGGTCAGCGTTTAATTTTTCAATATACCCTGATGAAAATCAAATAAAAGGTGCGAAATTTACCAAAGAAAATAGTGTAGGACTGTTACAGAAATACAATATTGTTATTGAATAATTTATGACAAAACCAATAGAAGATAAACTAGAAAAAATACCAATTATTAATGTTTTGGTAAGATTTTTGAAGAAAATTAAAATTCCGGGTTTAGAGGGAATGTCTTTATATGACGTTCTAGAAATGTATGTTATTGGTATTGTTAGAGGCGCTTTAACAACAAGAGCAGGTGGGATTGCCTTTAGTTTTTTTATGGCTGTTTTTCCCTTTTTACTTTTCATTTTAACCCTAATTCCATATATCCCAATAGAAGGTTTTCAAGAGGGGTTATTTTCTTTTATAAAAGAAGTTTTACCACCACAAACCTTTGAAGCTGTTAATGTTGTGTTAGAAGATATTATTAATAATCAATACGGTGGATTGCTGTCTTTTGGTTTTTTAGTCTCCATTTTTTTAATGACAAACGGTGTAAATGCAATCTTTGGTAGTTTTGAATATTCGTACCATGTAAAAGAGTTTAGAAACGTTTTTAGAGCGTATTTTATTTCGCTTGGGGTTTCTTTATTAATGTCATTATTTTTAATAATTGCAGTCACTTTAATTATTTTATATCAAGTAGCATTATCTAAAATTGATGAAAAAGGGTGGTTTAATACAGACGATTTAAATTTATTTTTATTAGGACGTAGCTTTATCTTTTTAGTAATGATTTTTACAATTGTTTCTTTGCTTTTTAGATTTGGTACAAAACAAGGAAAAAATATTAAATTCTTTTCTGCAGGTGCCATTTTAACAACTGTAGTTTCATTATTTACCTTTTATTTATTCGGAATTTACGTTGTAAAATTTGCTCAATACAATCAATTATATGGTTCTATTGGTACGTTACTTATCTTAATGCTATTTGCTTGGTTAAATGCAATAATTCTATTATTGGGTTTTGAGTTGAATGCTTCTTTGTATAGTTTAAAACGCCAAAATAAAACCTTTAGAACAGCTAAAAAATTATAACTTTTTCACGATATTTGCGTGCGCAATTTCCAATTGCGAGTTTTAAATTTTAAGTTTTAAGTTTTTAGTGATGCAACTAAAAATTAAAAACTCATAACTCATAATTAAAAATATGAAACCAAGTATCCCAAAAGGAACAAGAGATTTTTCGCCAACAGAAGTAGCAAATCGTACCTATATTATGAACACGATTAAAACTGCCTTTGAAACTTTCGGATTTCAACCAATAGAAACGCCAAGTTTTGAAAATTCATCAACCTTAATGGGGAAATATGGTGAAGAAGGAGATCGACTTATTTTTAAGATTTTAGATTCTGGAGAATTTTTGAGAAGTTTTAATGATAATTTGCTAAAATCCATTAAAACGGCAGTTTTTAATTTAAGAGAAGAAATAAATAAAGAAAAAGACAAATTTGATGTAAATATTTTCGAAGAAAAATTTATTAGAGAATTTCCAAATGCATTAAGAGTTATTAAAGATATAAAATTTGATGAAAGTAGAATAGATTTAGTTAAATTAACAGAAGATATTTGGTTTAGAATTTCCGAAATAATTTTAAAAGTTCCACATTTAAATGATAAAATATCAGGAGAAGATAAAAATAAGTTGAATGAATTAACAAATATTGTCTTTGCAGATTTTTATTATCAATTAGGAAATAAATATGTGGGTAATTATGTAAGTGAAAAAGCATTGAGATATGACCTTACAGTTCCTTTTGCAAGATACGTTGTACAACATCAAAACGAAATCACATTTCCTTTTAAAAGATATCAAGTGCAGCCTGTTTGGAGAGCAGATAAGCCACAAAAAGGACGTTTTAGAGAGTTTTTTCAATGTGATGCAGATGTTGTTGGAAGTAAATCTTTATGGCAAGAAGTAGAGTTTGTTCAGTTATATGATGCTGTTTTTACCAAGTTAGGTTTGGAAGGAACAACAATCAAAATCAATAATAGAAAAATATTATCTGGAATTGCAGAAGTTATTGGTGCACAAGACAAATTAATCGATTTTACGGTTGCTTTAGATAAGTTAGATAAAATTGGTAAAGAAGGAGTTGTAAAAGAAATGATTTCTAAAGGAATTACTGAAGAAGCCATTGAAAAAGTTCAACCTTTATTCGATTTCTCTGGTTCAAACTTAGAGAAGTTAGCTTCTTTAGAAAGCATGTTATCAACCTCTGAAGAAGGAATAAGTGGCGTAGAAGAGTTGCGTTTTGTAATTAATGCTATTGAAGAATTAGGTTTAGAAACAGCAGCTTTAGTAGTAGATGTAACTTTAGCAAGAGGATTAAACTATTATACAGGTGCAATTTTTGAAGTTGCTGCTCCAGAAGGTGTAAAAATGGGTTCTATTGGTGGTGGTGGAAGATATGATGACTTAACAGGAATATTTGGTTTAAAAGATGTTTCTGGAGTTGGAATCTCTTTTGGATTAGACAGAATTTACTTAGTTCTTGAAGAGTTAGGTTTATTTAAAGCTGTTGACAGCCCAAAACCGAAAGTTATTTTCTTAAACTTTGATGCAACTACTGATGTTATTAAAATGAAAGCGATAAAAAGTTTGAGAGAAAATAACATAAAATCTGAATTTTATCCTGATTTAGGTGAAAGTAATAAGCAACAAAAACGACAATGGAAATATGTTTCTTCTAGAGAAATAAAATTTGTAGTTTCTGAAGTAGAAAACGATGTTTTTACGTTAAAAGACATGAACTCTGGCGAGCAAGCTAATTGTTCATTAATAGAATTAATAAATAAGTTAAAGTCATAATAAATTATAGTTTGATAAGTTTAATTTATTAATAAACTAAAATAATACGTTGCAAACACGTAAATTTGCACTTTAATTATTGAATGAAATGTTTGAATTGAGCAGCAAAATGAATGACGAAAGAAGTGAAGAAATAGGAGAGGACCACGTTGGTACATCAGCCAAAACTCCGTTAAGAGCAGATGCTTTTGATATTTCTGACGAAGAAAAAATTAATAGAATCCAAGAAAGTGTTAAAGATATTTTAACCACTTTAGGAATGGATTTAACAGATGATAGTTTACAAGGAACTCCTAAAAGAGTTGCTAAATCTTTTGTAAATGAGCTATTTATGGGGTTAAATCCTAAAAATATGCCAAAAGCATCTACGTTTGACAATAATTATAATTACGGTGAAATGTTGGTAGAGAAGAATATTGTTGTGTATTCTACTTGTGAACATCATTTATTACCAATTATTGGTAGAGCACATGTTGCTTATATTTCTGACGGAAAAGTAATTGGACTTTCTAAAATGAATAGAATCGTGGAATATTTTGCAAAAAGACCACAGGTTCAAGAACGTTTAACGATGCAGGTTGTACAAGCAATGCAAGAAGCTTTAGGAACGCAAGATGTTGCTTGTGTTATAGATGCAAAACATTTATGTGTTAATTCTAGAGGAATTAAAGACATAGAAAGTTCTACGGTTACTGCTGAGTTTGGTGGTAAGTTTAAAGAAAAAGATAGAAAACGTGAGTTTCTAGATTATCTAAAAATGGAAACTAATTTCGATTAGAGCATCTAGTTCTTTTCTTTTACAAAACAAAAAACTCCGTTTAAAATTAATTTTAAATGGAGTTTTTTGTTTTGTATGCTATAAAATGTTCTCTTCTTTTTAATTAAAATAATTATTCCCACAAGATTTCCACAACATTTCCATAACAACTCTACAGCATTTCATACTATTTATTCGATTTCGTTTTTTTTTTTAAAACTTAAAGCCCTTGCCTTTAATTGTTTTAATAGTTTTCTGTGCAATTTATGTTTTTGTATGGTTTTTATATGATTCATGCTTCTTTAATTAATATTAAAATTATCATTTTTCCAGTTAACAATCACAATCAACACGATTATTAACTAAACGATAAAAAAATGAAAAAAAGTATACTATTTTTAATTGCCTTATTATTTTTTGCAAATGGGCAATCACAGAATATTGCTCTTAAGGGAACAATAAAATCTTCTACTCAAAATAAATCTACAAGTATCTTAACAGCCCCAGTAGCAGATGCACCAACACCACCAGTGCGTGAGGTATTAGATGTGATTTCAATTTTTAGTGATACCTATAATAATATATCTGGTGCTAATTATAATCCAGATTGGCAACAAAGTGGTTTTAGTTCTGCAAGTTCAATATTCGAACCAACAAGTTCTGGAGATGTGGTGCTAGCATATCCAAACTTTAATTATCAAGGAATAGAATTTAATGAAGCTCAGGATATTACCTCCATGGAATTTTTGCATATGGATATTTGGACTGTTGATGGTGTAACACCTAGAATATTTGTTATAAGTTCAGGTACAGAAATTCCTCATGCAATTTCAAATGGAGATGGTGAATGGCAAAGTATTGACATTCCTATTGCAGGTATTACAGGAGATCTTACAAATGCTATTCAATTTAAGTTTGATGGAGGAAATGGTTCATCAAGTGCTATTTATGTAGATAATCTTTATTTTTATAAGAGTCCAACAGCTTCAGGAACAGATGCAACCTTAAAAGAATTAGAAGTAGATGGGTCTTCAATTACAGGCTTTACACCTAATAAAGGATCCTACTCCATAGAATTACCAGGAGGAACAGCAACAGTACCTCAAATTACATTGGCCTCCACTTCAGATACTTTAGCTTCTGCATCTATAACGCAAGCTACTTCAATACCTGGTGATGCTACTATTTTGGTAACTGCACAAGATGGTACAACTACTAAAAGCTATACAGTCTCTTTTTATATTGGTGCGCCAAATATAGATGCACCAACACCACCAGTGCGTAAGACTTTAGATGTGATTTCAATTTTTAGTGATACCTATAATAATATATCTGGTGCTAATTATAATCCAGATTGGCAACAAAGTGGTTTTGGTGCTGCAAGTTCAACATTCGAAGCTGTAGGTTCTGGAAATGTAGTATTAGCATATCCAAACTTTAATTATCAAGGAATAGAATTTAATTCTGCACAAGATATTACAGCTATGGAATTTTTACATTTAGATATTTGGACTATTAATGGTGTAATTCCAAAGATATCTGTTATAAGCTCAGGTGCAGAAATTCCTCATACAATTACAAATGGAGATGGTAAATGGCAAAGTATAGAAATTCCTGTTGCCGGCATAACAGGTGATACTACAAAAGCAATTCAATTAAAATTTATAGGAGGTAATGGTTCTTCAACTGCTATTTATATAGATAATCTATATTTTTATAAAAACCCAACAGCTTCAGGTGAAGATGCAACCTTAAGTACTTTAGAAGTCGATGGATCTTCAATTGCAGGTTTTACACCAAATTCTGAATCTTATTTAGTACCCTTAGCAGGAGGAACAACGATAGTACCACAAATTACATTGGCTTCAACAGCAGATGCTTTAGCTTCAGCGACGATAACGCAAGCTACTTCAATACCTGGTGATGCTACTGTTTTAGTAACTGCACAAGATGGTACAACAACTAAAACGTATAAAGTCTCTTTTTATATTGGTTCACCAAATGTAAACGCACCAACACCACCGGGACGCAAAGCCTTAGATGTAATTTCAATTTTTAGTGATACCTATAATAATATATCAAATGCAAATTATAATCCAGATTGGCAACAAAGTGGTTTTGGCGTTGCAAGTTCAACATTTGAACCTGCAGGTTCTGGAAATGTAGTATTAGCATATTCAAACTTTAGTTACCAAGGTATAGAACTTAAAGGAGCTCAAGATATTACTGCGATGGAGTTTTTACATTTAGATATTTGGACTGTTGATGGTGTAAAATCAACGATATCTGTTATCAGTTCGGGATCAGAAATTCCTCATACAATTGCAAACGGGGATGGTGCATGGCAAAGTATCGATATTCCGGTAAACGGAATTACAGGAGATATTACAAGAGCTATTCAGTTTAAGTTTACTGGTGGTAATGGTTCATCAAACGCTATTTATGTAGATAATCTTTATTTTTATAAAAGCCCAACAGCTGAAGGATCAGATGCAACTTTAAGTTCTTTAAAAGTCGATGGGACTTCAATTGCAGGTTTTACACCAAATTCTGAATCTTATTTAGTGTCATTGCCTGGAGGAACAACTATAGTACCTCAAATCACATTGGCTACAACTTCAGATACTTTAGCTTCTGCATCTATAACGCAAGCTACTTCAATACCTGGTGATGCCACTGTATTAGTAACCGCACAAGACGGTACAACGACTAAAACGTATTCGGTATCGTTTTATATAGGGGCACCTAATATAGATGCACCAGAACCACCAGTGCGCGAGGCGATAGATGTAATTTCAATATATAGTGATTCATATAACAATATTATAGGTGCTAGTTACACACCAGATTGGCAACAAAGTGGTTTTAGTTCTGCAAGTTCAATATTCGAACCTGCAAATACTGGAAATACCGTACTAGCGTATCCAAACTTCAATTATCAAGGAATTGAATTTAATGGAGTTCTAGATCTTACTTCTATGGAATTTTTACATTTAGATATTTGGACTGTTAATGGTGTAGTCCCTAATATAACAGTCTTAAGTTCGGGTACCGAAATTCCACATGCGATTACAAATGGAGATGGAGCGTGGCAAGGTATAGATATTGCTGTTGCAGGTATAACAGAAGATATTACAAAAGCGATTCATTTGAAGTTTACTGGTGGTAATGGTTTTTCAACGGCTATTTATGTAGATAATATATACTTCTGGAAACAACCATCACTTGGCACTAATGATTTTGAAATTTCAAACTTTAAAGCATTTCCGAATCCTTCTAAAAATAGTTGGACAATTAAAACGGATAATTTAAAGATATCAGCTATTAAAGTGTTTGATATACAAGGTAAAAAAGTGATGTCATTATCACCAAATACAAGTGAAACAGTAATTGACGGTTCTAGTCTAAAAGCGGGATTGTATTTTGCTCAAATAAAAACAGTATCAGGTGTTAAGAGTATAAAGCTGATTAAAAAGTAGGTTATGTACTCAAGTTTTTTAAACTTATAAATAGTTCTACTATAACAAATTTAATATTTACTTTTGAGCTGTTAGGTGCTATTAAAACAGGAGTTATTGCTTATTTATGGAAATAATCTCCTTTTGGAGAGGTTCAAATGGATAATGTTGGAGGAAAAAAATCACTAAAATACTTAGTGGTTTAAAATTTATGGAATTCAATAATAATGCTGAAAAGATAAATATAGAAGAATTATCAAGCTGATTGTATTTTATAAAATTTTCTTCTCATAAAGGAAAAATTACAACCAAGTTTATAAAAGAATAATTCTATAAATAAAATGTAAAAAACCGTTTAGAAATTTTCTAAACGGTTTTATTATTTATAGATAGTTTGCCTGAATTTCTATTTTAAGAAATTTGTATCGATAACCTTTAGGACTAATTATTTTTCACCAAAACAAATTCTCCTTTTTCAATTAAAGGAATCGCTTGTTTAAACTTCACTTCTTTTTCTTCACCACTCATTACATTTTTAATTGTAACACGTTCATTTCTACCAATTTTTGGTTGATCGCGCACAATTGTTTCAACAGGTTCTTGTTGTTGTCTAGAGCTTTTAATTGCTTGTTCTGTAGAGTTTTGAACATCTGCTTTACTCGCATTCAAGCTTTCTCTTTTTTGTTGACGAGCTTCAGAAATTTGAGAGCTATCTTGTGTTGGTAATTCTCCTTTAAATAAGAAGGATAATACTTCTTTATTTATTTCATCAACCGTAATTTTAAATAATTCAAAAGCTTCAAACTTGTAAATTAACAAAGGATCTTTTTGTTCATAAGAAGCATTTTGTACAGAATGTTTTAACTCATCCATTTTACGTAAATGGTCTTTCCAGTTTTCATCAATAATTGCTAGCGTGATGTTTTTTTCAAAATCTGTAACTAAACTTTTCCCGTTACTTTCATAAGCCTCTTTTAAGTTGGTAACAACTTGTAAAGATTTAACTCCGTCTGTAAAAGGAACAATAATTCTTTCATATCTATCACCTTCATTTTCAAAAACATCTTTAATTACTGGAAATGCTAAAACTGCATTTCTTTCAATCTTGTTTTTGTAATGTTCAGAAACAATATCGTATAATTTATCTGTTAATTCTTTTTCTGATAATTTCTCAAATTCATCCTCAGAAAATGGAGAACTTGTAGAAGAAAAACGAATTAATTCGAATTCAAAATTCTGAAAATCTTTTGCAGCTTTGCTACTGTTGATGATAGATTCACAAGTGTCATAAATCATATTTGCAATATCAACTTGCAAACGTTTACCATCTAAAGCATTACGTCTTCTTTTATAAACAAACTCACGTTGAGAGTTCATAATATCATCATATTCTAATAGACGCTTTCTAATACCAAAGTTATTTTCTTCAACTTTCTTTTGCGCTCTTTCAATAGACTTGGTAATCATAGAATGCTGAATTACTTCACCATCTTTTAACCCCATTCTATCCATCATTTTAGCAATTCTATCAGAACCAAATAAACGCATTAAATTGTCATCTAATGCTACATAAAATTGAGTTGAACCAACATCACCCTGTCTACCAGCTCTACCACGTAACTGTCTGTCTACACGTCTAGAATCATGACGTTCTGTACCCACAATTGCTAAACCACCAGCTTTTTTTACTTCGTCTGTTAATTTAATATCTGTTCCACGACCCGCCATGTTTGTTGCAATTGTTACAACACCAGGTTTACCAGCTTCTGCAACAACATCTGCTTCACGTTTGTGTAGTTTTGCATTTAAAATATTATGAGGAATTTTACGCATTTGTAACATTCTTCCTAATAATTCTGAGATTTCTACAGAAGTTGTACCTACTAAAACAGGACGATTTTCTGCAACTAATATTACAATATCATCAATAACTGCATTGTATTTTTCACGTGCAGTTTTATAAACTAAATCTTGCTTATCATCTCTTTGAATTGGTTTGTTTGTAGGAATTTCTACAACATCTAATTTATAGATTTCCCATAATTCACCAGCTTCTGTAACCGCAGTTCCTGTCATTCCAGAAAGTTTACGATACATTCTAAAGTAATTTTGTAATGTTACCGTTGCAAAAGTTTGAGTAGCATCTTCAATTTTTACATCTTCTTTTGCTTCAATTGCTTGGTGTAAACCATCTGAATAACGACGACCGTCCATAATACGACCCGTTTGTTCATCTACAATCATTACTTTATTCTCCATCACTACATATTCAACATCTTTTTCAAAAACAGTATATGCTTTTAAAAGTTGATTCATTGTATGAATACGTTCACTTTTTATGCTAAAATCTTTGTATAAGTCTTCTTTTAGAGCTGTTTTTTCTTCTGCAGTAGTTTCTGCATTCTCAATTTCACCAACTTTTACACCAATATCTGGTAAAACAAAGAAGTTCTCGTTTTCTGTTTTTTCTGATAATAACGCAATTCCTTTATCTGTTAAATCTATTTGATTGTTTTTTTCTTCAATAACAAACCATAAATCTTCATCTATTTCTGGCATTAGTTTGTTATTATCTTGCATGTAAAAGTTTTCTGTCTTTTGAAGAATTTGTTTAATTCCTTCTTGAGATAAAAACTTAATTAATGCTTTATTTTTTGGTAAACCTCTGTAAACTCTTAATAATAAGAAGCCACCATCTTTGGTGTTTTCATCTGCAATTAATTTTTTGGCTTCAGCTAAAACACTAACTAAATGCTTGCTTTGTAAAGAAACTAAGTCAGAAACTAAAGGTTTTAGTTCGTTAAATTCATGTCTGTCTCCTTGAGGAACAGGGCCAGAAATAATTAAAGGTGTTCTTGCATCATCAATTAAAACTGAATCTACCTCATCTATAATTGCATAATTTGGTGGTCTTTGCACTAAATCATCTTTAGAACTTGCCATATTATCACGCAAATAATCAAAACCAAATTCATTATTTGTTCCGTATGTTATATCTGCATTATATGCTTTTCTTCTTTCGTCAGAATTTGGTTGATGATAATCGATACAGTCTGTTGTAAAACCATGAAACTCAAAAATTGGTCCCATCCACGCTTTATCACGTTTTGCTAAATAATCATTTACAGTTACTAAATGAACTCCATTTCCTGTTAAAGCATTCAAATAAACAGGTAAAGTAGAAACCAACGTTTTTCCTTCACCAGTCATCATTTCTGCAATTTTTCCTTGATGTAAAACAGAACCACCAATTAATTGAACATCATAATGAACCATATCCCAAGTAACAGGTTTTCCTGATGCATCCCAAGAGTTTTGCCAAATTGCTTTATCGTCTTCTAAAATTACGTTCTCTCTAATTCCAGATAATTCTCTATCGTAAGTAGAAGCGGTAACTTCTATTTCTTTATTTTCAACAAAACGTTTTGCCGTTTCTTTAACCACACCAAAAGCTTCTGGCATAATTTCACTTAAGGTTTCTTCAGATACTTTGTATGCTTCATCTTTTAAAGAATCTATTTCTGTGTAAATATCTTCTTGTCTATCTATGTTAGCTGTTTTTGCCTCTTCTTCTAAAGCTATAATTTTATCATTAAATTCTTTAGTAGCTTCTTTTATTTTGTTTTTAAATTCTTGCGTTTTTGCACGTAATTCATCGTGCGATAACTTAGCAAGTGCTGCTTCAAATTTCTTTACATCCTCAACAATTGGTTGTAAAATTTTTAAATCTTTCTGCTGTTTATCACCTACAAAAAGTTTAATTACTGAATTTAAGATACTCATAGATTTATATTTTTTTTCAGTTTTAAAAATAACTGTATTATTCAACTGTAAATCAGTCTTTTAAAAAAGATTGATATTTCTTATTTAATGAATAGAAAAAAAACAAAAAAAAAGCCTCTTTAGAGACTTTTTATATTTTTAATATTACTTTTTAGTATTCATCTTCGTTCCAAAGATAATCATCTTCAGTCGGGTAATCAGGCCAAATTTCAATAATAGAGTCATATGCGTCTCCTTCATCTTCAATATCTTGTAGGTTTTCTACTACTTCTAAAGGAGATCCAGTTCTAATAGCATAATCTATTAACTCGTCTTTGGTTGCTGGCCAAGGTGCATCTGCTAAATAAGATGCTAATTCTAATGTCCAATACATTTCTTAATTGTTTAATTTTGTGCAAAAATAATTTTTTTGCTGAATTATGCAAGTCTTTTTTAAGAAATTTATTGTAAAGTATTTTTATTATTTTATAACATATTAAATATCAGTGATTTAAATTGAAAATAAAATTTAAAAATTCTTCAAATCGATAAAAAAAAGAACGTATTAATTTTTAGTAGGAATCCACTTGATTTCTTCTATTGATAAGTCTTTAGACAATTTTCGTGCCAACACAAAAAGGTAGTCAGAAAGTCTGTTTAAGTATTTTAAGATATCATTATTTATAGTTTCTAGATCATTTAATTCTACAGATAAGCGTTCTGCACGTCTGCAAACACATCTTGTAATGTGACAAAATGACACTGCTTGATGACCTCCTGGAAGTATAAAGTGAGTCATTTGTGGAAGTTCTTGCTCCATGTTATCAATTTCATTTTCTAAAAAAAGAATAGAACTTTCATTAATTTTAGGAATATTTAAACGCTCTTTTCCACTTTTTAGAGTTTCTTTATCAGGAGGTGTTGCTAACATTGCACCTAAAGTGAATAATTCATTTTGAATTTTCAACAAAGATTCTTTAATAATTGGACTTATCTCCTGATCTTTAATTAAACCGATGTAAGAATTTAACTCATCTACAGTTCCATAACTTTCTATGCGTAAATTGTATTTAGGAACTCTTGTGCCTCCAAATAAAGCGGTTGTACCTTCATCTCCAGTTTTTGTATATATTTTCATTTTTTTCTTATTGTAAAGAAACAAAGTTACAAAGTTTCAAAGTTGTAGCGTTTACCTTTTATATCATTTAACATTTAAATAATAAACACTTACACCTTTTATCAAACTCTTATTTTAAAATGTTCTTTTGCTTGTTCTTTTCTGAAGAAAACAATTCCCCAATGAAAAATATCTATAGTTACAGTAACTTTTGGATGTGCTTTAATTTCTTTCCAAGCTTCTTTCATTTCTGAGTTCCAATAAATATCATCAAAAATCCAAATAGCATCATTATTTATTGTTTCTAAACAACTATTAAAGTATTCTAATGTTGATTTTTTATTGTGATTTCCATCAAAATAAATAAAGTCAAACTGTTCATTTTTTACAGATTGTGGTACTGTGTTTTTAAATTCTCCAGATATTACTTGAATATTTTTAAAATTGTTTTTTTTAAATAAATTTTGTGCAACGTTACTTGTTTCTGGACAACCTTCTAATGTTACTATTTTGCAATTAGGATTACCTAATTTTATAGCAGAAGTAGATAAACCCAAAGAAGTACCAATTTCTAAAGCATTTTTAGGTTGAAAATAGTCAACTAATCGAATTAATAATTTTGCTTTTTTATTTGATATTCCAGCAACTTTAGCAATTTTTGATATCTGGCGCTCATCATTTTTAAAAATTTTAGAACCAGAACCAAAATCAGTGACTTTAACAGTTTCTTTATTATCTAATAATTGTTGCTTTATTTCCTTAAATTTCCCCCATAAACTGCTAGTTGTTTTTTTGTATAAACATTTAGTTATCAGTTTGTAAGAAAATGGAGAATGGACTCCATGCTGATTTGTAGATTTAAGTAAAAAGGTAAGGTACTCTATTGTTATATTTAGCATTTGAAAAAAATGAAAAACGAAATTAAAATAAAATTATAGCATTACGTTGATAAAAAGTATATTTGTGTCTATTCTTGATTATTTTATAATGAAATACTACTATTTATTATTTTTAGTTTCCTTTTTTTTAGGTTCTTGTGTTCCAAGTAAGGATTTAATTTATCTTCAGGGAAATCCAGTTCAAAAAACTGAAATTCAACGTATAAACAATATACCCTATAAGTTACAGGTTGATGATATGATTAATATCGCTATAAAATCTAACGATGATGATTTGGTAAAAATATTTAAGAAAGTAGAAAGTGTAGGTACTGGTGGGAGTAATAGTGGATCAGGAAATTCTGGACAAAGTTTTAATGGAGGTGGAAGTTATTTTTTAGATTATAGTATAGATAGTTATGGAAATATTAGAATACCTAATTTAGGTGAGATTAATGTTCTTGGTTATACAACAGTTGAGGTTAGAAAAAAAATTGAAAAAGAACTAAGAAAATATATAAAAAAACAAGAAGATATTTTTGTATCTGTTAAGTTATCAGGAATTAGATATACAATAATAGGTGAAATAAATAATCCAGGACCAAGAATAATTTATCAAAATAGAGTATCTATTATAGAGGCAATTGCTAATTCAGGTGATATTACAATTGTAGGAAATAGAAAAAAAGTTGAAGTTATAAGAAATTCTATAACAGGGACAGAAAAGTTTGTAATTGATTTAACAGATATAAATGCATTCAACTCAAATGTATTTTATATAAAACCTAACGATTATATAAATGTTATTCCTCTAAAACAAAAGGCATGGGGTACAGGAACTACTGGCTTACAAACGCTAACAACAATAGTTTCTATTTTTACTTTGATAACCTCAACTTTTATCTTAGCAAGAAACTTCTAAATTATGGATATAAAAAATAAACTTAATAGCAGTAAAATTCAAGATAATGTTGATGTTAAGTGGTATGTTTTTAAAGTTTTATCATACTGGAAACTTTTTTTTGTAACTATTATTCTTGGGCTAATTGTTGCAAAATTCATGAATGGTTATAAACCTAAGGTTTATAGTTTAAATACAACACTATCTGTAAAAGAAGAGAATAATCCTTTATTTTCAACGGGTACAAATATTGCTTTTAATTGGGGAGGTTCTAGTGATGAAGTTGAAACAATTAAAGTCATTCTAACATCTAGATCTCATAACGAAAAAGTTGTAAAAAAATTAAACTTTTTTATAGATTATCTTAAAGAAGGGAGATATAGGTTAGAAGACGTTTATGGTTATACACCATTTGTAATTAATCTAAAAACTGATAAATCTCAATTATATGGAAAGCTTATAGAATTTGAAATTACAGGAGAAAATACATTTAAATTATCATTTGATTTTAATGGGTTAAACGCAAATACATTAATAAATTATGATAATAATTCTACAAGTTTATATACTTCATCAACAGCAGTTTTTTCAAAAGAATTTAAAGTTAATGAAGAAATTAATACGCCTTTTTTAAACTTTTCAGTTGATAAAGTTGGTGATTTTATAATTGGAGAAAAGTACTTAATTAAATTTGGTAGTTTTGATGGAACTGTAGGAAGAAACAGATCTATAAGTGTTGCAAGTATTACAAATGCAGCATCAATGCTTAGATTAACGAAACAGGGTACAAATAAAAATAGGATTGTAGATTATTTAAATGCTACTGTCCAAATACTTGATGAAGTTAAGCAAGAGCAAAAAATATTATACGCTAAAAAAACAAAAGAATATATAGATAAGTTGTTCGCAAGAGAACAAGATAGTTTAAATAGTATAGAGAAAGAATTAGGAATTTATAAACAAGAAAATAATATTTTTGATTTATCTACAGAAGGAAATGCTATTTATGATGAGACTATAGGTTTAGAAAAAGAAAAAAAAGAGATTTTAAGTTTTAATGATTATTTAAATAATTTAAGAAATTATATTTTAACTCATAATGAGTTTATAGAGAATAACATACCTATTCCTGCTTTGGTTATTGTTCAAGATGTTAAAATAGCTGAAGAAATTACTGTTCTAATCCAAAAATCTACACTTAGAGAAAGGTTAAGAAATATAATAACTGACAATCATCCAGATATAATAAGATTAAGTAATGAAATAAATCTAGCAAAAAATTCTTTACTTGAAAATATATCAACATTAAAGGTTGTAAATAAAAATAGATTAAATAAGCTGAGTTCGAGATTGTCTACCTATAAAAGTAAGCTTAAAAAACTTCCAAAAAGAGAACAAGGTTTATTAAAGTATCAAAGAAATTATGAGATTTCTGAAACGAACTATAGTTATTTAAAACAGAAAAGTTATGAAGCGGGTACTGCTATAGCAGCAAATGTTTCTGATGTTAAAATAATTGATACAGCTAAAGATTTAGGGAATAAGCCAATTTATCCTAAACCCAATTTTAATTATTTATTGGGATTAATGCTAGGTGTTATTTTTCCGCTATTTTATATAATTATAAGAGAAGTTTTAGATAATAAAATACATACCGCAGAAGAGATTCAAAATAATTATGCAATTCCTGTATTGGGTGTTGTTGGTAGAAATCTATCTAAAAATAATTTAGCAGTTTTTGAAAGACCAAAATCTTCTGTAGCAGAATCCTTTAGAGCAATAAGGTCTAATATTCAATTTTTATTTAAAAATGCTCAGGAAGAAGGGTCCAAAACATTAATATTAACATCTTCTGTAAGTGGTGAAGGAAAAACCATGATTTCTATAAATATGGCAACTGTTTTTGCCTTAAGTGGAAAGAAGACGGTTTTAGTTGGGTTAGATTTAAGAAAGCCAAAAATTTATGCCGATTTTGATTTAACTAATGATGTTGGAGTTGTTAATTACTTAATTAATCAAAAAACATTAGAAGAAATTATTATACCAACTAAGGTTCCTAACTTAGACTTAATCCTTTCTGGTCCAATACCACCAAATCCATCAGAACTATTATTAAATAAGAATGCTGATAATATGATTAAGCAGCTTCAAAAAGACTACGATTATGTAATTATTGATACACCTCCTGTTGGGTTAGTATCTGACGCTTTAGAGTTGTTTAAGTACTCTGATGCAATTGTATATGTTATTCGTCAGAATTATTCTGAAAAAGGAATGATGAAAATGATTGATGATAAATATAGAAATAAAGAAGTTACTAATATAAGTTATGTATTAAATGACTTTTCTATTAAAAATAAATACGGCTATGGTTATGGCTATGGATACGGCTATGGTTACGGCTATGGAAAATATAGTTATGGGTATCATGAAAGTGAAGAGTCTCAGAGCATATTTACTAAGTTTATAAACTTTTTTAAGCTAAAAAAATAATGCTTTCTCATAAGCAAAAACTAATTAAGAGATTCAGCGATTTTTTTTTATCACTTATTGGGATTGTATTTTTTATAATTCCAATTTTTATTTTGTTTATTATTTCTACAATTATTAATAAAGAACTTGGAGTTTTCTTTCAAAAAAGAGTAGGGCAGAACGGAAAACTATTTACCATTTACAAGATTAAGTCAATGAAGTCTGGTGAAGAGCCTTTAATTACTTCTTTTGGCGCATTTATAAGAAAAACAAAATTAGACGAACTTCCACAAATTTTTAATGTACTTTTTGGTCAGATGAGTATTGTTGGTCCAAGACCTGATGTTTTAGGTTATGCAGATAAATTAAAAGGAAGTAACAAAATAATTCTTTCTGTTAAGCCTGGTTTAACCTCAATGGCTACTTTAAAATTTGTAAATGAAGAAGAATTACTAAAGAAGCAAAAAAAACCAATAGTCTACAATAATGAGGTTTTATGGCCTCAAAAAGTACAATTAAATATAGATTATGTTAAAAATTGGAGCTTAATGAATGATTTTAAAATTATTTTTAAAACGATTTTACTTATTTTTAGGATTAATAAAATCTGAGGTTGAGTACTATAAAAATTAAAATAACAAAAAATTTAGTCAATAGTTTTTCCGTTTATAAAAACACGTTCTATTAAATTAGTTCCAAAACTATAAGGTATAAAACCATAGCTAGGAATTTCTTTCGTTATTATAAAATTTGCTAATTTTCCTTTACAAATACTACCAACATTGTTTTCTAAGTTCATTGCAAAAGCGCCGTTTATTGTTGCTGCGTTTATTGCTTCTTCGGGCGTCATTTTCATTTTTATACAAGCAGTAGATACTACAAAATTCATATTTCCAGATGGCGTAGAACCAGGGTTGTAATCTGTAGCTAAAGCTAAAGGTAAACCATTATCAATAATTTTTCTTGCAGGCGTATAAGGAATGCTTAAAAAATAAGAGCAAGAAGGTAAAGCAACCGGAATTGTACTAGAATTTTTTAAAATCTCTAAATCTTTATCTGATAATACTTCTAAATGATCAACTGATAAAGCATTGTGTTTTACACTAATTTCAATTCCGTCTATCGAATTAAATTGATTTACATGTACTTTTGGAATGAATCCATATTTTTTTGCTGCTGATAAAATGCGATCAGTATCTTCAACAGAGAAATAACCAACTTCACAAAAAATATCTATAAAATCAGCTAGATTTTCTTTTGCAATTTGTGGTAACATTTTATCAATAATTAAATTGATATAACCTTCTTTATTACTCTTATATTCTTGAGGAATTGCATGAGCACCCAAAAATGTAGCTTTGATTGGAATGCTATAATTCTCTTTCAGTTTTTTTATAACTCGCAGCATTTTTAGTTCTGCTTCTAACGTTAACCCATATCCAGATTTTATTTCAATTGCACCAGTTCCTAAAGCAATAACTTCTTCAAGTCTTTTAGCAGATTGCTTGTATAATTTTTTCTCAGAAGTTTCTTGTAATTTCTTTGCAGAGTTTAAAATACCACCACCGTTTTTAGCGATTTCTTCATAAGATAATCCGTTAATTCTATCAACAAATTCTTGTTCTCTATTTCCTGCATAAACAATATGTGTATGACTGTCACACCAAGTTGGTAAAATCATTTTATCAGTTACATCAATTGTTTCATCAACAGAAGTTTTTGGTAAATTATCCATAGAACCAAAATCAGAAATTATAGTATCTTTAATTAATAAAAAAGCATTTTTAATAGTTGGTAGCATGCTCATTTCTGTTCCAGCTACTTTTTTTACAGAAATATCTCTAACTTGAATTAATTCTTTTATATTGATGAATAACTTGGTCATAAAAAATGATTAAATTTGGTTCACAAATTTACAATAAAACTGCAACATGATTACAACAAATGAATATGCATCCTATTATGCACCTTATATTAAAACATTGTTAGAAAATGATAAATCAATTATAGAAAACTTAGTTGACGTTCAAGAGAAATTCATGTCAATTTTAGAGAATTTACCTAAAGAAAAACAAGCATATGCGTATGCTGAAGGAAAATGGACAATTAAAGAATTAATACAGCATTTAATTGATACAGAACGTGTTTTTAGCTATAGAGCAATGTGTTTTGCTAGAAATGATAAAACAGCGCTACCGGGTTTTGATCATGATTTATTTACTGATAATTGTAACGCTAATAAAAGAAATTATAAAGATTTATTAGATGAAATGATCGTGGTTAGAAAAAGTACAATTCAACTATTTAAAAGTTTCTCAGATGAAGATTTGTTAAGAATAGGAGTAGGTTCTGGAAAAAACATGTCTGTAAGAGCAGTTGGAATTATTATTTCTGGACATCAAAATCATCATTTAGATATAATTAAAGAACACTATTTATAAAACAAAAAAATCCGAAGTTTAAACTTCGGATTTTTTTTAGTATGCTGTTTTATCTTCTTTTTCAGACCATTTCTGAAAAGGTTCTAAAGCAATTTCTCTTCCAACTTGTTGAAAAGGAATACTTCTTTTTTCATATGGTAATGGAATTTCTTTATAGATAAATTCATCATCAAAACCAATATTTGCAGCATCAATTTGATTACTTCCATAAAACACCTTATCTGGTCTAGCCCAATAAATGGCACCTAAACACATAGGGCAAGGTTCACAAGAAGTGTAAATAATACAACCATCTAATTGAAAAGAACCAATATTTTTACAAGCATCTCTAATTGCAGTAACTTCTGCATGCGCAGTTGGATCATTCGTTGAAGTAACTTTGTTATTTCCGATACCAATAACTTTTCCCGCTTTTACAACAACACACCCAAAGGGGCCTCCTTCATTATTATTCATTCCTTTTAAAGCAGCTTTTACTGCTTCACTCATAAAATCTTCGTGATTTGTCATTTTTTATTAATTTTTTTAGATAAAAAAGCTGCAAAATAAATTGCAGCTTTTAAAATTTAGTTGGAATTTTTTTATTTCAAACCTCCAGTCATTTCTTCAGGTTTTACCCATTCGTCATATTGTTCTGGTGTTACATACCCCAAACGAACTGCTTCTTCTTTTAAGGTTGTTCCGTTTTCATGCGCTGTATTTGCTATTTCTGCAGCTTTGTAATATCCAATTTTTGTATTTAAAGCAGTTACTAGCATTAAAGAATTATTTACCAATTCTGTAATTCTTGTATGATTTGGTTCAATCCCTGCAGCACAATTTACATCAAAAGAAATACATGCATCTCCAATTAATTGAGCAGAATGTAAAACGTTTGCAGCCATCATTGGTTTAAAAACATTTAATTCATAATGTCCTTGCATTCCACCCACGGTCACTGCAACATCATTTCCCATTACTTGTGCACAAACCATTGTAATTGCTTCTGCTTGCGTAGGATTTACTTTTCCAGGCATAATAGAACTTCCTGGTTCGTTTGCTGGAATAATAATTTCTCCAATTCCAGAACGAGGACCAGAAGCCAACATTCTAATATCGTTTGCAATTTTGTTTAAAGAAACTGCAACTTGTTTTAATGCTCCATGCGTTTCTACTAAAGCATCATGTGCAGCTAAAGCTTCAAATTTATTTTCTGCTGTAATAAATGGCATTTCAGTAAATTGAGCAATATATTTTGCTACTAAAACATCATAACCAGCGGGTGTATTTAATCCTGTTCCTACTGCTGTTCCTCCTAAAGCTAATTGAGACAAATGTTCTAAAGTGTTTCTTAACGCTTTTAAACCGAAGTTTAATTGCGCTACATAACCAGAAAATTCCTGACCTAAAGTTAATGGAGTTGCATCCATTAAATGGGTTCTTCCAATTTTTACAACATCTTTAAAAGCGTCAACTTTTGTTTGTAAAGTATCTCTTAATTGTTCTATACCTGGAATTGTAGTTTCTATAATTTTCTTATAAATAGCAATATGCATTCCTGTTGGAAATGTATCGTTAGATGATTGAGATTTGTTGACATCATCATTTGGTTGAATGGTTTTTTCTCCTTCACCAATTATTTTACCAGCAATTTCATGAGCTCTGTTTGCAATAACTTCATTCACATTCATGTTAGATTGTGTACCAGAACCTGTTTGCCAAATTACCAAAGGAAATTGATCATCTAATTTTCCTTCTAAAATTTCATTACAAACTTGCGCAATTAAATCACGTTTTTCATTTGTTAAAACACCTAATTCTGCATTTGTAAATGCAGCTGCTTTTTTTAGATACGCAAAACCATAGACTATTTCTAATGGCATTGAAGCGGATGCACCAATTTTAAAATTGTTTCTTGAACGTTCTGTTTGAGCACCCCAATATTTATCAGCAGGAACATTTACTTGTCCCATAGTGTCTTTTTCTATTCTGTATTTCATGATTTAAATGTAAATTTATGATGCGGCAAAATTACAAAAAACTATGATCACAGATAGTTGATAATTATCATTTTTAAAGAACAAAAAAAAATATTTTTTTGATGCCTATTTTTTGAAAATATATCTTATTTTTGCAGTAATAAATTTTCAAAAAAAGCAAATGTTAGATTTTTCACAATTTTCAGGATTAGTTTTATTCATGTTTATTTTTACAACAGGTTTTTGGTTGTTAATATTCTTATTAACGTTTGTTGTTCCTTATTGGATTGGTGGAACTATTTGGGAAAATATGAAATTAAAAAAAGAAGCAAAAAGAGCTGCGGAAGGTAAGTAAGCTTTTAATTATATTTATATAAAAAAACTCGTTCAAGAAATTGAACGAGTTTTTTTATTGATTTTAGTGTGTGGGTCTAGTATTGATACTTAAACCTTTTTGTAGCTTATTTAATATTCTTAATCAAGAGTGTACGAAGTAATCTATTGATTAAGAATAAATTGTAGTATCACATAAAAAAGAGGTGATTTGTAATGATGGCAATTAAAAAATAGTACATCAAGCCTTTTCAAATGCCAAAAATATTAACCTTCAAATTCTTCTCCACCACCATTTTGTCTTCCGCCTTTTTGTCGTTGATTTTTTTGTTGATTAAATCTGTACGTAAAGTTTAAAGATACTTGACGCATTCTCCATTGAAAAGTTTGATCCGAAATATTTGTTGGCGCATCTCTATTTGGTGTATAGTTTACAGCGTTTCTTTTTCTTGAATTAAAAACATCGCTTATATTTAAAACCAACGTTCCTTTCTCTTTTAAAACATCTTTACTGAAGGCTAAGTTTGCTGAGAAAATTCCATCACTTACATTTTGTGCACTTTCGCTTGGCCCTCTATAAGACAATCTTGTTTGCCATTCTATTTTATAAGGTAAGGTTACTCTTGCGTTAAAACGTGCTCTCCAACTTGTGTTACTATTACTCAAGTCTTCTGTAATTGTATTGGTAGTATTTGATGTTGGATCTAGGAAATCGTAGGTGTAAACTCCTTCTGTTTTAGAGTTAAATAAATTAAAACTTCCGTCGAATTTTACTGTTCTAGTTGCATTATAATTGGCTGTGAACTCAAATCCATATCTATCTTCTGAGGCTAAATTGATTGGTTCTCTTATTAATACAGATTCGTCATTACCATTAATTTCTCTAATTTCTTGCCTTGTAACTCTACTAATATTATTTTTAGAATGTTGATAATAAATAGAGGAGTTTAAAGTTAATTTACCAATTCTGTTTAAGTATCCTAAATCGAAAGAATTTGTAAAAGTGGGTATTAAAGCGGGGTTTCCTTTAAAAATAATATTCTGGCTGTTTCTTGATTCAAACGGATTTAAATACCAAAACCTTGGTCTTCTTAAACGTCTACTGTACCCCAGAGTAAAGCTTTGTTTTTCTGTTGCTTCATAACCAAAATTTACTGTTGGGAATAGCTCTGTGTAACTAAAGTCGTTATTTTCATTAGTGTTTAATAACCTTACTTTTACATCTGTAGTTTCTAAACGAAGTCCTAACAGGAAAGAAAATTTATCAAACTTGTTTCCGTATTGCGAGTAAAATGCATGAATATCTTGACCAAATTCTAAGCTATTTGATGGGTCAAAATCTGGATCTGAAACAGGAGTTACTAAAAAATCTGAAGTTAAATCTTGAAAATCTCCTCGGTAACCTAATTCAAATTGAGCATTTTCACCAATTGGCAAAACATAATCTGCTTGTAATAAAGTGTTTTTAGAAGCTTCGTTTGTAATGTTAGTTTCATCTGTAAAACCTGTTTCTAAATTGATAGCTTCCTCGTTTTCTTTACTGTCACTGTATTGAAAGTCTAGATTTAGTTTATGGCCATTTTTATTAAAGTTGTTTGTGTAATTTAAAGAATATTGTACTGTTTCATCATCAGAGTCTTCATCCTGAGTTCTTAGATTGCTATCTGTTAAAAGACTATTTTTATCAAATTCTTGAATATTGTTTTCGGAGAAATTTCCACCTTTCGTATTTGTATAAAAAACGGTTCCTGTTAAAGAACTTTTTTTAGTTAGAAAATATTCTAAACCAATACTTGAGTTAAAACTATTTCTTTTTCTCTGCCATTCTCTATCTTCTATTCGAGAACTTGTAATAACGCCATTGGTAAGGTTTCTTAAATCTGTAAAAGAGTTTCCTGGTCCGTTTCTGTAGTTATATCCGAAGTTAGAGAAAAAGTTTGTCTTTAATCCTCTTTGATTTAAATTGGTGGCTAGTTGAAATTGATCTGGATTTCCAACAGTGGCATTTATAGAACCATTAAAGCCCAAAGCTTTTCCTTTTCTTAGAATAATATTTAAAATTCCTGCAGTTCCTTCTGCATCATATCTTGCAGATGGTGAGGTAATTACTTCCACTCTTTCTATAGCGTCTGCTGGTAATTGTCTTAGTGCTTCCGCACCACTTAAACCCACTAAAGCAGAAGGTTTACCATCAATTAAAATACGTACATTTTCATTACCTCTTAAGCTTACATTTCCTTCTACATCTACGCTTACAGAAGGTACATTGTCTAAAACATCTGAAGCAGTTCCTCCTTTTACAGTCATGTCTTTTCCAACATTATAAATACGTTTGTCTAAACGAATATCTACTGTAGATTTCTCTGCAACTATAACTATTTCATCTAAACTACTTGCGTCTTCTTGCAGTTTTATAAGTCCAAAATTTTTATTTACTGATAACTCTTGTATAGGGAATTTTTGAGTTTTAAAAGAAATAAACTCAACGCTAATTTCGTATTTTCCTACTGGAGTTTCTATTTTAAAAGTACCTGTTTCATTTGTAATACCTCCAGAAATTTTCTGAGTTTTCATATCTTTTAAAATAACTGTAGCGTATTCTAAAGGTTGATTTGTTTTAGAATCAACTATTTTTCCAGTAATTGTTATTGAAGACTGGTTTGGTCTTTGTGCAAATAAAATTGTGGTTACAAAAAGAGATAAAATAAGTAAAGTAATATTTTTCATTGTCTTTGAATAGGTGTTCTTTTAAGACAACAAATCTCTTTAAAAGTTTAACTAATAAACGTTAATATTTTGTTAAACAAATACTAAATAATTGTTGAGATATTTTCTAATGGACGACCAATAACAGCTTTGGTTTTATTAATAACTATTGGGCGTTCAATTAGTTTAGGGTTTTCTATCATTGCTTTAATTATTTCTTTATCTGATAGTTCTTTTCCTTTGTAGTTTTCTTTCCATATTTTTTCAGTTTTTCTAACTAATTGAATAGGAGAGATGTTTAATAAATTAATAATTTCTGTCAATTCTTTTTCTGAAGGAACGTCATCTAAATATTTTATAATTTCAAATTCTTTCCCTGAGTTTTCTAATAACTCTACTCCTTGTCTCGATTTTGAACAACGTGGATTGTGGTATATTTTTATCATTTTTTTTGAAGTTTTTAAGTTTTCTATTAGTTAGTAAATAGGTTTAGTCCTGATTGAAACCGTTCTTAACCTTTTGGTTTTATAAAAAGAAATAGTGTAAAGCAGTAATTAGCTTCTAATCATTACTTTTCTGTCCGTTTAACATTAAATATGCTTTTAAAAACGGATTTATATTTCCATCCATAACGGCATCTACATTTCCTGTTTCATGTGCAGTTCTAACGTCTTTTACTAATTTATAAGGATGCATTACGTAATTACGTATCTGACTTCCCCATTCATTTTTCATTTTATTAGCTTCAATATCATCTCTTGCAGCTTGTTGTTTTTTAAGTTCAATTTCATACAATTGAGATTTTAACATTTTCATTGCCGTTGCTCTATTATCATGCTGAGAGCGAGAATTAGAGCAAGAAATCTGAATACCTGTTGGTTTATGTGTTAGCTGAACTTTCGTTTCTACTTTATTTACATTCTGGCCTCCAGCACCACTAGATCTTGCAGTAACAATCTCAATATCTGCAGGGTTTATTTCTATTTCTATAGAATCATCTACCACAGGAAAAACATAAACAGCACCAAAAGTTGTATGACGTTTTCCATTAGAATCAAAAGGTGAAATACGTACCAATCTATGAACACCATTTTCTCCTTTTAACCAACCAAAAGCATAATCGCCTTCAATTTCTATCGTAATTGTTTTAATTCCTGCAACATCCCCCGCTTGATAGTTAAGTGTTTTTAGTTTAAAACCATGCTTTTCTGCCCACATAGAGTACATTCTAGATAGCATTTCTACCCAATCACAACTTTCTGTTCCTCCGGCTCCTGCATTAATTTGTATGGTTGCAGATAAAGAATCTCCTTCTTCAGACAACATATTTTTAAACTCAATGTCTTCTAAAAAAGTACTTGTTTTTTCAAACTGCTCAACAACTTCATTCTCTTCAACCTCGCCTTCTTTATAGAATTCATAAAGTACATTTAGATCTTCATTTAAAGAGATGGATTTTTGATAATCTTCTACCCATTTTTTCTTGAAACGAAGCTCTTTCATGAAAATTTCTGCTTCTTTTGGATTGTTCCAAAAATCTGGATTTACAGTTTTTTCCTCTTCATTGGCAATTTCAATGCGTTTTTTATCAATCTCTAAATAAGATTTCAATTTCTCAATTCTTGTCGCTATATCTTTAAGTTGTTCTTGTGTAATCATAGGCTTTACAAAAATAAATGAAATTTTAGGATTTCTTCTTTTAAAAGCTGATAGTTATTTTATAGATTTATAGAAAATATTTTTAAAATGAAGAAACTACTACTTATTCTATTTTTGAGTTCTATTTCAGCGAATGGTTTTTCTCAGTTTTTTACAGAAAAATCAGGAAATAAACTCCAAAAGGGAATTACAAAACAGGAAGGTTATTTTACATTTTATTATGATGAAAATAAAGATAAGATCTTTCTTCAGATTGATGAGTTAGATTCAGAATTTCTATATGTGCATTCACTTTCTGAAGGAATTGGTTCAAATGACATTGGTTTAGATAGAGGTCAATTAGGAGATGGAGTAGTTGTATATTTCAAGAAAGCTGGAAATAAAATTATGTTGATTCAGCCAAATCAAGATTATAGAGCAATAACAAATAATAAAGAAGAAAAAAAATCTGTAAAAGAAGCTTTTGCAAAATCAGTTTTACATGGTTTTGTTATTAAAGAACAGAAAAAGGGTGTCTTTTTAGTTGATGCAACTGATTTTTTTATGAGAGATGCGCATGGTGTTTCTAGAAGTTTAGCAAGAAACAATCAAGGAAGTTATAGTTTAGACAAAAGTAAAAGTGCTTTCAATTTAGAAAGAACAAGAGCATTTCCTAAAAATATTGAGTTTGATGTACTATTAACTTTTAAAGGTTCTCCAAAAGGATCTAATATTAGAAGTGTTACACCAGATGCGAGTTTAGTTTCTGTGAATCAACATCATTCTTTTGTAGAGTTACCAGATAATAAGTACAAAACTAGAAAATTTGATCCTCGTTCAGGAGGCTACCCAATGTCTTATTTAGACTATGCAACACCTGTTAATCAATCTATAACAAAACGTTTTATTTACAGACATCGTTTAGAAAAGAAAAATCCAAATGCAGCAATTTCTGAAGCGAAAGAACCAATTATTTACTATTTAGATAGAGGAACTCCAGAACCAGTTCGTTCTGCATTATTAGAAGGCGGAAGTTGGTGGAATCAAGCTTTTGAAGCAATTGGATACAAAGATGCCTTTCAAATGAAAATGTTGCCAGAAGGTGCAGATCCTTTAGATGTTAGATATAATATGGTACAATGGGTACATAGATCTACAAGAGGCTGGAGTTATGGTGGTAGTATTTCTGACCCAAGAACGGGTGAAATTATTAAAGGGCATGTTAGTTTAGGAAGTTTAAGAATTCGTCAAGATTTTTTAATCGCACAAGCGTTACAAGCGCCTTATAAAAACAATACAGTTGATGATGATTTTGCTTTGCAAATGGCAATTGCAAGAATTAGACAACTTTCTGCACATGAAATAGGACATACTTTAGGTTTTGCGCATAATTTTGCAGCAAGTACAAATAAGAGGTCTTCTGTAATGGATTATCCACATCCAAAGATTACTTTAAAAGAGGGAGAAATTGATTTTTCTAATGCTTATGATACTAAAATAGGAGTTTGGGATAAAGTAACAGTTGCTTATTTTTATCAAGATTTTATAGAAAATGAAGATGAAAAGTTAAACGAGATTTTAGAAAATGCAACTGAAAATGGATTAAAATATTTGTCTGATTCAGATGCAAGGTCTCAAGGAAGTGCAAGTATATCTGCACATTTATGGGATAATGGTGGTACTATTTATGATGAATTATACACGATTCTTAAAATTAGAAAAACGGCTATTAATAACTTTTCTACAGACAATATTAAAACAAATGAGCCTTATTCTGTTTTAGAAGATGTTTTTGTACCACTTTATTTTTTCCATAGATTTCAAACAGAAGCTACTGTAAAATTAATTGGAGGTTTAGATTATTCTTACGCAGTAAAAGGAGGAAAAGAAACAGTTGTAAGTCGTGTTTCTGGCATAACAGAAAGAATTGCATTACAAGCTGTTTTAAAAACAATTGCAGTAGATGAAATTGCAATTCCAAAAGAAAAGTTAGAATTATTTCCTCCAAGAGCAATGGGATTTGGCAGAAGTAGAGAATCTTTTAAAAGTAAGTTAGGAGTGGAGTTTGATGCTTTTTCAGCAGTAGAAACTGCATCTGAAATGACATTAGAATTATTATTGCATCCAGAAAGAACTTCAAGATTAGTAGCTCATAAAAGTTTAGAAAAAAGACAATTAGGTTTAGATGAGTTAATAGATGAATTGATTGCTAAAACGATTAAGAAAACGCATGAAGATACTTATTATCAAGAATTACAAAATGTTATAAATACAAAGGTTTTAGAGCAATTATTTTATTTGGCAGCTAATAAAAACCAATACAAACAAGTAAATGCAATTGTGTTTTTTAAGTTAGATCAAATAAAAACATTCATAAAAGACAAAAAAACGGAAGGAATTCAGAAAATGTATGATGCAAACATGATTAAAATGATAAATGGTTTTGTTAAAAATCCAACTTCATTTAAGAAAGTTAGTGCGCCAAAAATTCCAGACGGATCGCCAATTGGCACTGATTACAGATATTAATTAATAAAATATAAGGTGGCGAAAAATCGTTACCCACAAACATAGCTATGATAATAGACCTAATTTCAGATACAGTAACCAGACCAACCAAAGGTATGATGGATGCAATGATGAATGCAAAAGTTGGTGATGATGTTTTTAAAATGGACCCAACAGTTAACGAATTGCAAGAAAAAGCAGCCAGGTTATTTGGAATGGAAGATGCCTTGTTTTTTCCTTCTGGAACCATGGCGAATCAAACGGCGATAAAACTACATACACAACCTGGTGATAAGTTATTTTGTGATAAATGGGCGCACGTTTACAATTATGAAGGTGGAGGAGCCGCTTTTAATTCTGGTGTTACTTGTAGCTTAATTGATGGAAATAGAGGAATGTTTACTGCAGAACAATTAAAAAAATCTGTTGCAGGAAGATCAGACATTCATGTTCCTTATTCTCGTTTAGTTTGTATGGAAAATACAACAAATAAAGGAGGAGGAGCTTGTTGGGATTTTACGGAATTAGAAAAGATTAAAGAAGTTTGTAAAGAGAATCATTTAGCATATCATTTAGACGGGGCAAGATTATTTAATGCATTGGTTGCTAAAAATGAAACAGCTAAACAATACGGACAATTATTTGATACAATTTCAATTTGTTTATCAAAAGGTTTAGGAGCGCCAATTGGCTCAATTTTATTAGGTTCTAAAGAACATATTGCAAAAGCGTTAAGAATTAGAAAATTGTTAGGCGGAGCAATGAGACAAGTTGGTTTTTTAGCAGCGGCAGGAATTTATGCTTTAGAAAATCAAGTTGAAAGATTGGCAGAAGATCACCAAAAAGCACAGTTAATTGGTGCCGTTTTATCTTCTTGTAATTATGTTACTAAAGTTGAAGAAATAGAAACTAATATTATTATCTTTTATGTTGATGAAAAAGTTGGAGACATGAATTTTATCAATAAAATGAAAGCAAAAAATATTTTATTAACACCAATGGGAGATGGGAAAATAAGAATTGTAACGCATCATGATTTCACAGATGTTATGTTAGAAAAACTATTATTAGAATTAAAAAATTTCTAGAAGTAAAAACGTACTATTGGTGAAATTGGAGATCCATACACACTTTTATTTTCATCATATAAAACATCATATCTTAACCCAAATGAAAACCTTCCTTTATTGTAGGCAGCTCCTAAATACAATGCAGGAAAATTAGTATTTATAGCACTAGAATTTGAAGCATCTTTTTGTTTTGCGAAAGAATGTTCAAATTCACCAGAAAGTTGTACTCCAATTACAGGAACTTGATATAGAGAAATAATACTTCCTCCGTATAAACTTGTAGATATTGTACCAAACTCGCTATAAATATAATTTAAACCAGCTCCTAAAGAAAAACCGTTATTAAAATCATAAACTGCACTTGGTGAAATACCTATGGTTGTTCTTGTTCCAAAACCAAGAGAAAATCCTCCTCCATAACGTACATTTTTCCAGAAATCAGTTTTTTGTTGAGCGCATGTTAACAATGATACACTTAAAAATAAAAGAAGAAGAATTTTTTTCATAAGGACCCTTAGTTTTTGCTGTCTAATTTAGCTAATTCTTTATAATTTCTGTTTAATTTTTTTAATAAAATTCCATATAGTAATTGATAAAACAACCATAAAAGACCTAAAATTAGTGCTGTTACAATAATTGTTAAAAGAATAATAAGTAGAATTTGTTTTGTATTTAAATCATCAAATTTTAAATTTATTGAAGCAATAGTAACCGTAAACATGATTAGTACCATATAACCTAGATTAAATAATACATAGTTTCTTACCGTTTTTCTAGTTTTAATAATTTTAGTCATTAATTTTCTTGTAGAATCCACTGCAGATATTCTTTTGTAATTCATATAAAACATCCACAAAAAGTAAAAAAGAATTATATATGCTATAATTTGAGAGTAGAAAATAAAACTTTCTAAGCCCATTTTTTCATATTCAGCATAAGCTTCATCCATATCTATTAAGAAATAGAGCGAGTTTAAAACTACAAACTCTAAGAGACCAATAATAAATATCCATTTTACAATTGATGACGATTTAGATTGTGCCATTTTATAGATTTCAACTGCAGAAAGCTTGTTCGCTTCTTCAGGTTGATTCTCCCAAGCTTTTTTATATTTATCTAATAAATCCATTTTTATGGGGTTAAAAATTTTTTTAATTTTTCTTTTGCTCTGGTCATTTTTACTCTTGCATTTACACTAGATATACCAAGTGTTTCAGAAATTTCCTTATAAGGTTTGTTTTCTAAGTATAATAAAATGAGCGCTTTATCAATATCGTTTAATTTATGAATTGCTTTATACAATGCTGCTAATTGTCTTTCTTCTGTATCATCATAATCAGTAGACTTTATTTTGTAAACTACGTCATTTATATCTTGTGTCTTTATAGTTCTTGTAGATTTTCTATATAATGAAATCGCTGTGTTTAAAGCAACTCTATACATCCAAGTACTAAATTTAGAATCCCCTCTAAATTTGGAATAATTTTTCCAAACTTGTATGGTGATTTCCTGGAACAAATCATTATGTGCATCTTGATTTGTAGTGTAAATCCTACAAATTTTATGAGCTATATTCTGATTTTTCTCAAAGTCCGATAAAAATTTAGCTTCTAAATCTTTTTGCACTTTTTCGTTTTAGTTAGTTTTCTTTATGAGTAGCTCAAAAGTATAAAATGTTACAATTCTTTTTAAAATATATTTTTATTTAAAAAAAAACATTTAGATTTGTTGAATAATAAATCAAATACATTGAACAATATTAAGCAAGATTTCACAATCAAAGACCTTGAAAATATTTCTGGCATAAAAGCACATACAATTCGTATTTGGGAGAAACGATATAATTTGTTAATTCCAAAAAGAACTGAAACTAATATTAGATTTTACACCCCGGAAGACTTAACTAAACTTTTAAATATTGTTTTATTAAACAATAATAATTTTAAGGTTTCTAAGATTGCAAAGATGTCTGATGAAGCTATTACGCTTCAGTCAAGAGAGTTGGCTTTTAAAACAGCAGTTAATGATGAGGCTATAAACGCTTTTAAGTTGTCTATGTTTCAATTTGATAAAGTGCTATTTAATAATTCTTACAACACATTATTACACAAAAAAACATTTCGAGAAATCTTTAAAGATGTTTTTATCCCTTTTTTAGAGAATATTGGTTTATTGTGGCATACTGAGACTTTACTCCCCGCACACGAACATTTCATTTCGAATCTAATTGCCCAAAAAATTCAATCGAATACAGAAAAACTGCAATACAATATTAATAATACAAATAAAACGTATGTATTGTTTTTACCTGAAAATGAAATACATGAATTAGGGCTTTTGTACTTGAATTATGAATTAGTTCTTAGAGGATTTCACACAGTTTATCTTGGGCAAAGTTTACCTTTAAATAATTTAAATTATTTTTTAGAGAGCGACAGAGAAATATGTTTTATAACATCTTTAACGATACAACCTTACGACGATAAAATTGAAAATTATTTCCAAGAGATTAATGAAATTATGAGTATTTCTAAAAATCAATTTATTGCAACAGGAAGAAAAGTTAATAAAGTTAAACATCTTAAATTAAATTCGAACATTCAATTTTATGATTCTATTCCAGACTTGTTAAAAGTATTATAATTAAATTCTTTCTTCTGTTATTTTGTTTGGTTATTTACTATCTTTGTTAAACAAAATAAAAAATGAATAAAAAGGTACATATTATTGGTTCTGGGTTTTCTGCATTATCAGCTTCTTGTTATTTAGCAAAAGAGGGGTTTGAAGTTATTGTTTTAGAGAAAAATAATACTTTAGGAGGTAGAGCAAGGCAGTATAAAAAAGAGGGTTTTACTTTTGACATTGGTCCTTCTTGGTATTGGATGCCAGATGTATTTGAACGTTTTTTTGCCGATTTTGGTAAAAAACCTTCAGATTATTATACATTGGATAAATTAAATCCTGGTTATGAAGTTTATTTTGGAGAAAATGATTCCGTTAAAATTTCTAGTGAATTAAAAGAGATTTACGATTTATTCGAAGAAACAGAAAAAGGAAGCGCAAAACACTTGAAGACTTTTTTAGATTCTGCAAAATCTAATTACGATACCGCTATTAAAGACTTAGTGTATAAACCGGGAGTTTCGCCCTTAGAATTAGTTAATACAACTACTATAGCAAGAGTTTCTCAGTTTTTTTCAACAATAAGAAAGCAAGTTAGAAAAAATATTAAGAGCAATAAATTAATCAAAATATTAGAATTTCCTGTTTTGTTTTTAGGAGCTAAACCCAACAATACTCCCGCATTTTATAATTTTATGAATTATGCAGATTTTGGTTTAGGAACTTGGCACCCAAGAGGGGGAATGTACACCGTTATTGAAGGAATGGTTTCTTTAGCAAAAAGTTTAGGAGTAACCTTTAAAACGAATGCTAATGTTGAAAAAATTATTACAGATACCGCTAATAATTTAACTGCTTTATTGGTAAATGGAGAAGAAATTAAAACAAACCTTGTTTTAAGTGGCGCAGATTATCATCATACAGAAACCTTGTTAGATAAAAATTTACGTCAGTATTCAGAAAAATATTGGGATAAAAAGACCTTTGCTCCTTCATCATTACTATTTTATGTTGGTTTTGATAAAAAAGTAAAAAATGTAAGCCATCATACCTTGTTTTTTGATACAGATTTTGATGCGCATGCAAAAGAAATTTATGACAATCCACAATGGCCAACAGACCCTTTGTTTTATGCAAACTTTACATCAATAACAGATAAAACTTCTGCTCCTGAAGGAAAGGAAGCTGGATTTTTCTTAATACCTTTAGCTCCAGGAATTGAAGATACAGAAGCCTTAAGAGAAGAGTATTTTCATAAAATTATAGATCGATTTGAGAAATTAACAAATCAAGAAGTAAAAAAACACGTTTTATTTAAGAAGTCTTTTTGTGTAAAGGATTTTAAAGAAGAATACAACTCATACAAAGGAAATGCTTACGGAATGGCAAATACGCTTTTACAAACAGCATTTTTAAGACCAAAAATAAAAAGTAGTAAAGCAAATAATTTGTATTTTACAGGGCAATTAACAGTTCCGGGACCTGGAGTTCCACCAGCATTAATTTCTGGAAAAATAGCATCAGAATTAATCATTAATAATCAATAATAAAATGAAAGAGTTATTTGATAGCGTTTCTAATGATTGTAGTAAACTAGTTACAAAAAGTTATAGTACCTCTTTTTCTTTAGCGGTAAAGATGTTGTCTCCCGTTATTAGAGCAGACATTTATAATATTTATGGTTTTGTTCGTTTTGCAGACGAGATTGTAGATACTTTTCATGAGTACGACAAAGAAAAATTAATGGCGCATTTTGAAAGAGATTATTATCTTTCAAAAGAGTTGGGTATTAGTTTAAATCCCATTTTAAATTCATTTCAGCAAACAGTAAGTAAGTATAATATTCCTGATGAAATGGTGCAAGCTTTTTTAAAAAGTATGAAAGCTGATTTATTTAAAACTGAATATGAAACCAAAGAAGAATATGACGAATATATTTATGGTTCTGCAGATGTTGTAGGGTTAATGTGTTTAAAAGTATTTGTGAATGGAAATGACGAAATGTATGATGAATTAAAAGATGCCGCAATGCGTTTAGGATCTGCTTTTCAAAAAGTGAATTTTTTACGTGATTTAAAAGATGATTATGAGGTTTTAAATCGTTCTTATTTTCCGAATATAAATTTAGGGGAATTAAATGCAGCTTCAAAACAACTTATTATTGATGAGATTGAGGCCGATTTCGATTTTGCTTATAAAAACGGAATTCTTAAACTGCCTGTTGAAGCAAAATTTGGAGTGTATATGGCGTATAGATACTACAGACGTTTATTAAAAAAATTAAAAGCCGTACCATCAGAAAGAATTATGGATACTCGTATTCGTATTTCAGACCCAATGAAAATAAATTTATTGGCAAGAAGCTACGTGAAATATAAATTAAATATTATAAAATAATGTTCGGACTAATTACTTTTGCTGTTTTTTTATTAATGGAAGGCATCACTTGGTGTACACATAAATTTGTAATGCATGGTTTTGGATGGTATTTGCATGAAGATCATCATCAACCAAAATACCAAGGTTTTGAGAAAAATGATGCTTTTTTTGTTGTTTTTGCCATTCCAAGTATTGCTCTATTCTATTACGGAACCTATACAGAGCACACCTATTTATTTTTTATAGGATTGGGTATTTTATGTTACGGATTGGCCTATTTTTTAGTGCATGACGTATTAATTCATCAACGTTTTAAATGGTTTAAAAACACCAATAACTTTTATTTAAAAGGATTAAGAAAGGCGCATAAAATTCATCATAAAAATATGAGGAAAGAAGATAGCCAATGTTTTGGAATGTTGTTTGTACCTTTTAAATACTTTAAAAAACCAAAAATTTAGTGTTTTTATACCTTCTTTTAAATTTAGGATCTTTTAGTATTCCATTTTTATATTCTTTCGAGAAAAAAATGAAATTCATAAAACATTGGAAAGCCGTGTTTCTTTCATTAACAATGGTTGCCACTGTTTTTTTAATTTGGGATGCTATTTTTACAGCAAATGGCGTTTGGGGTTTTAATGCGGATTATCATATGAATTTGTTGCTTTTTGGAATGCCAATAGAGGAGTGGATGTTCTTTTTTTGTATTCCGTATGCAAGCATATTTATACATTATTCTTTAGCCTATTTTAAACCAAACTTACTTTTATCAAATAAAGCAACACGTTTTATAACCTTGTTTTTTATCTTGATTTTAGTGCCAGTAATTATTCTAAATACAGATAAAGCATACACATTTGTAAATTACAGTTTTGTGGTTTTTGTTTTGTTGATGGGTTTCTTTTACGGAATAAAATACCTACAAAGATTCTATATTTCTTTTCTAATAATTTTAGTTCCGTTTTTTATTGTAAACGGAATTCTTACAGGAACAGGACTTGAAGAACCTGTTGTTTGGTATAACAATGCAGAAAATTTAGGAATCCGTTTAGCAACCATACCTATAGAAGATATTGGGTATGCTTTTACGATGATTTTTGGGAATGTTTTTTTGATTGAAAAATTTAAAAAATAGTTTATAATAAAAAATAATACCACCTAACTAGGTTTATAAAACATCAAATAAACCTATTAATTTTATACAAGTTTAATAAAAAAATAAATGAATAGAATATCCCACATTGAAAACGAAATAGCTGAATTAAGAAGTCAATTGCAGCGTCATAAGATTTATGGAAACTTTCAGCACATCAATGATATTAAAACCTTTATGGAAAATCATGTTTTTGCCGTTTGGGATTTTATGTCTCTTTTAAAAAATCTTCAAATAAACCTTACAACTGTTAAGACACCATGGACTCCTTCTAAGAATCCAACATTATCAAGGTTTATTAATGAAATTGTTCATGGCGAGGAAAGTGATATTAATGAATTAGGAGCCCCTAAAAGTCACTTTGAAATGTATTTAGAAGCAATGTTACAAGTAGGCGCAAATACAGATAAAATAAATTTTTTCATAAAACTGATTGAATCTGGACAATCCGTTAAACACGCATTAAAAGAAATAAATATTGATACTAGAGTAGCAGATTTTGTTAATTTTACATTTTCAGTGTTAGAAACCAACAAGCCACACCTTACTGCTGCTGCTTTTACTTTTGGAAGGGAAGATGTTATACCAGATATGTTTATTGAAATTCTGAATAAATTTGACACTAATAACGAAACTTATAACAAGCTAAAATACTACCTTGAAAGGCATATAGAACTTGATGGAGATGAACACGGCCCTCTTTCTCTTAAAATGGTGTCAGAGCTTTGTGGTACTGATGACCAGAAGTGGACAGAAACGTTAATGGTTGCAAAACAATCCTTAGAGAAAAGAATTGCACTTTGGGATGCCATTGATGATTTAATAAAAAAAGAAAAGCTAGCATACAAAACTGTAGGTATCTAATATTATAGATTACTTACTGTACCTAAATTGCTGCTTTTAAATTTAGGACCTTTTAGTATTCCATTTTTATATTCATTCGAGAAAAAAATGAGATTCATAAAGTAGTGGAAAGCCGTTTTTCTTTCATTAACAATAGTTTACACCTTTTTTTTTAATTTGGGATGCTATTTTTACAGCAAATTACGTTTGGGTTTTTAATGCGGATTATCATTTAAATTTGGTACCTTTTAGAATACCAATTTAGTAGTATATGTTCTTTTTTTTGCACGCTGTATGCAAGCATATTTATACATTATTCTTTAGCCTATTTTAAATAAAACTTACTTTTATCAAATAAAGCAACACGTTTCATAACCTTGTTTTTTATCTTGATTTTATTACCAATAATTATTCTAAATACTAGAAAAGCACACACATTTGTAAATTATGCTTTTCTAGTTTTTGTTTTGTTGATGGGTTTCTTCTACGGAATAAAATACCTACAAACATGCTATATACCTATTAAAGAAGCTAAAAAAAAGAAATACACCCATCTTTAGATGTAACAACCTATTAATGACAGATTTTTTTTTAAATGACATCACTAAAAAAACGGGTATTTATACGGTATATTTAGATACTTAAAGAGAGTAACTTCGCTCATTGTATTTTTAAGTATAAACAGCTCCATTTAGAACTCGAGCATATAGTACTGTAAAAAAAAACAGGAGTATTTTCGGAAATCTAAAGGTATAATTACGGTTTACCGCAAAGCTTATATTTACTTGAATAAAACAAATTGTTATAAAGCGTCAGTATATTCTACCATGCAGGTAAAATATAGGGTCATAAAATGTATAAATGAAAAAAAAAACAACTTTATCAATTCTAGGTATAATTTTATTGCTAATAGTTTCAATTAAACTCAATATTAATAATTCCAATAATAACATAATTAAAAGAAATAACTCAATTGTATATTTGTATAAGACAGGTACAAACACAGATTTAACTATTTTTATTTTCATGATTGTCTTATTTATTTACATTTTCATAAAGCTTATCAAAAAGTAAAACTTAACTCTATATGATTCTAGAAAATTCATTCGAATAAATAACTTGATAAAAAATCAAGTAAATAATTAGTAAAACAAACCTGAACAAATCAACAAATGTGTTTAGGAATTTGAGCAAGTTTGCTGAATTGAAAGACTCTGAAATATACTCGAACTCTAAAAATATAAATTGCGTAATGAAAAATCTTAATGAAGCATACAACCGAAATTAAAGAACTAAAAGCCAACAAAGAACTGAGCTAAAAAACAACGCTGTTCTTCATTAATTTTGTACACTATTATTCTAGGCTTAATTTTATAATTAAGCTTTTTTTGTTCATTTTTTTTTTAGATTTTATTTACTATTTAGCCACAAATACCGACACAAAAGTTGGATCATACCGATGCCCTGATTTTGCGATAGCAAAAGCCTGTTTTAATAGTTTATTAGAAACTGCTATCAGTGCTAGTTTTTTGGGCTGTCCTTTGTTTACAATTCGCTCGTAAATTTCTCTACACCCCTTGTTTTGCTTGCATGCTGTAAAAGAACACGGAAACAAAAGGTTTCGCAACTTTCTATTGCCAACCTTACTTATTCGGCTTCTACCTCTTACACTGCTACCAGATTCCCGTATTGTAGGCGTGATGCCTACATAACTATACAACTGTTTTGCATTCTCAAACTTATCAAAACCATCTGTTATTACAATCATAAATAAGGCGGTTTTAAGTCCTATTCCTGGAATGCTTGGCAACAATGTTAATTGTACTTGCTGTTCTTGTTTCACTAAAGATAGCAGCTTCTTTTCTATTCCTAAAATCTCTTTGTCTAAATACTTTTTAATTCGGACTAATGACCGGTAAACATATTTAGAAGGGATTCCTAAAACATCTTCTCCATGGATTTTATTCTTAGTGGCAGTTCGTTTCTTGATACAACTATCCATCAATCGAAACAATTGTAAGTATTCACTTTGAACATCTGTAAGTGCTTTATACAAAGGCACTTCATTAATTTTACCATATTCACAAATTGCTTTTGCATCACTTTTATCTGTTTTTACTTTTGCTAATTTCATCTGGATAAAACGCTTTACTGATAAAAGGTTTACTACCGAAACTAAAACACCTTGTTTAAATAAAAACTGAGCTAACCGATAATGATAGTAACCTGTTGCCTCCATTAAAACTAATGATTCTTTAGGAAGGCTTTTTAGAAAGGATTTAAAACCCGATAGATTATTTTTAAATTGATCATGGCCGCTTTTACTTCCATGAATATCAAATACATCTTTGCTAATGTCAACTCCAAAAATTTCCTTATATTTATTCATAAGAACTGATTTATGAAAGAATAACCTACTTTTACTCACAACAACTTGAAAACGAGATCTAGGTCTCACAGAACTGAACGTGATTTTTTAGTAGAAAAGAGAGCGGATTATCAATGTTGTCGAAGTCTAGGCTTCACCGTATATATTAACCTTAATGCGCTCTTTTATTCTTTCAGGTTATTTGCTTAAATTTATAAAATGTAAACTTAAGCCGTGTAAAAAAAAATGCTCGTAAAAGCCAGTTTACGAAAGTCCTCGCAGACTTTATCTAGTTTTTATTTGCTAAATTCGCTGCTTAAACACGCCACTATCCATACAGTAATATGTTAGCAAAAATTTAAAAACCAATAGATATGAACAAAATAATACTTACATCAATTAGCATAATTTTCGCTTGTAATTTAGTCTTCGGACAAACGAACAAAGAAAAATACGCAGAAGACGTAAAATCTGTAGATGCAATCATAAAAGCATATTATGATGTTGCTTCTGGTTCGAGTAGTGATCCTTGGGAATTTGAAAGAGATACATATATGCATTCTAAAAATGCACATATAATCTTCATACACGAAAATGGGAAAGCTGAATTTGTTGCATTGGAAGTATTACAAAACGAATTAAGGCTGTCCGAGAGAAAAGATTTCTATGAAAAAGAACTAAAAAGAAAGGTTAGTCAATTTGGAAATATCGTTCAAGTTTGGAGCGCATATGAAATAAGATACGAACCTGAAACTACTACAGGTGTTAGAGGACTGGTTAGTATTCAACTTCATTATGAAAATGGCAGATGGTGGATAGATGGTTGGACTAACGAAATGGAATCTGATAAAAATTCGTTAGTATCCGATTTTTTGAAGAAACAATAAATTAACCTTAATGCGCTCTTTTATTCTTTCTGATTATTTATCAAAAGTATTAAAAGACAAACTTAAGCCGTATAAAATTAAGCGCTTCCATGGTCTTTTTTAAAGGTTAATATTTATCTATTAAATTCATTTCTTATTCGTTGGTAAGTCTCTATTTACACGCACCTAATCTTATACAACACGTTATGCCATATAAAATAAGACAACTGAAAAAAGAGATGACCTTTTAAAATATTAAAACTGAGACCTAAGTAAAATTAAAATGAGACGAATAATTAAGTTCGTTTTGGTTTCTATCCGTTTTTTTTATAATCACTATTCTTAGCGTACATTTAATCTCATTGAACCTCACAAGACTTCTTCTTTAAATATTGTTATTACCTTTTTTTGGTTAACTGAAAACAGTGAGAAAACTAACGGTTTTCAGTGAGGAAAAAATTTCACCGTTTTCAGGGATTGACATGTTGTTGTTTTTGCTTTATGTTTGTAAAATGATTACAATGTTGGTCATAGAGCTATGAATGACTTAAAAGAAATCATTAAAATAACAACTTACTAAATGCTTTAAAAAATGATAAATATTATACTATTTATAGTTATGTTAATTTTAAAATGAAAGAATTATAGTTAAATCAGATGAAAAAAAGTACAGGCAAAAGAGAGCTGCAAAAAATGCAATTAATTTATACAATGAAGTAAGATTACATTTATCTTTAGACTATAAAATACCAAATAGGGTATATAAATTATCAGCTTAATTCAATTTTAACCTGTAGCCATATTTCAGGACAAGACATATTTTGCCAGTTTACTGGCTGAATTGAAAACTCAAAAATTATAGCTTAATTTATAAATATGAAAAAGAAGCAAAAAAGTAAAAATTTTCTAATATTCAGGCTTTTTCTCTTTGGAGTAACATTATTCTTATGGAATTGTACTTTAGAAGATAATGCTATTAAACCAGAAAGTATTGATTTCAATAATGTAAAAACAGTTTCCTTTAAAGATGCAATTGCACTCTTTAACTCTAAAAAAGAAAAAATTAAACTAGAAAGGGTTTATGCAAAAGGAACTAAAGATGAACTTGAAGTTACTCCAGATTGGAATACTTTGGAGTATAATGAGATTGCATATACTAATGCTCAACTTACAACTGCAAACTCTGAAATAAACAGAAATGGTCAATATAATAGTCAAATTTATTTTATTAGTGTTAACAATCATATACGAAACGTAGTTTTTACTATATGGAAAGATGATGTTGATAAAGATGGTAGTATTATAAATGGTCGTATCTATTTTAATGATTTAAAAGGTAAATTTATTGACGGATATCGTATTGAAAAAGGTGTTTTCACTAAACGTTTTGTTGTAAAAACACAAACTCAACAAGCTAGTTTCTTACCACTTTTATTTTTTCAAAGTTTAACAACAGAAGGAGATTGTTGGAACTCAGATACTCTAGGTGATTTTGATGAAGGTGTTTTAGATGAAGTAACTATTACAGCTTCAGGTGTTGGAAATAGTGATGGTAGCAGTACTGGGTCAGGCTATAGTAATAGTTATAATTGGTATTACACCTCTGGACCAGGAAGTACAGGATATGGTAATTATGTAAATGGAGCTACATCAAATGGTATTCCTACTGGTGGCAGTGGTGGAACTAGTTTATCTTCTGGTCAAGTAACCTCTGCTGCTGCTGCAATTTTAATGGCTAGTCCTGTTGACCCTGATGAAGAAGGAAAATGCCCTGAGGGTTATAAGAAAAACCCTACTACTGGAAAATGCGACTCTATTTGTTCTGGTGGGAAAATTTATGATACAGCCACTAAAGAATGTAATTGCCCTGAAGGAAAAAAAGAAGATGAAAATGGAAATTGTGTTGATGATTGCGATACTTCTAAAGAAGATTTAAAGAAAGTATTTCCAAATATGCCTGATAGTAAAGCTGAAACTCTTGCTAAAATTATAAATGATAAAGGTAGAGACTTTGGCATAGATAGTGATGAAGATTTATGGCATTTTCTAGCACAAGCAGGCCACGAAACAGGAGGTTTTAATAAATTAAGCGTTACTGAAAGTACTTATTGGACTACTGCAAGTAAACTAGCTATAACTTATTCCAAATTTACTATGGATTCTTTAAAAGCTAAATCTGATAAAAATCTTTATTATGCACCTGATTATTTAAAAAATTCATCTGGAGTTGCTAATATTGCAATGTGCTGTAAATTTGGAAATGGAAATGTAGCTAGTGGTGATGGTTATAAATATAGAGGTAGAGGAATATTTCAGTTAACATGGAAAGATAATTATAAAGCATTTAAAACTTGGTATAATAATAAATATGACCCAGATATTGATCCCGTTTCAAATCCTAATATTATAGCATCCAATGATACTTTAGCAGTTTTAAGTGGTCTCTGGTACTATAAAAAAAGAGTTGTTGATAAAATTATAATAAGTAGTTTAACCTCTGTTAGTAAAGTAACAAAACCAATAAACCCTAAATTGAAAGGATTAAAAGATAGAAAAAAGAAATTTCAAAAAGCAAAGGATTCAATTAATTGTAAATAAAATTAGAAATTATGAAAAATTTAAAAATAATATTAATAATAACTTTAGGTTTGACATTTGGGTGTAAAGCACAATCTCAAGAAGAACGATTTAAGACTTACAAATCTTTAATTATTGGAACTTGGGTTTCAGAAGAGGATTCATCCAATAAGATTGAGTTTTCATCGGATAATAAACTGAAAATATACATTGATAATACTTTAGAGGACACTACTGAATACGAAGTGACTTTAACTTGTAGCACAAGTTCAAATAATGCGTACGATGTTTTTTTGAAAATTCAAATAGATACAACAAGTTTCAATTGCGATATAATTAATAATATCATTACTGATTCTTTAGGTAAAACTACTCTATCAATAACAAATGAGAGAGGTCAGTTGGAAAAATACTTGAAACAATAAATACAAATCACAACAAAGAACTGAGCTAAAAAATAACGCTGTTCTTCATTAAATTTATTGCTAGTATAAGCCTATTTAAGATAATCCTTTCGGGCTTTCTATTCCATTCTTATTTGCTAAATTAGCTACTTAAACACGCAACTTTTCCATAAACAACAAGGTTAGCAAAATTTCTATTATTTAGAAATCCGTTTAGCAACAATACCTATAGAAGATATTAGGTATGCCTTTACAATGGTTTTGGGTAATCTATTGTTGATTGAAAAGTTTAAGAAGAAGTAGGGTTTGTTTCTAAAAGAATAATTCGCGAACTTCGCTAACTACGTTTATAAAATATTAAAATGTTTAATATTCATGTTAACGTTGTAAGTAATTATCCTAAAGACTAAAATTGGAAGCCTTAATCAATAAAATAAAAAGTAGTATAATTCTTAGCTCAAAGGCCGAAGAATATGTTGTTTCTATTGCAATAGAAAAGTCGGCTTCTAAAGGGGATGTTTTGATTCGACAAGGACAAGCTGTGAAGAATACATATTTTGTTAAAGACGGCTGCTTAAGAGCTTATTGTATTAATAAAAATGGGAAAGAGTACACCTTACAATTTGCGATCAAAAATTGGTGGATTAGTGATTTTATGGCTATCTACAATAATGAACTATCTACATTAACAATAGAGTGCATTACTGATTCAAATATAATCGAATTTAATGCTAAAAAATTGGATGGGATATATTCAATATTCCCTGAATTTGAAGCTTTCCAACGGAAAAACTTAGAGCGTCATGTAGTCAGTTTGCATAAAAGAATCTTAAATCAATTGCAACTAACTGCTACGGAGAGATACGATTTGTTTCTGAAACAATATCCCGATATTGAACAATACACTCCAAACTATCACATCGCATCTTATTTAGGCATTACACAACAAAGCTTAAGTCGTATAAGAATAGAAAATGCTAAAAAATAGTTTTCTTACCATAGGGTAAATTTTATCTTATACCAGCACTATACTTTTGTTTCAAATACTAAAAACAAAAATTATGATTAAGAAAATATTAATTGGATTAGCAAGTGTTATTCTACTTGCATTTATTGTAATCTATTTTATGGCTCAACCTAAACTAGAAGCGGATGGCTCGTATAGCCCTTCAAGTTTAGCTTTATCATTAGGAACAGTTTCTAAAACGGATTTTGAGGACATCAAGTACACAAAATACCAAGGAGACAAATCCAAGATTTTGGTGATTTTCACTGAGAAAAAAAACTTGGAGATGAAAAACGGTAAATTCTTTTCTACAGGAAATCACCCAATAGAAGCACTTGTGCCCATGTTACACCTTAAAAATGCAGGATTTGATTTTGAAATAGCTACGCCTACTGGTAAACCTGTTGTATTTGAAATGTGGGCTTTTCCTGAAGAAGACGCAAATGTAAAAGCAATTTACAACGAGTACAAATCGAGTTTTGAGCAGCCTAAAAAGTTAGCTGATTTTATTACGAATTCATTTGTAAATGATAGTTCTTATGCTGCTGTATTTGTACCAGGTGGCCACGGAGCAATGATTGGAATTCCAGAAGATAGAAACGTAGGGAAGGTATTGAATTGGGCATATCAAAGTGACTTGTTTACAATTACACTTTGTCATGGTCCAGGTGCATTATTATCTACTACACTTGATAATCAAAAATTTATTTACGATGGATATAAGATGGCTGTATTTCCGGACGCTGTGGATGAAATGACACCAATGATTGGTTATTTACCAGGACACATGAAAAACGGTGTGAGTGAAAGATTGAAAAAGTTAGGTGCTACTATTGTTAATACAGAATCTGATAAAACCGTTTGTGTTGACAGAAAATTAATCACAGGTGCAAGTCCTTTAGCTTCTAATGAATTGGGTAAACTTGCAGCCAATACATTATTGAAAGAATTGAAGTAAAAACCACTTATAAAATGGCGAAAAAGCAATATCGGTTTGGGTGTATACTCAAACCGTTTTTGCATTAAATTAAAAATTTTGCTGTCCACAAGGAACGTTCATTTAATCCGCTACTATTCTTATACTAGACCGTTAGCAAAATTTCTATTATTTAGGATATTTCTCTGCAATTTTATCCAAACTCAAATTAGGTATACTTCCTAAGTGAAAATGTTGTTTACCTAAATCTGGTTTATATGTTCCTGTTTGCGCTTGTCCACCAATTTTTTGGAAGGCTTCTCTAAAAGTTATTACTCATACAAAAATTTATCTTCAGTATTTTTTGATGAATATTCTACCAATTCCCATTCAAAACCTGCGTTATCATAATAATAAATTCTTTTTCTGAACTTCTCTATTGGAGTATCAATTCCTTTGTTATATCTAGCTTTAATTAGCTTTTTTTCAATGGCATCAATATTATTTACGACCAAACCAATATGATTACATCCGTAATTAATATAGGTTTGATTTTGCTTTTTTGGATTAGCACCTAAATGTGCTTCTTGCAAAGCAAAATAATATTCATTATTACCAATATGCATCCACCTTTTATCATTTAAAGGTTTTTCATCTTTCATTATTTTGAAGTCTGGAGCAACAATTTTAAGAAAAGATACAGCAGCGTCAATATCAGGAACTGTTATATTTACGTGTTCAATTTTGGTTATCATAATTAATATTTTATAGCAATATAAAAAATATTAAAACCGAATTGGTTTGTAAGTGATTGTAATTTTTGATGTTTCTATTTGTGATTTCTATTATTTAGGATATTTTTCTGCAATTTTATCCAAACTTAAATTATGAATACTTCCTACGTGAGAATGTTGTTTTCCTAAATCTGGTGTATACGTTCCTGCTTGTACTTGTCCACCAATTTTTTGGTAGGCTTCTCTAAAAGACATGCCTTCAACCACTAAATTATTAATGCTATCTACAGTAAATAAGTATTGATATTTCTCGTCATTCAAATCGATATCTTTTACAATAACTTGCTGAATAGAATAATTAAAGATGTCTAAAATGTCTTTTACATCTTCAAAAGCATTGATGATATTTTCTTTTAACAATTGATAATCTCTGTGATAACCTGTTGGTAAATTGTTGGTTATTAGTACCATTTCTGTATGTAAAGCTTGAATTTTATTACATTTTCCACGGATTAATTCAAAGACATCAGGGTTTTTCTTGTGTGGCATAATGCTACTTCCTGTAGTTAATTCATCAGGAAATGTGATAAAGTTAAAATTCTGACTCATGTACAAACAAACATCCATTGCAAAACGAGACATTGTGTTACACAAACCGCCTAAAGCAGAAGCAATAGAGCGTTCGCTTTTTCCTCTACTTAATTGTGCAGCAACCACATTGTATTTTAGCGTAGCAAAGTCTAATTCTTTTGTTGTTAATTCTCTGTCGATAGGAAATGAGCTTCCATAACCAGCAGCAGAACCCAAAGGATTTTGATCTACCACTTTAGCAACTGCATTTAGCATATAAACATCGTCAATTAATAGTTCTGCATACGCAGAAAACCACAATCCGAATGATGAAGGCATTGCAACTTGTAAATGTGTATACCCAGGTAATAAGCTTTCTTTATGCGTTTCTGCTAAACCTAAAAGTGTGTCAAAAAGTGTTTTTGTTTTATCATTTATAATTGATAAATTCTCTTTGTAATACAATTGAAGTGCAACTAAAACTTGATCATTTCTAGAACGTGCAGTATGAATTTTCTTACCAACTTCTCCTAATTTATTGGTTAATTCCCACTCAATTTTAGAATGTACATCTTCAAAAGAGGCTTCAATAACAAATGTTCCATTTTCAATATCAGCAGCTAATTCTTGTAATCCTCTTTTTAAATCTTTCAATTCATCAGCAGTTATAATACCAATAGATGCTAGCATTATTGCATGTGCTAAAGAAGCTTGGACATCATATTTTGCAATATGCATATCAATTTCTCTATCATTACCAACTGTAAAAAGTTCTATTTGTTTGTCTATTGAAAATCCTTTATCCCAAAGTTTCATAATTTCTATATTTTGTTGTCATTGCGAAGAATGAAGCAATCTCTTTTATTTAAAGTGAGATAACTTCGTCATATCTCCCTCTTTATGACGTTTTGTTATATTTTTTGTTAAACAATTACACGATTCAAGAGTTGAACATATATCTTTATTCCTTCTTCAATTTCTGCAAGATAAATAAATTCATTTGCAGAATGCGAACGCGTACTATCTCCAGGGCCTAATTTTAATGATTGACAACTTAATACGGCTTGATCTGAAAGGGTAGGAGAACCATACGTTTCTCTTCCCATTGCAATTCCTGCTTTTACTAAATCATGTTCTGTAGAAATAGAAGAGGAGTTTAATCGTAAACTTCTTGGTGTAATTTTAGTACAAGGAGATTGTTCTTGTAAAATGTCTGCAATTTCTTGATTTGAATAGGCATCATTTACACGAACATCAACAACTAAATCTACATGTGCAGGAACTACATTGTGTTGTTTACCAGCATTAATTTGAGTAACCGTCATTTTTACATCACCCAAAGCTACAGAAGGTTTTTCAAATTTGAAATCTTTAAACCATTGTAAAACTGCTATCGAATTGTAAATTGAATTGTTATTATTTGGATGTGCAGCATGACTTGGAGTTCCTTCTACAACGGCATCAAAAACAACCAAACCTTTTTCTGCAACAGCTAAATTCATTAACGTTGGTTCACCAACAATAGCAACATCAATAGGAGGAATGATTGATAACATACTGTTTAATCCATTGGGTCCACTGTTTTCTTCTTCTGCAGAAGCCACAATTACCAAATTATATTTCAAATTTTCTTGTGCATAAAAATTGGTAAAAGTGGCCATTAAAGAAACCAAACATCCACCAGCATCATTACTTCCTAAACCATATAATTTGCCATCTTCAACAATTGCTTTTAACGGATCTTTTGTATAAGCAGTGTTTGGATGCACAGTATCATGATGAGAGTTTAGCAACATTGTTGGTTTGCTTTCATCAAAATATTTATTGGTTGCCCAAATATTATTTTTTGTTCTTTTAAAAGGGATTTCATTTTCATTAAACCATCCTTCAATAAGTTTTGCTGTCTTTTCTTCTTCTTGTGAAAATGATTGTGTTTCAATCAAATTTTTTAAAAGAGAAATTGCATTTTCTGTTAATTTTTCGATGATCATTTTTATAATGTAATAGTTGTAAAATTATCGTTTTCTTGTGTTAACATAGACGTATTTCCAATATGTACTCTTGAGACACCGTTGTTTAAAGCATCAAAGCAATTGTCTAATTTAGGAATCATTCCATCAGTAATAATTTCATCCTCTAATAACACTTTATAAGTCTTAGAGTTGATGAGTTTTACCACTGAATTTTTATCATTAAAATCTCTTAAAACACCATTCAATTCAAAACAATAATAAATGGATGTTTCATAGATTTCGCTCATTCCAACTGCAATTGTACTTGCAATTGTATCCGCATTAGTATTTAATAATTGTCCGTTTCCATCGTGCGTTATTGCACAAAAAACAGGCGTAAAATCAGCTTTAATTAATTTATCAATAGCATTAGAAGCAACTTCTTTTACATCACCAACAAAACCAAAATCGACTTCTTTTACAGGTCTTTTTTCTGATTTTATACTGTTGATATCTGCACCTGTTAAACCAATGGCATCAATATGTAAAGCTTGTAATTTAGCAACCATATTTTTGTTTACCAAACCACCATAAACCATGGTAATAACCTCTAACGTTTCTGCATCTGTAACACGTCTACCATTTACCATTTTAGACTCAATTCCTAATTTAGATGCCATGTGAGTCGCTCTTTTTCCACCTCCGTGAACTAAAATTTTCTTCCCTTCTAAATTCGAAAATAGTTTTAGAAAATCATTTAAAGCGTTTTCATCTTCAATAATATTTCCCCCTATTTTTATGATTGATAGTTTTTCCATTGAGCTGAACTTATTTTGTTGCGTCATTGCGAGGAAGAATGACGAAGTAATCTGTTTTTAAATTATGAGATTGCTTCGTTCCTCGCAATGACGTTACTAATCTTCTAATATTTTTTTCAAAGCCAATTGTGCAGCATAGGTTCTGTTGTTTGCTTGCTCAATCACTAAAGAACTGTCGCTATCTAAAACAGCATCTTCAACAACTACATTTCTTCTAACCGGTAAACAATGCATAAATTTTGCAGTACCAATTTTTTCTTTGGTAATCATCCAATTAGGATCTGTATTTAGAACTTTCCCATAATCGTCATAAGAACTCCAGTTTTTTGTGTACACAAAATCGGCATCTTTAAAAGCTTCCTCTTGATTGTGATAAATTGGTGTGTCTTTTGTTATTTCTGGATTTAAATTATATCCTTCAGGATTTGCAATTACAAACTCAACATCCATTTTTTGCATTGCTTGTACAAAACTATTTCCAACAGCATGAGGTAACGCTTTAATATGTGGTGCCCAACTTAATACTACTTTAGGTCTTTTTTTGGTTGTATTTTCTGAAATAGTAATTGCATCTGTTAAACCTTGTAAAGGATGGCCAGTAGAACTTTCCATATTTATTACAGGAACGGAAGCAAACTTTACAAAAGAATTTAAAACCTGCTCAGATTCGTCTTTTGCTTTGTCTGTTAATGTAGGAAATGCTCTTACAGCAATTACATCACAATATTGAGAAACCACAGCTGCAGCCTCTTTAATATGTTCTGCAGTATTTCCATTCATAATCGTTCCATCGCCAAATTCAATTCCCCAAGCATCACCAGAAACATTCATAACAATAGGATTCATGCCTAAGTTTAAAGCTGCTTTTTGAGTACTTAAACGGGTCCGTAAACTTGAATTAAAGAAGAACAAGCCTAAAGTTTTGTTTTTTCCTAATTCGATATTTTTTAAAGGGTTTGCTTTAATTTCTTTGGCTTCTTCAATCCAAGAATTTATATTGTCAATGTCTTTTATGGATGTGTAATTTTTCATTTCTTACTGTTTATTAGCTGCTGAAATAAATTCAGCAGTACTTTTTATTTTTGTAAACGGAACCTTGTTTTCAAAAGCATTTGTGATAAAATTATCTTCTAAACCGTTCACAATCCACGTTTCTATATGTGCGTTTTTACTTATTTCTGCGGCTTCAATTTTAGATGCCATTCCACCACTTCCATGAGAAGATTTAGAATTGACAACTTCATTTTTTAAATCTTCAAAATTGAGGACTTCTTCAATGGTTTTTGGTGCATTATTTTTAATAGAGGCCTTGGTGTAAATTCCGTTGGTATTTGTCGCAATTATCAACAAATCTACCTTTAATAAAGTAGCCGTTAAAGCCGCTAATTTATCATTATCACCAAACTGAATTTCATCTGTTGCAACCGTATCGTTTTCGTTGATAATAGGAATGTAATTATTGTTTACTAAAACATTTATGGTATTTACAATATTGGTTTTACTTTGCTGTTTTTCAAAATCTGAATAAGAGAGTAGGCATTGAGAACTTAACAAACCATATTCTCTAAAAATTTCTTGATAAATTCTAATTAAATGAGGCTGACCAATAGAAGCCAAGGCTTGTTTTACAAAAATGGCTGATTGTTTGCTTTCTAATTTTACAAATTGTTTTGCAACTGCAATTGCACCAGAACTTACAATAATAAACTCACAAGTATCTTTGAGTTTTGCAATCTGATTTGCAATATCTTCAATTTTTCCTCTTGAAATATTATCCGTTTCTTTTGTAAGTGTATTAGAACCTACTTTTAGTAAAATGCGTTTCTTTTTAAGCATTATATTTAATTACATGTTTTGCTTCCTAATTTTCTATTTATTTTATGCTCGCAAAGTCGCAAAGGCGCAAAGTTTTTTACTACCAACTGCGACTAAAAAACTGCCAACTAAAAGAGTTAACTTCTAGTTTGGCCATTTCCATGAACGTACCATTTATTTGTTACCAAATGCTGTAAACCAATGGGTCCACGTTGGTGTAATTTGTCTGTACTTATTGCCAATTCGCCACCCAAACCTAATTGACTTCCATCTGTAAAACGAGTAGACGCATTATGATAAACAACGCCGGTATCTACGTTTTCCATAAATACTTTTGCTTTGTCACTATCTTTTGTAATAATTACAGAAGAATGACCACCAGCATACTTATTTATCATTGTAATTGCAGCTTCATTTGAAGCAATTTCTCCAACCACAATTTTATAATCTAAGAATTCTTCATACCAAACTTCGTTTGAAGCAATTTCTTCTAATTGATGATTTTTAGAAACGATTGCATCTCCTAAAACCTGAATTTTAGCTGTATTTAATTTTGATATTAATTTGTTGATGAATGCTTCTTTATTCGGTAAGTTTTCATCAATTAAAACTTTATCAACAGCGTTACAAGCGGATATTTTTGATTTTCCATTTAAAATAATAGCAATTGCAATCTCTAAATCTGCTTCTTTATCAACATACACAAAGTTATTTCCACGTCCACTAATAATAACAGGACAAGTAGCGTGCTGCTTTACAAAAGCAATTAAACGTTCTCCTCCTCTTGGTACAATTAAATCTACTTTTTGAGTTGGTTTTTCTAAAAATGCCTGCGTTTCAGTTCTGTTAAATTGTAAATATTCTACCCAATCTGTAGAAGCATTATTTTGTAGTAAAGCTTTGTGCCATAATTCAACAATTTTTAAGTTGGAATTTAAGGACTCTTTACCCCCTTTTAATAAAATCTTATTTCCAGATTTAAAAGTAATTCCTGCAGCTTCAACAGTAACATCTGGTCTAGATTCATAAATGATTAAAATCGTACCAAAAGAGGCTGTTTTATTATAAACTTGCATTCCATTATCATGTTTAAAACGAAAGCGTTCTACACCAACAGGATCTTCTTGTGAAGCCAAATGTTTAGCAGCAGCAATCATTTCATCAACCTTAGAATTATCAACTTTTAAACGATCAAACATCGAAATATCATCTCCTTTATACGCTTCTAAATCCTTTTTGTTGATGCTAATAATTGCGGCTCTTTCTTTCTCAAGAAGTTGCGCCATTGTTAGTAAAACATTGTTTCTTGTTTTTATGGATAATAATGTATTCATATATTTTATTGTCTTTTTTATTTATCTAAAGCTTTAATTAAAGCTTCAAAAAACTGATTGATATGTTCTTTTTTTACAGTTAAAGGAGGTAAGATTCTTAATAAATTTTTGTTTGCTGCTCCTCCAGTAAAAATATGATACTCATAAATTAATTTTTTACGTAAATCTCCTACTTCAAAGTCGAACTCTAGACCTAGCATTAATCCTCTTCCTTTAATATTTTTAATTTGAGGAATTGTTTTTGCAATTTTTATAAAGTATGCAGAGGTTTCATTCACATTGTCTATCAAGTTTTGTTCCTCAATTGCATTTAAAACCGATAAACCCGCAGCACAAGCCAAGTGATTTCCACCAAAAGTGGTTCCTAACAGTCCAAATTTAGCTTCAATAGAGGGATGAATTAAAATTCCTCCAATAGGAAAGCCATTTCCCATTCCTTTTGCAATAGAAATAATATCTGGCGTTACATTATAATGTTGAAAAGCAAAAAACTTTCCAGATCTTCCATAACCAGACTGCACTTCATCGGCAATAAAAAAAGTATTATTTGCTTTACACAACACATCAACTTCTTCAAAGAATTCTTTAGTTGCTTCATCTAAACCTCCAACACCCTGAATAAATTCAAGAATAACAGCACAAACATCTCCTTTTTTAAGTTCTCTTTTTACGCCTTCAATATCGTTTAAATTTAAAATAGTTACTTTTTGTTGCGCGTTAATTGGTGCAATTATATTTTTATTATCCGTTGCAGCAACAGCAGCAGAAGTACGACCGTGAAAACCATTTTTAAAAGCAATTACTCTAGATTTTCCAGTTTTAAAAGAAGCTAGTTTTAATGCATTTTCATTTGCTTCTGCACCAGAATTACATAAAAATAATTCGTAATCTTTACAACCAGAAAGTGCTTCTAATTTATCTGCTAACTCTTTTTGTAACGGATTCTGAATCGCATTTGAATAAAAACCCAATTTTGCAACCTGACTGGTAATTGCTTCTACATATTTTGGATGTCCATGACCAATAGAAATTACAGCATGACCGCCATATAAATCTAAATATTCAGTATTATTTTCATCATAAACAAATACACCTTTTGCAGAAACAGGTGTAACATCGTAAAGAGGATAAACGTTAAATAATGGCATTTTGTTAGTTTTTTATTTGGTTGATTTTATCAAATGATTTATTGATTCCTTTAATTAAAGAAGAGCTTAAACCTTGGTGTTCCATTTCATTTAAACCTTCTATTGTGCAACCTCCAGGAGTTGTTACTCTGTCTATTTCTGCTTCTGGATGATTGCCAGATTCTTTTAATAATGTAGCAGCTCCAAAACAAGTTTGCATTGCTAATTCATGCGCTTCATGCGCTTCAAAACCTAACTGAATTGCACCTTGCGTTGTTGCTCTAATTAAACGCATCCAAAACGCAATTCCGCTTGCACAAATTACAGTTGCGGCTTGTAATTGTTCTTCCGGAATTTCCATTGAAACGCCTAAACTGTTAAAAATAGTTTTTGCTAATTCAACTTTTTCTTTCCCTTTTGCATTTGGTGAAAGGCAGGTCATAGATTGTCCAACAGCAGCAGCAGTATTTGGCATAGAACGAATAATAAAAGTATCAGCACCTACAATAGCTTCAATTTTAGCAATTGAAAACCCAGTAATTACAGAAACTAAAACATGGTTTTTCTTTAAAAGTGGCTTTACACTTGTTAAAATATTTTCTAAATGTCTTGGTTGAATAGCAAAAATTAGAATGTCAGCATTTTTTACGGCTTCAGCGTTATCCGAAGTTAAAACAACTTCATTATATTCATTAAATGGACTTAAAGAATTGGTATTTCTTTTTGTTAAATACAAAGAGCTCACAACGTTATTTTTTAATAAACCTTTGGCTATTGATTGTCCTAAACTTCCTGCCCCAATAATTGCTACTTTCATGCTATTACTATTTTCAAAGTTAAAAAACTTGATCTTTATTTTGTCTGTCCTACAAAAGCAGGAATTTTATTTTTTGTGCGTTACTTTATCCTGAAGATATTCAGAACCAAGTTGCGCTTTACACGATGTTTTTTCATGCCGAATAGTTTAGCACAAAAAGGATGCCATTTAAATAGCGCACGCAACTACTAAAAATAATTCGCTTTTAAATTTAAACCTAAAGTTTCTTCAAACCCGTACATTAAATTCATATTCTGAATTGCTGTTCCAGAAGCGCCTTTTAATAAGTTGTCTATTGTACTTGTAATTAGTAATTTATTACCGTGTTTTTCTAAACCAATTATACATTTATTTGTATTCACCACTTGTTTCATATGAATGTCTGTATCAGAAACAAATGTAAAAGCTGCATCTTTATAATATTCTTTATACATTTTTTTTGCAGCATCAATAGAACCATCAAATTTGGTGTAGGTTGTTGCAAAAATTCCTCTAGAGAAATTTCCTCTATTTGGCATAAAATTAATTTCAGAATCAAAACGATCTTGTAATAGGTTTACTGTCTGATTAATCTCACCTAAATGTTGATGATTAAAAGCTTTATAGTGTGAGAAATTATTATCTCTATAGGTAAAATGTGTTGTTTCAGATAAAGAAGTTCCTGCACCAGTTGCACCTGTAACGGCATTTATATGAATATCATTATTCAATAAATGATTTGCAGCCAAAGGTAAAATTGCCAATTGCAAAGCAGTTGCAAAACAACCCGGATTTGCAATATGTTTAGCTGTTTTAATTTCCTCTTTATTCATTTCTGGTAAACCATAAACAAATTCTTTTCCATTAAAATTTTTATCTGCAATTAATCTGAAATCGTTACTTAAATCAATAATTTTTGTGTTCTCAGAAAAACTATTCTTTTCTAAAAAAGAAGTTGAGTTTCCATGACCTAAACATAAAAATAAGACATCAATATCCGCATTAATTTCATTGGTAAAACTAATTTCTGTAGCACCAATTAAATCTTGATGCACTTTGTACAATTTGTTGCCAGCATTAGAAGTACTGTACACAAAATTAATATTTGTTTCTGGGTGATTTAGCAACAATCTAATTAATTCTCCTGCTGTATAACCTGCACCACCTATAATTCCTACTTCTAAATTTTTCATTCTTAAAAATTGTTTAAAAGTTTAATTCTTTAATCGTGTAAAAGTCTGTTCTAAAATTTAACAGTTACACAGTTCAACAATTACACATTAATTATTTACTTGTCTATATATTTTATTCTGATTTCCTAAAATCTTAATAAATCCTTTAGCATCATCAGCAGTCCAAGCTTTATTTTCTTCACCATACGTGCTAAATTTACTAGACATTAAATCGTGATCAGAAATAATTCCATCCAAAGAAAAATGATATGGTTTTAGAGTTACAATAACATCACCAGAAACCATTTTTTGAGAACTTTGTAAAAAAGCTTCTGTATCTCTCATTACAGGATCTAAATATTGACCTTCATGTAAATGCATTCCGTAAAAACTAGACAAATATTCTTTGTGTTGTAATTGCCATTTTGTTAAGGTATGTTTTTCTAATAAATGATGTGCTTTTACCGTAATTAAAGCAGCAGCAGCTTCAAAACCAACTCTTCCTTTAGTACCAACAATTGTATCTCCAACATGAATGTCTCTACCAATGGCATATTTTGAAGCACTATTATTTAGATTTTCGATATTAACTTCTGGTTTGTTTTCTTGTCCGTTTAAAGCAACAAATTCACCATTTTTAAAAGTAAGTGTTACTTTTTCTTCACCTTCTTTTTCTAATTGAGAAGGATATGCTTCACTTGGTAAAGGTTTTTCAGATTTCAACGTTTCAACGCCTCCAACACTTGTTCCCCACAGTCCTTTGTTTACAGAATATTTAGATTTTTCCCAAGGCATATCAATTCCTTCAGATTTTAAATAATCTATTTCTTCTTGTCTTGTTAATTTCCCATCTCTAATTGGCGTAATAATTTTAATTCCAGGTGCTAATGTTTGAAAAATCATATCAAAACGTACTTGGTCATTTCCTGCGCCAGTGCTTCCATGAGCAATATATTCTGCACCAATACTCTTTGCATATTCTACAATTTCAATTGCCTGAATAATTCTTTCTGCACTTACAGAAAGCGGATATGTACTATTTTTTAATACGTTACCAAAAATTAAATACTTTACTACTTTGTTGTAAAAAGTGGCAATAGCATCAATATTTTTATAAGTTGAAACGCCCATTTTGTATGCGTTACTTTCAATATGAGAAATTTCTTCATCAGAAAAACCTCCCGTATTTACACTAACTGCATGCACATCATATTCTTTTGATAAACTTACTGCACAGTATGAAGTATCTAATCCACCACTATACGCAATTACTAATTTTTTCATTTTTTATCTTTTTTTAAAAACAATTGCTGTCTAAATTTTTTTAATTTTTCAAATCGGGTTTCTTTAACCTCTTTTGTTTCTTCTTTATTTTGTTTATTAGGATCATATAACATACCCGTACACAAACACATTTTTTGTTTTGTACGCGTTAAAACATCATAGTTTATACATGTTTGGCAACCTTTCCAAAAAGTTTGATCATCTGTTAATTCAGAAAAAGTTACAGGCTTATAGCCTAAATCGCTATTCAGTTTCATTACAGCCAAACCAGTGGTGATACTAAACACTTTTGCATCAGGAAATTTAGTTCTAGAATGCTTAAAAACTATTTGTTTTATCTGTTTTGCAAGTCCTATATTTCTATAATCTGGGTGTACAATTAAACCTGAATTGGCAACAAATTTTCCATGTCCCCATTGTTCTATGTAACAAAATCCAGCAAATTTACCATCGTCTAAAGCTATAACAGCATTACCGTTTTCCATTTTAGAAATAACGTATTCTGGTTTTCGCTTTGCAATTCCTGTTCCTCTATCTTGGGCAGCAACTTCAATAGTTTTGCAAATAATTTCTGCGTAAATACTATGTGTTTCGTTTGCAATTACAATTTCCATTGTATTGGTCTTTTAATCGTTATGTTAATTTGAAAATATCTTTGTTTAAATGCGAAATTGGACTCACCTAATTTCATAAAAGTCTAAGCACCCAAAGGGCGATAATTAAACCTACGTCGTACAATTTTATTGCTATTGTTTAAAATAACTGAGGATTGTAAGTAAGTTTTGTAAGAAAGATTCACGATAAAAAAATAAATGGTTAACTACTGTAATAGATGGCGTTGTTGCTATAGTAGACTCTTAGCGACGGCGGTTGCGTAAGCGCAAACTGGGACCTATTGTAGTACATAATTTATTTCTTCTTGAAGTAATCATGGTACGAAAGTATATAATTTTTCAAATGTATTAACATAAATGTATCGCTTTTTTATAAGTTTTATTAAATTTAAACAAAATTGCATTTTGAGTTGAATATTTATCAATATATATTCTAAATAATCCTTTATTGATAATTTATAAAACCTTAGAGGTGAAAAACCTTTACTATATATTGTCTTATTATATATAAATATTACAATTCATCCTAAAAAAAATACAGTTCGGTATTCTTTAATTTCAAAAATGTGCCTTCTGTTGCATCTTTGTACCATCAATAACCAATAAAAAAAAATCATGAAATTTTTAGCAGCAATTATTACCGTAATTATTTTATTTATTACAAATTCGATCTCGGCACAAAACAAAACAATTACGGCAACTGTAATAAATAGTACTTCAGATGAGGGTAAAGTGGGATTTGCTTTATACAATAAAGAAAATTTTAGAATGGAACCATTGCAAGCAAAACAATCTAAAATTTTAGATGGAAAAAGTATCGTTATTTTTGAAAACGTAAAAGCTGGAGAATATGCAGTTATTTGTTATCATGATAAAAATGAAAATAATAAAATGGATTTTCAAGCTAATGGAATGCCTTTAGAAGATTATGGCGCTTCTAATAATAAAATGAATTTTTTTGGCCCTCCAAGTTATGAGGATGCAAAATTTGTAGTTACTAATAAAAGTATTAAATTAGATATTAAATTTTAATAAATAGCACACAAATTAAAAAGGTAAAATGAGCGCTCAAAAAAATACATTTTCACTAATAGAATTAAAAAAAGGGCTTTTACTAACTGTAAAAATGACTTTAATTTTTGCAGCTTTCTTTTTTTTAATAAACGGAAATTATACGATAAAATCATTTTTTATGACGTTAGGTATTTCTGCAATGCATTCTTTTAGTTTGGGTTTAGGACAAGGTTTATTAAATGATTATTTAACAACTAAATGGGATTGGGTAACGCAAACCAATACTAGAGTTTGGGCAGGCATAATTGCTACGGTTTCTTATACAGTGCCTGTTATACTTATTATTCATTATGTTTTATATGTAAAAATATTTGGAAATAGTTTTGAGTCGCTTTTTAGTGAACGAATGATATGGAATCATTTATTCTGGATGATATTTACCTTTGCAATTTCAGCTTTTTTACATGCCCGAGGGTTTATGATAGAATGGAAAAAATCTGTAAGTAAAGAAACTACAAAACAAGAGATTGTCGCTAAAACAGAAACAGCAAAATTTGAGTCTTTAAAAAATCAATTAGATCCACATTTTTTGTTTAATAGTTTAAATGTATTAACGAGTTTAATTGGTGAAAACCCAAATCAGGCAGAAAAATTTACCACAAAATTATCTAAAGTATACAGATATGTTTTAGAACAAAGAAATAAAGATTTAGTACCAATTGAAGAAGAATTAAAGTTTGCAAAAACGTATATGGAATTGTTAGGAATGCGTTTTGAAGATGCGGTTCAATTTAATATTCCAGATGCTATAAGTAATAATGAGTTAAAAATTGTGCCTTTATCATTGCAACTTTTGTTAGAGAATGCAGTAAAGCACAATGTGGTTTCTACTTCTAAGCCACTAACAATTACAATTTATGAAGAAGATAATTATTTAATTATAGAAAACAATGTAAATCCTAAAGAAACAATAGGTAAAAGCACTAAAGTTGGTTTGCAGAATATTGCTGATAGATATGGATTAATCACTCTAAAAGGAGTGAAAATAGAAAATAACAACAAAACTTTTAAGGTGAGTTTACCGCTCCTTTATAAAATGAACGATATTATGTATACAGAAGATTTAGAAAATAGCAACTATGTAAAAGCAGTAGAAAGAGTAGAGAAATTGAAAGAGTTTTATCAAAATTTAGCTTCATACTGTTTAGTAATTCCTTTTTTAATTTTTATCAATTTAAAATTTTCACCAGGTTTTCACTGGTTCTGGTTTCCAATATTTGGATGGGGATTGGGATTAACTTTTCACTTTTTAGAAGTAAATAATTACACTATTTTCTTAGGAAAAAATTGGGAAGAGAGAAAAATTAAAGAAATGATGGATAAAGAGAACCAACATAACAGAACAAGATAATGGAAAAGGAATTCACTAAAGAACAGCAATATGTTCTGGCTCGTAAAAAAGTAGAAAAAATCAGTAAATTTTACAAGCATTTAGCAACGTATGTTATTGTAAATACATTTCTAAGTGCAATCTTTATTGTAGGAGATATAAATGATGGAGATACTTTTATAGAAGCTCTTTCTGATTACCATAATTATAAAATTTGTTTGTATTGGGGAATAGGAATCGCTTTTCAAGCATTAAATACTTTTGGTTTGAATCTGTTTATGAGCAAAGATTGGGAAGAGAAAAAAATTAAAAAATACATGGACGAACAAAATAATAGAAGATAGATATGGAATCTGGTTTTACAAAAGAACAGCGTTATTATAAAGCTCAAAAAAGAGTAAAAGACATTAAAGGATTTTATACGCATTTAACAGTTTACTGTATAATTATACCCGTAATTATTTTTATGAATCTAAAGTTTGAACCTCATTTTCATTGGTTTTGGTTTTCTGTTTTTGGTTGGGGATCAGGACTTTTAGTTCATTGGTTAACCGTTTTTGGGTTTAGGCTTTTAGGAATCGGAAAAAACTGGGAAGAGAAAAAGATTAAAGAATTTATGAACGAGAATACATAAAGTTATGCAACAAGGTTTTACTAAAGAACAAGAATACATCAAAGCAAAAAAGAGAGTGAAAGAAATAAAAGGATTCTATATTCACTTTTCTCTTTATGTTTTAATAATGCCAATTATAATTACAGTAAATCTGCTGTTTTCACCAGGATTTCATTGGTTCTGGTTTTCGTTATTAGGTTGGGGAGTTGGTGTTTTTTTTCATTGGATGGCTGTTTTTGGATTTAGAAAAATAGGTTTTGGAAAAGATTGGGAAGAAAAAAAGATTAAAGAGTTAATGGAAGAACAAAGTAAAAAAAATAGAAATCATGGACAATAATTTTACACAAGAAGCAAGTTATATAAGAGCCAAAAAAAGAGTGAAAGCTATAAAAGGATTTTATATTCACTTCATTGTTTATGTTTTAACAAACATTTTTTTAAGTGGAATTATCATATGGGGATTAATGAAAAGTGGCTATCGTTTTGAAGATACTCTTTCTAACTTCGGCGTTTATTCTACTTGGATTTTTTGGGGAATAGGAATGTTTTTTCACTGGTTAGGCGTTTTTGGTTTTAAATCTTTAGGTTTTGGAAGTGATTGGGAAGAAAAGAAAATTAAAGAATTGATGGATAAAGAAGAGCAACGAAGTAAAAATATCTAAAGCGATGGAAAACCTAAGTGAGAAAAAGTTATTAAGAGCAAAACGAAAAGTAGAAGAAATTAAAAAATTCTACAAGCACGTAGTTACTTATATATTGGTAAATTTGTTTTTAGCTTTTGTTTGGAATTTCTCGTTTAAAATAGTTGGAGATTTTAAAGTAAGTAATCAATTTGATGGCGATGGTTTTACGCAGGTTCCTATTTGGTTCATTTGGGGTTTTTTCTTGTTGTTTCATGCTTTAAAAACGTTTGGATATCTTAATCTATTTGGAAAAGATTGGGAAGAAAGAAAAATTAACGAATTTATGGAAGCGTAAAATAAGTTCCTCTTTATGTCATTCAGTAATGAGCTTTTTTAAGCGATTGAGGAATCTCAAAAGTTGATAAAATCTATTAAAAATTACAAATGTCAGACTGAGATTGTCGAAGTCCAACAATCCAACAATCCAACAATCCAAATATCTAAAAATCTAAAAATCAAAAATCCAATAATCTTTTAAAAAATGAACGTATTAATAATTGAAGATGAAAAGCCAGCAGCAAGGAGGCTAAACAGAATGTTGGCAGCATTAAGTATTGATGTTCAACAAATGTTGCATTCTGTAGAAGAGTCTTTAAATTGGTTGCAAAATAATGAACATCCAGATTTAATATTTTTAGATATACAGCTTTCAGACGGATTATCATTTGAAATTTTTGAAGAAATTGAAGTGAAATCTGCTATCATTTTTACAACTGCTTATGATGAATATGCATTAAAAGCTTTCAAATTAAATAGTATAGATTATTTACTAAAACCTTTAGATGAAGATGAATTAATAGTTGCAGTAGATAAATTTAAAACCTATCAGCATAAACATTCAGATGTTCAGGTAAATATTAATGACATACGTAAATTATTAATCAATCCTCTTGACCGGAAATTTAAGAAACGTTTTACAATTAAAATTGGCCAGCATTTAAAAATTATTCATGTAGATGAAATTGAATGTTTTTATAGCGAAAACAAAGCAACCTTTATTCATACAAAAGAAAATAGAAATTACTTGTTAGATAATTCTTTAGAATATTGGCAAGAACAATTAGATCCAGAACATTTTTTTAGAGTAAATAGAACTTTTATAGTACATATAAATGCTATAAAAGACATTATTACCTATTCTAACTCTCGTTTAAAACTCGTTTTACACTCTTATAATGAAACCGAAATTATTGTAAGTAGAGAACGTGTAAAAGAGTTTAAAAATTGGATTGACTGACGCAGTTAGTTGATTGCTAAAAGAATAAAACTTGTACTTAGCTAACTTGAATATAAAACATTAAAAATGAAGAAAATACAATTTCAACTTTATTTGATTTTTAATAATTGTTGGTTTATATTTTTATCGATTGAGTCATTTAATACTTAGAATTAATTAACAAACGATTTGCCAACAATGCACATAAAAACGAATCATCAGAACGAGTCTACTGATAAAAAGAATCAATCAGATCAACTTTTGGATACAGTATCCAATCCCGAGATGAATGAAGAACTGAATGAAGATAAACTAGTAAAAAGAAAGAGGAAACAAGCCACTGAAGAACAGCTAAACAACCCGTTTCACGGAGTGAAACTAGTCCAGGTTTTAGAACGTCTGGTAGCGCATTATGGTTGGGAGTATTTAGGGGAACGTGTAAATATTCGCTGTTTCAATAACAACCCTACTATGAAATCAAGTCTCGGTTTTTTAAGAAGAACAGCTTGGGCTCGAGAGCATGTTGAGGACGTCTATCTGGATATGTTAGAAGAAAAAATAGCCCCAAATTGAATAGTGAAAAAGTAAACGATTTTTCAACAATGTCTAAAAAAAGACTAAATAAAATGATTAGAGAAATCTAACAAACTCATAAACGAGATGACAAACATTGTGACATTGTGAATAATCAACCGTAACTTATTTTATAGCAGTGTATTCAGGTTTACCTCCAAAAAAACTTCAAATAATTTCATTTCCTACTCAATAATAAACCTAACTTTTGTGTTTTAAAAAAAAGAATGAAAGACAATATTACGTATTCTAATTCACTTTTAAAACCCGCTCTACATTCATTCAATAAAACTGAAATTATTGTAAGTAGAGAATGTGTAAAATAGTTTAAAAAATTGGATAGATTGATGACAGTCAGATTTATAATTTAGTTTGTTTCTAAAAGAATAAAACTCGAACTTCGTTAACAAAGACTATAAAACATTTAAACGTTGCATATTTGTGTTAATGTTACAATTTATTAAGGATTATATTTAAATATTAATTTAATACGAAAGAAAATGACAAATAAAAAAGAAGACAAGAGTACTTGGGCTATTGGAGGAGGAGTAATTATTGGTATTGGAGTTGGATTCTTTTTCTTGGAAAAATCACCTCTAGCATTTGTTGGATCTATACTTATAGGATTAGGAATTGGTCTATTAATAACTTCTATTATTTCTAGCAAAAACGGATAATTTTCTCAAAGTCATGAATTTCAATATCATTTAACCAATTACAATTTGCACTATATAATTTAGAACAATAGCAGAATTTAAAATATGTAACAGATCTACAAACATTCTAAACTTTCACAAGCATTAAACTGCTTAAAAAATTCACAGATTAGGTTAAAAACTTCAATTTTCTCGCCAATTTTAAAGTTACCTTTACGAGCTCTAAAAAAAATACAATTGCTATCGTATTAGCAATTGGCAAAATACACTACATGAATATTTACAAACAAATAGAGGCAGAAATTCAAGCTGCTTCAAATATCGTTATTACTGCACATAAATCGGCAGATGGAGACTCAATTGGGTCTTCTTTAGGTTTACTTCATTTTATAGAAAAATTAGGTAAAAAAGCCATTGTTTGTCATCCAGATAAAGCACCTGGTTTTTTAGATTGGTTAGATACTTCGGCTATTCTTTTAATGGATGAAAACCCTGAAGAAGTAACAGTAGAAATGCAAAAAGCAGATTTAATTTTCTGTTTAGATTACAATGCTACAAATAGAGTAGGACCAGAAATGCAAGTTTTGTTAGAAGAAGCAACTTGTAAGAAAATTATGATAGATCATCATTTAAACCCTGAAGATTTCCCTACAATAACTGTTTCTGAAACTACTGCTTCATCTACGTCTCAATTAATTGTAGATTTAATTGAACAATCTGGACATATAGATTTGTTAGACGAAAAAATAGGGACCCCTTTATACTTAGGTATTTTAACAGATACGGGTAGCTTTAGATTTAATTCTGTAAAACCACGGACACATGAGGTTTTAGCTAAAATTTTAGCAGCAGGAGTAGCGCATCATTTAATTCATGAAAAATTAAGTGATAATAATACAGAAAGTCGTTTACGTTTGCAAGGGTATGCAATGAGCGAAAAGCTAGATATTTTATATGAGCACAATGTTGCTATTATTTCTTTATCTAAAGAAGAATTGGCGAAGTACAATTACAAAAAAGGAGATACAGATAGTTTAGCAAATTTAGTTTTATCAATAAAAGGAATGAAAGCTGCCATTGTTTTTACTGAAAGAGATGGAATTATGAAAATTTCTTTCCGTTCTAAAGGAGCAGAAAACCCTGTAAATGTTTTAGCAAAAGAACATTTTAATGGTGGTGGACATGCAAATGCTTCTGGTGGAATGAGTGAGTTATCTGTAACAGAAACATTAGAAAAATTAAAAGGATTGATTCCAAAGTATTTTCAAAAAGACTAAAAATCATCTTTTAAAAAGACATTAAAAATTGCAAGAGGTTTTAGCTTAGTTCAAAAGTTAAAACCTCTTTTAATTCTGTCGAATTTGCATTTTGTTCCTTTGGGTAAATCAAAAGTTATCTTAATGCTAACTTTATCTAAAACTATTTCAAACTAAATCTTCAAATAATTTCTTAACTCTTAAACTTTCATTATTTTTATCAAAATTATGCGAATGGGGAAAAAGGAAGAATTTTTTGAATACATTAATAATGGTTACAAAACTAAAGGTGATTTTATTTCTTTAGGAGCAGCAATGTTAGGTAAAGAAACGATTATTCATTTGTAAAAATTCCTTTAAAAGCCTTAAACAGAGATGGTTTAATTGCTGTATCAACAGGAACTGGGGGAACCAAAACATTGCAAGTGTTAGCTGGAAATTTATCAGAAAAAGGAATTCCAACACCTTTGACAAGAACAATGTTTAGTGCGCCAATGAGTAGAGTGGATATTTTAACAAGTAAAGAGATAAAACAAGTTTTAGATACCTTTAGATTAATGCTAAAATATAATCAAGATTTAGATAGAGATAGCACTTAAAAAGGAAAAAGAAGAAAAAGAAAAGGAAAGATCTAGCAGCAGAAGAGCTACTACAACAAGAAGAAGTACAGCGCAAAACCCAATAATAAAAGTTTTAACAAGTGCAACTTTTATTAGAAGTGTTTTTGGGATCTTAAAAAAAGTAATGAAATAACATTTTAAAAAAAAGAACGTTTAATAAACGTGACTAAACTAAAAATAAAAAAGAATGATTAAAAAGAATGTTTTAGCAATTATATTATTTTCTCTAATTATTGTTGGTTGTACTAACAATAACAAGTTTAAAATTGAAAAAGGAAAAGTTGGCCAGATTACAACAAAAACAACAGTTTTAGACTTAGAAAATATCTTTAAAAACGATTCTATTATTAAAAATTTAAGCGAAGGAGCTTTAGGAGATAATTATTTTCAAGATGATGATGAATACTTAATTTTCGAAAAAGGAGGGAAGCACTTGCTAACAATTGTACCAAAAGAACAATTAGATTCAACTTCTACCATAAAAAGTTTAGAAATTCATGATTCACGTTTTAAAACTGATTCTGGAATTACATTAAACTCTAATTTTTCAGAAATAAATGCAAACAATAACATTAATAGAATAGAATCTACATTTTCATCAGCAACGTTATTTTTAGATGATTTAAACACAACAATAGCAATAGATAAGGAAGAATTAGGTTTAAAGGAATTTAGTACGCAAAAAGTTTCTTTAGAGCAAATTCCAGATTTAGCAAAGATGAAAACTTTTATTGTTTGGTTTAATTAAGGCCTATTTTGCGCAATTTTATTGAATGTTAAAACCGCGTTTTTCGCTATCTCTTTTATCACTGTGTCATTGCGAAGTTTACTTTTTTGTAAACTTTGGCAATCTCATTATTAGAAAGAGATTACTTCGTTTCACTCGTAATAACGCTTAGTTAGTAAAGTAATAAAAAGAATGCCATTTCAGTCGCTTACGTAAAACCTTTTAAGATGAAAAAAAAGTATACAATTCAAAAATCACCTTTTATAGTTCCAACAATTGATGGTAAACTGATAGAAGAACATTTTGGGAATGCAACAGATAAAAATTCTCAGATAAGTATTGCACATATGGTTGCGCCTTCTGGTTGGAATGAACCTTATCAAACGCCAAAATTTGATGAATATACATATATTATAAAAGGGAGGAAACAATTTATTATTGATGGAGAAACGGTAGTTTTAGAAGCAGGCCAATCAATAAAAATTGAAAAGAATACGAGGGTTCAATATTCGAATCCTTTTGATAATGAGTGTGAATATTTGGCAATTTGTTTACCTGCTTTTTCTATGGATTTGGTAAATAGAGAAGAAGAGTAAATTAGAAATTAAAATAAATAAAAACGAGCTAATAAAAATTAGCTCGTTTTTATTTATAAAGTAAGCGTAAAATTATTTTTCACTATTTCTTTTACATGCTAATAGCGTATTCTTAAGTAACATAGCAATTGTCATTGGTCCAACACCTCCAGGAACAGGAGTTATAAAATCTGCTTTTTTAGACACTTCTTCAAAAGCAACATCACCAACTAATCTAAATCCGCTTTTCTTAGAAGAATCTGCTAAACGAGTAATACCAACATCAATAACAGTTACGTTGTCTTTTACCATATCCGCTTTTAAAAACTCTGGAATTCCAATAGCCGCAACAATAATATCTGCTTGTAAAGTAAATTCTTTTAAGTTTTTTGTTCTACTATGACACATGGTAACAGTGGCATTACCAACTTTTCTTTTTTGTGATAATAAAATACTCATTGGGCTACCAACAATATGACTTCTTCCTAAAACAACAACATGTTTTCCTGAAGTCTCAACATTATATCTGTCTAGTAATTCTAAAATTCCAAATGGAGTTGCAGAAATAAAAGTAGGTAAGTTTAATGCCATTTTACCAACATTTGTTGGATGAAAACCATCTACATCTTTATCAGGGTTAACAGCCATTAAGATTTTCTGTTCATCTATATGTTTAGGCAAAGGTAGTTGTACAATAAAACCATCTATGTCTTTGTCTATATTCAAAATAGCAATCTCATTTAATAAATCTTCTTCTGTAGTATCTTCTGATAATCTAATTAAAGTAGAGTTAAAACCTACACGTTCACAAGCTTTTACTTTTGCATTTACATACGTAATACTTGCTCCATCATTTCCAATAATTATGGCTGCTAAATGTGGTGTTTCTTTACCTTCATTTTGAAGCACTCTAACTTCAAGAGCAATTTCTTCTTTAATATCGGCTGCTGTTTTTTTTCCGTCTAATAAGATCATTTTTTATCTAAAATATATATTGTAATAGTTATGTTTAAATTTTTGAATTCTTTTAATATAATATAATTTTTATCTAAAATATTCAATTCTTCATCAGATAAATTATAAACTGTGGAATTGAGTACATATTTGTTTTTTCCTGTAAATTTAGTAAAAGATTTTTTATCACCACTAAAATCGATAAAGTCTAAGGTTGTAAGGTTTGGAAAAAAACTTGCTACATTAGAGACATCTAGTTGTTCTCTCTTTAAATAATCTATAGCTTTAATTCTTAAAGAATGGTATGGAACATGTGCTAAAGTTGCATCCCAACCTTGAGATATACTCTTTGGATATATCCAAAAGTTTCCTGAAATTAAGCCAAAGAATAATAAACCGTATATGAGTTTTTTCTTTGTGTAATATTTTTTAATAACGCGCAATGTTAATAAATTAAGACAGATAAATGAAACAATAAAATATCTATGTCCAAAGGCATTTGTAGAAAATAAAACAGCTATAATTATAAAAAATACTGCAGTAATTGAAAGCAATAAAAGTTGTTTGTTTTTTGTTGATTTAATTATTTTTCTTCCAAAGACAAATAAACTCACAAGTAAAAAGAGCATCATAAATATTCTACCAAAATCTAAATATCTATGAATTAATGTAATAGTATTTTTAAAAAATATTTTTGGAGTAGCAACTTTCCATAAACTTGCCCAAGGAGAATCAGGATGTGTTTGTAGCCATCCTTTTGTTAATAGTCTCCAAATAACGAACGTAACTCCTGGTAAACTTCCTAAAAAATAGAATAATAAAAACTTTAAATTGAAAATTGATTTTATTGTCTTCTTTTCAATATATAATTTATTTAATATATCATATAAGAATATACCACCAAAAAGCATCATACTTCTAAAAGAGACAATACTTAGAAAAAATAGGCCAATAAATTTAAAATTATTGTTTTTGAATAGAATGCCATTCAATGTTAGTAAAAAGAAGAATACAATAATAACTTCAGGATTCACTAAAACTAGTTGAGTAGATAATGTAGGATCTATTATTACTAATAAGAAAGCTAATATTTGATGTTTTCTATCTTCAACAAAATGAAATATAAATTTATATAATTGATAGAAGACACCAATTTTAAACGGTAACATTAATAAATGACTAACCCATAATTTATGACCCAAAGCTTTCCATGATAGTGCTAAAAGAAACCCTAAAAAAGGAGGGTGACCAGGGTCAAATTCATTAGGGATGGTCCAGTTAAAAACAGAATTATGGAATAAATGATTTCCCATTTTTGAAGCAAACAGAACATTGTCCCAAAACATCCCATTATTATTGGAAACAAAAAAAACAGAAAAGCCTAAAAGAATAAAAATAAAGTTCTTTATTTTTTCAAACTTAGATGTGCTCAAAATATTATTAATCATTCCTTAAATTAAAAAAGGCTACTTTTTAAAGCAGCCTAAAATATATTATTTCATTCCTTGCATCATTTCCATCATTTTTTTACCACCACCACCTTGCATCATCTTCATCATTTTGCTCATCTGGTTAAATTGTTTCATTAATTGATTAACTTCATTTACAGAAGTTCCAGAACCTTTTGCAATTCTCTTTTTTCTACTAGCATTGATAGCCGTTGGTGTGCTTCTTTCTAAAGGTGTCATAGAATGAATGATAGCTTCGATTCCTTTAAAAGCATCATCATCTATATCTACATCTTTCATTGCTTTTCCAGCTCCAGGAATCATTCCCATTAAATCTTTCATGCTTCCCATCTTTTTGATTTGTTGAATCTGACTTAAAAAGTCATCAAAACCAAACTGATTTTTAGCAATTTTCTTTTGTAGTTTTCTAGCTTCTTCTTCATCGTATTGATCTTGAGCACGCTCTACAAGAGAAATAACATCTCCCATTCCTAAAATACGATCTGCCATTCTATCTGGATGGAATACATCAATAGCATCCATTTTCTCTCCAGTACCAATAAACTTAATTGGTTTATCTACAACAGATTTAATTGATAATGCGGCTCCACCACGTGTATCTCCATCTAATTTTGTAAGAACAACTCCATCAAAATTTAAAATATCATTAAAAGCTTTTGCAGTATTTACAGCATCTTGCCCAGTCATAGAATCTACAACAAACAATGTTTCTTGTGGGCTTACAGCTTTATGAATATTAGAAATTTCATTCATCATTTCTTTATCCACAGCCAAACGACCAGCAGTATCAATAATAACTACATTTTTACCAGTTGCTTTTGCGTGTTTAATTGCATTTTGAGAAATTTCTACAGGATTATTATTTCCAACTTCTGCATACACTTCAACGCCAATTTGTTCTCCAACAACTTGTAATTGATTTATTGCTGCGGGTCTGTAAACATCACAACCAACTAATAAAACTTGTTTTGCTTTTTTATCTTTAAGATAGTTTGCTAATTTTCCAGAAAAAGTAGTTTTACCAGAACCTTGTAAACCAGACATTAAAATTACTGTTGGTGAGCCACCAAGATTAACACCTACAGTTTCTCCACCCATTAATTCAGTTAGTTCATCTTTTACTAACTTTATCATTAATTGTCCAGGGTTTAACGTTGTTAAAACGTCTTGACCTAATGCTTTGGTTTGAACCTTTTTGGTAAATTCTTTGGCAATTTTAAAGTTTACATCGGCATCTAATAAAGCTCTACGAACTTCCTTTAATGTCTCTGCAACATTTACTTCTGTAATTTTACCATGTCCTTTTAAGGTGTGTAAGGCTTTATCTAATTTATCGCTTAAATTACTAAACATAATTTTGTGTTCTTTTTTTGGAAACACAAATATAATAATTGTGCTTGTTTTTATAGATAAGATTAATGAAAATCATAAAGAATAATTGATAACTTACTTTTTTTTGTATAATTTCAATATTTTGATAGCTAAATGGTGTTTATTTATCAAAATTAAATAGAGAAAAAGGAGAAATTAATTCTTCTCTACTTATTTTTGTGAAAAATATTAGAATAATGATTGATGCAAGAAAACTTTCAAATATTAAAATTGGATTATTTGTAGAAATAGTACAAAAACCACATCAAAGAACAGGGGAGTTAACAGAAGGTGTAGTTGGTAAAATACTTACAAAATCTACGTATCATCCTCATGGAATAAAAGTTCAACTTGAATCTGGAATTGTTGGTAGGGTTAAAAATAGTATAGAATAAATTATTCTACAGGTATTTTAATCTCATACAACCTTCTGCTTTTATTATTTAGTTTATTTTCTCTTAACCACGGGTTTTGAAGCTTTAACTGTTTGTAATTTGTTCCAAATTTCTTTGCAAAAGAAGCAATATTAGAAATTACAGTATCAACTTTAACCGTTCTTGTTTTTATTGAAGTATATAAATCCTCTTTTTCAAAAACAAAACCATACTTTTCTGGATTAGATAAAACTTCCTTTAAAGCAACAATTCTAAAAACATATCTTTCCGTTTCATCAGGCAAAAGGGCATCGTAATAACTCGTTACTTGTTGTGCGCTTAATCTTTCAAAAATTCTTCTATTTCCTGCATTGTAAGCAGCAGCAGCTAATGTCCAAGAACCAAATTTTTCTTTGGCATATTTTAGATAAATTGCAGCAGCTCTTGTAGATTTTTCTATATGAAAACGCTCATCTACATTGTCATTTATTTCTAATCCGAATTTTTTTTCTTTAGCTGTATTTGGTAGAAAATGCCAAAGTCCAGAAGCACTAGCAGAAGAAGGGTTGTCCATTAATAAACCACTTTCTGCAACTGCTAAATATTTAAAATCATCTGGTAAACCATATTCTTCTAACAAAGGTTCGAGAATAGGGAAATATTTATTAGCACGTTTTAATAATAATAATCCATTAGATTGCCAATAGGTGTTTACAAGTAACTCTCTATCCATTCTTTCTCTAATATTAGGTTTATGAACAGGGACTATTTCTCCAGAAAAATTTAAATTAGCAGGAAGTTTTAGCGCTTTTACTTTATAGTTTTCATGTGTATTAGATTCTGGATCTACATCAGATTTATTAATAGCATTAATAAATAAAATAGTAAGAAAAGTAATACTTAGTAATGATAATATACGTTGTGGGTTATTCATATCGTTGCAATTTTATAGTATAAAAGTATGGAAATAGACTGGTTTTAAAAAGTTAAAACGTCATCAATAATTTTTGATATCTTTTTAGCCTTTGTAAGAATCATAATATGTGTTCCTCCTTTTACTTCTATTGATTTATTAATGTTTTTTATTGGAAAAACAGTGTCTTTTGTTCCATGAATATGGATAATTTCTTCCAATGATTTTTTTTGTTCCCATTTTAAAACATTGTAAATAGACCAATTTAGATATGTTTCACCTCTAACATAAAGGTATTTTTTATAGGTTTCTGATTTTTTTTTAAGAGATTTTCCTAAGAAATATTGTGCATACTCTTCAAAATTAGTAATAATTTTAGTCGGAAAAAATTTATAAATTTTAGTAAATTTTGCCATTTTAAATCTTTTAGGCAACTCTTTACTAGTCTTAACACTAGATATGATAATAATTTTTTTTGTATCTAAGAACTTACTCATTTCTTGTACCATAATTCCGCCAAAAGATACACCAACTAAAACAGGTTTTTCTGCTTTAACATCACTGCTCATTCTCATCGCATAATTAGTAATATCTTCTTCTAAAGCTAAAGGACTTTTCCAAGAAAGATAATGCAATTCATACTTTTCTTCAGATAATTTTAAGTTTTTAAAAATTTCTGGTCCAGCAGCTAAACCAGGGATAAAATAAATAGCGATTTTTGTCATTATAGAATCAATTCTTTTTTTATTAAAATTTCTTCTAAATATTTATATGCATAAATTAATTCATCTGGCACATTTTTCCAAATTTTTATTTCTACCTGCTTCTTTTTATAGGTAATAAATGTACTTGGAAGATCTGCAATAGTTTTGTCTATAAATGCATCGGAATAGGTATTGAATGATGTTTGAGAAAACAGTCGCTCAACTTTTTTCAATTGCTTTTCTGTTAAAGTGAATTCGTGTTTTCCTTTTGTTGGCACATTTTCAATACCATTAAAAATTACTTTTCCGTCTTTAAAAAAAGTAATATCATACACTGAGCAATTTCGATAACAATGCGTTTTTCTTAATTTAACTAAAGTATTTTCTATTAAATATTTTGCCTTTTCTAAAGCTTCATTTGAGCTTATTTCTACAGTTGAAAAAACATTTGATTCTTTTAGTCTCTGTAACCAAAAATCTTCTTTATCTATAGGTACATTTATTGTGGCAGCTTTAAAGTATTGGTCATTAATAACTAATTCGTTCCAAATTAAACCACTATTTTCAATTAAAGATTTTGCATCTATAACATTTTTAGGGTTTTTAAGTACAATAAAAAGTTCTTGATACAATTTTTTTACTTCTTTAATAATTTCTTTTTTGACTTCTTTTTCTTGAAGTTGTTTTTCAATTTTTTGCTTTGGTAGATTACAGCTTAAAGCCAAAACAAAAAAGAATAATAGAAAAAGTTTCATATTTTTTATAAAGTTACAACATCTTCAATAAAATCAAATCGTACCAAACCATCTTCATCAATGTTTGTTAGTGCAATTTTGTGTATTGTATTTATTAATTCTGGGTTCCAAGGAGATTTAACTTTTACATAATTCTCTGTAAACCCGTTTATATAACCTTCTTTATTTTCACTTTCAAATAAGACATTTAATGTATTTCCTAGTTGGCTTTCATAAAAAGATCTACGCTTTTTTGCAGATAAACCACGCAACATTTTACTTCGTTTTGCTCTCACTTTTTTTGCGATAACGCCATCTATTTCTACAGCCTCTGTATTTGGTCTTTCAGAATATGTAAAAACATGTAAGTAAGAAATATCTAAATCATTTAGATAATTGTAAGTTTCTAAAAATAATTCATCAGTTTCTCCAGGGAAACCAACAATAACATCAACACCAATACATGCATTTGGCATCATTTCTTTTATTCTAGAAACTCTATTTGTATAAGTGCTTTTCATATAACGACGTTTCATCTTTTTCAATAATTCGTCGCTACCACTTTGTAAAGGAATATGAAAATGCGGAACAAAAGTGTTTGATTTTGAAACAAACGCTATCGTTTCATCTTCTAAAAGATTAGGCTCTATAGAAGATATTCTTAAACGATGAATTCCTTCAACTTTATCTAGTTCTTTAACCAATTCTAAAAAAGTATGCTCGTGTTTTTTGTTACCAAATTCACCTTTTCCATAATCCCCAATATTTACACCCGTTAAAACAATTTCTTTAATCCCTTTTTCTGATATTTCTTTCGCATTTTTAAGTACATTTTCTACGGTATCACTTCTAGAGATTCCTCTAGCCAAAGGAATTGTACAATAAGTACATTTATAATCGCAACCATCTTGTACTTTTAAAAAAGCACGAGTTCTATCTCCAATAGAATAAGAACCTACATAAAAATCGGCTTCAGATATTTCACAAGAATGGACTTCACCAATGTTATTTTTGGTTAAGTCATTTATATAACTGGTAACATTAAATTTTTCTGTTGCTCCTAAAACTAAGTCAACACCATCTACAGCAGCTAATTCTTCTGGCTTTAATTGTGCATAACAACCAACAGCAATTAAAAAAGCTTCGTCGTTTTTCTTTAAAGCAGATTTTACAATCGATTTAAAACGTTTATCAGCATTATCTGTAACAGAGCAAGTATTTATTACATAGATATCTGCTTTCTCTTCAAATTCAACCCTATTAAAACCTTCGCTTACAAAATTACGAGCAATGGTAGAAGTTTCAGAGAAATTTAATTTACATCCTAAAGTGTAAAATGCTACTTTTTTATCTGTGTTCATTTTTCCTGTTTTTTAACCTAAAAATAGAAACTTTAAATGAATAAATAATTTTTTAAAGTTCTTATAGTATATTTACAAAAGCTGTCTTAGACAGTTTAAGGAGTGCGAAAATACGATATTATTCATGATTTTTGAAACTGAAAAACTAATTGTTAGAAAACTAATTTTAGAAGATTTACTTGCTTTTCATGAGCTTGAAAGTAATCGCTTAGTCTTGAAATATGCAACAGGAGAGGTGAAAACTTTGGATGAAAATAAAATAGAACTTAATAAATTGACTGCTAAATATGATTTAGAGAATAATGATTTTTGGATTTATGCTATTGAAAGGAAATCTGACAGGAATTTTGTTGGTACTGTGGCATTCGTAAAAGATGGAGAAGATGATGAAATAGGGTACCGATTTCTACAAAAATATTGGGGAAATGGTTTTGGAACAGAGATCTGTGAGGGGGTAATTTTGTATTGTAAACAATTAGGAATGCCTAAAATAATAGGATATGTTGTTGATAAAAATATTGCTTCAGTTAAAATTTTAAAAACTTTTAATTTTAGAGTAGTCAACCATTTTATTAGTGATGATATTAAATTGCCAGAAACAAAATACGAATTAATTTTATGATAATAGATAAATTAACAACACCATATTACGCTGTAATTTTTTCTACAATTGTATCAGAAGATTTAGATGGGTATTTAGAAACAGCAGAAAGAATGGAAGAACTGGCTAAAGAGCAAAAAGGATATTTAGGAATTGAGTCTGCAAGAAATAAAATAGGAATTACAGTTTCTTACTGGCAAACTCTAGATGATATTGTTTTATGGAAAAACAATATAGAGCACACAGAAGCCAGAAATCTAGGAAGAGAAAAATGGTATAAAAAATACCAATTACGAATTTGTAAAGTTGAAAGTGAATATGGGTTTGAAAAATAAACTAAAAAAGTTTCTCTTTAATTTTTGCATTTAATTTCTCTGAAACATTTGTAGGAAAAGGTCTATCTCCATGTAAAATATCAACCATAACATCACTAAAATGTTGGCCATATTTTTTTAGTATAAAGTTTCTAATAGGATTATTATGATAAAAGAATTTAGACAAAGTAGCACCAGATTTTAATTCTGGTAATAATTTAATATTCAACTTTTCTAAATATTTTTTTTTTGCTAATTCTTTATTTAAACTACTTTCTATAATTGCTTCAGCTACATATTTTCCGCTTAAAATAGCATTAGATATTCCTTCTGCAGTAACTGGTTCTGCAAAACCAGCAGCATCACCAATTAAAAATACATTATTTTTTACAAATCCATCAGTTCTTGGTGCAATCGGAATTTGAAACCCATGTGCATCTTCCTTTATAATGTTTTTAATACCAAGTGTTTGTAAATACTTTTTGTAATAATCTTTAAGGTTAATTTTTCCTTTTTTTGTAGTTAACACTCCTAAAGATAAATGATTTTTCTTAGGAAAACTCCATGCATAACCATAAGGAACAGCATCAATATCAAAACGAACAGTTTTAGATAAACGTTTAAAATCTTCTTCAGAAACTTCTACTTCATATTCTAAAGCGGGTATTAATTTACGTGTATCTTCTTTCCAACCTGCCATTTTTGCTGTCGGACTTAAAACACCATCAGCTGCAATAATAAAATTTGCAGAAATATCTCCTTGAGAGGTTTTTAAAATAGATTTTTCATTTTTAAAATCAATACTTTTTAGCGTATGATTTTCTAATAAAGTGACGCCAAATTCTTTTGCTTTTTCAACAATTAAATTATCAAAAGCGTCTCTCATAATCATTGTTATGATAGGCTTTTTTTTAGTAGATTGATACTGAATTTTATTATTATTAAAGTAACTATTTACAGCAAAAAATTCACGTTCAATTACGTTGTCAATTTCAAAAGGCATGTTCTTTCTTCCTCTATTAACAAAACCACCACCACATGTTTTATATCTTGGTAAGGTCTCTTTTTCTATGATAACAGTAGAAATTCCCTGTTTACCTAAGTAAAAAGCTGTAGATGCTCCTGAAGGTCCACTACCAATTATTGCAACATCAAAGTGATTCATTTTCTATAATTTTAATGTGAAGGTAATGATTTTACCAATTAATTTTGGCTTGAACAGCGTAGTGGTCAGAAAATTTTTCTGAGAATGTAGAAAACTGATTTATAATAGCATTAGTGTCTGTTAAAATAAAATCTATTCTCAAAGGAAATTTATATTCAAATGTTTTTCCAAAACCTTTTCCAGCTTCAATAAAAGCATCTTTCTTGTCCTTAGAAATTTTATTGTAGACCCAAGAATATGCAGTATTATTAAAATCACCACAAACAACTTTTTTCCCTTTCCATTGTTGTTCGTGCTCTAAAAATTTAGCAGTTTGAGATCCTTGTTTTTGAAATGAATTGGTCACTCTTTTTAATAATTTTTCTGAATTTTCTTGTCCAAAATTTTCTTCATTTGGCCTTATTTTTAAAGACTGTAAATGCAAATTATAAAGCCTAATCGTATCTTTTTGCTTTACAATATCGACAAATATAATGTTATTAGCGGTTTCTTTAAAATTGAAAGATCCGGAATTTATAATTTTAAATTTCGAATAAATTGCCAATCCGAATTTACTTTTAGCATTTTTAGTTTTAATATATTTGTAAGGAAATGTAAGATTTATTTTCTTTTTTTGATAAAACTCTTGTAGTACTAAAACATCAGGATTCTGATACTTAATAAAAGCAAAACCATTTTTTTCTAAGGTATCTTTTTTATTGTCGAATAAATCGAATGTTTTTACGTTATAACTCATCACTTTTAAATCATTGTTTAAAGACGAATTTTTACCAGACATTTTGTAGAAGGGAGGTAAAAAGAACCAACCAATAACTAAAATAATAATGGAGAGAAAAAACTGTTTTTTTAGTGTAATTAACCAATAAATAACAAAAAGAAGATTTAAAATAATTAAAAACGGCACAAAAAGGCTTAAAACAGCAAAAATAGGAATTGTATTTGGAGATACAAAAGGCAGGAAATAAGAAAGTAACAACACTGTTGCTAAAAGCGAATTTACTAAGTATAAAATCTTGTCAACAAAAGATAAATTCTTCATATTTATTTTCCTTGTTTAAACAAAAAATCTTTTTCTGATTTGGTTAATGTATCGTAACCAGATTTACTTATTTTATCTAAAATAACGTCTATTTGTTGTTGATTTATAGAAGTGTGTTTTGTGCTTTGCTTCTTCTTTGGCGACTTGTAAACTGTTTTTAAAGGCTTTCTTTTCGTTTTAAATAATGATGAAATTTTGCTAAACAAGTTTAATCCTTTATTACTAGATTGATTTACATATAAATAGCCAAAAACACTTCCTCCTAAATGAGCAAAATGGCCACCAGCATTATTTCCTGCAATTCCTAAAACATCTAATAATATCCAAATTGCTGCCAAATGCCATAATTTTACAAAACCAATAAAGCGTATGTTTAGTTGATAATTAGGTATGTAGGTTGCTATTCCAATAAATATTCCTGAAATTCCTGCGGAAGCACCAACTAATACAGATGATTTACCTTCAAATAAAGGAAAATAATTTTGACTTAATAAATACAAAATTCCACCAAAGAAAGTACCTAATAAGTAAAATGTAAGTAATTGTTTTTGAGTGAAATATTCAATAAATAAATTACCAATAAAGTACAATGTAATTAGGTTAAATAAGACGTGTAAAAATCCGTCATGTAAAAACCCGTAAGAAATAATGGTCCATGGTTTTGTAAAAAAAACTGCATATTCTGCATCTAAAGAAAACCAATTTATAAGCCAATTTATTTCTCCTTTATACAAACCTTGAAAAACACTAAAAAGCAGTGTAGCGGCAAACACAGCAAGATTAATGTAAATTAGCTTTTCTACAATAGTGCCTTTTTTAAAGCGCGATTTTATGTCTTCTATAAAACTCATTTTATTATTAATTCCAACGTTTATTATCTGTTTTTTTCCAATACCAAGCAATTAAAAAACCAATTAAAGCCCCACCAACATGCGCAAAATGTGCTATGTTTCCAACAGAATATTTTGTCATTCCAAAGAATAAATCAAAAGCAATAATTATTGGAATAAAGTATTTTGCAGCGATAGGTATAGGTAAAAAGATCAATGCTAGTTTTGCATCTTTAAAATAGATTCCAAAGGCTACTAAAACTCCATAAACAGCACCAGAAGCACCCACTGCTTTTGTATCATAATAATTGCTAGCTTGTATTAAATCGTCTCCCAAACCAGGATAAACATTTAAGCTATTATTTGTAGATAATACGTTATTCGCTTTTTCAATAAATTCTGATGTAGTACTTCCAGAAAAGTCAAAAATTCGAGTAAGTTCACCATCTGTTATTCCAGCATTAATCAGTTGTTCATATAAACCGTTAAATTGATAATAATTAACCAAAGTATAAATTAACCCAGCTCCTAATCCTGCAGAAAAATAAAAGAAAATAAACTTCTTTTTTCCCCACATTTGTTCCAATGGTGTTCCAAATGCCCATAAACCATACATGTTAAAAAGTATATGTGCAAAACTACCATGCATAAACATGTGGGTAATATATTGCCAAAAACCAAAATGTTCATTTTGAGGAAAATGTAATGCTAAAATATTAGTAAGATCTAATTTTAAAAGTTGTGGAACAACAAATAAAATTACATTTATGATTATTAAGTGCTTTATTGCATCTGTAAGTTTATTCATTTCTAGCTATTAAATAATGAATCTATTTCGTTTAATGTTAGTGTTTTAAAAGTAGCTTTACCAAAAGGTGAAACTGTTGGCTCTTTGCAAGAGAACAAATTATTTACTAAACTTTCTTGTTCTTTTTCAGAAAGTAGCGTTCCTGTTTTTATGGATAAAGTTCTTGCAAATGATTTTGCCATTACATCAAAATGACTAAAACTTGCATCTGGCACTTCTAAATTAATATCGTTTAATAATTCTTCTAAAATAATGGTAATTTTACTTTCTGTTACAGAAACCGGTATTCCTTTTATAATAACACTGTCTTTGGTAAATTCATCAAAAGAAAAACCAGCATTTTCTAATTCTGTTTTAATTGTATAAATCATTTCTATTTCTGCTGATGAAAAAGAAATTTTTACGGGAAATAATAATTGCTGACTATTAGCTTCTTTAACGGTTATACTTTCTAAAAATTGTTCATATAAAATACGTTGATGCGCCAAAGATTGATTGATTAAAACGACTCCAGATTTTATAGAACTTAACAAGTATTTTCTTTGAATTTGAAATGTCTTCTGTGTTTTTATTTCTTGTTGATTTTCAAATAATTCTTCTTGTTTTTGCTCATCCGTAATGGCAACAGAAGTATATAACGATTCCCAACTTTCTGTTTGTTTTTCTCTTCTGTATGGAAAAGTAATTTCTTTTTGTTCTAATTCTTTAAACGGATTAAAATCTGGATCAACAGAAATTTGTGGTGTTTTTGTAGATTTTCTATTTGTGTTTAAATGATAAGAAGTATCTAGGTTAGCATCTCTATTAAAATCTAAAAGAGGCGCAACATTATATTGCCCTAAACTATGTTTAACAGTTGCGCGCAACATTGCGTACAATGCCTTTTCATTATCAAACTTTATCTCTGTTTTTGTTGGATGAATATTTATATCAATTGTGTTTGCAGGGACTTTTAAATACAAAAAATAGGAGGGATGAGAACCTTGTTCTAACAACCCATCAAAAGCATTTACAACAGCATGATTTAAATACGAACTTTTTATAAAACGATCATTTACAAAAAAGAATTGTTCCCCACGTTTTCTTTTAGAGAACTCTGGTTTTGCAACAAAACCTTCAATAGTTAAAATATCTGTTTGTTCTTGTATTGGAACTAATTTTTCATTCATTTTAGTACCAAAAATAGCAACAATTCGTTTTCTTAAATTACTACTTTTTAAATGATAAACTTCATTGTTATTATGATGTAATAAAAAAGAAATATTTGAGTGTGCTAAAGCTACTCGTTGAAATTCATCAATAATATGACGCGTTTCTATAGTATCTGATTTTAAAAAATTTCTTCTTGCAGGAATATTGTAAAACAGATTTTTTACAGACAAGCTTGTTCCTTTTCCTGTAGAAATAAAATCTTGAGAAATAATTTTACTTCCTTCAATTTTTAATTGTGCACCAAGTTCCTCGTTTTCTTGTTTTGTTTTTAACTCTACATGCGCAATTGCAGCAATAGAAGCTAAAGCTTCACCACGAAAGCCTTTGGTATTTAAGTTAAATAAATCTTCTGCTTTTTTTATTTTTGAAGTTGCATGACGCTCAAAACACATTCTTGAGTCTGTTGTACTCATGCCTTTTCCGTCATCAATTACTTGAATTAACGTTTTTCCTGCGTCTTTTAAAAGTAATTTTATATTAGTTGCTCCAGCATCAATAGCGTTTTCTAATAATTCTTTTACAACAGAAGCTGGGCGCTGAACGACTTCTCCTGCAGCAATTTGATTCGCAACATGATCTGGTAAAAGTTGAATAATATCAGACATTAATTCCTTTTAAATATAGATAAATCGAAATCTATGATGTACAAAAAGATGAAGACTAAGACTGCAATGATGATTAAGAGTGTTTTATTAACGCTTTTATCTGAGTTTTTTAAATCATCAATAGCATCACCGAATTTCCCTTTAATACCTTTGTTTTTACCAGCAGTTTTTCTAAACTGATCTAGTTTATGCTCTATTTTATAAGGACTTCCTTCTCCTTTATAATAACGAGGTTGGTAGTCAAATTTGTTATGTGTGCGTTTTAAAAATCCCATAGTTTTAGAAATAATTGATGAATATTGATTTAAATAAAATCAAATATGATACCAATTTTATAGTATTTCAAATTTACAGAATTAAAAGTAATTCCTCGAAAAATGAAGTTAAAAGTATTCTTAATTTTCTAAAAGTGTTTTTATTTAAAAACCAATACTTTCACTTTTGTTGTCTATATTTTTTATAGCAGCCATTTTTACAGCAGCAACAGCACATTCAATCCCTTTATTACCCAGTTTACCACCAGATCTATCTAAAGATTGTTGTTTTGTATTGTCTGTAAGGACACAAAAAATAACAGGAACATTGTATTTAATATTTAAATCTACAATTCCTTGTGTTACTCCTTCGCAAACAAAGTCGAAATGTTTTGTTTCTCCTTGAATTACGTTTCCTATGGCAATTATTGCATCAACTTGTTGAGATTCAATCATTTTTTTGCAACCAAAGACAAGTTCAAAACTCCCTGGAACATCCCAAGAAATAATGTTCTCTTTTTTTGCACCACAATCAATTAAAGCTTCAATTGCACCTTTTTGTAAGTTTTTTGTAATTTCTGGATTCCATTCAGAAACAACAATCCCAAATCGAAAAGATTTCGCATTTGGGATTGTAGCTGTATCGTAATAAGACAAATTAGTTGTTGCCATTTTTATTTCAATATTTGGTATTGAGTAATCAGTAAGCATTTGCTAACTGCAACTTTTTACTGAGAACTAGTTAGCGTATTTTGCTGCTGCAATAAACTTCTCTATATCTTTACCTTGGTCAGATTTAGAATAGTTCTCTTTAATTTGAGTAAATAATTTTTCAGCTTTATCAAATTCTTTTAAATGCATTGCCGTTTGACCCGCTTTGTATAAAAATAAAGGAGTAGTAAACTCATTTGATTTTTTATTTGCTGCTTTTTCGTAATAATTTAAAGCATCTTCCTGTTGATCGATATCTGAAAAAGCATCTCCAATTGCACCTAATGCAGTTGGGCCTAATAGTTCATCATCAGAATCAAATTTACTTAAATATTCAATTGCTTTATCATATTGCTTCATTTGTAAATATGAAATACCAGCATAATAGTTTGCTAAATTACCAGCATCAGTTCCACTATAAGAATCTGCAATATCTAAAAAACCATAATTACCATCTGCACCTTCTAAACTTAAAGTAAGTAAAGAATCGATACCAGAACCAGCAGTTGCAGCTTCATCAAAATAATTTCTTGGAAAAGCTAATTCATTAGAAGCAGCTAATTCATTTGGCTCAACTACATATTTATTATATCCTAAATAGGCTAAAAAGATAACAACAACAGTTATTAGAGAATAAAATAACGGTTTGCTATTTTTCTCTATCCATTGTTCAGATCTAGAAGCAGTTTCTTCTAAAGTGTTTAATACTCCAGCAGTTTCAAATTCTGATTCATCAATTTGATTTTCTTCTTTTTTACCTTCTGGTTTATATTTTTTCTTGTATGTAGCCATATTTCCTTAAAAATTAGTGGCGACAAAAATAGTTTTTTTAATTGGATTTTAAAAGCGGATAATTCGCAAAATTTTCAATAATTTGCAATTCCTTTTTAAAGCCATCATTTATTCATGTATTTACAGAAGATATCTTTAGTTAATTTTAAGAATATAGCATCGCAATCTTTTGATTTTCAGCAGAAAATTAATTGTTTTGTTGGAGATAATGGTGTTGGTAAAACCAATGTTTTAGACGCTATTTATTACTTGTCTTTTGCAAAAAGTTACTTTAATTCGGTTGCTGGACAAAATATTAAGCATGGAGAAGGTTTTTTTATGGTGGAAGGAGATTACCTTTTAAGCGATAGAAGCGAGAAAATTGTTTGTAGTTTAAAACGGGGTCAGAAAAAAGTATTAAAAAGAAATGGGAAGAGTTATGAGAAATTTTCTGAACATATTGGTCAACTACCTTTAGTTATTATTTCTCCTGCAGATAGAGATTTGGTAACAGAAGGAAGTGATACGAGAAGAAAATTTATAGATGGTGTAATTTCTCAACAAGATAAAAGGTATTTACAAGATTTAATTTCGTATAATAAGGTGTTAAGTCAAAGAAATGCGTTGTTAAAATATTTTGCTGCAAATAGAACTTTTGACGCCTTAAACTTAAGTGTTTATGATGATCAGTTAAGCGAATATGGTACGCGTATTTACGAAGTTAGGAAAGCTTTTTTAGAGAAGTTTATTCCTATTTTTAATGAAAAATATCAAATTATTTCTAATGATAAGGAAAGTGTTAATTTAGTATATAAGAGTCAGTTAAATGATTTTTCTATAAAAGAATTGTTGCAAAAATCATTAGAAAAAGATAAGATTATTCAATATACAACGTCAGGAATTCATAAAGATGATTTAAGTTTTGAAATTGGTGAGTATCCAATTAAGAAATTTGGCTCTCAAGGGCAGCAGAAATCATATTTAATTGCATTGAAATTTGCTCAGTTTGAGTTTATTAAACAACAATCTAGTGTAGTTCCTATTTTATTGTTAGATGATATTTTTGATAAATTAGATGAAGGTAGAGTGTCTCAAATTATAGATTTGGTAAATAATGATGAATTTGGACAAATATTTATAACAGATACACATCATGATAGAACAGAGAATATTTTAAAACAGAGTAACAAACCATACCAGATTTTTAAATTATAATGGCATTACGAGGAAGAATGACGAAGTAATGTGTTAATCAATAAAGAGATTGCCACATCATGCCCAAAAAGCATGATTCGGGATGACAAGTTAGAAAAAATACAAATAATTGGCGAATGGCCAAAAGCCAAAAGCTAAAAGCGAATAACAATGGCAAAAAGAGAAAACGATTCCTTTTCAGTAAAAGATTTAATGCAAAGTTTTATCAAAGAAAATAATTTGACGAAAGGAATGCAGAAATTAAAAATTGAAGAAACTTGGACTCAAATGATGGGGCCAGGAGTTGCAACGCATACAAGTTCTGTTAAACTACAAAATAAAACGTTAATAATTAGCCTTACATCGTCTGTTTTACGTGAAGAATTAAGTTACGGAAAAGAAAAAATCATTAAAATGATGAATGAAGAAATTGGAGATAACGTAATTTCTAAATTGATTTTGGTGTAAGTTTTAAGGATGCGCTAATATTAACATCAATATGGAACGTTTCAATGTTTATTTTGGTAGTTAGGGAAGTTTGAGTTTTTTTCTTTTACAAACAAACTAAATTCTCTACTATTTTTATCGTTTTAAATTATAAAAAAAAACTCGTAAACAATTAAGTTACGAGTTTTTACTAAATATATTTTAGACTAAGAGCTTCTAAAAATTCTTAGAATTTATCTCTACCAGAAAAATGGAAGTTACCTTCAATTTCTGCATTTTCGTCAGAATCAGAACCATGAACAGCATTTTCTCCCATAGAAGTTGCATATAATTTTCTAATAGTTCCTTCAGCAGCATCAGCAGGGTTTGTAGCACCAATTAAAGTTCTAAAATCTTCTACTGCATTTTCTTTCTCTAAGATTGCAGCTACAACGGGTCCTCTTGTCATGAACTCAACTAATTCTCCAAAAAACGGACGCTCATTATGCACTGCATAAAAAGCTTCAGCATCAGTTTTTGTCATTTGAGTTTTCTTTAAAGCTACAATTCTAAATCCTGCAGCATTCATTTTTTCTAATATTGCGCCAGTATGTCCGTTTTCTACAGCATCTGGTTTAAGCATTGTAAATGTTCTATTTGTTGCCATTATAAATGTTTTTTAAGTTTTCTTAAAATCGGCGCGAAATTACACAATTTTTTTAATTAAAGTGTATATTCGCAACTTATGATTTTAAAGGAATTAGACAGTTTAAAAACATTTCTAGAAAAACCAAGAAATATTGTTGTCATAGGACATAGAAATCCAGATGGAGATGCTATGGGTTCTACTTTAGCATTGTACCATTATTTTAATAAGAAAGGGCACAATACAACGGTTGTAGTTCCTAATGAATACCCAGATTTTTTACACTGGTTGCCAGGTTCTGATACTACATGTCGTTTTGATTGGCAAAACACACAATCTAAAAAAGCGATTGATACTTCTGATATTATTTTTCTGTTAGATTTTAATGCATTGCACAGAGTTGGTCATGATATGCAAAAGACATTAGAGAAGTACCCAAATGATTTTGCAATGATAGATCATCATCAACAACCAGATGATGTAAAATATATGTATTCTGATGTTACTATTTGTTCTACGTGTCAAATGGTATATCAATTTATTGAAATGAATAACGATTTAGATTTAATTGATAAAGACATTGCTACTTGTTTGTATACAGGAATTATGACTGATACAGGTTCTTTTCGCTTTCGTTCTACAACTAGTAAAACACATAGAATTATTGGTGATTTAATTGATAAAGGAGCAGAAAATGATAGAATTCATAATAACGTTTATGATTCTAATTCTTATGGAAGGCTTTTGTTGTTGGGACAAGCATTAAGTAACTTACAAATTTTACCAGAATACAAAACGGCTTTTATCACTTTAACAGATGAAGAAAAAAAGAAGTTTGATTTTCAAAAAGGAGATACAGAAGGTGTTGTAAATTATGCACTTTCTTTAAAAGGAATTATTTTTGCAGCTATTTTTATTGAAGATAACGATCAGAATAGTATAAAAATATCTTTTAGATCAAAAGGAAAATTTTCTGTAAATCAATTTGCAAGAAATCATTTTGAAGGTGGTGGACATGATAATGCAGCTGGAGGGAAATTTGATGGCTCAATAGAAGAAATAGTAACAAAGTTTAAAGCTTTATTACCTGAATATAAAATAGAATTAGAATTGTCTTATGAAAGTTAAAATACTATTTTTTCTTACTATTTTGTGTTTTGGTTGTTCTAAAGTAACACCTAGAAAACCAATAAACCCAAAACCATCAACTACGCTGTTAACTGAAACAATAGAAGAATCTAAAGTGTTAAATAAAATGGAGGACGAAAAAATTCTTCAATTAATAAAAAGAGATTCAACTAAAGCTTATACCGTTTCTTCAAATGGATTTTGGTATACATATATTACTAAAATAGAAGAGGAATTAAAAACTCCTAAAGCAGGAGATGAAGTAAGTTTCACCTATAATATTACAGATTTAAATGATGCTATAATTTATAGTAAAGAAGAGTTAGGTGTTAAAATTTATAAAGTAGACAAAGAAGATTTTATTTCTGCAATTCAGAAAGGAATAAAGTTGATGAAAGTGGGAGAAATTATTACATTTGTCATTCCTTCTTATTCTGCTTTTGGTATTTCTGGAGATGGAAATAAAATAGGAATAAATCAATCAATAAAAAGTACAGTAACATTAATAAGTATAAAATAAATTAAAAAATGAGAATTATTAAAAGTTTAGTAGCCATAACAATTGTAGCATCAATTTTTTCATGTGCAAATCAAAAAGCAGATGTTAAATCTTTAGAATCAGAAATAGATTCTGTTAGTTATGCAATTGGTTTAACAATGTCAGATCAATTAAAAAATGGGTTTGAAGATGTTAACAAAGATGTTTTAACACAAGCTATTAGAAATGGTTTAGATTCAACTAATTTATTACTAGAATCTAAAGAGATACAAAATGTTATAAAAAATTATTTTACAAAGAAAGCAGCATTACAAAAGAAAGAAGATTTACTGAAATCTGAGGTTTATAAAAAAGAAGGAGTTGCTTTTTTAGAAGCTAATAAAACAAAAGAAGGTGTTGTAACTACAGAAAGTGGTTTACAATATATTATCTTAAAAGAAGGAAAAGGAAAGAAACCAGTAGCAACCAGTAATATAAAAATTCATTACCACGGTATGTTAACTGATGGGACTGTTTTTGATAGTTCTGTAGATAGAAAAAAACCTTATGATTCAACAGCAAATCAATTTATAAAAGGGTTTAATGAAGGTTTACTTTTAATGAAAGAAGGAGCAAAATACAGATTTTTTATTCCTCAAGAATTAGCGTATGGACCATCACCAAGACCTGGAGTAATTAAACCTTATATGGCTTTAATTTTTGAAGTAGAGTTGTTAGAAATTAAAAAATAAGTAGCGTAATTAGCTAAAGAAAGATGAAACAAATTAAATATATACTTGCATTAACCGTTTTGTTTTCAGCATGTAAGTCTGCAAAATATGACGATTTAAATGATGGTCTTTACGCAGAAATACAAACAAGTAAAGGAAATATTTTATTAGAGTTATATGCAGAAAATACACCTTTAACTGTTAGTAATTTTGTTTCTTTAGCGGAAGGAAATAATCCTAAGTTACCAGATTCTATAAAAGGAAAATCATATTATGACGGTATTCGTTTTCATAGAGTCGTTAATAATTTTATTATCCAAGGAGGAGATCCTACAGAAACAGGAAGAGGAACGCCAGGTTATAGATTTGGAGATGAATTTCCTAGAGATACTGTAGGAGAATTATTATACAAACATAATGATGCTGGTATTTTGTCTATGGCTAATCCAGGACCAAATTCTAATGGAAGTCAGTTTTTTATAACTCATAAACCAATACCTCACTTAGATGGTAAACATGCTGTTTTTGGAAAAACAATTGTAAATTCTGCTGTTTTAAAAGGGTTAAAAAGTACAATTAAAGATTCCTTAAAGTTAGTTAAGTCTATTGATTCTATAAGAATGGCTGTTGTAAATAGCATTGTAAAAAATGATACAATACTCACTATTAAAATTATTAGAGTAGGCTCAAAAGCTGAAAATTTTAAAGCAGATAAAGTTTTTGAAGAAGAGTTTGTTAAATTTAATGAGTCTGAAAAAGAAAGAAACGCTGGTGTTCTTGAAGCTGAAAAAACTAGATATACTAAGTATTTAGAAGATAAAAAGGAATTTTTATCTGAAATGGGTGAAGCAAAAGCTACTAAAACAGCATCTGGTTTAAGAATTTTAAAATTAAAAAGTACTTCTGGTAAAAAAACGAATGCATATACACCACTTACTGCAAATTATATTTTGCATATAGCAAATGGTGAAAAAATTCAATCTACTTATGACACCGGAGGAAAACCATTTACTTTTCAGTTAGACGATGCGAAAAGACCTATGATTGCAGGTTTTAAAGAAGGTGTTTTAAAAATGAGAGAAGGAGAGAAAGCTAGATTATTTATTCCGTATTATATTGCATATGGAGAAAATAAGTTTGGACCTTTCCCACCAAAAGCTGATATTGTTTTTGAGGTAGAAATATTAAAAGTTGGTAAATAATGATTGAAAATATCCTAAATAAAGACAAAGAATTACTCATTTTTTTAAACAATTTAGGAACAGAACAATGGGATCCATTTTGGTTAGCAATTACGAACCAATTTCATTGGAGCCCATTGTTTATTTTAATTTTCTATTTGGTCATAAAGTCTTTTGGATGGAAAAGAGGTGGTTTTATGATTGTTTCTATGATATTGTTGGTTGCTTTTTCAGATCAATTTACAAACCTTATTAAGAATTCTGTACAGCGATTAAGGCCAAATAATGATCCAGAAATAAAACCCTTTTTAAGACATTTAATAAACCCACAGAGCTATAGTTTTACATCTGGACATGCAACTACATCTACCTTCTTTTCTGTTTTTGTAATTCTATTATTTAAACAAAAATACAAGCTTATTTACTTAATTTTATTATTCCCACTAATTTTTGCTTATAGTAGATTGTATTTGGGAGTACATTATCCAATAGATATTACAGTAGGAATTATTATAGGAGTTACTTTTGCAAACGGCTACTATTATCTATTTAAAAAAGTGGATAAAATATTATTCACTTAATTTTTTATTGTTAAAGTATAAGTACTTTGTAGAGTGATAGTAAGCAGATAATAAACTATCCATTTTCTGAGTTATAATAGGGTATTTACCTTTAATGTCTATTAACCCTTTTTTCTTTAAATTATACAAACCAGCAGTTTTTGTAATGTTAGTTTTAGAATAATATAAACTATCTTGAATTAGACCAGTTGCTGGCTCTCCGTTAATTTTTAAGTAAACAAAAGAAGCAGGTTTTGTAATCGTTGAATCCATTAAATTACTTCCTAACGTATAATTTGTATGATTAATTTTAGCCAAATTGGCTACAGTAGGAAATAAATCAATCAATTTTCCATTTTTAGAAATTGATTTTGGTTTTACAAATTTTGGTGCATGAATAAAAAACGGAACGTGTTGTAATTCAATGTTTAAATCAAATTCTTTAGCGTATTTATCTGTTCTTTTCATAGCCGTATTATGATCGCCAAAAAAGGCGAAAATTGTATTATCATAATACCCCGCTTTTTTAGCTCTTTTTAAAAACCGATTAATATTAAAATCTAAATAACGTAAGGCGTTTAATTGTGCAATAGATTTAAAACCAGAAGATGCCAAAAGTGGGGCAGAAATTTCATTTTCAGGAAGCGGTTTATACCCTTCTTTTTCATCCGGAACCGTAAAAGGCATATGATTAGATGCTGTTTGTATATAAGCAACAAAAGGTTTTTCTTGATGGTGTAATTTTACTAATTCTTTATCTGCTTCTTTAAAAAGTTCATAATCATCAATTCCCCAAACATCAGCTCTATTTTCTGTTTTATAACTTCCTTCTTCAAATATTTTTAATCCATTAATATTAGCTTGAAAAATTCCTCTAATATTTGCCCAGTTTGCACTCCCTCCTAAAAAATATAACTTCTCATAACCTTTAAATTGATCAAAAATAATTCGTTGATCAATTACCATAGGATTTCTAGATGCAGTTCTTACATTTTCAATATCTGGTAATCCTGTAATACTAGAAAAAACACTTGCTGCTGTTCCAGATTTATGAACATAAAAGTTAGAAAAATTAAGACTGGTTTTAATAATTGAATCCATTTTTGGAGTACTATTTATTGTGTTTCCATAAAAACTCATTGGTTTTACACCAACAGATTCCATCATTACAATTACAATGTTAGGCTTTTCTGTAAAAGTAGTATCAAAAACTACCTTTCTTTCAAATGAGATATTCTCTTTTGATAAACCAAATTGTTTCGCAATTACCGGATAATAATTTTTAAATTCTTTCATATTTACACCTTCACTTCTATAAGCAAAACTATCAAAGAAATAAATAACCGGATTTAAAGCAAACTGATTTACAGCGTTTTGTTTAGAAAAAAAAGCTTGACTCCAACGCAAAGGATAATGTGTAAAACTATTATAAACTCCAAAGGATAAGATTAAAAAAGTACTAATAAAATAGAATGCTTTTAGTTTTTTAGAAATCAAAACTTCAAAAGAACTATCAAACTGTTTATAGATGTACTTTGCAAAGAAATAGAGTATGAACCCAAGAATAATTAAGCTTAATAAACCTTTGTAAACGGGGTAACTTTCAACCAAAACTTGACCAGAAATCTTTAAATTAGTTAGAAAACGTAGCGAAGAAGCATCTAAACGAATGTTTAAATAATCGTAATAGCCAAAATCAATAAGATAGAATACAGTTAATATTAAAAAGGCCAAAACGGAGTATATGGCAGCTACTTTTTTATAAATACTTCTTTTAAAAAAATTATAATTAGCAATTATAATTAAAATTGCCATCGGAAAAAAAGTAAGAATTGCTAATTTTAAATCAAATCTAATTCCCAATAAAAAAGCTTTTCTAATTTCAATTGAAGAAGCCGTATTTAATTCTGCAAAAAAAAGATAAAAAATAACTCTAAATACAACAGCAAAAATAAATAAGAATAACACATTAGTAAAAATATACTTTATATAATTGGGAATTTTTTTTAACATCAAATATTTATTATTATCTGCAAAGATATTTATTTTATAACTATTAAAAATTGGTGTTAACACATTATTAACTCTTGTAAAAGAAACTTGTAATTTTTTTAGATTAATTAAGGGTTAAAAAAGGAGAATTTCAGTAAATTTGCATGCTAAAATCTTCAAGAAGAAAGAATGAAAATATCATATAACTGGTTAAAACAATTTTTACAAACAAATTGGGACGCTACTAAAACAGGTGAGTTATTAACTGATTTAGGTTTAGAGGTAGAAGGAATTGAAACCAAAGAATCTATTAAAGGGAGTTTGGAAGGAATCGTTGTAGGAGAAGTTTTAACGTGTGTTCAGCACCCTAATGCAGATAGATTAAAAATTACCACAGTAGATTTAGGAAATGGAGAACCTATACAAATTGTATGTGGAGCACCAAATGTAGCAGCGGGTCAGAAAGTACCGGTAGCAACAATTGGTACTGTTTTGTATGATGAAAATGGAGAAGGCTTTAAAATTAAGAAAGGAAAAATTAGAGGTGAAGAAAGTCATGGTATGATTTGCGCTGAAGATGAACTTGGCTTAGGAAAAGGTCATGATGGAATTCTAGTTTTAGATGCAGCATTGAAATCTGGAACAAAAGCAGCAGCTGTTTTTAATATAGAAATAGATTATGTTTTTGAAATTGGTTTGACTCCAAATAGAGCAGATGCCATGAGTCATTTTGGTGTTGCCAGAGATTTACGAGCTGGTTTAATGCAAAATGATATTAATTTAGAGTTAATATCTCCTTCAGTAGGTAATTTTCATGTTGATGAAAGAACGTTAAGAATTGACATAGATGTAGAAAATAGAGAATTAGCGCCGCGTTATTGTGGAATTACAATTACAGACGTTGAAGTAAAAGATTCACCAGAATGGATTCAAAATCGTCTAAAAGCAATTGGAATTACGCCAAAAAATAATATTGTAGATATTACAAATTATGTATTGCATGAATTAGGGCAACCTTTACATGCTTTTGATGCTCAGAAAATAAAAGGAAATAAAATTCTTGTAAAAACCTTAGAAGAAGGGACAAAGTTTACAACCTTAGATGAAGTTGAAAGAACATTAAGTGCAGAAGATATAATGATTTGTGATGCAGAATCTAATCCTTTATGTATTGCAGGAGTTTTTGGAGGAATTAAATCTGGAGTTACAGAACACACAACTTCAATCTTCTTAGAAAGTGCTTATTTTAATCCGGTTTCTGTAAGAAAAACAGCAAAACGTCATGCATTAAATACAGATGCTTCTTTTAGATTTGAAAGAGGAATTGATGTTAATTTTGCTGAATATGCGTTAAAACGTGCCGCGTTATTAATAGAAGAATATGCAGGAGGAAAAATGTCTTCAGATGTATTAGATTATTATCCAGAAAAACTAGAAGATTTTCAAGTTTTCTTATCCTATAAAAATGCAGATCGATTAATTGGACAAGAAATTCCAAGAGAAACAATTAAGAAAATTTTAGCTTCTTTAGAGATTAAAATTTCTAGTGAAACAGAAGGTGGTTTAGGTTTAACAATTCCTTCTTATAGAGCAGATGTTCAGCGTGAAGCAGATATTATTGAAGAGGTTTTAAGAGTTTATGGATATAATAATATTGAGTTTTCTCATAAATTAAATACATCAATTTCTTTTGATTCTACGAATGATGTAAAAATTGAAAATATTGTTGCAAATCAATTAACTTCTTTAGGTTTTAATGAAACAATGGCTAATTCGCTTACAAAAGCAGATTATATCAATTTATCAGAAAATTTAAATGAAGAACATAACGTAGAAATGTTAAATCCTTTAAGTAGCGATTTAAAAGTGATGCGTCAATCTTTACTGTTTAGTGGTTTAGAATCTGTGGTATACAATATCAATAGAAAGAATAATTCATTAAAGTTTTACGAGTTTGGTAAAACGTATCATAAATATGATGCAAAATACCAAGAAGATAAACATTTAACCCTTTTTGTAACTGGAAACAGAACTAAAGAAAATTGGAAAGTAGCGAATCAAAATTCAGATTTCTTTTATTTAAAAGGAATTGTAACTACTGTATTAAGTAGATTAGGAATAGATAACTTAAAAACGACGCCAACAAAATCAGATGTTTTTTCAGAAGGAATTTCATTGAGCTTAGGGAAGATTAAGTTGGTTGATTTTGGTGTTGTTAAGAGGTCAATTTTAAAAGAATTTAGCATAAAACAAGAAGTTTTATTTGCCGATTTTAATTGGGATACTATTTTGAAATTAGTTGGTAAAAAGAACGTTAAAGTATCTGAGTTGTCGAAGTTTCAAGCAGTAAAAAGAGATTTAGCTTTGTTGTTAGATGCTACAGTAGCATTTAAAGAAGTCTATAATTTAGCTTTTCAATCAGAAAAAAAATTACTGAAAAATGTAGATTTATTTGATGTTTACGAAGGAGATAAATTACCAGAAGGAAAAAAATCGTATGCAGTTAGCTTTTTATTACAAGACGAAACAAAAACGTTAGAAGACAAGCAAATTGATAAAATAATGCAAAAATTACAGCAAACATTCGAAAAGAATTTAGAAGCTGTTTTAAGATAATTTAGAAGCTCCATTTATTTGGGGCTTTTTTTATATTTAATGATTATGTATAAACTAATAATTCGCCCAATATTATTCTTATTCGACCCAGAAAAGGTTCATTATTTTACTTTTTCTTTGATTCGTTTTCTATGTAAAATTCCATTTGTTTCTGGAATCATAAGAAGCATGTATCAAATTAATGATGACAAACTAGCACGTACTTTATTCGGAATAACATTTAAAAACCCAGTTGGTTTAGCCGCTGGTTTTGATAAAAATGCAGTTTTATATAATGAATTGGCAAATTTTGGTTTCGGTTTTATAGAAATAGGAACTGTAACTCCAAAAGGACAAGTTGGTAATCCTACCAAAAGATTATTTCGTTTAAAAGATGATAAAGGAATTATTAATAGAATGGGTTTTAACAATGATGGTGTAGAAGCCGCAATAAAAAACCTAAAGAAGAATAAAGGTGAAATAATTATTGGTGGAAACTTAGGGAAAAACACATCTACTTTACCAGAATCCTATACAAATGATTATTGTGAAGTTTTTACAGAATTGCATCCTTATGTAGATTACTTTGTACTGAATGTTAGTTGTCCAAATGTTGGTAGTCATGCAAAATTAGATGATGTAGCCTATTTAAAAGAACTAATTACAGAAGTTCAAAAGCTGAATAATAAACAAGAAAAACAAAAACCAATCTTATTAAAAATTGCTCCCGATTTAAATAATCAGCAATTAGATGAAATTGTGGCATTGGTTGCAGAAACTAAAATTGATGGTGTAATTGCATCCAATACCTCTGTAAATAGAGAGGGTTTAAAGGTTTCTAAAGAACGTTTACAAGAAATTGGTAATGGAGGTTTAAGCGGACAACCAGTTAAAGATAGAAGCACAAAAGTGATTAAATATTTATCTGAGAAAAGTAATAAATCTTTTCCAATTATTGGAGTAGGAGGAATTCACTCTGCAGCAGATGCTTTAGAAAAACTGAATGCAGGTGCAGATTTGGTTCAGATTTACACAGGTTTTATTTATGAAGGTCCTAGCTTAATTAAGAAAATAAATAAAGCTATTTTAAATCAATAATTAGGTGACTTAATTTTTGTTAAGTTTACTATTTCTATATTGATAGGAATGAATATATATATTAAATGATAGAAACCTTATTCTCTTTTGTAATAGCTACTACTGTTTTGGCTTTTTCTCCAGGACCAGATAATGTTTTTGTACTTACACAAAGCATTGTAAATGGTAAGAAGTTTGGTTTAGCTACTGTTTTTGGATTGATGACAGGTTGTTTAATTCATACAACTTTAGTTGCATTTGGAGTTTCTGCTATTATTAAAGAAAATGATAATTTATTTTTTGCAATTAAACTCTTTGGATCAATTTACTTATTGTATTTGGCATATCAAGTTTTTAAAAGTGATGACAAAATTTTAATTTCTACAGAGAACGTTCAAGAAAAAACGACAAAACAATTATTTAAAACAGGATTTTTAATGAATGTTTTAAATCCGAAAGTTACTATTTTCTTTTTGGCTTTTTTTCCTAGGTTTTTGTTTTCAGAAACAATTTCAACTGTAATTCAGTTTTATATTTTAGGACTTCTCTTTATACTTGTTTCATTTACCGTTTTCTCTACAATAGCAATTCTTGCAGGTGCTATTTCATCTTATTTAAAACAACATAAAAAAGTTGGTTTTTATTTAAAATGGGGGCAAATAATTGTTTTTGTAGCAATTGCAATTTTCATATTGATTCAGTCTTCCAATTGATTTAAGTGTTTTGCCAATACAAAACCCATGCTAAAGCTACCTTGTAACAAATATCCTCCTGTGGGAGCATACCAATCTAACATTTCTCCAATTGCATAACAATTAGGTATCTTTTTACATTGAAAATTCTCATCAATTTCATCTAAAGAAATTCCGCCTAAAGTTGAAATCGCTTTATCAATTTTTTCTGAAGACTTTAGAAGAATGGGAAGCGATTTAATACTTTCTGCAAGTAAATCAAGATCTGAAAATGTTTCTTTATTTGTGAACTGTTTTAACAATCCAATGGAAGTTCTGTCTAGTTTTAAAACCTTTTTTAAAACATCAGTTACTTTAGATCGTTTAGCGTTTTTGTATTTAGCTTTTATTTGATCAACAGTCATTGTTGGTTTTAAATCTAAATGAATAACAACACTTTCTTCTGTAAGTAGTTTATCTTGAATTTTTTGACTTAAAGCATACATTGCATTTCCTTCAAGACCAAATTTAGAAATAACCAATTCTCCTTTAGAAAAATGATGATTAAAAGTCAAAGCAATATTCTTTAATGGTTTTCCTTCATGGGTAGTTATAAAATCGGTATTCCAATCTACTTCAAAAGCACAATTAGCGGCTCTAAATGGTACCACTTTTACACCACGCTCTTCAAAAGGTTTACTCCATTCTCCATCAGAACCAGTCACTTTCCAGCTTCCTCCTCCTAAAGCAAAAACAACAATATCAGTGTCAATATTTTCTGGATTTTCAAATTGTAGATCTCCTTTTTCATTCCAACCAATCCAATTTGTGTTTAGTTTAAATTCTATTCCTTTAGTTGCTATATGTTTTTTTATTTTATTGAGAACTTCAATTGGTTTCTGGTCTAAATCAGGAAAAACTCTGTTACTTGAGCCAATAAATGTTGGTATTTCAAGACGATTAAGCCATTTTATTAAATCTTCATTGGTAAATTGACGAAGTATAGAATCCATAAAATCACTTGGAAAATATTGATTTATAAATTCATCTATAGGAGCACTAAAAGTTAAATTCAATCCACCTTCACCAGCTACCAAAAACTTACTACCTACTATCTTCTTTTTTTCAAAAAGTGTCACTTTATACTTCTCTGTGTCTATTTGTGAAGCTAACATTAATGCTGCAGCACCACCTCCAATAATTGTCACGTTTTTCATAAAAATAAGGAGTTTTATTTAGGCTAAGTTATTAGAATAAGATTAAAAATGAAGGAAACTAGTTTAAAACTTCATCAATAGATTTTAAAAGTATTTTACAGCCTTCTATAATCTCTTCATCAGAAATTGTTAGTGGAGGCGTTATTCTCATTGCTTTTCCTTCAAACAATAAAAAGAAAAGAATTAATCCGTTTTCTAAACACTTATGAATGATTTTAGCAGCCAATTCTGGCGTTTCTACAATGGCAGCAAGCATTAAACCTTTGCCTCTAATTTCTTTAATAGCAGGATGTTGTAAATGCTTTTTTATAAGTTGTTCTTTTAATAGAGCTTGCGTAATTAAATCTTCAGCAATTATTTCATTTACAGTAGCTAAACCTGCTGCTGCAATTACAGGATGTCCTGCAAATGTAGAAATATGACCTAATTTTGGGTTGTCTTTTAACAAGCTCATCTTATCAAAAGAGGCAATAAAAGCACCAATGGGCATTCCGCCACCTAAACCTTTACCTGTAATTATAATATCCGGAATTACATTGTAATTTTCAAATCCCCAAAATTTACCTGTTCTTCCAATTCCTGTCTGTATTTCATCTAAAATTAATAACGCTCCAACTTCTTCACAACGTTTTTTTACTTTCGTCAAATAACCATTTTGTGGTTCTATAAAACCCGCGCCACCTTGTATTGTTTCTAAAATAACAGCAGCCGTTTTAGATGTTATTTTTGATAAGTCAGCTTCATTATTAAATGCAATAAAACGTATTCCAGGAATTAAAGGCCTAAAAGCTTGGTTTTGTCTTTCTACACCAGAAACACTCATAGCACCTTGCGTGTTTCCATGATAAGAATGTTTCGCAGCAATAATTTCTGTTCTTTCTGTAACCCTTTTTGCTAATTTTAAAGCACCTTCTGTTGCTTCAGTTCCTGAGTTTGTAATATAAACAGACGAAGAAGTTTCAGGTAAAGTAGCAGCTAATAATTTACATAACTCTACTTGAGGTTTTTGAATAAATTCTCCATAAACCATTACGTGAGAATAAGTGTCTAATTGATTTTTAATCGCTTCAGTTACCTTTGGATGATTGTGTCCTAAACTATTTACAGAAACTCCGGCAACAAAATCTAAGTATTTTTTTTCGGAAGTATTATAAATATAGCTTCCTTTTGCATGAGAAACTTCTATTGCAAGTGGGTGAGGAGAAGTTTGTGCTTGATATTTAAAAAAATCAGATTTCATAACTATTGCTTTTTAGTAGAGAAACCTAACTTTTCTTTTATCTCAGGTTTTGTTTTACCTGCTTTTTGCTTCAATTTTGATTTTTTTTCAACAATTGCAGAAGTGTTTTTTAAATCCTCTTTTTTAGTGGGCTCTTTTTCATTTTCATCATCTCTAATAAAAATATCTTCCCTCTTTTTAGGTTGTTCATTTTCGCGCCAAATAAAACCTTCAAGTACTCTTATGTCATCTGGTAATTTAGAAGGAGGATATGTTTTTCCATCAGAAGTATTTAAATATTTTATTGTTTCTATTACTCCTTTTTCTAAAGTGAACTCTATATTACTAGAAATTTCTTTGGTGATTGTTTCTAAAATATTTGTTTCTTCACTTCTATTAAAATAAACAGATTCTGCATTTCCTTTTACGAAAAGTAATCGGAGTTTATTCTTCTCAAATTTACCAAACATATTTCTACCTTTAATTTGATTGAAATCGTTTTCTGATAACGAATCTTTAGAAATAATAAAAGCATTATTTAATACTTTTAACGAATCTAATTTTTCTGTTTCTACATTAGAAAGTAAATGAATTGTATCTCCTGTAATTTGGTTTCTATCAGACCATAAAACAGGATTTTTAAACATTTTTGTTAACCCTGTAGCTTGGTTTGTATGAATAGAATCGCATTTTCCTTGCAAGTCAGACTTAAATATTTTTACGTTGTGGTACGTTCTTACAATTCGACTTTCAGCTTTACCTGTTACTAACAAAGTATCTCCATGAACAAACATAGAATCTTTATCTACAATTGAAATTGCAACTGCTTTTTTGATGATAAAAAGTGAATCTTTTAGTTCAAAAATTTCTGCATAATTTCCTTTTGTAATAAAATTCTGAATCGTATCAATGATGCTAATATTGTTGGTTGCTGATGCAAAACCTCTTTTTTTATCATAATACAAACTATCTCCTTCTACCGTTCTTTCTTTTAAATACAATTTTGCATTTTTAACAAAGTGAGAAATGTCTGTTTTTGTATTATAGAAACCTCTTTCGCAATAAATTCTATTCTCGTTTTCTGTATTTGTAATGGTTGATGGGCCATACAAATAAGTAAGACCAGATTCTGTATAATAATCTAAATGATTAGAAACTAAATTATGTTCAGGGTTTACAACAGTTACTCTTGTCGTTGCAGTAAATTTTTTATTTTCAAGGTAATAATTCCCTTTTTTACTTTTTAAAGTATTTGTAGTATCTTTTATAGTGGCAAAACTGTTGTAAAATAATTTCTGATTTAATCGATCAAAGTGAAGTGTATCAGAAGTCAACGTCATTGTTGGGTCTTTTAAAACAACATTTCCCCAAGAAAGTGCTTGTTTAGAATTTGCGTCATAATCAGAGTAATCACTGGTTTGTGTAATGGTATCACCTTGCTTAATTAATACGTTACCAATAGCTTTAAAGAAGTTTTTTTCTTTGAAAAAAAATGCTTTTTGACATGTTAGAATAATTCCGTCATGTTTAATTTTTACTTTTCCTAGCAGAACAGTTGCTCCCGGATATTTCTCTTCATCTGCAAATTGATATTCAGAATTTTCTATGATAATCTTTCTTGTTTGTGAAGAAAGAACGCATGTAGAAAATAAGAAAAATAAAAAAAATATTCTTTTCAAGATTTTGATTTTGAGACAAAAATAATGAAAAGAATATGGCTATCTGCTAAAGAAAAGTGAAATTTAATTGTAATCGAAATTTCATTATTTATTTACTAAAATAGATAAAGTGTTGAAATTTACATTTTCATAAAAATTAACCTATATTTTTAATAATTTTGTAAAAACATAATTTACTTTTACACAAAAATTAACCTGATTATTATAACTTTATAAAAAACAACATAATGAAATCACCTTTTGATTTATCTATTGAAGAAATGAAATCTTATGGTTATAAAATAGTAGATCTAATTGTAGCTCATTATTCTGAAGTTGAAAATAAAAAACCAGTGAGTAAAGCTTCTAGAGAAGAAATGGATACCATTTTTTTACAAGAAGCGCCAGAAAATGGAATGCCAGCAGATGAAGTTTTAGATTTTGTTATGGATAATGTGATGCCAAATAGTAATATTTCTACGCATCCAAAAGCTTTTTCTTTTGTGCCTGGTCCAAGTAATTTTATAAGCACAATGGCAGATTCTTTGGCAACAGGTTTTAATATTTTTTCTGGTGGATGGATTGTTTCTCCTTCTGCTGCAGAATTAGAAATTGTTACCATGAATTGGTTATTAAAAATGTTTAATTTTCCTGTAACCAAAGGAGGAGGAATCTTTACTAGTGGTGGCTCTATGGCGAATTTAACTGCTTTGGTAACAGCAAGAAGAATAAAATGTGGAAGTGATTTTTCTAAAGCAGTTATTTATTTATCAGATCAGGCGCATTCATCAAACATTAAAGCAATTAGAGTTATCGGTTTTAAAGAAGAACAAGTTAGAATAATTCCTACAGATTTAGAATTCAGGTTTAGCATCAATAAACTAAAAAATGAAATAGCAAAAGATAAGTTAGAAGGAAAATTGCCTTTCTGTATTATTGCTACTGCCGGAACCACAAATACTGGAACTGTAGACCCTTTAGATGCAATTGCAGATATTTGTGAAAAAGAGAATTTATGGTTTCATATTGATGGAGCTTATGGAGGTGCAGCAATTTTATCTAAAAAAGGAAGTAGGACTTTAAGAGGAATTGAACGTGCAGATTCTTTAACTGTAGATCCTCATAAATGGTTCTTTCAACCTTATGAAATTGGCTGTTTATTAGTGAAAGATGCTTCTTGGTTAAGCAATACTTTTAGTGAAAAACCTGAGTATTTAAGAGATATTGAAGGAAATGAATCTGAAATTAATTTTTATGATTATGGAATTCAACTAACAAGAAGATTTAGAGCATTAAAATTTTATATGTCTATTAAAACATACGGATTAAAGACATTTAAAAAAGCCATTTCTTATAATATTGATTTAGCAGAAGAGACAGAAGATTTCTTAAGAAAAAGTAAAAATTGGGAAATTGTATCTCCAGCAACTTTAGCGATTATCAACTTTAGATACAATCCTTTAGGTCTTAATTTGTCTGAGAAAGAATTAGATACCTTAAATCAGCAAATATCTGCTAAAGTAGTAGCCTCTAAGGAAGCTTTGTTGGTTACTACAGTTTTGCAAAATCAAATTGTGATTAGAATGTGTTTAATCAACCCAAAAACTACCATAAATCATATTAAAGAAACTTTAGAACAATGTAATTCGTTTGGTAAAGAGATTTTAAAGGAGTGGAAAAAATAGTTTTAAAATAAGGAATAACAGTTAATAATTATAATACAATTTTTGTAAAGAAAAGAAGTGAAATTAACTTTAACGACCTCACAATATTAAGCGATAAGTTTTTAATTATTTGCCTTTATTGGTTGATATAATTTGATCTGTTTTTATGAAAGAAACTAATTGAAGTATACTTACTAAGCAATCAAAAAAGTAGATTATAGTTTTTGGTTTTGTTCATAAAAAAGATAATAATAGAGTAAGTATTTAACTTGTAACCATCAACTTATAAAACAAAGCAATTAATGAAGTTTCATCGTTTCCGTATTTCTTTTTTAGTGTGATAAAAGTCATGTTTTTCAACTGTAAATATGAATACATTGCGTGCTTAAAAATAAATTAAATAATGAAAAACGCGCATTCATTCCATATTCCTGTAATGGGAATTGGATTCACAATAGATTCTCCATTAAAAGTAGCTCAATATGGTATAGACTCTGTAGTTTCTTTGGTTGATGACATTCTTATTGAGAAATTAAGAAAAATTTATAGCGAAAAATTAGAAGTTCCTTATAAAGAAATTTCAGACAAAGTAGATGATTTTAGAGCAAAAAGAATTACCTCTTATTTAAATTTTATCCAAGAACAAGCAGAAAAGAAATTTAATGCTTTAAAAAATGTAACTACAGAAACTACGGAAGCATTAAAAGATTATTTAGAAATGCTTCCAGAAAGTTCTATTCTTAGAAAAGAATTTACAAAACTTACCACTAAAGATTATTCTCCTTCAAAATTGAAAGATTGGGCACATGAGAATTTAACAATGGGAAGTATTGATGTAAATATCATGACTAAAATTGATAAAGAAAATTTTTTAAATAAAGAACAATTACCGGTAGAATATAATGATGCTCATGCAGCTCTTAGAGGGTATGCACAAAGTTCATTATCATCTTCATTGGTTTTATCTGCAGGATTAAATTCTCGTTTGTATTCTTACATTAGTAATTTTAGTGACTTTTATCCTGATGAAAATGGAATTATAAAAAAGAAAATTATTTTAAAAGTTAGTGATTATCGTTCTGCATTTATCCAAGGAAAAATTTTAGCAAAAAAAGGTTTATGGGTTTCTGAATACCGAATAGAATCGGGTTTAAATTGTGGAGGGCATGCTTTTGCAACAGATGGTTTTCTATTAGGACCTGTTTTAAAAGAATTTAAAGAAAAGAGAAGTGAACTAAAAAGTCAAATTCAAGAATTCGTATTTTCAAATATTAAAGCTGAAGGTAAAACGTTACCAAATACAGATTTAAAGTTAAAGATAACTGCACAAGGAGGTGTAGGAACAGAGGAGGAGCAAACTTTTTTATTGGAAGAATATAATATTGATTCTGTAGGTTGGGGAACTCCATTCTTGTTAGTACCTGAAGCTACAACGGTAGATGATGATACTTTAGAAAAATTAACAAAAGCCAAAGAAGAAGATTTGTATTTAAGTAATACATCTCCTTTAGGCGTGCCTTTTAATACGTTAAAAGGGAATACAAAAGATGTACAAAAAAAAATAAATATTGATAAAAATAGACCAGGAAGTTCTTGTCCTAGCAAGTTTATTGCTTTAAACAAAGAGTTTAAAGAGGCTGGTTTGTGCACTGCATCAAGAGAATATCAATATTTAAAAATAAACGAGTTAGAAACTTTAGAGTTTTCTAAAGAAGAAAAAACTAAAAAATACAATCAAATTATAGAGAAATCTTGTATTTGTGTTGGTTTAGGAACTTCAGCTTTAATTGTAAATAATGCGAGTACAGCCAAAACAGGTGCTGGTGTTTCTGTTTGTCCTGGTCCAAATATGGCTTATTATTCTAAAATTATGAGCTTAAAAAACATGACAGACCATATTTATGGAAGAGGGAATGTAATTGATAGAACAGACAGGCCTAATATGTTTATAAAAGAACTAAACCTTTATTTTGATTATCTAGAAAATAAATTAGAAGAAGTAAAGACTTCTATGGATAAAAAACAAAAGCGTTATTTAGTTAAATTTAATAAGAACCTTCAAGAAGGTATTGCTTATTATACTGAATTATTTTTAACTCAAAAAGAACGTTTTGTTGATACTAAAGAGATACTACTTGAAACTTTGGAAGTAAAAGGGAAACAATTACAGTGTATCAGTTTAGAAATAGAGAACTTATAACTATTAGGGTAAATTTAAAAAGCATCTTTTAATTTCTTAAAAGATGCTTTTTAATATATAAGATAGTGTAGAATTATCTTGTAATTGTTTGTTTTCTATCTGGACCAACAGAAACAATTTTTACGGGTACTCCCGTTTCTTTTTCTATAAAAGCAACATAATCCATTAAATTTTTAGGAAGTTGATCTGCAGAAGTCATTTTTGTTAAATCTTCATCCCAACCTTTAAATTCAGTGTAGTTTACAGAAACATTTTCTGGTTCAATATTATATGGAAAATGAGAAATCTCTTTACCTTTATAATTATAAGTCGTACATACTTTTAAAGTATCAAAACCAGAAAGTACATCACCTTTCATCATCATTAATTGTGTAACACCATTAACATCTACAGCGTATTTTAAAGCTACTAAATCTAACCAACCACAGCGTCTTGGTCTTCCAGTAGTTGCTCCAAATTCATGACCAATTCTTGCCATTTCTGCTCCATCATTATCAAATAATTCAGTAGGAAAAGGACCAGAACCAACACGAGTTGTGTAGGCTTTAAATATTCCAAAAACATCTCCAATTCTATTAGGTGCAACTCCTAAACCAGTACAAGCACCAGCGGCAGTTGTATTAGAAGAAGTTACAAAAGGATAGGTACCAAAATCAATATCTAACAAAGAACCTTGCGCTCCTTCTGCTAAAATTGTTTTTTTATCTTTTATGGCTTGGTTTAAAAAGGCTTCACTATCAATAAATTGTAAAGTTCTTAATTTATCAATTCCTTTACAAAATTCTGCTTCTAATTCTTTTAAATCATATTCTACTTTAACATCAAAGAATTCTAACATTTTAATGTGCTTTTCTGTTAAAGCATCATATTTTTCTTTCCAGTTGTCCATTTCTAAATCTCCAACACGCATTCCGTTTCTGCCAGTCTTGTCCATATAAGTTGGACCAATTCCTTTTAATGTAGAACCAATTTTTGCTTTTCCTTTAGAAGTTTCTGATGCTGCATCTAACAACCTGTGTGTTGGTAAAATTAAATGTGCTTTTCTAGAAATTAATAATCTAGAAGTATAATCTATATTATGTTTGTCTAAATTTTCTAATTCTTTTTTAAAAATTACGGGATCTATAACAACACCATTGCCAACAACATTTAAAGCTGTTTTATGAAAAATTCCAGAAGGAATTGTATGTAAAACGTGTTTGAATCCATCAAAAATTAATGTATGACCTGCATTTGGCCCACCTTGAAAACGTGCAATTATATCGTAATTTCTTGTAAGAACATCTACAATTTTACCTTTTCCTTCATCTCCCCATTGTAACCCTAGTAATAAATCTACTGCCATTAGTTGTGTTAATTTGTTGTTTGTGTTGTTGTATTATTGTTTAAGATTTGTCCTTTTTTGTTGTTCCGTAAAAATAAAGTGAATGATTAAGAATGTCAATATCAAAAACGTCTTCTATCGTTTTTTTAATAATTTGTATTCTAGGATCACAAAACTCTTTCACTTCTCCTGTATCTGTAAAAATTACATGATCGTGATTTTTATCAAAATAACTTTTTTCATAACGTGCCATAGATTGTCCATCAAACTGATGTTTTCTCACCAAACCGCAATCTAAAAGTAAATCTATTGTGTTGTAAAGAGTAGCTCTACTAACACGATAGTTTTTATTTTTCATTTTAATATACAAAGATTCTATATCAAAATGTTCTTCAGCCACATAGATTTCTTGAAGTATAGCATACCTTTCAGGTGTTTTTCTGTGTTTGTTATCTTCTAAATATGTAGTAAAAACTTTTTTAACTATTTCTTGATTCTCAAGAGCATTACCCATGTGCTTAATTTTTACGAAAAAACAAATTTACAGTTATTTCTGAACAAAATTCACTTTTTAAAAGAATGATATTTACAAAGTATTAACACGTTCTACTTTTTTAACACCTTCCAGTTGTTTTATGCTTTTAATTAACTTGTTTAGCTGCGGTGAATTCTTAACACTTAAAGACAGTTTTCCTTCAAAAACCCCTTCATCTCCAGCAATATTTATACTATGTATAAGAACGCCCATATTATTAGAAATGACACGTGTTAAATTGTTAATAATTCCTTGGTCATCTACTCCGTTAATATGTAAAATAGCTTTAAAATCTTGTTTTGTAGAGTCTATCCATTTTGCAAGTATTATTCTGTAAGCATAATGAGACTGCAAAGAAATTGCATTTGGACAGTTTTGTTTATGTACTTTAATTCCTTCATTTATTGTTAAGAAACCAAATACTTTATCTCCAGGAATTGGATTACAACATTTAGATAATTTATAATCTAATTTACCTTCCTCTTTTCCAAAAACTAAGGCATCATATTTGTCTGTAACTTCTTCTATATGGTGCTCTTGTTTGTTACTAGGGTTTCTTCTTAATTTTGTTTTAAAAAAGTTTAAAATAGTACTATTTCTTTGTGATACAAATGCTTTTAATTGTGTGTTATCAATTGCTCCGTTCCCAATTCTGTAAAACAAATCAAAACTTGTTCTTAATTTAAAATAATTAACTAATTCATTTACTGTTTTATCATTAAACGTAATTTTTAAATGACGAAGTTTACGTTGTAAAATTGCTTTTCCTTCTTCTGCAATTTTTTTCTCTTCATCTTTTAAAGCTGCCCTAATTTTGGTTTTTGCTCTTGCTGTAATAACAAAATCTAACCATCTAGCATTGGGCTTATTTGTAGAAGTTGTAATAACCTCTATTTGATCTCCACTTTTTAAGGTATGACTTAGCGGAACCAATTTTCCGTTTACTTTTGCACCTCTACATTTTAAACCAACATCTGTATGAATTGAAAAAGCAAAATCTAATGTTGAAGCATTTTTTGGAAGCGATATTAAATCACCTTTTGGTGTAAATACATAAATTTCTTTGGCATATAGGTTTAGCTTAAAGTCTTCTACAAAATCAACAGCATTTAAACTTTGAGTCTCTAACGTTTCCTTTAATCTATTTAACCAGCCTTCTAGACCTTCTTCTTTTGTTTCTACTTGTTTGTACTTAAAATGTGCGGCATATCCTTTTTCTGCTATTTCATTCATTCTTTCAGAGCGAATTTGTACTTCTACCCATTTTGCATCAGGGCCAACAACAGTAATATGTAAAGCTTCATAACCCGTAGATTTTGGTTGAGAAATCCAATCTCTTAAACGAGAAGGGTTGGGTTTAAAGTAGTCTGTTACAATAGAATAAATTTTCCAAGCATCAAATTTTTCATCAGTAGAAGTTGGGGTAAATATAATTCTTATAGCATATTTATCATACACTTCATCAAAAGTAACATTTTGACTTCTCATTTTTTTTCTGATGGAATAAATGGATTTGAATCGTCCTTTTATATCATATGAAAAATCTTCTTTGTCTAGGCCTTTTTTTAGTGTATCTGTAAATGTATCTAAATATTTTTTCTGATCTTCTTTACTTTCTTTAATTTTAGTTACAATATCATTAAAAACTTCTGGTTCTGTATATTTTAAACCTAAATCTTCTAGCTCTGTTTTAATATTATATAAACCTAATCTATGTGCTAATGGAGCATAAATATATAAGGTTTCTGAGGCAATTTTTACTTGTTTGTGTGCTGGCATTGCATCCATAGTTTGCATATTGTGCAATCTGTCTGCAATTTTTATTAAAATAACTCTTACATCATCATTTAATGTAAGCAGCATTTTTCTAAAATTCTCTGCCTGTATAGAGGCATCTTGTTCTTTATTTAAACGAGATATTTTAGTTAATCCGTTTACAATTCTTGCAATAGTTTCACCAAACAATTGCTCCATATCATCTAGCGTGTATTCTGTATCTTCTACAACATCATGTAATAAAGCTGCAGCAATAGAGGTAGCGCCTAAACCAATTTCCATCGCAACAATTTTTGCTACTGCAATTGGATGAAAAATATAAGGTTCACCAGTTCTTCTTCGTTGTTTAGAATGTGCATCTACGGCAATATCAAAAGCTTTTCTTATTAGTTCTTTATCTTCTTTTGATAAAACCTCATAAGTACCTTTTAACAAATTTTTGTAACGATTTGCTATTTCTTTATTTTCTTCTTCTATAGTTGCTGTATATGCCATAAATCCCGCTCTTAGATTTGTTTTATAAATCTAAAGTGAAATTAGGATAAAGAATTTTAACAAACAAGTAATTACTTTTCTAAATTTTTAATTCTTTCTAATAAAGTTGGATGAGAATAATGCATAAAAACATAGGCTGGATGTGGAGTTAAATTACTCAAACTATTCTTTGATAGTTTCTTAAGTGATGTAATTAATGGAGTCGCTCCAAAAGTTTCTTTCGCAAAATTATCTGCTTGATATTCAAATTTACGTGAAACATAATTCATGAATAAACCCGTAATTTCTGAAATTGGAGAATACAAAACCCCAAAAGCAATTAAACCGATATGAAAACTGGGTAGTGAAACTCCTAAAGCTTCAGATAAGACGGGTGATTTAATAAATAAGGATAAAATATACAAGGTAAAACCTGTGAGTAGGATAGAAGTAGTTAAATTAAAAAGGATGTGTTTTCTTTTATAATGTCCTACTTCATGCGCTAAAACTGCTACAATTTCATCAGTTTCTAAGTCGTTTATTAAGGTGTCAAAAAGTGTAACTCTTTTCTGAGAACCAAATCCAGAAAAATAAGCATTTGCCTTTGTAGAACGCTTTGAGCCATCAATTACAAAAACATTATCAAGTTTAAAACCAACATTTTTTGCATAATTCTCTATGGCTGATTTTAATTCTCCTTCTTCTAATGGAGTTTGTTTGTTAAATAAAGGAACAATCAATTTTGCGTAAAACATATTCATAAATATTGAAAAAACGGCGACTAATATCCATGCGTAAATCCAAAAATCTTTTCCTGCAAGTTGATAAAACCAAATAATAAGCGATATAATTCCTCCACCTAAAATAATACTCATAAACAAACCTTTTAATTTATCTAACCAAAATAATTTTCTAGTAGATGTATTAAAACCAAATTTTTCTTCAATCACAAAAGTCTTATAGTAAGAAAAAGGTGTTGTTAAAATATCTGAGCCTATCATTATAATTCCAAAGAAAATAAGCGCAACCAAAATTGAATTTTGAGAATAACTTCTTGCAAAATTATCTACTAATTTAAAACCATCAAAAAAGAAAAAAGCCAATGATAACAGTAATGAAAACAAAGAAGTAAATTTAGAAAACGTATAATTTGTCTTTTTATAAGCTTGTGATTTTTTGTATTCATCTTCATTATAGATGTCTGCTAATTTCTCCGAAATTTTGTCATCAAAATGTTTGGCATTTAAAGTATCTAAAATTTTATCGATGATAAAACTGATAATTAATATTGCTATTAAAATGTAGAATAAAGTAGTAGGATTCATTTATTTTGAGTGTTTTTGTTTGGCATAAATTGAAGCTCCAATAATACCTGCATTATTCCTGAATTCTGCTACTTTAACAGGAACATCTGTTGTTAAATGTTGTTTAAATTCATCGTGTTTTTTACTAATTCCGCCACCTAAAATTATTAAACTAGGAGAAAAAACAATTCTTATATATTCTAAAAGTTCATCAAATCGTAAAGCCCATTGTTTCAGTGTTAAACCTTCTTTTTTCCTTATTGAATCTGCTGTGTAAAACTCAATAATTTCGCCATTAGTATGTAGCATTTTTCCAATTTCTAAATTGGGAATTAACTTTCCTTCATAAAAAAAACCAGAACCAATTCCTGTTCCAATAGTAACAACAATAGTCACTCCTTTTTCATTTTTTCCTGCACCTAAACTTAATTCTGCAAGACCTGCTAAATCTGCATCATTACTTACATAAAAAGGAAGTTTACATTCTTTTTTAAAAAGCTTATCAACTTTAACGCCTAACCATTCTTTACTTAAGTTTCCTGGATGAATGCATTTACCATTAACAATGGTGGTAGGAAAACTACAGCCAACTGCTTTTTTCCAATTAAAATGTTCTACCATTTCTTTTACAACTTTAGAAATAGCCTCTGGTGTAGCCGGTTTTGGGGTTGGAATTCGATGTCTTTCAGAAATTAAATCTCCTGTTTTTGTATCTATTATGGCAGCTTTAATTCCTGATCCTCCAATGTCTATTCCTAGTGCTTTCATAAATTTAGTTTTTAAAGTCTCGTTGTCTTTTTGCTTCAAAAAGAATAATAGCAGCAGAAACAGAAACATTCATAGAATCTATTTGTCCTTGCATGGGTATCTTAATATTTTGAGTAGCTTTTTCTCTCCAGATTTCTGTTAAACCAGTTGCTTCTGTACCAACAACAATTGCAGCTGCTTTTGTGTAATTTTCTGTGTGATATTCGTTAGAGTTTTGCAAAGTTGCAGCATATATATTGATGTTGTTTTCTTGCAGAAAATCAATAATTTCTTCTGAAGTTCCTATTGCAATTTGATTGGTGAAAACACAACCAACACTCGATCTTATTATATTAGAATTATATAAATCACTTTTAGGATCTGCTATAAAAACGGCATCAATATTTGCAGCATCTGCAGTTCTTAATAATGCACCAATATTTCCTGGTTTTTCTAATCCTTCAGCAATTAAAATTAATGGTTTTTCATTCTTAAACTGAATGCTATTCAAGGAGAAATCTTTCGCTTTTGTAACCGCTATAATTCCTTCAGTAGAACCTCTATACGCTAATTTTTGATAGACTTCCTTCGCTATTTTTATTCTATTAATGTTGCTATTAAACAAGTGTAAAATTTCATCTTCAGAAATTACATCCTCTAAAAATAAAACAGTTTCGAAGTCATATTTTGCTGCTATTGCCAAAGAAATTTCTCTTTTTCCTTCAATAACAAACAAACGTTGTTTTTTACGTTCACGAGATTTCTCTTGCAGTTTTAGTAAGTCTTTAATATACTGATTGTGAATGCTTGTAATTTCTTTCAATGTTATTTTTTTAAAAAACAAATATACCTAATTGTAGGTATTGTTCATCTTCTCTTTTAAACAAATATTTGTAACATATTAATTGTAAAAACCACAAGATGAAATAAGTTAACTTATTATTACTTTTTGTTTCTATTACTTTTTTAAGTTTAGAAATGACAGCGCAAAGTGTAGAACGGTATACATATCATAGTACTGATGGTAATGTTTCCTTATATTATAAACAAAGTGAATATGGAGTAACTTTTAGAGCTTTAAACAAAAGAAATAAAGCTGTTTATGTTAAAGTTAATAATGTGAAAAGTACTTGGTCTAATGGTCAGAATCGTAAAAGACAGTACATATTGGTTTTGTGAAATCTGGAGTAGCTTCTAATTTAGATAATTATGCTAAAATAAAAGGATGGAGATTTTCTGGATGGGAATGGTCTGAAAAATCTTTTAAACGTTATTAAACAATACGATTTGTAAAGCAGTATTAAATGTATTTAAAATTCTATGAAAAGGAAAATGTAGTTTATTGTTAACTTTTTTTGATTAAAAAGGCTCGCAATTGCGAGCCTTTTTTTGTGATTATTTAGATTTATATTTATTGGAATAACGTTTCCAGAGTTTAGTTTGATGTGTTTCTAAACTAATTTTTCTCCCTTGAATAAAAGCTTCGGTTAAAATATTTCCTCTCATATCTAAGGCATCACCTTCAGAAATAAATAAGGTAGCATCTTTACCTGTTTCTAAAGTTCCAACAAGATTATCAATACCTAAAATTTTAGCTGTATTAGAAGTCAATAATTGTAAAGCAACTTCTTTATCTAAACCATGAGCAGCAAAAGTACCTGCATAAAAAGGCAAGTTTCTTGTATTCATACGTTCCATTTGACCTTCCATTCCTAAACTCACTAAAACACCTTTATCAGTTAAAACTTTAGCAATTGTGTAGGTATAATCATACGCATCATCTTCACTATTTGGATTTCTGTGAGGTCTATCTAGAATTACAGGAATATTATTTTTTACTAATAAATCTGCAACTTTTTCTGCTCCTTCACCATGAACTAGCACAATATCATCAATACCTAATTCTTTACTAATACGTATCGCATCTGTAATTTCTCTTTGTCCACTTGCATGAATAAAAAGTTTTTGAGAACCATTAAATAAACCAACTGTAGCTGTAAAAGGCAGGTTTTTTATTGATTTATCTCCAGCTAAATAGTTTTTAGCGTTGTTAAAATAAGATTTAATATTATCAATATTTTTCACATATTTTTTGTCCGGTTTTAAAGCAGGATCTTCTCCAAGCCACCAACGACCTCTGGTAAAACTACTTGGCCAATCTATATGAATTGCATCATCGGTTTTAATGCTTGCATCTTCCCAGTTCCAGGCATCCAATTGTACAATTGATGATGTTCCAGAAATTGTTCCTCCTCTTGGCGTAATTTGTGCCATTAAAACACCATTTGGGCGCATAGATTCTACAACTTTACTTTCTGCATTATAGGCTATTAAACTTCTAATATGCGGATTCATAGCTCCTGTTTCGCTTTCATCTGATGAAGCTTTTACAGCATCAATTTCTACCAAACCTAAAGATGCATTTGCAGCAATAAAACCTGGGTACACATGTTTTCCATTTGCTTTAATTATTTTTCCCATTCGTGCAATCTTTGTCATTGCACTGCCAACAAAAGCAATTTTACCCTCTTTAAACATGATTAAGGAGTTTGTAATTACTTTTCCATTTCCTAAATGAGCAGTTGCTCCTTCAATAGAAATTGCTTCTACTTGTTTATTTGCTGGTGTTTGTTGTGCTAAGATATTTCCTGATAAGAAGAAAAATAGCAGACTATATATAATTTTTTTCATAATTTTAGTTTTTATATTTCTTCAGTATCACAGTGAAAATCTCTGTCTTTTCTTTTCATAGGAACTTGTGTTTTACCACCGCTCATTTTTTCTTTTAACATCATGTTAATTAGCTTACTTTTTTCTGATTTCATTGCTGAACGTTTTTCTAAATCTTTAGCCAAATCAAAATAAACTTTTCCTTCGATAATTGTTTTTTCTACTTTTGCATAAATTGATAAAGGATGTGCATTCCAAAGAACAACATCTGCATCTTTACCAACTTTAATACTACCAACTTTATCATCTAAATGTAATAATTTAGCAGGATTAATAGTAATCATTTTCCAAGCTTCAAGCTCAGTCATTCCACCATATTTAATGGTTTTAGCAGCTTCTTGATTTAATCTTCTAGACATTTCTCTGTCATCAGAATTAATTGCAACTGTAATTCCTAAGTTTGCCATAATTGCAGCATTATAAGGAATCGCGTCATTTACTTCGTACTTATAAGCCCACCAATCTGAAAAAGTTGAAGCGCCAACGCCATGTTCTTTCATTTTATCAGCAACTTTATACCCTTCTAAAATATGCGTAAAAGTGTTGATTGTAAAGTTAAATTGATCTGCAACCTTCATTAACATATTAATTTCTGATTGTACATAAGAGTGACAAGAAATAAAACGTTCTTTATTTAAAATTTCGGCCAAAGTTTCTAATTCTAAATCTTTTCTATACGGGTTTCCGCTTTTCTTTAAAGCATCATATTCTTTAGCTCTTTGAAAATAATCTACATACACCTGTTCAACTCCCATTCTTGTTTGAGGAAATCTAAAACTGCTGTTTGAACGAGATTGTTTTACATTTTCACCTAAAGCAAATTTTATAAATTTAGGGGTGTTTTTGTAAATCATTTCATTGGCATTTTCTCCCCATTTTAGCTTTATAATTGCAGAACGACCTCCAATTGGATTTGCAGAACCGTGTAAAATTTGTACAGAAGTTACTCCTCCAGAAAGATTTCTGTATATATTAATATCTGTTGGGTCTACAACATCTTCAATAGTTACTTCTGCGGTAGAATTATGACCTCCTTCATTAATTGCAGAAGCTGCAATGTGTGAATGTTCATCTACAATTCCTGCTGTTAAATGTTTACCAGTTCCATCAATAATAGTTGCTCTTCTTGCTTTTAAGTTTTTACCTATTTCAGCAATTTTACCATCCTTTATTAAAACGTCTGTGTTTTCAAGTATTCCCTCATTTTCACTAGTCCAAACAGTCGTATTTTTCACTAAAATAGTTTCTTGTTTTGGTTGTGTAAAGTTTCCAAATCCTGAATTAGGATAACTAACAGTTTGTAAAACGATAGCATCGTCTTTAGCTTTTTTATCCTCTTTTTTCTTAGTTTCTTTTTTAACAATTTTTGCTGCTGACCAATTGGTTTCATTTCCTGCACTGTCAAAAGCAGTTCCTTGCATTACATTAAAATCGTTAACTGTTTGACCAAGCATTCTTGTAAATTCGTTTTCTTCATTTAAAGTGATAGAAATCCAATCCTCTTTATAAGAGAATTTCGATGTTACTTTTTTATCACCCATTTTTATAGCCCCCTTTTGTTTAGCTCCTTTTCCTGTGATAGATAAATCGTAGTTTTTGTTATTTACAGATAATTTATAATCACCAGAAATGTCTTTAATATCCATGGAGTTGATTACGTTTTTATCACCTTGAACCCAATTTTCATGAATTGTTGTCTTCGTGTCAAAAATAGCACCAGAAGTAATAATAAAATTCGCGTAACTTCCTATATTTAAGTTTCCAATTTTATCGTTTCCAATAATTTTAGCAGGTGTAGAAGTTAATGCTTCTAAAGCTTTCTCTTTGTCAAAACCATATTTTATTGCTTTTTGCAAGTTTTTATGAAAATCCTCTAACTTTTTTAACTTGTGAGTTGTTAAAGCAAATGTTACTCCGTTTTTAGAAAGTAAACTTAAGTTTGATGGCTCTTGGTTCCATCTACGCATATCACCTAAATCTACATTTTGTGCCAATAAAGGATTCGAAACATCATACGCAGCTCTATAATTAATAGGAATTATAAAGTTTGCGTTTGTTGCTTTAATATCGTTAATTCTTTCAAATTCATCACCAGAACCAACAATTGTATATTGAATACCAAATTCATCTCCAACTTTATCTGCTCTTAAGGCATCTAAATGACTTCCAGTTTCAAAAATTTGCAAAGCATTTTTATTACTATTTAAAGCTTCTAAAGACAAATCTTTATTTTTCATGTTTCCGGTAGCATACCAATCTGCATCTAAATAAGTTTGGCGTAATAAAGCCATTGCACCCATTCTAGATGTTGGATAACCTTGACGAGATAATGCACTTTTACTAAAAGATAAATATTGAGCAGATTTGCTGTCTAAAATCCTGTAAGCATCTGTAGAATTAGGGTTTAAAGCAACTAACATTCCACTTCCTCTCATAATTCCGTCTTGTAAATGAGTATTTACAACACCAAAACCAGCTTTTAAATAATCATTTGCTGTTTTGTTTTCAAATTTAAAAGAATTTGTAGCTTCAGTTTCCGGTCTAATATGATCGTTCCAATAATACCCTTTTCTCTCAGCATCATATTGAGGTTTACTACTTCTATTGGATCTAGTTCTTTTTGGTTTTGTAATTCCGAAGTTTGAATAGAGGTCAATAAAAGAAGGATACATTGTTTTTCCTTTTAAATCAATTGTTTTTGTTCCTGCAGGAATAGAAACAGATTTACCAACATTAAGAATTTTACCATCTTTAATAAGTAAAGTTCCTTTTTTTATGACTTTTTGAGGAGTTACATAAATAGTAGCATTGGTAAATGCAACTGTGGTGTTTTTGGATGTTTTTACGCCAGTATTTATTGGAAAATAATCTTGCGCTTGCAAAGAAATTGCCAATAAAAACGAGAATAATAAGAGTAGTTTTCTCATATAAGTTTGAATTAATTATTTGGATTAATTTCTAAATTTAATTAGAAGGAATTTGTAATATGTTAAAGTAATTTACTTTAACATAATTTTAAGAAGTCTAAATGTCTTTTTTAGACTCAAAATAAGAGATTAATAAATCCACAACATAATTGTAAGACTGCACACCTTTATCTTGGTTATTGGCTTTTAAATATGCATTATACCCTTTTTTAACAAGCGGTTCAAACGGATTTTTATAGTGTTGCCAAAACAAATAACTGGCATTAAAATCTTTAGCAATTCCTTTGTTTACTGTTTTCCAAAGTTCTTTTGATAAATTTTTGTCACGTTTTCTAATTTCTGAAATACAATACCCAAAAGCCATTCTATAACTTGCATATTTAAAAAACACATCATCATTATAATTAGCCGCTAAAAAACCAACAAAATTTGCTTCATTTTCTGCAGCAAACCCAATTTGATGCGCCATTTCATGACACGTTGTGGTTGGGTAACTTGTTTTGGGCATTTTATCATTTACTTGTGCTTCTCCTGTGAGCGGATTTAAATAACCAGAAGTCCCATTATAGGTTTGTAATAAACTCATTAAAGAGCTTTTTACCGATTTGTGTTTATATTTTAATTGCGGAAAATCATTTGATAAATGATCATAACCATAAACTGCCATTTCATACATTTCCTTTTCAGAATAGGGGTTTTCTACTTTTAAAGAAGCCTCTTTTGCAATTTCTAATTGATAATAATTTAGCTTTTCAATAATGTGTTCAGTAACTTTTTTTAATTGTTCAGTTGTATATTTAGTTTGCTCATAGCCTAAGTTTTTAGCCAAAGGTTCTCTGTAGTAATTTAATCCCCAAAAAAGATAAAAACAGCAATAAATAATTGATAAGATTGCTGTAAAATGAATAAACTTGTGAATCCCATTTTTAAAACGACTTTTAATCAATCTATATATAAAGCGAATAAAAATATATAGGAGGAATGCTAATAACAGATCTCCAACTGAAAAAGGTATCCAACCTAAAAGGATTCTAAAAAACGATGAAATGTAAGGGTAGATTCCGTTGGAATAATAACGTTCAATAAATTCAGGATTTCTTGCCACAACTTGCATTAAAAGCATTTGTATTGGCAGAAATAGTGTTAAAATTAGATGTTTTTTATTCCATTTCATTAGGGTAAAAATAGTGAATCAATTTAGAAGTTGACTGGTTATTAACAAGATAATAACATTTTTGTTTACAATAATTGTGCACAAATAAAAGTTAGAATTTAGAAAGAGCATCCAACCTAAAAAATTATATTTGTGTCCATGGAAAAAACGAATGCACTCGAAGGGAAAAAAATAGATAAATCAAGAATTATTAGTCTTGAGAAAGGTAAAATTCCACCACAAGCAGTAGAATTAGAAGAAGCTGTGTTGGGTGCAATGATGATTGATAAGAAAGGAATTGATGATGTTATTGATGTCTTAAGTGCAGATGCTTTTTATGATCAAAAACACCATGAAGTTTATGCAGCAATTTATGAATTGTTTCAAAATTCTGAACCAATTGACCTACTAACGGTTTCGAATCTATTAAAGAAGAACGGAAAGTTAGAGTTTGTTGGTGGTGATTTCTTTTTAATTCGTTTAACTCAAAAAGTAGCCTCTTCTGCCCACATTGAGTTCCATGCTAGAATCATTTTACAAAAATATATTCAACGTAAATTAATCTCAATTTCATCAGAAATTATAGAAAATGCGTATGATGAAAGTACAGATGTTTTCGAATTATTAGATGATGCTGAAGCAAAACTTTTTGAAGTTACCCAAGGGAATTTAAAGAAGAGTTCAGAAGCGGCAGGTTCACTTGTAAAACAAGCTTTAAAAAAGATTCAAGAAATTGGTAATTCGGAAGGAATGTCTGGTTTAGAGACCGGTTTTACCAAATTAGATGCATTAACTTCTGGTTGGCAACCATCAGATTTAGTAATTATAGCCGCACGTCCTGGTATGGGAAAAACGGCATTTGTAATTTCGATGGCAAAAAATATGGCAATCGACTTTAATCATGGTGTTGCAGTATTTTCATTAGAGATGTCTTCTGTACAGTTAATTACTCGTATGATTTCTTCGGAAACGGGTTTAACATCAGAAAAACTAAGAAAAGGAAATTTAGAACCACATGAATGGGAGCAATTAAACGTAAAAGTTAAGAAATTATCTGATGCGCCTATTTTTATTGATGATACACCCTCTCTTTCTGTTTTCGATTTACGTGCAAAAGCACGAAGGTTAGTATCACAACATGGTGTTAAAATTATTGTAATTGATTATTTACAATTAATGACAGCAGGTGGAAAAGCAGGTGGAAATCGTGAACAAGAAATCTCTATGATTTCGAGAAACTTAAAGGCTTTAGCAAAAGAATTAGAAGTTCCTGTAATTGCATTATCACAATTATCACGTGCTGTAGAAACACGTGGAGGATCTAAAAGACCTTTACTTTCAGATTTACGTGAATCTGGTGCAATTGAGCAAGATGCAGATATTGTATCGTTCATTTTTAGACCAGAATATTATGGAATGACAGAATGGGATGATGATGAACATACGCCATGTGAAGGACAAGGAGAATTTATTGTTGCAAAACACAGAAATGGTGGTTTGGATAATATTCGTTTGAAATTTACAGGACATTTAGCAAAATTCTCTGATTTAGAAGAAGGCTTTAGTTCAGAATTTCAATCTTCTATGAATGCAGATTTTCCAGATGATGTTTTTCCGGATCAAAGAATAGAAGCAAAAGATGCTTTTGGTGATGAAGATGAAATGCCGTTTTAATTTCATATTTTTATGAAATGAATGAAAAAAAAGGAAGTTTAAAAAAATGGATTTTAAGAAATGGTTATCCATTTGAAATGAAAGTTGCTAATTTATTTCAAAAGAAGGACTTTAAAATTACACAATCAATTCTCTATAAAGATATTGATACCAATAAATATAGGGAATTAGATATCATAGCATATTATGGTAAAATTGTAAATGGTGTTTCTTTTAATTTTTCCTTTGTTATAGAATGTAAAAAGTCAACTGATAAACCTTGGTTAGTTTTTAAGAATGATAAGTTAATAAATTCTAAGTTAGACCGTTTTAAGCCTTTTGCTACTAGAAATGCAGAAATTCTTTTTAATAATTCAAAAGTCAATGAAAACCAACAGTTAAACAATATATTTCCAGATATAAATAGTGCTGGTTATAATGTTGTTATTGCATATAGAGATAACAAAGATATAGCCTATAACTCTTCATTAAGCCTATTAAAAGCTTGTAGTTATATAAAGGATAAATTTAATGGTTCAGTTCTAAAACAGTGTAACTTTTATATTCCTTTAATCGTTATTGAAGGAGAATTATATGATGCAAGACTTAATGTTGAAGAAGAAATTGATTTTGAATTAGTTAATTTTTCAACGTTTATGAATACTAAAATTTTTAATGAAGAAGATTCTACAACTATTACAATTGCTTCATCAAAAAATCTTAATTATTTTATTGATGATTTAAAGCATAGTGTTGATTTGTTTTTTGAAAAATATAAAAATGAAATTGAGGAAGTTTCAAAATCTAATCCAACAAATGAAAAAACACCCTTTTTTGGGTGATTTATGAAAAAAAACCTAACAATACTTATATTTTTCTTAGTCTAAAACTAAATTTAGGCGTCTTTTTATATTTGTATCTATGAGTCATGGTCATCAGAAAAGCCATTTAAAAGCATGTAGAATTGTTTACTTTTATGGTTTATAGTATAACTGTTTAATCTTTTATTTAGTAAAAAGCTCCATTATTTTAATTACAGTTAAACCTTCTTTTATAGAGCAAGGGTTTTTATCTGTACCTAAAAAGTAGTTTACAGTTTGTGCAATCATTGGTTGTTGAATGTGTTTTGGATTTGTAAAATTAAATACTTCTTCATGTTCATCTGTTGATAAAAATACTTTTTCATTATAAAAAGAAAAAGTAATTGTTCCTTTTTCGCCATAAACTTTGCACTCATCTTTAATGTCTTTTTCAGCAGCATTAAAGTTCCAAATTCCTCTAAATTGAATTCCGTTTTTAAATTCGATAATTCCGTTTACAATATCATCAACATTGGTATTAGTTAATGAAGTAGCATAGCCTTTAGCGCTTTTAATTTCTCCAAAATAATGATACATTAAATCTATTTGATGTGGAGCAATATCATGAAAATAACCACCACCAGATATTTCTGGTTTTAATCTCCAATTTGTTTCTGTTTTAGCAATTATGTTGTTATTTTTAGATTGAAGAATTTGTATATCAGCAAACACTATTTTACCAATACTATTTGAATCTAGTAACTCTTTTACTTTTTCAAAAGCAGGCAATCTTCTCCTATAATGAGCAATTACTACTTTATCATTTTTAGTAACAATTTCATCCAATTCTTCTGCTTCAGAAAAATTTAATGTCATCGGTTTTTCTAAATACACAAATTTTTTAACAAGCAAACATTTTTTAACCATCTCTAAATGAGTTGATGGAGGTGTAGCAATGTAAACAGCATTTATTGTTGGATTATTTAATAATTCATCTACAGAATTATACCAAAAAGGAACCTGATGTCTTTTTGCAAAATCTTTTGCTTTTTCAGCATTTCTTCTCATCACTGCAATTAGTTTTGAGTTTTTTACTTTCTGAAATGCGGGTCCGCTTTTTATTTCGGCAACATCACCACAACCAATAATTCCCCAATTAACTGTATTCATTTTTTTATATAGATATTAAACTAGTAATTATTAAAATCAAAGATATAAACTTCATTTCTTTATAACATATAAAAAAAAATGTTAAAGAAATTATTGATGACAAGCTTTTTATTACATTTGAGAAATGAAAAATTTTCTATTAACTTTATTACTAATATTTTTATCAAACTCAATCTGGGCATCTTTTATATATGTACCTATGAGTCATGATAATCAGAAAAACCATTTAAAAGCATATGGAATTGTTTACTTTTCTTTAGAAGCAGGTTTAAAATCAAAATGGTTATTAAATTATGATGGAGGCGCATTTTTAATAGAAAATAATAAATTGGTAGAAAACGAATGTAAAATTCGGGGTGTTTCTTATCAAGTTATTTCTGATGCAAAGGCACAAATTATATTACAAGAAATTGCTGCTCCTTCTGCAAATCAAGATGCTGTAACCTTAGAAAAAGCACCTAAAATTGCGGTGTATTCTCCAAAAGATAAAATGCCTTGGGATGATGCTGTAACCATGGTTTTAACTTATGCAGAAATTCCTTTTGATGTAATTTATGATAAAGAAGTTTTGGAAGATAAGTTACTTTTATATGAATGGTTGCATTTGCATCATGAAGATTTTACAGGACAATATGGACGATTTTATGGTGCATTTAGAACTGCTCCTTGGTATATTGAAGGAAAACAACGTTCAGAAAAATTAGCAAAGGAATTAGGTTATGATAAAGTTTCTGAAGAAAAATTAGCAGTTGCAAAAAAGATAAGAGATTATGTTGTTGGTGGCGGATTTATGTTTGCCATGTGTTCTGCTACAGATAGTTTTGATATTGCACTTTCTACTGAAGGAGTTGATATTGCAGAAGCAATGTTTGATGGAGATGCCTCAGATTTTAATTATCAATCTAAAATTAATTATAATAAAACATTAGCCTTTAAAGATTTTCAGTTAATTAAAAACCCAACAACGTATGAGTTTTCTACGATAGATATGACTCGTAAACGTAAAATTCCAAAAACATCAGATTACTTTTCTTTAGGAGAGTTTTCTGCAAAATGGGATCCTGTTCCAACAATGTTAACGCAAAATCATACCGTTTTAGTAAAAGGTTTTATGGGACAAACTACTTCTTTTGATAGAAATATGGTAAAATCCAATGTGTTAGTTTTAGGTGAAAACAAAGTAAATAGAGAAGCACGCTATATTCATGGTACAAAAGGAAAAGGAATGTTTACATTTTATGGAGGTCATGATCCTGAAGATTACACACACAGAATAGGAGATCCAAAAACGGAGTTAGATTTACATCCAACTTCACCAGGATATCGATTAATTTTGAACAATGTCTTATTTCCAGCGGCTAAAAAGAAGAAACAAAAAACCTAGATTTTTTTACTGTTAATAATTTTTTAATAAAACTAACATAAAGCGAATACAAATCCAATCACTTTTGTATTTTTGCGAGCGTTAAAACAACAACAAATGCCAGCAACACAACAATTACAAGATTTTACACAACAAGTTAGAAGAGATATTTTAAGAATGGTACATGCCGTGAATTCTGGACATCCAGGAGGTTCTTTAGGCTGTGCAGAATTTATTACTTGTTTATATCAAGAAGTAATGGAATATTCTACAGACTTTACTATGGATGGTAATAATGAAGATTTATTCTTTTTATCAAACGGGCACATTTCTCCAGTTTTTTATAGTGTTTTGGCACATAGTGGATTTTTCCCTGTAGAAGAATTAGCAACATTTAGATTGTTAAACTCTCGTTTACAAGGCCATCCAACAACACACGAAGGTTTACCAGGAATTAGAATTGCTTCTGGTTCTTTAGGTCAAGGATTGTCTGTTGGTATTGGTGCTGCACAAGCTAAAAAGTTAAATGGCGATGATAAAATTATTTATACTTTACATGGTGATGGTGAATTGCAAGAAGGTCAAAACTGGGAAGCAATTATGTATGCATCAGCAAAAAAAGTTGATAATTTAATTGCTACTGTAGATTTAAACGGAAAACAAATTGATGGTGCTACTGACGATGTTTTACCAATGGGAAGCATCAGAGCAAAATTTGAAGCTTTTGGTTGGGATGTTTTAGATGTTGAAAAAGGAAATAATATAGATGCTATTTTAGCAGGTTTAGCAGCAGCTAAATCATTAACAGGAAAAGGAAAGCCAGTTTGTATTTTATTACACACAGAAATGGGTAATGGAGTAGATTTTATGATGCATACGCATGCTTGGCATGGTAAAGCACCAAGTGATGACCAATTAGAAAATGCTTTAGCTCAAAACCCTGCAACTTTAGGAGATTATTAATACTGAACGTGTTTCAGTATCTTTTCATATAAACCTACAATTTAATTTGTAGGTTTTTTTTATGCTTTTATTTAGATTTAAAATGTAAGATTACCTTTATCTTTACAACTAACAAATTAGAATTTAAATCATTTAATCTTTTCAATAATTTATGAAAATAGGAATTGTTTGTTATCCAACATTTGGAGGTAGTGGAGTAGTTGCAACTGAATTAGGAATGGCTTTGGCAGATAAAGGTCATGAAGTTCATTTTATTACTTATAATCAACCTGTTAGGTTAGATTTTATTTCACATCATTTACATTTTCATCAAGTAATTTTGGAAGAATACCCGTTGTTTCAGTATCAACCTTATGAATTAGCATTGTCTAGTAAAATGGTAGAAATTGTAGAAAAACACCAACTTGAAGTTTTACATGTTCATTATGCAATTCCTCATGCATATGCTGCTTACATGGCAAAACAAATGTTGAAAGAAAAAGGAATAGAGATTAAAGTAGTTACAACATTACATGGTACAGATATTACTCTTGTAGGAAGTCATCCAACCTATAAAACAGCTGTAGAATTTAGTATTAATAATTCAGATGTTGTTACCGCAGTTTCTAATAATTTAAAAGAGACTACAAACAGACTTTTTAATATTAAAAATGACATTAAAGTTATTTATAATTTTATTGATATAGAAAAGTATGATAAAGCGCAACATCAAGAATGTAAACGTTTAGCTTTAGCAAAACCAGAAGAACGTATTTTAACACATGTTAGTAATTTTAGGCCTGTAAAAAGAGTAGAAGATGTTATTAAAATATTTTATGAAATAAACAAAGAAATCCCTTCTAAACTTTTATTAATTGGAGACGGACCAGACAGGTTAAAAGCCGAAAATTTAGCAAATAAATTAAAAATTTCTGATGCTGTTTTGTTTTTAGGAAATAGTACAGAAGTTGCTAAAATTTTATGTTATTCTGATGTGTTTTTATTACCCTCTCAAACAGAGAGTTTTGGTTTAGCGGCATTGGAAGCAATGGCTGCTGAAACTGCTGTTATATCTACAAATACAGGTGGTTTGCCAGAGGTAAATATACATGGACAAACTGGATTTTTAAGCAATTTAGGTGATGTTAATGATATGGCTAAAAATGCAATTTCTATTTTAAAGGATGATGTAATTTTAGCGCGTTTTAAGAGTAATGCTAAAAAACACGCTAAAAAGTTTTCTATAGATAATATTTTACCCGTTTATGAAGAAATTTATACCTCTTGTTATAAAACGATTGCTAAATAAAAGAAAGCTCAAACTTAATGTTTGAGCTTTCTTTTATAATATAAGTAAGTAATTTATTTTCAAAAAAACTACTTCATATACTATTAAATCGGTTTTTTTTCTTAGTTCCTTCTAAAACCATACCAGCAACATTATCAATACTACTTCCATTTAGATCTTCATCTAATATTTTTTCTTAAAAGTGCTGTTTGTTTTTAGTTTTATTTCCACCTAATAAAACTACTAACCCAGAAGAATCAGTAACTTTATTTTTACGAGATTATTTTCCTAAAACTCCCATTAAAATTGAAGCTGCTATTTTAGTATGTTAGCAACATAATTCGCATTGAAACCTCATTTTTGCCCAATAACTTGTTAAACTCCTTGTTGCTTATTTCCTGAAATAGGAGCAATAATTCCCGACATTTTAATTTTTTTATAGTTAATAATTATAGTTAACTTAAAAATTAGACACAATATACAAATAAAGTCACTCAGAGTTTTAAATATTTTTTTACCTTTCAAGTTCTTAAATAATTTTAAACTACTGAATGAAAAAACTAGCATTACACTGGAAAATTTTAATAGGAATGGTATTGGGTATCATTTTTGGTTTTATAATGAATTCTGTTGATGGAGGAAAAGGCTTCGTAACAGATTGGATAAAACCTTTTGGAACAATTTTCATCAACTTATTAAAATTAATTGCAGTACCATTAATATTAGCTTCTTTAATTAAAGGAATATCAGATTTAAAAGATATTTCTAAGATTAAAAAAATGGGTTTAAGGACGATGGTGATTTATATGATGACTACTTTAGTAGCAATTGTTATTGGCCTTGGAATTGTAAATATTGTGAAACCAGGAGCTGGTATGTCTGCTGAAACAATAGAGAAAATTAAAGTTAAATATGAATCTTCTAATGAAGTTGTAGATAAGCTGGCAAAAGCATCTGCACAAAATGATGCAGGCCCGTTACAAGCACTAATTGATATCTTTCCAAGCAATATTTTTCAGTCATTGGGTAATGCAAGTATGCTTCAAATTATCTTTTTTGCTTTGTTTGTAGGAATTTCATTATTATTAATTCCAGAAAAAAAGGCAAAACCATTAATGGATTTTTTCGATTCATTAAATGAAGTAGTAATGAAAATGGTAGATTTAATTATGCTTTTTGCTCCTTATGCCGTTTTTGCACTATTAGCAAATGTTATAATTGCCTTTGATGATACAGAAATACTCTTAAAACTATTAGTTTATGCATTATGTGTAGTGGGTGGATTATTATTAATGATTGGTTTTTATTTAATATTAGTAAGTGTTTATACAAAAAAATCGCCTTTATGGTTTTTAAAACAAATAAGTCCTGCACAATTATTAGCATTTTCTACAAGTTCTAGTGCCGCTACCTTGCCAGTTACAATGGAAAGAGTAGAAGAGCATTTGGGAGTAGATAAAGAGGTTTCTGGTTTTGTTTTACCCGTTGGAGCAACTATAAATATGGATGGTACAAGCTTATACCAAGCAATTGCAGCAGTATTTATTATGCAAGTTATTTGGCCAGAGGGATTAACTTTTTCTAATCAATTAGTAATTGTTGCAACCGCATTATTAGCCTCTATTGGTTCTGCAGCAGTGCCAAGTGCAGGTATGGTTATGTTAGTTATTGTTTTAGAATCTATTGGTTTTCCAGAAGAATTATTACCAATTGGTTTGGCATTAATATTTGCTGTAGACAGACCTTTAGATATGTGTAGAACTACTGTAAATGTTACTGGTGATGCTACTGTTTCTATGATTATTGCAAAATCTTTAGGAAAATTACACGATCCAAAACCTAAAGAATGGGACGATAATTATGATAAAGTAAAATAATAGAACTTTAAATAAAATGTTTAATAAACCACTTGTTTCTGTAGATTGGTTGTACAGTAATTTAGATACTAATAAGTTAATTATTTTAGATTGTACAATTCCAAAAGTTACTGAAAAGACTAAATTAGAAGAGGTTAAAGAACAAATAAAAGGAGCTATTTTTTTTGATATAAAAAAGATTTTTTCCGATGTAAATTCACCTTTTCCAAATACAATTTTATCTCCGGATAAATTTGAAGAGAAAGCACAACAATTAGGACTAAATTCTGATAGTATACTTGTAGTTTACGATGATTTAGGTATTTATTCAAGTCCTAGAGTTTGGTGGATGTTTCAATTAATGGGGTTTAAGAATATTGCCGTTTTAAATGGTGGTTTACCTTTATGGAAATCAAAAAATTACCCTATAGAAACCCCAAAGAAACTTCAATTAAAAAAAGGAAATTTTAAGGTAGATTATCAACCAGGAAAAATAAAATTTACAAAAAATGTACTTTTAGCTATTGAAAATGATAAAATTCTAATTGCGGATGCCCGATCTAAAGACAGGTTTTATGCAAGAGAACTAGAACCAAGAAAAGAGATAAGAAACGGACATATACCAAATTCTGTTTCTTTACCTTTTAATGAAATTCTAGAAAATGGATTAATGAAATCAGTAGAAGAATTAACAGAAGCTTTTAGTAAAATAAATCAAAATAAAGAACAAATTATTTTTACTTGCGGAACAGGAGTTACCGCTTCAATTTTAGCTTTAGGCGCAGAATTAGCCGGAATTAAAAACTACTCAGTTTATGATGGTTCTTGGACAGAGTGGGGAAGTACAGACAATTTACCAATAGAAATAGATTAATTATGAATTTAGATTGGACCAAAAAAGAATTTGAAGCATATGTGCTTTTATACGCAGCTCATTGTAATTTTTTAGAAACAGAAGAAGAGCAAAATTATATACTTTCTAAAGTTGATGAACAGACGTTTCATAAGATTCATACAGAAGTTGTAGTAGATTCTGATAAAATGAATTTAGATAAAATTCAACAATATTTATCAGAAAATAAATTTTCAGAAAAAGAAAAAGAAGATTTACTAAGAGATATTAAAAATGTATTTTTTGCTGACGGTACTGTGGATGTTTTAGAGCGAAAAGTATTTTTTATTTTAAAGAAAATTATAAGTTAAAGTGTTCTCTTATACGTTTCTTAAGAAAATTATTTATTTTTTTATTACAAAATAAAAAAGAATAGCGACTTGAATTAAAACTCAAGTCGCTATTTCTTTTACATGTTGTTGTGAGTATTTTTTACTTTAATTTTTTTAATAATAATTCAGCAACTAATTCTGAAGACGCTGGATTTTGTCCAGTAATTAATAAGCCATCTTCTACAGCATAAGGATTCCAGTCTGCTTTTTTAGAGTAAATTCCGCCATTACTTTTTAGCATATCTTCTACCAAAAATGGTACTACTGATGTTAATTGTACAGCATCTTCTTCTCCGTTTGTAAATCCAGTTACTTTTTTTCCATTAACTAAAGAGGTTCCGTCTGTATTTTTTGTGTGTTTAAAAATAGCTGGAGCGTGACACACCGCAGCAACGGGTTTGTTATTTCTATAAAAACTTTCTATTAAAGCAATTGAGTTTTTGTCTTCAGCTAAATCCCATAAAGGTCCGTGTCCACCAGGATAAAATACCGCATCATAATCTGCTTCATTTACGGTTTCCAATTTTACTGTTTTAGACAAGATTTCTTGGGTTTCTTTATCACCATTAAATCTTACTGTTGCTGGAGTTTGAAAATCTGGAGAGGTACTTTTTGGGTCAATTGGAGGTTGCCCACCTTTTGGAGATGCTAAGGTGACTTCAACTCCATTATCTTTCATTACATAATAAGGTGTTGCAAATTCTTCTATCCAAAATCCTGTTTTTTCTCCTGTATTTCCTAAATCTTCATGGCTTGTTAATACAAATAATACTTTTTTCATTGCTGTGTTTTTTTCTGAGTTCGTGTTAAGTTTTTGTTCAGTAGCATTGCTTTCCTTTGTATTTTTACCACAAGATAAAATCAAAACTAGAGTCATTATCAATAGCGTTATTCTTTTCATTTTTAATAATTTTATATATGAAGTACAAAGCTATAAAGAAAATAACACCTAAAAATTGATGTATGATAATAAACTTACTCGTGCGCTAATTCTTTTCTAATTCTGCTTAAGCTTTCTGTTGTAATCCCTAGATAAGAAGCTATGTGGTAGTTTTTAACACTCTGTTCAATGTTTGGGTAAGTACTTATAAAAGATACATATCTTTCTTTTGCTGATTGTGCTAAACTTGCTAATATCCTTTTTTGAAAACTAGCAAATGCTTTTTCCATTTTTTTTCTAAAAAAGGTTTCTAATTGTGGAATTTTGCTATACAAAGCTTCCATATCTTTTTTGGAAATTTTATATAAAGCTGCATCCTGAATAGTTTCAATATTCATGAGCGCTTTCGTAGTTGTGAAAAATGCGGTATAATCACTTATCCACCAATCATTAATAGCGAATTGTAAGGTATGTTCTTTACCAGAATTGTCAATAAAATAGGTTCTTAAGCATCCACTATAAACAAAGTATTGGTTGCTTACAAGTTCCCCCGCATTCAGGAGTGCTGTGCCTTTTTTTAAATTGAGTTTTTCAAATTTACTTTCAATACTATTTACTTCTTCTTGCGAAAAAGAAATGTCTTTAAAAATTTCTGGTATTATTGATTTCTCGATGTTCATTTTAATTACTCACAACTTTAACGCTGAGATAATGTTCATTTTAATGACGTATATCTGAAGTTCGTTTTTTTGAATTAATAAATCAGTAGGGAAAACACCTGTTTTTAGAGGAGCTTTAGTAGTCTTTTAAAATTATTAATAATAAAATCTGCCTTTTCTAAAGTTTGATCATCAGCCATTGGGTTTTTAAATCCAAAAACAAAAATCCTTGCATCATTTGCAGCTTTAACACCGTTATCTGAATCTTCTATAACAATACAATTTTCTTTAGGAGTTTTTCCTAAAATAGCAGCTTTTTCAAATATCTCTGGATGTGGTTTTGAGGCAGTTAAATCGGCACCAGAAATTTTAGCTGTAAAAAATTCTTGTAAATGAAATCTATCAAAAACTCTATCAATATTTACCATTGCAGAAGAAGAAGCTAAAACTAAAGTTAACCCTTTATTATAGCAATGTTTTATAAGTTCTTCTATCCCTTTTACTAAATGTAAAGTAGGGTCATTTTCAAAGAAATTTACATATCTTTTTCTTTTATCTAAAACTAACTCTTCAGGATTTAAATCTAAATTAAAATGAGCAACTAATTTCTGAAAAGCATTAATGGTAGATGAACCAGTAAGGGTTTTATATAATTCATCAGAAACATTTACACCAATAGAAGTAAAGGTTTCATAATAGGCTTTTTTATGAATATCTTCTGAATCTATAATTACTCCATCCATGTCAAAAATGACACATTTTATATCTTTTGGTACTTTCATTTTTTATAATAAATTAGGATAAAAATTTAGCTTTTAATTTTGGTGATGGTATCATACAGTTTTCTTTTTTTCCAAACCATTTGTACCTGTTTTTTGCAATATAATCGTAAATAAAATCTCTAAAAGCTTCTGGGAATATCCAAAACAATTGTGTGACTTGCCAAAAACCGCCAAAATCATTCATAATTTTTAAAGCAGCAGTAGATTTTATATCGTAAGAAATACCTGGTTCATATAAAATAATAGAATCCATTTTAGAAATATCAATTTTTAATTGATCCAAAATTTGTTGTCCAGTTTCAGACTGTAAAGCAGTAAAAACGAAGGTGTTTTTTTTATCATTATCAATAACTTTAGTAACAGAAGTGTTACATAAATTACAAACTCCATCAAATAAAATTAACTTCTTATTTTTAGGTAAATCAACCATTTAAACCATTTTAAAATTAAGATTACAAATGTACTTTAACTTTTTTTAAATTTCTTGTAACATTTTTATTAATAAGACGTCTTATGTTCGTATTTGAAGTTTAAACTATTATTGTTTTTAACAAAAAATTAATAATAGTAGTTAATCTCTTTAGGTACTTTAGACTCAAATTAACTAACAAATGATTAGAATAGAAAAACTACATAAATCTTACCCAATTGGTAAAGATTCACTTCATGTTTTAAAAGGAATTGATTTACACATAAAAGAAGGGGAGTTTGTTTCTATTATGGGCTCTTCAGGTTCAGGGAAATCTACTTTATTGAATATTGTTGGCCTTTTAGATGAACACGATGCAGGTGATTATTTTTTAGATGGACAATTAATTAAAAATTTAAATGAAAAGAAAGCAGCAATTTTAAGAAATAAGTTTTTAGGTTTTGTTTTTCAGTCATTTAATTTAATATCATACAAAACAGCATTAGAAAATGTTGCTTTACCATTATATTATAAAGGAATTGCAAGGAAAGAGCGTTTAGAAATTGCGTTAGAATATTTAGATAAAGTAGGTATTAAAGATTGGGCAAATCATTTACCAAATGAACTTTCTGGAGGTCAGAAACAGCGTGTTGCAATTGCAAGAGCATTGGTTACCAAACCTAAAGTTGTATTAGCAGATGAGCCAACAGGGGCATTAGATTCTACAACTACAGATTCTGTAATGGACTTATTAAAGGACATTAATGATGAAGGAATGACCGTTTTTGTAATTACCCATGAAGAAGAAGTAGCAGATCAAACAAAAAGAATAGTTCGTTTAAAAGATGGTGTAATTATTAGTGATGAATTAGTGAAAAAACCTCAAGCCGTTTAATTATGTTTGATTTAGATCGTTGGAGAGAAATATTTCAAAGTATCAGTAAAAACAAATTGCGTTCAGCATTATCTGGTTTTACGGTAGCGTTTGCAATTTTACTTTTCACCCTGTTATTTGGAATTGGTAATGGACTTCAAAATACCTTTAAAAATGAGTTTGCAAAAGATGCAATGAACTCTATTTACATCTGGTCTAATTATACAACAAAAGCTTATAAAGGAAATCAAATAGGAAGAAGGGTTCAATTTAAAAATGATGATTTCACCTTTCTTAAAGAAAAGTTTGGAGATAAAATTCAAACTATTAGTCCAAGAATTCAAAGATCTTCAGAAGTAGTTTATAAAAATAAAAAAGATACTTATTCTGTTAGAGGAGTTTACCCAGAATATTATGTTTTAGAATCTGCAGAAGTAACAGAAGGTAGGTTTTTAAATTATAGAGATATACATGAAAGAGGTAAAGTAGTTGTTATTGGTAGAATGGTTGAAAAAGATTTATTCGGTCAATTAAGTGCATTTGGAAAACAGATTAATATTGGCGGAATTATCTATAAAATAATTGGTGTTTTTTCTGATCCGGGAGGAGATAGTGATGAAAGACATATTTATACTCCATTTTCTACAATGCAAAGACTATATGGTAATAATGATTATTTAGATGAATTTGGTATTACATATAACCCAGACTTAAGTATAGATGAGGCTATTGCATTTGGAAGTAAAATGCAAAGAGAACTTAAAAAGAAACATAATGTTTCACCTAATGATCAACGTGGTATTGGTTTAAATAATTATGCTTCAGGTAATAAAGAAGTTTCTGGAATGATGGTTGGTTTAGGTATTTTAATATTAGTAATTGGTTTTGGAACTTTAATTGCTGGTGTTGTGGGGATCAGTAATATTATGGTATACATTGTTAAAGAAAGAACAAAAGAACTAGGAATTAGAAAAGCTGTTGGAGCAACCCCTAAAGCAATTGTTGCAATGATAATGCAGGAAGCTATTTTTATTACTGCAATTTCTGGTTATGTTGGTTTAATGATAGGAGTAGGAATATTAGAATTATTAGGTCCAAGTTTAGAAAAGTATTTTATTTTAAATCCAGGCGTATCACAACCTGTAGTTATTGGAGCTACAGTAACCCTAATTTTAGCGGGTGTGATTGCAGGATATTTACCAGCAAAAAAAGCAGCAAGAATTAAACCAGTTATAGCATTAAGTGCAGATTAGATATGAGATTTTTATTTGAAAAAGATACATGGCAAGAAATTTATGATAGTATTCGTAAGAATAAGGGTAGAACAGCTATTACTATTTTTGGCGCGTTTTGGGGTATTCTTTTATTAGTAGGTCTTTTAGGAGCTGCAAAAGGAATTGAAAATAGCTTTAATAGTATGTTTGGTGATTTTGCTACAAATAGTGTATTTATGACCGGAAGTAGAACTTCTATGCCATTTAAAGGTTTTCAAGAAGGAAGACAAATAAATTTAAGGCTTGGTGATGTAGATAAAATTCGTTCAGAAATAGATGGAGTTCAATTTGTAGTGCCAAGAAATGCAACAGGAGGTCAAGTAATTCATGGTTTAAAAACAGGTAATTTTACAGTTTTTGGCGATTTTCCTTTATTAGATGAAGTACAAAAAAAGAACTTAATTGAAGGAAGGTTTATCAACCAAAATGACATTAATGAGAATAAAAAAATATGCATAATTAGTGAAGGAGTTTACAAAGAATTATATGATAAAAATGAACAATCTATAGGTACTTACATCAAAATAAGTGGTATAAATTATATAGTTGTAGGCGTTTATAAAACAAGTAGGTTTGAAGGGAAAAATAACATACATATTCCATTTAGCACTTTTAAATTAGTTTATAATAAAGGTGATAAATTTAGTTGGATGGTTGTTACTGGAAAAAAAGAGTTTGATATTGTTCAAGTAGAAGCAGATGTAAAACTTTTATTAAAAAACTTACATAAGATTCACCCAGAAGATAATAGAGCATTTAGAGGTTTTAATTTAGGTAAAGAAATATCTAAAGTTACTGATTTTTTAACAGGACTGAAAGCGTTAACTTGGATCGTTGGTGTTGCAACTTTAATTGCTGGAGTTTTTGCAATTGGTAATATTTTATTAATTACAGTAAAAGAACGTACTAAAGAAATTGGTATAAGAAGAGCCTTAGGAGCAACACCAAATAAAGTGAGACAACAAATTATTTTAGAGTCATTATTTTTAACATTATTAGCAGGATCTTTAGGTATTATTGCTGGAGGAGGAGTTTTAATGTTAATAGATAAATTTGATTTATTAGTAAACCCAACAGTAGATATTCCAATAGTATTAATAGCTTACTCAGTATTAGTAATACTAGGAACTTTAATAGGTTTTATACCAGCATATATGGCTACTGTAGTGAAACCAATAGACGCATTAAGAGAAGAATAAAAACCAAGTAATAAGAATAAATAGTCAACAAAAATGAAAAAAATAATAATCTTTGGAGGTATTGCATTAGCATTAATTGCTGTATTAGTATGGTTTGGCAAGAAAAATAGTGCTTCACCTATAGAATACGAAACAGAGAAAGCATTTAAAGCTACTATAATTAAAAAAAGCATTGCTACAGGTAAAGTTACTCCTTTAGAAGAAATTGAAATTAAACCACAAATTACAGGTATAATTGATAAAATTTTATTGTTAGAAGGAACAAAAGTTAAAAAAGGAGATTTAATTGCAACTGTAAGAGTTGTACCTAATGAGCAATCTTTAATTAGCGCTAAAGGTAGAGTAGATAATATTAAAATTGGACTGAATAATTCAAATGTTTCTTATAAAAGAAATAAAAATTTATTTGAAAAAGGTGTAATATCTAGAGCAGAATATGAAGCTATAGAGTTAACTTATAACCAAGCAAAACAAAATTTAACCAATGCTCAAAATGATTATTTAATCATTAAAAAAGGGTCTTCTGGTTCTGGAGCGTCTGCAAATACCAATATTATTGCACAAATGTCTGGTACAATTTTAGAAATCCCTGTAAAAGAAGGAGATCAAGTAATACAGTCTAACAATTTTAATGCAGGAACTACTATTGCATCTATTGCAGACATGAGTAAAATGATTTTTGAAGGAAAAGTTGATGAATCTGAAGTAGGGAAATTAGTAAATGGAACCAAAATAGAAATATCTTTAGGTGCGATAGAAAATAAAAAATTCCCAGCAGTTTTAAATTTCATTGCTCCTAAAGGAACAGAAGAAGCAGGAGCAGTTCAATTTAAAATAAAAGCAGATGTTTTATTAGATGATGAATATTTTATTAGAGCAGGTTATAGCGCTAATGCTGAAATTGTTTTAGAGAGAAAAGACAGCGTTTTATCAATTAAAGAATCTTTATTACAGTTTGATAGAAAAACTGAAAAGCCTTTCGTAGAAATAAAAAATGTTGAAGGAAAATTTGATAAAAAAGATGTGAAGTTGGGAACTTCTGACGGAGTAAATGTTGAAATTTTAGAAGGCGTTACAAAAGAAGATGAAATTAAAATTTGGAATAAAACTTCTAAAGAAGATGATGAGAAAGAAGATAACTAGCATATAGATTATCTTATAAAAAAAAGGAACTCAATTTTGAGTTCCTTTTTTTTTACCACCAAATTAAAAAGAATTTAGAAACTTCTCCATTTTGCTTTTTTATCCAACAAAGTGGCGAAAATTCTCTTTCTAAAATTAAGTTAGTTGCTTCTTTAAATTGATGAAAATTTAGCCAATCTACATTTTCATGCGGAATAATTAACCAATCTTTTTTTATAGGAACGTAAAATTTACAGTTTTTAAATTGCTCAATTTCTTTTTGATTCATGTAAAAACCAACAATACAATCCGTATTTATTTTTTCTAAATTAATTTTCTCTTTGGATAAAGGAACAAACAATTGTGCTTTAAAATATACTTGCTGTTTAATTTCTGAAGATTCTAATTTAATAGATTTTAAATAGTCAGAACATTCATTGGAGTAGAGAAGTGGTAATTGCTTTTCTTTAAGTTTGTTTAGTTTTTCTACCAGAGAATCTTTTCTATTTGGACCAATAAAACGCTCAATTTCAGTCACTCCAACATCAGCATCATATAGATAAAACTTGTAAATAACTTCTAAATGAATTGGTTTGTTATTCCTTGAAATAATTAAATCTAATTCTCCTAAAGTGATTTTATTTTGCTGAATTTGAACATTCTCACATAAAATAGAAATAGATTTCTCTTGCTTAAATTCAAAAGAAACAAAGCGTTCTATATATTTTCCAAGACGTAATTTCTCATCAATTTCTAAATCTATTTTTGTATAATTTACATCAATTTTAAACTGATGTAAATTATAAATAGCACTTTCATTCCACAAACAAGTTGTTTGTAGAAAGCCATCATATCTTTTTTGAATGTCTTTTGTTTTTTGATACATCTTAATTTTTCAAATTTACGAATTTATAATTTCCATTTATAGAATAATTTGTAAATTGAAAATCTAAAAAATTCATTACAATGCAATTTCAAAAAAACAGTTTTCAGTTTTTAAAGGATTTACAAAAAAATAATAATAGAGAATGGTTTACAGAATACAAACCCACCTTTACAGAGATTCAGAAACATGTAAAAGAAGTGTTTTTAGAAATACAGGAAAACTTAGAAAAACATGATGAAATAGATAAAATGAAGATCTATAGAATTTATAGAGATGTACGTTTTTCAAAAGATAAAACACCTTATAACCCAAGATTAGCAGTTTCTTACTCTCGATTAGGAAAACAATTACGTGGTGGTTACTTTTTTCAAGTAAAACCAGGTGAAACCTTATTAGGTGGCGGATTTTGGCAACCAGAAAAAGAAGATTTATTAAGAATTAGAAAAGAAATTGAACAAGATGCTTCAGAATTTCGAGCTATTTTAGAGGACAAAGACTTCTTAAAATATTTTGGAGGAGAATTTGGAGGAGATGAATTAAAATCAGCTCCAAGAGGTTTTGATAAAGAGCATAAAGACATCGATTTATTACGTAAAAAAGGATTTATTGCTACTAGACATTTTACGGATGCAGAAGTACTATCTCCCAACTTTTTAGAAGAATTAGATAATAGTTTTAAAGCTTTACGTCCGTTTTTTAATTTATTTAGTGATGTTTTAACTACTAATTTAAATGGAGAATCATTGGTGTAGTTTGAAAGTATCAAAGTTAAAAGTTTTTCATTTTTGCTAACAGCTAACAGCTAACAGCTAACAGCTAATAGCTAACAGCTAATAGCTAACAGCTAACAATGATCTATCTACTGCTAAAAAATCAATTTAAATTCTTCTTCATTTCTCTTTTTAAAACGATATATGTTATAATAGTTGCTAAAACATCACCAATAGCAAACGAATACCAAACACCATCAACTCCAAAATATAAAGGTAAAATATAGGCTAAAGGAATTAAGAAAACACCTTGTTTTAAAAGTGTTAAAAATAAAGCTGGCATTGCTTTTCCTGCTGCTTGAAAATAAGCAGACCCAACTAATTGAATGGCAATGATTGGAGAAACTAGAAATACTAAAATCATAGCTCTTGGCGTTTCTTCTAGCAACCTTGCATCCGTGGTGAAAATGCTTATAATTTCTTGAGAGAATGTGATGATTAAAATATAGATTGCTGCTGCAATTAAACATCCATAAATAATAGCTTTATTAATAGTTTCTTTTACTCTGTCGTACTTTTTTGCGCCGTAATTATAACCAGCAATAGGTAAAAAACCTTGTGTAATTCCCATAATTGGAAACAATGCAAACATCATAACTCTATTAATAATTCCAAAAATTGAAATAGAAATTTCACCTCCATATTTATAAAGCGAATAATTTAAAACAATCATTAAAACACTAATTGTTCCTTGTCTTACTATAGAAACTCCTCCTAACTCTACAATTTCACGCACTATTTTAAAGTCTAATTTAAAGTTCTTTGGAATAATTTTCAATTCACTTTTAGAAGAAATAAAGAAATATAAAATATACAAACCACAACTTGCATAAGCTATAGAAGTTGCTAAACCTGCGCCAAACATTCCTAAATTCATGTATTTAATAAAGATAATATCTAAAACAATATTTGCAACAGCAGGAACCATCATTGCATACATTGCAAACTTTGGTTTTCCTTCTGCTCTAATTACAGGGTTTCCCATCATAGCAAAAGCTAAAAAAGGAACACCATAAATAATTACATCAAAATATTCTTTTCCTGGAGTTAAAATGGCTCCTTTTGCCCCAAATAAAGTTAAAATTTCTGTGCTAAAAATATTCCCTAAAACAACAAATAAAATTGCTAAAACGGTTGTTAAACTAACTTGATTACCAAAAGTTAAAAGTGCTTTTTTACTATCGTTTTTTCCTAGAGCTCTAGAGATTATAGAACTTCCTCCAATACCAATTCCCATTCCTATAGAGGATATTAAAAATGCAATAGGCAAAACCACTGTAATTGCAGCAATTGCCAAAACACCAATCCATTGACCTACAAAAATAGTATCAACAATCATGTTTAAAGACATTACAAGAATTCCTATTGAAGCAGGACCCGCTTGTTTTATCAATAATTTACTAATTTTTTCTGTACCTAATTCTCCTGCTAATTGTTTCATAAGATTTGACAAATATCACCATAAATAAGAACTTCTTTGTAAATCCATTATCAAAAATTGTTATAGATATATTAAAATTTTTATGTTTGCTAAAATGAGTAGAAATGAATTCAGTTTTTAGTGTAAAATTTAAAGTACAAACATCTGATATTGATGACTTAAACCATGTAAATAATGTGGTTTATGTAAAATGGATGGATGAAGTTGCCTTTGAGCATTGGTCTTTTTTAACAAAAGATACTCCTTTACCAGAATATATTTGGGTTGTTGTAAGGCATGAAATAGATTATTTGAAACAGGCTGTTTTGGGAGATGAAATTACTGTAAAAACGTGGGTTGGCGAAACAAGAGGTTTTACATCTGCACGTTTAATGGAGTTTTACAAAAACGATGTTTTATTAGTAAAAGCCAAAACAGTTTGGGCAATGTTAGACGTAAAAACGTACAAGCCAACAAGAATTAGAGAAAATGTTTTAAAAATATTACAACGTCCTAAATAAAAGTATCTTTGCATAAAATTAGTAAGATACAATGTCAACATTTTCAGCTTTAGGAATAAGTCAAGAATATATAAAATCGATTAAAGAATTAGGGATTTCTACACCTTCAGAAATTCAAGAAAAAGGAATTCCGATTTTATTAAACTCTAAAACCGATTTTATTGGTTTAGCACAAACGGGTACTGGTAAAACAGCCGCTTTTGGTTTGCCAATATTACACCATATAGATTCAACATCAGATCATATACAAGCTTTAATTTTATCGCCAACTAGAGAGTTGGTGCAACAAATAAAAAAGCAACTTTTTAAGTTTACAAAATATAATGAAGATAAGATTTTTATAGAAGCCGTTTTTGGAGGAGAAAAAATTGACAGACAAATAGGGAATCTTAAAAGAACTACACATATAGTGGTTGCAACTCCTGGTAGATTAATAGATTTAATAGAACGTGGAGATATAGATATTAGTCATGTAAAAACAGTAGTTTTAGATGAGGCTGATGAAATGTTAAGCATGGGTTTTAAGCAAGATCTAAATAGAATCTTAAAATTCACAACAGAAAGTGATAGAAATACGTGGTTATTTTCTGCGACAATGCCAGAAGAGATAAAGAAAATTATTAAAACGTATATGGATGCAAATGCACCCAGAGTTGAAATAAGTAGAGACGCTATGGTAAATGCAAATATTAGACACCATTATGCGAAAACGACCATTAAAGAAAAAGCAGGCCATATTATTTCTTTTCTAGAAAAAAGACAATCTCAAAGAGGAATTATTTTCTGTAGAACAAAAGCTGGAGCTCAAAACTTAGCAAAACAATTAATTGAAGAAGGTTTTTCTACAGCTGCCTTAGAAGGAGATATGCAACAAAAAGAACGCGATAAAGTTATGCGTGCTTTTAAAAATGAAAGTTTGCAATATTTAATTTCTACAGATGTTTCTGCTCGTGGAATTGATGTTCGTGGATTAGAATTTGTAATTCATCATCAATTACCAGAACAATTAGAATACTATACGCATAGAAGTGGTAGAACAGCAAGAGCTGGAAAAACAGGAATTTCACTTGCTTTTATTTTACCCTATGAATTAGAACGAATTCATGAAATTCAAAAAGAATTAAATATCAAATTTACAGAAGTTACTATTTAATATGAATCTTATTTACGTTTTAGATATACTTGGAACGTTTGCTTTTGCAATTAGTGGAGCTTTAGTAGCTTCAAATAAAAAATTTGATTTATTTGGCGTACTAATTATTGCTTTTGTAACGGCAGTTGGAGGAGGAATGTTACGTGACGTTCTTATAAATGCGCATCCTATAAATTGGATTGGAGATTTAAATTATATCTGGACTATCTTTAGTGCTGTGATTTTTACTTTCTTATTTAAAAGTAAAATAGCTCCATTAAGTAAAACCATGTTTTTATTTGATACCGTTGGTTTAGGTGTTTTTACATTATTAGGTTTACAAAAAGGCTTGTCTTTTAATTTACATCCTTTTGTCTCATTAATAATGGGAATGATTTCTGCAGTTTTTGGCGGCGTTTTACGAGATGTTTTAACAAATCAAGTTCCATTAATTTTTCATAAGGAAATTTATGCTTCTGCTTGTTTAGCAGGAGGAATTACTTATTTAGTTTTAAATTATTTTGGATTGTCAGAAACCATAAATTTTGTTATTTCTGCTTCAGTAATTGTTTTAATTAGGGTGATTGCAATTAAATTTCAATTACAATTACCAAAAATTAAAGACGATTTATTCAGTAAAAACTAAAAAGATGAAAGCATTAGAATTTGAAAATTTTTCAGCATTTAAGTTAATGAAAGGAAAACAATTGCCTATTGGTAATTGGTATACTGTAACTCAAGAAATGATTAATGATTTTGCAAATGCAACTTTAGACAAACAATGGATTCATGTTGATGAAAAAAGAGCAGAGAAGGAGAGTCCGTTTAAAAGTACGGTTGCCCATGGATTTATGTCTGTTGCTATGATTTCTAAACTTTTAGAAGATTCATTTTCTATTAAAAGTGTAAAAATGGGTTTAAACTATGGATTAAATAAAGTTCGTTTTCCAAATCCTGTTCCAGTAAATAGCCAATTAAGAATGCTATCTGAAGTAAAAGAAATAGAAATGCTTTCAAATAACGGAATAAAAGTAACTTTCTCCTGTTATATAGAAATTAAAGGACAAGAAAAACCAGCTTGTGTAGCTGAGTTTATTGCTGCCTTATTTGAATAAAAAAAAGCTGCAATTTGCAGCTTTTTAAATTTTTAAGAATTAAGATAAAATTCCATCATCTACACATTTTTTAGAATACCAGAATAAGAAGAATCCAAGTATTACTACCATTAAAGGCATAATCATTCCTCCAGGACCATAAACATCCATTGCCTCACTAATAAAGAAGTTGTGAACCATTTGTACTACTATTCCTATTAAAGAAACAAGGAATAATTTTTTAGCAAGTTTTTTTCGCATCAATAATAAAATACAAGCAAAAAGACCTCCCCAAACAGCTAAAGCAAATGCAGCTGTTGCCCAAACAGGTACATTTTCATACAAAGGCTGTTGTTCTTTGGGTAAAGCAGCTTTCATTTCATCTGTCATAAAAGCTTGCCCTAAATACGCTAATACGCCCATTAAGTTCCATATTAAAGCGATTACACCAATCACCCAAAAAGAAGTAGCTGGCTTATTAGAATTATCTGTCATAATATTTAGTTTAATTGTTTGATATATTAAAAGTACTAAAAAAACTTGTATAAATTCTAAATGTAAAGTATATTTGTCATTATATAAAATAAACTTGTCTAATTGTAAAATAAAAAGATCATGTCTAAAATGTCTATTTGTGAAAGAGAAAGAAGTCAACTAGAAAAAATGAATAAATTTCAATTGGGTAATCAATATAAAAGAATAGGATATATTGTTGCAATTGGAAGTTTCATTTTAATGATTGCTAGAAAGTATTTTGAAGATTCTGAATGGATAAGACCAATTTTACACGGAATACTATTAATAGGTCTATTGCTAGTCTCGGTATCAAAAGAAAAAATAGAAGACGAGCTTATAGATAGTTTACGTTCACAATCTTATAGATTGGCTTTTATTTTGGCAATTGTGTATTCTTTAGTTCAGCCTTTGGTAAATTTTGGTGTTGGAACTTTGTTAAATCAAGATGATAAATTACAAGGATTTGATTATTTTCAAGTATTATTTTTTATGCTAATTGTGCAACTTATGTATTTTTGGAAACTTAAGAGAATGAATAATTAAGATGAAAAACACACTTAAAGTTCAGCGTGCTATTTTAGACTTAACACAAGAAAATTTGGCAAAAGCAATTGGTGTTTCTAGACAAACTATTAATTCTATTGAAAAGAATAGATATGTGCCTTCAACCGTATTAGCGTTAAAATTATCAGCAATTTTTAAAATTTCTGTAAATGAGTTCTTTACTTTAGAAGTAGAAGATTAAATCAATTTATGTGCTTATTTTATCCGCTTTAAAACGATAACTATTCTGCTATAGTTAGTACTACAGTTTTAAATAAATTAGCTTTTGTTTTAAGGAATGAATTTTCTAAATCGATTGCTTTTAATCTAGTTTCTATTAATTTAACCTCTCTATAATTTACTAAAAATAAAGAACTTTCACCTAAGAAAAATTTACGATCCTCTGCTTTTAATAACGTGGTATAATCTGCAACAATATTTTCTGTTAATGTATTTTGTAAAATGTAAGAATCTAGTTCTTGCTGAATGGCATTTATCTTATTTTTTATACTAATTTTTACAACTTCATTTTCAAATTTCTGGTCACTTAATTTAATTTTCGCCAATTTTAAATCCCCTCTTTCTTTTCTTAAAAATAAAGGTAATTTAAAGTTGATTCCTGCTTTATAATTTTGAGTATTTAAAGAATTAAATTGATTCCTATTTTGAGTTAAAAAATTATACTGAACATCTAGTTTGGGAAGTAAGTTGTTTAATTTTAAGTTTTTATCAATAGTCAAACTTTCAATTTTAAATCCTAAAGATTTTATTTTTGGGTGCTTATTAATGTCAAAATTAGCAGTATTAAACAGCGCAATTTTAAAAGTACTATTAATAGTATTTACTGTTTTAGTTTCTGGAATGATATTGTCTTGTAATTCTACAGGTGTATTATTTTTTAACCATAAAAAGTTAGAAAGTTCTAAAGAAGATTTTACAAACTTTATTCTAGATTTTTCTACATTTAACTTTCTTGTATTTAAATTTATTTTAGCTTCTGTAGTATCAATTGCTGGCTTTTCACCTTCAAAAAAAGCTCTTTTTGTGGCTTTAAACCGTATTTCAGCATTCTTTAAGAATTCTTGATAAACCCTTTTTTCATTATACGTTTTTAACCAGTTAAAATAAGAGATAGAAGCGTTATACAAAATTTCATTTACCAAAATTTGTTGTTCTTCTTTAGCCTGATTTATAAAAAATTTAGCCTGTTTTAAAGAAGCCATTCTTTTATTTATGAGCAATCCTTTTAATAATGAAACAGCAACTCCAGCACTGTACAATCCATCAGTTGGTACACTTGCCTCTGGGTTTAAATAAACACCTTCATTATTCTCAAAATTTGCTTTAAATTCAATTCCATAATATGTTGGTATTTTAAAAGCAGCATTTAATTTGTTATAATATTCTTTTTCTTTAAATTGTTTTTTATCGAAATCTACTTCAATTTTAGGATCAAAAGCACCTCTTGCTTTTAAAAGCTTTGCTTCACTTTTATTTATAACAAGATTTGCTTGTTTTACTATAGGGTGATAGTTTTTAACATACCCTAAATATTCAGATAAAGTCATTACGGATTCCACTTTATCTTGTGTAAAACCCATTGAACTAATACTTAAAAATGTAATTAAAATATACTTTTTCATATTATAATGAATTGATCTTATTTCTTTTTATCAGATGTACCTTTTTTACCATTTTCTGGTTGGTAATAGTTAGGAGGGAAGCTGTTAAGTTGTCTCCAAAGTTCAAACCAAATTGGCACATCTTCTAAAAGTGCAATAGTTCTAGCACCAGAACCAACTCTAATAGCTTTTGGCCAAGTGTGAACAGTATTGTCTGGAGCTAATAAAATTCTATATTTTCCGTTTTTACTAATAAAATTCTCTATAGCAACAACTTTTGCACCATAAGTACCATAGGAAGCATTTGGCCAACCACTAAATACAATTGCAGGCCAACCATCAAACTGAACACGAACTTTTTCACCAATATGTAATAAAGGTAAATCTATAGGTCTAACAAAGGTTTCAACAGCTAAATCATACTTTTCTGGCATTATCCCCACTAGATCTTCACCTGCTTTAAACGTGCCTCCAATACCCCCTTTTATTGCTTTATTTATAAACCCGTTTTGTGGAGCAGTAATATATAACAGGCTGTTTCTAACACTGTAATTACTTTTGCTATTTTCTAATTTAGATACTTGTGCTTTGGCATCAAAACCACTAGATTTTGCAGTAAACATTTCACTTTGAGCTTTAGATATTTTATCCGTATACGTTGCGTTAATTCTAGATAGTTCTAATTTTGCATTTAAAATATTGTTTCTACTCATTAATAACTTGTTCTCTTGTGAAATCAGTTTTGCCTGAGTAGACTGAAGTTTTAATCTTTTTTCTTCAACATCTTTTACCGCTTTTAAACCTTCGTCTTGTAATGTTTTGGTTCTATCGTATTGACTTTTAGCTATTGATATATTTGTTTTTGCAGCTTCAAAATCAATACTATCACTTTTTACTTTTAATTTAGACTGTAGTAATTTGTTTTTTGCTTGCTCATTTTTTAATTTTTGTTCTTGTTTTAACGCTACAATTTGCCTTTTTAAGGCATCAACTTTTCCTTTATACGCAATTACTGAAGAAGATTTTGCGCTAATTTGTTCACTTGTTCTTTCAATTAATTTACTATCAAAATACTCGCTTTTTACTTCAGAAATTCTTAAGATACGATCTCCTTTTTTTACAAAATCACCTTCCTGTACAAACCACTCTTCAATTCTTCCAGGAATTTGAGATTGAATTGTTTGTGGTCTTTGATTTGGATATAAAGTTGTGACTAGACCTTGGCCAGTAATATTTTGTGTCCAAGGTAAAAAAAGTGCAATTATACCAAGTACTGCAAAGACGAATAGAAATTTATTAAATGCTTTGTAATATTCTTTGGTGAAAATTATCTTACCAGATTTAAATTCTTTTAAATCAACAGTTTTATGCAATTGGTTGTTAGATATATTTAACATAGGGCCTAGTTTGTTGCTTTAATTTCACCTTTTTCTAAGGTAATTATTTGATTACATTGAGTTCTCCAACTCTTTTTACTACTTACAACAATTAATGCCCAAGGTCTTATAGGGTCTGTTAAATAGTTAATTATTTTTATAGTTTCATCCAAATTAAATTGATCTAAAGGATCTTCTAAAATCATTATTTTTGGTTGTTTTATAATAGCTCTTGCTAAGATTATTTTCTTTGCAATTGTAAAGGACATCTGTTTTCCTTCTGGATACAAAACAGTGTTTAAACCATTAGGTTGTTCTTTTAAAAACTTTGTTAATCCAACAATTTCCAGGGCATTATAAATAACTTCATCTTTAATATCCTTATTCGCAAAAACTAAGTTATCTCTTATGCTTCCTTCAAAAGGAGTTTCCTCAGAAAGTAATAAACCTAATTGAGATCGATAATGATTTAAATATAAACTTTTTAATGACAAATTATTGATATAGATATTTCCAGAAGTAGGTTCTATTACACCAGAAATTAAACGCAATAAGCTAGATTTTCCTGCTCCACTTTCACCTATTACTAAAATTCTGCTTTTAGGATTTAATGTTAAAGACACATTTTTAATAATATGTTTTTCTTTATTTTCAACACCATAATTAACCTCCTCTAATTCTACAGTTAACCCCTCCTTAAATAAAGGTCTTTCACCTTCTTGAGACTCTAATTCTTTGTCTACTACTTGGCCTATTTTTTCTATGGATGTAAGCACGTCATAAAAAGATTCTAAACCTATAATTAGTTTTTCTACAGAAGCAATTACTAAAAGAATAATAATTTCTGCAGCAACAAACTGACCAATATTCATTTCTTGATTTAGTACTAAAGCTCCACCAATCAATAATAAACTAGCTGTTACAATCACTTTAAAACCAATCATTTGAGTGAATTGTAAAATAAGTATTTTAAAATGATTTTCTCTTGCTTCTAAATATTTCTCTACTAAATCATCATTTTTTTGCAGTGCTAAACTGGTGTGTCCAGACAATTTAAAACTTACAACAGTTCTTGCTACTTCCTGAATCCAATGTGCAACTTTGTATTTTATTTTAGATTCTATTAAGCTCGTTTCTAAACCTTTTTGGGCAGTAAACTTAAAAACAATATAAATTAGAAGTAATAAAAGAATACCAAAAATGATAAAAAATGGATGGTAAAAAGAAAGTAGAATCAGGGCAAAAATAATTTGCAATAATGCTGTTGGTACATCAATTAATATTTTTGATAATCCTTTCTGAATTGTTAAGGTATCAAAGAACCTATTTGCTAATTCTGGAGGATAATAATTTCTTAATTCAGTCATTTTTATCTTCGGAAATCGATAACTTAATTCAAAAGAAGCTCTTGTGAAAATTCTTTGCTGAATCGTTTCTATGATTCTTAATTGCATTAATTGCAATGCTCCAGAAAAAATGACCCCTATAGTTACTATAATTACCAATACTACCCAAGAAGTAGAAATTTGAGCACCTTGTATTAAATTAATAATTGCTTGTATACCTAATGGTAGTGAAAGTGCTACGATACCTCCAAAAATTGCATAATAGAATATTTGAAAAATATCTTTTTTCTCTAATTTTAATAAACCAACAAATCTTTGCCATGGAGTTAATTGTTTGTTTTCCATATTTATTTGAGCGTGCTTTTAACTATTTGAATAAAAAAATTGGTAGGTGCTTGTTCTGTTTTACAGTTACTAATTAATGGAAAGTGTTCTCTTAAATAATGCTGGTGTAATGCACCTTCAATAACGGTACTTGCTAAACTTAAGGCAAAAGAATATTCTTTATCAACACTTAAAATCATATCACTAACTCTACATATTATTCTTTTGTATACTTCAAAGTATCCTTCTTTATTTTCTATGTCAACTTCTTTTGTTAAAAAAGATTTTGAGCTTTCATTTACAATAATTCTATATAAGATGGTTTCATTGATATGTGAAAAATTACTGTCTTCTTCTACCGTTCTAGTAACCACTGTTATTGCTCTTTCTAATTTTTCATTTACATCTAAAATACTATATGTTTCTATAACTAATTGATATTCTATCCAAGCCCAATACCATGAAGATAAGTAGAGTAGTAGTTTATGTTTACTTTCAAAATATCTATAAATAGAACTTTCATTAGAACTAATTTTGAGACCTAATTTTTTAAATGTAAAGTTTTCGAATCCAATTTCATTAATTAATAAAATACTATCCTCTATTATCCTTTTTCCTAATTTAGAGGTTTCTGGATCTTTGATAAAAATTTTATCTGATACAGAGATTTTTAATACAGATAATAAATTCTTCATATTTGTTTTATTTACTGCAAATATAATAGTATTACTATTAATGTATAATAGTTTTACTTTTTTTAATATAATTTTAACATCAATACGAAAACATTTTAATAATAATTCCCTAATAAATAGTATATTTGCACGATAAGACAGAATACACTCCAGTCATTACACTAGTTAGCGTTAGTTTAATTTTGAATTTCCAGTTAAGTATTTTTTCTTATCAGAAACAATAATTTAAAACTCTTATATTTTTAATGGCAAAGTCGCAACAAACATTTAGTAAAAGTGAAAAAGAAAAAAAACGTTTAAAAAAGCGTTTAGATAAGCAAAAGAAAATGGACGCTAGAAAAGCGACCAAAGATGAACATGGGTCAACTGGTATACAGTTTGCTTATGTAGATCATAATGGAAACTTAACAGATACTCCACCAGATCCAGATTTAAAAGTAGAAGTTGAGTTGGAAGATATTATGATTTCTGTGACTAAAAAAGAGGACTTGCCAGAGGAAGATCCTGTTAGAAAAGGTAAAGTATCCTTTTTTGATACTTCTAAGGGTTTTGGTTTTATTATAGACACGTTAAGTAATGAAAAGTATTTTACACACGTAAGTGGGTTAATAGATGAAATTGCTGAAAACGACAAAGTTTCTTTTGAATTAGAAAAAGGAATGCGCGGTATGAATGCTGTAAAAGTAAAGCAAATTAAAGCTTAAATTTAATTAAACATATAAGAAAAATCCTTTTCAATTTTGAAAAGGATTTTTCTTTGTATATAAAGGTTTCGTACTAATATAGTGTTCTCTTTAATGCTATTTATTATAAAAATATAAACTATCTACAATTAATTCTTCGCTTACTTTACAGTCTAATTTATGATTTTCAAAATCAGTAAGAAGCACAAAGTTTACTTGTCCATTAACATTTTTCTTATCATGTTTAAGTAGATCCATAATAGAAGAAAAATCATTTTTATCAAGTATTGTTCTATCGTAAATAGATAAAATAGTCTCTTTTAAAATGTTTAATTTATCTTCTGGAAAGTTTAAAAGTTTAGAAGAAATATAACTTTCACAAACCATTCCAATAGCAATTGCTTCACCATGAGTTAGGTTTTCTTTTGTGTTAGATTCTAAATAAAAAGACTCAATAGCATGCCCAATTGTATGACCAAAATTTAATATTTTTCGTAAGTTTTGTTCTTTAGGATCTTTTAAAACAACTTCGTTTTTTATTTCAATAGACCTATGTATTAAATCATTGATATTTAAATTTTTATTGTCTTTTATCTCGTTAAAGAGAGTAACATCATAGGTCACTCCGTATTTAATTATTTCGGCCATTCCAGATTTAATTTCTCTGGCTGTAACAGTCTCTAAATAATTAGTATCAATAAGTACCATTTCAGGATTAGAAAATAAACCAATTTGGTTTTTTAAGACGCCTAAATCAATACCTGTTTTTCCACCAACAGAAGCGTCAACAATACTTAATAAAGTAGTTGGAATATTTACAAAATCAATTCCACGTTTAAAAGTAGAAGCAACAAAGCCACCTAAATCTGTAATAACGCCACCACCTAAAGTAATTAATAAACTTTTTCTATCGCCACCTAACTCTGTAATAGCATTCCAAACTCCAATACAGGTTTCTATGTTTTTATTTACTTCACCGGCTTCAATTTCAATCACTTCAATACGAATGTCTGTAGCTAAATTTGGAATAAATTTAGGGTAACAATGCTCAAAAGTATTCTCATCAACCAAAATAAAGAGTGAAGAATAGCTTTTACTGGCTATTAAGTTAGAAAGTTTTGAATAGGCATTCTCTTGAAAAAGAACAGGATACGTTGCTGCTTGAATAGATTTCATCTAAAAAAATATTTAGTTGCAAATTAAAAAGAAAAAATTGAATAATTACGAGTCTATACATATCTTTGTTTTAATTAAAATTTAAATTATGAACCTTTTTGATAACACAGAAATAGCGTTTTCTTTAAAATCTGACTCAGAACTAGAACGTGCTTATTTTTTATTTAGAATGATACAAAACCAACCAATGGTAAGAATTGGTGCTGCAGTTACAAATTTTGCTTTAAAAGCGCATTTGCCCGTAGAAGGTTTAATTAGATCTACCGTTTTCGATCATTTTTGTGGAGGAGTTAATGAAGAGGACTGTTTGCCAATAATAGATAAAATGTTTACAAAAAACGTTCATGCTGTTTTAGATTACTCTGTAGAAGGTAAAGATCAAGAAGTTAGTTTTGATGGTGCTTTAGAAAAGGTTTTAAAAATTCTTAACTTTTGTGAAGAAAAAAAATCAATTCCGTTTGCTGTTTTTAAACCAACAGGATTTGGGCGATTTGCTTTGTACGAAAAAGTATCCGCAGGAAAATCATTAACGGATGATGAGCAAGCAGAGTGGAAAAGATTAGTTGCACGCTATCATAAAGTTTGTCAAGTAGCTGTAGAAAAAGATGTTCCTTTATTAATTGATGGAGAAGAAAGCTGGATGCAACTATCTGCGGATGTGTTGATTGAAGAGTTAATGGAAACGTATAATAAAGAAAAAGCCATTGTTTTTAACACGCTTCAAATGTACAGACATGACAGAATGGAGTATCTAAAAACGTTGCATGAAAAAGCAAAAGTAAAAGGATTTCATATCGGTATGAAACTTGTTAGGGGCGCTTATATGGAAAAAGAAAGAGCTAGAGCTAAAGAAAAAGGGTATCCTTCTCCTATTTGTGAAAACAAAGAGGCAACAGACAAAAATTACGATACTGCTACAAGATATATGATGGAAAATCCTAAAATGGCATTGTTTGTTGGCACACACAACGAAGATAGTTCTTATTTAGTGATGGAACTGGCAAAAAAATACGATATAAAAAAAGACAATAGTAATCTTTGGTTTGGTCAGTTATTTGGCATGAGTGATCATATAAGTTACAATTTGGCAAGTGAAGGTTATAATGTAGCAAAATATTTGCCATTTGGTCCTGTAAGAGATGTAATGCCGTATTTAATTAGAAGAGCAGAAGAGAACACATCTGTAGCAGGACAAACAAGTAGAGAGTTAAATTTAATAAAAACGGAGCGTAAACGTAGAAAAATATAATGACTTCGGTAGAGGAAATAAAAACGCTGCTGCTTAAAAATAAGTTAAGATTAGCTCAAGAATTAAAACAAAGCAAAGAAGCCGTTTATTTAATAAAAAAATCAACACATTCTCATCTAACAGAAGAAGAGAAAAAGAAAATTAAAATTCAATTGTTAGATATTAGCAAAGCAATACCCGCTTTTGCAGTTTTTATGTTGCCTGGAGGTGCACTTTTATTACCAATTTTAATAAAATTAATTCCAGATATTTTACCATCAGCATTTAAAGAAGATCTATAATTTAGGCGTTTCCTTTTCCTTAAAGCATCTAGGATAAAGGTCGCGCTTTCATACGATTATTGCCTTAGGTAAGAATAATTTCAAATTAAGAAATCTATAGTCTATCCTGTTAAGAACTCTGAGAAATAAAAAGAGGGAGGCTTTTGTTGATTTATATGCCGATTTTTTGATAAACTCAAGTTCCTTTAGCGCATCTAGAAGTATTGCTTCATTACTTTTCGTAAAAACACGCTCAAATAGTGTCTAAGTTTTGGTGGCAGTTCATAATAGCTGAGGTTTCTCTTTGGCACATAAATGGAGAATAGAACCCGCACTTCTGAAAAAAAAAACTAACTTTTTAATCCATTGTAATAAGTTTTACAAACATAAAAAATTAAGTTAAACCACATTCTGTAGTACTTATGTTGTGTTCTAAAACATTAAAAATCAAATTAAACCACATTTTGTTGTATCGATGTTGTAGTTAAATGTATATCTTTGGAAATATAAAACATAAACCATGTTTTAACTTAATCAAATTTTTAATTATGAAAAAAAATTTCCCCCGCATTTTATTAATACTTTTTATTCCTTGGCTTGGTTTTTCTCAAACCAATAAAGATGTTTCAGCAGAAACACTTATTCAAGAACATTTATCAACTTCGGCTAATAAGAGCCAAGTCCAGTCAATATCATACCAAATAAACAGAGATTTTGTAGAACCAGACACTAAAATTCGTAGAATTTATGCCGAGCAACAAGTAAATGGTATTAGTGTTAAAGGAGCAGTATTAAACCTTAATTATGCTGTTAATGGTAAAAAGGCAATAGTAGATTCATTTAAAAAAATGAATGTTAATACTAGTAGTCCTTCAATTAACGCAGAACGCGCCTTGCGTAATGCGATGATTAATTTAGGTGATTTTAACTCCAATAGTACATTGGTTAAAAAGGATGTTTCTAATAACCCTCAACAAGAAATAACGTTTGAAAAAGGGAACATAGCTGCAGACGATTTTAAAGCACGTTTAATTTACTTATCAGATGAAACAAATTCTGATAAAGTTAAGTTAACTTGGGAGACACAACTATATACAAAAGACCGTCAAAATTATTGGTTAGTTTATGTAGATGCAACCAATGGCGAAATAATAAGCAAGCAAGATTTGGTATTACATTGTTCTTTTGGAGGACTAGAATACGATTTCTCTGAGGCAGAATCTAAATTACACAAGCAGCATGAGCAACAAAGACACCTACATTCTGCTTTAGAGACGGAAAACAAAATTGAGGCTATAAAAAACAAAAATACATTTGGTTCTTTAAAAGAGTCTATGTTAGCTGTTGCAGTAGATCATAAATTCAAGGTGTTAGCATTGCCTGCTGAATCACCTATAGATGTAGATTTTAATGGAGAAAGCACACAAACTATGGTGTCCGTATCAGAAGCTGGTGATGCTGTTGCTTCGCCTTATGGGTGGACTAAATCTACAGGTGCTGAATTTCAAGATACTAAAGGGAATAATGTGTATTCTTTTTACGATCCCTCTCCTGGAATATTAGGAGGAGCTCCAATAGGTGTAACACCTCCAACAATTGCAGGTGGCGCTGGTGCTTCTACTTGGGATTATGTCTGGGATTTAACCAAAGAACCTGAATTTAATTCTCCAGGAACTCCCGACAATGCATTTCCAAATAGAGCTGCGGCAATTGTAAATCTTTTCTATATGAATAACATGATGCATGATATTTTTTATGGATTTGGTTTTAATGAAGAAAATCTAAATTTTCAAGAAGTTAATAGTTTTCCTGAAGAAAACATTGGAGATCGAGGAGGTCAGGGTAATGACGGTATTATAGCACAAGCGCAAGACGGTGGAGGTACTAATAATGCGAACATGTTAACGCTTAGTGATGGCGTTAATGGTCAAATGCAAATGTATCTATGGACACCTGCTGTTTTAGCAGACATGGTTTATATTTATCAAAATACATATGATGAAGATTATAATGTCGATGGAGGAATTCAATATGCAGCCGTACAAGGTTCTTTTCCCGGAGGTCCACAAGCGGATACTGATTTAGCTAAAGAAAGAGTAGGTAATTATGTTATTGTAGAAGGTAATAGTGCAGGAAGCACACCAGGAGGTTCTGAAGGATGTGGAGCTTCAGAAGCTTCAGGAACAGGGTTACCATATGATAATCAAGTTGAAGTAAATGGTAATATTGCAGTAATAGATAGAGGGTCTTGTTCTTTTGTAGAAAAAGTGGTAAGCGCACAAGAAAGTGGTGCAATTGCAGCTATTGTTATTAATAATGTACCTGGATCAGGTCCCGCAGGAATGGGAGGATCTGACACTACATCTTATTCAATAGACATACCAGCTGTAATGATTGGGTATGCTGATGGTAAGGAATTAAGAGAAGCAATTAGGGCAGCAAATGAAAATGGTGAAACTATTTCGGGAAAATTATTTTTAGATAGTGCAGTACCTCCTAAACGAGATGGTTCTTTTGATAATGGCGTTATTGCACATGAATATGGGCATGGTATTTCTACAAGATTAAGTGTTAGAGGCGGTACAGGATTAGGAACATTAAGTGGCGATGAAAAAGGTGGTGAAGGTTGGTCTGATTTTTGGGGACTTTATACAACACTTAGAGCAAATGATTTAGATGATGCAACTGCTAAGCACCCTAATGGAGTGTTGCCATCAAGAGGTATTGGTAATTATGTTACCTACAAAGATCCAACAGCGAGTGGTATTAGACCAAGGCCTTATAGTATAGATCCTAACATAAATGAATATACGTACGCAGGTTCAGTAAATGGTTTAGGTATAGCAGGTCCTGAAATTTCTGTTCCACATGGAGTCGGTTTTGTTTGGTGTAGTATGTTATATGAAGTATTTCAGGAGTTTGTAGACGTTTACGGATTTAACGATGATATTAAGGAGACTGGTTTAAATATAGATCTTACTGATGCAGCTCATTCAGGAGGAAATAATGTTTTTAATCGTTTAGTATTAGAGGGTTTAAAAATACAACCCGGTAGTGCAACATTTGCAGACAAAAGAGATGCTATATTAGCAGCCGATGCTTTGCTGTTTGGATCTGATGATGAATGTGGAGGAAGTGTGCATTCTAAAATAATTTGGAAAGGTTTTGCTAAAAGAGGTTTAGGTTTTCAAGAAGATGGTAATTACGGAACAAACGTTAGAGGAGATGAAAGAGATAGTTTTGTAATTCCACCTGCTTGTGGAGGTACAACTATTCCTACTATATCTGTAACACATTCTGCTCCATATTTAATAGCTTCTGGAGAAAATATTCAATATGAATTTACTGTTTTGGTTACTGATGGTATGGCAACAGATCTTGTTATTGTAAACCAATTGCCAACTGGAGATAATTTTACTTTTGTATCTGCAACAGATGGTGTTGAGCCAAATGCTTCAAATGAATTAATTTGGAATTTTGGAGATGTGCTAAGTGGTACTTCATTTGTTAAAACTGTAACTATTAAAACCAGTGAGACACCATTTACAACAATAAGTACATTATTTGAAATGGAATCTGAAAGTGGTGACGGTGTTGCTAGTTCAGGAGCAGGAGTATTTGAAGGATCTGCGGAAGATAAATGGGCTTTAAATACAGAGTCCTCTTATGGTGGAAATAAATCTTGGTTTGTGAAAAATCCAGATTTTTTCAGTGAACAATATTTAACATTTACTTTAAATGAAGCAACAGTTGCAGATGAAGAATTAGTGTTCTTTCATAAATACGCGACAGAGGAAGGCTACGATGGTGGTGACTTAGAATATACAACCAATGGTGTTGTATGGACTAAGATTGCTAAAGATGATTTCACAAAAAATGGATACAACGACATTGCTGATGACCAAAATACGCAAATGGTAGGTGCTATGTTTGGAGGGATTTCTAAAGGTTATATTCAATCTATTGCAAACTTACCTGCAGGAGTTACCGCTGTACGTTTTCATTTCGCTTCAGATGGTGGAACAGGCGCAACTGGATGGTGGATTGATGACTTAATGGTTGGTAGTACACCTACTTATGCACTTAGTGATGTTAAAGCTAGGAATTCTTTAGCTGCGCAATCTAGTTCATTTGGAAATGCAGTTGTAGCAGGTGATTATGCTACTTCGTTAATTATTAATAGTAATGCTTTAGCGGTAGATGATATTGAAGACTTGTTAACGTCAAAAGTTTCTCTAATTCCAAACCCTGCTCATGGTAAAGTAAGTATTGTTTGGTCTGATAATATTAGACAACCTTTTAAAGTAGAAATGGTAACTTTAGATGGTAAACTAATTAATGTATGGAACGTTAAAGAAAATACTGAAAAATTTAATATTAATTTAGATCAATATGCTAATGGTTTTTATATTCTAAAAATACAGCGTAATGATAGCGTCACGTTTAAAAAATTAATTGTTAACTAGTATATTATTAAATAGCAAGTTCTAAATAATCGATACAGATTATTAAAGGATTAAAATGAATTAGACCTGAACAATAAATTTATTGTTCAGGTTTTTTTTATTTATAAGTTTTACTTTTAACCGTATTTTGTGCATTCATTTTTTCAAGTGATAGCATATACTTAGATAAATGCGGTCTTTTTGTGGTGTAAATTTTAATAGCATTTTTTATTAAAGTTGGCTTTATGCAGATGGCATATTTAGCTATTTTAAAATAGCGTTTACTTGCTTTCTTTGCACTAAGGTTTTAGTATGTGGCTGTTTAAGTATGTAATAATCTTGTTTCGTTTAAAACAACACCTCTTATTGTTCCATTAATAAATGTAAAGGTTGCTAAATGATCACATGCTCCTTTTTCATAGTCTATTATAACTCTAAAAATTGCACGTTCAACATCTATAAAACCACGCAAGTAACTTTAATAATGTATTCACACATTACCAGAAGCCTACAGTGTTCCTGTTCTTTTGTATAGAAGTGCTCGCAGTTTACAAGCGATAACTATTTTAATTCAAAACAATTTACTAACTGCGCTATTAAATTTAAAAGAAGATTGTTTTCAATAGCATTTTTATAAAAATTTTTAATAAAATGATTGCATTAAAAGCTATTATTTTTTTAAAGTAATAGAATAATGAGTTGTTAAATTAGCATCTAACTTACAAATAATTGGGTTTCATTCTTTAATAATGAAAAATAAACACTTAGAGTTCGTATAAATTACATAGAAACAACTACTTTTGCACGAAATTTAAGAAATTAAGCATGCAAATCAGAAACATCGCTATTATAGCTCACGTTGATCACGGGAAAACAACATTGGTTGATAAAATTATAGATCAAGCAAAAATCTTAGACGATCGTAAAGAACGTACAGACTTATTGTTAGACAATAATGATTTAGAACGTGAAAGAGGAATTACAATTCTTTCTAAGAACGTTTCAGTTCAATATAAAGGAACAAAAATTAACGTAATTGACACTCCTGGTCACGCCGATTTTGGTGGTGAAGTAGAGCGTGTATTAAAAATGGCTGATGGTGTTTTATTATTAGTTGATGCATTTGAAGGGCCAATGCCACAAACTCGTTTTGTATTAGGTAAGGCTTTAGACTTAGGTTTAACTCCTATAGTTGTTGTAAATAAAGTAGACAAAGAAAACTGTACTCCAGACATCGTTCACGAAAAAGTTTTCGATTTAATGTTTGCATTAGAAGCAACTGAAGAGCAATTAGATTTTGCAACTGTTTACGGTTCTGCAAAAAACAATTGGATGAGTACAGATTGGAGAAACGAAACAGATAATATTATCCCTTTATTAGATGCGGTTTTAGAGTCTATTCCAGCAACTACTTACAATGAAGGTACACCACAAATGCAAATTACTTCTTTAGATTTTTCTGCTTTTACAGGTAGAATAGCTATTGGACGTGTATTTAGAGGAGATTTAGAAGTAGCTAAAGATTACATGTTATGTAAAGCGGATGGTTCTACTAAGAAAGTAAGAATTAAAGAATTACACGTATTCGAAGGAATGGGTAAAGTTCAAGTAGATAAAGTTCCTTGTGGAGATATTTGTGCAATTACAGGTATTGACGGATTTGAAATTGGTGATACCATTGCAGATTTAGAAAACCCAGAAGCATTACCAAGAACAGAGATTGATCAGCCTACTATGAGTATGTTGTTTACAATTAACAATTCTCCTTTCTTTGGTAAAGAAGGAAAATTTGTAACATCTCGTCACTTACGTGATCGTTTGTTTAAAGAATTAGAAAAAAACTTAGCATTAAAAGTAGAAACTACTGATAGTGAAGATAAATTTAACGTTTTCGGACGTGGAGTTTTACACTTATCTGTATTGATTGAAACAATGCGTAGAGAAGGTTATGAATTACAAGTGGGAAGACCACAAGTAATTCTTAAAATGGTTGACGGTAAGAAACATGAGCCAATGGAAACATTGTCTATTGATGTACCTGAAGAAATGGCTTCTAAAGCTATTAATTTAGTATCTCTTAGAAAAGGAGATATGTTAATTATGGAGCCTAAAGGAGATTTACAGCACTTAGAATTTTCAATCCCATCTCGTGGATTGATCGGTTTAAGAAATAGAATCTTAACAGCAACAGCTGGTTCAGCAATTATTAACCACAGATTTAGTGAATATGGTCCTTATAAAGGAGATTTTACCGAAGAAGTAAAAGGAGCTATTGTTTCTTCTGCAGCAGGTAAAGCAACAGCATATGCATTAAACCGTTTACAAGACAGAGGTCGTTTCTTTATCGATATTAACCAAGAGATTTATATTGGTCAAGTAATTGGTGAAAACTCTAAGTCTGATGAGATGGCTGTGAACTTAATTAAAGGAAAGCAATTAACAAACATGCGTAAATCTGGTACAGATGAAGCTATGAAAATTGCACCGAAAGTAGATTTCTCTTTAGAGGAAAATATGGAATACATTAAAGCGGATGAGTACTTAGAGGTAACTCCAGAAAGCTTACGTATGCGTAAGATTGTATTTAAAGGATAATTTACATTGTTTTTTACAAGTTTGATACTTTTGTAGTCAAAAGTGATTTTGATTGAATATGAATATCAAAATGAATAAATAGAAACAGTATATAAAATTAAAAAGCTCAAGTTTTAAACTTGAGCTTTTTTTATGAATTTTAGTCAAAATTATTCTAATCAGTTGTAGCATCAATTTCTTCAAGCATTTTAATGGCTGCTGCTCTAGGAGGATATTTTTTAGAGACCATATAACCAACAATGATTGCTACTGCAAAAGATGGGGCAAGCACATCAAGTGCTACAAAGTATTTGCCAACTGAAGCCATTTCTTTAAATACAAAATTAAATAGCATTACAGAGACAAACCCAGAAATCATAGAAGCTATAGCTCCTTTTTCTGAATAGCCTTTCCAAAAAAGTGTCAAAATAATTACAGGACAAAAAGTAGCAGCAATGCCAGACCAACCAAATAGTATTACCCAAAATATTTGCCGATCAGGAGATACGTAATTCATAATCATGGCAATTATTAATGCAGTAAAAGCCATAATAACTGTAGAAATTCTAGAAATTTTTGTTAAGCTTTCATCTTTTATATCGGGTCTAAATATTTTCTGATAAAAATCTCTGGTAATTGCGCTAGATGCTAATATCAGTAAAGAATCTATGGTTGACATAATTGCAGACAACACGATGGCAACAAATATTGCAACTAAAATTGTGGGTAAAAATTCTTCAGTAATCATGCTTAAAACATTATTACCATCATTTCCTAAAACTACCTCAGGATCTTGACCTTCTTTGGTAAAATAAATTCGAGCAAGAATTCCAATAGTAACCGCAGCAGCATCCGTAAGTAAGGTAAATGCAGTTGCTACCCATTTTCCTTTATCAACCTCTTTTTCATTTTTTATCGACATAAATCGAACATACACTTGCGGCGAACCTAAAAATCCAAGTCCAATCATAGAAAAACCTAATAGGGTAAAAAGATTCATCCAACCATCTGTACTTCTTCCCATTACTTGGGTTAAAGTTGGGTCTATTGCATTTAATCCTGCCGTAACACCAGCTCCATGGTCCATAGAAAACCAAACAACTATTGGTAAAAGTACTAAACCGAAAAACATGAGTAATCCTTGAAATAAATCTGACCATACTGCAGCTACAAAGCCACCAATAAAGATATAGGCTAACACAATAAAAAAGCCAATAAGAGCACCAATTTTATAGTCTATTCCTAGCATCGATTTAAAAGCAACGCCGGTAACGTCTATTTGAGAAGCTACATAAATTACAATAAAAACGACAAGAATAGACGCTGCTATAATTCTAAGGGTATGTGTAGAAGTTTTAAAATGACTTTGTAAATAATCTGGTATGGTAATAGCACCAAAAGCATCAGATCTTTTTTTGAAACGTTTCGCCATAAATTGCCATGATATAAAAACGCCAAGCAATTCACCAACAACAACCCAGTAACCAGAATATCCTGCCATTGCGCCCATTCCTGTCAAGCCTATTAAAAGCCAACCAGATTCTCCTGTAGCTCTTGCTGAAAATGCAACTGCCCAAAAGCCCATTTTTTTTCCACCAACATAATAATCACTCATGCCTTTAATGCGTTGCGAGGCTAAAATTCCGATTAGAAACAAAATACCTACATAAACTGTTAGCACAGCTATTTTAATCATAAAATTTTCGTCTTGCATAGTGGTATAATAGTTGTAGTTAATTGTTAGCGATTTGATATTCTCAAAATCTTTAATAATTCGGAATAAATGAATTTTCAAGATATTGAAAAATAGTCAAAAAAATAGGGATTTGATAAATTTTGGATTAAATAATTTAATAAATAGTTTAAAACTGAATAAAAAGAGTGAATATGCCTTATATTTGTAATAAGGAGTTTTTACTATTTATAAACTCAATTATTTAGTGAAATTTAGGGAATACCCTTGGATTTGTACAAGAATTGAACAAAAAAAAGACATACATTATCTTGAATTCTAACGAAAATAACACCACACCACTTCAAACTTTAAATGATTTAACAACAGCACTTTCCGAAGGAGAGAGGACGACTTACAATCACATTATACATTCCACTAAATTTAAAAAAGATACGTTTGATGCATATGTTTCTTGGTCTGATGAGTGTTATACCCGAAATTGTATTATAGATTCAGAAAAGTATGAATTAATTTTAATCTGCTGGTGTGAAGGTCATAAAACGGCAATTCATGATCATGGTGGTGAAGAATGTTGGGTAAAAGTTATTGAGGGTGAATTTGAAGAAACTATTTATAAGAAAGATGAAAATGGCGATTTAAAACTTTTTAAAACGGCTGTTTCAAAAGCGAATCAAATTACCTACATGAAAGATTTTATGGGTTTTCATCGTTTAGAAAACATCTCTAAAAAGAGAAGTATATCCCTCCATTTATACGCAAAACCAATTAGAACTTGTAATATGTTTGATGAAGCTTCAAAAACATTTATTAGTAAAAATTTGTGCTACACTACAATTGCAGAATAAATAACAATATAAAAAGAGAAAAACAGCATGTCTACTATAAAGAATGATTTAGCTTTATTTAATGAACTTGTAGAAGTTTTAATAAAAGAAGAAAAAATAAACCCGGTAGCAGAAAGAATAGATTCGAGTGAATTATACGAAACGATTGATCTTTCTTTAAATGATGGGGCAATGATTGATGACGATTTTAAAACGCTACTATCTGATGTTCTTATTGCTACCCCAAAAACAGCAACAAACTTATTTTTTAATCAGCTTTTTGGTGGTAGACAATCTAAAGCAATTTTAGGAGATTTATTAGCAGTCATGCTAAATAATAGCATGTATACTTATAAAGTTGCGGGCCCACAAGTAGGTATTGAACAAGAAATAATTAGACAATCTTGTGATTTAATTGGTTATGGTAAAAACAGTAATGGAACTTTTCCAACTGGGGGTTCTATGAGTAATTATATGGGTTTAATTATGGGGAGAGATGCTAAAGACCCTTCTTGTAGATTAAACGGAATGACAAAACCTTTGATTATTTATACGTCAAAAGAATGTCATTATTCAAATTCTAAAAACGCAAGTTTTGCAGGTATTGGTAGAAATAATATTCGTTATATAAAAGCAGATTCAAAAGGTAGAATGATTCCAGAACTCTTGGAAGCACAAATTTTAGAAGATATAGAAAATGGCGGAGTACCTACTTATGTAAATGCAACTGCAGGAACAACTGTTTTAGGGGCTTTTGACCCAATTGATAAAATTGCTGATATTACAGAAAAATATAAAATTTGGTTGCACGTAGATGGTGCATATTGTGGAAGTGTAATTTTTAGTGAGAAGTATAAACATCTTGTAAAAGGAGTAGAGAGATCTAACTCTTTTAGTTATAATGCGCATAAAATGCTTGGAACACCCTTAACATGTTCTATTATTTTAGTGAATGATAAAAAACATTTGCACGCTTCTTTTAGCAATGATGCAAGTTATTTATACCAAACAGACGGAGACGATTTTAATTTAGGAAAAACTTCTTTTCAATGCGGAAGAAGAAATGATGCTTTAAAATTTTGGACGCTATGGAAATCCATAGGAACAAACGGTTTAAAGCAAATTGTAGAACAACAATTTAAGTTGGCAGATGTTGCATTAGCGTATATTAGAAAGAACCCCGATTATACATTATATAGTTTTGATGATTCTATTTCTATTTGTTTCAATTATAAAAATATAGATCCAATGGCGCTTTGCACTGCTTTGTATGAGCATCAAGAAACCGTAGTTGGTTTTGGTTCTTTTGAAGAAGATACTTTTGTTAGATTGGTAACTATTAATGCAAATAATGGCAAAGAAGATATCTTAAACTTTTTTAAAGTTTTAGAGGCTTTTGTTGAGAAAAATCCAAATTTAGAAAAAGTGGCAGCATTTACTGTTTAACTCGTTTCAGAAAATTAAAATAAATAATACAAATACCTCACTTTTAGTGGTATTTTTTGTTGATAAACATTTTACCTTTGCAGTATGAGTGAATTTAAGCAACTTTTTGAAACATTACAACAAAGCCTTACAAATGATGAGTTTGTAAAACTAACGCTAAGCAAACCGCTTAGAAAGAGTGAAGGCTTGTTAAATGTATATATGCGTTTGTTTGTAATTGATGGTAAAGAAGTTTTCGAATTTAAACATAGATATGCTGAGGAATATAAATATAAGAAATTTACTCTTAGCGAAGCAACTGTTGAAATAGAAAAATTACTACTAGCAACTTTTAGAGCCGCTACTTTATTTACATTACGTGAAGATTTATTAGTAATGGTTTCTAAAAAGAAATTAGTTTCTTATAGAGAAAATGCACCAAGTTTTAAAAATAAATTACCAGAACTTCCTCCACAAGCAGAATAATTGTAATTTTACTCCTACATTAGAAAAACTACTCTAAGTAACAGTCTTTTATTACTATTTTGTGTAGTTATTTAGGTGATTTTACATCTAGTAAAATTATCATTTTTGTCTTTCTTAATGAGGAATGATCAGGTATCTTTATAAAACAAAAAAAGCTAAGTTTTAACTTGGCTTTTTTATTTCGGCTTATTTTCTAAGGTGTTGTAAACAGTTTTTTTATGATCTCTGAAAAATGGAAAGGTGAATTTCTTCTCCTCTTTTAGATGCATTATTCGTTGTATGAGAAATTTGTTTTAAACCATTTCTTTCAAACGATTTCATATAGTCATTATTCAAGAGCCAAGGCGGACCAATTTCATACCTTCTTTTTTCAGATTGTACTTCTGCGATAACAATTAGTTGACCATTAGAAGACACAAAGCTTGCTATGTTTTTTATTAATAATTCTTCATATTTTGGTGGTAGTGCTTGAATGGTAAAGATTTCTAAAACAAGATCAAATTTCAGAGACCAGTCAGAAATTCCTTCTAGTAAATCTGCTGTTATGAAGTCAACCTTAGATTTTGGGAATCTCTTTTTGCAGAGTGCTATGGCACTTTCTGAAACATCAAAAGCGGTAACTTTATATCCTTTAGCCTCCAATTCGATAGCGTCATCACCTAAACCGCATCCAACTACCAAAGCAGTCTTTTCATTTTCTGAAGGAAGCGTTTTATCTATCCAGCTTTTAAAAATTGGATGTGGAGCCATATTGGCCCAGGGAACTCCATTTCCTAATTTATTTGATTCGGCATAAAGAGTCTCAAACCAATCATTGGGTTTATTTTCTTCAACACCCAGCATATTTCTTATTTCTTCATTCATCTTTTCGTATGTTGTCTTTATTGTTTACAACGATTTTGTTGCTGATTTGTTGCGATTAAAAGTGCGATACACTTTTTGCCGTTGCGGAAAGATAATTAATTCGCGTAAATTCCGATTAAGGAATTCCCAAGTAATTAATTATACACGGCTTAAGTTTATCTTTTATACTTTTCGATAAATAATCAGAAAGAATAAAAGAGAGCATTAAAAAAGCTTAAATTCTTATTTAAGCTTATAGTAGTAGTGAGCAAAATTAATGAAGAAAAGAGTTGTTTTTTAACTCAGTACTTTATTGGCAAACGTTGTTATTTTAGTTTTTCCATTTCAAAGTTCAAATTAATTCCTGGCATGCCTTCAACAGTAGCTGTGCAGATAGCTTTTTGTCCTTCTATTTTGATTATTTCAACGCTAACTTTTTGCCCTTTCATATCTGGAGAGCCATTTAAATAAATCAATTCATAATTGCATTCGGACTTCCATTCGATTGTTGCTTCCAACGTTTCAAGACCATCAGCTGATTCTTTTTGAGTTTTTTTAGATCGACTTACAGTCGTAGTAGGGAGTTTATAGTTAATTCCTTCTGCTTTAAATGTTCCAATTTTAAAATCAACACAGGTTAAATTTTGTGATTGTACACAACTCGAAATCAACACAAGCGTAAAAAGATAGAGTGTTTTCATGTTTTTTGTTTAGTTTGTTTGTAATATTTGCTAGAGGTAATGTATTGTTAGGAAACGTTTTTTTTACTCCTTCATTAAAAACGCTGTTACTAATGAGTTTTTATCAGATTCCATTTGGTTAGTCCAGCTATCTATCCACCATCTCCCTTTTTCATAATGAAGTTGAATACTAGCCAATCCTCTATTATTTGTAATGGTTTCAGGTTTGTATCTTACTTCATATGCGCTCCAAACTTGAACGATATTTCCAAATTGACTAACATTTCTTTTTAGTTCCTTTTCATAGAAATATTTTCTCTCAGACATCCTTAATTCGTTTTGTAATGCCTCCAATGTGACTAATTCAACTCTCCCATTTTCGTCTAAAAAGATTATATGAGCATTTTTAGAATGCATATATGTATCTCTTTCAAATTCCCAAGGATCACTACTCGAACCAGAAGCAACATCATAATATGCTTTCATTATTGCATCTACAGATTTTACGTCTTCTGAGTATTTTTCATCGGTAGTTTGTCCTAAAATTGAAGAACAAATCATTAATGCAATAGCGAGTAGTATATTTTTCATAGTAGTTTAATGTCTTGTCCTGAAATACGGCTACAGGTTAAAATGGATATAATCTGTTATTCTAGGATTAAACGTTTATCGGCTCTTTTTTTATGCTTGTAATAAGCAGTACGTTTAAGTCCAAAACAATTAGATATGGTAGTTAAAGAAGCAAATCCCTTAGATTTCTCTTTAGCTTTGATTAGGGCTTTATCTTTAGCTTTTTTTTTAGTTCGGCAATAGATTTGTAGCCTAAATCTTCTGCAGCTACTTCTAGATAGGATTCTTCTATCATAGTATCGAGATCCTTTTTTAATAGTAGTTTTTTTAGCTGTTCAATTTCTTTTTGAAGCGTTTTAATTCTAGATATTTCGTCTTTAGTTTCCACTTTTACTCTGGTATTCATTAAGTCTTTACGATTGTACTTTTTAATCCATTCATTAACCGTTGTAGGTGCAATAGAATAGAGTTTGCAAAGTTCACTTTTTGTGTATTTTCCAGTACTACGTTCGGCTAAAATTTTTAATTTAAAAGGTTCACTGTAACGTCTAATTACTTTGTCATTTCTGTACATAATGTTTAAAATTACGCAGCCTTTATTCAGGACGGGTCAAAATGTGGTATAACGTGTTTCTTTAGTTTGTATTAAATATCTTTAGATAGAAAAAGAGGAGAACTATAACGTGTTTTAGATTTGAAGCTCCAGTACACGTACGAGTCCTCTCTTTCTATAAAGTTGCCAAGAACCATTTGGAATACCAGGAGTTAAATCTCCCGATAAAGGAAGTAGTTAAAGCAACATATTTATTCACTTAAATGTAAAAATATGAAAAATTACAAAGAAGTCGTAGGAATTGATGTATCAAAAAAAACAATTGATGCTTATTGTTATCAAGCTCAAGTTCACAAGGAGTTTAAGAATGATATTGTAGGTTATAAAAGCTTATTAAACTGGGTTTTAAAATCAACAAAAGGGGTTAGTGTTTTTTATTGTTTTGAGAATACGGGATATTATTCTTTAAAATTAGCACTTTATCTAAATAGTCAGAAGATTGTTTATGTAGAAGAAAGCCCATTGAAAATTAAGCGTTCCTCAGGTATTGTAAAAGAGAAAACAGATCGTTTGGATGCAAGTTTAATTGCTAGATATGGGTGGATTTATAGAGAAGAATTAATTCCAAGTACAGTTAAAAGTACAACCCATTTAGAACTTGGTAGATTATTAGCGTTAAGAGATCAACTAGTTAGAAACAATGCTGGTTTGAAAGGTACTTTAAAAGAGATGAAAGTATTTTTAACAAGTTCTACCACAGATGCAGGTTGTATCAGTTTAAAAAGAAGTATTGATTACTTATCTAAACAAGTAAAGGCAATAGAGATTAGAATAGAAGAGCTCATCTTTGATGATGTTTCAATGCAAAAAAATTATGAATTATTATCAAGTTTAAAGGGAGTTGGTTTTGTGGTTGCTTGTCAATTAATTTACCATACAGGTAATTTTACAAGATTTGATAATTGGCGTTCTTTCTCGAGTTATTGTGGAACAGCACCTTTTGCACATGAGTCGGGTACTAGTATAAAAAGAAGAAAGCAATGTCATTATTTAGGAGATAGAAAGATGAAAAGTTTATTAAGTATGGCAAGTATTTCTGCCATTCAACATGATAGTGAATTACGAATCTATTATAAGAGAAAGTTAGCGGAAGGAAAAGATAAAATGCTAGCGATAAATAATGTTAGAAATAAACTCATAGCTAGAGCATTTGCAGTAGTAAAAAGAGGAACTCCTTATGTAGTTCTTCAAAATTATGCAGCATAAAAAAAATAGTAACTTCTATTAGGATTTGATCTTGGAATACGTGCATGATTAGTTGTGTGTTTTGAGCATTGGATTTACTAAGTAAAGCACGAACGGCGAAATACCGAAGGAATTTTCCAACTGAGCTAAAACCAGCAATTAATTATAGATGGTGTTACCATTTCGTTGTTTTTTGTTTTCCAGCGTTTTAAAATTCAGAGTTTCAGTAAGTCATTCAGAAAGGTTTATTACAATAGTAAATATTCCGTTATTTGCTAAATTCAGAATATAATTCATTTCATAAATACTTCTCAATTCTGTGTTTTATTAACCTTTTAATTAGCGAGAGACTGTTCCTAAATTTTGGTGTTTTTTTTATTTTTAAAGTTTAGTATTAGTTCTTTTTTTTCATTCAAAGTAAACTCAGATACACTTTTGGTTATTCCATTGACATCACAAGGAAAATCTTGAAAATTATCCTCAAATATTTGTTCTTCTTCATTCCAAATAGGAATATTAACCTCTTTTGTACAAATATCTTCTTTTGTACAACTATTAAGGAATAAGAATGTTATTAAAACTCCAATTAAATGATGTAAAGTAAATTTTCCTAAATTCATTTTTTTTTTTTGAAAAAACTTATATCAAATCTCTGTTTAATATAAGTGGTTAATATTATGTTATTTTTGGTTTCCGTAGAACTTCTCACCAATGAATGGCAACTTATTTATATGAGTTACTTTTGCTCGTTTATCGTTCTTCTTTGACCGGATAAACGGAAGTTTTATGCTTTTATAACAATTTGTTTTATTAAAGTAAATATAAAATTTAGTACCATTGATCTCAACATGTTTAACAACGGCTTTATTTTCTCCATAAGGTGTATCAAAGGTAAAGATCGCTTGCATTTGAGCATTCGCTATTCCGCATATTGAAAAGCTGAAAAGTAGAATTAATGATGTGAAAATGTTTTTCATGATAATTGATTTTAATTATAATTAATGTTCCGGCTTTATGTACAGTGCCACTTTTCAGTTTACTGGTTTCCAAAATTTAAATGTACAAGTTTTATAGTAAAAATCTAAACTATAAATAACCCCATGCTATACACGGTAACCTTTTATTTCATTGGAGTGGAGTGAATAAATTCAATTTTCCAAAGCCCTTTTTCTTTGATAAATGAAGCACTTTCTAGGAATTTTACTTTAACCGTTTTGTCAGGTAATTCGAACTTACCAATGTTAATGTATTTTGTTCTTGCAGAGTTACAATCAACCTTTGTGTCAAAATTCATCAATTGAAATGATATTTCTGCAACACCACTAAAAGCTTGTACTAGACTGTCATTATTCCATATTGATCCATCCTCATAAATAACTAAGTCCGTTGTAGATATACTTTCAAGTTTTTCAAACTCTCTATCAGATAAGGCTTTAATAAAATCCTGAAGAATTCGTTCAACTACTTTCGGGTCATCTTTTTTACATTGTTTCGGTGAGCATCCTAAGAACAATAGGAAAGCAAAAATTATTTATAAATTTTTCATAATAAAATAGTTTAATTTGGTTGTTGTATTTTAACATAACATGGCAGTTATATTATATAACTCTGCAACTTACTCTATTTCGGAAATACAGAGGTGGCTTCGCTCTTTATCTAATTCATTATTAGAAAGATGGCTGTATCTATAAAAAAAACTTATTTACAACAGCACGTAAAATAAATATTTGGATGTACGCATAGTTAAATTTTGTTGACTGCAACAGCTAGCTAAATAGAGTAAGAATCCTATTTGCAAGAAATCTCAATATTTGATTCATTATTACTTTTTGTAAAGTGCTCAGTTCACATTTTTATTTTTAGCATCTGTTACCTCTTTTTTATTAAGTATTGGTGGTTTTCTATGCTTTGTTCCTTGCTCATATGAATAAGCAAGTTTAATTAAAGTTGGTTCTGCGTACATGCGTCCTAAAAATTGAAGTCCCGCAGGTAAATTACCAGGGCTAAAACCCATTGGAACCGTAAAGGCCGGTTGACCTGTATGTGGCGCAATTATTTGGTTGTTGTCACCTTTGTGCTCCTTTTCAAAATGTGCGATTCTTGCTGGTTTATTATTCCAAGTAGGGTATACAATGGCGTCTAGGTTTAAAGAGTCCATAACCACTTCTATGGCTTCTCTAAAAGCAATTCGTTTTATATCGTGGTAGGCATCTGAACATTTTATACTAGGTTCTTCCCATCGGCCAGAGGACTTGGCTTCTTCTGCTAAAACTTTCTTTGCAAACTCAGATTTGGTGCCAATTCTAATAATGTCTTCTAAGGTTTTTACCGTATCCCTTTTGACGTAGGTCGCTAAAAAAGATTCAACATCAGTTTTAAAGGTTGCGCACCATTGGTTTTTTCTTAAGTTCGCAAAATTAGGAATGTCAACTGGATCAACAACTGTAGCGCCAAGTGAATCTAAATCTAAAAGTGCTTTTTCAAATAACTTTTTAATATCTGGGTCTGTTTTATAATCACTTAGTTCTCTTAACACCCCTATTCTAGACCCTTTCAATCCGTTTTTTATTAAAAATTGTGTGTAATTTTTAGGTGTTTTGTTTATTGAATTTTTAGTGATGGAATCCTTTAGGTCGTATCCCACCATCACTTGCATTATTTTAGTTGCATCTTCTACCGTTCGGCACATCGGACCAACCACATCATTTCTTAAATATAACGGCACAATGCCTTCTCTACTAATCAAGCCCAAGGTTGTTCTGAATCCTACTAAATCACAATGCGAAGAGGGACCGCGAATGGAGTTACCCGTATCAGTACCCAAACCACCCAGTGCAAGATTGGAAGCCACAGCAGCGGCGGTTCCGCCACTAGAACCCGCAGGAACATAGGCTAGATTATATGGGTTATGGGTGGTTCCCATTGTAGAACTCTTTGTATGCTTAGCAGAAAAGGCCCATTCGGCCATATTAGATTTTGCAATAATAATAGCTCCGGCTGCAACTAATTTATTGATGACAAAAGCATTTTCTTTGGGGATATAATCATGAAGTGCTAATGATCCGGCAGTTGTTAGAAGGCCAACAGCATTGATATTATCTTTTATGACGATTGGTATACCATGAAGTGGAAGTAGCTTTTTTGTTTTTTGATAATCTGTGTCAAGTGCTTTGGCAATTGATAGTGCCTGAGGATTTATGATAGAAATGGCGTTAACAGCTTTATTTTTTTCTTTAATAGCAGTGAGATATGCTGCTACTAAATCTTGACTATTATAAGTACCAACTTTATAGGCCTTGTGAATGTCGGTTATCGTTATCTCTTCTAAGTTTATTTTTTTTGGTGGCTGATTTTTTTTACAACCAGCGATGCTAAAAACTAATAGCATCAAAATTGAAAGGGTTTTTAGTTTGGGCATTTTAATTTAATTTTTATTTTGTTCTAATAATAGCAAATTAATTATACAGGGTGTTATCTCGCTTTATTATTTGCTCAAATACGTATCAAACCAAGCCAAGGCTTCATCAACTCCTTTTGACGCATTCTTAAGTGTTGGGGAATGGTTTGTCTTTTCGAATTCAATAAAATTAGAGCGTACTCCTGCTTCTTGAAGTTTAGAATACATTAATTCACCTTGAATAAATGGTACTGTTGTATCTATATCGCCATGCATTATTAAAGTTGGCGGATCGTTTTTTGAGGCGTAATTAACTGGTGAAAATTCTTGATACTGTTCTGTAGATAGTTTCAAAAAATCCGCTTTACCCCATGTTTTTTGGTCATCTAAAACCATTTTACCTAAATCGCTAGGTGCTGCGAAAACTGCAATTGCAGCCACATCAGCATGATTCTTTTCCCAATCCAATTTGGCATCAAATAAGGGTACTTCAGGAGACAGACCAATAAGTAATGATAGATGGCCACTGGCACTGCCACCCCATAACCCTAAACGGGTTTTATCAACTCCATAATCTGAGGAATTATGCTTAATAAATCGAACGGCTCTTCTAACATGTGATACTATTTCAGACATTTCAAATTTCCGTCGACTTCCATGTCGTACTTCAAAAACAGTATATCCATTTAATACTAATTTTTTTGGACTTAAAATATGATACGTTTTTGATTTGGTCATTTCTTCATCTGTTGCAAATCTATAGGTACCGTTATCCTGTATTTTGAATGTGTCATATGGTGATTCCCAACCACCACTGTTTGTTAAAATCACACCAGCACCATTTGGTTTTGATGGGATATAAATATCAAAAGTCATTGCCATACCAAATTCGTGGCCATATACGACATCTTTGATTAATTTAAAATCGGGAATTACTGATTTTTCAATTGTAACTTGCTTTGATTTATTACGATCACAACCTACAGCAATAATGGCAAAAGTTAGAAGCAGGAATGTGATGATTTTTTTGGAGGAGAATTGATTGGTAGTTTTTGTCATAATTTTTTTTATTTTGAGTCCTCAAATGAGGCTGTAGTTTATAATTTTATAGCTAATGATTAATAGGCGATATTATGAAGTTTTTATGAACTTCGTTCGTTGGTGTATTTCCCAAATTAGTAAGCGCAAGTTGAAGTTCTTTTAAATCCTTGATAGTTAAGGGCAGTTTGTATTCTTGTGGATGGTAGGTAGATCCCATCGGATAGTCTATCCCATCAGTAGTTGACATTTCAATATGATTGCCTAGAATATAAGATATTTCATGATGTTCAGTAAAATTAACAAGCCTATTTATGCTCTTACCAAATGAATCCCAATCATCAACATACAATCGCCCTGGATAAAAAGTATCTCCAGTTAGCAATATCTTAGAAGAGGTGTCGTACACTGCTATAGAAGCTTTTTGATGGCCCGGAATAGGGATGATTTTTATTATTCTATTTCCAAGGTCGAGTTCAACAATATCTTCGGGCCAATTAAGAAACTGAAAAAAGTTCTTTACATATTCAATTCGTATTGGTACGACAGTTGTATTTGGTTTCCCCATAAACTGTCTGTCTGCTGCATAGTGATCATTATGGTTATGTGTATGGGCTACGATCAATTCAAGCTCTCCGTTTTTTTCAGACCAATCGTTAAGTATTCCATTTACTGTTTCATATAGTGGGAAAACATCCTCTTCTTGTGTTGCTCCTGTATCCATTAACAACGCCTTGTTGCCTCCAATAAAAAGGAACATGAAAGGTGCTTCGAAATGGGTGCATATGTTTTGACGCAGTATCCATGTATTGCTGTTGTATTGAACAACTTGAATAGGAGGGTTGGTGTTTTCTTTACAGTTTTCAGAGCCGTGATACCAATGTTGCGCATTTAGGTCAACGGTATTTTCCACTTCTTGTGTAAAGCTTAAAGTATAAGTAAACGCACAAATTATAACTAAATTTATCTTTTTAAACGTGAGCAAAGAGGTTTTTGTAATCATGGTATTTATTTTTCTTTACTATTTTTTTGTTAGGCTATCTGTTTTTTCACTTTGTGTCAACCAAGAAAGAATCCACCATCTATTACCATCGTGATATAATTGAACACTACTTATACCTTTCGCTTTAAAAGTTCCATCAACTTTCTCTTTTACTCCAAAAGTACTCCAAACGTTTGCGATGTTGCCATATTGATGTGTATCCCTTTCAATTTCATACTCCCAAATCCCTGGTTTAGTTTTTGCTGAGTTTTTATGAAAATCAAATACGTTTACTATATCATTATAGATTTTGTCGTTATCAGTGCCAGAAAATAGGATCAAAGCATTTTCATAATGTAAAGACTTATCTCTTTGAAAATTTATTGGTTCGCCAGCGGGGCCCGAAATAATTTCATAATATGCTTTAATAATACCATCAATGGTTTCTACATCTGCTTTTAGAGGGTAGTCCTTTTTATCTGACTCTTGCGCATTAGTTAGAAAGCATGAAAAAAGAAATACGGTCAGTAGTTTAATGAGTTTATTGCTCATGATAATTTTAATTAAATATTAATATTCGTGTTTACATTATTTTTTTGGCTAAAGAATAAGCATTTAATGCTTTTCATGTTTATGCTCTTTTTCTAAATGTTCTTTCAACAAATCCTTTCCATAATCATTGCCATTTGGTGTACGAACAACGGTGTGTACATGTGTTTTAACTGGCCCTGGTTTGGGTTTCGAATGATCATATAGGAATACAGGCGACTGATGGTCAAATTCAATTAAAATTACAGGACTGTGAATGCGGTAATAAAACGGACTGTTGATATGGCTACCTTGAATCCAAGTAAAATTGGTTTGGTTTAAATGATGTTTTACCGCTGCCATTTTAACCTTGGCCTGGCCGTCTTTTACATTATTCACATATTCTGCAATCAAATCAAGCAACAGCTCTTTTTGTTTTTTTGATAAATCATTGGCAGAAATCCCTGTTATAGGAACAATTTGATTGTCTCTAAAAGCTTCAGTTTGGTTAAGATCAAACTCTTTTTTGTTAAAAATTGTGGCTTTTTCCTTTTGTTTGTTATTGAGCGATAAATAAAAATCCAAGCCTTTTTGCTCTTCCATTTCAAAAGTGCGCAGCCCTTTATGATCTCCTGTTTCGACTAAATTTGGCTCAGAACCCATAAATGTGGGTGTCATTACAACTTGGTCACCTAGCACAAAGTAGTTAATGACCAGATGATGCCCTTCCATTTGCCAACCCCAAGGCTCCGTGTCAGAAGGCGTTCCCATGAAAGTAAACCAATATTTTTCACCTCCTAAATCTTTGCTTTCTGGTTCCAAGCTTGCTAAATAGACCTCCATTGTCATAATGTTTTTTGCTTTTTGTAGTCCTTGGGTACTTAAACTCTCTTTTAAAAAAGCAAGAGCGAGTTTTTTTTGTAGTGCATTTAAGTCTTCATAACAAACACCTGCTCTTTGCCAGTCATCTATATTGTGCCATCTTCTCCATTCATTTGATGCTATCGGGAACGTGCTTGCTGATTTTTGTTCTTTAGTAAGCGATGCAACAAAGGCGATGACCGCATTTTTAATAGGAGTTGTGGAGGAGCCTGTTTTTTTAATCGGGTATAGGTCTTCTAAGGGCTTTCCGTCTGTAGTAATACCTACATAGGGTTCAGTAAACATAGTGTTCTCTTCATCTGAATTGGGTTCTACAAAAAGCATTTTAGTCCCTTTTATTTTACCTTTTAAACCGTCAACAAAACCCCAGCTTTCAATTCTTTCTTGGATTTTATTTTTTTCCAGCACAAACGACCGTTCAAAATCAGACCTGCCTTGAGTGGTTGCATACCAATATGTAATAGTTTTACCCATCAAAGAGTCTGGGAAAGAGATGGTTTGTTGATAAAGCCCACCTGTGTTTGGGGATTTGGGAAATAGAGACCGTTGAATTTTTTGATCATCTGCATAAGGCCCAATAAACCATCCTATACCCACTGAGTATTTAATTGGTAGACTCGTTATTTTTAGTTTGAAAGTCACTTCATGACTTGAATTGACAACACTTTCTTGTGCATTTACAGTATTAAAAAATAGAAATGGGATCAGAATTAAGATTACTTTGTTCATTTATTTGAATTTTGTTGTACGATTGTTTGTTTTAATAATTATTTTTAATTCTTAAATCCGCCTAATATGCGTCGAATTACCGTTAAGATCTCTGCTATGAGTAGTTTCAAGGAGTTTTAGAAGTAGGCGAGAACAAGCTACTGAATTTAAGCCGTGTTGTGCATTCGTTAATTTTTTTAATCAGCTTTTTTTAATCGAAATTTTTGAATTTTATTCCCTAAAATATCACCAACATAAATACTCTCTTCATCATCAATTACAATGTCGTGATATCTAGATATTGGGCCATCATAAAAACTTGATCTACCAAATTGTAATTCTAGGTTGGTATTTAAATCAAAGCGAAAAATATCAGAGCCTTTTACTATAGTATCATTTACGAACATATAATCTATTCCGAACAGATAATCATTTTTACTGTCAATAGCAACAGAATATAGTTGTTCAGTGGTTTCATTCTGCCAAAGTGTAATAAAATTTCCTTTTGCATCAAATTTTTGAATTCTATTATTTTCACGATCTGCGACATAAATATTTCCATTCTTATCCAAATCAATTGCGTGTGGAATGTTAAACTCTCCTTCTTTATTTCCAAATTCCCCCCATTCAAAAAGGTACTTCCCGTCTTTAGAGAATTTTATAACTCTACTATTACCATAACCGTCACTAACATAAAATGAACCATCATCTGCAACAGCGACGTCTGTTGGAAGATAAAAATGAGATGTATCATTTCCAAAAAATCTAGCCTTACCTAATGTTAAAAGTAGAACTCCATCCGAACTGAATTTAAAAACTTGATGCAGACCAACATCTGTGACCCAGATATTGTTTTCATTATCAATCTCTAATCCATGGGGCATAACAAATAAATCAGCCCCCCAACTCTTTAAGATTTTCCCAGTTTTTTGGTCAAGAGTAAGGATCGTGTTTTCTTGAATTTTATCATCTGGAAAAGGTTCTTCCCAAACTCTACTTCCCCTATGAAAAACCATAATATTATTGTTAGAATTAATTGCCAGCCCGGTCGGATTTCCTAAAACGAGGTCTTCAGGTAAGTTTGGCCAATCTTTTACCAACTCATAAGAATCAGAGTGTATAACCTCTTTGGTTAGTTTGTTTTTTTTTGAATACTTACATCCGATAGTTAGAAGAATTGTTAGTAAGCACAAAAATTTTTTTGCTTTATTTTTCATTTTATTTGAAATTTTTATTTGATTTACCACCTTTATTGATTGTAAGATTTTCCGCTGTTGTACTATTTATTTTGAATACTTGATACTTAATTGTTTGCTTTATTTGTGAGCATAATTTTTATAGCTGGCTAACAAGAGTAGTCTCTTAAAACCTGCGAAAATCTTTCTTAAATGGTTTTGATAAAAAATTATTTACAACAGCATTAAATTTTATTGGGTCTGATGCTGGTGTAAAGAGTGTTTCTACCGGCATTATGTATAATTGATCTTGCGCTATATTTTTATATAGTTCTAAACTATGTTCCCCTTTAACAACATCTTTATCTCCAGCGATTATTAATACTTGTGCTTTAATTTTTGATAAGGCTGAGGTAGATATATTTGTTTCTTCTAGCACCTGATTATGACGCTGATTCTCTAAATTCCAATTTCTAGTGCTATCTTTTTGAATAAGTTTAGATTCAACAGTTTCTTTACCATTGATAAAGCGATCCATATAAGAAGCGTGCAAAGCTGTTGAATCAAAACGTAAATACGCACTTTTTGCTACAATATTTTTTACCTGTGATCTATTATTGATACCCATTTTTAATGCCATCGTACCGCCATCACCTCATCCGTATATAGATAAAGAATGTACTAAGCCCCCTAAATATTTTACAACAAGATCATAGGTCAACGAAGTTGTTTTTAATTTTGTTTTTCCATAAGCTCTATTATCAGCAATAATTACACGATATTTTTTTTTAAAATATTCAATCTGATTTCCTAACCATTTAATACTTCCATATTGTCCGTGTATTAGGAGCAAGGGTTCTCCTTTTACATATTCTTCATAATAAGTTTCAGTTCCGTTTAATTCAACATAGTTACCCACAGATTGGTTGTCTCCATAAGGAGTATCAAATTTAAAGTTCATTTTAACTTGAGTATTTGCTTTTGAAGAGCTTGAAAAGGTGAGCAGTAGTAGTAATAGTTTTATGGAGCTTTTCATAATAATATGTGTTATTAGTTGTTTGTTATATTTGTGCAACGGTGTGAAATGATTTTATTCATCATAATTTCTAATTAATTAAAAAATAGACTTAGAAATTCTAATTTTCTTGATAGTTTTTTGTGTCTTTTGTTTGAGGCAAGCAGAAAAACCCTCATTCATTTATTTTGTTAATAGGCCAATCGCCTTCCCTTTTTAAGAATAGGATGGATTTATCACGCATGATTTTAATGTCTTTGGCTATTTTGGTCTCTATGACTTTAAATTCTGGGGCTTTTGAAATAAGATCTGTTGTAATTCTATGTAAATCAAAATATACATTCGCTTTATCCTTTCTATTAAAATAAATTTCTTCCATACTATTTGAAGCCAATTTAGCATCACCAGACAAGCTGGCCCACTCTTTATAAGAATAAAGGAGCTTTGTTTTTTCTTTTTTTAGATCACCATTATATTCAAATTTAGACCTCAGTGCATTACCGTAAATCTCGGTTAAACGACTTGCTTGTTCAAGGTCTCCCGAATGCTTTAAAATTGCTGCTATCGAAGCAAGTCCATACATATTTTGATATGGAACAGTAGAGATTGTATCTGATAGGTAGATAGGATGGTATGTTTTAAGATAATTAAGGGCCTCTTTTGTTTTTCCCAAGTAATAAAAATTACTTATCCTATCATAAATAGGATCATATTTATCTCGTTTTATATTACGTTTTAGCAGTAGTTTATTTATTGTTTTGGCAGAGTTTGCTGCTTCATTTTGATGGAGAAAATTTTCTGCCTTTATCATATCAGCCTCAATATTCTCAGGATACAGGAGCATTATCTTTTCGGATAATTCGTCTACAAAATTAAAGAACTTTAAATCCATTGAAGTATATGCTAATATACTAATGACATTTAAATTTTCAGGAAATTGTTGATAGGCTTTATACGCAGTTATAAAAGCTTCATCTAATTTTCCATTAGGTTCAGCCCTTAGTAACCATACTAAATTTCCATGGGCTCTAATATAATTAGGATTAATTGCCACATTTTTTTCTGCAAATTCTAGGGCTTTTAAATAGTTTTCGTTGTCATAATAAATACCCTCCATATTCTCTATGACTGAAGGAGACAATGGATCGATGCGATAGGCTTTTTCTATTAATTCTGTTTTCAACGCAAGGTTGTCTTCTCCGGCAATATCAGCATAATATACTAGTATCTCAGGATTATTAGGTTCTAGGGCATAGGCTTTTTTTAATGCCTCTTTCCCCTTATCAAATTTTCTTTGAGTCCAAAAAGAATGGGCAACGGCAAGATGCGCTATCCCGCTTGTTTTATCTAGCAATAGGGCTTTCTCTGCATTGCTCTTAATGGCACTAATAGCTTCTTGATGATCAAGACTTCCAAAATCTTCTAACCGCGAATACGCCAATGCCAGATGACTATAGGCTAAGGAAAACTTTGGATCCAAGGTAATGGCATTTTTAAAATAGATGATGGCTTTTTCTAAATCTTTCGGTTGTTTGTTTCTACTTAATTGCAGGCCTTTAAGATAGGCTTCATAAGCTTCTGTATTTTTTGTAAGCGCTTTTTTTGTTTTAGATGCTGCCTCCTTACCTAGTAATTTTACTTTTAATTCCTTGAGAACTTCGTTCGAAATTTCGTCTTGAATTTTAAAGATACTTTCAGCCGAATAAGTTCTGTCATAGGTTTCAGACCACATATGGAAACCATCTGCCACTTTAATAAGCTGCGCAGTGATACGCATACTATTTCCAGATTTTCGAACACTTCCTTCTAAAATATGATCTACACGTAACTCGCTTCCTATTTTAACAAGATCGTCGTTTAGGCCTTTGTACTTAAAAGAAGAGGTACGCCCAGCAACTTTTAGGTCTTTTACTTTTGCTAGCACATTGAGTAATTCTTCAGACAAACCGTCGGAAAAATACGATTGATCTTGTTGCGGAGACATGTCTACAAAAGGTAATACTGCAATGGAAGCAGTACTCGTATCAACTTCATCGGCCACTTTTACATAAAAGACTCTATTAATGACTAAAAAAACAACCGCCAATGCTAAAACAGTAATCAGCAGTCTATTCAGTTTTTTACCTGTAGATTTATTTACAGCGGTGGTGATTGCGATACCTTCCGATTTTTTAATGCCTTCTGGAGTCAGCTCCAAAGCCCATGCAATAATAAGCGCAATAGGAAAGCCTATAAAGACTACCACAATAATAGTGGTAGCAAACCATCCGGGCAATGATAATGGTTCATCAATGGCGGTAACAATTTGAATGATTAACCATCCCGCAATGGCATAGGTTGTAGCTACCTTAAAAATATTACGTCGTTTTAATTCTGAAAGAAACTTGTTAAAATCCATACATACTAATTCTTTAATGCTTCAACATACATTGAAGTAATTAATTACCTAATAGCCTCTATGGTGTTAGGTTCTATTTGTATTCTACTTTAGCAAAAGAGATCATCTATCTGCTAATTATTTAGGTTTATAAATAGCTCAACCACCACTTGTCTTTATTATTGGCTTTATAAATCATATATTTTTTACTTAAAGGATATAGTAGTAGTACAACCCCTATCCAAACGAGACAGACTTTCCAAAGAGCGTAACCATAAGAATCCCTTAATCCTTCATCATCACCCGTTAAAATCATATCATGCCAATCACCACCAATAATCAATAAAACTAGAATTGCTAATAGGTGTAGTACAAAAATGTGTATAAAATAATAAAACAAAGGCACACGACCAAAGACCAAAAAGAAATTGGTTATTTTATTTTTTGTGTTTTCAAAAAGATATAAAAATAACATTGCTGGTCCCATAGTAATGCAAACGAATAACAACGATGGTGGATACTTGGTAACATTAAAAAAAGATAAAATTGTTTTTGTAGTCGTATTTTGGCTGCTCCACGGATATAAATCACCATAAAAATTCATGTACCTTAGAATAAAAAAAAGTGCAAGTAAACCAATACCTATGCGTAAAAGCCATTTTCTTCTTAGACTTACCTCGTATTCTTTTTGATAGAAGGTGCCAAATAAATAACCCAGAGCCATTAAACCAATCCAGGGAATCAATGGATAATTGACTAAAATTATATGACCTGGAATTGTTAGAATCTCTTTCTGCTTCATGAAGTACCAAATAATATTCTGAAAACTTTGACCTTCCATGACAATAAAATCTAATGCATTGTGACCAACAATTAAAAGGGTTCCAAGGGCTAAAAGCACTTTTTTTGGCAAAAAGATTAAAAAGGACAGGCATATCATACTAAAACCAATAGCCCAGATAACTTGAAGGTTTATAATACTATAGCTGAAATCGAAAAACCAGATAAAATTATTAACCACGATTTCTAGAAAAATCAACCATATTCCTCTTATTAAAAGAAATTTAAATAATTCAAATTTTGATTTTTTACTTCCATATAAAAATGCCGAAGTTCCTGCTAAGAATACAAATACTGGCGCACAATAATGCGTAATAAATCGGGTGAAAAACAGCAAGGGTGTTGTGGAGTCTATATCGGTAGGATGACTAAGAAATGAGTCATAATGAAAATAACCTCTTGTGTGGTCTAGTGCCATCAGTACCATAACAACCCCTCTTAAAATGTCTATAGATTCTATTCGATTAGATTTAATTTTAATTTGCATTTGAGCTCTGTTTAGGTTTGTAAGCACCAGTTTTTAACTCTTTTTTTTGCGGGGGTAACTAAAGTGTTAATTAAGGGCGAATATAGACACTTATAAAGCAATATTAGAAGATAGTAATAATTTCTTGAAATTGTTTGTGTTGGGTTAAGGGGAGAATCGTTTTAATTGGTAGTTGTTTTTACATGATAAGAAAGGCTAATTAAAAAAACGAAGCCATCTGAAAAATAAATAAAGTAGGTTTCTGTTTTTTTGAAAGCTTTACTAAATACGTTAATTTAGAGCTCTTATTTTATTCGAATTAATTGTGAATTACCATTTTTACTCATCTTTTCAGGGTTGTAAATTTCTCCTAATCGTTCTTTTTCTAATCTGATATTTAATAGTTCTTAATTTATTTCAATATCATTATTTATTTCCTACGAGGTGGTTTTTTAAAAAATAAAATTTTTTTATTCCGGCATCTAAAGAGTGATTGCTATTGAATTCCGTGTAAGCATCAATATTTTAAATAAAATTTATAGTTTGAATAAAATATAAATTCCCAATTTTCAGAGTTTTGAAGAGAGTTACAAATGCTCCAAATGTTGAAAATTTAAACCATACTTTAATTAGCTCCAGTGTTTTAGTGCCAAAACTTAACGAAGAGTTTACTTGTTTTTTAACTCAGTTCTTCTTAAGATTATTTCTTATAAATTACCCCGTCTTGCGAAATGGTTTGCCCTTCGCTTGTTCTCATTGCAGCGGTATAGTACAAGCAATTATTTTCAATTTTTGTTTTAGAGACTACAATTCCTTTATTTTCATTTACCCACTTTTTTTCTTTGCTCAATTCTGCTTTTGACGCGTCATAAGTCAGTCGATAAGTACAATCGTCAATCCATTCAATAATTTCATATTCAGGTTTTCCATTTCCGATTCCGTTTTTCCATTCGATTTGGGTCTTTTTTTCTCGGATTATAATATATTTCTGAATAGTAGTATCTCTTTCTGATTTTATTTCCGAAATACTGTCATTTTTAACAACGGTATATTTAGCCATTTCTTTCGTTTCGGGAATATAGAATTGTCCATGTTTAAAGTCAGCACAAGTCAAATCTTGAGCACATAAATTCAATCCAATTAAGCTCAATGCTATAAATAGTAATTTTGTTTTTTTCATATTATGTATACTTGTTTTTTATAAGGAAAGTGCGGTCTTGTGTGCGAGCATTTTCATTAAGGAAATTAGATGTAACACAAAAGCACTAGTCTTTGGCTTTAGCACTACCTAATGCATTTTTTATACCATGTTAGTAAATATTATTATTTATTTTTTTATAAATTTAATTGAATTTCCATTTTTTAACTTCATAAAGTAAAGCTCTCAATTTCAATTTTCTCATTATTCATTATCGTATCTTTTATAATTTCAGAATCTATCATTTAAACAGCAATAGTAGTTCCATCACTATTTTTAAGTCCTTTGTAAATAAGAACAGCTCTTACAGCATCTGCAGTATCATCTTTAATTGCTTTAGATGCTTTTAGTTGAGTTCCTGTTGGTAATTGGTATCCTTTTTGTAAATATTTACGCACTTTATCTATTAGATTTAATAATTGGTTTAATGTTTTTTGTGGTCTAAAATAATTCTAGTAATTTTCTTCTGTAGTGGTATTTATTGCTTCAAAATAGCCAATCATTGTAAGGAATTGGCTACTCTTTTCACTCTGTTGTCTTGGTTTTTTAGAACCCGCCAGCGGTCATTTATTTTTGAAACATCATTAATTTAACAATATGAATAGACAGAATTACCTTAGAATATTTGAGCGTATAAAATACTAAATTGAATTTTTCGCATTTATACTGTATGTAGCTTTTATGGAAGTGGGTGTATTTGATGTGCTATTGCATAAACAACTAATCCTACCGTGTTTTTAGCACTAGTTTTTTCTAAAACTCTTTGTCTATGCCCTTCTATGGTGCGTTTACTTAGAAATAATTGATCTGCAATTTCTTGGTTTGTATGTTCTAGACAAATTAATTTTAAAACTTCAATTTCCCTACCAGACAATTCTTCATTATTGCTTAATGCTAATTTTTTAGATTTGCTCTTCATGAATTTCATGAGCATTTCTTGATCCGTCTCCGTAAAATACACACCCGATTTACTAACAGATTCAATAGCGGTAAAAAGCATTTCTTTATTGGAGTTTTTAGGAATAAAAGCAGAAACGCCTAACTGAATCATATGCCCTAAAACGTTACTTTTGTAAAGAGAAGAAAGTATAATGATTTTTAAATCTGGATATTTTTCCTTCAAAGTTTCAGTCAATTCAAATCCATCCATGGGCTTCATTTGTATATCCACCAAAGCGATGTCTGGAAAATTTGACTCTGAAGTTTTTTCAAGTTCATTAAGAAATTCTAAACCATTATTGGAGGTTTTTATAACGTTTATGTGTGCCACATTAGAAAGTAAAAGAGAAATACCTTCGACGAACAAAGCCTCATCATCTACTAATGCTATATTAATAATTTTACTCATTGTGTTAAAACTTTAAGAATTAATAGTGAACCCTTGTCTTTTTTACTTTTCCATTTGCTATGTGCATTAAGTGATTGAATTCTACTGTTAATGTTTTTAAGACCCATACCTGTTTGGAGGCGGGAGTTGTCAAAACCGATACCATTATCAGACAAAATAATAACAAGTGAAGCATCTGTATCTCTAATATGAATCAGCATTTTAGTTGCTTTGGCATGTTTAATCACATTGCTCAAAAACTCTTGTATGATGCGATAGATTTGTACTTCAAAAGCGATAGATCTTTTTTTATACGTATGTTTAAATATTAATTGAACACAGAGGGATTGGTTTATGTTTGAAATTAAAGCTTCAATAGTAAGTATTAAACCAAATTTTTCTAAATTAATGGGGTACAAAGAATGAGAAATAGTTCTGGTAGTTTCAATTAATACTGGAATTTGTTGGGCAATTATTTCCTTTGATCGTTTGTTGTTCCATGTTTCTTCATTACTAATCCAAAGAGAGAGAATATTTAATTTGTTGCCTATATCATCATGCAGCGCTTCTGCAATCCGTTTTCGCTCATTTTCCTGAACATTCGTATATTGTATGGAGATTTCTTTTTGATGTTCCAATTCAAGTTGATGCTGCCGAGACTTTTCCCTTAATATTTTTTGAACAAAGGCTCTGTATGCGGCAAAAGAAGTTATTATGAGTATCGATAGTACGATAATCATAATAACTATATATTGGATGTTTACTATCATTTCTTTAATTTATAAAAGGTGAATATGAAACTACCATATAAGATGGAAGAAAGAATGTTGTTTATAATCCAAATATTAATGTTCATTTCTGTTAATTGATTAATCAATAAAAATAAAAACAAAGAGACCCCATAATACAGAAATAAAGCGATGTAAATAATAGAGAAGTGATTGTTTTCCTCAAGCTCTTTTAAATTTTTAATTAAAAGAATCGCTAATAAACAAAGAATGGTTAAATGAGAGATTATTTTACCATATCCGTTAGATGCATCATCATTAATAAACCATAAAATAGCAGACTCAATAAAGATGTAACCAGCAACCAATCCCTTTATAATTTTCCATTTTTTAGGTGCTTTTAACTCTTTTAAAAATATGCTCATTAATATCAAAAACTCTCCAACAAAGTATAAAGGGTAAAGGTAATGTGTGGTTTTGGTCTCTAAAATCGTAATTGAGAAATGATTAATTGCTTCTATTACAAGAATAAAACCTAAATAGATAACAACCCATTTACTTAGTTCATTATTCCGTATTTGTTTGCTGCTACAGCCGTATATAAATGCGGTAATCAATAAAAAATAAGATAAAATTATAGAAGTTAAAATATAATTATTCATCTAATCTAATAGAGTGAAGTTTGATTTCTCTTTACATAAAGGAGGACAAGGGCGTGCCAGATCTTCTGTGTTTGTTTCAGATGTTCCTTCGTTATTTTTTGCACGCATAATTTCTGTAGTACCCGCCTTATCAGCTATCGCTACAAAAATTAATATAGGTATCTGTGTTTGATAAATAGAAGAATGTTTAAAACCAAATAAGGCAACTACTTCACCTTGTTTTTGACCTTCTCTTGCTAAATCTGCAAAAGGTACTGTAAATACTCTAAATATGTTTTTACCACCAGCTTTATTACATTCATAATAAAACCAATCTAAACATTCATTTTTCCATTTTTCTATGTCTTTTACAGAAGCTCTTTCTGTAATAGTAGGCTCGTTGTAAGTTGGTAAATCAACTTCTTTCCAGTGTTTAGTAATTTCTAAATTTTTAGATAATGTTGTTTTTGATACAGTGGTTACCACATCTGTTTCTATTAATGTGATATCCTCTTTTAAATCTGTTAATTTTGTTGTTAGGTAGCTATCAAGGTCAATCTCTTTTCCTTTCTTATCTAACGGTACAACAATTAGAATAAATTTATCATTGTGTACACCAACATAAGTATGGAAATTACTGTTTTCATTGTTTCCTTTTATCCAGTCACAATCATCTTGTGTAAAATTAAATACAGCAGTAGGATCAATTATTTTTTTGACCTTTGAGAAGTCAGTTCTAGTTTCTTTCCATACATTAATTGCATGGGTACATTTTTGTTTTGAGAGCATAGTTTTACATTTTAATTTATTCTTTATTTGTAATGGTTTACAACGGTTTGTATAAACTGCGTTTTAATTCAGCTTATGCAGTGTTGTAGCCTGTTTATTTGTCTCTTTTCAATGAATCTCTATAAATTGGCCCGAAGCTAATATTGGTGGCATTGGAAAAACTGTAATAGGTGTAAAAGCATCAACTTTTTCTTCTTTTTTACTTTTTTGAGGATTACAAGCAAGCAACATTAAGACTGCACCTACATAAATAAAATAATTTTTCATTTTTTTTTTGTCATTATTAAATTGCTTGCAACGTATTATATAAAAACAAAAGCAAGTGTTATCAGTTAAACATCTCCAGATAGCACATCTTTTTTTTTGTTATTCTTTATTTTACAAACTTAACTATAGTTGGAAGGTTAAGTCTGCGGTTAACCGCAGTTATATATGTGACCTTCTACATTTAGACCTTCAAAGTCTCTTTTTTATTTCCAGATGTTGTTGTTAAATGGCATCCATTACTATATTTTTCTATGGTACGTATTTTGTATGAGTGCTTTCTTCTAACAATTTCCTACGAATACTATCTGTTCTTAATTTTTTTAAATCGTTAAAAATATTTTTTTATGGGGTTTGGAGAACGTGAGATAGCGTTTATTAAATCAAAATCTAAAGTTTTTAAGATAGCTTCGTTAATCCTATTCCATTCGTATGTAATAGTAGTTAAACCTCTTAAAACTTATAATATATATAAACCGTTGTCTGTTCTAAAACGACATAAATAGTATTTGTAAAAACGGCACTTTTATTATAATCTAGAAACTATTGTTAGCTTTTACTATTTATATATTTGTAACTAAAAACACTGAGGATTTATTTAATACAGGTTTTTAGAACATTTAGTAAAGTTATCTTTTTATAATTATTAAACAGTAGGTATCGATACCCGTTTTTTTAAATATAATTTTATTATATTAGCATTTTAGTTATCGCATAAATAGCTGATTTTCATTTAAATGAAAAAGCCCAAGATTTAAACTTGAGCTTTTTTTTATTTTGATAATTCTTTAGCGTTTCCTTTATTGCATAAGAAGCATAAGCATATTGTCAAAAACTTGTTTCTGTGTATCTCTATCTTTTTGAGTAATAGTATCTCGGCCTTCTAATCTGGTAACTACATGTAGTTCAGAGTCTATCATTTGAACATCAATAGTAGACCCATCACTGTTCTTAAGTCCTTTGTAAATAAGAACTGCACTTACAGCATCTGCAGTATCATCTTTTATTGATTTATACACTTTTAGTTGAGTTCCTGCTGGTAATTGGTACCCTTTTTGCAAATATTTACGTACTATATCTATTAGGTCTAATAATTCGTTTAATGTTTCTTGTGGTCTAAAATGATACCAGTAATTATCTTCTGTAGCGGTATTTGTTGCTTCAAAATAACCTATCATTGGGCCAACAAGTCCTATAAGAGTTAGTAATTTATCAGAAGGTATCACTATAGGGTCAATTAGAAAGATGTTTTTCATGCCGTTATCGGCTATTTTTCCACTTTTAATTAATTCTAATACCAACGGACATGCAGTAGAAGATCCTGCAAAGTTTATATTGGTATATCCTTTTTCACGAAGCGCGTTGTACTCTGTCATAATTGGTGTTTGCCAGTTTTTCCAAGTAGAATTTTTAAATTCTTTATACGTACGGCCATGTCCTCCTAAAAGTACTTGTGAAATTAAAATATTGGCATTCGCATCTGCATAAGTTCTAAATTCATCCCATTCAAAAGTAGTTGCAGAATACCCATGAACAGCAATAACAACGGGTGTGTTTTTTTGATCAGTAGTAGGATTGTTAATCGCTTTTGATACTAAGTATTTAGTAGGATTGTAAAGCGATGCATCAAAAATTTGATCTCCGTCTAACATGGTTGCATTATCAATTTCTGGATCACTAGAACAGCCAGTAAGTATCAATAATGAAATAACAAATAGTTTTAAAAGTATATTTTTAGTTTTCATATTATTTCTTTTTTAATAAGGTATAGTAAACACTCATTTGGTAAAAAACAGGATATAAAGTTCCTGGTCCAGAAGATCCATTTCCTGTATTTAAATTATAGCCTGCACTTAAATTAATTGTAAATGGCGCATCAAACTCATAAGAGATTCCTGCGTCTATTGAAAAAAGGAAAGCTGTGTTAGGGATTTCATCAAAAACATCAGCTTCATAATCAGCATAAAAATACCCAGTGTTTAATCTTGTAAAAGGTTGTAGTTTTTTTTGATACCGAAAATAATACCCCATATTTAGTAAGAAGTTATCTTGCTTAATAGCGTTTGTGCCCATTGCACTTCCAAGCCTTGTGGTTACATAACTAAACCCAAGATGAATGTGTTTATTCGAAATTTTAGGACTTGTAAAATCAACAGTAAATCCATTTTCCCAATAGAGTTTTTGGGTTTTTTGAGCACGGATACCTACTTTTACTTCTCCAAGCCAATCCCTTTTTTTATCTGGCGTTTGAGCTTGTAAACTGATAATAGAGGTCATAAAAATAAAGGCGAATACATGTTTCTTTATCATTTTAGTAATTTATAGGTTATAGTGGTATGTGAAAGTAATTGAAATGATTTTATTTTCGTAATTTTAATGCTATTTTTTTTAAAAAAATTATGTAAAAAATAGTTTTAATTAAGAAGTCTATATAGTGACCTAATTTTTATTTAATAGTTGTCAATTTACACTTTGTATTTATTAAAATAATACGTTTAAAGCCCTGTTTTATTAAATGAAAACTAAAAAAATTAAACAGATACTAAGAATTTGATAAATATTTCTATGAATCCTCTTTTTTATACAAATCAGTTGGTTTATTAATAATTTAATTTGGATATTTGCATAGAAATAAACAAGAACATGAACTTTATTCAAGTACATCATCATCATTTTTACAATTGCAGTCAAGCGATTTAAAAATGTATTGAATAAAAATCAAAATATTTATAAACCCGTTTGAGCAAATCAAACGGGTTTTTCTATTTCTAATAATAGAAATAGTTCCGATTTGATATCGGAATCTAATAAAATAGTAAGAGCCGTATTTGTTCAAGCATCAAACAAAAACAAAATGAATAAATTAAGAATTGCAGTACAGAAATCAGGAAGATTAAATGAAGATTCAATGAGAATCTTAAAAGACATTGGTATTTCTATAGACAATGGTAAAGATCAATTAAAAGCGGCTGCTAGAAATTTTCCAGTAGAAGTTTTTTACCTTAGAAATGGCGATATTCCTCAGTATTTAAGAGATGGAGTAGTAGATGCAGCCATTATTGGTGAGAATGTTTTAATAGAAAAAGGAAATGATATTGAGTTTATAGAACGTTTAGGGTTTTCTAAATGTAAAGTTTCTATTGCGGTGCCAAAAGAATCTGAAGCGAATTCGCTACAAGATTTAGACGGAAAAAGAATTGCAACTTCGTATCCAGAAACGGTTAAAAAATATTTAAAGGAATACAATATTGATGCACAATTACACATTATTAGTGGTTCTGTAGAAATTGCACCAAATATTGGTTTAGCAGACGGAATTTGTGATATTGTGTCTAGTGGAAGTACCTTATTCAAAAACGGATTAAAAGAGATTGAAGTTTTATTAAAATCGGAAGCAGTTTTGGCTGTTTCACCTTTAATTTCTGAAGAAGGAAAAGCTATTTTAGAGAAAATTCAGTTTAGAATTCAGGCTGTTTTAAAAGGACAAGCCTCTAAATATGTGTTATTAAATGCACCAAATGATAAATTAGAAAACATTCTAAAATTATTACCAGGTATGAGAAGCCCTACTGTTTTGCCTTTGGCAGAAGAAGGTTGGAGTTCTGTGCACACAGTAATTAGCAAAAATGAATTTTGGGAAATTATAGATGAGTTAAAAGAAAATGGAGCAGAAGGTATTTTAGTATGCCCTATTGAAAAAATGGTGCTGTAATTTTAAAAAACAATAAAATAAAAGACCCTGAATCAAGTTTAGGGTTGATTAACAAGCTCGTTATGAAAACAATTCTAAATCCACTTAAAAAAGAGTGGAAAAAAATATTAGAAAGACCTACAAAAACGGTTGATGATATTGAAAAAACAGTCAATCAAATTTTTGATGATGTAAAAAGAAATGGAGATCCCGCTGTACATAAATATACAGCACTCTTTGATGGTGTTTCTTTAGTAAATACCGTTGTTTCTGAACAAGAAGTTAAAGAAGCTATTGGTTTCGTTTCAGAAGAATTAAAAGAAGCTATTCAGTTAGCAAAAGCGAATATAACCAAATTTCATACGGCACAAAAGACAGAAAAAATACATGTAGAAACTGCAGAAGGAGTTTCTTGTTGGCAAGAAAAAAGACCAATTAATAAAGTTGGTTTATACATTCCTGGAGGAACAGCGCCTTTATTTTCTACCGTTTTAATGTTAGCAGTGCCTGCACAAATAGCAGGTTGTAAGGAAATTGTACTATGTTCACCACCAAATAAAGAAGGAAAAATTCACCCAGCAATTTTATACACTGCCAATTTATGTGGCGTTACAAAAATTATAAAAGTTGGCGGAATTCAAGCAATTGCAGGGTATACTTTTGGTACAGAAACCATTCCGCAAGTTTATAAAATATTTGGCCCAGGAAATCAGTTTGTAACGGTTGCAAAACAATTAGCAACCAAACATGGAGTTGCTATTGATATGCCTGCTGGTCCAAGTGAATTATTAGTAGTTGCAGATGATACTGCAAATGCGAGTTATGTAGCATCAGATTTATTAAGTCAAGCAGAACATGGAGCAGATAGTCAAGTTATTTTAGTTTCTACTTCTAAGAATTTAATTGATGAAGTGTCGAGTGAGATTCAAAAGCAACTTTTAGCGCTACCAAGAGTAGAAATTGCTACAAAAGCGATTGATAATTCGAAATCAATTCTTGTTGAAAATGATGAAGAAGCGCTAGATTTAATTAATGAATATGGACCAGAACATTTTATTGTTTGTACAAATAATAATGATTATTTCATTGATAATATAGAAAATGCAGGTTCTGTTTTTATTGGCAATTATACGCCAGAAAGTGCAGGAGATTATGCTTCAGGAACCAATCATACATTACCAACAAACGGATTTTCGAAAGCGTATTCTGGTGTAAATTTAGATAGTTTTACAAAAAGTATTACGTTTCAAGAAATATCTAAAAAAGGGATACAAACAATTGGGAATGCAATTGAGTTGATGGCAGAAGCAGAAGGGTTACAAGCCCATAAAAATGCAGTATCTATTCGTTTAAAAGATTTAAAATAGGTTATAAGATGTCTTTTTTGCGGAGGAAGAAATCCAAAGAAATGCGATGGCATAAAAATAAGTACGTATAGCTTCTCGTTTTTACGGGAATGACAAAAGTAGAAATGAAAGCAACATTCAATATCAATAATTTAGTAAGAGAAAACATTAAGTCTCTAAAACCGTATTCGTCTGCAAGAGATGAGTATAAAGATGTGAATATAAAAGAAATGATTTTCTTGGACGCCAATGAAAATCCTTTTGAAAATGGTGTAAATCGATATCCAGATCCGCAACAAAATAATGTAAAAGACGCGTTGTCTAAAATGAAAGGAGTTAATAAAAAAAACATCTTATTAGGTAATGGAAGTGATGAGGTTTTAGATTTGATTTACAGAGCTTTTTGTGAACCCAATAAAGATAATATCATCACATTACCTCCAACATATGGCATGTATTCTGTTTTGGCTAATATTAATGCAATTGAGAATAGAAAAGTTTTATTAACGGATGATTTTCAGCCACAAGTAAAACAGATTTTAAAAGCTGCAGATGCGAATAGTAAAATTTTGTTTTTATGTTCACCAAATAATCCTACTGGAAATAGTTTTACTGTTGAAACAATAAGAGAATTACTAATAAGATTTAAAGGATTAATAGTACTAGATGAGGCGTATATTGATTTTTCAGAGCAAGAAAGTTGGTTACATAAATTAAATAAATATCCTAATTTAATAATCACTCAAACGTTGTCTAAAGCTTATGGTTTAGCAGGAATAAGGTTAGGCGTTTGTTATGCTTCAGAAGAAATAATAGCAATATTAAATAACATAAAACCTCCTTATAACGTAAACGAGTTAACACAACAGAGAGCGTTAGTAAGATTGCAGAATTTAGACGAATTTAAAAATGAAGTTGCGCAATTAGTTAGCGAAAGAAAACGCTTAAAAAAGGAATTAGAGTGTTGTGTCTCTTTTATTGAAAAAGTATATCCTTCTGATGGAAATTTCTTATTGATAAAAGTAGATGATGCAACAAAACGTTATAACCAATTAATAAAATTAGGCGTTGTAATAAGAAATAGAACCAACCAACCTTTGTGTGAAAATTGTTTGCGAATAAGCGTTGGTGTGTGTGAAGAGAATCAACAATTATTAAGAAGCTTAAAGTCGCTTTAAAAATAAAAATAAAGTGTTGTTCGGAATGTGAATGAAATCAAAATTAGATTTCTTAATCGCTTAAAAAAGCTCATTTCGAAATGACAAAGAACGAATAGAAATATATTAAAAGATCCTAAAATAAGTTTAGGGTTGATTAAAAAGTGAATCATGAAGAAAGTATTATTTATAGACAGAGATGGAACCTTGGTGTTAGAGCCGCCTGTAGATTATCAATTAGATAGTTTAGAAAAGTTAGAATTTTACCCTAAAGTATTTCAATACATGGCAAAAATTGCTTCAGAATTGGACTATGAATTGGTAATGGTTACAAACCAAGATGGTTTAGGTACCGCTTCTTTTCCTGAAGCTACTTTTTGGCCAGCTCAAAATAAAGTAATGACAGCTTTTGAAAAAGAAGGCGTTGTTTTTACTGATGTTCATATAGATAAAACGTTTCCGCATGAAAATGCTGCAACAAGAAAGCCAAGAACAGGACTTTTAACAAAGTACTTTTCTGAGGAATATGATTTAGAAAATTCATATGTTTTAGGGGATCGTATTACAGACATGGAATTGGCTAAAAATTTAGGTGCAAAAGGTATTTACTTATCTGAAAATCCAGAACTAGGAGCAGATGAAATAGCAGCTTCTGAACAAGAAATTTTAGATTGTATTGCATTGACAAGTACAGATTGGTCTGAAATTTATGAGTTTTTAAAACTGAAAGATAGAGTTGCTGAAATTACTAGAAATACTAATGAAACTAAGATTTACATCAAAGTAAACTTAGATGGTTCTGGTAAGAATGATATTTCTACAGGTTTGTCATTTTTTGATCATATGTTAGATCAAATTGGTAGACATGGTGCGATGGATTTAACCATTAAAGTTGATGGAGATTTAGAAGTAGATGAACACCATACAATAGAAGATACAATGATTGCTTTTGGTGAATTGTTTAACAAAGCATTAGGAAATAAATTAGGGATAGAAAGATATGGTTTTTGTTTACCAATGGATGATTGTTTAGCGCAAGTTGCAGTAGATTTTGGAGGCAGAAATTGGTTAGAATGGGAGGCAGATTTTAAGCGTGAAAAAATTGGTGACATGCCAACAGAAATGTTTTTTCATTTGTTTAAATCTTTTACAGATGGCGCAAAATGTAATTTAAATATTAAAGCGGAAGGTATAAACGAACATCATAAAATTGAAGGTATTTTTAAAGCGTTTGCAAAAGCAATGAAAATGGCAGTGAAAAGAGATTCAAATAAGATGTTTTTACCCTCTACAAAAGGAATGCTTTAAAAAGTGTTGAATTATAAATTTTTAGTTTTGAGTGATTTTAACTTAAAACTAAACACTAAAAATTAAAAACTAATTATGAAACTCATAATTATAGATTACGGTGCAGGTAATATTAAAAGTATTCAGTTTGCCTTTAATAGGTTAGGAGTTGAAGCTGTTTTATCTAATAATATTGATGAAATTAGAGCTGCTGATAAAGTTATTTTCCCTGGAGTTGGAGAAGCAAGTTCTGCAATGAAAATGCTACAGGAAAGTGGCTTAGACAAAATAATACCTACTTTAAAACAACCTGTTTTGGGTATTTGTTTAGGGATGCAATTAATGTGTAATTCATCTGAAGAAGGAAACACAAAAGGCTTAGGTATTTTTAATACTACTGTAAAAAAGTTTTCAAGTGAGCTGAAAGTTCCTCAAATGGGATGGAATGTTATTAAAGACTTAAAATCTAGTTTATTTTCTGGAATTAAAGAAAATGAATTTATGTATTTAATACACAGTTATTATGCAGAACACTGTAAAGAAACTATTGCAGCTACAGATTATGGATTAAATTATGCTTCGGCATTACAACATAATAATTTTTACGGAGTACAATTTCACCCCGAAAAAAGTGGCGTTAAAGGGGCAGAAATTCTAGAAAATTTTTTGGAACTAAAAACCAACAACTAAAAACTAAAAACTATTTTGAGAATAATTCCAGCCATAGATATTATTGACGGAAAGTGTGTTCGTTTAACAAAAGGCGATTATAGCACTAAGAAAATTTATAATGAAAGTCCGTTAGAAGTTGCAAAAGAGTTTGAAGCAGCAGGAATCGAATATTTACATGTTGTTGATTTAGATGGTGCAAAAGCGAGTCAGATTATCAATCATAAAGTATTAGAGCAAATTGCTAGTAAAACCAATTTAAAGATTGATTTTGGTGGTGGTTTAAAATCTGATAAAGATTTAGAAATTGCATTTAATTCTGGTGCGAATCAAATTACTGGAGGAAGTATTGCTGTTAAAAATAGTGCCATTTTTGAAAGTTGGATTGAAAAATATGGCGCTCAAAAGATAATTTTAGGCGCTGATTTCTATCCAGACAATTCTGGAGGAAAGATTGCAACGAATGGTTGGCAAGAAGAAAGTTCTTTAGAGTTGATTCCGTTTATTAATGAGTATCAACAAAAAGGAATTCAATATATAATTTGTACAGACATCTCTAAAGATGGTATGTTACAAGGACCAAGTTTTGATATGTATCAACAGATTTTATCTGAAGTAAGTAACGTAAAGCTAATTGCTTCTGGTGGAATTTCAACTTTTGATGAATTGCCTAAGTTAGCAGAAATTGGTTGTGAAGGAGTAATTATAGGAAAAGCGATTTATGAAAATAAAATTAGCTTAAAACAGTTAGAACAATTTATATTAAACAAATAGCCTTTAGCTATTAGCGGTTAGCAATTTGCTAAAAGCTAAAAAGCCAAAAGCGAAAAGCTATAAGAATGTTAACAAAAAGAATAATACCTTGTTTAGATATTAAAAACGGAAGAACTGTAAAAGGGGTTAATTTCGTGAATTTAATAGACGCTGGAGATCCTGTAGTTTTAGCAAAGCAATATGCAGATTTAGGCGCAGATGAATTGGTTTTTTTAGATATTTCTGCAACATTAGAAGGTAGAAAAACCATGATAGAAATGGTACATCAAATTGCCGAACAAGTAAATATACCATTTACAGTAGGTGGAGGAATTTCTTCTGTTGAGAATGTAAATGAGCTATTAAAATGGGGCGCAGATAAAGTATCTATTAATTCATCTGCAGTAAAAAGACCCGATTTAATTAATGAGTTAGCAGAAAAATTTGGGAGTCAATGTGTGGTAGTTGCTATAGATGCAAAACAAATTGACGGAGAATGGTTTGTACATTTGGCGGGGGGAACAATTCCTACAGAAATTAAATTATTTGATTGGGCAAAAGAAGTTGAAGAACGTGGCGCAGGAGAGATTTTATTCACTTCTATGAATCATGATGGAACAAAAGCTGGTTTTGCAAATGAAGCTTTGGCACATTTATCAGGATTGTTAAATATTCCAATCATTGCTTCTGGTGGCGCAGGAACGATGCAACATTTTGTAGATACCTTTAAAGAAGGAAAGGCAGACGCAGCTTTGGCAGCAAGTGTTTTTCACTTTGGAGAAATTCCTATTTTAGAATTAAAACAAGAGTTAAAGAAAAATAATATTCCGGTGAGACTTTAGTCGAAATACTGAACTTGTTTTAGTATCTCATAAATAAAAAGCTCTCGATACAATTTCGATAAAAAATCGAAATCACTCGAACTGACAGAAATTAATAAAATAAAGATGTCATTCTGAATAGTACTGAAATCAAAATCTATTTTGATTCAAAGTAAATTGCGATGCAAATGAGGAGGAATCTCAAAAATAGATTTCTCAATCACTTAAAAAAGCTCATTTCGAAATGACATTTAAAATAAAAAATGAAAGAGTTACAACTTAGAAAATACGAAGACAAATATCATAAACAATTTAAAGACATCTCTTTAGATTGGCTGAATAAATATGACTTGTATGAAAAAGCGGATGATGATTTATTAGACAACCCTAATAAATATTTAGAAAAAGGGAGTTCAATTTTTTTAGCACACTTTAATGATAAAGTTGTAGGTACAATTAGTTTAATTCCTATTGATAAATATAAGTACGAAATATTAAAACTAGGGGTTGTTGACGGTTATAAAGGTTTAGGAATAGGTGCTAAATTAATGCAATTTTGTATCGATATTTGTATCGAGAAAAAGGTAAAGACAATTACATTAGAATCTAGTAGTCGATTAAAGGGTGCTTTAAAATTATATGAAAAACTAGGCTTTAAACATATAGAAATAGTAGATGCTCATTTTGAATCTGCTGACGTAAAAATGGAGTTAAAATTAAGATAATGGAGATAGATTTCAATAAAAATAATGACGGATTAGTACCAGCAATCATTCAAGATGCAACAACAAAAAATGTTTTGATGTTGGGCTATATGAATGAAGAAGCGTTTACTAAAACTAAAGAAACAAAATTAGTAACTTTTTTCAGCAGAACAAAAAATCGTCTTTGGACAAAAGGGGAAGAAAGTGGAAATGTATTGAATTTAGTTGATCTAAAACTAGATTGTGATAACGATACGTTATTGATTCAAGTAAACCCAAATGGACCAACGTGCCATAAAGGTTCTGATACCTGCTGGAATGAAGAAAACAAACCAAATTATGGTTTCTTTTCTACTTTAGAAGAGGTGATTACAGAGCGAGTTGCAAACAAAGACACTCAAAAATCGTATGTAGCCAGCTTATTTGCAAAAGGAATTAATAAAGTTGCTCAGAAAGTAGGTGAGGAAGCAGTTGAAACTGTTATTGAGGCCATGGATACTAATGATGAATTATTCTTATATGAATCTGCAGATTTGCTATTCCATTATTTAATGCTTTTACAGGCCAAAGGTTTCACTTTAAAAGATATTGAAGCTGAGTTAAAGAAAAGACATAAATAAATTAATTTTTTACCAAATCTAAAATGACCAAATACATCTCTTGTTTGGTCATTTTTGCTTTTAACCAAGCAAAGAAACTCATTATAAAAATATCTTCTTTGTCTTTTTCAATCCAGTCAAAAGAAGTTTTTACCTTTTCAAAAAAACTACTATTATTTACTATTTCGGGGTTTTTATAATAGATTTCTACTAGTTTTATAAATGAAATCACCCTATTTTGATTGATGTTTTCTAAATAATCGAAATATGACCTTTTAAAACTTAACAACCTTGAATCTACAATGTCCACGTTTCCTAAATCAATTTGAAGTAAAATTTCAATAATATTCTTTTTTATCAACCAATCAATTCCAATTTTATCTATATACCATTTGTCTGTATGATAAAATTTAGAAAACAATTTAGACGCAGCTTTAATATCTGCTTTTTGAAAATAAAATACGATTAAAGCCGTGGTTAATTTTATTTCTGAAAATAAATCGACACCTTTCTTTTGGTTTAAATTTTCTAATAAAAGAATCGCTTTTTCTGGATTATTGGTGTAATTCAAATTATAGGCTAATAACAATATGTATTTATTTTTAAAATTAGAATAATACTGTTTGTTATTTGCTTCCATGAAGAATAGCATTTTTTCTAAATACTTAAAAGATTCACAGAATTTTTTATTTCTAAAAAGCATATTAGCAATTAAATATAAGATTTCAATATGATAAAAATTTTGCTCTTTAATCGATTTATGATTTGAAACAATGTCATATGTTTCTAGAAGAAAAGATTCAGTATACCAATAATCGTAACTTTGTGAAGAAGATATATTTGTTATTTGTATTAATTGATACAAGGATTTAAATGATAAATCGTTAGAAATAGTAATATTTTCATCTTCTAATGATTTACCTATGAGTAACTTAATGTCAATTATTTTTTTTTGTTTATCAACTTCAAATAATACTTTTCTAATTTTTGCATACACAATATTTAATGATTCTTCTAGTTGATGTTGTTTTAGATTCTTTTTTTGTTCTAGTACCAACTCATCAATATTTATGGAAGGAATCTCATATGCATATTGAATCTTTGTGTGATAAATTTCATTTATAATTGTAAATAATTGATGTTCTTTTGCTATAATTATTGCTTTATCTAATATTTGATACCCTATTTTAATCTGTCCTTTTTTAAGAAAATTTCTTGCTGATAGAACCTGTTTTATCAATTGAATACCTAAAGAGTTTTCTTCTTTCATGCTCATATTCGCTGTAAAGTCTATCAAAGATTGAAACAGGCGCTTTCTTAAAGCATGCAATGCTACTTTATTTTGTTTCCTATATAATTCTACAGAGATTTCACTAGATGAAAGGTCTCCAGATAATAAGAGCTCAACTAATTGAATGTTTTTAGTATCCTTTCTTTTGTTTTTCTTTTCTAAATATACTATGAATTCTTGCTGTTTTTCTTTAGTTAAAGTAAATAATATTTCTCTTAAATTTATCATTATATCGTCAGTAAATATTGTTTAAAGGTACTAAATATAATAATACTGTTTTATTTATAATATTTTAAATCGTCAGTAATTTGATAAAGTAATATTTATAGAACTCAAAAAGGGTTGCAGTTTTGTGGTATACTTATAAAATTAAAAATTATGAATTATCAAACATCAGTTTCATCTAATGAAGAAACTAAAAAACAGTCAAAAAGAAATAAATTACAAAAAGAAGTAAATGAAAAACCAACTTCTGCTTATGTAGGCGCAACCTGGGGAGTTGTAATTATAGGATTGCTCTCTTATTGTATTGGTTTATGGAATGCAAGTATGGAGTTAAATGAGAAAGGGTACTATTTTGCGATCCTTTTAATGGGAATATATGCAGTAATATCGCTTCAAAAAGTAGTAAGAGATAAAGCTGAAAACATTAAAGTGAGTGATATGTATTATGGAATTAGTTGGGTTGTTGTAATTACCTCTTTGTTGCTGTTAATTATTGGGTTAAGAAATGCAGATTTAGAGTTAAGTGAAAAAGGATTCTATGCAATGTCTTATTTACTTAGTTTATTTGGCGCAATAACGGTTCAAAAAAACACGAGAGATATTGATTTTATCAACACTAAAACTGAAGAAGAAAAGTAGGTAGTTTGATACTGGATTTTTTAACAAAACCTCATAAGTTTAGGCTTGTGAGGTTTAAAAAATTCTAACTTTATGAAGAGATAAAATAAGATGAGTTCAAAATTTATAAATAATTTTGATACTATTAAGACATGGAGGCTGAATTAAAGGGAGGACATAAATAATTTGTTATATTTTATAGAGTCTAAGAAGTAATTTCAATTAAGATGTTTAACGTCAAAACAATCTTTCGTGTTTTTTTATTAATTTTAATTTTCACAAATTGTTCAAAATAAGAACCTGTACTAAAGAGCTTTATCGTTGAAGATAAAATAGAAGAAAAATTTACAATTAAACTTCGTGTTAAAGAGGGTAAGCTAGCATCTGGTTTAATTTGTGAACCTAAAAGTCTAGATATAGATTATACGGTATTATATAATTACGTAAGCAATGGTTCTAATTTTGATAATTACTTTAAATAGAATTCTGATGATACAAAAGCTTCCAAAGTAGTGGTGTATGGTATTAAAACAAATTATTATTAATTTGGTTCACTAATCATTTAAAATAATTTGTAATTAACAGTTGATTGATTAAAAATAATGCTTAAGATTGTATACGTAAACTTAAGTGTTAATGAAGAACTCAAAACTATTAATAATCATTTCTTTTTTATCAATTTATTTGGTTTGGGGATCCACCTATTTGTTTAATAAAATTGCGGTTACAGAACTGCCTCCATTTTTCTTAGCTTCTATACGTTTTACCATTGCAGGGATTCTAATAATGATAATTTCTAAATTATTGAAATTTAAACTAGCAATCACAAAAAAGCAATTCATCAATTCACTTATTGCCAGTTTTCTTTTTCTAGTTTATGGAAATGGGGTTTTTGTTTGGGCATTAAAATATGTTGATAGTGGTTTTGCCGCACTTTTAGCTTCAACACAGCCCTTATTCGTGCTGTTTTTAATGCGTTTAATTGATAGGAAACCAATGCAAAAAAAATCGATGATTGGTGTTGGTTTAGGTATTTTTGGAATGTATTTATTAGTGAGTCAGCAAGATATTACTGCTTCTGAAGGTAGTCTTTTAGGAATTTTTATGATTTTTACCTGTGTTTTAAGCTGGAGTTATGGAAGTGTTTTTGTTTCTAAAGCAGATTTGCCAAAAAACTTCTTTGTAACTACAGGATATCAAATGTTAATAGCGGGTTTACTCCTAGGTATTTCTAGTTTTGCCTTCAATGAAAATTGGATTTCTCCTTTAGCGTGGAGTTATAAAGTAAAGGTTGCTATGGTATTATTAATTGTATTTGGTGGTATCGTTGCTTTTACAGCTTTTAACTATTTACTTAAAGTAGTCTCAACAGAAAAAGTTGCAACTTCTGCCTATATAAATCCTGTGGTCGCTATAGGAATGGGTTGGTACTTTTTAGATGAAGTAATTACGTTACAATCTATTATTGCATCAATTGTTTTGTTAACGGGAGTCTATTTTATTAATTCTAGAAAAAGAAGACCTATTGCAAAGAAAGTAAATGCATCTCCAAAAGCTTAATCTTCTGTTATCTATAAATATATTCTGTTTATCAAAGCGTAATTTATTGATAACAAATAGCTGTTAATTATAGCGATAGTCAATAAAACTGTAACTATCTTTGCCGCTTTAAAAGAATTAATAGACTGATAAACTTTAAGCAATGGCAAATCAATTAAAAGATCAAGAAGAAATACTACATAAATTAAAGATTCAGGAATTAAATGCCATGCAAAAAGAGGCAATTTCTACTATTAATTCTAGTGAAAATACAATTTTATTATCACCTACAGGAACAGGTAAAACATTAGCTTTTGCTTTGCCTTTATTAAATACTTTAGATCCAGATCTTAATGAAGTGCAAGCATTAATATTAGTGCCTTCTAGAGAATTAGCAATACAGATAGAACAAGTAATTAGATCTATGGGTTCTGGGTATAAAGTAAATGCTGTCTATGGTGGTAGACCAATGTCTAAAGATAAGATTGAATTAAAACATACGCCTGCAATTTTAATAGGAACTCCAGGTAGAGTTTCAGATCATTTTACTAATGATCGTTTTTCTAAAGAATTTATAAAAACATTAATTTTAGATGAATTTGATAAGTCTTTAGAGGTTGGTTTTGAGTATGAAATGAGAGGAATCATTAATCAATTAAATTCGTTAACTAAACGTATACTAACCTCTGCAACACAGGGTGTTGAGGTTTCTGATTTTGTTGGTTTTACAAACCCAGTAGAAGTTAATTTTTTAGGTTCTAAAAAATCGAAACTAAACATAAAGATTGTTGTATCTCCTTCTAAAAATAAGTTGAACACGTTGTTGCATTTACTAAATCATATTGGTAATCAACAGGGAATAATTTTTTGTAATTTAAAAGATAGCATTCATACCGTAAGTTCTTTTTTAGAAACTAAAAACATTAGCCACGGTTGCTTTAGTGGAGGTATGGAGCAAAAAGATAGAGAACGTTCTTTAATAAAATTTAGAAACGGAACCAATCAAATTTTAATTGCTACAGATTTAGCTGCAAGAGGTATTGATGTGCCAGAAATGGAATATATAATTCACTACGAATTGCCTTCATTTAAAGAAGATTTTACACATAGAAATGGACGAACTGCAAGAGTTTCTTCAAAAGGAACTGCCTATGTATTAAAATGGAAAGATGAGCGTTTACCAGATTTTATAAAAAACATCAACATAGAAGATATTAGTAAACAAGCGGAAAGAAAACCTGTTTTTTGGGAAACTTTATTTATCTCAGGAGGAAGAAAAGATAAAATATCTAAAGGAGATATTGCTGGTTTATTCTTAAAACAAGGAAATTTAACAAAAGATCAATTGGGTACCATAGAGCTAAAGCAAGATTGTGCTTTTGTGGCTGTTCCTGTTACCATTGCTAAAGATTTAGTTACTAAACTAAATAATACACGTTTAAAAAAGAAAAAGGTAAGAGTTACAGTAATCTAAATTGAGAAGAACGAGTCTTCTTTTTTATTTTGAAATAATGTAAAGTGTAAAGTAGTTTCTTTTTCTACTGTTGAAGTTATCCAAACTTCAACAGTATACTATTTTACGATTCTTTCCATAATAGCCAACCCAATACCCGCATTTTTTGAGTTAAATTTTTACTTTTCAAAAGGTGAAAATATTTTTTATCAACGCCAATTTCATGCGCTGCATTTAAGCACTCAAAAAAGGTTTTACAAACAATCTTAGTATTAAAAAATAAGGAATGTCTTTAAAATAGATAAACCCCTTTTTAGAATAGCAATACGTCTACTATCAGTGCTGTTTCTGTTTTTAATTTTGAGTTACCAAGGCCTTTTTCTAATTATTTCAACTTTAGAATACTGATTTAAGTCATAGTTATTTTAGGTTCTTCAACCTACTTTTACTCTAAAATATGATATCATTTTTAAGTAAAAAAATTTAATTATGAAAAAATTAAAATGGATTCTTCCTATAGTTTTAATACTTGCTCTAATCGCTTATTTTTTTATAAAACCTCAGATTGATGCAAAAAACATTGCATATGTTTTTACGCCTTTAGAAAAAGGAAATATTGAACTGGCAGTATCTAGTACCGGAACTTTAGAGGCAATAAATACCGTAGAAATTGGAACTCAAATTTCTGGAACTATCAAAAAAATCTATGTAGATTATAATGATAAAGTGAAAGCGGGTGAGGTTTTAGCCGAAATGGATTTAAAATTATTAAAAACCAATTTAACAAGTGCTCAAGCTAATTTAGCAGTAAGTACGGTGCAACTAAACCAATGTACAGAAGAGTACAATAGAAGTAAAGCTTTGTATGAAAAAGGGGTCATCTCACAACAAGAATTTAGCAACTCTAAATATATCTATGAACAAGCTTTAAGTGCTAAAAAAGCTTCTTCAGCGGCTGTAAAAAACATACAAGTAAGTATTAACTATGCACACATTACATCTCCTATTAGCGGTACAGTAACAGAAAGAAGTGTAGAAGAGGGGCAAACCGTTGCAGCATCATTTTCAACACCAAAAATGTTTATCATCGCAGAAGATTTATCAAAAATGCAAATCTTAGCAGATGTAGATGAAAGTGATATTGGTTATATTATTAATAATATGCCCGTTCGTTTTAGTGTGCAAACCTATCCAGAGAAAAAATTTAAAGGAAAAGTGAGCCAAATTAGATTACAACCCCTTGAGATTAACAATGTAGTTAATTACCAGGTTGTTGTAGATGTAGATAATGATAAAGGGCTGCTGTTACCAGGAATGACAACCAATCTTGATTTTATAACAAGTACTGCAGAAGGTGTTTTTCTTATTAATAATTCGGCTTTTAGATTTAGACCTACTGAGAAAATGCTTAAAGAAGTAAAATCAATATTAGTATCAAAAAGTAAAACAGTACTTTTAGATTCTATACAAAAGCAGTTTATAAAAGCCATAAACACATCAGAAACATATACTCCTGCAAACTTTAAAAAAACATTACCAACCAATATTGATGGTTTTTTCTATCTAAATAATCTAAAAAAAATAGATTTTATGTTTGTTGAAATTGGAATAAAAACAGGCTTACAATCGGAAATTAGAAAACTCTTAGATGGTTCTGAATTGACGGAAGAACTAAAAGCGATTAATGGTATTAAATCAAAAAAATAATACTAAAAATGGCTTTAAAAAAAGTAATAGAAACGAAGAATTTAGGTCGTGTTTTTAAAAATGGCGACATAGAAGTCTACGCGCTTTCTGAAATTGATATTACCATAGAAGAAGGAGAATTTGTAGCAATTATGGGGTCTTCAGGTTCTGGGAAATCAACCTTATTACATATTTTAGGCTGTTTAGATACGCCAACTTCTGGACAATATTTTTTAGATGGTGTATATGTTAATGACTTGAATAAAAATGAATTAGCAGATATTAGAAATCAAAAAATAGGATTCATTTTTCAAAGTTACAATCTCTTATCAAGAACAACAGCTTTAGAAAATGTAGAATTACCATTGGTTTATGATAGAACTGGGCGTTTTTCAAATTCAAAAGAACTTGCAAAAAAAGCCTTAGAACAAGTAGGTTTGGGAAATCGTATTTATCATAAAACAAATGAACTTTCTGGAGGACAACAACAAAGAGTTGCAATTGCAAGAGCTTTGGTAAATAACCCGGCACTTATTTTATCTGATGAAGCAACAGGAAATTTAGATAGTAGCACCAGTATAGATATTGCCGATTTATTTGTGCATTTAAACAATGAAGGGAAAACGATTTTAATGATTACCCATGAACCAGAAATAGCACAATTTGCAAAACGAATGATTTACTTAAGAGATGGGCGTGTTTTAACAGATGAACTCATTAAGGAGAGAAGCACCAAAGAAAGTGCACTAAAAGAGTTAGAATTAAACGGATAATGAACGAGTATGAAACAATTGCTAAAAACATTTAAAGTAGCGTTTCAATCTATAAATAAAAACAGGACACGTAGTTTATTAACTGCACTTGGAATTATTATTGGAGTAGCCGCTGTTATAATGACAATTTCTGCAGGAGAAGGCGCAACACAAGCAGTACAAAATCAAATATCTGGTTTGGGTACGAACTTATTAATGATAAGTACCAAATCTGAACATAGAGCGGGAATAGAAGTAAGAATGGGAAGGCGAATAGATCAAAAGGATTTTGAAATTATACAAAAAAATTCAGTTTGGTTATCTAAACTATCTCCTTTAGTAGCGAATGGGGTAAAAGCAATTGGACCTAGTGGTAATAAGTCTACAACAATTTATGGGGTAGCTTCAGATTATTTTGATATTCTAAGTAGAGAAATTATTTCTGGAAGTGGTTTTACAAATGAAGATGTAAAAATTGCCCGTAAAGTGTGTGTCATTGGGAATACGATTAAGAAAGAACTCTATGATAATTTAGATCCAGTAGGGCAGCAAATAAGAATAAATAAAGTTCCTTTTACAATTGTAGGTCTTTTAAAAGAAGAAGGACAAGGCACCATTGGGCAAGATCAAGACAACATGTTAATTGCACCTTACACTACCATTCAGAACAGATTGTACGGACATGGAAGAGGGTATAATATGATTATGGCAAGTGCAATAAGCGAAGATCATATTTTAGATGCAGAAACTGAAATTACAGCGCTTTTAAGAGAATCTCATCGTATTTTAGAGGGGGAAGAAGATGATTTTGAAGTGACCACTCAAATAGAATTACAGGAAATTACAGGAAATGTAACCGGTATTTTAACCTTAATATTAGGGGCAATCGCTAGTATTTCACTTCTTGTTGGTGGCATTGGTATTATGAATATTATGCTCGTTTCAGTTACAGAACGTACAAGAGAAATTGGCACCAGATTAGCAATTGGCGCAAGAGAAACAGATATTTTAACGCAATTTTTAATTGAAGCGATTGTGCTGAGTTTAGCAGGTGGTTTTATAGGAATTTTACTGGGAATTGCAGGGAATCAAATTATTTATAAAGCCACCAATTTTTACATACCAACCGCTGTAAATTCTATTTTAATAGGGTTTGGTTTTTCTGTATTAGTTGGTGTCGTTTTTGGGTATTTCCCTGCAAGAAAAGCAGCAAAACTAAATCCTATAGATGCTTTAAGGTATGAGTAATCAAATTCATTTACAGGTGTAAGGTTTTTAAAAAATCTACTCCATATAATATAGAATTTACCAAAAATAAAGTAGTTGTTTCTTTCTATAAAATAAATTTCAAATATGATTTTTATCACATATCAACTTAAATACCTATCGTAAATTTACGATGGGTACTATGAAAAGAAATGGAGCATATATCGTTAATAAAACAGGAATTGAAGATTTAGCAAAATTTTCAAAAGCAGTAGAACATCCTACACGTATTGCCATTCTAAAACATCTTGATAACCATACGTGCTGTTTTACTGGAGATTTAGTTGGTTTATTGCCCATTTCTCAATCAACAATTTCTCAACATCTTAAAGAATTAAAAAAAGCGGGCCTTATTCAAGGAGAACTAAGACCACCAAAAATAAAGTATTGTATTCATCAAGACAATTGGAAAATTGCGAAAGCATTATTTAAACATTTTTTTTGATAGCTGTTTTTTAACAATTATAGCGTCTAATGGCGATAAACAAACATAATATGATGACCAAAATAATTAAAATATTAGGAACCGGGTGTCCAAAATGTCAATCAATGGCAAGTGTTGTAAAAGAAGTAGTTTCAGAAAATAATATTGATGCGTCTATTGAAAAAGTAGAGGACATTATGGAGATTATGAAATTTAATGTAATGGCTACACCCGCTTTGGTTCTAAATGATGTAATTCTAATAAAAGGCCGAGTGCCCTCTAAAGAAGAAGTATTGACTCTTTTAAATTAATTAAAACGACAATGCAGTATCATAAGGCATTGTCTACTTCAAATCAAAGTTGTTCAATAAATAAGCTAAAAAATGTTTGATTGGGTACAAAATATAGCAGATTGGTTGGTCTTTGATGTGTTGCATTTAAACAGAGGACAACATTTAGCAGCCGCCTTAAATTTTTTTATCTATGACACCACAAAGATTTTACTACTTCTTCTTATAGTCATCTTTTTTATGGGTATTGTTAATAGTTACTTTCCCATAGAAAAAGTTAAAAACTATCTATCAAGAAATAAATTATATGGCTTGCAATACCTTATGGCAAGTCTTTTTGGTGTGGTAACTCCTTTTTGTTCTTGTTCTTCTGTTCCGCTATTTATAGGTTTTGTAAGAGGCGGAATTCCGTTAGGTGTAACCTTTGCTTTTTTAATTACTTCACCTTTAGTTAATGAAGTCGCAATCGGACTTTTTATTGGCTTATTTGGTTTAAAAACCACAGTTATTTATGTCATTAGTGGTGTGCTTTTGGGTACAATATCTGGTAGTATCCTTCAATATTTAAAATTAGAACGCTATCTAACACCTTGGGTTAAAGAAGTATTAGCAAATGCACAAAGAGATCAAGATTTATTTAAAGCAGAAAAACAAACCCTACTGCAACGTTTGCCAATTATTTGGACAGAAGTGCTAAAAATTCTTAAAGGCATTATTTGGTATGTAATTATTGGAATTGCTATAGGAGGCGTAATGCACGGTTACATTCCAGAAGATTTTTTTCAAAAATATATGGATAAAGACAATCTCTTTGCTGTACCTATTGCTACTATTTTGGCGGTTCCAATGTATTCAAATGCATCAGGCATTCTACCAGTAGTGCAAGTATTAGTAGCCAAAGGAATTCCGTTAGGAACTGCTATTGCTTTTATGATGGGCGTTGTTGGCTTATCGCTACCAGAAGCAATGCTTTTAAAAAAAGTAATGACGCTAAAACTCATTGCTATCTTTTTTGGAGTGGTTACACTTTGCATTATTATTTCAGGTTATTTATTTAATATGCTATTATAAACGGTAAATGAATAGCAATATAAACGAACACTGTTTTAGTAATTGATGAATACAAACGTATTGGATTTTACACCAGTAAAAATTGAAGTAATCTCATAAGTTATAGTCAGAATCTAAACCCGACCTACTTTATTTTTTGTTAGAATTCAATTTCTATAGAACGGCAAGAATCCAAAGCATGTCCTCAACTTGATTGGGGAACCAGATAAAATGTCTGGATTCGTTAGTGGAATAGAAAGTAGAATTTTAGAAAAATAAAAGTAAGTCTAGATTTTTGTTTCTTTTCATCAATGGAAAAGAAAGTGAATAAAAACAGTTAAAGAGATTTCTCAATCGTTTTTAGTGTCACTCATTTCGAAATGACATTTTGGTATATTTAGTGTTTACTAGAAATGAACTACGAACCCTCATTGCGAGTGAGTTTACGACGATGAATCTCATAAATTATAGTTAGAATCTAAACCCGACCTATTTTATTTTTTGTTAGAATTCAATTTCTATAGAACGGCAAGAATCCAAAGAGTTTACGGTCTGGATTCGTTAGTGAAATAGAAAGTAGAATTTCAGAAAAATAAAAGTAAGTCTAGATTTTTGTTTCTTTTCATCAATGGAAAAGAAAGTGAATAAAGCAGTTAAAAAGATTTCTCAATCATTCCTAGCGTCACTCATTTCGAAATGACATTTTGGTATATTTAGTGTTTACTAGAAATGAACTACGAACCCTCATTGCGAGTGAGTTTACGACGATGAATCTCATAAATTATAGTTAGAATCTAAACCCGACCTATTTTATTTTTTACAAAAATTCAATTTTTAAGGAATGGAAAGTGTCCAAATAGCTTGCGGTCTGGACACGATAATGGATTAAAAGGTAGGATTTCAGAAAAATAAAATAAGTCTAGATTTTTTTGGTTCTTTTTTCATCAATGGAAAAAAGAATATAATACAACTTTTTTAAGTTGCCATAAATTGAAAATAATACGTCTGTGCTGAACTAGATTCAGTATGCATCAATGGAAAAGAAAGTGAATGAAAACAGTTAAAGAGATTTCTCAATCGTTCCTAGGGTCACTCATTTCGAAATGACATTTTGGTATATTTTGTGATTAATAGAAATTAAATACTAACTGTCATTGCGAGGACGCAGGACGCGGCAATCTCATGAAATAAGAACTACAGACAAACAGATTGCTTCGTGCGTCGCAATGACGATAGCGATAAACAGATTATTTTATTTCGACTGCTCTTAGTAGTGGCTAACTTCGCAATGATCTTAAGGTTTTGTGATTAAAATAGCAAAAGGTGCTTTAATAAACTACTTAATAAAAAGAAATATCTACTAAATACAAAATAAGCCTTAAAGATGTGTTTTAGGCCTTTTCTTAAGCCCTATAAAATTAATTATAAATTTATCTAAAATTTTGGGTGTAGTCTATTTTCTATCTGTAATTTATTTATTAACTTTAGTTTTTGAACTGCGCAACTAATCTTATACAAACCGTTGTTACACATTCTCTAATAGGTTATGTCAAATAAATTAACTTCAATTATTAAAATATGTTTCGGGCTATTATTTACATGCAGTAATTTGTATTCTCAAAATTTAGTACGCAATGGCAGCTTTGAGGAATCCAAGGTGTGTCCACCATTAAAAAATGCACCAATAATAGCAGATGGTTGGAAAAATGCTGGTCTTGGCTCTAGTGATCGCTACACAAAAAAATGTCTCGACAATAATAAACCCAATCCCCTTTTCGGTGTGCCTAAAAATGGGCATGGTATCTCAGAACCCAAAGAGGGTATTTCCTATGCTGGATTATTTCTTTACACTCAACCACAGGTTTGGAGAGAATATATTCAAACAGCATTAAAGCGTCCTTTGATATCCAAAACAAACTACTTGATTTCATTCTATTATAGATTAAGTTCTAAATCTGCATACGCTTGCGAAAACTTATCTATGGCGCTCACCACAAATGCAATACGGCAGGTTAAAACAATGCCAATTTCTTTTAAACCTCAGATAAACATAACAAAAGGGAACGCATCAAATCATAACAAAGGGTGGCAATATTACGAAGAGATATATGAAGCAAATGGTGGAGAAAGATTTATTACAATTGGTAATTTTGAAAGTAGAAATGCAATAGAAATACAAAAAATAAATCGCAGTACATTCCCCAAAGACGTTCTAAAAAATGGCCTAATTAAAGGTGCCTATTATTATTTTGATGATGTTGTAATTCAACGTATCCAAGAGGCAGTAGCTTCGAGCTTTGAAATTAATAAAGTGCTAAAATTTGAATGGGTCTATTTTAAGACAGACAAATCTGTGATAAATGAAAAAGGAACAAATGAATTGAAGGTATTGAGCAATTATCTTTCTGCGAATCCTCAATTAAAAATTAAAATAATGGCACATACAGATAATGTTGGGTCAGACAATTACAATTTAGAATTATCACAGAAGCGCGCTATGATAGTAGTCCATTTCCTAATTGCAAGTGGCATCTCTAAAAACAGAATAATTTCGGAATATTATGGAGAAAGTAAACCCATTGAATCAAATAATTCAGGTAAGGGAAAAGCTCTTAACAGACGAACAGAATATATTTTACATTACTAGATAACAAGTAGCACATCAACTAAAATAAAGAGTTGCCCCACAGAGAACATTACGTATTTAAGTTTGGCGTTGTAATCAATTAAAGGATGATGGTTAGCAATACAAATAAAGTTAAAAGATGGAGCATAGGAGGATTTTTTTTTATTGTTCTTCTTGGGGTTCTTTATCATTACCTATATGAATGGTCACATAAATGCGTACTTATTGGTGCGATTACTCCCGTAAATGAAAGTGTATGGGAGCACCTAAAATTAGGTCTTTGGGCAGTAATCTCATTTTCTGTAGTAGAATATTTTGCACTAGGTAAAGAAATAAATAATTATTTTTTTTCTAAAGCAGTGGGTGTGTTGCTTATTTCTTGCACCATTCTACTCATTTTTTACACGTACACAACGTTCCTAAATAGAACAATTCTTTGGGTAGACATTTCTTCCTATATAATTGGAGTACTAGTTTGCCAATTGTTTTGCTATAAAGTGTTTCAGTTAAAACACTCAAACAGGCTGAACATATGGGGGGTACTCTTATTAATTACCTTTTGTGTACTTTTTGCGGTGTACACATTTTACCCACCTCGCTTGGAGATCTTTAAAGACCATAATTCTAATACCTACGGAATAGAGACCAAAACAACGGATTACAATAAAAAATAAAGTACATTTTGATGTGCTTTATTCAAAACCGTTGAGCTTAATGAGACAAAAAGTGCTAAGATTATAATACATGTACTTTCTTTTGTGTTTTTGGTGCATATTATAAAAATATAAGACATAATGTACCCAATAAGAAAACTTGATAAACTTCCCTCTAAAAGAGAAAAAGTAGCCTTCTAGAAAAATAAAAGAAAGTCTATATATTTTATTGAATCCTATACTGAACTTGATTAAGTATTTATCAATGGAAAAGAAATTAAATAAAAGCAGTTAAAGAGATTTCTCAATCGTTCCTAGCGTCACTCATTTCGAAATGACATTTTGATATATTTGGTGATTACTAGAAATTAAATACTAACTGTCATTGCGAGGACGTAGGACGCGGCAATCTCATGAGTAGGAACACGGATGAAACAGATTGCTTCGTGCCTCGCAATGACGGTAAGGAGAAACAGATTGCTTCGTGCCGCAATGACGTTAAGTAGTTAAAATGACTTAAAACCTCAATAACCATGTGTTATTGAGGTTTTTTTATGCCTTTTTTTTACTTTTTCAGTAAAATTACGTCCGCATGTAACTTTCATCGCGTACGCATGCGATGTAAATTGCATGCTGATTGGGTAAAAGTTGCGTCCAAGTAACATAAATGACCCCTGTTATTGCGAGTGAACTTGTGCTGAGCGGAGTAGAAGTAAGGCAATCTTATTGCTTGAAGCTACAGATAAACAGATTACTTCGTCCTAAAATTCCTAGTAATGGCCTTTTTTTAAGGCACGAATACACGGGAAATAAACATGGATTTGTACATTTTTTTTTAAAAGTGGGTACTATTTTGGTGCTTGGCACGTAATTATTTGCGGTAATCCACATTTGTAACTGCGGTTTCCCGCAAGAGCGCACTGTTTTACCAAACTATCTTTGGTGGACACCTTAAAAAGTAAGGTATTCAATTACGGAATAAAAAAAATAGTTAAAGTTTAAAACACCTCATAAATACTAAGGCCACATGAAAAAAAGCATAATTAAATTTTTAATAACAGCTGTTTTTTCTTGAAAATTAATACACGTTTATATGCATATCCAACAGACAGGCATCAATAAATGGATGAAATTTCTATTTATAAATACGTGTAAATGTATAAACAAATAAACCTGTTTTTTTAAAAATGGGTATTAATACGCAAGGAGTTGCTAAAATTTAATGCTAATTTCACTAAGTTTTAACGTAAAAAAAATGGAAAAGTTTCGGTTGAAGCCGCTATTAATCGATAGTGTAAAAGTGGTTAAACTGTTTACTATTACTAGGATCAATATCCTAAAATAGATTTATAGTAGTGATTATTATGAAACGTGAATTTTAAAAAAAAAGATAACGATGAAAACAAAGACCAAGTCTATAAAAGTACTGATAGAAAACTCAATAACATTAGTAAAATAAATGCTATAGTTTTTGTGATTAGATGTATTCCTATTAATTTATTATAAAATTATTGATGATAAAAAAAATGAAAATTCTCGCACACAAAACCATTAGTCACAATTTAAACAAATCGAAAAATATACACAAACACAAGAAGCAAGCGCTTTAAAAAATAACATCCTTTTTTTCTTTCGCCTCCTTCAAAAGATTACCACACTTAAAGTTTTACAAAAAAAATGCTATTCCCCCCATGACCGAGCAAAAAGCACAACTAGAGCAACAACTTTGGATTATCGCCAATACCCTACGTGGTAAAATGGATGCCGATGATTTTAGGGATTACATATTAGGCTTCATTTTCTACAAGTACCTGAGTACTAAAATGGAACTCTATGCCAACGAAATACTAGCACCAGACCATCTTAATTTTAACCAAGTAGAAGGCCATGCGCAAGAAGCCGCTTTTATAGAAGCCATTAAAGATGCCGCACTAGACAAGCTAGGGTACTTCTTATTGCCATCAGAGCTGTTTAGTGAACTCGCAAAAAGAGGAAATGCAGGCGGAAAAAACGAATTTATATTGGGTGACCTTGCCAAAGTGCTCGCGCACATAGAGCAAAGCACCATGGGATCTGAAAGTGAAGAAGACTTTGGAAACCTATTTGAAGACTTAGATTTAACCAGCTCTAAATTGGGGAAATCTGAAAACGACAAAAACGAACTCATTGTAAAAGTACTCTCGCATTTAGACGAAATCGATTTTGACATTGCCAATACCGAAAGCGATATCTTGGGTGATGCGTACGAATACCTCATCGGGAAATTTGCCTCTGGTGCAGGAAAAAAAGCAGGCGAGTTTTATACCCCGCAACAAGTATCCAATGTGTTGGCGCAATTGGTAACCGTGGGTAAAGACAGACTAAAATCGGTGTACGATCCTACTTGTGGTTCAGGTTCTTTGTTATTGCGCGTTGCCAAACAAGTAAAAGAAGTAAGTGCGTTTTACGGACAAGAAATGAACCCAACCACGTACAACTTGTGCCGCATGAACATGATTATGCACGATGTGCATTACAAACGTTTCGATATTAAAAATGAAGATACCCTAGAGCGGCCACAACATACAGACCAACGTTTTGAAGCTATTGTAGCCAACCCGCCATTCTCTGCCAAGTGGAGCGCAAGCCCCTTGTTTATGAGTGACGACCGTTTTTCTAACTATGGAAAATTAGCACCAAGCTCTAAGGCCGATTTTGCCTTTGTGCAACACATGGTGCATCAGTTGGCCGATAACGGAACCATGGCGCTAGTGCTGCCACACGGTGTATTGTTTAGAGGAGGTGCCGAAGGGCACATTCGTAAGTACCTCATCCAAGACCGCAACTATTTAGATGCCGTAATCGGTTTGCCAGCGAACATCTTTTACGGAACTAGTATTCCTACCTGTATTTTAGTGCTAAAAAAAGAACGGTCCGAGGCGGACAACCTTTTATTTATTGATGCGAGTCAACATTTCGAGAAAATAAAAACGCAGAACTACTTGCGTGCCGAAGACATTGCTAAAATCATTGATACCTACAAAAACCGAACAGCCGAAGATAAATACAGCCATGTAGCCAAACTAACAGAAGTAGCAGAAAACGACTACAACCTCAACATACCACGTTATGTAGATACCTTTGAAGAAGAAGAACCTGTAGATCTGGCAACCGTTTCTAACGCCCTCAAAGCCATAGATACAGATATGACCACTACCGACGCCACCATAGCCGATTACTGTAAACAATTAGACATAGACACGCCTTTTTAATGAGTACCGCAACAACACATATGGATAACAAACCGTCATTGCAAGCCAGTCATTGCGAGGACGAAGAACGAAGCAAACGCAAGCAATCGCATCCTCTCGTTCCCGCATTAAGATTTAGTGAGTTTGATGGAGACTGGGAGAAAAAGAAATTAGGGGATGTAGGTAAAATAAGGATGTGCAAGAGAATTTTTAGCAGTGATACTACAGAAATTGGAGATATTCCTTTCTACAAAATAGGAACTTTCGGAAAACAGGCAGATGCTTATATATCTAATGAACTGTATTTGGATTATAGGGAAAGGTTTTCCTTTCCAAAAATTGATGATATATTAATGTCAGCCTCTGGCACTTTAGGAAGAACTGTTATTTATGACGGCAGCCCTTCTTATTATCAAGATTCAAATATTGTTTGGATAGACAATGAAGAAGAATTGATAACAAATTCATTTTTGTTTTATATATATCAAATAGTAAGATACGATTCTGAAGGAGGTACCATTCAAAGACTTTATAATAGTATTATTAATAATGCAAAATTTTCGAAGCCCTCCCTCCCCGAACAACAAAAAATAGCTTCCTTTTTATCTGCGGTAGATGAAAAAATACAGCAGCTCACCAAAAAGAAGGCATTGTTGGAGGACTACAAAAAAGGGGTCATGCAACAACTCTTCTCTGGCCAGTTGCGGTTTAAAGATGAGAATGGGAAGGACTATCCGGATTGGGAGGAGCAAAGATTTACTGAAGTTAAAAACTTAGTACATGGTGATGGAGATTGGATTCTATCTGAAAATTTAGGGAAAAATGAAAAATATTCAATAATTCAGTTAGGTAATATAGGGCTTGGAGAATTTATTGATAAAAAATTAAAAACATTATCAGAAGAGAATTTTGATGCAGTTAAAGGAACATTAATTAAAAAAGGAGATATACTTATTAATAGAATGGTCGATAATGATTTGAATGTTTGTTTATTTCCATATTCTGGTGATTATATAACAAGTGTTGATGTTTGTTGGATAAGAAGTGGTGAAGAAATTGATAATTCATTCATTTCGTTCTTAATTCAAACAAGAGAAAATCAAAAGAAACTATTAAGTCTTTCAAGTGGTTCAGGTCGAGTAAGAATTAGTAAGAAAAATCTTTTTGAACGATTTAAATTCCAATTGCCTTTACTTGAAGAACAACAAAAAATCGCTAGGTATTTATCGAGTATCGATACCAAAATAGAAGCAGTAACTCATCAAATAACCCAAACCCAAGCCTTTAAAAAAGGGCTGTTGCAGCAAATGTTTGTGTAGATATTTATTTGATAAGAAATAGTTAAAATTGATAAAACATGGAAAAAATTAATGAAAACTGTTATAATATTTGTACTTTTGTCGTAACAGTACTCGTGCTGCATACCGTAAGATCTGCTCACGAGTCATTTTTTTTATATAGCTATGGCAATTAAACCAGCCTTTACCATAGCGCAACAAGTACAACAACTCAAAACTAGAGGAATGTTGTTTCATAATGAGCAAGATGCTACTCATTATTTTTCTACAATTAGTTATTATCGTTTAAAAGGTTATTGGTGGGATACACAAAACGATAGGGTAAATCATACTTTTAAACCAAATACTTATTTCGAAACTATCATTGAAAGATATAATTTTGATAGACACTTACGTCTAATATTGTTTGATGCTATAGAACGTGTTGAAATAGCTTTACGTACCAAAATGATTTATCATATGTCATTAAAATATGGCGCATTATGGTATATAGATTGTAATTTATTTAATGACAATGTAAAACATGCATCGCATCTTACTCATATTTTTAGAGAATTTGATTATAGCCAAGAAATATTTAAAAAAGAGCATAAAAGGAAACATCCGCATCAAGACCCTGAAGCTTGGAAAATATTAGAAGTTGTTTCTATGGGCACGCTTTCTAAACTATATAAAAACTTAGCGCATCAAATACCAGAGAAAACAATAATTGCAAAAGAGATGGGTTTGCATATACACAGTGAATTATCTAGTTGGCTTGAAGCCATCGTTTATGTTAGGAATATTATTGCGCATCATTCAAGATTATGGAGTAGAAACATGGTTAAAAGGCCAAAGGATGATATTGCAACTCCAATGTTTGATTGGTTAGATCAGCCGTTAACAGATGTACAAAAAAAGAAACCTTTTTTAATAATTTCTACTTTAGTTTATCTAACAAACAAAGTAACACCAGGACATCATATAAAAGACAAATTATTAGAATTGTTCAATAACCATCCAGACGTACCAATCTATAAACTAGGCTTTTTAAATAATTGGAATAATCAATCAATTTGGAAATAAATATGACTCATCAATCAGAAGCCATCTTAGAAAATAACCTAATCAAACAATTAATTGGTTTAGGATACGCATCCGCCAAAATAATGGATGGTGCTGCCTTGGTTTCTAATTTAAAGAGGCAGTTAGAAGTATTTAATACAGCTAGTTACACTGATAAAGAATTTGATGGCATTCTCAACCATTTGGCCAAAGGCAATGTATTTGAAAAAGCCAAAACCCTAAGAGACCGCTTTAGCTTTACACAAGAAAACGGAGACATCGCCTATGTGCAATTCTTTGATTCAGAAAACTGGAACAACAACTTGTTTCAAGTAACCAATCAAGTCACCCAAGAAGGTTCGTTTAAAAACAGATATGATGTTACTTTGCTCGTCAATGGGTTGCCATTGGTACAAATAGAGTTAAAACGCAGAGGTTTAGAAATTAAAGAAGCTTTTAATCAAATTAATAGGTATCAAAAACATTCCTTTTGGAGCAATCATGGGCTGTTTCAATATGTACAGTTGTTTGTAATTAGCAATGGTGGCAACACCAAGTATTTGGCCAATAACGCGCTGCAATCGGTAAAACAAACCTTTTATTGGGCAGACGCCAACAATAAGAACGTTACCGAGCTTGTAGATTTTACTATTACTTTTTTAAACCCAGACCATTTGGGTAAAATGATTGCCAATTATATTGTTATTAACCAAACCCATAAAATATTAATGGTGTTTCGCCCCTACCAATACTTTGCTACCGAGGCGCTTATTAAACACGTAAAAACCAATACAGACAATGCCTATATATGGCATACCACGGGTTCGGGTAAAACCTTAACTTCCTTTAAAACGAGTCAGATTCTAATGGATTTGCCAGAAGTGTATAAAGTGGTGTTTGTATTAGATCGTAAAGATTTAGATTACCAAACCATGCAAGAATTCAATTCTTTTAAGGATGGAAGTGTAGATTCTACTGATAATACCAATAGTTTGGTCAATCAGTTTTTAGGAAAATTTAAAGATAAAAAAGGAGTAGCAAAAGATTCAGACCTCATTATAACCACCATACAAAAGCTAAACAATGCCATTTCGGGGAAGTACCGCAAGCAATTAGAGCCTTTAAAAAAGGAACGTTTTGTGTTTATTTTTGATGAATGTCATCGAAGTCAGTTTGGAGAAACACACGGAAGAATAACAGAATTCTTTGCTGAAAGTCAGTTATTTGGCTTTACAGGCACCCCCATATTTGCAGAAAATGCTTCTAAAAACGATTTAGGAAAACGGACCACCAAAGATTTGTTTGGCAACTGTTTACACAAGTATGTCATTACCGATGCCATTAGAGATCAAAATGTATTAAAATTTGGTATTGAGTATTACAGTGTTTTTAAACACAAAAACAAACCACAGTTTGATGAAATGGTAGAGGATATTAATAAAGAAGAAGTCTTTAATGATCCTCAATACATAGAAGGCGTTGCTAATTATATTATTGCAAACCACAAACGAAAAACATTTAATAAGGAATACTCTGCCCTATTTGCGGTAAGTAGTATAGATGCAGCTATAGCCTATTATGAGTTGTTTCAACAAAAGAAATTAGCAGGCGATCACGATTTACGCATCGCAACAATCTTTACCTATGGCGCCAATGAAGATGGTAAAGAAGCGCAAGATTATTTGCCTGAAGATACTTTAAAAATCGCTGCAGAAACGGAGCTTACCTATCAATCAAGTCATACACGTGATAAGCTAGAAGGTTTTATTGCTGATTATAATACGATGTTCGGCACCAGTTACACCACAAAAGATAGCACGCTGTTTGAGGGCTATTTTAAAGACATCAGCAAGCGTTTAAAAGAAAGAGAAAAACAAAACTTCAATGATGAGAAAGATCGATTAGACATTGTGATTGTTGTTGGTATGATGTTGACTGGTTTTGATGCAAAAAAGGTAAACACCTTGTATGTAGATAAGAACTTAAAGCAGCATGGTTTAATACAAGCCTTTTCGCGTACCAATAGAATATTAGGAGAACAGAAATCACAAGGAAACATCTTGTGCTTTAGAAACCTTAAAAAAGCGACTGATGATGCAATTACCTTGTTCTCGAACAAAGACGCCATAGAGGTCGTTGTGATGCCTGAATATGAAGACATCGCAAAGAAGTTTGACGCGGCTTTTAAAGAATTGAAAGAAATAACACCAACGTATCAAAGTGTAAACGATTTAGAAAGCGAAGATGAAGAGGCCGCTTTTGTACAAGCGTTTAGAAAACTAATGCGCACCTTGAATGTATTGCAATCTTACACCGATTTTGATTGGGATGCTTTACCGCTTAATGCACAAGAGTTTGAAGATTATAAAGGAAAATACCTGGATATCTATGAAAAAGTACAAAAAGAAGCCCAAAAAGAAAAGATTTCCATCTTAGACGCTATTGATTTTGAATTAGAATTGATTCACAGAGATCGTATTGATAGAAACTATATCCTAAAACTACTGAAAGACTTTAAAGAAGAAAAAGAGCCAAGTAAATCCGAAGCGCAGAAAAAAGCAATTATTGATTTATTAGGAGGCGATATTACCCTGAGAAGTAAGCGAGAACTCATCGAAAAATTCATTGAAGAGAACTTACCTCACATTCATGATGCCGATAAAATAGAGGACGAATTTGAACAGTATTGGCAAGATCAAAAAGTACAAGCGTTGCACAAACTTTGCGAAGAAGAGAACTTAGACGCAAAACAATTCAACGCATTAATAGAAAGTTATATCTACAATGGTCAAGAACCTATACGAGACGATATTTTTAAATGTTTAGGCAACAGACCAAGTATACTGCAAGCCAGATCAATTGGAGAACGTATTCTAGATAAAATGAAAGATTTTGTAGATGTGTTTGTGAATGGAATGATGGCGTAGTATTTTAGAAAAATAAAAGAAAGTCTATATATTTTATTGAAGCCTGTACTGAACTTGATTCAGTATTCATCAATGGGAAAGAAAGTGCATAAAAACAGTTAAAGAGATTTCTCAATCGCTCCTAGCGTCACTCATTTCGAAATGACATTTTGGTGTATTTCGTGATTACTAGAAATTAAATACTAACTGTCAATGCGAGGACAGTCGACGAAGCAATCTCATTAAATAAGAACTACAGACAAACAGATTGCTTCGTGCCTCGCAATGACGTTAAGATTTTATCATTACGATTGAGTTTACGACGATGAATCTCATGAATTATAGTTAGAATCTAAACCCGTCCTACTTTTATTTTTTACAAAAATTCAATTTTTAAGGAATGGAAAGTGTCTAAATAGCTTGCGGTCTGGACACGATAATGGATTAAAAAGTAGGCTTTCAGAAAAATAAAATAAGTCTCGGTTTTTTTGGTTCTTTTTTCATCAATGGAAAAAAGAATATAATATAACTTTTTTAAGTTGCCATAAATTGAAAATAATACGTCTATATTTTTTGATGAAGTCTGTGCTGAACTTGATTCAGTACGCATTAATGGAAAAGAAAGTGCATAAAAACAGTTAAAGAGATTTCTCAATCGCTCCTAGCGTCACTCATTTCGAAATGACATTTTGGTGTATTTCGTGATTACTAGAAATTAAATACTAACTGTCAATGCGAGGACAGTCGACGAAGCAATCTCATTAAATAAGAACTACAGACAAACAGATTGCTTCGTGCCTCGCAATGACGTTAAGATTTTATCATTACGAGTGAGTTTACGACGATGAATCTAATGACTTAAAGTTAGAATCTAAACCCGTCCTACTTTTATTTTTTACAAAAATTCAATTTTTAAGGAATGGAAAGTGTCTAAATAGCTTGCGGTCTGGACACGATAATGGATTAAAAAGTAGGCTTTCAGAAAAATAAAATAAGTCTCGGTTTTTTTGGTTCTTTTTTCATCAATGGAAAAAAGAATATAATATAACTTTTTTAAGTTGCCATAAATTGAAAATAATACGTCTATATTTTTTGATGAAGTCTGTGCTGAACTTGATTCAGTACGCATTAATGGAAAAGAAAGTGCATAAAAACAGTTAAAGAGATTTCTCAATCGTTCCTAGCGTCACTCATTTCGAAATGACCTTTTGGTATATTTCGTGATTACTAGAAATTAAATACTAACTGTCATTGCGAGGGCAGCCGACGAAGCAATCAAAACATCAACTAACTGCAATTTTAAAATGATTGTACTTATTTATTAATTCTAATTTAATAGGAGTATACTTTTTTTTGTAAACTGATATACGTCATTGCGTTAACGCTAAATTTTAGGTTCCTTTAGCTGAAAATAAAACAATGGTTTTCGCTATTATTCTAATTCTTTTCTTGATGCTGGTACTTTACTTATTATTTGTGCCTGCTGTATTGTACATCAATACAAGTACACATACGTATTACTTTTCATTAAAGGGAATTTTGAAACTAAGTTTGGAAAGCCATAAAGAAGAACTCTTACAAGTTAAATTGAATGTTTTTTTTTGACTTTTAATTTCTTTCCTCTTAAAGAAAAAACAGCGAAAGCAATTAGCCCTAAAAAGCAAAAGCAGGCTAAAAAACGGAAATCCCCTATAAGGCCTAAAACCTTATTTAAATTATTAAAATCATTTAAAGTAACACAATTTAGATTAGAGGTAGATACTGGCAATTGTATTTTAAATGCCAAGTTATTTCCTGTAATGGCACTGTTAAATTATTACAAACAAGGTTTTAATGTAAATTTTGAAAACAGAAATAAATTGGTCTTACAAATACAAAATAGACCTATCTATATAATTAAATCATTTATTAACAGTTAAAAACAAAAAATTATGGAATTACATTTTGAAGAATTATTAGGAAAGATTACAGATTTTATTAAATCTGAAGCAAAAACGGAAACTATTGTTGGTTCTCAGTTTGAATTAGGAGAGTTTAAATGTGTACCTGTGATTAAAGTAGGTATGGGATTTGGATCTGGAGGCGGAGAAGGCACAGATACAAAAGCAAAAGGACAAGGAATGGGCGCAGGAGCTGGAATTGGTATTGAGCCTATTGGTTTTTTAGTAAGTAGAGCTGATGAAATTTCTTTTTTAGCCGCAGGAAAAACAAGTGGTCTTGCTGCTGTATTTGATAAAGTACCTGGCTTAATTGAAAAATTGACTAAAAACAAATCTAAGGAAGAACAACCCGCTTAAAACAATAGGTATTTAAAGTCATTATGTTTCTTTAAATACGATAGTTGTTTTACGATGTGTTTACTTTTAAAATAAGGGTATCATTTATAAAATAAAAAAAAGGTTATGAAAGATTTTATGAAACACTATGAAGAAATTTCTTTGGGAATGGAAGCGATGGGGTTAAAAATACCAGCAACGATGACTGCTTTTGGTAAGCTGCATGAAACAGCTGTTACAGAAGGGGTGTTAACAACAAAAACAAAAGAGCTAATAGCGTTAGGAATTGCAATAACGGTGCGTTGTGACGGTTGTGTTGCTTTTCATGTACATGATGCGTTAAGAGCTGGAGCAACAGATGATGAAATAATGGAAACCATTGGTGTTGCTATTTTAATGGGTGGTGGACCGGCTGTTGTTTATGGTTGTGAAGCGATGGAGGCATTAAAACAATTTAAAGTGCTTGCTTAATTTACCTATTTTATCTCTAAATAATTAGTTATGAGATAGGTATTCATTATAAGAATATCTTATTTGCAATATCTTTCCTAAATTGTATGGTTTCAATTTAGGTTCCCCTAAATTTATTGCGTTAAAAGTCCAATCTTTTATGGTTGGGCTTTTTTCATACCTACGTTGGTTTTGTATGAACTTATAACAATGGCATCTAAAAGCGTTTTTAATTGTTGAGGTGGCCTGTTCTTAAAATCAGCTCTATGGAGCAGTACCATTCTCATTACTTCTATAAAATTACGTATTGGATTAAACACTGTAATTATTTGCGTCCATTTTGGCCTACTTTCAATTGGCGTGAATACGCTACGCATCAGCATAAAAAGAACCGTAAAAAACCAAGAAATAAAAATCGCTTGTTGTTGTGTTGCTGTAACGTTAGAAGTAGCGTTGTAATTTTTTGCAAGTTAGACTTCTTTATATCACGTATATTTGTATTATTATACTAGTAATATGTTTGATGACTATCTTAATAGATTAAATGAAATAAGCCCTTTAAGTGAAGAAACAAGAGTTTTACTTACAGAAAATATTAAATCACAACAGTTTAAAAAAGGGGAATTTATTTTAAATTACGGAGAAACGTGTAAGCACATCTATTTTGTAAATAAAGGCTTTATTCGTATTTTTTATTATAAAAACGGCGTAGATATTACAGAGTGGTTTGCAAGTGAAAAACATTTCTTTTTTTCAATTTCTAGTTATTTTAATGAAACACCCAGTAAGTTAATTATAGAAGTTATTGAAGATTCAGAAATTATTATGCACTCTAAAGCGGGTTTCGAAAAGTTAAGAAACAGCAATATAGAAATCACGAATCTTTATATCGAATTATTCTCTAAATCGTTAATGGGCTCTCAAAAACGAATGGAATCCATGCAATTTGAAACAGCAAAGGAACGGTACAAATCTTTATTAGAACAGAAACCATCAATACTTAAAAAAGTACCCTTACAATTTATTGCTACCTTTTTAGGAATCACAAAAGAAACTTTAAGTAGAATTAGAACAAAAAACCTCTTCTTTTGACATATGTCAATTGTCATCTCTAGATTGATATTTATTTTTGAGGAAACTAAATAATCTCAATATGAAAATAAGTATCATTCAACTATTTTTTTTAGCATTTACACTATCACTAAGTGCGCAGGTATCAGAAGAAAAAATAGATCAAATAATAGACGGTTTATCTTTAGAAGAAAAAGTGTATTTAGTACGTGGTACAGGAATGAACTTTGGAGGTAGAGAAGAAAAAAATGAAGCTCCAACAGCTACTGTTGGTTTAAATAATAATAAAATACCAGGTGCCGCAGGTACAAGTTATATTAATAAGAGAAACCAGTTTCCAGCCGTTGTTTTTGCAGACGGACCTGCAGGAATAAGAATTAGCCCTTTAAGAGAAAAACAACCAGATAATACCTTTTATGCTACTGCATTTCCTATTGGAACAAACCTTGCTTCTAGTTGGAATGTAGCACTGGTAAAGAGTATTGGACATGCTTTTGGGAAGGAAGGAAAAGAGTATGGAGTCGATTTTTTATTAGCCCCAGCTTTAAATATTCAGCGTAATCCATTAGGGGGAAGAAACTTTGAGTATTATTCTGAAGATCCAGTTCTTGGAGGTAAAATTACAGCAGCATTTGTTAATGGAGTTCAAGAAGAAGGTATTGGTGCAACGATTAAACACTTTGTAGCAAACAACTCAGAAACGAACCGTACAGAATTAAATACAGTTGTAAGTGAGCGTGCTTTGAGAGAAATTTATTTAAAAGGTTTCGAAATTGCAATAAAAGAAAGTCAACCTTGGTCTGTGATGTCTTCTTACAATAAAATTAATGGCGTTTATGCATCAGAAAGTGAAGCGTTATTAACTAATATTTTAAGAAATGAATGGGGATTTAATGGCTTTGTAATGACAGATTGGTTTGGTGGTAAAGATGCAGTAGCCCAAATGAAAGCAGGTAATGATTTATTAATGCCAGGTACAAATGCTCAATCTAACGCGATACTAGAAGCTGTTAAAAATGGAAGGTTAGACGAGAACATCTTGGATAGAAATATTAAAAGTATTTTAATTCAGTATTTTAAAACACCGTCATTTAAAAGCTATAAACCCTCTAGCAAACCAAATTTAGAAGCACATAAAACGTTAGCTAGAAATGCAGCTTCAGAAGGGATGATCTTGGTAAAAAACAACAATGCTTTGCCTATAAATAATAAGGTAAAAATTGCTTTAATGGGTATTACTTCTTATGAGTCTATAGCTGGAGGAACAGGAAGTGGAGATGTAAATAAAGCTTATATGGTTTCTGTTTTAGAAGGATTAGAAAATGCAGGTTTTAAAACTGACAAAAACCTATCTACAAAATATGAACACTATATTAAAACAGAGAAAGCAAAAATTCCGCCTAAAAAATTCTTTTTTGAATCAGATGTATTAGTGCCAGAAAAAATATGGACTAAAGAAGAAATAGAAGACATTGCAAATAAAAATGATATTGCTATTTTTACTTTAGGCAGAACATCTGGTGAGTTTAAAGATAGAGTAGTAGAAGCTGATTATAATTTAACAGCAAAAGAAGTAACGTTACTAGAAATCATCAGTACCGTTTTTAAGGCAAAAAATAAAAAGTTTGTTGTTGTTTTAAATATTGGTGGTGTTATCCAAACTGAGAACTGGAAGCATTTGCCAGACGCTATTTTACTTTCATGGCAAGCAGGGCAAGAACAAGGTAACGCAATTGCAGATATTATTTCTGGTAAAGTAACGCCATCTGGTAAACTGACTGTTACATTTCCAAAAACATTAGAAGATGTACCTTCAAGTAAAAATTTCCCTGGTCAAGTGTTAGATCCTAATGCACCTAAATCTAATAATCCTTTAGCAGGTATGCCATCAGAAGAGGTATATGAAGAAGGAATCTATGTTGGGTATCGTTATTTTGATACTTTTAATATAGAAACATCGTATCCTTTTGGATTTGGGTTATCCTATACAACTTTTGACTATTCTAACTTAAATGTTATTCAAAATGGAGATGATATAACACTAGAATGTACTGTTACAAACACTGGTAAAGTTAAAGGTAAAGAAGTAGTGCAATTGTATGTTGCAAGTCCTAAAAGCGCTACAAATAAGCCTTTAAAAGAGTTAAAAGGTTTTGCAAAAACGAAGGTTTTAGAACCTGGTGAAGCACAAACAATAATTATTAAAACAACTGTTGCTAATTTGGGGTATTATGATACCGCTTCTCATGCTTGGAAACTAGATAAAGGTACTTACCAATTGATAATGGCAAGTAATGTAAGTACTGTTAAGTTATCAAAAACAATTGAGTTAGACGCTAAAGTTATAGAAAAGACAGAAGCTTTATTAGCTCCAGTTGTACCAATAAATACATTTATTAATAAATAAAACACTAGCATTTTGCATTCTTTTATTCTATATAATTAATAGTACTATCTATTATTTAAAGGCCAGGTTATGGTACTTGGTCCTTTTTTTTTGTAGTCTGAATATATAGTTTTTAATGATTTATATCATATTTGTTTATTTTAGTTATTTCTACCTTTATAATGTAAAGCTAAAAAACCGCTATTATGAAGAGTTTTACGAAGTGTTAGGAAGCTATAGAAGCATTAAATTAATTTAAGAAATAGTATGTACATATGTTTTGCATACTATAAATACAATCCCTCCCCAACTCGAGTGTTAAAAGCCGAATCTAATTAAAGATTGGGCTTTTTTTTATACCTTAGTTGGTGTTGTATCAACTTATTACAGGAAGTCTGAATTAGATAATTAGGGTCTTTTTAGGTAGAAAATTAAGTTGTTTTTTTATAACTCCATACAGCCAAACCATTCATAACAATTGCATATAAAAGCGTTTTTAATCCTTGAGGTAGCACGTCATAAAAACCAGCTCCTTTAAGCATTACCATTCTCATTACTTCTATAAAATAACGTATTGGATTAAATTCTGTAATTACTTGCGCCCATTTTGGCATACTTTCAATTGGGGTAAACAAGCCACTCATCAGAATAAAAATAACCGTAAAAAACCAAGAAATAAACATGGCTTGTTGTTGTGTTTCTGTAAAGTTTGAAATAAACAAACCAATACCTAATATTACTAAAATATAGATAGAAGTATAGAGGTACATTAAAGGCAAACTCCCTAACATTGGTACATTAAAAATAAGTTTTGCAAGAATTAAACCAATAGTTAATAAAGCGATTCCTATTCCCCAAAAAGGAAATAATTTTCCAATTATAAATTGATGTTTTTTAATAGGAGTTACATTAATTTGCTCTAAGGTTCCTATTTCTTTCTCACGTACAATGTTCATTCCAGATAAAAACAACGTAATCATTGTTACCAATAAAACGAGTATTCCTGGTACCATAAAGGTTTTATAATTCAGGGTTTTATTATACCAAAAAGACGGAATGGTTGAAATACTTGTAGGCTTCAAAATCATGTCTGAAGGTTGCATTAAATTTGCGCTCACTTTTTTATTAAAATGCTGTAGAATTTGATTAATGTATACATTTTCTACACCTGCGGCTGCACCATCAATTGCATTAATTTTTACACCAATAGTTGTTCGTTTTTCTTTTACCAAATCTCGTTCAAAATAACGTGGAATCTCTAAAATTACATCTACATCACCTTTTAACATAGCATCATCTGCTATTTCTGTTGATGAGAAATGGGTAATTATATTAAAATAAGACGAAGCATCAAACTTTTCTATTAATGCTCTAGAAGTTGAGGTATGGTCATTGTCAATATAAGAAAACTTAATGTTCTTTACTTCAAAAGTAGCAGCATTAGATAATATAATAAGCTGAATTATAGGCAGTATAAAAATGATAGGAAGCATGCTTTTATTTCTAAAAATCTGCTTGAATTCCTTTTGTATAATGTATCCAATTGTTTTCATGGTTAATTCTTAATGCTTTCTAAATTTCTTTTTTCTATTCACTTTTTCTGACTTCCTACCGAGACTTAAAACGGAATACGATTTTACTCCAACCTAATTTTATATTTCTTAATACTTACACCGATAAAAAACAAGGTCATTCCTATTAAAATGAAGGTTTCTTTCCAAATAAAAGTAATTCCTACACCTTTTAGCATCACGCCTTTTAAAATGATGATAAACCATTTTGCAGGCACTATATTACTTATTATTTGTAAGGGTACAGGCATGCTAGAAATAGGAAAAACAAAGCCAGATAATAAAATTGTAGGCAGCATTAACCCCATTAAAGAAATCATCATTGCTGTTTGTTGCGTGTTTGAAATTGTTGAAATTAAAATACCCAATGATAAAGAAGTGATAATAAATAAAACACTTTCTACACCTAATAAAAACAGGCTTCCTTGAACGGGCATTTTAAAAATAAAGATGCCCAATAAAATAATAACGGCTGCATTAATTATTGATAAAAAAATATAAGGAACCACTTTACCAATAATTACTTGAAAAGGTGTTAAAGGGGATACCAATAGAATTTCCATAGTTCCTAATTCTTTTTCTTTAGTGATAGAAATTGAAGTCATCATTGCAGAAACCAGCATTAAAATAATGGTCATTACACCAGGTACAAACATAAAAACACTTTTTAATTCAGGATTATAAATCATATGTGTTTGTGCGAGTATCTGATAAGGAATAGGGTTGTTTTTATTTATTTCTTGCTGATATTTATGTAGAATAGCATTTGTAAAATTACTAATAGTATTGGCTGTATTTGGGTCTGTAGCGTCTGTTAACACTTGTATTGTAGCGTTACCCTCTTTTATTAGGTTTTTACTAAAATCTTTTTCGAAATTTAAAACAGCTTTTATTTTTCCTTTTTTAAAAGCAGCTTCAATATCCGCTTCACGCTCAATAAATTGATTGACACTAAAGTATTTTGAAGCAGCAATTTTATTGATAATTTCTTGTGTAGTTGCATCTTTAGAATGATCTAAAATAGCGATATCAACATTGTTAATTTCATTTGTAATAGCAAAACCAAATAATAAAATCTGAGCAATTGGCATTCCAAATAAAATAAATAATGAGCGTCTATCTCTAAAGATATGATAAAACTCTTTTATTATAAAACCTTTAAATCTTTTCATTTTTAATTGTTTCTCTCCGGTTTTGTTGATTTCCGAAGCTCTTTTTTAATTTTTTTTTTAACTGCAACTGCAACTGAATACTAATTACTGAATTCTGATTGTTCTTTTCTCAGCCTCTCGCTAATTTTAAAAACACCTCATTCATATTATCAGCATTAAACTGTTCTTTCAGTTTTGTAGGGGTATCTAAAGCTTCAATCTTTCCATTTACCATGATAGAAACACGATCGCAATATTCCGCTTCGTCCATATAATGTGTAGTTACAAAAATGGTGGTTCCATTATTTGCAGATTTGTAAATCATTTCCCAAAACTGTCTTCTTGTAATAGGATCTACACCACCTGTTGGTTCATCTAAAAAAACAATTTTAGGATTGTGTAATAAGGCAACTGAAAAAGATATTTTTTGTTTCCAACCCAAAGGCAAAGAGCCTACTAGTTGATTTACCACTTCTTCTAAACCTAATTCTTCTACTAATTGTTTTGTTTTTTCTTTAATATTTACGCGAGACAATCCATAAATACCGCCAAAAAAAGTAATGTTTTCTTTTACTGTTAAATCGTCATACAAGGCAAATTTCTGACTCATATAGCCAATGTTTTTCTTTATGCTTTCAGCTTGAGAATACACATCAAATCCTGCCACTTTTGCGTTACCAGAAGTAGGGGTAGAGATGCCAATTAGCATTTTCATCGCTGTCGTTTTTCCGGCACCATTTGCGCCTAAAAATCCAAATATTTCTCCTTTTTTTACTTCAAAAGAAATAGCATTTACAGCAGTAAAATCACCAAACATTTTGGTTAAACCTTGTACTTCTATGACGTTTTCTTGTTTCATTATTTTGCTAATTCCATAAAAGTATCTTCTATGGTTGCTTGTGTTTTGTTAATGGTACTATTTTCAAGTCCTTTTTCTTTTAAATACTGATGTAATTCATCTCTATTAAAATGAGTTCTTTGATCTGTATAATGCACAAATTCGCCAAAAGGATAAACGCTATATTGATGCTCGTAATTTTTAAGACTCACTATCAATTTATACATATTGTTAGCGCTTACATTATAAATCTGTTTAGGGTAATGTTTTACAATTTCTTGTGGTGTATCAATTTCTAAGATTTTACCATCTTGTATTAAGGCAATTCTATCACACAAAGCAGCTTCATCCATATAAGGCGTAGATACTAGAATTGTAATTCCTTTTTGTTGCAATCTTTTTAGCATTTCCCAGAATTCTTTTCTAGAAACAGGATCTACACCTGTTGTTGGTTCATCTAAAAACAACACTTTTGGTTTGTGAATTAAAGCACAACACAATGCTAGTTTTTGTTTCATTCCGCCAGACAACTTACCCGCTCTTCTATTTTTAAAAGGTGCTATCTGAATATAAATATCTTTGATTAAATCGTAATTTTCTTCAATAGTTGTTCCAAAAATAGTAGCAAAAAACTTGAGGTTTTCTTCAACTGTTAAATCTTGATATAATGAGAATTTCCCTGGCATATAACCAACATTTTGCCTAATCTCTTTATAGCTGTCTATCACATCAAAATCAGCAACAGTTGCGGTACCATTATCAGCAATTAAAAGCGTGGTTAAAATTCTAAACAAAGTTGTTTTTCCAGCGCCATCAGGACCAATCAGTCCAAATAATTCACCAGATTTCACATTAAAAGTAATGTCTTCTAATGCCTTTACTTCTTTATACCATTTAGATATATTTGTAACAGTAATACTCATTTAATTTTCTTCTGATAGCCACATTTCTGCAGGCATTCCTATTTTAAGACTTCCATCATTTACAACATCAATTTTTGCTGCATAAACTAAGGCAACACGTTCTTCTTTGGTCTGAATTATTTTTGGTGTAAACTCAGCTTCAGAAGAAACCCAAGTAATGATTCCTTTATAGTTTTTCATTGCTTCATTGTCATCAATTTTAACGGTAACTTCTTGGTTAATTTTTATTAAATAAAGTTGCGTTTCACTTATATAAACCCGCAATCTCATGGTACTTAAATCTGCTATTTTATAGAGTGGTTTTGCAAATGAAGCAATTTCATTAGGTTCAGCATATTTTACTAATACGGTTCCATTTATAGGGTTGATTATTTTACTTTTTTCAATTTTATTTTCAATTAGTTTAAGCTGTATATCAATACTTTTTAGTTCATTTATAACAGTAGCATTTTGAGTTTCTATGCTTCTAATTTGTTGCTTAATCACATTCATTTGTCCAATGATATCATCTAATTGTTTTTGAGTTCCTGCGTTGTCTTTTAGTAATTTTTCTGTTCTTTTTTTATTAATATCAGCAATTTTTAATTGTGCTTTTAATACATTTATTTGAGACAATACACCCCTGTATTTTGATCCAATTACACTTTTAGAAATCACTAATTGTTGGCGTTTTAATGTTAAAGTAATGGTGTCAATAAAACCTACAAAGTCTTCTTTTTTAAGTTGTTGACCTTCTTCTATAGAGAAAGACAATAGTTTGCCATTGCTTTCTGCTGACACTGTTATTTCAGTCGCTTCAAAATTTCCATAACCATCTGCTTTATGGTCTCCTTTTCTACAAGAAAACAGGGTGGTAGTTGCAATGGTTAAAACTGCTATTATTTTTATATATTTCATGATATTAATTATTGTCCTTTTATTGTTTTGTAATTTGCTCTAGCTAGTAAAAGTTTAATTTTATGTGTGCTTAAAGTGTTTTCATCTTCATATAAATTTGTTAATTCTGTAATATATTCTGAAGTAGAAATAACCCCATTTTTTAACTGAGATTCAGTTGATTTTAGCACCTTTTTTCTTAATTCAATGATTTCAATATCCGAGGTTATAAATTGCTCGATTTTATTAATTTCAATTTGTTGTTGTTGTAATTCTATATTGGTGTTTAGATTAAAAATTGCTGCTTCATTATCAATAATATCTTTATTAATTAATAAAGATTCACGTTGTTTTTTATTGGCATTCCAATCAAAAGGATTCCAATTTAACTTTACACCCACCACATAAAATGGTTGAAAAGAATTGTCTAGCATATTTAATCCTGGGTTTCCATAACCAGCATTCGCAAAACCAAATAATTTAGGAGCAGTTTTCTTAGAAATTAATCTTTCTGAAACTGTTATTTCTTCTTTTTTAAGTTGAAATAAATCCAATTCAGGGCGTATAATACTTGCTTGTAAATCAGTTGTTATTTCAGGATTTGTGAGTGTTAAATTTGTGTCGATATTTTTTCCAATAATAGAAGATAGCGTTTGTAATAAACTGCTTTTATTTAATTCTAATACTGTGAATTGTTGTTTTATTTTTAACAATTCAGCTTCTAAAACAAAAAGAGAACTGGGTAAAATAATTCCGTTTTTAACACCAGATTTTACTTCATTTAGTTTTGCTTTTAACTGCTCGTTTTTTGCGTTTAAAAGTGCGCTATTTTCTTGTAATAGTAAAACCGAAAAATAGAGTTGATTAATTTGCTTTTTTAGTTGATATAAATGAACATCAACTTGCTTTTGTTTTGTTTTTAAAGACGCTTTTTTTGCACTTAAAGAAGCATCAATTAAACCATCTCCAAATATGAACTGATTTGCAGAAAGTGTTGCTCTGTATTGATCTTTATTTAAAGGTGTTATTGTAGCATTTGGAATTGGCACTTCTATAACATCAGATTGATAGGTTGCTTGCGCAGAAAAATCTAATTGAGGTAGTCTTTCTGTAGCAATCACCTCTAAATCAATAGCATTTTGTTTTGCTAATAAATCATTTTGTTTTGCCAAAGGGTAATTCGTTTTCACTAAATTATAACATTCTTCTAATGTCAATTTTTCTTGTGAAAAAGAGCCAATTGACATCAACAAAAAAGTAAATAAAACTATTTTTTTCATTGTTACACTTTTATGGAATTAATAATAAAGTCTGCTACTTCCGTTTTACGGTCTTTTATAATTTGTTTAAACCTTGCATCATCTACATCTGTTAAAGCTTTAATTAAGGGTTTAGCTACAAAGGGAAAAATACTTAACGAAAGAATATTGATAAATAATTGTTCTGCATTAATGGGTTTTAAAATTCCTTTTTCGATATCAAAATCAACTTGTTTTTTGAACTTATCTAGATTAGGAAAACTGCTATTGTTCTCTTTCATGTTAATAATAAACGCTGGATTTCTATTTATTTCTTGAATAACAAAAGTTGGGATATATGGGTGTTTACTTATAAATGTGATGTAATTAGATGTAAAATTTCTAACTTTTTCTATTACTGAAGAATCATCATTTAAAATTTTATTAAGTTGTGGTGCTAACAAAGAAAAAGCATTTTTAAATACCGCTTCAAAAAGTAGTTGTTTACTTCTAAAATAATAATGCAACATTGCTTTATTGATGCCCGCTTCATTGGCAATCTCTTGCATTCTAGAACCATCCATTCCTTTTTGTTGAAAAACATTTTTTGCAGCTTCTAATATCTGGCCTTCCGTGTTTTCGTTCTTCTTTTTTGTCATAAATTAACTATATAGTTTAACCAAATGGTTAGTAAATGTATTAAATATTATTAACATGCTATTATCGTATTAATGATATCTCATTAAATACTAAAAAAAAGAAGTATAAATAGGTGAATAATATCTACTTGATAGTACATCCTATAAAAGTGTGGTTATCTTTGCAAAAAATATTTTTTCATGTCAAAACAGTTTTCAGATTTAGGAATTAGTACAGAATTACAACAAAGTTTATCCGCTTTAAAAATTACTGTACCTACAAGTATCCAAGAAAAGGTAATTCCGGTACTCTTAAATCAAAAAGAAGACGTGGTTGCTTTGGCAAAAACAGGAACCGGTAAAACCGCAGCTTTTGGCTTGCCTTTATTGCAATTAATTGATGTAGAAAACCCAGCAATACAAGCTGTAATTTTAACACCAACAAGAGAACTTGGGCAACAGATTTTTAATAATTTAACCTCTTTTGCAACAAACAGTCCTAAAATTTCGATGGCAGTTGTTTGTGGAGGAATTCCTATAAAACCTCAAATAGACCGTTTAAAAGAACCGACTCATATTGTTGTTGCTACTCCAGGTAGATTGGCAGATTTGGTAAAACGTGAAGCCATTAATATTAAAAACATTGCGTATTTTATTTTAGACGAAGCAGATGAAATGGTAACTGCTTTAAAAGAAGGATTGGATACTATTATTGCTGAAATTCCTAAAAAGAGAAGAACTTTATTATTTACTGCAACCCTGCCAGGAGCCATCAAACAAATGGTGAATAACTATATGTCTGCTGTTATTGTGCAGATTGAAGCAGATATGGAAACTGTGGGTCATCAAGGTATAGACCATCAATATGTAGTGGTAGAACCAATAGAAAAATTAAACGTATTACTTCATTTTTTAAATTCTAAAGAAGGCGAAAGAGGCATTATCTTTTGTAAAACAAAAGCAGCTGTTAACAAGCTTGCAAAGAATTTAGCGATTAACAAATTCTCATCGGGTGCTTTGCATGGAAGTTTAACACAGGGAATACGTGATCGTATTATGGGGCAATTTAGAGAAGGAAATATTGATATTTTGGTTGCTACCGACTTGGCAGCTAGAGGTATAGATGTAAAAGAGATTTCTTATGTTGTAAATTATCATTTACCAGATACATTTGAAGCCTATGTTCATAGAAGTGGACGTACAGCTAGAGCGGGAGCGAGTGGAGTATCATTATCTATTATTCAACAAGAAGAATTGGTTGATATTCCAGAATTTGAAGCTGCTTTAGATATTACTTTTAAACACTTTAAAAAGGCTGATGCTAAAAGTATTGAAGAAAACAATGGACTTTTATGGGCTAAGAAAATATTTAAAACAAAGCCAAATCGTACTGTTTCTGAAGATTTTAAAGCGAAGATAAAAACGATATTTCATCATCTAACAAAAGAAGAGTTAGTAGATAAAATTTTGTCTAATTATATTGCTGAAAACATTAAAACGGATGATACCTCAGTAGTTGTAAAGAAGAAAAAAAAGAAATAGATAGCTCATCAACTTTTTGTACTACTAGAAAGTTATGAATTAAAACCTCTTTATAAAGTAAGAATTGGTTCTAAAACTGTCCAAACATTATTCGCAAGAATTTTTTGTCCTTCAACTGTGGGATGAATCCCATCAGCTTGATTTAATGAAGGAATACCACCAACATCTTTTAGTAAAAACGGAATCAAATACAGTTTGTTTTTTTGAGCTAATTCAGGAAAAATAGTTCGAAACGCAGAGGTATAATCCTTTCCTATGTTTGGTGGAAGTTGCATGCCTGCCAAAATAATTTTAGTTGCCGCATTTTTTTTCAAAACAGCATTTATTATTGCTTGTAAGTTTTCTCTTGTTTCTTTTAAAGGAACACCACGTAAACCATCATTTGCGCCTAATTCTAGTACAAAAATATCTATCTTTTGATTGAGTACCCAATCAATTCTATTTTTTCCTCCAGCAGTAGTTTCACCGCTTAATCCAGAATTTATAACCGTATAATCTAACGAAAGTGAATCTATTTTAGCCTGAATAACAGCTGGAAATGAATCATTTATATCCTCCAATCCATAGCCCGCAGACAAACTATCTCCAAAAAATAAAATAGTTTTGGTGGTATTATTTTCTGACTCTTTAGTTTTAGATTCAATTGGGGTCTTTTTCATGGTCTCTTTCTGTTTTGCTGTATCGGATCCACAAGAGAGTATAAGTAGTAAAAATGAGAAATAACAAAACTTTAAGAAAATCTTCTTTATACGAGCATTCAAAATCAAAATCAATTGTTTATTTTTCAGTTTCAGCATTATTTGGCAGCATAAATATTAAATGAGTACTATGACAAAGATATTAAAGATAAGTGAACTAGAGAAAACATATACGAGTGGTTCAAAAAAACTAACGGTATTAACAGGTATTTCCTTTGATGTAGAAAAAGGAAGTATTTTTTCTATTGTTGGTCCTTCTGGAAGCGGTAAAACTACTTTGCTTGGTTTGTGTGCAGGCTTAGATTACCCAAGTGCAGGTACTATAGAATTGTGTGGAAGTAATTTAGAAGACTTAGATGAAGATGAACGTGCTCAATTACGGAACAAAGAAGTTGGTTTTATCTTTCAAAATTTTCAGCTATTGCCAACACTCACCGCTTTAGAAAATGTAATTGTACCCTTAGAATTACAAGGTCAAAAAAATGCAGCTAACGTAGGAATGGATTTGTTAAAAAAAGTAGGATTGGAAGATCGTTTTCATCATTATCCATCGCAATTGTCTGGCGGAGAGCAGCAACGCGTCGCCTTAGCGAGAGCGTTCTCTAACAATCCTTCTATCTTATTTGCAGATGAACCAACCGGGAATTTAGATGAAGAAACAGGAGAAAAAGTGATTCAATTACTTTTCGAATTAAATAAAGAAGCCGGTACTACCTTAGTCATTATCACGCATGATTTAGACTTGGCAAACAGAACACAACAAATATTAAGGTTAAAAGGAGGAAAGATCATGTCTAACGAAAAAACAACGGCCAATTAAATGCGCAATAAATCTTCTAAAACGTCAGTACAATGGCTCTTTAAAATGGCTTGGAGAGACGGTAAGGCAAGCCTTTCTAGATTGCTGCTCTTTATGGCCTCTATTATTTTGGGTATTGCTGCTGTGGTTTCCATTCAGTTGTTTAGTGAAAACTTAAAGGATAATATTAAAAATCAATCGAAGGCCCTAATGGGGGCTGATTTTATTATTGATAGTGAACAGCTTCCGTCTAAAAAAGTACAATCTATTATAGATTCTTTAGGTGTAGCAGCTTCTGAAGTGAATTTTGTTTCGATGGCTGCTTTTCCAAATAATGAGGGTACAAAATTAGTTAAAGTACGTGCCATAGAAGGTCCTTTTCCTTTATATGGAACGATAGATACAGCTCCAAAAAGTGCGGCATTACAGTATCAAGAATTAGGTGGCGCTTTGGTAGATGCAACATTAATGCTGCAGTTTAATTTAAAACCTGGTGATTCTATAAAACTAGGAGTACGAACATTTCCAATTATAGGATCTTTAAAATCGATACCTGGTAGCACCGCTATTTCTGGCGCTGTTGCACCACCCGTGTTAATTCCTTTACAATTTATAGAAGAAACCCAATTGCTACAAGTGGGAAGTAGAAAAGAGTATCAATACTTTTTTAAAGCACCACCAACAATGGATTTAGAGTTGTTGGATAAAAAAATAGACCCTATTTTAGATGCTGAAAATGCCGATTTAGATACACATACAAGCACGAGTGAACGCTTGGGAAGAAGATATGATAACGTAAGTAGATTTTTAAATTTAGCGGCTTTTATTGCACTTTTATTAGGTTGTGTTGGTATTGCAAGTTCTGTACATATTTATATCAAAGAAAAATTAAAGAATGTTGCCGTATTAAAATGTTTAGGAGCTACAAGAAAACAAACATTTTTAATCTACTTGCTACAAATTATAGGAATTGGGTTAATAGGCGGTATTTTAGGTGCTGTAATTGGTATTGGTTTGCAATATGCTTTTCCCTACATTTTACAAGGATTTTTACCCTTTGATGTAGAAATAGCTATTAGCGCACAGCCATTAATTATAGGAATTACATTGGGACTTTTAATGTCTGTATTATTTGCTTTGTTGCCTTTATTAGGAACTTGGTATGTTTCTCCGTTAGAAGTGTTGAGAGGAACTGATGAGAATTTGGTAAAACCAAGAAAAGCACGACTTTTAACCTTAGGAGCAATCGTTCTTTTTATCTTTTTATTTTCATTTTGGTTGTTAAAAAGTGCTTTAAATGGTTTCGTTTTTACCCTCGGTATATTGATTACGTTTTCTATTATGGCAGGAATTGCAAGCCTGTCTATGAAGGTCATTAAAAAATACTTTCCTACCAATTGGGGGTTTACAAAGCGCCAAAGCTTGTTAAACCTATACCGCCCAAACAACCAGACTATGGTACTCATTTTAGCCATAGGTTTTGGTACCTTTTTAATAAGCACCTTATACTTTACAAAAGATATTTTATTAGAAAAAACAGCCATTGAGAATACTTCTGACACGGCAAATGTTATTTTAATGGATGTTCAAACAGGCCAAAAAGAAGCCGTTATAAATACCATTATTCCTAAAGGTTTAGAGGTAATTGATAACATTCCCATTGTAACGATGAGAATGCATCGTATTAAAGGAGAATTGGTAAATGATATGCGTAAAGATTCTACGTTAAAAATGAATCGTTGGATTTTAAATCATGAGTTTAGAACAACGTATCGCCCGTCATTAATCGCTACTGAATCTCTTTTAGAAGGAACTTTTACCAACAAAGTAGCACAAGGTGAGTCTGTTTCAATTTCTATTGCAGACAACATTGCTAAAGATGCTGACTTAAAAATAGGAGATCAGGTTGTTTTTAATATTCAAGGAGTATTAATGGAAACAATAATAGGAAGTATAAGAAAAGTAGATTGGGGAAGCATGCAGTTAAATTTCTCTATTGTATTTCCAACGGGTGTTTTAGAAAATGCGCCACAGTTTAATGTATTAACCACGAATGTGCCAAATGCAGCAAGTTCTGCCGATTTACAAAGAGACTTGGTTAAAAGCTTTCCAAATATTTCAATTTTAGATTTACGCCAGATATATACGATCATTGAAGATATTTTAAGTAAAATTTCATGGATTATTAATTTTATGGCCTTCTTTAGTATTTTTACAGGTATTATTGTTTTAATAGGTTCTGTAAGAAATAGTAAATATCAGCGAATTAAAGAAAGCGTGTTGCTGAGAACATTAGGAGCAAAGAGTAAACAAATTTTGCAAATTACAGCGCTAGAATATGTGTATTTAGGAATCTTGGGTAGTTTGGTAGGTATTTTATTGTCTCTTATTAGTAGTCAATTATTAGCCGCTTTCTTATTTAAAGAACCTTTTATACCCTCTGCGGTTCCGTTTTTGGTGTTTCTACCAGGAATTACGTTACTAGTTGTATTCATTGGACTGAGTAATATTAGAAGCGTTTTAAAAAGTCCGCCGTTAGAAGTTTTAAGAAAAGAGGTGTAACTATTTTAATGGATGCGATACCCATATGAATTACAGCATTAAAAGTTGTGAATTCATGACGCAGCACATAAAAGTGTTATTATATTTGCCTAAAAATTATTTTAGTTTTAAAGACAGCGTGTTTCCTTTCTTAAATTAGGAATGGCGCTATTAACTCTAAACGATTTCAGTACACATTAAAAACAAGATACTTCGTTAAGCGGTTGTATCCCTTATGAGCGATAAAAAAACAAACTTAGATATAGAAAATTGTATTCTTACAATACAAAATCTATTAGACGATACCAATCAGCTTTTTGAATTACCAGAAGCGCAAAGAGTCGCACTTTTTAAAGTTGCTGGAGAATTGTCTAGACCAAATCGTGATGAATTTCAGCGACGAAGAAAAGACGCAAAAAAAGCGGCAAAACGTAAAATGATTGCTAAAGATACGCATGCTAGAAAATCTACAGGAATTAGATCTGCACGTGAATCAGCCTTATTTGTTGCACCAAAATTATTGGCAGCGGCAGAAATTACTGAAGAAACACCAGAATTAGAATCACCAAGAAACTGTTACGTTTGTAAAACCGTTTTTACAAAATTGCACCACTTTTATGATACCATGTGTACAGAATGTGGCGATTTAAATTATGCAAAACGTTTTCAAACGACAGACTTAAAAGATCAAGTAGCTGTAATTACAGGTTCTCGTTTAAAAATTGGGTATCATATTACATTAATGTTATTGCGTTCTGGAGCTACCGTTGTTGCTACAACACGTTTTCCTGCAGATTCTGCTATTCGATTTTCTAAAGAAGAAGATTACAAACAATGGAGTGATCGTTTGCATATTCATGGTTTAGATTTAAGACACATACCAAGTGTAGAGATTTTTTGTAATTACATAGAACAAAAATATGAGCGTTTAGATATTTTAATTAATAATGCAGCGCAAACGGTAAGAAGGCCTTCAGGTTTTTATTTCCATTTAATGGAAAATGAGAAATTACCTATTGATCAACTTCCAAAGTTGGCACAAACTTTATTAAAGGAGCACACGCACTGTTTACAAGAGTTATCAGATTTAAGTGTTCCTACTTCAAAGACAAGTAAAAATAATGTGCTTCCAGTAACTTGGCACGGACCAGAACCAGGAATTGGATTGCGAAATTCTGCAGCACTTTCTCAAATTCCGTATAGTTTTGACAATTCGTTACAAACTGCAGAGGTTTTTCCTGAAGGAAAATTAGATGCCGATTTACAACAAGTAGATTTGCGAAAAACAAACAGTTGGCGTTTAAAATTAGGTGAAATTGAAACTACAGAAATGGTAGAAGTACAATTGGTAAATGCAGTTGCGCCTTTTGTATTATGCAATCGTTTGTCTAATTTAATGATGAAAGAAAATACAGGTAAGAAACATATTATTAACGTTTCTGCTATGGAAGGGAAGTTTCATCGATTTAAAAAAGTAGATAGACACCCACATACAAACATGGCAAAAGCAGCCTTAAACATGCTTACACATACTTCTGCATCCACTTTTGCGAAGGCGGGTATTTATATGAATGCCGTTGATACAGGTTGGGTTACAGATGAAGATCCTGCAGAATTATCTAAAAAGAAAGTAGCAATACATGATTTTCAGCCACCATTAGATATTGTAGATGGAGCTGCTAGAGTTATGGATCCTTTAATTGATGGAATTAATACAGGAAAACATTGGTCTGGGAAATTTTTAAAAGATTACTTTCCTATAGATTGGTAGCCTTTTTATAATTTCTGGTACCATTATTTGAATAAAAATTAGTAGTATTAAATTATAGATAGATTTATATTTAATAAAGGAAACGTAAAATTTTTCAACGAGACCAAAGGGTTTGGATTTATAACTGAAGAAGGATCAAACGAAGAACATTTTGTGCATGTGTCTGGTTTAATCGATGCGATTAGAGAAGGAGACGAAGTAGAATTTGACCTTGCAGAAGGAAAAAAAGGATTAAATGCCATAAACGTAAAAGTTATTTAATACATATCATTACTGTTTAAAAGAAAAGTCCATCAATTTATTTGATGGGTTTTTCGTTTTATTTAGTGTAGCTTTACTAATCTACTGTTAAATAGCGCTACTAATTAATATTTTGTTCAACAATTACTGCTACTAGTTAAACAAAAAATCGTAAATTTGCATATGGAATTGAAACACAATAAAATAATTCGATTTTTAACTTTTATTATTTTCAACTTTTTAGCTTTAGCAATAGGAGTTGTATTAATGAAAGACGGACCACAAACAGATTGGTATTTATCTTTGAATAAAGCACCTTGGACTCCTGAAGGCTGGGTTTTTGGCGCTGCTTGGACAACAATTATGTTTTTATTTTCATTTTACATGACAAAATTGAGTTTTCTATTTAAATTTTTAGATAAAAAACTACTGACACTTTATACACTGCAATGGGTTTTAAATGTGAGTTGGAATTTAGCTTTCTTCAACCTACATTATACAAAGGTTGGACTTGTAGTGATTGTATTATTATGGTTGTTAATTGGTTATTTTACTTTTAAACATATCAAATCACTTAAATTATTCACTTTATTAATTGTCCCTTATTTAATATGGATGACAATAGCAACAAGCCTTAACGCTTATATCGTTTTAAATAATTAAAAATAAAAACATGGCTAGTAAAAAAAATATTACAGCAGAGAATATCATAGAATTATACATGGATGAAGTTTTGATGGAAGCACATGCCTCAAAATCTGTCTATGCATTTAGTAAGAAAAACAACTTTGAAGAAAATCAGTTTTATCAATTTTTTAGTGATTTTGAAGCATTAGAAAAACATATTTTCGCTGTTTTTTGTACAAAAACAATTGAATTATTATTAAAAAATGATGACTATAAAACGTATGATACTAAAAGTAAGCTCTTAAGCTTTTATTATACATTTTTTGAATTGTTAACTGCAAATAGGTCTTATGTTCACTTAAAATTAAAAGGAAATAAGAATAAATTAGAATCTCTAAAACAGCTTTCAAGTTTAAGAACAGCGTTTATTGCCTTTGTTTCTAAAGAGATTCATACAGATAACATGGATTTTAAAAATAAAACGATTAACAAAATTCAAGATAAAACGGTAACAGAAGCTGCTTGGTTGCATTTATTATTTACGTTGCAATTTTGGTTAGAAGACAGTTCTGAAAATTTTGAAAAAACAGATATTTTTATTGAAAAATCTGTAAAAGCAAGCTTCGATTTAAGAGATTTAACGCCACTGCAAAGTGTATTTGATTTTGCAAAATTTTTGTGGAAAGAAAAAAAGCCTACCGTATGAAAAATATAGACAGTATACCAACATCAAAAATACAACGTGCATCAAGGTTAGTTTCTACAGGGTTAAAAGTAGGAGTGAACTATGTAAAATACTATGGAGAAAAAATAGTTAAAACAGAAGAACAGGCAAAAGAAAAATTGAACGAGTCAAATGCAACTGATATTTATGATGGATTAAAAACCATGAAAGGTTCTGCTTTAAAGGTAGCTCAAATGCTAAGTATGGAAAAGAACATATTACCAAGAGCTTATGTAGATAAATTCTCGTTATCACAATTTTCGGTTCCACCTTTATCTCCACCTTTAGTGGTAAAAACGTTTAAAAAGTATTTTAAGAAAAACCCTTCAGAAGTATTTGATACTTTTTCTACACAATCTATAAATGCAGCAAGTATTGGGCAAGTGCATAAAGCAACAAAAAACGGCAAAAAATTAGCTGTAAAAATACAATATCCAGGTATAGCAGATAGTATTTCAACAGATTTGGCAATGGTGAAACCTATTGCTATGAAAATGTTTAATATTAGAGGTGAAGGCTCTGATGCGTATTTTAAAGAAGTTGAAAATAAGCTTACTGAGGAAACTAATTACATTTTAGAACTGGAACAAAGTAATGAGGTATCAGATAAATGTAGTAATATTCCCAATTTAAAATTTCCTAATTATTATCCAGAATATTCAACAAAGAGAATTTTAACGATGGATTGGATGGAAGGTGTCCATTTATCAGAATTTGTACAACAAGACAATTCATTAGAAGATTTAACTAAAATAGGGCAGGCGCTTTGGGATTTTTATATGTATCAATTACATATTTTAAGGAAAGTACATGCAGATCCTCACCCTGGAAATTTTTTAGTTTCTGATAAAACAGAGCTTATTGCCATTGATTTTGGTTGCATGAAAGAAGTTCCAGATAGTTTCTACATTCCTTATTTTGAATTGGCGATTAAAGAAAATATAGAAAATCCAGCCTTTTTTGAAGCAAAGTTATATGAATTGGAAATTTTAAGAGCAGACGACAACGCAGAAGAGAAAAAGTTCTTTACAACCCTTTTTCACGAAATGTTATCACTTTTCACACAACCTTTTCATGAAGAAGAATTTGATTTTTCAGATGGTATTTTCTTTGACAAAATAAGTGCATTAGGACAAAAATATGCCAAAAGTACAGAGTTAAGAAAAATGAATGGTAACAGAGGTTCTAAACATTTTATTTATATGAACAGAACCTTTTTTGGATTGTATAATTTAATGCACGATTTAAAAGCTACAAATATTCAAATCAATAATTTTAAAAATATTTAAATGTATTTAACTTTAGATGATATTAATAAATTAGACTATTTATATAAAATTAATTTAATCAATAGTGTCTCTGGTTTTAAATCGGCGAACTTAATTGCAACCAAATCAAAAGAGAATATAGCGAATGTTGCCGTTTTTAGTTCTGTTGTTCATTACGGTTCTAATCCACCTATTTTAGGTTTTGTATTAAGACCAAGTACTGTTATTAGAAATACCTATGATAATTTAAAAGAAACCGGTTACTATACGATTAATCATATACATGAAGGGATTTTAGAAGATGCACACCATACATCAGCAAAATATCCGTCAGAAATATCAGAATTTGATAAATCAAATTTAGAAGAGGAATATTTAGATGCTTTTCAAGCACCTTATGTAAAAGGTTGTGCTGTAAGAATGGGATTAAAGTATTTAGAAGAATACCATATAAAAGCGAATGACACTTTATTAGTTTTAGGTGAAATTGTACATTTATATATTGATGATCATTTAATTGAAGAAGATGGTTTTGTAAATTTATCAAAAGGAAAAACAGCAGCAATTAATGGGTTAGATGGATATTTTATTCCAGAAAACCATACTAGAATGACATACCAAAGACCCAAAAAGGATTAGAATTATTTAAAAATTTCTTAATTATATAATATGAAAATACTCATCACAGGTACAACAGGCTATATTGCTAAGCGACTAGCTTTAAAATTGTTAGAAAGCAACCATGAATTAGTATGTTGTGTCCGTGATTTGGATAGAATACCAGATGAAATTGAAAATCAAAAAAACGTTACGTTTTTAAAAGTCGATTTTTTAGATTTAGAAAACATTGAACTTCCAAAAGATATTGATGCTGCCTATTATTTAATTCATTCTATGGCAACAGATGCCAATAATTTTGAAGAATTAGAAAAACAATGTGCATTAAATTTTAAAAAAATAGTTGAAGAAACTAATTGTAAGCAAGTACTCTATTTAAGTGGAATTGTAAATGACGATTCACTTTCTAAACATTTAAGATCACGTTTTGAAGTAGAAAAAACGTTGCAATCAGAAAAGTATGGTTTAACAACATTTAGAGCAGGAATTGTAGTGGGAAGTGGTAGTGCCTCTTTTGAAATTATAAGAGACATTGTAGAGAAATTACCTTTAATGATTACGCCTAGGTGGTTAAATACAAAAACACAACCTATAGCAGTAAGAGATGTTTTATGTTATTTAGAATACGCTTTAAATAAAGCAGAATTATATAATAAATCTTTTGATATTGGAGGTCCAGAAGTATTAACGTACAAAGAAATGCTTTTGCAGTTTGGAGAAGTTAGAGGTTTTAAAAGATATATTTATACACTGCCTTTCTTAAGTCCAAAATTATCATCTTACTGGTTGTATTTTGTAACATCAACATCGTTTAACTTAGCGCAAGCCTTGGTTGATAGTATGAAAATTGAAGTGATTGCAAAACCAAATGATATCAATAAAATATTAAATATTGAACCAATAACGTACAAAGAATCTGTAGCACTCGCGTTTCAAAGAATAGAACAAAATGATGTAGTTTCTAGTTGGAAAGACGCAATGAGTAGTGGCGTTTTTAACGACCAATTATCAAAACATATTCAATTACCAGAATTTGGTTGTTTTAAGGATGAAAGAGTAAAAACAATTAAAGATGAAAATTATACTTTAGACAGAATTTGGTCTATTGGAGGTGAAAATGGTTGGTATAGTTTTAATTGGTTATGGAAAATACGAGGTTATATTGATAAAATTTTTGGAGGCGTAGGCTTAAGAAGAGGAAGAAGACACAATACACATTTAGAAGCTGGAGATCCGTTAGATTTTTGGCGTGTTTTATTAGCGGATAAAAAAGAAAAACGTTTGTTATTATTTGCTGAAATGAAATTGCCAGGAGAAGCTTGGTTAGAGTTTAAGATTATAAAAGGAAAACTACATCAACGTGCAGTTTTTAGACCTAAAGGAGTTTTAGGCCGTCTGTATTGGTATGCTGTTTTACCATTTCATGCCTTTATATTTAAAGGAATGATAAATTCACTAATAGATAAAAAATAAAGTATGAAAACAATTTTAATAATTGGAGGAAGTAAAGGTATTGGTAAAGCTTTGGCAGATTTACTTAAAGAAAGCCATAAGGTTATAACGATGAGTCGTTCTGAAATAGAAAACCAAGAAAGCAATACTCATTATGCGTTGGATATTTTAAAAGATGAACTTCCAGACATAGAAGAATTAGACGGATTGGCATATTGCCCTGGAAGCATCAACCTAAAATCTTTAACCCGTTTAAAGATTGAAGATTTTCAAAATGATTTCAACATCAACGTTTTAGGAGCTATAAAAGCAATTCAGAAATATGAAAAAGCATTAAGTAATAACAATGGTAGCGTTGTTTTATTTAGCACAGTTGCTACAAAGTTAGGGATGCCATTTCATGCAAGTATTGCAGTAAGTAAAGCAGGAGTAGAAGGCTTGGCAAAATCGTTGGCAGCAGAATATGCTACAAAAATTAGGTTTAATGTAATTGCACCAACAGTAACCAATACCAGTTTAGCAGCTCGTTTATTAAGAAATGAAAAACAGCAAGAAACGATGAAAGAACGTCATCCGTTAAAGAATTATTTAGAACCAAGTGAAGTAGCTTCTTTGGCTAATTATTTGCTTTCTGATGATGCAAAGTCCATTTCCGGACAAGTATTTCCTATAGATGCAGGGATTGTGAGTTTAAAGCTTTAAAATGAAAAATTTACTATTTATATTTTTTTTTATGATGATAAATAATGAGATTATAATTGCTGATTTTAATAAAAATACAGACACTAATTCTTGGTACATCACAAACGATAGCGTTATGGGAGGTCTTTCTACATCAAAAATGATATTAGATGAAGATGGAAATGGGGTGTTTACAGGCAGTGTGTCTACAGAAAATAATGGAGGATTTGCCATGATACGTTTACCTATAGATATTAATATTACAGAAAATTTAAAAGATGTTGTTTTAAAGGTTAAAGGCGATGGAAAAAAATACCAGCTTAGAATAAAATCAAATAGAAGTCAACAACATTGGTTTATTCAAACGTTTCAAACATCAACAAAAATGGAAGTCATAAAAATTCCTTTAAAAGATTTTTTTCCTTCATTTAGAGGCTATAAATTAAATATGGATAATTTTTCAGCCAATGAAATAAAAGAAATTGCAATTTTAATTGGAAATAAAAAAGACGAAAACTTTGAATTGACAATTGATAAAATTTCTTTGAATTAAAGAATTATACTATAATAGATTAATAATGAATATTTTTAAATTAGTACTTATAATGACACTTTTTAGCACAACAATAAAAGCACAAACATTAGAACCAAAAACACCAATTTATAACATTGAAATTAATGATATAAGTGGAGAACCAATACATCTAACAGACTACAAAGGCAAGAAAATACTATTTGTAAATGTAGCTTCAGAATGTGGTTTTACTGGGCAATATAAAGGTTTACAAGAATTGTATGACAAATACAAGGAGCAATTAATAGTTATTGGAGTTCCTTGTAATCAATTTGGTGGTCAAGAGCCAGGGAGTTCATCAGAAATTCAATCTTTTTGCTCTTTAAAATACGGAGTTACTTTTTTAATGACAGAGAAAATAGATGTGAAGGGAGATACTCAACATCCTTTATATACATGGTTAACAAAAAAGGATTTGAACGGAAAATCGAATTCAACTGTAAAATGGAATTTTCAAAAATATATTGTAGATGAAAAAGGACGATTTGTTGAATATTTTTATTCAATAACAAAACCTATGAGTTCTAAAATAACTAAATTATTATAAAATGGTTACTATAAAAAAACATTCTGGTATTTATACACTCACCACAAAACAAACTGTAAATGTGCCAATAACAGAGGCTTGGGATTTTTTTAGTTCACCACAGAATTTAGAAAAAATTACGCCAGAAGAAATGGGGTTTACAATAACATCAGAGGTAGATAAGAAAGCATACGAAGGGCAAATTATTACTTATAGAGTAGGAATTTTACCAGGGATAAAACAAAACTGGGTTACAGAAATTACAACGGTTAAAAAGAATGTTTTTTTTATTGATGAACAACGTTTTGGTCCTTATAAAATGTGGCATCATGAGCATTGGTTTGAAGAATTGCCTAATGGTAAAACATTAATGAGTGATAAAATATCATATAAACTTCCTTTTGGTTTTTTAGGAACAATTGCTCAAAAGTTATTTATAAAAAAGCAATTGACAACAATTTTTGAGCATCGTTTTAAAACCTTAGAAGACTTTTTTAATGAAAAATAAAGTTGCTATTTTTTGGTTTCGAAGGGACTTACGATTAGAGGATAATGTTGCTTTGTACAAGGCTTTAAATTCTGGGAACTTAGTACTACCACTTTTTATTTTTGATAGTGAAATACTAGACACTTTGCCTAAAAGTGATGCTAGACTTTCATTTATTTATAATTCTCTAAAAAACATAGACATTGAGTTAAAGGAAAATGAGTCTAGTTTGTTGATTAAAAAAGGGAATCCATTTCAAATTTGGAAGAAATTAGCTGAAGAATATACGATAGAATCCGTCTTTTTCAACAAAGATTATGAGCCTTATGCAATTCAAAGAGATAAAGAAATAGCAGCGTTTTTAGAATCAAAAAATATAAAAGTACAGCCTTATAAAGATCAAGTTATTTTTGAGGAAAATGATGTTTTAAAAAACGATAATACCCCATACACCGTATTTACACCTTATAAAAATAAGTGGTTAAAAAACTTTGATAGAGAAGTACATACTACCTTTTATGAGAGTGAAAATTGTAAGCATAATTTTTTTAAAGGAATTATTAATTTTCCAAGTATTGCTAGCTTAGGTTTTGAAGAAAGTACCATTAAAGTAAAACCATTTAACCTTTCTGATTTATCAAATTATGATGAAATAAGAAATTTTCCAGCGCTGTATAAAACCTCTAACTTATCTCCATATTTAAGATTTGGTTTAGTAAGTGCTCGTAAAATGGTAGTGGTTGGTTTAAGATCAAATGCAACTTTTTTAAGTGAATTGATTTGGAGAGAATTTTTTATGCAAATTTTGTATCACTTTCCTAAAGTAGTTACCCATAATTTTAAACAAAAGTACGATGTAATTCCTTGGAGAAACAATGAAGAGGAATTCTTAAAATGGTGTAAAGGAGAAACAGGCTATCCATTAGTGGATGCAGGTATGAGAGAGTTAAACAAAACAGGGTATATGCACAATAGAGTTCGTATGGTTGTTGCAGGTTTTTTATGTAAACATTTGCTTATTGATTGGAGATGGGGAGAAGCTTATTTTGCAGAGAAACTACTAGATTATGATTTATCAGCAAATAACGGAAATTGGCAATGGAGCGCAGGAACGGGTAGTGATTCTGCTCCTTATTTTAGGGTGTTTAATCCTTCTGAGCAATTAAAAAAGTTTGATAAAGACTTACAGTATACTAGAAAATGGGTAGAAGATTTTGATGAATTAACCTATCCACAACCAATGGTAGAACATAAGTTAGCAAGAGAAAGAGCGATAAAAACCTACAAAGAGGCTTTAAGTAATTAAATTATTTTTAAAAAGAGTACAAGAAAAATAATTTTAATATCTTATTAAAGATAAAAAGGTTGCGCTAATTAGCGCAACCTTTTTTTGTAAATAAATATTCTTGGTCTAAAAGTTAATAGGCCATTTTTACTATTTTTTCAACTTTATCAGGTGATAAAGATTTATGTTCCCCTAAAGCTATCCAACCACGTGTTGTAAAACGTTTTGCAATTTCTTCCGCAGTTCCTTTGTGCTCGTCAGTATAATCAGATAACTTAGTATCGATTCCTAATTTGTGAAAGAATGCTTCTGTTTTATCTATTGCATCATAGGCTTTCTCATCTTTACTACCTTCTTTAATTTTCCAAACACGTTCTCCATATTGTGCTAACTTTTGCTTTTTAGTTTCAAAATTAAACTTGTAATGACTTGGTATTATTACAGCTAATGTACGTGCATGATCAATACCATATAAAGCGGTTAATTCATGTCCTATTGCATGAACAGCCCAATCTGTTGGTACTCCTTTTTGAATTAATCCATTTAAAGCCATCGTACAACACCACATAAAATTAGAAGCAGCTTTATAATCTGTTGGATCTTTTAAAACTTTTGGTGCTATTTCTATAAGTGTTTGTAAAATACTTTCAGCAAAACGATCTTGCAATAAAGCACCTATTGGGTAGGTCATATATTGCTCTAAAACATGTGTAAAAGCATCTGCAATTCCGTTTGCTAATTGACGTTGTGGAATGGAAGCAATAACTTGAGGATCTAATATTGAGAATTCAGGAAATAAACCTGGTCCTCCCATAGATAATTTTTCTTTCGTTTCTGCTCTTGTAATTACGGCTCCAGAATTCATTTCAGACCCTGTAGCTGGTAATGTTAAAACAGTACCAAAAGGCATTCCTTTTTCAGTTCTAATATTTTTACTTAAAATATCCCAAGGTGTATCTCCTTCAAACAATGCAGCAGCAGATAAAAATTTAGTTCCATCAATTACAGAACCACCACCAACAGCTAATAAATAAGTAATATTTTCGTTCTTAATTACTTCTAAAGCTTCCGTTAATACTGCATATTCTGGATTCGCAGGAATTCCACCAAATTCAACAAGTTCTATATTCGCTAAAGCAGCTTTTACTTGCTCGTATATTCCGTTTTTCTTAATACTTCCTCCACCATAAAGTAGTAATACTTTGGCATTTTTAGGTATTTCGTTTTCTAATTTCTCTATTGTGTCCTTTCCAAAAATTATTTTGGTTGGGTTTTTAAATTCAAAATTGTTCATATTTTTTGATTTTTTATATTAAAACTATTCAATAACAGTCACTAAATCTTTCATAGGTTTTCTAACCTTTACAAGATTTACCAACCAATCTGCATCTTCTTTTCTATACCCTATTGGTAATAAAACGGTACTACGTAATCCTTTTTCGCGTAATCCTAATATTTCGTCTACTGCAGCAGGATCAAAACCTTCTAATGGCGTCGTATCTACTTCTTCATAAGCAGCAGCAATAATAGCAGCTGAAAAAGCAATGTATGCTTGTTTTGCTGCGTGATTAAAGTTTTCTTCTGCATCTTTCTGCGGATAAGAACCTAATAACATTTGGCGGTAATTTTCCCAACCTTCATTTTTAAAACCACGTATTTCGTTTGTTAAATCAAACATGTAGTTAATTCTATCTTCAGTATATGTATCCCAAGCAGCAAAAACGAGTAGGTGAGAGCAGTCTGTAATTACAGATTGGTTCCAAGCTATCGGTTTAATTTTTTCTTTAATTTCTTGATTCGTTATAACAATGATTTCAAAAGGTTGCAATCCACTAGATGTTGGCGCTAAACGTGCAGCTTCTAAAATACGTTCTATTTTATCTTCTGCTACTTTTTTACCATTCATTGCTTTTGCAGCATATCTCCAATTTAATTTGTCTAATAATTCCATATAATTTTTTTTAATTGTTTTTTGCGATTCTTTTTATCTCATTTGAAGTAATAATGACTTCTTCACTATTGTTGTTATTTGCTAAATTGAGCATTGCCTGTGCAATACTTTCAGCATTAATAATTTTGTATTGATTTAACTTTACAATAAATAAAGGTTGAATTATTTTAAAGACTACCAAACCTATCTTTTCTAGTATTCTACGTTCTTTACGATCGCCACCAATTAAAGAAGGTCTTAAAATAAAAGTATTTTTAACTTGTTTTTTTAGAACATCTTGTTCCATTTCTCCTTTTGTCTTGTTATAAAACACGGTACTATTTTTATTGGCTCCCAATGCTGAAACAACCAAAAAAGTAGGAATATTATTTTCTTTTGATAGTTGTGCAGCTGCCACAGGAATACCATAATCGATCTCTTTATAGCGTTTTTTATCTGGTGTTTTCTTAGAAGTTGTACCAATACAACAATACACTTCATCTGCTGTAAAATCTGCTTTAAATTGATCTAATTTTAAAAGATCACCTATAAACTGAATTACTTTATCTGGAAGTCCTTCAATTTTAGAACGAGAAAACAACTTGATACTTTCATACCTATCATCTTCTATTAATTTTTGAAGTAAAATAGCTCCTGTTAAGCCTGTAGCTCCTAATATAATTGCTGTTTTTTTCATATTATTTACACGTTTTTATACTACTCCAAGCAGATTGATATGCTTCTTCTAGATGAGTTTTATCTAAAGTAAAAGCACCACGTTCTTGCGTAATCATTAAAAAAGATAATGGATTTATAGAATATGCATACAACAAGTAATCTGAGATTGGTTTTATAATTCCTTCTTTTTTACCACGAGCCCAAAGGTTTAGTAGTGGTTGTAAATGCTTAATACCTGCTTGTCTACTTTCTTCATCAATCATAGGAGTATTGTCACATTGTGCTAAAAACATCGCATTTTCGCATTCTTTAAGTTTAAAATGTGCGATCCGTTTCCATATCAACTCAAAACCAGCTTCAACAGCCATATTTTCATCATAAGTTTCAAAAGCATAAGCTGTATAGGCTGCTTTTACTTCTATATATGTTTTGTTAACCAAGTCTTGTTTGTTTTCAAAATAGATATAAATAGTTGCAGGAGATACCTTCGCCATTTTAGCAATTTTACTCATAGGTGTTGCATGAAAACCATTATTGTTTACCAACTCTATAGTTGCTTTTATAAGTGCGTTCCGTTTGTCTATGCTTTTTTGAAGTATTGCCATATTTTTTGAAATCCTATGTAAAGATATCTAAAAATGAACGTTCATTCTTTTTTTTAACAAATATTTAATGATATCAAAATAAGAAAAATTGATGAGGGTAGAGCATCGGTTTTATAATGAATTATTTTAAGAATAGAGGATAAGAAAAACACCCAGTAGAATTCCAAAAAGAGGGACTAATTTTTTTCGTTTATTTCTTTCTTTAAAAATAAGTCCACCAATAACTACTGCAATAATAAGTTGACTTCTTTTTATTGCAGAAAGAAGCATAATTAAAGCTTCTGGGTCTTGGAGTGCTTTGAAATAAAAATAATCTGCAGCTTGTAATAATACACCAACAGCAATTATAGACCAACGAAATTTAAAATTATTTCTTTTTTCTTTATTCGGAAAAAAGGTAATTGATAAAATTATTAATAAGATAATAATCGTGTACCAACAGAACCAAAATTGAAGTGTTTGTGGCGTTAATGTTAACGTTTGAATTAAAAATTTATCATAAAGTCCAGAAGAAGCTCCAAGAAATGTAGCCCCAATTATAGCATAAATCCATTTGTTCTTTTTAAATACAATTCCTTCTTTTTTTCCTATTTTAGAATATAGAAATACAGAGAATATAATGAGGAAAAAACCAATCCATTGAAAAGGTGTTGGTTTTTCATTATAAATAAAAATAGCTCCTATAAATGTAAAAAAAGGTCCTGCAGATCTTATGGGAGTTACTATCGTTATAGGAAGGTTTTTTAAGGCTTGGTAAGCAAGAATCCAAGAGGCTGCCATAATCATTGATTTTATCATAATAAAACCATGATATTGCCAAGAAATATCATTAATGAAAAAACCAAGTTCTTTTAGGTATTCAGGAAAATAGTGGGAACCAATATAAAAAGGTAAAAAGACTAAAAAACCAGCAATCAATGTTCCTAATAATACAGGGAAAACTTCATTGTTATTTACTGCATGTTTTTTACATAAATTATGTAATCCTAAAAATAAAGCTGACAAAAGTCCTAAATACATCCACATGGCGGCAAATATAGACCATTTGTGGATTTTAAACTGTCAATTTTAACGATATAAATTAGGCGAATTTTAACAAAAAAAAGAAGGCAATTAAGGTGTTGAAAATCTGGTGATTATTCTTCTATTATTTCTCCTTTTTCTTCAACAATAATCTTTCCTCATTCTTTAATAGCAATTAAAACGGGCGCTAAATTTTTTACAAAATATCTTAAATAATTAGGTCCCGTAAATAGTTGTTTTTTAGCTAAAAATCTCCAATAATTTTTAATTCAATTATTTTTTCATAAAACGAAGATTAATTTAGAATTAATCACATAATTTGTTATATTGATAAAGCATCAAAAAAAATATTTTGGATGTAAAGAATGAATTCAATTTCTTTAAAAATTAATAATTTAACAATAAATGGATAACTTACTTACCTTTTCAATTACCGTGTTTACTGCTTTTTTTGCAATGACGAACCCAATATCAAACATGACTGTTTTTGTGTCCTTAACACAAGGTGCAGATAAAAAAACAAAAAGGGCGATCAATAAAAAATCTAATATCATAGCATTTATCATTGTAACTTTTTTTATTCTTTTAGGTAAATATATTTTTGAATTATTTAATATTAGTATTCCTGCCTTTAAAATTACGGGTGGTATTTTAATATTTTTTATTGGTTTTGATATGTTACAATCAAAACAATCTAATGTAAAAAGTATTAATCATGTAAATGTTGATGAAGATATTGCCGTTTCACCTTTGGCTATTCCTATTTTAGCAGGCCCAGGAACTATTGTTACTGCCATGAATTTTGTATCTAATGCAGCTCCTTTACAGATGTTCTTGGTAATTGCTATTTTTGGATCTATGAGTTTATTAACTTTTTACACCTTTAAATTAAGCGATCTTATTGTTAAAATAGTTGGTAATAATGTAATCTCTGTAATTGGTAAGATAATGGGGTTAATTATTGCAATAATTGGTACTGGTATGATTATTCAAGGGGTTAAAATTTCATTTAATTTAATCTCTCAATAAATTGAATCGCTTTAAATTAAGAAATCATATCATTTTTTGAGACAAAATTAGATTCAAGTATAAAGCGTTTGAGAACGTATCTATTATAAAGTCTTCTGAAAATTGTTTGCCAAGATTGGCTAAAGAATCTAAGCGAGATGATAATTAGATTTTTAAAAGTGGTTTTATTTTATATAGTTATTGTTAAATGTGCTAAAAAAGCAGGAAGTTTTTATTTATTATTAAGCCTCTTTTTTAGAGGTTATTTATTGTGTTTCGTAACATAAATTGAAAATAAGAAAATTTATATGTTATATTTTTAATAAATAGTATTATATTTGCAAATCAATATATTATAATTAAATTAAATTACATTAAGATGAGTAAAGGAACAGTAAAATTTTTCAATGAATCTAAAGGATTTGGATTTATCACTGAAGAAGGAGTAGAAAAAGATCATTTTGTACACATTTCAGGATTAGTAGACGAAATTCGTGAAGGCGATACAGTTGAATTTGATCTTCAAGAAGGAAACAAAGGATTAAATGCAGTTAACGTAAAAGTTATCTAAATATATACTTTAAGTTTTATAAAAACCCATCAATTTTATTGATGGGTTTTTTTTTGTCATTTTTTTAAGGTTTCAATTTAGCTTCTTGCTTTAGCCTTTAGAATTATTTATTGCCTGAATTAATTTATATAGTATATTTGAATTCATTTTTAGCTTTACTACAATGAAAACGATTACAAATAGTATACTATATAGTTTTATAATCCTTATTTTCTTCTCTTGTAATAAGGAATCTGATACTTTAAACGGACTCGTCATAGAAGAACCTCCTGTAGAAATAAAATTACCACATGTATTTATAAATACCAATGGAGCAAAAATTGTAGATGAACCTAAAGTTAATGCTGAAATGACTATTATTGTTGCTGACCAAATAGATTATACAGGAGCTATTGGTATAGAAATAAGAGGCTCTTCTTCACAAGGGTTTCCTAAAAAACAATTTGGTTTTGAAACCAGAGATGCTGCCAACGAAGATATTAATGTGTCTTTACTTGGCTTCCCAGAAGAAGAAGATTGGATATTATATGCGCCTTATAGTGATAAATCATTAATGCGAAACATGCTAATGTATGATTTGTCTAGAGAAATTGGACGCTATGCGAGTAGATCAAAATTTGTTTATGTTACTATAAACGATGCTTATAATGGAGTTTATATATTATTAGAAAAGTTAAAAAGAGATAAAAATCGGATTGATATTAATAAGTTAAAAGAAGATGAAAACAGTGGAGAATATCTTACTGGAGGATACATTTTAAAGGTGGATAAAGCAGGTGGTTCAAATGAAATGTTATATACAGATTACAATGCTATAACATCTTTATATCCTCCTAAAAATGCAACTGATGGACAAAAAATTCACTTAGTTTATGATACTCCAGATGAAGATGATATTACAACAGCGCAAAAAACCTACATAAGTGATTATATTGCTTCTTTTGAAAATGCATTAGCTAGTACCGATTTTGCTGACCCAGATAAAGGCTATAATGCTTATATTGATAGCCAGAGTTTTATTGAATTCTTTTTATTAAATGAATTATCAAACAATGTAGATGGGTATCGATTAAGTACATGGCTTACAAAAGATAAAAATGAGAAGCTTAAAATGGGACCTATTTGGGACTTTAATTTAGCTTTTGGAAATGCAGATTATTGTGGTGGTGGTGAAACTAATGTATGGGCATATAAATTTAATGAACGTTGTTCAAGAGATTTTTGGCAAGTTCCTTTTTGGTGGAGTCGTTTATTGGAAGATCCAGCATTTGTATTGCAATTAAAAGAGCGTTGGTTAGCATTGCGTAGTAATGAGTTTTCTAATCTTGCTATTTCTCAAAAAATTAATAGTTATATAGAAACGCTAACTTCCTCTGGTGCAATAGAAGAAAACTATGAAAAATGGCCCGTTTTAGGAGAATATGTTTGGCCCAATAACTTTGTAGGGAATACCTATTCAGAAGAAAAGGAATATCTTGTAAATTGGATTAATAATAGACTAAGTTGGTTAGACAAAGAAATTTATGGGCTGTAAGCGGCTTCATTTGAATTTGATAGTCAATAAGGAAACAAAGGATTAAACATATTTAACGTAAAAGTTGTCTAAATCGATACTTAAAGTTTTATAAAAGCCCATCAATAAAATTGATGGGATTTTTTTTTGTCATTTTTTAAGGAGTAGCTTCTTTTTAATATAAAAACGATTAGATCAATAATAAAGAACCTAGAGGTTTTAAAAGAGTTTCAATACTATTTCAAGTAAGTTCTATTGTAACGCTGTTTTCCTATTTTGAAGTATTTCAATTAAGGCATGCTTATTTTATAGCTTCATTTTACTAGGTATTATGTATGTGATTCTTGATTGGGAAATAATTTTTAAGTGAAATTCATTGTTATTTTTTTATCACTATAAATTTAATAATCACTAATTAAAGCATTATCTAAAAGTAGGAGTGTTATTTAACCTATATTTACAATATTAGTTGTTAAAGAGCTTTTTTATTTTTCCCCTTTGATTAATTCTTTGTTTTTTTCAATTTTTAAAATTCGTAATTCAGTTTAAAATTCTGATGCGTTGCAAAATTCTAATTAAAAAATTAATAGTATCGAAACTCCACAATTTTCAAGAGACATAAACCCCGACTTTTCTAAAACATTAAGAAAAAGGGTAAATACTTATTTTAAAACCAATAAAAAAAGCAGAAATGCCAATGCAACTATGGTAACAAAAACGGTTATCATGCTTTCTTTGTTTTTTGGGCCCTTAATATTACTAGGTACTGGTTCTATAACAGATATAAGGTTACTTTTTTTACTTTATATTATTAGTGGTTTTGGAATGTCTGGAATAGGAATGGGCGTAATGCATGATGCAATACATGGATCCTATGCTAAAAATATAACAATCAATACTCTTTTAAGCTATTCGTTTAATCTTATTGGTGGAAATGCAAGCGTTTGGAGAATACAGCACAATGTTTTACATCATACGTATACCAATATAGATCATGCAGATGACGATTTAAATGCACCTTATTTTTTGCGTTTTTCACCAAATGCAAAACACTATTGGATGCACCAATACCAACATATTTATATTTGGTTTTTTTATAGCTTATCTACTATTTCTTGGATTACTACAAAAGATTTTGTGCGCTTAAAGCGCTTTAGAGATATGGGGTTTTTAAACAAGAAAAACGAGTATAAAAAAACATTAATAGCCATGACGGCATGGAAAATATTTTATTACTCTTATGCATTAATTCTACCAATGATTATGCTTCCATTTTCATGGTATCTTATTTTATTGGCTTTTTTATGTATGCATTTTGTAACCGGACTTTTAGTAAGTATTGTTTTTCAAATAGCACATATAATGCCAGATACTACTTTTCCATTACCAGATGAACAAGGAATGATGAATAACAATTGGTATGGCCATCAGTTTGCAACAACAACAAATTTTTCTCCAAAAAGCAACATCCTATTTTGGTTAATTGGGGGCTTAAATTACCAGGTAGAACATCATGTTTTACCAGATGTGTGTCATGTACATTATAAAAAACTAACAAAAATTGTAGCAGATACTGCAGAAGAGTTTGGGATGCCTTACCATGTTAAAAAATCAATGTTACAAGCCATTATAGATCACACAAAAATGCTTAAACAATTAGGTGAAAAAGAAATAGTTGGTGTTGCTTAGATAAAATAACTTAAAAAATTAAATTTAAAATACCTTTCAATTCTTGGAAAGAATTATTTTTGCATTTAAATGTTTTTTATAAATGCAAGAAAGAAGTTTACAGCGCATTTCACTTTCAACCTATTTTTTATTATCAGGTATTTGTTTTTCTTCTTGGGCATCACGTATTCCAACAATAAAAGACAATTTTAATTTTAGTGAAGAACAATTAGGTAATATGTTAATGATAATGCCTGCGAGTGCTGTTATTGGTATTCCACTTTCTGGTTGGTTGGTGTCAAAATATGATAGTAGAATACCACAACAATTTTCCTATATATTCTTTTCTATATCACTTTTTTTAATTGGTATTGCTACCAGTTTACCCTTACTTATTTTCGCTTTATTTCTGTTTGCAATAAGTATAAGAATTATAAATATAGCGATCAATACACAATCTATTTCTTTACAAGAAAAATTTGAAAAACGGATTATTGGTTCTTTCCATGGTTTATGGAGCATTGGTGGAATAATAGGCGTTTTATTTACAACCTTAATGCTTAAACTAAACATTTCTATTCAAGCACATTTCTTAATGGTTGCTATTTTTACATTGATTACTATTTTTATTGCATATCCTTATTTAATAAAAAATGATAAGGCTAAAGATGGAAATAAATTTAAGTTAGGAAAGCCCAACAAGTACATTATGCTTTTAGGGTTAATGGTGTTTTTTGCTGCTGTTTGTGAAGGTGGAATGTACGATTGGAATGGTGTTTACTTTAAAGATGTAATAAAAGAAGAAGTTTTTACCTACGGATATTTACTTTTTATGATTTGTATGTCTATTTATAGATTAAGTATAGATAAGCTTATCGATTATTTTGGAATGAAAAAATTATATTTTTTAAGTTCCGTTTTAATAATGAGTGGAGTTTCAATTGCCGTAATTGTTCCTGCATTTTGGCCTGCACTAATTGGTTTTTGTTTGGTAGGTATAGGTGTTTCAGGTCTTTTTCCTATGACATTTATATTGGCAGGTAAAGCAAAAAAATATTCTATAGGAATCGTTATTTCAATCGTAGGAACTTATTCTACAATTGGTATGTTTTTAGGCCCTCCTTTAATTGGGTATTTAGCAGCGTCTTTTGGGTTGCAAAAAGCGTTTATCGTATTTATAATTGGTGGATTTATGTTTATTCCTTTAACGATAAGTGTATTTAATCATTTAAAAAAGATTTAAAACAACCTCAATAATTAGAACTAAAAATAATCTTTATACTAACGATTGATTCATTAAAACGTATGACGCTTCTCTTCGGTAGAAGATGCATTTAACAATTGATTAAATGTTTTTATGATATCAAAGTTTTTGGTAATTTCTTCAGATACTGCAACTCCAGAAACACCTGTTTCTAAAATACCTTTAACATCTTCTGTGGTAATGCCTCCAAAACCAATAATAGGTGTTTCGCTTTTTAAGGCTTCAGTAATTTCTTTATAACCATTTAAACCTAAAACAGGAGAAGTATTATTTTTATCTATAGCTCTAAAAGGACTTAAACTAATATAATCTACTTGTTTTTCAAGCAATGTTTCACAATCTTGTACCGTATTTGCTGTACCGCCAATAATTTGCCAAGTGAATACATGTATTCTAGCAATCGTAGGGCAGGTGTCTGTTTTTTCTAAATGTACACCATCTGCTTTTACTTCTTTTGCTATTTTATAATGCGAATTAATAATTAATCTTGTTTGAAAATGAGCTGTGATTTCTCTCGCTTCTTTTGCTAATTTTAAAAATATTTCGTCGGAAACACTTTTAAAATTTAATTGCACTAATTCTGCACCAGCTGAACACGCTTTTTGTATGTTCTCTATTTGCTCTTCTGCTGTGTTTCCTTGAGATATATAATGTAATTTAGATATAACCATGTTTTTGTTTCTATTATTGTGCTTATTCGTTATTATTTTTAACAAGACTTTCTAGCGCATAAAATAAACGATTTTGTGCATTATCTTGCGATCCAAAAAATGAACGAAACAGTTCTCCTTTTTCTGAAATTAGTACCCAATGTGGTGTCCCTTCTGCATTAAATTGGTCAAAAACCTTGTGATGTTCATCTATATAAATAGGAAACGGATTCTCGCCACTAGTAAAAACACTTTTAATAGTCGCTTTTGTTGCTTCTCTATTTACAAAATTAGCATGAATACCTAAAACTTGAATGGATGGATATTGTTGCTGAAATTCATAAGCCAAAGGAATTGCGCGTCCTGTACACCCCAAACAATCATTGTTATAAATAATTAGTAGCAACACTTTATTAGCATATACTTTCATTAAATCTATAGCAAAGCCATCTAAATCTAAAACAGGTATCGCTTGTATTATAGTATTCATTTTAAGGTTTATCTGTTTTACATATGTTTGCAAATTTAGGGATTTAATACGTTGAGTCGTTTTATTTATGAAGTTTCTTCTACCCTGTAAGGAAATCTAACTTTTTTGTGAGATGTATAAAATTCTTCAAAAAAAATAATAGCAGTCTTGTGAATACCTATTTTTTATGAATCTTAATATAGGAGGGGAGTTTACTCTTTTTAAATGGAATTTGTTTACTCGAATTTTAAAATAAAACCTATTAAAATGAACACATTTTAATAGGTTTTATTATTTTACTTTTAATGATTGTGAGTTGAATGATCTTTCTCTTTCATTTCACCAGCTAGATTCATCATCATTTCGTGGTCGTATTTACAACAACCAGGTAAATCTTTATAAGCTTCTTCACTTCCTGCAACTTTTTCTGTATCATAACCAGAGGCAGCAATTGCTTTATGAACTGACATTGCATCTGTTTTTGTAGCATCAAAAGATACATCAATTTTCTTTTTATCTACATCCCAAGTTGCAGTTCCTACACCTTCAACACCATTCGCTGCTTTTTCAATAGTGCTTTTACACATTCCGCAGTTTCCTCTTACACCAAAACTAATAGCGGTCATTGCAACCTCTTTTGAGACTTCAGTAGTTACCGTTTTTGTTTCTTTTTTGGCTTCATTTTTACAACTACTAAAACACATTGCAGTTATTAAAGCGACACTTAAAATTACTTTCTTCATTGTTTAAAATTTAATTGTTATTATTCTATTATTTGTTTTACTTCTCCACAGGTAAGCATTGCATTGCCAAAATAGGGGTTCACTACTTTTTCTTCCTTGCTTAACCAATAGGCACCTTTATTATTATCTGCCATAGGACAAAATTGATGATACACCTTTTCATTTATTCCAAATACTTCAATTGCATTTGTTATATAGGATGATACATGTTTAAAATGATTTCTTTGCTCTTTTATATTTGATGTTTTTGAAATTGAATTTGTTGCACTTTTTATTTCTTTTTCTAAGGTCATCCAATGCGTATGAGCCTTATTATCTGTTAATAGTTTAATATCAACTTTTACAAGATTCTCCAATAGTTTTTTTGCTTCTTTTATTACGTTTTTTGAATCATCTTTTACCAAAGCATCTTTTAGAAAAATATAGTCATTAAAAACAACTTTTAATTGATTTTGAAAGTCTACTGAAACTTTAATCCTTTCATTTTTATTAGACTGCTTCTCATTATTTAATGAAGCAGTCTCTTTCATTCCAAGATGTCCTTCATGACCAGTAGTTGTTTTACCACCTTCTTTATTCATCATTGATTTTTTACCTTGTAATTGTGCAGCCGCATCAACGGTGAACGTTCCATTTGTTACTATTTCATCACCATTATTCAAGCCTTCTAATACCTCATAATTATCAACAACTTTATTTCCTAAGGTGATTTCTTGCATTTCAAAAATAGGTTCATTAGGATTTGATTTCAAATATACTACAGAGCGTTTACCAGTCCATAAAATAGCTGAAGACGGTATTGTTACTACTTTTTCTTTGTTGGAAGAGATTCCTTTAATTTTTCCTTCAACAAACATTCCTGGTTTAAACTTGTTATGCTTATTATTTAATACAACTCTTACTGTTACTGTTCTTGTTTTAGTATTTAAAACGGGGTCTATAAAATCTACGTTCCCCTTAAACTCTTCATTTGCATAAGCATTTGTTGTTACTAAAATTTCTTGCCCTTTTTTGAACTTGTTTATTTGATTTTCATACACATCAAAATTACCCCAAACCGTATTTAAATTTGTAATTTTCAATAAGGATTGCCCTTGTTTGACATAATCACCTTGTGCTACTAATTTTTCAGTAACTGTGCCGGAAACTGTAGCATAAACCGGGAAATTTTCTATTACTTTACGAGATGTTTCAATTTGGTTTATTTGTTTTTCAGAAAGCTTCCATAATTTCAATTTATTACGAACTGCTTTATACAAGGCCGGTTGAGATTCCTTTAAAGAACTTGCAGTAATAAGTTCTTGTTGCCCAGCATATAATTCTGGTGAATAGATCGTTGCTAAAAGTTGCCCTTTACTAATTTTTTCTCCAGTAAAACTGATATTTAATTTCTCAATTCGTCCAGAGAAATAACTTACTTGAACAGCATTAGATTCTTCATTTTTAACAATTTTACCAGATAATTTTACAAAATTGTCCTTTTGATTGCTATTACCAACAACGGATGTTTGAATGTTAGCTAAAGACAAAGCATTTTCTGTTAACTTAAATTGATCTGCTGCCAAACCATCAGCACTCGTTTCTGCAGGAATTAAATCCATACCACAAATAGGACAATCTCCTGCTTCTGGTTGCATAATTTGTGGATGCATAGAGCAGGTCCATTTTTGGTTTTTTTCTGATACTTTATCGTGATTGTGTTCTGTTTCTTTACTTGATGAGTTGCCAAATAAGACCCAACCTAGTAGTAATCCAGCAGTTAATATTCCTATATAAACTATATATTTTTTCATTTTAAAAGATGTTTAATAACATTAGTACTGCCATGATTATCATAATAGCATTTTCAATAAATGTAGCTTCTGTCATTGGTAATTTTAAAGCTGTACCTAAGCAGGCACATTTAATCGATTTTTTATCTAATAAAGTTTTTGTGACACCAACAGTTGTAATTCCTAAAATAATCAAGGTTACAATTAACGCTATTTCAATTTCAAATCGCATTAAAAATAGTATTCCCAAAGCTGTTTCAATAAATGGATAGATCCAACCATAGATTGGAATTCTTTTAGCCAAAGGATCGTACATTTTAAAAGATTCTGGAAAGCCTTTTAAATCCAACATCTTAAAGAAGCTAAATACAATGTAAAATAAACCCATAAAATCGAGCATAAATTCGCTCCAACTCCAATCTTTATAATGCAAAAGAATACTTGCTATTCCTATATAAAAAATGATAAGTAAAAGCGGTTTTAATTGTTGTAGTTTGCTTTTTTCTGCTTCTATGGTAGCACTTGATGCACTCGATGGTGCAAACACGTTTTTTTCTAGCTTCTCTAGAAGTGTATATTTCTCTGGCAATGCTTTTTGTAGCACTTCTGTTGTAATATTTTTATCCATTGTAACTTCTGCTTCTCCTTTCTCAAGATGAATAGAAACATTGGTAACGTGTTCTATTTCGTTTAAATATTTTTCAACGGACGCTTTGCAACCTCCGCAAGTCATGCCTTCTATCGTATATGTATGTTTCATTTTTTACTGAGTTAAATAATTAATAATTGTGCTTTGCACATAGTAGGTTTTTACCGATTCTACTTGCTTCATTTGAAACTTCAATTGCAATTCCTGAATGTCTAAAACATCCTTAAAATCTATTGTTTCAGTTTCATAGCTTTTTATTAAAATGTCTTGTGCATTTTTAGCCTTTTTTAAGTTTTTGGATTGTGTTTTATGACTTATACGTGCAGAAATTCTATTATTAACAGCTTCGTCTAAGCGAGTTGTTAATTTGTTTAAACGTTCTTGTTTTTGAGATAAAATCTCTTGTTGTTGTAACTCGTTTTGTTTCGTTTTAGATTTGTATTTGTTGTTGAAAATTGGAATTGATATAGAAACCATAGGCATTATTATATCCTTACCATTGTCGCTAAAATCTAAATTTGGACGCTTCTCAACATTTATATAATCCAAACCAAAACCAATCATAGGACTGCTCTCTTTTTGGTTCAACAATTCAGATTGTTCTACTGAATAATAAAGCTTATCAAATTTTAGTAACTCAGGATGTAATGCTAAGTTTCCAGAATTGACTTCAAAATATTCTGAAGGAATTAACAACGCTGTAATCACATCAACCTTAATCTCTTTATCACGATTTAAAAGTTTATTAAAATTAGTTTGTTCGGCGAAATATTGTTGACGCAAAATAGCTGATAATTGTTGCATTTCATTTTGACGCATTTGTAAACGTAAAACATCTACTAAGGATGCTTTACCAACTTCGACAGATGTTAATGCTAAAGTCTCATAAGTTTTTAATAATTCAATATTTTCTACGAATACTTTTTGTTTTGCTTTGTTAGCATACAAATTGTAATACGATTGAGAAATTGAAGCCATTAGTTTTCTTTTGGCAATTGTAATATCTTCATATTTAGCATCTGCTAAGGAAGAAACGTAATTTTCTCTAGCCGTAATGTTTCCAAACCAAGGTAACATTTGTTTAGCAGATACTTTAAAGCGTTGCGCTCCTGTTCGTGTTTCTGGTGCACTCACAAAATAACCTACGCCAATTTCGGTATTTGGTAACGTATTTACTTCCTTCACTTTTTCAGAAGCTATAGTATATTGCAATTCAAACTTTTGAATTTCTGGGTTATTTATGAACGCTTCTTGTATGTAGGTATCTAATTCTTGACTTTCTGCTGAAAGAACAAAGAATAAAGAACAAAAAGCAAAAACTGTTTTTAGGATATTTTCTGTTTTATAGTTTTCCATGGTGCTAATTATTAATCTATATTCCATTCTCTTTTTTCTTTATTCTTTTTAAAATAAATTCTTCTCTCCAGCTAAATAAAACCGGGACAATAAAATAGGAGGTGATATCTATAATCATTCCTCCAAAAATTGGAATCGCCATAGGGATCATGATATCACTACCTCTTCCTGTAGATGTTAATACTGGAAGTAGTGCTAAAACGGTTGTAACGGTTGTCATTAAACAAGGTCTAATACGTTTTCCTGCAGCTTCTAATGTTGCCAAACGGATTCCTTTTTTATCAGAAGGTGTTTCTTTTTCAAAAGTTTGTGTTAAATAAGTGGCCATCACCACACCATCATCTGTTGCAATGCCAAATAAGGCTATAAAACCAACCCAAACTGCCACACTTAAATTAATGGTCTTCATATTAAATAGCACTCTTAAATTTTCTCCAAACAGGTTAAAATTCATAAACCATTCTTGACCATATAACCAGATCATTATAAAACCACCAGCAAACGCAACTGTAATACCCGTAAATATCATTAATGATGTTGAAACGGAACGAAATTGGAAATACAGAATTAAAAAGATAATAAGCAGTGCTAAAGGAACTACTACAGATAAGGTTTTTTCTGCACGCAATTGATTTTCGTAGGTTCCTGTAAATTGATAATTAATTCCTTTTGGAACCACTAATTGTCCTGAGTCGATTTTTTGCTGAATAAGTGCTTGCGCACTTTCAACCACATTTACTTCTGCAAAACCATCCAATTTATCAAAAAGTACATAGCCTACTAAAAAGGTGTCTTCACTTTTAATGACTTGCGGACCTTTTTCGTAACGAATAGTTGCCAATTCACTCAGTGGAACAGGATTTCCTTTTGAAACAGGTACATAAATACTTTTTAAATCGGCTGGATTACCACGTAATTCTCGTGGGTAACGTACACGAATTCCATAACGTTCTCTTCCTTCTACGGTTTGGGTTAAAACCATACCACCAACAGCTACTTTTAGTACATCTTGTACATCTTGTATAGAAATACCATATCTGGCAATTTTTTCTCTATCAATATCTATTAATAAATACGGTTTACCAACAATTCGGTCTGCAAAAACAGCTTCAACTTTAACGCCTTCAGATTGTTTTAAGATAGTTTCTAACTGCACACCAAAAGCTTCAATTTCTTTTAAATCTTGTCCTTTTACTTTAATTCCCATTGGTGCTCGCATACCTGTTTGCAGCATCACTAATCGTGTTTCAATAGGTTGTAGTTTTGGTGCAGAAGTAACTCCTGGTAATTTAGTAACGCTTACGATCTCATTCCAAATATCGTTTGGAGAATTAATTTTTGGTCGCCAATTGCGGTAGAACTTACCCTCGTTGTCTTCTATTAATTGAGAACGATGCACTTTAGTTAGTACAATATTTTTAGAGGAATTTGGATTTGCAATAAAGCGCCCATCTTTCAATTCAAATAAACCATCAGTATTCACTTTATAACGTTGACGCTCTCGATGTGCATTTAACATATATTCAGGTTTGTACTGAATCATGTTTTCATACATAGATAGTGGTGCAGGATCTAAAGGCGATTCTGTTCTACCCGCTTTACCAACTACCGTTTCAATTTCAGGAATACTCGCTACAGCCATATCCAGCTGTTGTAATACCCGTTTATTTTCTTCTACACCAGCATGAGGCATAGAAGTAGGCATTAGAAGAAATGAACCTTCATTTAAGGATGGCATAAATTCTTTTCCTGTATTTTTTAGAATATAAAAACCAAAAACAACTAGGGTAGTAGGTATCGTTAAAAACAATAACCGGTTATGCAATGCCCAATTTAAAATAGGTTTATAAAATTTTTGGAACAACATAAAAACACCTAACAACCCAAAACAAATAACACCTACAAACAACAGATTAAAGAAGATACTTTTATCAACTCCTAAAGGTCTCCAATACTCCGCTAAAAGAAAAACAATAGCGAATACTGAAATTATAATGTTAATAAGATTCTTATTAAGTGAAAAGGGAACGTTGAAAAGTGAAAAATTATAGGAATCCACTTTGACCTTTAAAAACCACAGCGCAACACAACCATAACCGATTAATAAAACCCCAATCCAATACCCAGAAATCATTATAATAAGTCCTAGAATTATAAGCATACTATTTAAAAGATAGCTTGTTGTTTTTCTAATAGTTACTTTTTTAAAGATCGCTGCAGCAAATGGTGGTATTAAAAATAATGCGATTATCAGTGCCGCAATTAGCGCAAAAGTCTTCGTAAAAGCTAAGGGTCTAAATAGTTTTCCTTCAGCACCAATCATTGTAAATACTGGCAGAAAACTGATAATGGTTGTTGCTACTGCTGTAACAATTGCTCCAGAAACTTCTGTTGTTGCATTATAAACAACTGTATTTATTGGTAAGCTTTCGGTATCTTCATCTATATGTCTTATGATGTTTTCCGATAGAATAACACCAACATCAACCATGGTTCCAATAGCAATTGCAATTCCTGATAGCGCTACAATATTAGCATCTACACCAAATAATTTCATCGCTACAAATACCATTAAAATAGCTACTGGTAATAAGCCTGATATTAAAATGGAAGCTCTTAAATTAAATACCATAACAATAATGACCAAAAGGGTAATCAAAATCTCTAAGGTTAAAGCTTCGTTGAGCGTGCCTAGTGTTTCTTGAATTAATTCTGATCTATCATAAAAAGGAACAATGGTAACTTGTGATGTGCTGCCATCCTTTAATACCTTAGTAGGTAAACCTGCACTTAATTGGCTAATCTTGCCTTTTACATTATTGATAACTTCCATTGGGTTTGCTCCATAACGAGCCACCACAACAGCGCCAACAACTTCAGCACCTTCTTTATCTAAAATTCCACGACGTGCTGCAGGACCTAAGGATACTTTACCAATATCTTTAATTCTAATGGACGTGTACTCTTCAGAAGTAACGACTGCATTTTCTATATCTTCAATAGATTTTACATACCCTAAACCACGCACTAAGTATTCAGCTTGGTTAATTTCTAAGGTTTGTGCGCCAATATCTTTATTACTTTCTTTAACAGCTTTTACAACTTGCTGTAAACTGATGTTGTATTGACGCATTAACTCTGGGTTCACATCTACTTGATATTCTTTAACATACCCGCCAATAGAAGCTACTTCAGATACACCGCTTGCAGATGACAAAGCATATTTTACATAGTAATCTTGTATACTTCTTAGTTCTTGTAAATCCCAACCGCCCGTTACATTTCCGTTTTCATCACGACCTTCCAACGTGTACCAGAATATTTGGCCTAATCCTGTGGCATCTGGACCTAAAGCAGGATTCACTTCTTCTGGTAGTAAGCCGTTTGGTAATGAGTTTAGTTTTTCTAATATTCGACTTCTGCTCCAATAAAACTCAATGTCTTCTTCAAAAATGAGATAGATACTTGAAAAACCAAACATAGATGAACTACGAATCGTTTTAACACCGGGAATTCCTAATAGTGAAGTGGTTAAAGGGTATGTAATTTGGTCTTCAATATCTTGTGGAGAACGACCCTCCCATTTGGTGAAAATAATTTGTTGATTTTCTCCTATATCAGGAATCGCATCTACGGATACAGGATTGCTTGGTAAAAAACCAGTATCCCAATTAAAAGGTGCGTTGATAGTTCCCCATCCTACAAAAAGAATAAGCATTAAAACTGCAACGAGTTTATTTTCTATTAAAAATTTGATGCTTCTATTTAGCATTAGCTTTGATAATTAAACAGTTAGACATTGATGTTCAAAAAACACCGAATACAAGAAATTATCCATATGAAATACATTCACTGGATAAAAAAGTCTATTGTTTAAAAATTAAATTAAATAGGTCTCGTCAAGTTTAAAGATTGGCCTAATAACGAGGGGCGGGTCATATTCTTCGTAAGAAACTCTATTTTCTAAAACTTCAAAAAGGGTATTGTAAGAGTATAAAAATGAAGCTATAAATAGTTGTTGTTCAAAAGAAATTTGATGAACCTGTACTTGTAATTCGTCTTGACCATCCACTACTAATTGCCTATCACTACAGCAATTCTTTTTTTTAATAGCACAGTCTTTAGTAGAAGAGTTTTCCATTTCCATGCCACATCCTTTTGCTTTCTGCAAAATGGCAGTTTCTACTAAAGTATCGCCACAATAATGCATATTTATAGCAAACGACATTGTAGAGAATAACACTACAAAAGCCATTACTAAGGACATTATTTTATGGAATACTTTTTTCATAATTAAACACGAAGTTATAAAAAATTTTATAAATTATAGTATCTAAAGGGCAACTGTTTTAGCGTATTGCATAAAATAAGACTCAAAACGTTTTAACGTTGGGTGCATTTTTTCTGAATAAATCACAAACTGACATTTATGAATACTTTGTGTAATAGCCATTATATCTGCAGAAGAAGCTGTTCTTGTTAAAAAGTCTGCATCATCAATACTAAAAATCTTTAATTGCGTGGTATTTAAACCTTCTAATAAAAGTAATTTGCTGGCTACTTTAGGTGTAGAAATCAAAATATCTATCCCTTCAAATATTTCTGATTTCAGCAATTCAATATGCTGCTTTTCATCACCAAAATAAACACGTAAAGTAGTACTTCTGGTATATTTATAAAAGGCATCATATAATTCTAATGCTGTTTGATTATCCTTTACAAGAACGAGGGCTCTTGGCGCAGTGCCAACTTCCTCACACTTTAACTTGTTTAAGGTAGTTAATATTAACGTGGTTGTTTTTCCACTATTTTCCGGAGCTGTACAATAGATATTAGCACCACTTTTTATTACAGGAATACTCTTTATTTGAAATGGAGTAGGTGTTGTAATTTCAAAATCTTCTAATTTCTCTTTTATTTGCGGATGTAATTTTTTGAAAGGCATCGGTAATACTAACATAACTGTATCGTCTAATTTTCTTATATAAGAGCGGCAAATATACAACTAAATACACGTACTTATTTTTTTCTATTACCCCTTTTTTAGTCAACAAAATTATGGAAATTAGCGTCTAAATAGTATTTAAATGTCTATAAATTATACTGTTTAGAATCGTAAACCAACTTAAAAAAAGAATAAAAGTAATTTTTTGAATTATAGGTAGCAGGTATAATAGTAACGCTAATTCATACAAAAAGTAGTTCATTAAAAATAATAAGAAACTGAAAACACCAAAGAGCGTAAGTTTAAAATAACCTATTTTATAGAGTTCATATAAAGCAATTAAATGGGCTATGGTTCCAAAAAAACCAGCAATACGAATAATTATATCATGATTTCCAGAAACCAAAAAAAGCAAAACCAACATAGAAAGAATACCCATAATTTGCATGAGCACTTGTAACTTGCTTTTTCTTGGGAATAACTTTATAAATAAAGTCCAAAATAATAGAATACTGAAACAGATTACTACTAAGGCAATACGTGCAAAAAGACGTGCTTGGTTTAGAGTTCCATCAATTTGATAGGTTTCTAACAGATCACATAAATAATTGTTTTTTAAACTGAAATTAAGATGGTCTGGTGCTACAAAAGATCCTCCAGTATATTGCAAGCTGGCAATAATATAAAAACATACAAAAAGAAATAGCCCCACAAAAGGTAGTATTACTAAGATCTTGTGTAGCTTCTTTATTGATTTAGCCATTATGTTAACCTTTATAGAATGTAAGTGACAAACAAATAAAGTTAAATGAAAAGTAGGAGGGCTGCTATGACATTAATCAGGTAGGTTTAGAATCAATTTATTAGAAAGAAATCCTTTTAAAAAAAACGTCATTGCGAAAGAGGAGCGACTGAAGTAATCTCTTTATACAACCTTAAATTACAACCCGACATGTTAGAATTCAATAAAAGATAAGAAGTCTAAATTTTTATTGAAATCTGTGCTGAATTTGATTCAGTATTTATCAATGAAATAATCATTATGAAAAGTGCTTGGTTTTAGAATACTTCATTACGATACTCGATATTAAAAGACCAAAGCATAATTAGTATAAGGCATCGGTATGATGCAACTTTTGTTTTGGTACTTGTGGTTAAATAGTAAATGAAATTTAAGAATAAAAGCTTAATTCTAAAATTAAGCCTAGCATAATAGTGTACAAAATTAATGAAGAACAGCGTTGTTTTTTAGCTCAGTTCTTTGTTATGGAAAATTATTTGTTATTTTTAGCCCCTGTGTGAGTTCGGCCAGTATTTAACCTCGTGAAAATTTTTAAATTATCATTTGCTTCGGCTCTAACTTGAATTGTATTATCTAATTTTTGATAAAAATCAATTCCTGTTCTTTCTTCTACTTCATTTATTGAAACAGCAAATGAATATATACTTTTATCTGATTTTTGATTTGGCATTATAAATGCAATACCTGTAATTTTATTGCCTTTAAAACTCAATAATGTTTTATAATATGCTCTGGGTACGGTAACATCATTATCACCTATTATATCAATTGGTCTTTGTAGAATAGGACCCGTAACTACTAATAACGAATCATTCATACTAGCCCAATAGCGCACTTTTTCTTCTAGCTTTTTCCATATACCACGATTAAATCCAGGGTTTTGCGGACTTATATTACTCATATAAAAACTTTCACTCATCGAATTTTTATTTTGAGACATTGTTTTTGCCGGTGCTAAATGACCTCTGTCATAGCCGCTGCCTTGATAATCATAAACCTGAGAAGAACCAGTTTGAACATAAGGATCTTCTTTAAAATTATTAGTTCGACTGATATTGTTCAATTTAGTACTAATTATTTTATAGGCTACCCATTCCGCTTGTTCATCTTCTTCACTATATGAAAGTGAATAATATTTGTGATTTATAACCACGCCGGTTGTAGAAGTTGGATAATATGTTACCAACTCTTTGGATAATGAATTTTTATCATTTTTCTTACCCTTATTACATGCAAAAGAGATAAAAAGAAAAAAAACTACAAATGATAATTTCATAATGAAGACTTAATTACTTAAAATAAATTCTTTAATAGAACTCTCTATATTACTTGGTAGTTCTGCTCCATAAACTTCAAACTTTTTAACTCCCATATTTCCCAACCAATCTTTCCAATATTTTTCAATTATATCTTTACCATATGGATTTCTTTTTCTGTCGTGGTTTTCAACCCCTAGTACAAGTACTTCTAAATCATTTAAACCATCTGTAGCCTGAATAAATCCAAATTTTTTTTCTTCAATAATTTCTTTCCATTTACTATTGTTCAAGCCATATTTCCTTAACTGTGAGGGGGTAATGTATGAGGTGAAATTTTCTTCTTTTAATTTGGTTTCTTCGTGATACACGTAACCATCTGTTATAATTATTAAAATATTTCGATTACATTCTTCTATGCAATATCTTTTAACTTTATCTTTAAAAAACCTCCAGATATCAGAACCTACATATTTATTATCTTTTTGGGCTAAACTATAAATTTCTTTAGGAAGAACATTATAATCAACTTTCATTTGTTCAATTACTTTTTTAGATAAATTTCTATCAAAATATTCTTTTAATTGTTTAGACTTTATATTTATCGTCTCGTCTAAAGGTGCTGGCTCAAAATAAAGTTGAATCTTGTCATTCATTAGAACAAGTCTTTTTTTCTCTATGTGTTGAATAAAGCTTTTAGAAATTACTTCTATATAACCTAAATCCCGATCTGAATATGACATTGTTTGGTTCGAGTATTTTTCATCACTTATCCTATCAGACAAATCAAGTAAAAGACTAATATTCAAATTATTATATTTATTTTTTAACAGATAATCTGGACACCCAATATTGGCTATATTTTTTGGTGCTTGTATTTCTTTTTTTACTTCACCTTTCTCAGCTTTACAAGAAATTAATATAATAACTGAGCTTACGAATACCAAATATGTTTTTGTTTTTAAAAATTTCATTATGATTCTGATAAAAATATTTTGTTTTGAACTTCTTGATTAGACCCTACTTCCTCAGCGTGTAACATATAAGTTTCATTACAACTATGGATTAATTCTTGTTTTTTTAAAGCTGAACCATGCAAATTTTGATTTATTGATGTAACCCAACCTTGCATATATTCTGATGCGTAAAGCTGATACTCCTTTACAGGAATAATTATTCCGTTTATTAATCTCTTCAATTCTTCAACCTTGCCTTTTAATTTTTCTAAATATTCTTTAATTGCATGAGTATTGGAAACTAACTTTTCAACTTCTTGCCTTTCAATTTTAATATTTGCTTTTCGTTGATTTAATGCTACGTTAATTTTATCCTTTTCTGCATGCTCTTTCATAAGAAAATCAAATACTAAACCCCAAATAATATAAACTAAAAAACCAGCAAAAATAATTCCCCAAAAAGCGACTGCCTGAAATGCCAACGACAAATCAAAATCTGGAGAATTTATTCCTTTTGATAATTCATATAAATTACTTTCTATTAAATACGCAAGTATTGCATCAAAAATAAATGTAACAACAAAAAGTGCGAATATTTTAAAACCATTAACTAAACTTTTCTTTTCTCCAAATATGTGTATTAAAAAACCTAATCCCATAAATACAAAAGGGATAAACGTTACAAACATTCCCTCTAGAGGTCCATCACTCCATGATTTTGTAAAAGCATTAGCATCTAAAATAGATTGAATTACACCGTCTCCAATTTCAAATTTCTTAAAAAAAGCAGAATAAGATGTAGATACATAGAATGTTATTAAATATAATGTAATAGGGATAAGTAATAAAACTCCAATCCAAAACTTAACTGAAGCACCTTTTTTAGCATCTATCCCATAATTTTCAGGATTTAAAGGAATATTAGTAATTTCTTGTTTTAAATTTTCAATTTTCACTCTTCTTTCCTCAATTTTTTCAGAAAGATTATCTAAAACAACTGATTTAGTTTTAATTTCAGTCTCTATCTCTGATTTTTCTAATAAATAAGGTTCATTATATTTAATTTGTTTAGATTCATTTTCTTTTTCTTCATTTTGAAATTTAGCATAAATAGCTTTCAAACTAATATTTAAAGCTATTCTATCTCCAAAATTTCTAGTGCTTTCCCTAAATCCGGATTCATGATAAGTTTGTTTTCTATCTCTTTCATCTAATTCAATTACTTTAGATTTTTTTTGAGTTATTTCTTTATCTTCTTTTTTGTAGACCTGAGTTAAATCTTTTAATTTTTTCATCATAGCATTATAATTCTTTTAAAACATCATCTAAACTAATTTTATTTTCAACTGCAGATAATAAGTATTCTGACAAATCAGTGACATTCTCGTCCTTAAAACCAAACATTTTAACATACTTAATTAATGTAGTTCTTTCATTTTCATCCACTTTACCATCTGCCCAAATCATCTGGCTTAATTGGTATAAATAAGTGATTTTTTCAACTACAGAGTCAGGAATTTTTGGTTGAACCAAAGTTGGGTTAAGTAGTAATTCATCTAATTTTGAGTTTAAAACACCCCTTTCTTCAGCAAAATCATAAAGCATTTTTAGCTCTAATGGATGGAAATTGTCGTCTGTAAAGGCCATACTATATAGTCTCAAGAAATGAGATTTTAAATCTTCTGAAATAGCAATCATAATTTTTATTTTATTAAACTATTTTTCATTCAAATGCGAATGTTTCTTTAGCTCAATTAGGTTTATACTAAAAATATTGGTGAAATTATTTGTAGTAGCAGTAACAAAATCATAGACTTACGTCATTAAAAGTACTTTTTTAAAAAATATTACATGTTTTTCTGTTTTTTTGGTTATTATATTCTGTTTTGTTTGTTTTTGTATAAAACAGTTAAAACTTACTCTTTAATTATCTTTTAGTATTCGCTTTTTCATAGTTTATTTTTTTTTAATATATATAAGAGAACAAAATTCTCAATTATTCTACTAAGAAAAGAAATAGTAGGCTCTTTTCACTAAGTATAAATACCTGTTTTGTAAATTGATGCTTTGTTTTTATCCTCTTGTTACGGTAAACCGCAGTTTAAACTGCAGATTTCCGCAATAAAAAAAGCGTTGCAGAAGCAACGCTTTAATAATAGTAATAGTAGAAATTTCAAATGTTAAAAAACACTCATTTTAGAATGACACTTTGTTAAATTTCAAAATTAATACCTAACACAATATTTCTTCCTTGGTCTTAAATACTTTAAAGAAAACAAAATATGTGCGATAATCTATTTTTGAAATATGAATTTAATCTAAAGCATTCATATAACAGAGTTGATTAAAATAAAAAAACAGCTAATAAATAGCTGCTTTTTTATTGAATATAGTAAAGTTTTATTGCACCGTGATATTAAAAACAACTTCTACATCTGTACTTCCTCCAGCATCTGCAGAGGTGTCATTATTTGGTTTTTTAGGTTCGTGCTTTAAGATAACGGTTAATGTTCCAGAACCTGCACTACCAGTTGTTAAAGAAGTTTCAATTCCTAAAGGGTTACCATTACCATCTGTATCAGTTTTAGTAATTGCTAATCCAGACACATTAGAATTATAGAAAAACTCATGTTCATCTGCTTCTGCTTTCACTTCTTCAGTAATATCTTCTGCTGGAGATTCTGTTTCATTTAATAATTCTATAACACCTGTATACGTCAGGTTAGTAGTTAAATTTCCAGAAACTGTGTATGTTCCATCATTTCCACCTTCACCATCAGGGTCACTAAAAGTTAACGTAACGATATTATTACCATTGGTTAAGGTGTATCTAACGGTAGTAATTAATTCTTCTTCACTGTCATAACCGTGGTCATCGTCATCATCAGAACAAGCTGTAAATGTTAAGACAGAGATGAATAATAAAGCTAATAATCTAGTTGTTTTTATTGCATTTGTAATTTTCATAATTGTTTGTTTAATAATTTATTTTAAGTTTTAGGTTATAGTTTCTTCCTAAATCATCCGTAAAATATCGTAATCTATTTAAATGTTCTCTGTACGATACATTGAACATATTTTCTATATTGAATTCTAATTTTAAACTCCCTTTGTTAAAAAGTTTAAATACTGCAGATGTATGTAAACCAAATAACGAATAGCTAGGAGGTGTTGAACTAATGTCCACAAAAACATTTTCTTGCAGTGTGGCATTATATGTAAAAAAGTTATAATCTGGATAGCTGTTTTGCTGTAAAATGGTTTTTTGACTTAAACGAATCGTTAACTGATTCAAATTAGCATTTATGTAGGATACACGATTACTGAAATTAGCAGCGGGCATGTGAATTAAAGGAATGTCATCTGTTAAGTTATCTCCTTGTAAAAGACTTAAACTACCTGAATAACTAAAATTAGTACTAATTTTCTTATTCACATCAATATCAATTCCAAAAATTTGCGCGGCAACTTGATTATATTCCCAAACTGGAAAAGCACCACGAATTGTGGTCGTAATTCCAATTGGAATCAACTGAGTAAAACCATTGATATGTTTGTAATAAGGACTAATTATAAATCCAAAATCGTTATTGTTTTTTTCTAAAGACAGCACAAATTTGTTAGCTATTTCTTTGCCAATCGTCAATAAACCTGTTTCAATTCTTGCAGCACTATGATGCAACCCATCACTAAATAATTCAGATGGATTAGGTACTCTAGATGCCAATCCATAATTAGCTAGTAACTGCATATTATTATCAAATTTCTTCGACAATCCTAAACTTGCAGATATGTTATGATATGTAAATCTTGGATTGGTAGGAATATCTGTACCACTAATATCACCATTTTCAAATTCTGGAAATAATTCGTCATAATTATAGGTTTCTTGCCAATCTGTAACATTGTATTCTTTTCTGGCATTTATATCAGAAAAATCATAACGAAAACCAGCACTTATTTCAGTGGTTTCACTTAAATTGTAATTTCCAATAGCATAGATACCAGCATCAAATTTATCAAAATCTGGAATTAACGGACTTGTGCCTGTCCCAGAAATTGCATCATTTTGCTGATAACGAAATAACAAACCTGTATTTATTTTTAAATCATCAAAATAATCTATTTGTAAATTGGGTTGAATGCTTGTGGTAAATAACCTTAAGTCAATAACGGGTGTGTTTTTTAAACCTCCTCTTCGTAAATCAAATTCTTTACGTCTATTAATTTGAAAATCGTACTGAACAGTTAATTTTCCAAAACCTTTGTACCGTTTGTAGGCTTCAATTTTTGCTAAATGATGCACAATTGACTGTTTTGGAGCATTAATAGTATAAGAAAAATCTTCAATAATCCTTGGTTGCTCGCTGTTTATTGCATTTACCAGATCGTTTACGTTACCAATATGAGAAGACTGTAAAATTCCAAACTCATTATTTACATAACTATAGTAAGCATCAAAACCTTTTTCAAAACTATTGTAACCAAACTGAACGGAACCATTTAAGCTTTTTATACCACTATTGGTTAGGTTATAATTGGGTGCTTCAAAGTCTCCAAATTGCTTGTAATTCATTTGAATTTTTGTGTAATATCCTGACTTATAAGTTTTAATTATTTCAGAATTTAAATTACCTCCCAAACCATTTGAATTAAAGGATGTTAAAGTACTCCCAAACAAACTGTCTTTAATAGCGTATTTTTTTGGCCTTAAAAGGATTAATCCACCTATAGCATCACTACCGTATTTTAATGTATTCGCTCCTTTTATGACATCAATCCTATCACTAGCATTAATATCGATATTGGGTGCGTGTTCATCTCCCCATTCTTGGTCATACATCCTTACATTGTTGTTAATAATTAAAAGTCTGCTGCTGTGTAAGCCATGAATCATAGGTTTTACAATAGAGTTACCTGTACTTAAGGCGGAAACACCACTAATCGTTTTTAACGCATCACCTAAAGATTTATCAGTAAACTGTTCTATTACTGCCTTTTTAATAGATTGTTCTACACTAGATTGTTCGGTTTTTGTACTTGCTTTAAGAATAACTTCATTTAATTCTTCTAAATGATGCTCTAAAAAAATGTCTTCGCTAATGTTCTTATTAATATCGATTGTAATTTGCTTTGTATCGCAAGAAAGATGTTTAATTTCTATAATAATTCTCCCTTTACATAAATTATTAATTTCGAAAACACCATCAATATCTGATGTTGTATATCTATTTAAATTTAGGACAAAAATTGATGCACCATATATTGGTGTTTTGTCGTGGAAATCGATAATTCTACCTTTAAAGGTAATGTTACAATCTTGTGCAGTTGTATTTGTACTTATACAATACAAAAATGCACACAAAAAAAATAGTCTTTGCATTTTAGTCTTTTATGTTCAAAAAAAAGTTTAAGCTTGAACATAAAGAGGTGGTCCTCTTAAATAAAACGATAATTGATAATGATTTTTTAAGAAACTATATTGTGAACTATTATTAGAAATTATAAAGTTTGTAATAATATTATAATCAGTAGTAGCTATAAAATAATCGCTTTGTTTTATAAGATGTAAATTACAATCGATATCTTTTTCGTGAATATGTTGTTCAATTTTAGAGTTACAAACAGCGTGTTCATGATTTAAAAAATCGTGAACAGAATTTATAGCTATTGGTAATAAGAATATTACCAATAAAAAGGTACCTATATGTTTTTTAAACTGCTTAATAATATTATTTTTTTCTCATTTTTAAATTCAACATTTCTACACCTAAAGAAAAGGCAATCGCAAAATACAAATATCCTTTAGGAATAACACCAACAGTTTTGTTAAATATTTCTGTGTGCGATAAATGAGCGCCTTCTGTAATTAACATAAAACCAATTAAAATTAAAAAAGAAAGTGCCAACATTTGAATCGTTGGATTTCTATTTACAAAATTACTAATGGGTTTAGAAAAAATCATCATAATGATAATAGAAATAATTACAGCAATTACCATAATTGTTAAAGCACCATTAACACCATTTGTCATACCAACCGCCGTTAAAATACTATCAAAAGAAAAAACAATATCAATTAAAACAATCTGAATAATCACATTTTTAAAAGAAATTACTTTAGGCGATTTTAGCACTTCTTCTTCATTGGTCTTTTCTACTTTTTGACGAATTTCATGCGTACTTTTATAGAGTAAAAACAAACCTCCTAGAAATAAAATAATACTTTGTCCGGTTAGTGCTGTTTTAAACCAACCATAATCTACTGCTAAAAAAGGTGCTTTTAATGCAATTAAATAAGAAACACTAAAAAGCAATAGTATTCTAGTTACCATTGCTAAAACTAATCCTAAAAGTGTTGCTTTTCTTACTTTGTCTTCTGGTAATTTATTTGCAGAAATAGAAATAAAAATGATATTATCTATTCCTAAAATAATTTCAAGAAAAGTTAGTGTTAATAGTGCAACCCAAGTATCTGCATGAGAAAATATTTCCATTTTATTTTACTTTATAAACGGTACCATCTTGTTTAAACTTACTAAAACCTATTTTAGCGGAAAAGCTATAAGAACTATCTGTAATTTTTGTTATTTGAACATAAATAGGATCTTTGTCTAATTCCCTTCTTGGCGATTTCATTCTTAGTGTATAGAAAAAATTATTTTTCCATTTGATGTATAACGTATCAATATGTTTTATTCTTTTTTCTGCTGAAACACTATCATTAGAAATGCTTACAATTTTATCATATTCTTCAATTTGAATGCTGTCAATTCTAGTAATAATTGTTTTACTATACCCTTTGCCAGCAGGAATTTCAAAAACTCCTTTTTTAAATTTATCTGAATTGTCTTTAATATCTGAATTACAAGATAAAAGAACAAAGAGCAAGGCAAAAAGAGATAAAATCACTTTACTTTTTGTTAGATTAAAAACAGCAATTTGTTTATTCTTTATTCTCTTATCTATATTTTTCATAATTATATTCCTGTATAATTTGCTGGTGTAATTGCTTTTAATTCTTGTTTAATTTCAGAAGAAACTTCTAAAGTATTAATAAAATTAGCAATGGATTTCTGATTAATTTTTTCGTTCGTTCTTGTTAATCCTTTTAATGCTTCATAAGGATTAGGATATGCTTCACGTCTTAAAATGGTTTGAATTGCCTCTGCAACAACAGCCCAATTATTCTCTAAATCTTGCTCAAATTTTTGTTTGTTTAACAATAATTTATTCAATCCTTTTATGGTAGATGTAAAAGCAATAATTGTATGTCCAAAAGGAACACCAACATTACGTAAAACAGTACTATCTGTTAAATCACGTTGTAAACGAGAAACAGGTAATTTAGCAGAAAGATGTTCGAAAATTGCATTTGCTAATCCTAAGTTTCCTTCAGAATTTTCAAAATCGATAGGATTTACTTTGTGTGGCATTGCAGAAGAACCTACTTCACCTGCTTTAATTTTTTGCTTAAAATAATCCATAGAAACATAGGTCCAGAAATCTCTGTCTAAATCTATAACGATTGTATTGATACGTTTTAAAGTATCAAACAAGGCAGCCATATGATCATAATGTTCTATTTGCGTTGTTGGAAAAGAATGTTGTAAGCCTAATTTTTCTTTCACAAAAGTACTTCCAAACGCTCTCCAATCTATTGTTGGATACGCAACTTTATGGGCATTAAAATTACCCGTTGCTCCACCAAATTTAGCTGCATTTGGTATGTCCTTTAATAATTTGAATTGTTCTTTTAAACGAACAACAAAAACATCTATTTCTTTTCCTAAACGAGTAGGAGATGCCGGCTGACCATGAGTTCTTGCCAACATAGAAATATCTTTCCAATCAATAACTAATTCTTGTAAACGCTCTAAAAGCTCAAAATAATGTGGCACATAAACGTCATTCATTGCTTCTTTAATAGAAAGCGGAATTGCCGTATTGTTTATGTCTTGAGAAGTTAATCCAAAATGGATAAACTCTTTGTGTTTCTGTAAACCTAAAACATCAAATTTTTCTTTGATAAAATATTCAACAGCTTTTACATCATGATTTGTAATACTTTCAATATCTTTTATTTTCTGAGCATCTTCTGCATTAAAATCGATATAAATCTTACGTAATTCATCAAATAAAGTAGTATCAAAATCTACTAATTGAGGTAAAGGAATTTCACAAAGCGCAATAAAATATTCTATTTCTACACGAACTCTGTATTTAATTAAAGCTTCTTCAGAAAAATAATCTGCTAATTTTGATATTTTACTTCTGTAACGACCATCAATAGGAGAGATGGCATTTAATTGTGTTAAATTCATTTTCAGTTATGTTGTTAACTGCAAAAATAAGGTTTTCAGCACATTTATAAAGTGGATTTTTGATGTTTTTCTATGAAAGCTAAAATCTGTTTTCCTCGGGCTTTACACCCTTTGCTTTCATGCATGATTTTTGTACTAATTAAATTTGAAAGTTCTGGATGAATCCACTCTTTTTCTAAACCAAATAAATATAAAAAAGTCATTGTATATGCTCTTACAGCAATTTTTTGAGGCGTAATTAACCAATCAAATCCTGTTTCTATAATAATATCTATCTGTGTAGAAGTAAGGTTTTTTTTGATTTGGTTTTCATTTTTAGAATAATATGCCGTTGCTAAATGCGCACAGATTTTTGCACAAGGTCTAATTGCACTATCAAATTTTACGGTAGTAATTTTTGCTGAAAATTCATCTAAATGAGGAAGTATCCATTCTAAGTGATGATGTGTGCAAATCCATTCTAAAATCCAGGCAGCTTTTATAGAAACTTTATTTTCAACATCAAAAGTGATTGCAACCAAATCTTTAAATAAATGCGAATCTTCTAACACAAAATTTGCTACTCTTTGACGGTTTACCCTTTTAGGGTTTTCCATATTATGGAGTTGCGTTGTTAAAAAATTAGGTTTCATTTTTAGTACGATTAATGTATATTTACTCTAAAATTCTATTTCAATGATAAAGATAAAAAGACTTGGTTTTATTTTTGTGTTTTTTGTTTGTTTTTTTGCAACGGGTAAGATGAATTCACAGACAGTCAATAAGTTTGATGGGAATAAAAAAAGAACAGGCGTCTGGAAAAAATACTATCCAAATAAAAGAATACGTTATGTTGGTCAATTTAAAGACGGAAATGAAGTAGGTGTTTTTAAGTTTTATGACATTACAAACTCTGACCATCCTGTTATCATAAAGTCATTTTCTGAATCTAGTGATTCCGTTTTTGTACAATTTTATACTATTTCTGGTACGTTACAAACAGAAGGTTTTTTAGATGATAGAAAAAGAATAGGGAATTGGAAATATTTTTATCCTGATGGAACCTTATTATCGGAAGAAAATTATGAAAACGGAAAACTTCATGGAGAACAATTAAATTATTATCCAAAAGGACAAGTAACTGAATTTGCTGTTTATAAAAATGGATTATTGCATGGAATTACTAGTAAATATTCTAGCAAAGGAATCTTAATTGAAGAAGTAGACTACAAAAACGGAAAACCTAATGGCATTGCTAAATACTTTGAATTGAATGGTAATTTAAAAGAAACAGGTGTTTACAAAGACGGAAAAAGAGTAGGAGAGTGGAACTATTATTTAGATGGAGAAATAGCTTCGGAAGAGGAACTAAAAAAAAATAAAAGAAAGGTTTATAAAAAACAGTAAACCCTCAAGGATGAACTTGAAGGTTTATGTTTAAAATAATTTTACCACGTAGTTATTTTAAAATAACTTTATCAATTGCGTGAATTACACCGTTACTTGCTTGCACATCTACCGCTATTATAGTACTAACTCTATCATTTGCATCTGTTAAAGTAGCTCCATCAGTTACATTCGCAGTAATGTCTCCTCCTAAGGTAGTAATGGTCAAACCATCACTAAGACTAGCTGCTAAAACATTTGCACCAGCAACAGCATGCATTTTTAAAGTTGCATTTAATGTTGTCTCATCGATATCGTCTAAAGAATCTACACCCAACTCTTCAAGCAAATCTATAAAAGCTTGATCTATTGGAGCAAATACAGTGAATGGAGCTGGGGCCGTTCCATTTGCTGTTGAAAGTGTTCCTACAAAATCAAAGGTTAAATCTGATCTAGTTAAGGCCGTTACTAAAACAGAAAAATTAGGATCTGCTGTTGCAAATGTAACTACTGTTGGTAAACCAATAACTGCATCAACGGCATGTATAGTTCCATTATCCACAGATACATCTGCAGTAGTTACTGAAGAAACTCCGTTAATAACAACACCGTCTGCTGTATTAATGTACAAACTCATACTGTTACCATTTGGTGTTGCTGTAGATAAGCTGCTTACATCATATCCAGTGGTTAAAGTAGAAGATACTGCATTTCCACTAACTACATGATTCAGTAATACTTGCGATAAAATATCGGTTGGTATATCACTTAAAGCATCAAAATTATTATCAGATAAAAAAGCTGTAAAAGCTGCATTGTTTGGGGCAAACACCGTGAAAGGTCCGTCACCAGATAAAACAACATCTAAGTTACCATCTGCAATTTGCAGAGCCTCTAAAAGAATACTATAATCTTCATTATTACTTACAAAATCTGCTATGGTATTGGTTGGTTCAATAACGGGCGGTGCTGGTGTATTTGTATCATTATTACTACAACTAACAAGAGTTATACATAATACCGTTAAAAAAAGTACCGTTTTTACTAAATTTTTAAATAATTTCATATCGAGGGTTTTTATGTTGTTTAACAAATATAGGTTTTTATTAAACAAAATAAATTAAATAGTTAACAATCTAATTAATTTTAACAAAAATTTAGTATTTTAAAAATTAAATTTCATGTTGATTCCTATTGTTATATCTTAATAAATAAAAATCTAATTCGTAACTTTGCATCTTCAAAATTAAGGAATGAAAAGAGTAGTTGTAGGTCTTTCTGGAGGTGTAGATAGTAGCGTAACCGCACATTTATTAAAAGAACAAGGATATGAGGTTATTGGCCTTTTTATGAAGAATTGGCATGATGACTCTGTTACTATTTCTAATGAATGTCCTTGGTTAGAAGATAGTAATGATGCAATGATTGTTGCAGAAAAACTAGGCATTCCGTTTCAAGTAGTAGATTTAAGCAATCAATACAAAGAACGTATTGTAGATTATATGTTTGATGAATACTCTAAAGGAAGAACGCCAAACCCTGATGTGCTTTGTAACCGAGAAATAAAGTTTGATGTTTTTATGGACATCGCTTTAAAGTTAGGTGCAGATTATGTTGCTACTGGTCATTATTGTAGAAAAGGTGAAGAAATTATTGATGGAAAACCAGTCTATAAGTTACTAGCGGGAAAAGATACTAATAAAGATCAATCTTATTTTTTATGTCAATTATCTCAACAACAACTTGTAAAAGCGTTGTTTCCAATTGGCGAATTAACAAAACCAGAGGTTAGAGAAATTGCAAAAGAAGCCGATTTAATTACCGCAGAAAAGAAAGATTCTCAAGGTTTGTGTTTTATAGGAAAGGTTAGATTGCCAGAGTTTTTACAACAAAAGTTACAACCAAAAGAAGGCGTAATTGTTACAATTCCTTCTGATTTTGAGCAGTATACTAAATCTGTTCCAAAATTTGAAAATAAAGAAGCCGAATTAAAATATTTTTCAACCAAGTTTTCTTACACAAAAGAAGACGGGAAAATAGTTGCGAAACATCAAGGAGCACATTATTTTACAAAAGGGCAACGTAAAGGATTAAATGTTGGTGGAACAAAAGAAGCGCTTTATGTTATAGAAACAGATGTTATAGAAAATGTAATTTATACAGGTGAAGGTAAAAATCACCAAGGTTTATATAGAAATGTATTGTTTGTTTCTAATGAAGAAATTCATTGGATTCGTGAGGACTTAACTTTAAAAGTTGGAGAAACAATGCAGGTTGAAGCAAGAATTAGATACAGACAAGCCTTAGAAAAAGCGACTTTACATAAAGTTGAAAGTGGTTTATATGTAGCGTTTACAAACAAACAATCTGCCATACAAGAAGGGCAATTTGTTGCTTGGTATCAGGATGAAGAATTGTTAGGTTCTGGAGTAATTTCTTAAAAATTCGCTATACTGTTTAAAAAAGTAGTAATTTGGACATGAATATTTAACTTAATAAAAAAATTAGACCCCCATGAAAAAATTATTACTCTTATTTACTTTTTTAATTTCATCACAATTTTTTGCACAAGAAGATGCTTGGGTCTATTTAAAAGACAAACCAAGTTTTGAAGCTTATTTAGCAACTCCCTTAAACATGCTGTCACAGCGTGCTTTAGACAGGAGGTCACGTCAAAATATTGCAGTAGATGTGATAGATGTTCCCGTAGATGATACTTACTACTCTCAGGTAAAAAGTGCTAGTGGAATTACGGTATTGGCAAAATCAAAATGGTTAAATGCAATACATGTATTTGGACAAGAAGTAGACATCAATAACCTAATCTCTAACTTTTCTTTTATTGAAAGTATAGAGTTTGCTGATGATGGTTTAAATGCAAATGGCAAAACAACGAAGCGCTCTTCAAAGACCAAACACAAAAATAAGTTTGCTGAAATGAAAGCGGATTATAATTACGGTGTAGCTGAAACTCAAATCACAATGCTGAAAGGCGATTTTTTGCATCAAGAGGGTTTTACAGGAAGTGGTATGCATATTGCCGTGATAGATGCGGGTTTTCCAAATGTAAATCAGTTACAAGCATTTCAAAAAATACGTGATAATAATCAGATTTTAGGAGGCTATGACTTTGTAAATAGAAATGAAAACTTTTATGCTGGTAGCAATCACGGAACAAATGTGTTATCTGATATTGCGGGTTATATAGATGGTGTATTTGTGGGTACGGCTCCTGATGCTTCATTTTATTTATTTATAACAGAAGATACCGCTAATGAAGTTCCTCTTGAAGAGAGCTTATGGGTAGAGGCGGCAGAGCGCGCAGATAGCTTGGGTGTCGATGTAATTAATACCTCTTTAGGATACACTACTTTTGATGACCCAAATTACAATTATTCATATGAAGATATGGACGGAAAGACGGCCTTTATTTCGCGTGGAGCAGACATTATAGCTTCTCGTGGAATGATATTGGTGACTTCTGCAGGAAACTCTGGAAGTGACTCTTGGAAATATATTGGAGCTCCAGGCGATGCAGCTTCTGTTTTTACAGTGGGTGCTGTAGATGCTGTCGAAGATATAGCATCTTTTAGTTCTTTTGGTCCGACTTCGGATGGTCGTGTAAAGCCTGATGTGCTAGCACACGGTGAAAATGTTTTTGTAATTGATCATCAAACGGGTACACCAAAGCCTTCTAATGGAACTTCTTTTTCTTCTCCAGTGATGACTGGTGTTGTAGCCTGTTTTTGGCAAGCGACTCCCCAACTAACAAGTACGCAAGTTATGCAGAAAATTCGGGAATCTGCAGACAGATATACCAATCCAGACGAACAATATGGGTATGGAATACCTGATTTTAAAACTGCATATGAAGCTGTTTTGAATGTTGATAAGCAAAACTTCATAAACACAACTACAATATATCCCAATCCTGTGAGCACTAGTTTTACACTAAAAATGAAAAGGAATGATTTAAATGGCGTAAATGTTAAAATTTACAATTTGCTTGGTAAGAAGGTATATGAAGAAGGAAATTTAAAAAGTAATGTACTGAATGTTTCAGTTTTGAATTCTGGAATTTATATTCTTAAAATTACAAGCGGAAAGTCACAAAAAACAATAAAGTTAGTAAAAAACTAAATGCAGCACAACATCACTAAACTATTCAATATACAATATCCTATCGTTCAAGGTGGAATGATTTGGGTTTCTGGTTACAAATTAGCTTCCGCAGTTTCAAATGCAGGAGGTTTAGGTTTAATTGGTGCAGGTTCTATGTATCCTGATATATTAAGAGCGCATATTCAAAAATGTAAAAAAGCAACTGATAAACCTTTTGGAGTAAATGTACCAATGCTGTATCCTGATATAGAAAAAATAATGGATATTATTGTTGAAGAAGAAGTAAAGATTGTTTTTACATCTGCTGGAAATCCAAAAACTTGGACTTCATTTTTAAAAGAAAAAGGAATTACTGTTGTACATGTAGTAAGTTCTGTAAAGTTTGCTTTAAAAGCGGAAGCAGCAGGAGTGGATGCTGTTGTTTGTGAAGGTTTTGAGGCTGGAGGACATAATGGGAGAGAGGAAACTACCACTTTTACATTAATTCCAATGGTAAAAGAGCAGCTTAAAATACCTGTTATTGCTGCTGGAGGAATTGGTACAGGTAGAGGAATGTTGGCAGCGATGGTTTTAGGTGCAGATGGTGTACAAATTGGAAGTAGGTTTGCAGCAACAGAAGAATCTTCTGCACATCAAAATTTTAAGAATACAATTGTAAATGTAAAAGATGGTGATACACAATTAACATTAAAAGAATTGGCACCTGTACGTTTGGTGAAAAATAAATTTTATCAAGACATACAAGCATTATATCAAAGAAATCCTTCAATTGAAGAAATTAAAGAATTGTTGGGAAGAGCAAGAGCAAAAAAAGGAATGTTTGAAGGTGACTTAGACAATGGCGAATTAGAAATTGGTCAAGTTGCAGGATTAATTCATGAAATAAAACCAGCTAAAATTGTTTTAAATGATATTGTTGAAGAGTTTAATCATGTTAAATCACTAGTAAACAGTCTTTAAGGTTTATTTTAAAATATATATAATATATTCTTGGTTTTACAAAAATTGGTATTATATTTGCACCTCTATAAAACGTTGTTAGTAATTAAATTAACAACACAATATTTTTTTATTATGAATAAAGGTACCGTAAAATTTTTCAATGAATCTAAAGGATTTGGATTTATCACTGAAGAAGGATCAGAAAAAGAACATTTTGTACATGTGTCAGGATTAATTGACGAAGTTCGTGAAAACGACGAAGTTGAATTTGACTTACAAGATGGTAAAAAAGGATTAAACGCAGTAAACGTAAGAGTATTATAATATATATCTATTACTAGTTAATTTTTTATCTAAAAGCCTATCAAATTTGATAGGCTTTTTTTTTATTCCTACTATTTAACAATTAGGAACTTAAATAAAAAAACCAGAGAAGTATATTTCTCTGGTTTAATTTAAATTAGTCTACCACTTTAAGATAGGCTTATAATAAAAGGTTTAGTTTTTAACTTTGCTTTTAAATTTATCAAATTGGTCAGCTTCTTTCTTTGGCCAGCTATTATTTGAAGTATCAATATCTGCAGTTTCTATATTTGGATCTACTTTAATACTCTTAATTTCTTGAGTAGAAGCAAAAACTCTAGTTACTTTGCCATCATCTTTCATCCAAATTTGTGCAGGGTATGTAACTTCTTTAGTTGTACCATCTGCATAGGTAAGTTCAACAATAATAGGCATTATTAAACCTCCTGGTTTTTCAAATTCTACAGAGTACATATATGAAGGCACCTCAGAAGTGTCATCTACATATTTATCCATAACACTAGGGTTGGCATCTTCTTTTTTATCAGTAATATATACTAAATCTCCTAAACCCTCAAAATAAGCTTTTGCTCTTGGGTTATTTTTAATCATTTCTGTAATTCTCTGGCTAGGTTTATCTGTAATATATAATGGTTTCACTTTTGCGATACCAATATCAGAAACATCTGTGGTGTAGAACCAACCTCTCCAGAACCAATCTAAATCCATACCAGAAGCATCTTCCATAGATCTAAAGAAATCTGCAGGAGTTGGGTGTTTAAACATCCAACGTTTAGAATACGTTCTAAAAGCATGGTCAAATAATTCTGGTCCCATAATAGTTTGTCTCAACATATATAAACCAGCAGCAGGTTTTGTGTATGCATTTGGTCCAAATTGTTTAACATAATCTCCTTGAGACATAATTGGCGATAAATTACTTTGATCACCACTCATATATTTTGTAATCTCTTTTGCAGGATTAGTAGCAAATAATTCTGGATCGTATTTTAATTCTGCTAAAATCTCTACAAATGAATTTAAACCTTCATCCATCCAAGTCCATTGTCTTTCATCAGAATTTACAATCATTGGAAAAAAGTTATGCCCAACTTCATGTATAATTACACCAAGCATCCCTTTTTTTGTTCTGTCAGAATAAGTTCCATCAGGATTTGGACGTCCAAAGTTGAAACAAATCATAGGATATTCCATTCCTTGATTTTTAGCATGAACAGAGATTGCTTTAGAATAAGGATAATCAAAAGTTAATTTTGAATATTCTATAAGTGTAGTCGCAACTGCTCTTGTAGAATGCTCTTCCCATAAAGGGTTTCCTTCTTTAGGATATAAAGAAACAGCCATTACTGATTTCCCGTTTACATTGGTAGCCATAGCATCCCAAATGTATTTTCTTGAAGAAGCAAATGCAAAATCACGAACTCTTTTTGCTTTAAATTTCCATGTTTTTGTATTTGTTGCACGCCCTTTTTCTGCTTTTTCAGCTTCTTCTTGAGTAACAATCATTACAGGGTTGTCATATGTTTTTCTAGCTTTTTCCCAACGTTTGCGTTGTGTTTTTGTTAAAACATCTTTCTCATTTTGTAACTCTCCAGTTGCATCTACAATGTGATCTGCGGGTACCGTTAAGTTTACTTCATAATCTCCAAATTCTAAAGCCCATTCACTTCGTCCCCAGAATTGCATATTTTGCCATCCTTCAACATTATTATAAACCGCTAATCTTGGAAAGAATTGAGCAATAGTATAGTTGTTATTTCCATCAGGGAAATCTTCAAAACCAGACCTACCGCCATCTTTAACAGAGTTATTGATTTTATAGTTCCATTTAATTCTGAATTTAAAAGTTTCACCAGGAGCTAATGCATTTGGTAAATTTATTCTCATCATTGTTTTATTAATAAAATGAGAAAGAGGTTTTCCATCAGTTTCAACTTTTTCTATATTAAAACCAAAACCATTTTTTCCTTTCATATAAGTACTCTGAAAGTTATCTGGAGTAATAAAAGCAGATGCGCCTGTAGATTTTGCTAAAGGAGTTTGAGAGTCGTCTGCTCTCATGTTTTGATCTAATTGCACCCATAAATATTCTAAATTATCTTTAGAATTGTTATGATATGTAATTTTTTCATCACCATACATATGGTTTGAATTTTCGTCTAAACGAATGTTCATCAAATAATCAACTTTCTGTTGAGAATATTGATGACCTGGAGCTCCTGATGCAGTATGCTGATCATTAGGAGTTGCCAAAACATCTTTCATTTGTCTGAATTTGTTTTGATCAATGTGTCCTTTTGGTGCTTCTTGTTTTTCTTCAGTTTTTTTGTCTTGTGCAAAAGCTGAAACAGCTACAAAAAAAATAGAAAGCACTAATAAAGTGAATTTTTTCATTTGTCTTAAGTTATTTTGAATTTGGGACCTAAATTAAGAATTAGTTAGGAATTATGTTAATGGATGTTAAAAATTTAACAAACCTTTACCAAAAAAAGCGATATGAATAACATATCGCTTTTTTTTTTAATATAAATTAAATTTAGTTTTTAAGTTTACTTTTAAATTTCTCAAACTTATTTGCTTCCTCTTTAGGCCAACTATTATTAGTAGTGTCTACATCTGCAGTTTCTAAATCTGGATCTATAACAATACTTTGTATTTCTTTAGTTGCAGAAAATACTTTAGTTACTTCTTTATCATTATATCTCCAAATTTGAGCAGGATATGTTTTTCTCTCTTTTGTTCCGTCTTTATAAGTAAACTCAACAATAATAGGCATCACTAAACCTCCTGGTTTGTTATAAGTAATTTCATAATGATATTTAGAATCTTCATTTTTTTCAGTTCCAAAACCTAAACCATTTGTAGTGTCTTCTGTAAAATTAACAGATCCATCTTCATTTTTATTTGTATAAAATTTCTTAACACTATCTATACCAATATCAGTTACATCGGTTGTATAGAACCAACCTCTCCAAAACCAATCTAAATCCATTGCAGAGGCATCTTCCATAGATCTAAAGAAATCTGCAGGAGTTGGATGTTTAAATTTCCATCTTTGAGAATACGTTTTAAAAGCATGATCAAATAACTCTTTGCCCATAATCGTTTCTCTTAAAATCCATAAAGCTGTTGCTGGTTTTCCATATGCATTGTTACCAAAACTGTAAACATTATCTCCTTTTGTCATAATAGGAGCAATTCTAGATTGATCTCCAGCCATATAATTCACTATATTTTTTGGATATCCTCTAGTTATTGGAAAATCTTTATCATAATCTAATTCTGCTAACATTTCCATATAAGAGTTTAAACCTTCATCCATCCAAGTCCATTGTCTTTCATCAGAATTTACGATCATTGGAAAAAAGTTATGTCCAACTTCATGTATGGTTACTTTTATCATTCTGTATTTTGTTCTATCAGAATACGTTCCATCAGCATTTGGTCTTCCAGGATTAAAACAAATCTGAGGATATTCCATTCCCATTTGTCCATCTACAGAAATTGCTTTGTGATACGGATAATCAAAAGTATATTTAGAATATGTTTTTAATGTTTGCGCTACAGCTTTTGTAGAGTGATCACCATATAATGGGTTTGCTTCTTTAGAATATAAAGAATATGCCATTACTGATTTGCCATTAATATCAACAGCCATTCCATCCCAAATAAATTTTCTAGAAGTTGCAAAAGCGTAATCTCTAACATTTTTAGCTTGAAACTTCCAAGTTTTAGTTTGTGTAGCGCTCGTTTTTTCAATCTTTTCAGCTTCTTCTTGAGTTCTAATAATTACAGGATTATCAAAAGTTTTTCTAGCTTTAGTTAACCTTTTTAACTCTTTTTTTGATAAAACTTCTTTTTCATTCATTAAAACACCTGTTGCTCCTAACATATGATCTTCGGGAGTTGTAATGTTTACTGTATAATCTCCAAATTCTAAAGCAAATTCACTTCTTCCCCAAAATTGATCATTTTGCCAACCTTCAACATTATCATAAACACATAGTCTTGGAAAAAATTGAGCAATTACATAGTTGTTATTTCCATCTTCTGGGAAATGCTCAAAACCAGATCTACCACCTTGCGTTCTATGGTTATTGATGTTATACCACCATTTAATTTTAAATGAAAATGTTTTACCAGAAGCTAAAGGTTTAGGTAAATTAATTCTCATCATCGTTTGGTTTATAGTATGAGACAAATTTTCACCATCTATATTTGTAACGCTCATTATTTTAAAACCACCATCAAAAGGTTTGTCAGAAAAAGTTCTATTATACCTGCTTTCGCTTATTTTTTCAGGAACTTTACTAGATTGAATATCAGGAGTTTTAGAGTCTGATGCACGCATATTTTGATCTAATTGTAACCATAAATAGGTTAATGCATCATCAGAATTATTATGATATGTAATTGTTTCATTCCCAGAAATTTTTTGATTATCATCATCTAAGACAATATCCATTACATAATCAACTTTTTGATGCGTATATTTTTTTCCTGGAGCTCCAGAAGCTGTATGCTGATTATTAGGCGTTGCTAATACATCTTTAAGTTGCTTAAACTTATTTTGATTTGTGTGTCCTTGTTTTGTTTCTTTTTGCTGTGCAAATACTGATGCAACTACAAAAAAAAGAGAAAGTACTAATACCGTAATTTTTTTCATTTGTTCTTGAATTAAAAGAGCGAACAAATTAAGGATAACTTATGGAAAAAGTTAAAAAGAGTTAAAATTTTAACAAACCTTTATCATTTTTAGCTGTAAGAAGAATACTTTTATGTTTTTTCCCAACTTTAGATTTAATTAAGTTTTGTTGTTTTGGGAAATAATCAATTAAAATTTTGTTTGTAATACCAATAGATTTTACGTGTTCTATATTTTCTATTTCTAGATAAAAATAAACCAAATCTCCATCATATTCTTTTCCTAAGTAGTTGAATTCCTTAGAAATATCATCAATTTTAAAGTGTAGTTTTTCATTTAGATATTTTTCAAAATAAATATCATTATCCTTTAATTCCTTTTCTGTAGTTAAATTTAAATCAATGGCGTATTTTTTATTTAAAGCCACTTCAATATCATCCATAAAAACATTAATTATTACTTGTACAGATTTAGCTTCAGGCTTATAAGTTATTTGCGTTAAACTTAAATAGTATTTATGAGCAGAGAACGAGAGAAGTGGAATAATTAATAAAAGAAAAAGTGTTTTTTTAATTGTCATGTTTTAAATAAATCAAATATTAAGCCAAATTACTCTTTTTTAATGATTTTTAAATAGCTAGCACTTTCATTATTTAAAATTTTTATTAGTTCTAGATTTTTTCCTTCTTTATGTAGTTTTTCAATTCCTAAAGGATTGCAGTATTCTAAAAAATGAAAATAATTATCTACAGGAATTTTTAATTTTTCAAAGAAAAATTTTTCTCCTAACTCTGATAATATTTTATATGGAAAGGCCTTTTTATATGCGAAATCTCTTCTTAAAGCCCATAATTTTTCAGAATACTTAAAAGGCATATTTATTGAAGCTCCTGCACCAATAAAGTTCATATTTGGATCTGTTTCTACCAAATGTGGTCTTACTCTTTTGTCTATATAATCATCTCCCTCTACAATTTTCATGTTTATTTCAGAAAAATCCATGAGTTTATTTAGCAAAGAATCTTTTTTATTAATAGGAACACTCTTAGAGTCAATGCCTAATCTACCAGCTAAGTGATGCCTTTTTAACTCAAAGGCATCTAGTTTATATACATTCAATTTTAAATAAACGGTTACAATGCTGTTATCAATATTATATTTATTTACAAATATTTTTTTTGACAAATGTTGTACAGAAGAGATGCTTAGAGAATCTCCAATAGAAACGAACATTCTAAATGTACCCTTGTCAGAAGAAAAAGTACCCTGATTGGTTCTTAAATTAATAATGTTTGCATTTTTAACAACACCCAAAGAATCTAAAATTTTACCATTAATAAGTACTCTTCTTTCTTGAGAAGAAATAGAAATTGGTATTAATAAAAAAATAAGAAGTAGTTTTTTTACCATACAGAAATCTTTTGACTTAGTTGTTCGTTAAATATAAATCCTCATTTTCTATTTTGTGAGGAAAACCTTTACTTTCAACCATTAATAGTCTTGTTAATTTTATAAAGTTATTTTTATTAAAAGTAGCAATTATATTTTTATCAATACAATAATTTAAGAAAGGATTTATATATTGTTTTTTTATTTTTAAATCAGTTATAAAAAAATCATCCGTAAAATAGCTTCTAATTTTTAAAAGAGTAGCATCTTCTTTTACAACTTTATTTAATTGTTTTTTACGGGTACTACTTCCGTTTAAACTATTTAATAAATTATCTAAACTCACAACAGCTCCCGATCTAATTTTTAAAATAGCATCCTCTTTTTTAACTTTTGTATTCGCATAAGGTAAATTCAATGTTTTTGCATTTACTACAGGTCCATTATTAGGCATAATGTCTTTATCTACATAAAAAATACTTCTTGGTTTTTCTAGTATAAATGCATCTAGAGCAACTGTATTTTCATTTAATTGAATCCTAAAATCAGTTTTTAAAATTACTTCTTTTGTTATTAAAATAAGTTTACCTTTTAAATTTAAGTGAGAAAAGTAAAGGCGATCACCAACTTTTATTGGAATTTCAAAAAAGCCATTATCATTGGTTATTGTACCAATATTTGTATCTTTATTAATGACATGAACATTAGATATAGGATTGTTTTCTAATACCACTTTACCTTGTTTCAGTGTTCTTTTTTCTTGTCCAAAAACATAAAAAGTACTAAAAAATAAAGTACATATAATAAGTAGTTTTTTCATGTCTACAAAGAAAAGCGCAGGTACTCTTAAAAATGTATTAATGGAATTGTAAACTTATGTTAAAGTAAAAAACCGTGTCTATAATTTTACTTATTTTTGAAATATGAAAAAAATGATTATTGCAAGTACGTCAACTATTCATGGAAGTGGATATTTAGAATATTTATTACCAACATTAAAAGTATTTTTTGTAGATGTAAAAACAATTCTTTTTATTCCTTTTGCAAGACCTGGAGGAATTTCTTATGATGAATATACAGAAATTGCTAAAAATGCTTTTTCAAAAATAGGTTTAGATGTAAAAGGAATTCATGAATTTGAAAACCCAAAAGAAGCTTTACAGAATGCTGAAGCAATTTTTACAGGAGGAGGAAATACTTTTGAACTTGTAAATCAAATCTATAAGACAGCTATTTTAGAAGAATTTAAAGCTGTTATAAATAGCGGAACCCCTTATTTAGGCACGAGTGCCGGAAGCAATATTTGCGGAGTTAATATAAAGAATACGAACGATATGCCAATTGTATACCCACCAAGTTTTAATACGTTTAAAAGTATTCCTTTTAATATCAATGCACATTATTTAGATCCTGTTGAAGGTTCTAAACATATGGGAGAAACAAGAGAAACACGTATTAAAGAGTTCCATGTTTTTAATGAAACTCCTGTATTAGGTTTACGAGAAGGTAGTTGGTTAGAAGTTCTTGACAATAAAATTACCTTAAAAGGAAAACTTACAGCAAGATTATTTCAGCAAAATAAAAAACCAATAGAGTTAGAAAGTGGAGTAGAAGTAAAAATTTAAAAGATTTACCAAAAAACCAAAAACGAATCTAGTAATTTACATAATCTACAATTTCTAAACCATAACCAATCATACCAACACGTTTGGTTTGTTTTGTGTTTGTAATTAATTTTAATTTACTGATGTTAATATCATGTAATATTTGAGCTCCAATTCCAAAATCTCTATTATCCATTCCAATTGAAGGAGCTTTCATTTCTCCATTTTCTTGGCTTTCTTTTAATAAATTTAAACGTTTTAATAAATTTTGAGATTGATTTTGTTGGTTAACAAACAAAATTGCACCTTTTCCTTCTTCATTAACAACTTGAAACATTTGGTCTAATTTCTTATCTGCATTATTTGTTAAAGTACCAAGAATGTCATTATTTACTAATGTTGAATTTACACGAGTTAAAACGGCATCATTTTTAGTCCAAACTCCTTTAGTTAATGCTAAATGGATTTGATTATTTGTTGTCTGTTGATACGCTCTTAACCTAAACTCTCCAAATCTTGTGGTAATAGTAAAGTCTTCTTTTTTCTCAATTAAAGAATCATGTTCCATTCTATAGGCAACTAAATCTTCAATAGAAACTATTTTTATATCAAACTTTTTAGCAACTTTTAATAATTGAGGTAAACGTGCCATTGTTCCATCTTCATTCATTATTTCTACAATAACACCTGCAGGCTGTAAACCAGCTAAACGAGCAAAATCTATTGCAGCTTCTGTATGACCAGTTCTACGTAAAACACCACCTTCTTTTGCTTTTAATGGAAAAATATGACCAGGTCTAGCTAAATCAAAAGGTTTTGTTTCTTTGGTTATTAATGCTTGTATCGTTAAAGCTCTATCTGCTGCAGAAATACCAGTGGTAACACCTTTACCACGTAAATCTACAGAAACAGTAAACGCAGTTTCCAAAGGATCTGTGTTATTGTTTACCATCATTTCTAGATCTAATTCTTTACAACGAGTTTCTGTTAATGGAGCACATATTAATCCACGACCATGCGTTGCCATAAAATTAATCATTTCTGGAGTTGCTTTTTCTGCTGCCGCTAAAAAATCGCCTTCATTTTCTCTATTTTCATCATCTACTACAATAATAATTTTACCATCTTTAATGTCTTGAATAGCATCTGCAATAGTATTTAATTTTGTGTTTTTTTGATTTTGTTGTATTGTCATAATTTAAGCGTCTTTTTTAGACATCAAATTTTTAAAGAAGTTTGTAATAGGTTGTGTAAAAGCATTAATATTAAAAAGGCCTTTGTCTCTTGTTGCTCTTCTTGTTAATAGAATTCCAATTGGTACCATTATAATAACGGCTATCCAAGAACCTAAAAATGCTGAAATAGAACTTTCTTCTGCTAAGTTTCTTCCAAAAGTATTTCCGAAAAAATAAACTACATAAACAGCAATCGCTAATATCATAGGCATTCCAAAACCACCTTTTCTAATGATGGAACCTAAAGGAGCTCCTATAAAAAAGAGAGTTAAGCAGGATAATGAAAATGCAATTCTATTATAAAACTCGGTATCGAAAAAATTTAAAGTTTTTCTTTTCCACTTTATAGTAGTCATGTTATTTTTTATGGAAGTTAAGGCTCTACTTGTTTTTGTTGTTGCAGAATTTAAAATTCTTATTTTATTTTGTAGATCAAAATTTTCTAAAACATTTAAGTCTGAATCTTTTGTTTTTAGTGAATCTGGATATTTATATAACTCTTTAGCAGAAACGCTAGAATATATATTTTTAGATTTTAATTTAAGAATTTCATCATAACTAGATTTTAAATCAGGAATTGTATCTTTTAACTGACTTAAGCTTAGCATCATATGGTTTTTTGTATGATTTTCTTTATCTAAATCACCATCACCTGAAACAGCAGAAATATCAATATTAAACTCATATTCATCAAAAGTAGCATTAGATGCTGCCATTTTTTTTCTTTTTACGGTAGATCTTGCAGATTTTACATGTTCTTCGTAGTAATAACCATTATATAAAATAAAGGTCATATACCTACTTCCTTCTTCTGAAATAATTTTTCCTCTTTCTGCAGTAATTACTTTTTGATTTCCTTTATTTCCTGTTAAATCATAAATTAAAACCTTTCTAAGAAGATTTTTTTCTTCACCGTATTTTTCTTCAAATTTTATTTGATAACCAGGGATATCACTATTAAAACTACCAGCAACCAAAGCCATTGCAGGCTTCTTCTTTTTTATATTTAAATATAAATTTTTTTGTTTTAATGTTGCGTATGGAAAAACATTATTTAAAAACAAAAAATTAATTCCGCTTAAAATAAGAGTTAGAAAAACTAAGGGTCTAACTAAACGTTGTAATGAAATTCCTGCAGATTTTGCTGCAGCAAATTCATAGTTTTCTCCTAAACTACCTAATGCCATAATTGATGATAACAAAACAGCAATTGGTAAAGCTTGTGGGGTAATTATTAAGGTAGTGTAATAAAGAAATTTTAAGATAAAAGGCAAGCTAATTCCTTTACCAGCAATGTTTTCAAACGTTTGCCAGAGAATTTGCATTACCAAAACAAAGAGCACAATAAGAAACGTTGCAACAAACGGGGTTAAAAACGTTTTTAAAATGTATTTATCTAAAATTTTCATTGTAGCAAAAGTAGTTTCTTAAAAGGAAAGATGCTACTAAATTTCTATTAATTGAAAAGTACTAGTCTATTGTGTAATTTTGGCTTAAATATTTAGTTTTATCAAAAGAGAAAAAACTTTCTGATAACATTTGATTACTTTTAAATTTAGTAATTGTAAATGTTGTTTTTGAACCATTACTTCCTGTCTGAATTAAATTATAAATGTGATGTGTTTTTGCATCTATACCTAATTCTACTTTAATAATATCAGAATTACTATCGATAGGATTTAACGTTACAAATTGAATTTTTCTACCATTTAAGTTTTTTAGTTTTCCCATTTCAAAATTATAACCTTCTTTGTAAAAAGTTAATAATTTTGAAGGATAAATAAAACCATCATCACCTCCTAAGTCTCCGTTAGTAATAGAAATTTCCTTTTCGTCATTATTAATTACATAGAGTTTTGTGCCATCGTAAATAAAATTATTACCTAGATAGTTTAAACTATACTTTTCTCCTTTTAAATTAATTTCTCCTCTAATTGGTGGTTCGTCTCCATCTTTAATTCCTGCATCTTCATTGCTTAAAGTTTGGCTAAAACCTATTAACATATTTTCATAAGCGCCCATTTTTGAAGAAACTTCGTCTAAAATAGATTTCGCTTTTTCTGCTTCTTGAGAAAAAGTAATTGTAGTAATAAATAAACTTAAAAATAAGATTCCTATTTTTTTCATTCTATGTGTTCTTTTCGTTTTCTAATAATTGTTCTAATGCGGTAAAATCTGTTACTAATACTTGTCTTGCTTTGCTTCCTTCAAAACCTCCAACAATTCCTGCAGCTTCTAATTGATCTATCAATCTACCTGCTCTATTATATCCTAATTTTAATTTTCTCTGTAAAAGTGATGCAGAACCTTGTTGCGCTATAACAATTATTTCTGCAGCTTCTTTAAACAGTTTATCTCTGTCTGCGATATCAATATCAATACTTGTGCCACTTTCTTCATCTACATATTCAGGCAATAAATAAGCTTCTGCATACGCTCTTTGTGATCCAATAAAATCGGTAATTTTTTCTACTTCTGGAGTATCTACAAAAGCACACTGAATTCTAACAATATCATTTCCGTTTGTATACAATAAATCTCCTCTACCAATTAATTGATCTGCACCACCAGCATCTAAAATGGTTCTGGAGTCTATTTTTGAAGTTACTCTAAACGCAATTCTTGCAGGAAAATTTGCTTTAATTATTCCTGTAATTACGTTTACAGAAGGTCTTTGAGTAGCCACAATTAAATGAATACCTATGGCTCTAGCTAACTGAGCCAAACGTGCAATTGGTGTTTCTACTTCTTTACCAGCAGTCATAATTAAATCTGCAAATTCATCAATAACTAAAACAATATAAGGCAAAAATTTATGTCCATCATTAGGATTTAATTTTCTAGCTTTAAATTTTGTGTTGTATTCTTTAATATTACGAACCATTGCATTCTTTAGCAAATCGTACCGATTGTCCATTTCTATACAAAGTGAATTTAAAGTATGAACAACCTTTGTTGTATCTGTAATAATTGCTTCTTCACTATCTGGTAATTTTGCTAAATAATGACGCTCAATTTTATTGAATAATGTTAATTCTACTTTCTTTGGATCTACTAAAATAAATTTAACTTCCGCAGGATGTTTTTTATATAAAAGTGATGTTAAAACCGCATTTAAACCAACAGATTTTCCTTGTCCTGTTGCACCAGCCATTAATAAGTGAGGCATTTTTGCTAAATCTACCACAAAGGTTTCATTAGAAATTGTTTTACCCAAAGCAATAGGCAATTCCATTGGAGATTCCTGAAACCTCTTTGATGAAATAACAGAATGCATAGAAACAATGGTAGATTTTTTATTAGGAACCTCAATACCAATGGTCCCTTTTCCTGGAATAGGAGCAATAATTCTAATTCCTAAAGCAGATAATGATAATGCAATATCATCTTCTAAGTTTTTAATTTTTGAAATTCTAATTCCTGCTTCTGGAACAATTTCATATAAAGTAATTGTTGGTCCAACAGTTGCTTTAATTTCTGCAATACCAATTTTATAATTTTTAAGTGTTTCTACAATTCTATCTTTATTGGCTTCAAGTTCTTCTGGATCAATTGAAATAGTTTCGTTATACTCTTTTAAGAGATTAAAAGTTGGGAATTTGAAATTACCCAATTCTAAAGTTGGATCAAATTCACCAAAATCTTTTACTAATTTATCTGATAAGTTTTGAGTAGAATGTTCTTCTTCTCTACCAATAGCAATATCAATTCCTATGTCATTAATATCAGCTACAGTTTCTTCTTTATTAATAGTAATAGGTTGTTCAACTTTTAATTCTGGTTTAGGTTCTTTTTCAATTTTTAAAGTTAGTTCTTCTTTTTTATTCGTAACATCAGAATGCTTAGCAATAGTAGGTTTTAAATTTTCAAGAGATAATTCAACGCCCGATTTTTCTTTTTTGTTAGAAGATACTGTTATTGGTTTTGTAGTTTCAGTTTTTACATCTTCAACAATACCATTTTCTGCTTTCTCTAATTCCTTCGCTTCTTTTTCTGCTCTTCGTTGTTTTATTTTTTCTATAAATTGATCAAAAGTTACTTTGTATTTAATAACTATGTAAGCAATAAAAAAGAATGCCAATACAATAGCTAAACCCGTTTTACCTATAAATGCTTGTAAAAAATCATTTATTTCAAAACCAATAATACCAGAAAAAAGCGCATATTTCTTATGTAAAAAACCAAATGTTATAGAAATCCATAACATGGCTAATAAAGCCCAATTCCAAGAGATAATTATCTTTGCTAATTTCTTTTGAATCAAAGAATACATCCCTGTTAAAAAAACTTGAAAAGCAATAATAAAAGCAGCAATACCAAATCCTTTATATATAAAAAAGTGACTTAAATTTGCACCAATTTTGCCTAATAAATTTTCACTTCTAACAGTTTTATCTGTCAGTTTTGTAAGTGTACTTTGGTCTTCTTGCCAGTTAAAGAAAAATGAGATAAAAGCAATTGCTAAAAAAAGTGAAAACAAGATTAAAAAAGAACCTAAAATAGTTTGAGCTTGTCTTGTTTTTAGAAACGAAAAAACACTCGGTTTTTTATCCGAAGAAATAGTTGTTTTTTTTGTGCTTTGTATTCTTTTAGCCATTAAAAGGATGGATGATTTTTAAAAAGTAAATATACGTATTTGCCTAAAATAATAAATTGATTTTAGGAATGTAAATAAAACCTACAATAATTAATGAAGTAAATGCAGCAAAGCTAGGTGCGCCAGCCGCAATATCTTTAATAAAACCAATTTTTTTATGATAATCTGGATGTATAAAATCTGCTATTTTTTCTATAGCAGTATTTAATGCTTCAGCAGTTAAAACTAACCCAATAACTAAAGATTGAAGCATCCATTCAATATTAGAAATATTAAAATAAAAGCCAAGAATAACTGCAATTAGCGCAAAAAATAATTGTGCTTTTATGCTGTCTTCAGTCTTAGCTAATAACCACATTCCTCTAACAGCAAACTTTATACTACGAAGTCTTCCTCTAATAAAACTATCTTTTGGGTTTTTCATGAAATTATATAGCCTTTAAAGCAGCTTCATAATTTGGTTCATCAACAATATCAGAAACTTGTTCTGTATATGTTACACTTCCATCTTTATCAATAATAACAATTGCTCTAGAATGTAAGTGGGCTAGTGGTCCGTTTGTAATTTCTAACGCATAGTCTTTACCAAAACTTCCGGTTGTAAAGTCTGATAACATTACTACATTTTCAATGCCTTCTGCACCACAAAAACGAGCTTGAGCAAATGGTAAGTCTTTAGAAATACATAAAACAGTTGTGTTTTCTAAATTTGCAGCTTTTTTATTAAACTCTCTTACAGAAGTTGCACAAGTTCCTGTATCTATACTTGGAAAAATGTTTAAAATTAATTTTTTACCAGCAAAATCTGATAAACTTTTTGGTGACAAATCTACAGCTGTTAAAATAAAATCTGGAGCTTTTGTTCCAACTTTAGGTAAATTTCCTACTGTATTTATTGCATTTCCTTTTAATGTGATATTTGCCATTTTATGTTGTTTTTTATAAATTCAAAAGTAACTAATTTTATCGGAATTACTCAATGAAAATTTGGGAACTTCGTACTTAATGATTCTTGCTTTAATATGTATCTTTGCACTCTGAAAATTAGAATTTAAGTGAATATTTCTCAATATACATCCGAGTTTAAATACAACTGGAAACTTGCAGCTCCTGTAATGTTAGGAATGTTAGGGCATACTTTTGTAAGTTTTGTAGATAATATTATGGTTGGCCAATTAGGAACCGCAGAATTAGCAGCCGTTTCTTTAGGTAACAGTTTTATGTTTATTGCCCTGTCTATTGGTATTGGTTTTTCTACTGCAATTACACCTTTAATTGCTGAAGCAGATTCATCAGATAATTTTGAACAAGCAAAATCTACCTATAAACATGGGTTATTTTTATGTACCACGTTAGGTATTTTATTATTCTTATTGGTTTTTTTCTCAAAACCTTTAATGTATTTAATGCAACAGCCAGAAGAAGTAGTAGCATTGGCAATTCCGTATTTAGATTTGGTTGCTTTTTCATTGATTCCGTTAATTATTTTTCAGGCAATAAAACAATTTAGTGACGGTATGTCTATGACAAGATATCCTATGTATGCTACATTAATTGCAAATATTCTAAACGTAATTTTAAACTATTTATTAATTTTTGGAAAGTTTGGTTTTCCAGAAATGGGAATTGTTGGAGCAGCTTATGGTACGTTAATTTCTCGTGTAATAATGGTAATTTACTTATGGTTACTTTTAAGAAATAAAGAACGCTCTAAACAAATTGTGAGAAATATAAAATTCTTTGTATTAGATGTTTTAATGATAAAAAGAATTATTAATTTAGGATCATTAAGTGCCATGCAAATGTTTTTTGAAGTAGCAATTTTTACGGCTGCAATTTGGTTAAGTGGTTTATTGGGAAAAAATCCGCAAGCAGCAAATCAAATTGCGTTAAATTTATCTTCTATGGCGTTTATGGTTGCCATGGGATTAAGTGTTGCTTGTATGATTAGAGTTGGTAACCAAAAAGGATTAGGAAATTATAAAGAACTACGTAGAATTACATTTTCTATCTTCTTGTTAGGCGTTTTACTCGCAATTTTCTTTGCATTATTATTCTTTTTATTTCATAAAAGTTTACCAAATTTATATGTAGATTTAAGTGACACAAAAAACTATGTAGATAATATGGAAGTAGTATCTATTGCTTCTAAGTTATTAATAGCAGCTGCTTTCTTTCAAATATCAGACAGCATACAAGTGCTTGTTTTAGGAGCCTTACGTGGATTGCAAGATGTTAAAATACCAACGATACTTACTTTTATTTCTTATTGGGTGGTAGGTTTTCCTGTTTCTTATTTTTTAGGAAAAGAAGATATGTATGGTAGTTTTGGTATTTGGTTAGGTTTATTAGCGGGCTTAACTACAGCATCTATTTTATTATTTATCAGATTTAATTCGCTAACTTTAAAATTAATAAAACAAAAACATAATTAAAATACAATGAACTTACCTAAATTTTTATTAGCAGATAACAGCCTTTTCCCTGAAGATATTTTTGTTTTACATACAGAATTTCCTCGTTTTATGATTAATTTAAAAGATGATGAAATTGAGTGGTTTGAAGACTTAACAGGAGAAAACGAAGAAGATATTACATCAGAATTAGCAGATTTAATGGATAAAGCTGGTGAATTCTATGACAAAGAAATGAAGGAGTTTGAATAATTCTATTTAGGAATAACAAACTTTTCTAACTCATTTTTTATTTCAAGTATTGTTATAAATTTTTGCTCTAAACAAAATAGGTGTAAAATTTGTATTTGACAGGTTCGCTAATAACTCGATTATAACGTCCGTTTTAATGACTTATAATCGCTGTTAGCGAAGTTATATTTTTTTGAGGGTAAAGTCAATACGTATAAATACCTACTTTTTAGCTCTTTCTACCAATTCTAAATTTAAGATAGATGTTTTAGTTGTAAAAAAACCATAGTTTATTACTACATTTTTCTTGTCAATTTTATCAATTGTACCTACAGAATTAGAATCTATAATACGTACTCTATCATTTATTTTATAATTGTATTCAGATTTTTCTTTTGCAACTTTTGCAGCTTCAATTTTTTTCTCCTTTCTAACTTCAACCACTTTTTCTAAAACTTCTTTTTCAACCTTTTTTATAACTTCTTTTATTTGTTTTTCTACAACTTTTGCTTTTTGTTTCTCAGATTTCGTTTTAGGATTTTCTGGGCTTTTCATTAAATGCTTTGTTTTTTCAGCAGTAACCCATTTATTAAAATTGGCATTAAATTCCTTTTTGTTATTAGTCTGAAAGTATTTATTAAGTAGCTCGTTTGTTTTTCTTCCTAACGAAAGCATTTTTTGGTTCTTATCATATAATTCTTGAAAACCAGCTAATTTCATTTGTACTTTATCTTCTTTTTCTTGTAAACTATCTAAATGTTCTTGTCCTTTAAATTTTTGTTGTTCAAGTTTATCAGAGTTTTTCTGTAGCCTATTTCTTTCTTTTTGAAGATTAGAAATGGTTTTATCTAATCTAATTTTTTCAGTTTCTACTCTCTTTTTCGCTTTGTTAATTAAGCTAAAAGGAATTCCGTTTTTCTGAGCAACTTCAAAAGTAAAAGAACTACCTGCTTGCCCAATAAATAATCTATATAAAGGCTCTAAAGTACGTTCATCAAATTGCATATTGGCATTGGTAACATTCTCTAATTCGTTTGCTAATACTTTTAAATTGGAGTAGTGGGTTGTAATAATTCCAAACGCTTTTTTATGATAAAACTCTTCTAAGAAAATTTCTGCCAAAGCGCCACCTAATTCAGGATCTGAACCAGTACCAAATTCATCAATTAAAAAAAGTGTGTTTTCATTACACTTGCGTAAAAAATAACGCATGTTTTTTAATCGGTAACTATAAGTACTTAATTGATTTTCAATTGATTGATTGTCTCCAATATCTGTTAGTACAGTGTCAAAAATATAGGTTTGACTGCGTTCATCAACAGGAATTAAAATACCACTTTGCAACATTATCTGTAATAAGCCAATGGTTTTTAAAGTGATGCTTTTTCCACCGGCATTGGGTCCAGAAATAACAATAACTTGCTGCCTTTCATTTAACTCAATACTTTGAGAAATGGTTTTTACATTCTGCTGTTTATTCTTTTTCCATAAAATGGGATGGTAAGCATCTTTAAAGTAAATCTTTTTTTCTTTCGATATTTTTGGTAAAATAGCATCCATTTCTTGTGCATATTTTGCTTTTGCACCAACAACATCAATATGAATTAAAAAAGTAAAATACGCTTTTAAAAGAGTAACCATAGGACGAATACTTTCTGATAAAACACGTAAAACTTTTACAACTTCTTGTTTTTCTTCATACACTAAATTTTGAAATTCTCTAGCGTATGCAAGTGTTGCTTGTGGAGCTATATAAACAATGTTACCAGATTTGGAAGAACCCAATAAACTACCAGGAACTTTTTTTCTGTACATTGCAGAAACGGCTAAAACGCGCTGATTATCTACAACCGTTTCTTTAATATCATCTAAATGACCAGCAGAAATTGCTCTAGACAAAGCACTTGAGAAACTAGCGCCAATTTTTCCACGTATATTATTTATATCTTTTCTTATTTGTTTTAAAGCTGGTGAAGCGTTATTTTTTACTTCTCCAGAAATATCAATGATTTGCTTTATTTCATCATCTACAAATGTTGTGAATTCAATTTGTTGAGATAATTCAAAAAAAGTTGGAAATTGAGTATTCAACTTTTTAAAAAATTTAATTAACTCATTAACAGTAAGAGAAGTAGTTGCTATTTTTAAAAAAGCATCTGTTTCTATAAAACTATTTTCTATCGCTAACCTTTTTACGCTTTCTAAAATATTGTCAAAACCATGATTAGGAATTCTGTTTTCACTCTGAAAAGAAGAAAGGTATTCATTTACTAAATGAAGTTCGTTAAAAAGAGATTTTCTATTTTCAATGGGTTTAATTTGAGCAACTTCTTCTTTGCCTAAACCAGAAATACAATGTTCTGCAACATGCTGTAAAACGGTTGTAAATTCTAAATCTTGTAATGTCTTTTCTGATATGTTTTTGCTCAAAATGGTATCTTTGATGATAAGTACAAAAATAATAAACAATGCAACAAAAAATGGCTGATAGTTGGAAAAATATTTTGCAATCAGAACTTGAGAAGCCTTATTATAAAGAATTATCAAATTTTGTAGTTTCAGAATACAAAAATCAGACTTGTTATCCGAAAGAACAGCATATTTTTGCCGCCTTTGATTATTGTGATTTTAATGATTTAAAAGTGGTAATTATTGGTCAGGATCCATATCATGGAGAAAACCAAGCAAATGGTTTGTGTTTTTCTGTACAAGATAATGTGAAGCATCCACCTTCATTAGTAAATATTTTTAAAGAACTTGCTACCGATTTGGGAAATGAATACCCACAAAGTGGGCATCTAGAAAATTGGGCAAAACAAGGTGTTTTATTACTAAATGCAACCTTAACAGTAAGAGCTCATGAAGCAGGAAGTCATCAGAAAAAAGGATGGGAAACTTTTACAGACCAAGTGATTTCACAAATTTCTAAAGAAAAAGAAAATGTGGTTTTTCTACTTTGGGGTAAATTTGCTGAAAGTAAAGCTAAATTGATAAACGGTAGTAAACACAAGATATATACAGCTCCACATCCATCACCTTTAGGTGCTTGGAGAGGTTGGTTTGGTAGTAAACATTTTTCTAAAACAAACGTTTACTTAAAATCAATAAATAAAACAGAAATTAATTGGTAGTTTTTTGACGAAGAATACATCAACTTCATCTAAATATCTTTTGATTGAAAGTAACTTTAGAGTTAAAAATGGATTCGAAAAACTTACTTATTTGTTTGAATTACTATAGTTTCTTCACAAGGTTTAAATGACAAGTTCTTTTATTTTTTTTTGGAAAATGTAGTGCTAAAACAAGTTCTGCATACAAAAAAAACCCGCTAAAAGGCGGATTCATTGAATTTGAAAATTAAGAAACAAACTGATTTATATTAAATCTGCTTGCTTTAGTGTTGTTTGAATAGTTGTTGAGCTATCTGCTAAGCCACAAGATTTACTTGTACTTCTACATGAAGAAAAGCTTAAGAGTCCTAAAATACAAATTGCAATAAATACTAATTTTTTCATTATTAATTGTTTTATAGGCTAAATGTACATGTTTTTTATGAACTCACCCGAATTTTTCTTCTTTTCAATAACGTTAAATGTTACCATCTTATTTTGAATGCGTGTAATTAAATTTTTAGTTATCGGCTTACCATCATTCCAGTCCGTAATTTTTAACCATTCTTGTATATCTTCCAATTTCTGCTCATACCTTACAGCTAAAGTGTTATCAATTTCACTAATTTTTTTAAAGTCTTTTGTTTGGTTATTAATAACATCCAACACTTTTTTAACTTCATCAAAATTATTTTCTAAAACTTCATTTCTAACAGCAACAACAAAACAAGGCCAAGGAGTGGGGCAGTCGTCAATTCTTCTTAAAGTTCCATTATCTACTAATGGTTTTGTTGTAAAATGTTCCCACATAAAATAATCTACTTCACCATTTGTAAGTGCATCAATTCCTCCTTGTAAATTATCAATAACTTTAAATTTAAGGTTTTTCACACTCCAGCCTTGATTATATGCATTTACAATTGCCATTAAATGAGAGCCAGAACCATATCTACTAATTGCAATCGTTGCGTGTTCTAAGTCTTCAATTTTTTTGAAAGAAGATTTTGCATCCACATGAATCCCCCATATTAATGGAGTGTTTACAAAAGTTTGTACAATTTTAGATGGATTACCAGCAGAAATATCTTTAATGATTCCTTCTGTTAAAACAATAGCGATATCAACTTCTCCATTACGCAATGCTTTACACATTTGACCTGTTCCTCCAGGAAAATCTTGCCAACGAAGGTTAATGTTGTGCTTTGTGTATTCTTTGTTTTTTAATGTTAAATACCAAGGGTAATTAAAGTGTTCTGGGACACCTCCAACTTTTAGGTTTGTCATTTACTCAACTAATTTCTCTAATGTATATTCAATTAATTCTGCAACAACGTTACCTGGGTTTTTACTAAACATACCATTTGCTCTATTCGCGATAATTGCATTTATAGAACACGCATTATGACCTAATAATTTAGACAAACCATAAATGGCAGAAGTTTCCATTTCTAAGTTCGTTATTCTATACTCTTTAAATTTGAAAGTATCAATTTTGTGATTTAAATTATTGTCTTGCAACGCTAATCTTAAAACTCTTCCTTGTGGTCCATAAAAACCTCCAGCAGTTGCTGTAATTCCTTGAAATGTCTGATCAGATTTTAAGATTTTTTCTAATTCTTTACTGTTAGAAATTAGTATTGGATATGCTTTTTTCTCACTCCAGTTGGTGTGTTTTACAAAAGCATTTTCTACTTCTGGGTTAGAAATTTCATGAACTTGATAGGAGTGAAGTAACCCATTTAAATCTAAACCATGAGAACCAATTACAAAAGAATCTACAGGAATATCATCCTGTAAAGAACCAGAAGTACCTATTCTAACAATATTTAAAGAAGTTAAGTGCTCTTTTGGTTTTCTTGTTTCTAAATCTATATTTACAAGTGCGTCTAACTCATTTAATACAATATCTATATTATCAGGTCCAATTCCTGTTGAAATTACAGAAAAACGTTTGTTTTTATAAGTTCCGGTTGTTGTTTTAAACTCCCGTTTTTGGGTAGTAAACTCTATTGTATCAAAGTGTTTGGAGATTTTATTAACTCGATCTTGATCGCCAACAAAAATAATATCTGTCGCAATATTTTCTGGTCTTAAATTTAAATGATAAACACTACCATCTGGATTTAAGATTAATTCAGATTCTCTTATACTCATTTTAAGATGTTATTTGTAACAATTTTTTGGATTCATCATTATACAAAAAACTGTATTTTTTTGAGCCTCCAAGATAAGAAATATCATTACGTAATTGTCCGTAAAAATTAATTTGATTCTCTAAAACTTGTTTTCCATTTTTAGAGAGTTTTACAGGGTTAAATGAAGAAAATAAATTTTGTAAACTATCAATTTTATTTTCATATTGTAAATCTCCAAAACCTAAATTTTTTTGATCTCTTAAAAGTTGGTTAACAAGTTGGTCTTTAGATGTTAATTTATTTTTTTGTACTGTTGTTAAAATAGTATTTTCTACATTGTTTAGACCATTTTTTATGGAAGGAAAACGTTGTAAATGAGCTTCTATAGCAGCAGCTAAATATTTAAATGGAGACATTGGATTGAATTGATTTACCGTTTCTAAACGAAGCGGACTCTCTGAACAATACAATTGCCAAATATAATCTGCATACTCAATATCATCTTCATTTAATACAATTCTATTTTTAAAATGATTATTTATTTGTTCTGGGTTTAACTGAGAAAGACCTAATAAGTCTTTAGACTTTTGAACTTTTCCGCTACAAACTAATGAAATATGATAGCCTTTTCTATAACGTTTTAACCAACTTATAACTGCAAGCATATTAATTTGACAAAATAAATCATGCTCAAACCATAAAACAATTTCTGATGCTTCTTTTTTATTACAAAGGTTTCTGTATTCTTTTAAAGTATAATCTATAAATTTTTTCTTAGAGACTTTATAGGATGTTTTGAAGAAATTAAATCTACTTTTCCAGAAAGTTTCACTACCAACATCTGTAATTGTTTGGCCTTCGCATAACATTTCTCTCCATGTTATAAAATCACCCGAAAAGTGTAGCTTTTTAAGATAATTTGTTGTAGAATCTCCGTTTGTAATATGTAAAATTGAAGTGCTCATAATTTTAAAAAACGTTTAGTATACTATTTTATTGTATTAAGAATACAAATTATCCTCCCACGCGTTTCACTTTAAAGCCTTTAGCTTTCAACATCGTCATTATTTTATCTCTATAATCTCCTTGTATAATAATTTTATCATCCTTAAAACTACCTCCAACACTCAGTTTTGTTTTAATTTCCTTTGCGAGGGTTTTAAAATCTGATGTTGCGCCAGTATATCCTTCTAAAATTGTAATTGGCTTTCCTTTACGTTTTTCGTATTTGCAAATTATTGGGTCATCTTGTAACCAAATAGTTGATTTTTCTTGAACAGCTTCAACGGTTTCTTCATGTTCTGGAAATAAGTTTTTTAATTGATCTTTGAAATCCATTTTTCTAGTATACAGTATTCAGTCGGCTTGTTACAGCCAATTGTTTAACTAAATATTATTTTTTAAGTCCTAATTCTTTTAAACGTTGATCTAAAAATTCACCAGCAGTAATATCTTCAAATTGTTTTGGATGCTCTGCATCGATGCAGTTTTCTAAAACATCAAGCTTCATTTCTGAAATAGGATGCATAAAGAAAGGAATTGAATAACGAGAAGTTCCCCACATTTCTTTTGGTGGATTTGTTACTCTGTGAATTGTAGATTTTAGTTTGTTATTACTATGGCGTGATAACATATCTCCAACATTAATCATCAATTCATTTGGTTCTGCAACGGCATCAATCCATTCTCCTTTATGATTTTTAACCTGCAAACCTTTTCCTTGCGCTCCCATTAATAAAGTAATTAAATTAATGTCTCCATGCGCTGCAGCTCTTTCTGCTCCTTTAGGTTCTGTTTGTATTGGTGGGTAGTGAATAGGACGTAAAATACTGTTCCCGTTTTTGATGTAATTATCAAAATACGTTTCTTCTAAACCTAAATGCAATGCTAAAGAACGCAATACATATTTAGCTGTTTTTTCTAACATTTGGTACGTTTCTTTACCAACTGCATTAAACTTGGCTAATTCGTTTACAGTAACGTTTTCTGGATATTCTTTTGCGTATTTTGAATCTGCACCTACATATTGTCCAAAATGCCAGAATTCTTTTAAATCTCCTTCTTTTTTACCTTTTGCAGATTCTTTACCAAAAGAAACATAACCTCTTTGACCTCCAATTCCTGGAATTTCATAGTTTTCTTTAACTTCTACGGGTAAGTCAAAGAAGTTTTTAATTTCTGAATATAAATCTTCAACAAGTTTATCATCTAAAAAATGACCTTTTAAAGCTACAAAACCAATGTTTTCGTATGCATGACCAATTTCATCTATAAATTTTTGTTTTCTATTTTTATCACTTGATAAAAAGTCGGCTAAATTTACACTAGGTATTTTATTCATATTCTGTAAGTTTTAATAAAACGAGGGCTAAAGTTACTAAAAATGGCTAAAATCAAAGAGGAATCGTCTTTTATTTATTAACAAAAGGAATTAAATAGGTAAGTGTATAATTGAAACCAAAACCAGTGTTACTTTCAAATATTCTATTAAACCCAGGTGCATAGAGTGTTTTAAAGTTTTCAGGGTCTTTTACACTCATTAGTATTTTATAAGAAACACTAAAGCTTACAAATAAATTATTGAGGGTTTCTACTTTTAAACCAAATACAAATTCAGACCAATGTGCATTTAAGCTAGTTGCTGTTTGTGGAACTGTAATTGTATTTGCTGGAAAATAGAGGCTATTTACATTGGGTGTGTAACTATTTAATGTTTGATCAAAAAGACTAAACCCATATCTATAACCTGCAATTATTTCATTATTCATATCTAACCAATTCTCATACGCATTAAAGTTGAAACCAATTCTTGCGTAACTTCCTTTTACTGTTGAGTTTGTGTAATCTTCTTTTGTTGTGTTTTCTTCAAAACCAACTTCTGCTGCGATAAAAAAACGTTTATTTACCCTATAGTCTCCAACAATTTCAAAACCACTATAAGAAGCATCAAATAGTGCTTTTATGGGTTTGCTGATATCCATTCCTAAACGAAATCCGTAAGCAGATTTATATACTATTGTGTCTTTTTCGGTTTCTTTTACTTCAGATTTTTTGTCTTGAGAAAACCCATCAACAAAAACAAAAAGAAGTGAAAAACTAATGAAATATTTGTACATGAGCTTCAGTTTGGTTTTCTATTGTTGTTAATGTTTCTGGTGTAAAACTTATAATCCAAGTAGTATCTGATGAAAAAGTAACTTCATTAAAATTAACTTTATAACCACAAGATCTAGATACATATTCTTCTTCTGTGGTGTAGTTAATGGTAAACTGATTTACAACATTTTCTTTTGAAAAATTATAGACAATTTCTGTGGCAAGACTATTTAAAGGTATAGTAATCGAGTTTATAGTCTGGTTTATATAAATACTGTCTGTTTTTCCTTCTGCCCAAACATATAATTCTCTAACATTTTTTAAAGTTTCTTTGTTTGTATCATCATAAAAATTGATAACTAAACTTGGTGTTACAGGATTTTTAAGACAAAAATCATCTTTTTCGCAAGCGGAAATAACGATGATTAAGAATAAAAGAGATAATATTGTTTTTTTCATAAATAGATTACTCTTCAACTTCTACAATAATATTAATAGCTTCTGCTAATTTAAAATCTAATTCTGTGACACCTTCAGCGTCATGAGTTGTTAATGAAATATCTAATGTATTATAGTTATTTGTCCATTCTGGATGATGGTTTAAAGCCTCACATTCAAAAGCAATTCTATTCATTGCAGACATACAATCTTTAAAATTATCAAACTCAAAATCTGTATGAAGCGCGTCATCATAATAATCCCAATCTGTTAAATTTTCTAATTTTTTATTTATTTCGAAATCTGTAAGTTTTTTCATCTTAATTTTTTTTAACAAATTATTAAATATATTTTTAATTCTCTTCAATTTGATCTATAACTTCTAAATCTTTAGGCGTATTCTTTAATAACTTCAACCCTAATTTAAAAAAAATTAGTGCAATTACTAAAGAGATAAAGGATCCAATAGTATAGCCAATTAAATAACCAAAACTATCAGATGTGAATGCACCTATAATTTCTGTTAATTGTTGTAAGAAGCCAAGACAAAAAATAAAAGATATAATAATAAAAATAACTCCTAAAATTCTTTTAATCATATCGTAAATATATTAAAACCAATATCTAAATTCCTTTTTAACTTTTCTCAAACAAAACCACCGTCTCAATATGAGAAGTATGAGGAAATTGATCTACCAAACTAATCTTTTTAATAGCATAACCAGCTTCAGCTAACAATTCTGTATCTCTTGCTTGTGTTGCAGGGTTACAAGAAACATACACCATTCTGTCTGCATTTAAATCGATAATTTTTTGCAAGGTTTTTGGTGCAATTCCTGCTCTTGCAGGATCTAAAATAATGGTTTTTATTTTGTCTTTATATTGTGGATGTGCTGTTAAGAATTTACCAACATCTGCAGCATAAAATTGTAAACCTTCTATGTTGTTTCTTTTTGCATTTTTCTCAGCATCTTTTACTGCAGAAGCCACAATATCTACACCTACTATTTTTACGTTTTCACTTCTAGAAGCAACAATTTGACCAATAGTACCTGTTCCACAGAATAAATCCATAACCACCGTATTGTCTACTTTAGATTTGTCTTCTAAAACATATTCTACAACTTTATTATATAATTTTTCTGCACATTTAGGGTTTGTTTGAAAGAAGCTTTTCATACTAATTTCAAAGTTTAAACCTAAAAGTTCTTCAACAATTTTGTCTTTTCCATAAATTAAATCAATACTTCCAGAAGTCGCAATTGTTCTATCTCCAGTTTCATCATTAATCGTATGCAATAATCCTGCAACTCTATCTCCAAATAATTCAACTAAATAGTTTGCAAATTTTTGTAAATCAAACCTATCTAATTCTGGTGATGTTGTTACTAGATTAAATAAAAGCTCATCTGTTTTGTATGATTTTCTTACAACAAAGTACCTGAAAAAACCTTCTTTTTTAGGACCATGCCAAGGTGCTAAACCAGTATCTATACAGTATTGTCTAATATTTTTTAGATTGTCTTCCATTTGTTTATCAAACAAACCAGAATCTTTCTCTAAATTATCTCCCATCCACCAAACGCCACGTCTTTTAAAACCTAAGGTAAATTCATCTTTATCGGTTTTGTTTACTCTGTCATAACCAATTGCAGAAAATCCATATTCCATTTTATTTCTATAATGAAAAACGTTTGGAGAAGCGATTAATTCATCAAATAAATCATCTATATTTTCAACTTTACCAATTCTTTTGAAAAGTGATAAAGTGCTCTCTTTTTTATATTTATGTTGTAAATCTACAGGTAATTGAATGTAAGGTGCTCCAGGAATATCTTGAAAAGGAACTTCAACTTCATCTTCAGACGGTTCTAAAACATCAATTAATTTAGCTTCCGCATAGTTTTTACTCGATTTATTAATTTGAGCCTTCACTAATTGTCCAGGTAACGTATTAGGAACAAAGATTACAAAACTACCTTCTTCAGACTTAATTCTTGCAATTCCTTTTCCTCCAAAAGCGTAATCCTCAATTTTTAATTCTAAAACCTGATTCTTCTTTACAAATTTATTTCGTTCTCTACGTGGCATTCTTAATTGTTTATGAGTTGCAAAATTAGGCAAAATATGGTATGATGAAACAAAAAAGACTACTCATTTGAGTAGTCTTTTTTATAATGTAATAATTTTATTTATTGTCCGGCTTCTTTTTCAGCTTGTTTTACCATTTCTTCATTTGCTACAATAGCAAACTCTACACGTCTATTTTTACTTCTTCCTTCAGCTGTTTCGTTAGAAGCGATAGGGTCATTTACACCTAAACCTTTGGTTTCAATTCTTGCAATGTCTATTCCTTTATCAGTTAAATAATTTTTTACAGAACTCGCTCTTTTTGCAGAAAGTGCTTGGTTATATTCAACGCTACCACTGCTATCTGTATACCCGTAAATAACAATATTTGTATTTTCATAATTATTAAGAACAGGAATTAATTTTTCTAAATTTGTTTTTGCAGTTGCTGATAAAGTAGCTTTATTAGTGTCAAATCGAACCGCATTTTCACCTAAAGTTAACATAATACCTTCACCAACTCTTTCTACTTCAGCACCAGGTAATGCTTCTTTAATTTCTCGTGCTTGTTTATCCATTTTGTTACCAATAACTCCACCAGTGACTCCACCAATAACTCCACCTAAAACGGCACCTAATTCAGAATTTTTTCCATTTCCTAAATTATTACCAATTACAGCACCTAAAATTGCTCCTGCAGCTGTACCAATACTTGCACCTTTTTGAGTATTACTTGCGTTTTTAACAGCTTCACAAGAAATAATACTTGTAGATATAAGTAGTACAGATAAACTATAAATTATTGTTTTTTTCATTGTATTTTTTTTATGATTATTTTCTTTTAAATGAGTAGGTAATATTTTTTGTTTCTCCTGCAACGTTAATTTTATCAATTAAATCGAAACTTGTTTCTGTTATATTGTTGATGCCTAAAACAAAACCATTGTTAACTTCTTTAGCCTTGTAATTATTGATAAACTTTAAAACAAAATTTCCATTTTTATTAATATACCAAGTAATTGGTGAACTAAAATCTTTACAAGTAGCAGCTGGATTGTTCATTTTCATTTCACCTTTATTATTGTTAGAAATAAAGCTCCATTCACTTCCAATAAGGCATTTAGAATCACCTAAATTAAAAGAAGTTACTTTTAAATAATCTGATCCAGGGAAGTTTATAGAAGTAATTGTAAAACTTCCTTTTAACATTCTTTCTTTTTTATTGTCTAATTTCGTATTCACTATCGAAGTGGATTTGCATCCAATTATGGCCGTTAAAAAGAAGAGAATATATACCGTTTTTTTCATAACTTATAAATTGTTTTTAAATGCAAAGTTACAGAAACTATAACATAATATTTTGTTTTTTAAAATACAAAAAACATTTTATATTCACTATTATTTTCGTGATTTATAGTACTTGTTTAATTGACTGTAAGTTGCTGTAAAATAAGTTGTTAATTGTGCTAGTTTTGAATATTATTTTTTTTTTAAAAGAAAATTAAACCTTTTTATTTAGGGCATCATTCAGTTTTTTAAAGTAGAAATCACAAAAGAGTTAATTACATGGAGTGTAGGAAGTATCCTCTTCTTTTTAGCTGTTCGTATGTTAAAAATAGTTGCTTGGATGCAAATGGATAAAAGTGCTTTGTTAGGAGAAATAAAAAGGTTACCGTTATTCGTTTTTTTATCTGCAAAAAAAGAGTAATTAAAAATGTATTTTGGGGTTTCCTGTGCGCATTAGCGATTGAAACGGTATCTTTTTTTTAAAAAATTGGGCTGTCAGGGTCAGTAACAAAGCAATCTCTCTTTTATTAATGAGATTACCACAGAAAGTAAAAATACTTTCTGTGCAATCATAAAACCAAAAAAAGGGATAGTGTAAAGCACTCCTTTTTTTTAGGGAATGCTCAAATAATTTTTATTTCACGTTATTATTTTACTACTTTTGTAAAACTACGAGGATGATTTCTTTCCCACGCTGAATTTTCGAAACTTTCGAAAGGATAAAGGTAGAACAGGAATGGTTATTTAATTATAAACATTTTAAAAAAATACAAATGGCTGTTTTAGCAAAATTAACTTCGCAAGAAGTAATCGAATTAGAAAACAAACACGGAGCACACAACTATCATCCACTTCCAGTGGTTTTGAGCAAAGGAGAAGGTGTTTATGTTTGGGATGTTGAAGGAAAAAAATATTATGATTTTTTATCTGCATATTCTGCAGTAAATCAAGGACATTGTCACCCAAAAATTGTGGATGCAATGGTAAATCAAGCAAAAACATTGACCTTAACTTCTAGAGCATTTTATAATGATATGCTTGGGAAATATGAGAAATTTGCAACCGAGCTTTTTGGTTTTGACAAATTATTACCAATGAATACTGGTGCTGAAGCTGTAGAAACTGCTTTAAAATTAGCAAGAAAATGGGCATATGAAGTTAAAGGAATACCTGAAAATAAAGCAGAAATTATAGTTTGTGAAAATAATTTTCATGGTAGAACAACTACTATTATTTCATTTTCTAATGATCCTGTTGCAAGAAAAAACTTTGGTCCCTACACAAAAGGGTTTATCAAAATAGAATATGATAATTTACAGGAATTACAAGAAACTTTAGAAAGTAGTAATAATATTGCTGCATTTTTGGTAGAACCAATACAAGGTGAAGCTGGAGTTTATGTGCCTTCTGAAGGATATTTAGCGACTGCTAAAAAAATGTGTGAAGAGTATAACGTTTTGTTTATTGCAGATGAAGTACAAACAGGAATTGCTAGAACAGGTCGTTTATTAGCAACTTGTGGTAACTGTTCTTGTGAAAATAAAAATTGTGAAGGAACACCAGAGATAAAACCAGATATTTTAATTCTTGGAAAAGCTTTGTCTGGAGGTGCTTACCCTGTGTCTGCTGTTTTGGCAAATGATAACGTTATGAATGTTATAAGACCAGGAAACCATGGTTCTACATTTGGTGGAAATCCAATTGCTGCTGCTGTTGCAATTGCTGCTTTAGAAGTTGTTGCTGATGATAAATTAGCGATAAATGCAGATAATTTAGGTGAAATTTTTAGAAAAGAATTATCTGATTTTGCAGAAATTAATAGTTTGGTGAAATCTGTAAGAGGAAAAGGTTTACTAAATGCTGTATTAATAAATGATACAGAAGATAGTTCTACAGCTTGGGATATTTGTATGAAATTACGTGATAACGGTTTATTAGCAAAACCAACACATGGAAATATTATTCGTTTTGCACCACCTTTGGTAATAAATGAAGCACAATTAATGGATTGTATCTCAATTATTAAGAATACAATTACAGAATTTAAGAAGTAATATTTTTTATTTTATAATATTTAGCCACAAATTAACAAATTTGTGGCTATTTTTTTTTTGCTATTTTTGATAAACTATTTATAAAGCAAACTAAAATTATTATGGAAAACCCGATTACACAATTAGAGCAATTAACTTTAACAAGTCAAGCTAAAAATTTTTTAAAAGAAACTGCAAGTTGGGCTAGATTTTTATCTATAATAGGTTTTATTGGTATTGGTTTAATGATTGTTTTGGCACTTTTTGCAACTACAATTTTTAATAATCTACCAAACATGCAAACGGTACCTTTTAATTTAGGTATTGCAATGACAATTACATATTTAATTTTTGCCGTTATTTATTTTTTTCCTGTGTATTATTTATTTCAGTTTTCTAAGAAGATGCAAAAAGCATTATCCACAAAAAATGATGCTACTTTATCTGATGCTTTTGAAATTTTAAAGTCTCATTATAAGTTTATGGGTGTTTTTACAATTATAGTATTATCCTTATATGTTTTAATAGTTTTAGTGTCTATGCTAGGATTTTTAGGTTAGAATAATGAGCGTACACCAAATAAAAAAAGGAAGCTATTTAGCTTCCTTTTTTTATTTTCAATACCCAAAAATTAATTATTTTTTTTCTTCTTAAATAAGTTTAAAACATCTTTTATTTTATCTGAAGTATCTTTTTTTGTTTTGGTAGAGTCGGCTTCTGTTGCCTTCTTGTTTAAAAGATTTGAAAGTGCGTCTTTTCCTTTGTCTAATAAACTTTCTTTTTGTTGCTGAATGAACTGATTCACCAGATTTGTTGTAGCTTGTTTTACATCGGTTTTTAAAGTAGGATTTCCAAAACTACCCGTTAACGTTGCATTTATAGGAACACTTTTAATTTTTTCAGCATCTTTTGGAGATAATTTTTGAATGTAATTTGTGATTTCTGTTCCTAAATATTTTGCAGGAACATCAAATTTTATAGTGTAATTCATAGCTTGGTCAAAACCATGAGTTCCTCCAATTTCCATCCTAATATCTTCATAACGTATTTGAAAAGGTTTTACGATAACTTCTCCATTATTAAAAGATAAATTGGCACTAGCTTCATTTAAATCTAATTTACCAACATCAAAAAAACCAACCTGGTTGTCTAAAAGAGAAAGTACTTTAGAATTACTTGCTTTTAATTTTGTATTTAATAATTGACCTAATAAATTACCAGAAATTGTTTTCAAATCAGGCGTCATTTCATCCGTCAAATTACCAGATAAATTAATTGTTGAATTTATTTTTCCTTCAATTGTTTTTGCAATAGGAGCAATAGACTTTAGCATTTCTAACTGAGAAAAAGACTCAGAAATGTTCAACTCTTTCAAATTCAAAGCCATTGTGAAATTAGACACTTTTTGTTTTGTAGAAACCAATCCATTCATGCCAATATTACCACCAAAGACATCCATTTTTAAGTTCTGCAAACGAACAGTTTCCTCTTTTACAATTAAAACTCCAGTAACATTTGATACGTCCATAGTATCATAAACTACTTTTTTTGCATTCGCAGAAAACGTACAATCTAAAAAGGAAGGGATTTTTAAAGCGTCACCTTTTTTAGTGTCATCATTTGTAGCGTTATCAGACATAAAATCTGACATTTTAAAAAGATTAGAATTTAATGTAAAATCTCCTTTTAAAACCTGATTTTTAAATAAGAACCCATAGAAATTATCAAGATTTCCTTTAATATCAAGATCAGAATCACCAGTTTTTGCTGTAAATTCTTTCAATTTTATTTGATTCGGATTAAAAATAATAGAAGTATTATCAATAAAAAAAGGTTTAGAAAATTCAATTCCTTCATATTTAAAATTACTCAAACTCATGTTCCCAGAATTTTTAATATTCTGATAGTTTCCTTTTTCAATAGAATTCATATCAAAAGCTGTAATTACAGCTACTTTTAAAATTCCAGTAAGCTTTTTATCTAAAGAAATTGGATACACTTTTGAAACATTTTCTAAATTAACATTTCCTTTAGCTTCTAAATTTATCTGTGGATTTTCAGCAATATTAAAAACCTTTCCGTTTGCGCTAAAAACGTCTTTATCAATTGTAAATGTTAGCTTTTCTATATTTACATACGTGTCATTTAAAAGCCCTGTTTTATTAACTATGTTGTAATTTATGTTAATATTTTGAACCGATTTTGGTAAATCAGCATATTTGAACATTGCTTTTTTTGATGCAAAAGAAATATCAAAAGCTGGAATTGTTTTTTCTGAAAGTGTTCCTTTTACAACACCGTTTATATTAAAATCACCTTCCGTTTTAATCGAATTTAGATTGCCAGCATATTCAGCAGGAATCAAAGCCAATAAGTTTTTAAATGAGGAAGTTGGTGTTTTAAAACTCAAATCATATAATTGATTTTCATCAACTAATTGTATAGAACCATTAAATTCTAAAGGTAATTGATTAATAAAGCCTGTGTTTTCTTTAAAAGTATATTTGCTATTTTTTAAATCGATTGCAATAATTGCATCTAAAGAAATAGCAAGGTTATTCATAAATTTTGTTCCGTCTTTTTCAAATGAAAGATTTGCCTTAGATTCTGTGTCTATTTCAAAAATGTCATCTTTAAAATTCCCTTTTCCAGAATGATAAATATTATCTAAACTCATTTTCATTTTTGAGTTTACATCAAAATAAGTAAATTTTAAATTTTCTGCCGAATATTCTTCAATATCAAAAGAAAAAGAATCACTTTTTGCAGAAGAAGCTGCCGTTTCATTTTTAATAGCAATATCATAATTACCCAAATCTTCTTTATTGAAAATGATATTTACGGTACTATTTTTTACAGAAATACTTTTTAATTTAATTGTTTCATCTGCTTTTTTAAAGAGTTCAGAAATTTTCATTTTTAAATTCACTTCTTCAGAAAAGAACAGCGTATCACCTTCAAAAGGTTTTTTATTGATAACAGAAATTTTGTCAATCGTTAAATTAGCTAATGGAAAACTTTTTAAAAGACTTACATCAATTTCTTTAAAAGTAACCGTTGCATTTATATTGTCGTTTATAGTTTTGGTAACTATTGCTTTAATTTTGTCTTTAAAGAAAAAAGGAGCAATAATAAGTAAAACTAATAAAGCTAAAATTGTGATTGAAAACCATTTTAATATTTTTTTAAAAGCTGGGGTATTCTCTATTTTTTTATTCATAAAAGTGAGATTAATTTTATAGGTGAAGTTACTATTAACATAAGAAAAAAATATTCAATAAATATTAAATCATTTATTGAAACAGCTCCATTCCAGGAATATTTGGCATTCCGCTTTTTGCAGCAGCAGCCATTTCTTGTTCGTTAATTGCCGTAGCTTTTTTAATAGCACTATTAAGTGTTAGAATTAAATAATCTTCTAATTCTTCCTTATCTGTAAGCAATTCATTAGCAATAGAAATAGATTTTATCTCTCTATTAGCTGTAACCGTAATTTTAATATTACCGTCTTTTGACGTTTCGTTAATTAAAACAGAATTCAATCTAGTCTTTGTTTCTTCTACTTTTTGTTGTGCTTCTTTCAGCTTTCCCATCATCCCAGAAATGTCTCCAAACATAATTTATAATTTAATATTAATACAACTGCAAAATTAGTACTTTAACATGAATTTAAAATCATAAAAAAAATGAGAAAGATATTCTTCACTGCCATGGTATTAAGCCTTATTTTTGCAACCGCATGTAAAAATAAATCAATGAAAAATACTGATGCAATAGCACCAGTTGCTGAAAAGCAACCTTATAAATTAGAGAAACACGGAGACGAAAGAATAGATGATTATTTTTGGATGCGTTTGTCTGATGAACAAAAAAATGCAGAAAATAAAGATGCACAAACTCAAAAAGTGTATGATTATTTAAATGCAGAAAATAAATATTACGAAGAGAATATAGGATATACAGACGATTTTCAAGAAAGCTTATTTCAAGAAATGAAAGGTCGTATTAAAGAAGATGACCAATCTGTACCTTATAAAGATAACGGTTATTTTTATATTACTCGTTATGAAAAAGGCAGTCAGTATCCAATTTACTCACGTAAAAAAGGAACTTTAGAAGCAGAAGAAGAAATCTTATTCAATGTAAATAATGAGGCAAAAGGATACGATTACTTTCAGTTAGGAGGTTTAAATATTTCAACAGACAATAAACTAATTGCTTTTGCAACTGATACGGTTAGTAGAAGGCAATATTTTCTCCGAATTAAAAATTTAGAAACAGGGAAAATCTATAAAGATATCATTGAAAATACAACTGGTGGTTCTGTTTGGGCAAATGATAATAAAACATTGTTCTACACAAAAAAAGACCCAGTAACTTTACGTAGCGAGAAAATTTTTAAACACGTTTTAGGTACAGATGCTTCAGAAGATGTTGAAGTTTACCATGAAAAAGATGACACTTTTGGAACCTATGTTTACAAAACAAAATCTGATAAATATATCGTTATAGGTTCTTACAGCACGGTTTCTACAGAATATCAATTTTTAGATGCTGATACTCCAAATGGAGAATTTAAAATGGTGCAACAAAGAGAAAGAGATTTAGAATATAGTCTTGCTCATTTTGGTGATGATTTTTATATTCTTACTAATAAGGATGAAGCAAAGAACTTTAAACTGATGAAAACATCTGTAAACAAACCTTCTAAAGAGAATTGGGTTGATGTTGTTCCTCATAGAGAAGATACTTTATTAGAGGATGTTTCAATATTTAAAGACTATTTAGTTTTAGAAGAAAGAAATAATGGATTAAATAAAGTAAGAATTAAACGTTGGGACGGAACAAAAGATGAGTATTTGCCTTTTGATGAAGAAACGTATTCTGCAACAGTGTATAGTAATCCTGATTTTGATACAGATATTTTAAGATATTCATATAATTCAATGACAACACCAAGTTCTATTGTCGATTATAATATGAAAGATAAAACTAAGGATGTTAAAAAAGAACAGGACGTATTAGGAGGGAAGTTTAAAAAAGAAAACTACATCAGTAAACGCGTTTGGGTAACTGCAAGAGATGGAGAAAAAGTAGCCGTTTCTTTAGTGTATCATAAAGATACTAAATTAGGCAAAGAGACTCCTTTATTACAATACGCTTATGGCTCTTATGGTTATACAATTCCAGACGGATTTTCTACAACGCGTTTAAGCTTGTTAGACAGAGGTTTTGTGTATGCTTTAGCACACATTAGAGGAAGCCAATATTTAGGAAGAGATTGGTATGATGATGGAAAAATGTTGAACAAGAAAAACACCTTTACAGATTTTATAGATTGTTCTAAATATTTAATTGAAAATAAGTATACTTCCGCAGATCATTTATATGCAATGGGAGGTTCTGCAGGTGGTTTATTAATGGGAGCAATTGTGAATATGAATCCAGAATTGTACAACGGTATTATTGCAGCTGTTCCATTTGTTGATGTAATTTCTACAATGTTAGATGATAGTATTCCTTTAACAACAGGAGAATATGACGAATGGGGAAATCCTAATGAAGAAGAATATTATAACTATATAAAATCATATTCGCCTTACGATCAAGTAGCACCAAAAAAATATCCTAACATGTTAGTAACAACTGGTTTGCATGATTCTCAAGTACAATATTGGGAACCAGCAAAATGGGTTGCTAAATTACGTGAGTTAAAAACTGACAATAATTTATTAATGTTACGCACAAATATGGAAGCTGGACATGGAGGGGCATCAGGTAGGTTTGATGCTTTAAAAGAAACGGCTAAAGACTACACTTTCTTCCTTGCTTTAGAAAATAAGTTAGAAAAATAAACTATTTTTGCACTCGATTCAAAGTAACCAATTTTGTTGGTTACTTTGAAAAAAGTGATAGAATGGTCAGACATCAAGGAATTAACAATACAATATTAGAATTAGTAGGAGAAACGCCGCTAGTTAAGCTTCAAAAAATCACAAAGAACCTTAAAGGATCTTATTATGCTAAATTAGAAGCATTTAATCCTGGGCATTCTGCAAAAGATAGAATTGCACTACATATTGTAGAAAATGCAGAAAAGAAAGGAATCCTTAAAAAAGGTGCAACAATTGTAGAAACTACTTCTGGTAATACAGGTTTTAGTTTAGCAATGATTAGCATTGTAAAAGGGTATAAATGTATTTTAGCTGTTAGCGATAAATCATCACAGGATAAAATAGATATGTTAAAGTCTATGGGAGCAGAAGTACATGTTTGTCCTGCAAATGTTGCTCCAAATGATCCAAGATCTTATTATGAAGTAGCAAAAACAATTCATAGAAAAACAAAGAACTCTGTTTATATAAATCAATATTTTAATGAGTTAAATATAGAAGCTCATTACAGAACTACTGGCCCAGAAATTTGGAAACAAACAGAAGGGAAAATCACACATTTAGTTGTTGCAAGTGGAACTGGAGGAACAATATCTGGAACAGGAAAATACCTAAAAGAACAAAATAAAAATGTTAAAATATTAGGGGTTGATGCTGTTGGGTCTGTTTTAAAGAAATACCACGAAACTAGAGAGTTTGATGAAAAAGAAATAAGTCCCTATAAAATTGAAGGGTTAGGGAAAAACTTAATTCCTACTGCTACAGATTTTGATGTAATTGATATCTATGAAAAAGTTACAGATAAAGAAGCAGCATTAAAATCTAGAGAAATAGTTAAAACGGAAGGAATCTTCCCTGGATACACTAGTGGTGCAGTAATGCAGGCTACAGAACAGTATGAAAAACTAGGTATGTTTGATGAAAACAGTTTTGTTGTACTTATTTTTCCAGATCATGGTTCACGTTATATGAATAAAATTTACAGTGATTCTTGGATGAAAGAACAAGGATTTATATAAGTTGATTGCATTATTAACAATTTGATAAACTGCAAAAAAAGGGTTACTTTGCAATTCGTAAAAAAACAAAAAGAGAAAATGACGACAGATTTATTTGCAAGAATAATAGAAGACAAAGGTCCTTTAGGTAATTGGGCAGAAAAAGCGGAAGGGTACTATGTTTTTCCTAAGCTAGAAGGTCCAATATCTAATAGAATGTCTTTCAATGGCAAAAAAGTAATTACATGGAGTATTAATGACTATTTAGGTTTAGCAAATCATCCTGATGTAATAAAAGCAGATGGTGAAGCAGCATCAGAACATGGAATGGCCTTTCCTATGGGGGCAAGAATGATGTCTGGGCACACGCCAATTCATGAGCAATTAGAGGAAGAATGTGCCGAGTTTGTAGATAAAGAAAAGGCATACTTATTAAACTTTGGTTATCAAGGTATTATGTCTGCAATAGATGCCTTAGTGACCAAAAATGATATTATAGTCTATGATATGGATACACATGCTTGTATTATAGATGGTGTCCGTTTGCATTCAGGAAAGCGTTTTGTATATCGTCACAACGATATGGAAAGTTTTGAAAAAAACATAAAACGAGCTAAAAGAATGGCAGAAAAAACGGGTGGAGGAATTCTTGTAATTTCTGAAGGTGTTTTTGGAATGCGCGGAGAACAAGGTCGTTTAAAAGAAATTGTAGCATTTAAAAAAGAATATAATTTTAGATTATTAGTAGATGACGCACATGGATTTGGAACTTTAGGTGAAGGAGGAAGAGGTACCGGTTTTGAACAAGGAGTACAAAATGATATCGATGTTTATTTTGCAACTTTTGCAAAATCTATGGCTGGTATTGGTGCTTTTTTAGCTGGAGACAAAGATGTAATTCAGTATTTACAATATAATATGCGTTCTCAAATGTTTGCAAAGTCATTGCCAATGGCAATGGTTAAAGGGGCATTAAAACGTTTAGATATGTTGCGTACAATGCCAGAATTAAAAGAAAGATTGTGGAAAAATACAAATGCTTTACAATCTGGATTGCGTACTTCTGGTTTCGATTTAGGAACTACACAAACTTGTATAACACCTGTATTCTTAAAAGGAGAAATTCCTGAAGCAATGGCAATGGTAAATGACTTACGTGAAAACCATGGAATATTTTGCTCTATTGTTGTGTATCCAGTAATTCCAAAAGGATTAATTATTTTAAGATTAATACCTACAGCAACACATACACAAGAAGATATTGATGAAACAATTGTAGCTTTTTCTGCAATCAGAGAAAACTTAGAAAATGGTAGTTATAAAAAAGTTGCCGCTTCAATGATGTAATTTTAAAGAAATTAAAAGCACAAAAAAAAACGAGCAATTTGCTCGTTTTTTTTATGTGCTCTATTTTCTTATCCTTTATAAAAAGGTAATTTTATAATTGTGGCTGGAATTGCTTTTTTACGAACTTGTATGTAAATACGAGTTCCAGATTTAGAGCCTATTCTTGGTACATACCCCATTCCAATTCCTTTTTGTAAAGAAGGACTCATCGTTCCAGAAGTAACATTTCCAATAATATTTCCATTTTCATCAACAATATCATAGCCATGTCTTGGAATTCCTCTTTCATCCAATTCAAAAGCAACTAAACGTCTTTCTGGTTTGTGTTCTTTCTCTTTCGCTAAAGCTTCACTATTTACAAAATTTTTGGTAAACTTAGTGATCCAGCCTAAGCCAGCTTCAATAGGAGAGGTTGTGTCGTTAATATCATTTCCATATAAACAATACCCCATTTCTAAACGTAATGTATCACGTGCTGCTAAACCAATTGGTTTAATTCCAAAAGCAGCACCAGCTTCAAAAACTTTGTTCCAAATTTGTACAGCTTCTTCATTCTTACAGTAAATTTCAAATCCACCAGAACCTGTATAACCAGTTGCAGAAATAATTACGTTTTCAACTCCTGCAAAATCATTTATCTTAAACGTATAAAATTTTATTGCAGATAAATTTTCTGAAGTTAAAGATTGCATCGCTTCAATTGCTTTGGGACCTTGAATTGCTAATAGCGAATAACCTTCCGATAAATCTTTTAATTCCGCTTTAAATTCTTCGTTGTATTTGCTAATCCAGTTCCAATCTTTTTCAATATTAGAAGCATTTACAACTAATAAATAGGTGTTTTCTTTAATTCTATAACAAATTAAATCATCTACAATACCATTATCTTCATTAGGAAAACAACTGTATTGTGCATCTCCAATTGCTAATTTAGAAGCATCATTAGATGTTACTTTTTGAATTAAAGCCAACGCATTTTCTCCTTCAACCAAAAATTCTCCCATATGACTGACATCAAAAACACCTAGAGATTCTCTTACTGTTAAGTGTTCTGCTGTAACTCCTTCATATTGTACAGGCATATTATAACCTGCAAAAGGAACCATTTTTGCTCCAAGAGCTTCATGAATTTTATGTAATGCAATATTTTTCATCTATAGATTTCTTAAATTTCATGCTAAATTATTGAAAAATTCGCAATTATCAATGACTATTTTTTTGTTAATATTTATAATCTAAAAACAAATAATATTACATTTGTTTTCTAAACTGATATATCCACTCAAATGAGAATTTATAAGTTTCTAATTTTGGCGATTTTATTTATTTCTGTAAACGGATTTTCGCAAACGCCTACTGATTTTCTATCCAATTAGAAATAGAGTAAATGATGGCTAAAGAAAGTGTATTAGATATTTACTTTTACCAAATTTAGATAAATAATTATGACAGAACAACAACCAAATAATCCGTTACACGGAATAAAATTAGCAACTATTTTAGAACAATTATTCTTAGAATATGGCTGGGAAGAATTAGGCGATATTTTAAATATAAATGCTTTTAAGAACAATCCAACATATAAATCTAGTCTTAAGTTTTTAAGAACTACACCTTGGGCAAGAGAAAAAGTTGAAAACCTGTATCTAAAGACCATCATTAATAAATAGACTAAAATTCAGTATTATTTTTTTGAAGCTATTTCCTGCTTTTCGCACTCGCTTTTTTTCTCCCGTTTTCACGGGGCCAAAAAGAGCTCAAACAATTGCTGCAATCAGGGCTAAACCAATCTGCTAACTTTTTCAACTGAATAAAAGTAATGTAGCTAATTTTATGTAGTTTTGGATTATAATAAATTGTTAGAATGTCAGTTCGAGTGATTTCGAATTTTTATCGAAATTGTATCGAAAAATTTTAAAGATGTTAGACTTCTCAATACAATTTTTTTCATTTCAATCGTAAAATCACTCGAAGTGACAATGCATTTTATAGACGTTATCTTACCAATTCCCATTCAGAAAACTTTTACGTATTCTGTAACTGAAGACGAAGCCAATTTTCTTAAAAAGGGAATGCGTGTTGCTGTCTCTTTTGGTAAAACAAAAATGTATTCTGCATTGGTTTTAAACATCCATCAAAATGCACCAACATTATATGAAGCCAAAGAAATTCATCAAATTTTAGATGAACAACCCTTGGTAAATGAATTGCAAATTAAACATTGGCAATGGATTTCTAAATATTACATGTGTTCTTTAGGAGATGTTTACAGAGCCTCTTTGCCATCTGCATTTTTGTTAGAAAGTGAAACTGTTATTTATAAAAATGAAGCTGATATTGATACATCTATCTTATTAGATGATGAGTTTTTAATTTATGAAGCTTTACATCATCAATCTCAATTAACTATACATCAAGTCGCAGATATTTTAGGCAAGAAAAAAGTAATGCCTACAATTAACGAGTTAATTAAAAAATCTGCAATCACAATTCATGAAGAAATCTACGAACAATACAAACCTAAATTGGTAAAATATGTTCGTTTACATCAAAACTATACAAGTGATGCATCTTTAAATTCTTTGCTAGAAGAACTATCTAGAGCTAAAAAACAACGAGAAGCTGTATTAGCTTTTTTTCAGTTATCAACTTCTAAAAAACCTATAAAAGCAAAAGATTTAGAGGAAAAAGCAAGTGTTTCATCTTCTATTTTAAAATCGTTGGTAGATAAAAATATCTTTGAATTTTATCATATAAAAACAGATAGAATTCATTTTGAAGGAGGCACAAATGATTTAAAAAACTTAAACGAATTTCAAGAAGTTGCGCTGGCAGAAATTAAAGAGGCTTTCAAAGAAAAGGAGGTTACACTTTTACACGGAATTACAAGTTCTGGTAAAACAGAAGTGTATACAAAATTGATACAAGAAGTTTTAGATGAAGGCAAACAAGTCTTATTTTTATTGCCAGAAATTGCATTAACAACACAAATTATTACACGTTTAGAGGTTTATTTTGGAAATCAGATTTCTGTATTTCATTCTAAATATTCTATGAATGAAAGGGTAGAAGTGTGGAACAATGTTTTGGATAACAAACCAAAAGCACAAATAATTTTAGGCGCTCGTTCGTCTGTATTTTTACCTTTTTCTAATTTAGGATTAATTGTGGTTGATGAAGAACATGAAACTTCATACAAACAATTTGAACCTTCACCAAGATACAATGCGCGTGATTCTGCCATTGTTTTAGCAAATATTCATAAAGCAAAAATTTTATTAGGTTCTGCAACTCCTTCTTTAGAAAGTTATTATAATGCAGCACAAAAAAAATATGGTTTTGTTGAATTAAATAGACGTCATGGAAATGTTCAATTACCAAAAATTGAATTGATAGACGTTAAAGAAAAACAGCGTAAAAAGGAAATGAAAGGTCATTTTTCTGACAGGATGCTTAAGCTAATTCAAGAAGCGTTAGACGAAAAAGAACAAGTTATCTTGTTTCAAAACAGACGTGGATATTCTCCAGTGGTAGAGTGTAAAACCTGTGGGGTTTCACCAGAATGCCCAAATTGCGATGTTACGCTAACGTTTCATAAGTTTAAACACGAATTGCGTTGTCATTACTGTAATTACCAACGTGCAATGCCAAATAGTTGTGGCGCTTGTGGTAGTAATACTTTAGACACAAAAGGGTTTGGTACAGAACAAATTGAGTTAGAATTAAAGGATTTATTTCCAGATTTCAAAATAGGAAGAATGGATTTAGATACCACTCGTGGAAAACATGGCTATCAAAAAATAATTGGTGCTTTTGAAGCGAGAGAAATAGATGTTTTAGTAGGAACACAAATGTTATCAAAGGGTTTAGATTTTGATAATGTTTCTTTAGTTGGAATTTTAAATGCAGATACGATGCTTAATTTTCCAGATTTTAGAGCCCATGAACGTGGTTATCAAATGATGGTACAAGTTTCTGGAAGAGCAGGAAGAAGTAAAAAACAAGGAAATGTTGCTATTCAAACCTACAATCCTTTTCATAAAATATTACAGCAAGTTTCTACCACAAATTATACAGAAATGTATAAAGAACAGTTGCAAGAACGTTGGCAATATAAATATCCACCTTATTTTAGGTTGATAAAAATAACACTAAAACACAGAGATTATAATAAAGTTGATATTGGTGTGAATTGGTTGTTTAAAGCTTTGTATAGTTCATTTGGTGAAAATGTTTTAGGTCCAACTGCACCTGCAGTTTCTAGAATTAGGAATCAATATATTAAGAATATTGTGATTAAAATTCCGCCAAAACAAAATTTAGCAAATACTAAAAATCAGATTACTAAAATTAGAAATACGTTTGAAGCTGTAAAAGATTTTAGACCAATAAGATTTATTATTGATGTAGATGCTTATTAATTTAGTAGGTAGTTGATAGATAAAATTTCAGTTTGGCATTATCAAATTTAAAAGATATTTTGAATGAAGATAACAAACGATGTTATTTGAAAAATAAAAAGTATATAAAATACGATTTAATTTGTATTGGTGATAGTATTATAAGCGCAAACTAGGCGTTAATCATCCAATTATTAAATCTGGATTTAGATACTTTAATTCGATAACACTTTCATAAAGTAAAAGAAATTACACCATTTAGAAATAAGCACTTTCTTTCATTTTTTAGTTTGATAAAACTAAAAACGAATCACTTAGAACTCATAGCTAAAAAAAGTTTAAAAACTTTTTTTCTTCCAAGCAACCTTTTTTAAACATCTGTAGTCTATATATTTGTAAGGCATTAAAAACAGAATAGAGAGGCTTGAAAATTATCAACTTGCATAACAAACAAAAATCGCTCATTAAAAAAGCGATACACAACAATAGAGAAGCGCAACAACAATTGTTTGAGCAGTTTTCGCCTAAAATGTTGGGAGTTTGCAGGCAATATGTAAAAGATTTACATCACGCAGAAGATTTAATGTTGCAAGGTTTTTTAAAAGTTTTTACCAACTTACAGAAGTTCAAAAACGAAGGTAGTTTTGAAGGTTGGATACGTAGAATTATGGTAAATACCTGTCTTTCGTATCTCCGTAAGAGAAACTTGATTGACTTTACAGATGAAGTGTATGTTTTTAATGGAGAAGCTACAGAGAATTTAGAAAACAGCGCTGTTGAAGACATTCAAAAACTGATTGATAAATTACCAGACGGTTACAAAATGGTGTTTAATTTATTCGCCATAGAAGGTTATAAGCATTCAGAAATTGCAGAAAAACTAGGCGTTTCTGAAAGTACATCAAAATCGCAATTGTTTAAAGCACGTAAATTATTGCAAGAAAATTATTATAAAATGAATAACATAATTCATGAAAACAAATAAGGTAGACACTAACATAAAAGAGAAGTTCGGGAATAGAACATTTAAACCTTCTGCTTCTGCTTGGGAGCGTTTATCTGCACAATTAGATGAGCAAGAGCAGAAAAAGAAAAAAGGTTGGTTTTTTTATATAGGCTATGCAGCAAGTCTTGTAGTCTTGATTTCAGTAAGTTTTTGGTTTTTTTCTGATAATGATAAGCCAGTAATTCTAGAAAATAGCATTGTAAAAACTCCTATTGACACCCTTTTAATTGATAAAAAAACAGACAGGTTTATAAATGAAATTCCTGTTGAAGAAGCAATTGTAAATAATGAAAAAGTAGAAGAAGCGAAAAAAACTAATAAAAATAGCAATGCTATTGCTAACAAAGTGAAGCAATCTGATTTTAATAAAAAGCTTACTTTATTAAAAACCCCTAGTAATTACAAAGATGAAATTACCAACGTAGATCATAAACAAAAGATCATTCCTACAAAGAAGGAATCTAAATTAAAAAAAGAAAGCTTTAAACAAGATGCTAATAGTACTATAAAAATAAATAGTGACGATTTATTATATGCTGTAACGCACGATAAAGAAAAAGGAATAAGTACTGAGAATAAATTAGAAATCAAAAAAGAAAGCTTTATCCAAGCCCCTAATAGTATCATAAAAATAAATAGTGCCGATTTATTATATGCCGTAACACACAGTAAAGAAGAAGTCAAAACATATTATGCTAAGTATACTATTAATAGGAATGAAGTTTTAAAAACGATTCGAAATCAGCTGAAAGAATCGAATTTAAAAGTGAATCCTACTATTATTCTTGCAGAAGTAGAGCGCAATATAGATGAGGCTGCTTTTCAGAATAATTTCATGAAATCATTAAAGAAAAGAGTAACAGATATTGCGTCTGCAATTGCAAGTAGAAACGATTAAAAAGGTTAATCAAAAAAAACAAAAACATAAATTATAAAACATTAAAGATGAAAAGAGTACTGCTAATTTTAGTGTTGTTTAGTACAACTATTGCCTTATCTCAGCAAAAAACATTTGAGAAAGAAGTAAGTAAAATATCAAAAAGGATAGAAAATATTACCAAAATACAGAAAGATTCTCTGAAGACAAAGGTGATGAATATCAATAAGAGATTAGAAAAAGGAGAAATTACTACAACAACAGCAGCATCTTTAAAAAAGGAAGTTGCTAGGTATCACGCAAGACAAATTGAAGAAAAGGTTGGAGAACAAGAACGTTTGTTGCAATTATTAGTTCAGGATAAAACGAATGGAAAAATAGCAAGTTCAGATGAAATTGGCAATGATGATGAAGTAAATACGTTTTCTATTGGTCATAAAACATTTAAATTCACCGTAAATGATGAAGATGACAAATATGATAACAAAAGAAGAGAAGCAAGGAGGAAGACGAAGAATAAAAAAAATAGAAGTACAACAACTCAGTTTGTATTTGCTATGGGAGTTAATAATGTGATAAATAATGGCGAATTAGCATCTTTAGAAGATTCTGAATATAAGTTTTGGCAATCGCATTTTTATGAATTAGGTTGGACTTGGAAAACACGTTTTGCAAAAGAAGCATCACAATTATATTTTAAATACGGAGCATCTTTTCTTTGGAATAATTTACGATTAGATGAGGATAGATACCATGTTAAAAATGTAGATATGACAGAATTAGAGACCTTTTCTAGTCAACTAAAAGAAAGCAGACTGCGTCATGTTCAAATGATATTTCCAATGCATTTGGAATGGGATTTTTCTAGAAATAAAAAATATGAAGATGGTTTTGTAAGAGATAGAACAAATAGATCTGTACGTTTTGGGGTTGGTGGTTTTGTAGGTTTTAAATTAGGAACAAGACAGTATTTAGAGTTTAAAAATGCGCAAGGTGTGGATGTAGAAGAAGTGCAGAAAGATAGTTTTAATATGAATACTATAAATTATGGTTTGAGTGCTTATTTAGGCTATAGATCTACAAGTTTATATGTGAAATATGATTTAAACCCACTGTTTAAAAACACGGAGACTAGGAATATTTCGATAGGAATTCGCTTAGATTTGGATTAAAAGATTGCAGTACATCTAATTAATTTTAATTTTTTAGGCTAATAATTCAATTTTTGATAAAATAAGATATCAAAATATAGGATTCAATTATTCTAAAACAGAAAAAATATCACTTTCATAAAAATAACAGTTTAAAATCTTTTTGTTAAATTCCGAACAAAAAGGTTTTAAATTTACTTGCTTATAATAACTAATTCTAAGCAAAAATGAAAATAGGAATTCCTAAAGAAATTAAAAACAATGAAAATAGAGTAGGTATGATTCCTGCTGGTGTTTTTGAATTAACCAAAAGAAATCACGTTGTTTATATTCAGTCTAATGCTGGAGAAGGAAGTGGTTTTTTTGATGAAGATTATAGTAAAGTTGGAGCAATAATTTTAGACACGATTGAAGAAGTTTACAATCAAAGTGAAATGATTGTAAAAGTAAAAGAACCCATTGCATCTGAATATCCTTTAATAAAAGAAAATCAAATTGTATTTACATATTTTCATTTTGCATCTAGTGCGCCATTAACCAAAGCTATGGTTGCAAGTAACTCTATTTGTATCGCTTATGAAACGGTAGAAGATGAAGAAGGTACGTTGCCTTTATTAACGCCAATGTCTGAAGTTGCAGGTAGAATGGCAATTCAGCAAGGAGCAAAGTATCTAGAAAAACCAATTAAAGGAAGAGGAATCCTTTTAGGAGGAGTACCGGGAGTTGCACCAGGAAAAGTTTTGATTTTAGGAGCTGGAGTTGTAGGTGTTCAAGCCGCAAAAATGGCCGCAGGTTTAGGAGCACATGTTACAATTATGGATGTTAACATGAAGCAACTACGTTATGTAAATGATGTTTTACCAAATCATGTTGTTACAGAGTTTTCAAATGAATACAGTATTAGAAAGCATATAAAGTCTCATGATTTAATTATTGGAGGTGTTTTATTAAAAGGAGCAAAGGCACCAAAATTAATTACAAAAGATATGTTAAAAGAAATGCGTCCAGGAACTGTTGTTGTAGATGTAGCGGTAGATCAAGGAGGTTGTTTTGAAACTACAAAAGCAACTACGCATGAAGACCCAACTTATATTATAGATGATGTTGTACATTATTGTGTAGCAAACATGCCGGGAGCTGTTCCTTACACATCTACCATGGCACTTACTAATGTAACTTTGCCTTATGTAATCAAACTTGCAGATTTAGGTTGGAGAGAAGCATGTGCAAAAGATACATCTTTAGAAAAAGGGTTAAATATTATTAATGGTAAAATTGTTTATAAAGAAATTAATGAAGCTTTTAATTTAGAAGCTTTTGTCCTTTAATTTTCAGTTCTTTTATTAAACAAAAAAAGCGAGAAATTAATAATTTCTCGCTTTTTTTGTGTTTACTATTTTTTTCTTATTTCTGATATTCTGCAAAAGTACCATCATCAAAAAAGACAACAATTCTTTGAATCGTTTTTCCATCACTACTATTTGGTGTAGATAATGGAGGAGGGGCTTTTGTGCTTTTTTCTGCATTATTAGGAAAAACTCCTTTTCCATTTAGCAACCATTGTATATCAACATCTGTAAGTTCTGATGTTACTTTTAAAATAAAATCGAGGCTAGGTTTATTTCTTCCAGATAAAATATGGGAGATGCTAGAACGCTGAACACCTATTTTATCTGCAAACATAGAAGCAGATAATTGATGAAAATCCATCACTTTTTTTAAACGAGAAGTAAGTTCGAGTACGTTTACCATTGTAACTGTTTAGTTATATACAAATGTAAATCATCTGAAATTAATAACAAAACAAAGAACTATAAAACTTAAAAAATAATAGAATAGTATTCAACTATAACTTTAAGTAAACTATGTAAATTACTGATTTAATGTATGCTAATTATTTAATCAAGTCGCTGTAAAGTAACAGTAACTGTTGTCTATCTATTTCTTCATACTATTTAAATATTTGTTTACAAAAGTAACTATCTTTGCGCAAACATCTATTTACATTTGTAACATTTACGCAATTTACAATTGTAACATTTTAGTTTGTGGTTTTTATCTAATGATGTATTTTTGAAGTTCATAAATGAGTAGCCACAACATGAGTACTGTACCAATAGAATTTTTAGAGAACATTTACAAGGTCCAAAAGGAAACTTCACTTTTTGGAAAATGGATTACATATAGTGATATAGAAAAATTATTTTCGAAATATGAAGCTACTTTTAAAGTTTCTCAGATAGGTTCATCAGAAGAAAATAGACCTATATTTCAATTGAAAATTGGAAATGGTAAAAAGAAGATTTTGATTTGGTCTCAAATGCATGGAAATGAAAGTACAGGTACAAAAGCTGTTTTCGATTTATTTAATTGCTTTTTAAATTCATCTGAAAAAGAGTTTTCTCAAATATTAGAAACATGTACACTTGTATTTATCCCAATGTTAAATCCAGATGGTGCGCAAGCATATACAAGAGTAAATGCCAGTAACGTAGATTTAAACAGAGACGCTGTAAATAGAGTTGCTAAAGAAAGTAAGTTGTTGAGAAAAATAGTGGAAGATTTTAATCCACAGTTTTGCTTCAATCTACATGATCAAAGAACAATTTTTGGAGTAGAAGGAACAAAAAATCCGGCAACAATATCGTTTTTAGCTCCTTCAGAGGAGGAAACCCGAGAAATTACTGAGGGTAGAAAGAAAACCATGAATGTTATTGTAGCAATGAATAAAATGCTACAAAACATAATACCTAACTATGTAGGGAGGTATACAGATGAATTTTACCCAACAGCAACAGGAGATAATTTTCAAAAATTAGGATACAATACTATTTTAATTGAATCTGGTCATTATCCAGAAGACTATAAAAGAGAGGAATCTAGAAAATATACTTTCTTTTCTCTGTTGCAAGGAATTCATCATATTGCAACAGCATCAGGTTTTAATGAATTTTCAGCATATTTTGATATCCCGAATAATGATAAAATATTTTATGATGTTCTTCATCGATTTTCAAACAGTAAAAATGATGTCGCTTTTCAATTTGAAGATAAAATTATAGACGGAAAATTGGTTTCAAATTTAAACAAAGTTGATGAAAATGACTTAAAATCTAAACTTGGACATAACGAAATCGTTTTCGAAAGTGATTTTAATTAGATATTTCTTAAATTTATGGTTATTTAGTTAAATTTAATTCATAAATTTGCAACGTAAATTGAATAATACGCAAAAATATGAAAAAATATATTTTAGATGAAATTGATCATCAAATCTTAGACGTCTTAATAGAAAACGCAAGAACACCTTTTACTGATATTGCAAAACAATTATTAGTATCTGCGGGTACAATTCACGTTCGTGTAAAAAAGATGGAAGATGAAGGTATTATTCAAGGTTCTACTTTAACACTTAACTATGAAAAAATGGGGTATTCTTTTATAGCTCATGTTGGTGTTTTTCTAGAAAAAACTTCGATGACTCAATCGGTTATTGAAAACTTAAGAAAGATTCCTAATGTAACTGTTGCTTATGTAACAGCAGGTAAATACAATATTTTCTGTAAAGTAAGAGCAAAAGGAACTAATGATGCAAAAGATATTATTTATGAAATTGATGATATTCCTGGTGTAAACAGAACAGAAACGATGATTGCTTTAGAAGAAAGCATCAACGATAAAAAGAGAATGATGCACGCAATTTTTAAAGACTTATAATAAGAATATTCAATTTATAAATTAAAAAAAATCCTTATCAATAAAATGATAGGGATTTTTTTATGCATTATACTTATTTATTATTATGTTTGTTCGTGTTACGAAATCAATAATTTATGTCAATTAAAATTGAATTTAATGCAAATTCTATAAAGAAAGAGTCTCTTTTGTATTTGTACAAGTGCATGTTAAAACCTCGTTTAATAGAGGAGAAAATGCTTATTTTACTTCGTCAAGGAAAAATATCTAAATGGTTTTCTGGTATTGGTCAAGAAGCAATTTCTGTTGGTGTAACTGCCGCATTGCAAAAAGACGAATATATTTTACCTATGCATAGAAATTTAGGGGTTTTCACAACAAGAGAAATTCCTTTATATCGATTATTTTCTCAATGGCAAGGTAAAATGAATGGCTTTACAAAAGGTAGAGATAGAAGTTTTCATTTTGGAACTCAAGAATATAATATTGTGGGTATGATTTCTCATCTAGGACCACAGTTAGGAATTGCAGATGGTATTGCTTTGGCAAATAAATTAAAAGGAAATAATAAAATTTGCGCTGTTTTTTCTGGTGAAGGAGGAACTAGTGAAGGGGATTTCCATGAAGCTTTAAACGTTGCTTCGGTTTGGGATTTACCTGTTTTGTTTTGTATAGAAAACAATGGATACGGGTTATCGACACCAACTTCAGAGCAATTTAAATGTAAAAATATTGCAGACAAAGGAATTGGTTACGGAATGGAAAGCCATATAATTGATGGAAATAACATTCTAGAAGTCTACACAAAAGTTAGTGAAATTGCAGAAAGCGTTCGTAAAAAACCAAGGCCTATTTTAATTGAGTTTAAAACCTTTAGAATGCGTGGTCACGAAGAAGCAAGTGGTACAAAATATGTTCCGCAAGAAACATTAGATTTTTGGGCAGCGAAAGATCCTCTAGAAAATTACGAAGAATTTTTAATAAATAAAGAAATTCTTACTGATAAAACTATAGTTAGTTATAAAAGTGAAATTGTACAAGAAATAAACGAGCACTTACAAACTGCTTTTGATGAAGAAAAAATTACTCCGAATTTAGAAACTGAAATCAATGATGTTTTTAAAGCTCATAAACATGAAGCTATTAATCCATCAACAGAGAAAAAGCGAATTCGTTTAATAGATGCCATTTCAGACGGATTAAAGCAATCTATGGAGAAATATGATGACTTAGTTATCATGGGTCAAGATGTTGCAGAATATGGTGGTGTTTTTAAAATTACTGATGGTTTTGTAGAAAAATTTGGTAAAGAACGCGTTCGAAATACACCAATTTGCGAATCGGCAATTGTTTCTGCAGCGTATGGATTATCTGTAAATGGAATAAAAGCTGTTGTAGAAATGCAATTTGCAGACTTTGTTTCATCAGGATTTAATCCCATTGTAAATTTATTGGCAAAATCTCATTATCGTTGGCAACAAAATGCAGATGTTGTTGTGAGAATGCCTTGTGGAGCAGGAGTTGGAGCAGGACCATTTCATAGTCAAACTAATGAAGCTTGGTTTACAAAAGTACCTGGTTTAAAAGTTATTTATCCCGCATTTCCTCAAGATGCAAAAGGCTTATTAATTGAAGCGATTAATGATCCTAACCCTATTTTGTTTTTTGAACACAAAGCATTGTATAGATCGGTTTATCAAGATGTTTCTGAGAATTATTTTACAACAGAAATTGGTAAAGCAGCAATTTTAAAAGAAGGAAATCATCTTACTATTATTAGTTACGGAGCAGGAATTCATTGGGTTTTAGAGGTTTTAGAAAAATTACCTGAGATTTCTGCAGAAGTGATCGATTTAAGAACACTGCAACCTTTAGATGTAGCAACTATATATGAATCTGTAAAAAACACAGGAAAAGCAATTATAGTACAAGAAGATTCACTTTTTGGCGGAATTGCAAGTGATATTTCTGCATTAATTACAGAAAATTGTTTTAAGTTTTTAGATGCGCCTGTAAAAAGAATAGCAAGTTTAGAAACACCAATTCCTTTTCAGCCAGATTTAGAACAACAATATTTAGGAAAATCAAACTTAGAAAAAGCAATACAAGATTTACATAATTATTAAGTATATTTAGCATCTTACTAAAAATAGTATTCATGAATAACAAGCAAATAATCTTTAAAAAACGCCCTTCTGGAGTTCCAGAAGCAGCTACTTGGCAATTAGAAACAAATCCTCTTCCAGAATTACAAGAAGGAGAAATCTTAATACAGCACCATTATATTTCTTTAGATCCTGCAATGCGTGGCTGGATGAATGATACAAAATCTTACATTCCTCCAATTGCTATAGATGATGTTATGAGAGCTGGTTCTATTGGAAAAGTGATTAAAAATAATGGAAATTCGAAGTTTGAAGTTGGCGACTGTGTAACAAGTTGGGGTGGCGTACAACAATATGCGATTACAAATGGTGATGGTTGGTATAAAGTTGACGAACGTTTAGCGCCAATGCCAATGTATTTAGGAACTTTAGGAATGCCTGGAATGACTGCATATTTTGGAATTACAGAAGTTGGAAAAATTAAAGAAGGAGATATTGTATTGGTTTCTGGAGCTGCAGGTGCTGTTGGAAGCATCGTTGGGCAGATTGCAAAAATAAAAGGGTGCACTGTAATTGGAATTGCTGGAGGAAAAGAAAAATGCGATTACCTAATTAACGAGTTAGGTTTTGATGAAGCAATAGATTATAAATCTGAAAACATTTATTCCGCTTTAAAAAAGAAATGCCCAAAAGGAATTGATGTGTATTTTGATAATGTTGGTGGCGTTATTTTAGATGCTGCTTTAAGCAAGTTAAGAATGCATGCAAGAGTAGTAATTTGTGGTGCAATTTCTCAATATAATAACAAAACTAAAATTAACGGACCCAGTAATTATTTATCCTTATTAGTAACCCGTTCTACAATGCAAGGTATGGTAGTTATGGATTATATAAAAGAGTATGGAGTTGCTGCCAAACAAATGGGAACATGGTTGCAACAGGGAAAACTAAAGTCTAGAGAAGATATTTATGAAGGCATAGAAAACTTTCAAGAAACCTATAAAAGATTATTTTCTGGAGAAAAGAATGGAAAACTAATTTTAAAAGTTATTGAAGATTAGTGGAAAATGAACACTTTTTTCAGTGCCCACATTGTTGGGAAGAAATCTCTATGATCTTAGATTCAAGTATTCATCAACAAACCTATATTGAAGATTGCGAAGTCTGTTGTAATCCTATCGAAATTACACCTGTTTTTGAAGAAAATGAATTAATAAGTTTTCACGCTGAATCTTTAGAACAATAAAATTAAAATACTGCTTCGGTAGGATTTTTTTTATTTACAGGTATTTCCTACTTTCTACTATTCTCTTTTTATAACGGTCATTGCTAAGTTTACCTTTTTGTAAACTATGGCAATCTCATTTAAATAAACAGATTACTTGGTAAACTCTTAATACCGCTTATTTATAAATAGTAAAAAAGGATGCCACTTTTAATGCGAAGTATTCAACAACTCAATAAAATTATAGGTGCTCAGTTAATCATTGCTAACCTTTTTTTTGTTCCCTTTTTGTCATTCCTAACGAAGGCAGGAATTTATATTTAGTTGATTTTAATCTAATGGATTTTTCCAAGAAAACTCTTTAAATAGCGTGTTCCAATCTTCTGGAAAAGAAGCTTTTAAAATTAATTCTTCGGAAGAAAAAGGATGTTTAAATGCTAGTTTTCCTGCGTGTAGAAAAAGGTTTTTCCAACCAAAATTTTCATCAAACATTATATCATGGTTTTTATCACCATATTTTGCATCACCAATTAATGGGTGACTAATTTTAAGAGTATGTACTCGTAATTGATGCATTCTTCCTGTTTTTGGAGACAATTCAACCAAACTATAGCGGGAAGAATCATATGGTTTTACAGGAATATCTAAGGTAATATTTTCTAATGTCTTTAAATGCGTCAATGCTTCTTTATGTACATTGGCGTCTTTACCTTTTACAGGAGAATCTATAATTTTAGTTTCTGGAGAATGACCACGAACTACACCAAAATAGGTTTTTTGAATTTCATCCGCAGTAAATAATTCTTGAAATTTAGAAACGTGTTCCGTCTTTTTAGCTAATAAAATAAGTCCAGATGTTTTTCTATCTAATCGGTGTATTGGATATACTTTTAACCCTGTTTCCTCTATAATAAATTGCAAAAGAGAAGTTTCATCAGCAAGATTTCTAGAAAGATACGCATGATGTACCAACATATTATTTGGTTTATTTACACAAATAATATATTCGTCTTCAAAAATAATATCTAAATTCATTTTTTATCAGAAAATTTTAAATACTGAATTAATAAAAGAGCGAAAGTTCCACAAACAAAAAAACCTGCAAACAAAGGTAAAGCAGTTGTGTTTATAAAACTACCAATATAAGTTGCAATAGGAACTGCCATAATAGTAGAAACAAATCCATTTATAGCTGCGCCAATTCCTGCAATATGACCAATTGGTTCCATTGCCAATGCTCTGGTGTTTCCAAATAAAAACCCTAAAGCAAAAAACTCTAAAACAAAGAATGCTATTAGAACCGTACTACTAGGATTTGGTTCTCCGTAATACAAAAGTACATATACAAGAGGAATTATAGTAAACAGTGTTGTAAAGATAGAGACCAGTTTAAACATGCCTAATCGCATTACAAAGGTTCCGTTTAAAAATGTGGCTAAACCAACACCAATTGCTAAACCTGCAAAAATAAAAGGAAACTCTTCAACTAAATTATATTGTTCTTGAAAAATTTGCTGACTAGCGCTTAAATAAACCATAAAAGAACCTGTGATAAAACCTGAAAATAAGGTAAAAACAACAGCGTATTTGTGTTTTAAAAACTCTTTTATTCCATCAACAAAAAGGGAAGCTGTCACTTTTTTTCTATTTTCTATTTTTAATGTTTCTGGCTGGCGTTTCCAAACCCAAAGCATTACAAAAAAACCAAATAATAATTGACTGTAAAAAATAAATTTCCATCCATATAAATCGAGCATTATTTTACCAATTGCAGGTGCAACTACAGGAACAAGAATAAAAATTACGACAACAAAAGACATTACTTTTGCCATATGATTTCCGCTAAAACGATCTCTAATCATAGCGATACTTATAGTTCTAGGTGCAGAAAGTCCAATTCCTTGTAAAATTCTTCCAAAAACCATCATTTCTATACTCGTTGAAAAAACACAAACTAAACTGGCAAAGGCAAAAACTATAAAACCAACATAAATTACAGGCTTTCTACCAAAACTATCTGATAATGGCCCAGAAATTAATTGTCCAAATCCTAAGCCTAAAAAAATCATGGTAACTAATAACTGATTATTTTTAGAATCTATAATTCCTACAGAAATACCGATATCATTTAATGCAGGCAGTAAAGCATCTATAGATAATGCCACCAAAGACATTAAAGACGCCATTACTATAATAAATTCTATTTCAGATTTCTTTTTAATTTGCATTTGGCAAAAGTAGTTTTTATAGAATTGATTTTAGGTTTTATAAAGCACAAAAAAGGTTGCTAAATAAGCAACCTTCTTGTTTATTTATATACAAAATTTTATTCTCTTCCAATAGAATTAATTTCATCATCATTTCCGTTTCCTTTAGGGTTTTCTCCCCATTTATTTGATTCTGGCTCACTATCTGTGCACGCCAAAATTAGATTGTAAATAGGTATTAAAGCGTACCAACCACTTTTTCCAACATCATGCATTCTTCTAATTGCTACTGCAATAGATGGAACTAATAAAACAATTGCATATCCAACTTCTATAATTGAAGTTTCTTCAGAAATTATTGTTCCATGCATAATTAGAGACAACATACTATTTATAACAAAATTTATAAGAGTAAACATCCAATATTCTTTCCTTCTAGATCTTCCTGTAAAATCTGTAAGGTCTCTTAATACCTTTAAATACCAATTCATTTTTTTAATTTTTAGCGTTCACTTTTATAGCGCACGAAAGTAGCTAAAATTTCTAAAGAAGCCCTCTAGATTTTAGCTCTAAATATTTATTGATGGTGTCTCCGTTAAAACGGATTGTATTCTGTGTTTCTTTAATTCGGATACAATACGTTATAAAATTATCTGATAATGGTTTACGTATTATAAAAGATACTTTTAAAACTGCTAGAAAGTTTACTGATTCTAAAACCTTGATTAAACGCTGTTCTAAAATTGAAGAAGTAGCAGGCATAAACACAAAAGTACAAACTGATAAAGAATTTAGTACTACTGTTTTAAAAAATTACACGTTTTATACACAGAATATGTAATCTATTTTAAAAACTAATAAAAATCATATTTTGACCATTTTAAAGTCTTTAAATTTATAGGATAATCTCATAAATCGACTTTAATATGAAAATGTATGATGAAAAACACATTAAAAATGTGGTGTTTGTAGGAGCCCATAACAGTGGTAAAACTACTTTAGCAGAAACCATGCTTTATGAAGCAGGAATTATTAACAGAAGAGGAAGTATAGAAGCTAAAAATACAGTTTCAGATTATCATGAAATAGAACATGAAAGACAAGCTTCTGTTTTTGCAACACCTTTACATACAGCGTGGAGAAATTACAAAATTAATATTATAGACACCCCTGGTTTAGATGATTATATTGGCGAAATCATTTCTTCAATAAAAGTTTCAGATACAATTACTACCGTGATAAATGCAAAAAATGGAGTAGAAATTGGAACAGAAATTATATGGAATTATATAGATAAATACCACAAACCAACGCTGTTTGTAATCAATCAAATAGATCATAAAGATGCCGATTTTGAAAACAGTTTTAACAGCATAAAAAAACTCGTTGGTAATAATGCTATAAAAATTCATTATCCTTTAGTTGTTGATGGAAGTCAATGTATTATTGATGTTTTAAAGATGAAAATGTACAAGTTTGGTGCGCAAGGAGGGAAGCCAGAAAAATTGAAAATTCCAGAAAACCAAAAAGAAATTGCAAATCAATTACACAATGAGCTGGTAGAAAAAGCGGCAGAAAATGACGAAGAATTAATGGAACTTTATTTTGATAAAGGCACCTTAAATGAAGATGAAATGAGAGCAGGAATAAAAGCAGGGATGTTAAATCATGATGTTTTTCCTGTGTTTTGTGTTTCTGCATTAAAGGATATGGGTACAGGTAGGTTAATGGGTTTTATAGACAATGTTGCGCCATCAGCTGCAGATTTAAAACCAGAACAAAGTGTAGAAGGAAATGAAATAAAACGGAACAAAGATGCGGAACCTGTTTTGTTTGTTTTTAAATCTATCTACCAACCAAATCTAGGACAAATTACCTTTTTTAAAGTAAAAGCTGGAGAAGTTAGCGTGAATGATAAATTGATTAATAGTAGAACAGGAGAAACAGAAACTATTAACCAGTTATACATTATGGATGGTAAAAATAAAGAAGCAGTAGATACATTAACTACAGGAGATATTGGTGCAACCACCAAATTAAAAGCGACAAAAACCAATGATACTTTGGCAACTAAAAAAGAAGGATTTACAATCAAACCCATTGTGTATCCAGATTCTAGAGTTGTAAAAGCGGTATCTGCTGAAAACGCGAATCAAGAAGAGAAATTAAGTGAATCTTTAAAGCGATTACAATCTCAAGATCCAACAATTGTTATGAAGTACTCTAATGAAACAAAAGAAACACTTTTGGGCTGTCAGGGAGAATTGCATTTGGCCACTATAACTTGGACATTAGAAAATGTTTATGGTGTAAAAGCAATTTTTAAAAAACCTAAAATTCAATATAGAGAAACAATACAACGTTCTGCAACAGCAAATTACAGACATAAAAAACAATCTGGAGGTTCTGGTCAGTTTGCACAAGTACATCTAAAAATTGAACCTTGGTATGAAGGCATTCAAGAACCAGAAGGGTTTAATATTAGAGGTAAAGAGGTTGTAGATTTAACTTGGGGAGGAAAATTAGTATTCTATAATTGTATTGTTGGTGGCGCAATAGACACCCGTTATTTACCTTCTGTTGTAAAGGGAATTTTAGAAGTTATGGAATCTGGACCTTTAACAGATTCGTATGTTAGAGATATAAGAGTACTGCTTTTTGATGGAAAAATGCACGCTGTAGATTCTAATGATATTTCTTTTAAAATAGCTGCTGCACATGCGTTTAAAGAAGCTTTTTTAAATGCAAACCCTAAGTTGTTAGAGCCAACACAAGAAATAGCTGTAAAAGTACCAGAAGAAATGGTTGGTAATGTTATGACAGAGTTACAATCTCGAAGAGCTATGATTTTAGGAATTGAGAACCAAGATAATTATCAAATTTTAAAATGTATCACACCCGCCGCAGAACTGTTTGGTTTTTCTACTGTATTGCGTTCTATAACACAAGGAAAAGCAACCTTTAATTCAAAGTTTTCTGCATACCAAACAGTACCTACTGCTATTCAAAGAGAATTAGTAGCATCCTAAATAAATTTAATTAAAAAATAAAAAACATGAGCACTAAAGTATCACATTTAAGCGATCTAAAATTTAATTTAGAAACATGGAAAAGAGAGTTGTGTTTTCATTTTGATGAAATGGATACATTTGAAGACAAATTAGAAGAAATAGCTGCTAGAGCGTATGATAAAAATGCTGCGATACAAATAGAACAGTTTCAAAATAGAATACTTATTGAGAAAGATGTAATTTCTAAATTAAAACATCGGTGTAAAAATAAAATGACGACTTTACATTCATTGTATAATGATAAAGATGAAAACATAAAATATCAAACAGCACAAACGCCGTTAATGGATGATATGAGAACGTATATAAAAATGCATTATGAACTAAAAGAAGAGATGATGACTTTTTTCTTGAATTGGTTAGCCTAGTTTATGTAGTGTCATTAAAGAGTTGAGAATAGCTTAAAAAACACATATTATGTAATTTACGTTGTTCTTATACAATTTTTATAGTTATCATAATTTTACACTTCTGGTTTTATCATATCTCTAATATTTAAAACCCCTAACGATAGTATCTTTATTTTTTAAAAATATTAGATATAGGTTTATGAGTGTAGTAGCAACAGTAACAATAGAACAACCAGAATTAATAAGTGCAATAGACACTATTTGGGTAGCAATTTGTGCTGCAATTATCTTCTTTATGGAAGGTGGTTTTGCCTTATTAGAAGCAGGTTTTGTAAGATCAAAAAATGCAATGAGTATTATTGCAAAGGTAATTATAGACATCACTTTTGGAGGAATTGCTTTTTATATGGTCGGCTTCGGAATTGCATATGGAAATTCTAATGGTTGGTTTGCTTTTGATATGGGAATTACAACTGAAGATTTAGGCTTGGGGTTAACAGTATCCAATAAGCTATTCTGGTTTATACAGTTAGGTTTTGCCATTGCAGCCATTTCTATTGTATCTGGTGCTGTAGCAGAACGTATGAAGATTTGGACGTATGCGGTATATGTATTTATTTTCTGTGCAATAATGTATCCTTTAGTAGCAAATTGGGTTTGGAATCCTAATGGATGGTTAGCTGTAAGAGGTTTTAATGATTTTGCCGGTTCTGCAGCTGTACATGCTATGGGTGGTTTTTCTGCTTTAGCAGCAGCAATTGTTTTAGGACCAAGAATAGGAAAATATTCAAAAGATGGTGAAGCAAATGCCATTCCAGGACATAATTTACCTTTAGCGGCAGTAGGTGCTTTTATTTTATGGTTTGGTTGGTTTGCATTTAATCCTGGTTCTACTTTAGGAGCTGTTGGTAATTGGGAGTTGATTGGTACCGTTGCAGCAAATACATTTTTAGCGTCTGCAGCAGGTGGAATTTCAACCATGTTTTATACCTATTTTAGATATGGTCAGATAGACATTACAATGACAATTAACGGAGTATTAGCTGGTTTAGTAGCTATTACAGCGGGTTGTAATGTTGTAGATACCAATTCTGCAATTATAATAGGCCTCTTTGCGGGTGTTCTAGTAGATATTGCTGTATTATATATTGATAAATTAAAAATTGATGATCCTGTTGGAGCAATTGCTGTACATGGTGTAAATGGTTTATTTGGCGCGTTAGCGGTAGGTTTATTTGCAACAGATGGTGGGTTGTTTTTTGGCGGTGGAGCAGCAATGTTAGGTACACAAGCATTAGGTGTTCTGGTAATAGGAGCTTTTTCTTTTACAGTAACTTTTGTATTGATGAAAATTATGAAAAAAACAATTGGTATTCGAATTTCTAAACAAGAAGAAGCTGCAGGAATTGATGCTGTATCATTTGGTGTAGAAGCATATTCAACTTTTGAGTAATTATCTAATCAACTAAAACGAAAGACATGAAAAAAATAGAAGCAATTATAAGACCCTCAAAATTAAAAGCAGTTCAATTAGGTTTAAAGGCTGCTGGAATACCATGTAACACTGTGATTCCTGTAAAAGGTAGTGGTTTGCAAAAAACATATACAGAACGGTATCGTGGTACAGAACAATCTATGATTCTACAAACTAGAATTATGTTGATTAGCATAGTTAGTGATGATAATTTAGAAACTGCTATTGAAGTAATTCTAGATAATGCATCTGAAAACTTAGTGGGTGATGGAAAAATATTTGTGTACCATGTAGAAGATGCTATTCGTATCCGAACAAGAACTAGTGGTATTGAAGCCATTAAATAATAAGACTTTATAATAGTAAGAGTGTATTTCTATACATTCTAAAAAATCCTATTTAACATAATATAAATTATAGTACAAATAGTGAGTGATTTCTGTATAGCCGTTTTTAAGGCTATTTACACATAATTGTATATATAGTGCCTTTAGGTCTATATCGTCAACAATTATGTTAAAAGAAATCGATTTTATGAGATTCACGAATACCAAAGAAAATAGAAACGCATGAGCTAAATTACGGCTTTAAGTTCTAGATTTTATTTGATAGCTATAATTCTATTATGTAAAATATCCCAATTACGGCTTATGAGATTTACAAACTTCAAAAATAAAATATAAAAGCTTCCTTAAACCATCGCCGTTTTTCAGGCTATTTAATCATAATATCAGAAATGACTTCTTTAGAATCATATCGTTAGATATTATGTTAAAAGAAATCGATTTTATGAGATTCACGAATACCAAAGAAAATAGAAACGCATGAGCTAAATTACACTTATGAGATTTACAAACTCCAAAAATAAAATATAAAAGCTTCCTTAAACCATCGCCGTATTTCACGGCTATTTACACATAATAAGAGTCTAAAATTTAAGAAAAATAAATTTCTATAAATTTGTTATATATAGAGTTTCAATTTAACTTTCTTTTGTTTAGCGTTTTTAATATTAAGTAAAATAGCATTTTAGTTTACTTATTTTTTTGCGTTTAGGTGGTTTTAATGATGGTGTATTGCCAGGTGTGTCTTTGTTATCTTGCGCACGTTTATCTGGTTTTCTAGTTGAAATACCTGTTATAAATTAATGAAAATTAGCTACTTTCAATTTGTTTTAAAAAGTTCATTTTCTCAATTAAATCACCTTGAATAGCAACAACAGTTGGTTTTGGTATGCCATCAGCATCAAAGGGAAATTTACTGGTTGGGTTTTTAATATCTTTTGTTTCGTCTCCAGGATGCTGAACGCTTAAAAATAGGGTTTTACCATCTGGTGAAAACCAAGGTCCTGTTAATTCTGCATCGGTTGGTGCTGATGCTACTCGAATTACTTTTCCTGCATCTTCCCCGTATCTTGGTATTACAAACAAACTGTTGTTCTTAAAAGGCATATACGGTTTATCCGGTTTATTCATTGCACTACTAGATATATCTGACGTCATCCAAAGGTTGCCTGCCATATCAAATGCTAAATTATCAGGGCAAGAAAACCCGTTTTCTTCGCCACCGGCTTTGTAGATTGATGCTTTAAAAGTGAGGGCGTCAAATGCACCGTTAGTTTCTTCTATTTTTAAAATAGAACCGTTGTAATCGTTTTTAGGCTTGTTATTTGTTAATGTGATAAAAATATGCCCAGTAATAGGATCTATTTCAATATCTTCTGGACGATTTAATGGTGTAGCTCCTACTAATTTAGAAGCTTCTCGTGCTCTAATTAATACTTCGGTTTGGTCTTTAAATTTATCTTTTAAAGCTGGTTGTGTTTCCCAATCTAATGGAAGCCATTTTCCGTTTATTGTGTCAGCAACATAAAGGGTACCTTCTTTTAATGAATTGGGTTTTGATGAAATGAACTTATACAAATGCTCATCATTGCTATCATCTCCTGAATAGGCAACTACGCGTTGGTCTGCTAATTCATATAACGTACAACACTCGTGTGAAAATCTACCCAAAGCGACGTGTTTTTGAGCTGTACCGTCTTTTGGATTTATTTCTACCACCCAACCATAATGTTCTGGCGGTGCATTATAAAAATGTTCCCATCCGTGGTCGCTTGGTATATGAGTTGCTGTATTATTTTCATCGTATCTGGTTTCTCCCCAAAATCCGTCATAGTTTTCTTCACAAGATATAAATGTATTCCACGGTGTAATGCCGCCCGAACAATTACTATTAGTACCCATTACAGTAGATTCACCTTTTATAGTTGTATCCCAATTTAGTTTTATAGGTGTTTTTCCTGTAATTCGCCTGTTATGAGGGTCATTATGTACAACTTGCCATCGTCCGTTTATTTCTGTTATACGAATAATACTTCCGCCAACATTATACAATTCTAAGTCTACTTGTTTTTTTGTACGTTGCTTTTCGGGGTTATCGTATTTGTTCTCATCAAAATCACACACAAAAAGTGAATTTACCGATTCATGATTTACCCATAATAAACCATCTTTTGGATTGTTTTTATCTAACGGAATAAAACAAGTAAAATCATTATTAAAGCCAAAAGTATCATTGTCGCTTATGCTATCGCCCCATTTTATGATGGTGTGATAATTAAGCCCTTTTGTTAAAACCAAATCGTCTTTAGTTGTTGGGGCTAAGTTTTCTAGTGCAATATTTTTTAAGCGTTTAAACGTTTCATCTGTTATTTGCTTATTTTTAATTGGCGTTGTTGTATTACCACAGCTAACCAAAAAAGGAGGTATTATTAAAGTGCCTAAACTTGCTTTACCTAAAAACTCAATAAATTTTCTTCTATCGTATTTCATATTTTTTTTGTTGATTAAAACAATAAAACCCTACCCGATTTCGCATCAAGTAGAGTTTTAAAAAAAGAATTCTTTTAGTTATCTACTCAATAATTTTTTTAAAATCATAAAAATAAAACTCCTTATTGTCATTCATCGCAACGAATAACCCGTTAGGAAATTTAGCTCCTAAAGGTACTGTTACAACATCACATCCGTCTGATGCAGTAGTCGTTAAATTTACGGCTTTAATAAATTCATTTGTTTGACGGTCAAAGATATTAAACTCACCTAATTGCTGATTTGAAACAATAATATATCCATTATTTTCATCGATTTTTGCAATCGCAATTCCTTCAATATCCTCTAAAAATTTATCGCCACCAAAGCACGCAATTTCTTCGCTAGAAGCAGAAGGTTCTGCAAGGTACTTTCTGATGCAATGTTGTTCATCTGAATAATATACATATCCTAACTCGTTATCAACAGCTATAGCTTCAATTTCTTTTTTTCCGCTGAACTCACCAAACTTTCTAACCAATTTAGAGTGAGTTCCTGTTGAATCAGCATATATTTCATATTGATATAAATAGTTTTCTAACGGACCTGTTTTACGGCTTACAATTGCATATAACTTTTCTGTTTTTGGCGATTTGTATAGCGCAATACCCATTGGTAAATTAAATTCTGGCTCGGTTGTATCTGTAAATACTTTAAATCCACCATTATCTAATGGTTTCATATCTGGCACAGAAAACAATCGAATTTGTTGTTTTTCACGTTCGGTAAAAGCGATTACATCAACTTTTATGCTATCGTTTAGGTTAAAACCATATGCTAAATCTACATTGTTTGGTCGCTTTATATTTCTAATGGTTTTCTCTTCAATAATCTTTCCATCTAAATCGAATGCGTAAATAGCCCCGTTTGTTTTTTTATCTGTACCAAAAACAATACTTTTTGATGCGTCTTTAGGATTTACCCAAATAGCAGGGTCATCTGTATCATTAATGGTTTGTTCTGTAATTACATCGGGGTTTATTGGTGGTAATTTACTTCCATTTTTACAAGAAATAATTACTATTGATGCTATCGTTAATAGGATTTGTTTTTTCATTTTTAGTTGCTTTTTGATTCTTTTGATTTTTTGAATATGTCATATTTTAAACCAAAAGTTAATCTTTTACCATAATACTCAGCTTGCATAGTACGATTTTTTGCTCCTTGGTAGTAGCGTAATGGTTGGTCTGTTAAATTGGTTAAGTCTGCATAAACTCTCAATTGCTTAGTAATTGCATATCCAACATTTATATCTAAAAAGAATTGCTTATCGTAGTATCTATCTGTAAATTCATTTGAACCTATTTCATCTAAATACGCATCAGCGAAATTACTAGAAATACGTGCTGTGAATTTTCCATCGTCATAGCCTAACGAACCGTTAAACATATTTGGTGAAGTGTTTGGCAATGTCATATCGGTTCTTTCATCTCCATCTTCGTTATTAATACCATTAGCATGAGATGTTAAGTAGGTATAATTTAAGTAAATGTTTAGGTTTTTAGCAAAACTTGGTAAGAAATCTAGTTTACGTTGAAAAGCTAATTCAATACCAAAAACGGAAGCATCCTCACCATTTTTAGGTCTAAATACATCAAATCCGTTTGTATCTGCACCTAAACTATTATCAGTTGCTTCTGTAACGGATACGTACGCAAAATCTTTAATGTTTTTATAGAATAAACCACCCGACACTATACCTACGTTTGAGAAATAATGTTCTGCCATTAAATCAAAGTTCAATGATTTTGCAGGGTCTAAATTTGAATTACCAATACTTATTTCTTCATCTTCTCTAACTATATTTCTAAATGGAACTAAATCTATATAATTAGGTCTTGCAATAGTGTTGGTGTATGCAAAACGCAAAATGGTATTTCTATTAAAATTATATTTTAAATGAAGCCCCGGTAAAACATTTGTATATGTATTTTCTTCTGTAGTAGGTGTATGAGAATCGTAATCGCCATCTTCGTTATACTCTATAATATTTCCGGTTGTTTTGTTGTTGGTGTTTTCAATACGAACACCTACCAAAGCTGTTAACTTATCTAACAGTTTTTGTTCTGTCATTATATAAGCTGCGTATACATTTTCTTTGGCTTTAAAGTTTTCACCTAAAAACTCATCATACACAATTTCTCCGTCTGCTGTGCTTAAGGGCGCATTACCCAACCACTCTGGGGTTGCAAATATTCCTGCTTGATATTGACTTCCTGCCAAAAAATCGTTTTGTGAATAATCTCTTGTATTAACTATACTCAGATTAGAATACGTATCTTCAAACGCATCTTTAAATTCATAGAAATTATTATTACGTTGCTTGTCTTTTAAACGAGCTCTAAATCCGAATTTTAAGAATCCGTTTTCACTATTAAACACCTGTAAAGGCAGTTTAAAGTTCGTGAAAATGTTAAAATCTTTTTCATCGGTATATTGATTTTGTTCTGAAAGTTCATCTAAAACAAAATCGTTTAAATTATTTGCCACTTGCTGGTTTACAGGTGTGTAATTTGGGGATTTTAAATTAGAAACATCGTTGTTTACAATAATTGGGTCATCTCCGTCATACTCAAAAGTAACATAACGTTCGTTTAAACGCTCTTCTGATGCTTTAGCAAAAGATGCCATCCAATCTATTTCTACATTGCCAAATAAATGATCTCCACCAAGCGTATAATTTTGCATACGTTGATCTTCTAAACGACGATTTTTATTTCTACTGTTGTTAATTCCTCCTTTTGTTTCTCTTTTAACATCTACAGGAAAACTTACAAGGTTATTATTTGTAATTGTAAACTCATCGGCAGCAATATCTTCACCGTCTTTAATTTCTTGCTTTAAACGGAAACGGTTTTCACGGTCATCACGCCAATTGTACATTGACTTAAAGTACAAGTGGTTGCTACTGTTTAACTGATAATCTAAGTTTGCAGAAAAACTACGACGAATACGTTGCACCAAGTACTTTCTAATTTGAAATTCTTTTGCATACGGATTAACATCTACTTTCTCTAAAATATCTTCTGCGTCTGTATCTTGAACTCCAGTATTGTATTCGAACTTATTATCCCAATCTGCTTCAAAGTTATCTGAACCGAAATCCGAATCGTTTACCGATGCAGAAATCATCCAACCAAATTTACCGTTTTTACTTCTGTCACCTAATAATAAAGATCCGTTTAAAATTCTTTTGTCATTAATAAAGTTTAAACCAGAACCACCAGTTGCCGATAGTCTAAAGTTTTGAGGTGCTGTACGAGTTACTAAATTTACCGAACCACCAATCGCATCTGCATCCATATCTGGCGTTACGGCTTTGTTTACCTCGATGGACTGTATCATATCAGACGGAATTAAATCCATTTGTATATTTCTATTATCTCCTTCGGCAGATGGAATACGACTACCATTTAGCGTTACCGAGTTTAATTGTGGTGATAAACCACGAACAATTATGTTACGAGCTTCACCTTGGTCTAGTTGCATCGTAATACCTGGTATACGTTTTATTGCATCACCTATATTAGCATCAGGAAATTTACCAATTTGATCGGTAGAAATTACATTGGTAATATTTAAATTTGATTTTTGTTTGTTCAAAGCTTTTGCTTCTCCACCCGTACTTGTTGAAATAATTACTTCTTCTAAAACATTATTGTCTGTCTTCATTACAAATTTTAATGCTGTAGTTTTACCTTTAATTACTTCAACTGTTTCCACTACATCTGTATAACCAAGGTATGTAATTTTCAAGTCTTGATTTCCAATAGGTACTTGCACTAAAGTAAATCGTCCATTAAAGTCAGAAACTGTTCCTTTTTTAATACTTTCAATATAAAGGTTTGCTCCTGGCATATACAAGCCGTAATCATCAGTAATAACACCACTAATAGTTCCTGTTTGAGCAGTCGACTTCACATAACATAAGGCAAAGAATACCGTTACAATAATTAATTTCAGATAGTTTTTTTGTTTCATTTTAATTTGATTAAATTTTCTCCAAAACTACATCAGTATTCAGTTTATTTGTTTTTTGTGACATTAACAAAAGGAAAACTTTTTATATTGTTTAGGGTAACAATAAGGCGGTAAATAACCTTTATCTAACATTACATTAAAATGAATGTAATATTTCAAGGGGAATATTATTTTAATGTTAAAAAGATATAATAAGACCGCTGCAGATGGGGCTCAAATTTGAACTTGAAATAATAAATTGAATATATAGTTAGTTTTTTATTGTTTGGTAAAATGCTAAATAATGTAAATGTGTAATATAATTTTTAATGACAATAATTATGAAACAATGATTACTCCTTAGTTACTGCATGGATACTTCATAGTAAAGCCATAGCTAGTGCACCTCAATTCACCAGAGTTAAACAAACTATTCCACACATTACGCTTCCCTCCTACGTCGTTTTGTAAAAAGTCTATTCCATTAAGATTTTAAAGAAAGATTTGAGAAGAAAAAAATAAAAGAAAATTTGAAGTAATAATGGCGCTTTAACCCAAAGCAAAGTAATCGCGAATCAAGTTCGGGACAGGCTCTACGCAGCACATTATAATACATTTTTAATGATGGATTATCCGGTGAATGATTCATTATTAAAAGCTTCCTTAAACCATCGCCGTATTTCACGGCTATTTATATATCATATCAGACATAAGTATTTTAATCTGTACGCAACTTTCCTTGAATTTGAGATACTACAGTTACAAACCAAATCCCTACGCGACCAGAAACAATATGTAATCGGTATACAAAAAACGCTATTCTTATAATAGTTCTTTAACAACGTCTACTTTTTCTGAAAACCCAATTATTGTTTTTTTAGATCTACCTCATTAAAAAAGGGTATTAATACGCTATATTTTTATACTTAAAACAAGTAGATTGGCACATTGTATTTTTAAGTATACACAGCTTCAGTTAGAACTAGAGTATAAATTACTGTAAAAAAACAAGAATCTTTGCGGTAATCCACATGTATAATTGTGGTAAACCGCAAAATTTATAGGTACCAACAGATATCTTTTGCTCTAATAAAACAAATTATTATAAAACATAAACTTCCGTTTATCCGGACAAAAAAGAACGATAAGCGAATAAAAGTTAATTTTAAAACGTACAACATATATGTGATATATCAACAATACGCATATACAATTGTTAGGCACAAACTAAAAAAAATGACAGAAATAAATACAGGAATAGGAATAAAAGCAATAAAAGTCAACAAGTTATTTGGACATTACAACTATGACCTTCCTAAGAAAGGTGATATTAAAGAGTTGAATAAGCTCTTTATTCTTTACGGAGATAATGGTGCAGGTAAAACAACTGTTTTAAATCTAATTTTTTATCTTTTATCAACAAAAGACAGAAGTGGTTATAAGACTAAACTAGCACAAACTAAATTTGAATTATTTTCAATAAAGCTTACAAATGGAATTGAAATCGGAGCGTCAAGAACAAAATCTGTTATTGGTTCATACACTTATTATATTAAGAAAGGTGGTCGTTTTCTTAGAAAAATTGAGTTAAAAGCAGCAAAAAATACTCACGAAATTCAAGTTGAACCTTTTACTCCTGAAGATATTGAATTCAGAAAATTTCTTGACTTTATTCAGGACTTAAATATTTCAATTTATTTTCTTTCAGAGGATCGAAAAACTTTAAGTAGTCAAGACTCAAGTGACCACGATGACGAAATAGGGTTTTTATCCAACACATCAGACATTGAACTTTCAAATAGGTATGAAAAAATAAGAACTAAGAAATATCTTAACGAAAAAAGATTATCACTTGAATTAACTGTTGAAAGATTTATAGATTGGATTAGAAAACAAGTTATTCAAAGTTCAAAAGTGGGAGAAACTAATACTCTGCATATTTATAGTGAATTAATAAAAAACGTTGATAAACCTAAAGAAAAAATACCACCTCTAAATCAGTTGATAAAGAAAATAAATGTTTTAGAAAAACAAAGCGAAAAACTTTCAGAAATAGGGTTAATTGATTCATTAGATTTTAAAGAACTAAAAAGTTCTATTTCATCAATTAGTATCGAAAATAAAGGATCTCTACCAGGTATTATCCAATTATTTGTTAATAGTACAAATGCAAGATTAGATGCTCTTCAAGGTCTATATGACGTAATTAATGATTTTATAAATGCTATAAACGATTTCTATACTAATAAAACATTGTCTTTCAATCTAACTAGAGGATTTTCTATCAAGCATAAGTCAGGAGAACCACTTCACCTTCAAATGTTATCTTCGGGTGAAAAGCAATTATTACTTTTATTTATAAATACGATAACTGCAACAGACAAAGCGACAATTTTTATTATAGATGAACCTGAAATTTCTTTAAATATTAAATGGCAAAGAATGCTTTTAAAGACATTATTAAAATTTAGTTCAAAAAACAATGTTCAATTCATAATTGCAACTCATTCTATTGAACTATTAGCACCAAATACTAATAATGTTGTAAAATTAGAAGATTAAACTATGGCAGGAAATTACAAAAGAAAATTAAGTGAACATTTAGCCTTGCTTGAACTAGAACCTAAGAGTAAAGATTTATTTATAGAAGGTCCTGAAGATGCCAATATTTTTGAATTATTCCTTGAATGTCATTCAATTAACGATGTCCAAATTTACCCAATAGATATTATTGACTTTTCTGATGTAGGTATAAATCTCTTATCAAATCGCGAAAAAGTATTATTTCTATCAAAAAAAATACACGAAAAATTTAACGATTCACTTAAAAATGTTACCTGCATTATAGATAAAGATTTTGAAACGTTAAAAGAAGACGCTGACTCTAATCCATATCTATCCTATACTGATTTCGCAAATTTAGAAATGTACTTATTTAATGAAAAAAGTTTGAATAAAATTCTAAAAATTGGATTAAAAAACTTCCCATTATCTTCTGTAGAAGTCATTAAAACATTAACACCCATTTTAGTTGACAACTTTTGTTTAAGATATGCACGTGAAAAAATTAATTGTAGCTATCAATTAATCCAACCTGAAAAAGTTTTTCAATATTCACAGGGTTCTATGTCATACAATCAAGTAGAGGTTTTGCATAAATTCCTTAACAAGAATAACTGTTTAAATAAAAAAATAGAATTTGAAGAAGAAATCAAATTTGTTAAGGAAAAATATAAAGAGCTAAATGAATCTAGATTATTTATACACGGAAAAGACTTTTTAGAATTTTTCTTTAATTTAATAAAAAAGATAAAAAACACATACAGTTTTACTTTGAAAACTTTCACTAGAGCTGTATTCTTATCAATTGAAAATGAGATTTTAAGACCATATAATTTATTTACCGAATTGGAATTAAAATACAGAAAAGTCAGTGCCTAACACCGTGTATAGTGCATAGCACCCTTCGGGATGCTACGACACCATACACAAACCGTTAGCAACAATTACAAAAAAAAACGACCAACTTTGCATTTAAAACATAAATATAGAACTCTAATTATAGGCGGAATTGTCACAGTCCTATATCTATTGTTGACGTTTATCGGAGAAAAAACGAACGATGGACTGTTTATCTTAATGCTATACTTTCCTGGATTATTCTTCGGAATTGGAATTGCAATTGCCTTGAAAAAGGCATTAAAGGAAAAAACTGGGCTATTACTTGTAGTATGTCTATGTATATCATTCTATTTAACACTTATGTACGCAACTAAAAACTCTGAAATCTTATTAGAGTTTAGAAGTAGAACTCTTGGTGGATTTGGAGGATTACTTTCTTTAATAATTATTCAACTAAATGCGAAATTAAGATTCAAACCCATAGATTATATTCTTGGAATTATTATCGGAATTATTGCGACATATAAGGAGGTTTTATCTGGTTTAGAGATTTATCCTTTATTCATTGCAATTGGATTATGGCAGTTTGGAATCTTATTTATTATAAATAGACGTCAAATAATCGAGAATAAAACAGTTGCTAACACCGTACAAAATTAATTGCTTGCTTTTTGCTCACTTACGAAAATCCTCGCGGATTTTCTTTGTCAGTAATTATTTAGTAAATATATTGCTTAACCAACGCAACTAATCTTGTACAACAACGTTAGCAAACATTAAAACCAAATATTAATAATTAAACTTTAACCCAATGAAAAAAATTTACTTTAAAACAATTTTAACTTTCTGTATTTTATTAACAAGCTTCTCACAAGCTCAAACCTACATCATTGATGCATCAGGTTCAGGTAATTGCTCTGCAAATACAGGAATAGACAATCCATTTCTTTGCATCTCAGCAGGTGCTGCAATTAATGTCGGAACCTTTACTGACACAAATACTTCAGGGACACTTACTGCAATCGACATGGACGTATATGATGCTTGTAATGGGGATTTTGAAGTTTTTCTTAACAATGTTTCTGTTGGTACTGGAACAACTACAGGAACCAATTGTGCTTGTGAGTCAATTGCATCTAACCCAAATATTACAAAAAATATTTCTATTACGGTTACACCAGCAATTGCTGGAGCTTATGTAGTTGGAGGAGTTAACACGATATCAATATCAACTTCAACGCAACAATGTTTCTATGGTGTTGAGATTACTGCTGTAATAGGTACTCTAGGAGTTGAAAATTTTAACAGCAATAATGCAATAAAAATATACCCAAATCCAGCTTCAGATTTTATAACTATTTCTGGTCTAAAAAATAGAGAAAACTTTAGAGTATACGATGTTTTAGGGACTGAAATTATTAAAGGAAAAATAATTGATAATGGAGAAATTGCAATAAAAAACTTCTCTAACGGAATTTACTTTTTGAAATTTGATAACGGAAATACAATTAAATTTATAAAAGAATAAAAATAACGTTTGCTAACATAGTATATAAAAAATAGCAGTTAATGGCTTAACTTAAAGTTTAGTTTATTTCTGCTATTTTTTTCATAACCTGAAAATTAACAGCATTTCTATCTGCTACTTTTCATATACGTATTCCAAGGTCAAATCCTAATTAAATAAAATATTTTTTTTAAGCTACAAATTTTTGTAATACGACATAAGGAGTTCCTCTTTTTACTACTGCAAAAGCTCTTGATAAAATCTTATTTCTAACATTATTGATAGCAACCATTTTTGGTTTTCCTTCTGAAACTTTTTTATTATAATATTGTTTTAATTCTTGGTCGCATTGTATCGCACTAACACTGGCTAGTGTTAACAGTGTTTTCATCTTCCTATCTCCTATGTGATGAATTCTATTTTTTCGATGTATGCTAGTTCCAGAACTGTGCTCAAAAGGAGCTACACCACAATAACTTGAAAACTGACGCCAACTATCAAATCGTTTAAAGTTACTCGTGTGATATAACAGCTGACAAGAAAGCACTAATCCAACGCCTTTTAAGGTATTTAAAAGCTCATAATTCTTTTGTAATGATTCATCCTTACTCATTAGGTTTTTTATATGGTTCTCTAATGCTATAATTTGTTTTGTAAGATAATGAATGGTTTTTTTGATAATGTTACAGCAATCATCAGTTGATGGACTGCTAAGCAAGGTTTGCATTTCTTTGAGACTACTCATTTTACCCGTGCGGTCTCTTACCAACTGATCTCTAAAGGATAACAGGCGTCCTAATTCTTGAATATCTTGTTCTTTTGGACTACTTAAAACAAGTTCTTCTTTGTAAAGCCAAGCATATCTAGCAATCATAGCTGAATCAAGCTTATCTGTTTTTCCTCTAACAACACCTGACGAGCGGTTAATTGCTAAAGGGCTTTCTTCAACGTAATCTAAATCATTTTCTGACAGATAAACACTAAGGTTTGTAGAGTAATGTCCTGTATTCTCAAAACAGAAAAAATAAACCTGTTCTTTTAAGTACGTTTCTGTCCAAGACAAAAGTGCTTTGTACCCTTTAGGCGTATTTGAAAATACGCGGTGTACCACCCTGTTGTGAATATGTGCATCTAAGGTTAATTTAGATACATCAATACCAATAACATCTGAATAATTTTTCATATTTTTAAATATTATTTCTTGTAAATAAGAAATTGTTAATAAATGTTGCAATGACTATCACCTTTAATAGAAAGTAATTCCTGGTATTCCAAATGGTCCTAAAGCAACCTAAGAAGAACAAGAGGACTGATACGTGTAAAGGAACTGATATTCAAAACAACGTTTTAGTTCTCCTCTTGTTTCTTAGTAAATATAATAACTACTTTATTGATGAGGTAAAGTAAAGAACAACGTTAGCAACAATAAATTAACACAGAAAATATATTACTAGAAATGTTTAATAAAGAACCTAAAGTCCCAAGACAAACTAATATTCTGCCAATTAAATTTGACGATACAAATACTGAGAAATTTCTTCTTGATTCACTTTTTGGTATAGAAACATTTAAAACTAATCCAGAACGTGCATGGTTAATGAACTTGTCTCGGCTCTCAGACAAAGCAAGACATGAATATAATCTTACGTGTGGAATAATGCAGTCATTTACTAATGAAAAATCAGAAAAACATCTGAATACATTTTTATATCAAGACGCAATTAATCATATGGAAAATGCTTTAAATGCTTTAACCAGAGGTGTTAAGTATTATGATAGATTAAGAAAATCTAGAAACAACACAGAGAAATACGAAAAGCTAAAACCGAGAGAAAACTTTAATACGGTAATACTTCTTAGAAACGCAATAGAACATACAGATGAACATATATTGAAAGGTAAAATTATTGAAGGACAGGCTCACAGTTTATTCATAAATGAAGACGGGATATTATTAGGAGCTTTTTTTATCGACTTCGACACGATTTCAAAAATAATCAGTGAGTTACACAAAAGGACTTTAGACATTGTTGGAGTAAATAAATCCTAACATATATACTAATGCCAGCAAAGAACTGAGCAAAAAAACAACGCTTTTCTTCATTATTTTTTTTTACTATTATTCTAGGCTTAATTTTATAATTAAGCTTTTTTTGTCCATTTTTTTTTAGCTTTTATTTACTATTTAGACACAAATACCAACACAAAAGTTAGATCATACCGCTGCCCTGATTTCGCAATAGCAAATGCCTGTTTTAGCAGTTTATTAGAAACTGCTATTTGTGCTAGTTTTTTGCTCTTGCCTTTTGCTACTCAGCGCTCATAAAGATCTCACCAAGCTTTGTTTTATTTACAAGCATTAAAACTGCACATAAATAATAAATTCCTGAGTTTTTGGTTGCCTATTTACAACACCGCAAAAATTATTAACTAGTACTCCCCTACTTTCAAAAACCTACTTCACTTTCTATTCAGTTTTTATTTGCTAAATTAACCTTTCCACAAGTCTGCCTCGGGTTTGCTCCCAAAAAAGTCCATTTTTAAAAAATAATGCCTTCCCGCTCCCGAACCAAGTCCGAACCAAGCCCGAGCAAACCACTATAAAAAAGGTGTTTCTGTGTCATAACGTGTCAATACAGGTCATCTTGTTTTATGCGGTGTCAAAACGGGTCAGTAGCGGTCAGGAGCGTTTACAAACCGTCAGTTTGTGTCAATACGTGTCAGAACGTGTCAAGTATTTGGTTCCCTGTATTTTAGGTTTTATGTTTGGCATCTATTAATCATAAAATTAATTATTATGGCAACATTTGAAAAAGGCATCCTTGGCGGATTTTCTGGCAAAGTAGGTAATGTAGTAGGAGCGAGATGGAGAGGGAAAAATGTAATGCGTAGTTTACCACAGCGTGGTAATTACACCGCTACCGCAAAACAAGAAGAACAACGTTTAAAATTTAAAACCGTTATTGGTTTTTTAAGTCCTATTGTAGACGTTTTAAACAGTTATTATGGGAGTGCACAGGGCGATAAATCGCGTGCTAACTTGGCAACTTCGTATCATCTTAAAAACGCAGTACTTAGCACCCCTACCGGCGCGGTAATGGAGTACGCCAAAGTAGTAATAAGCAAAGGCGATTTAAGAGGTATTGATGGGGGCACCGTTGCAGCTGCAGCTGAACAAACCCTAAATTTTGGTTGGCAAGACAATAGCGGACAAGGAAAAGCAACTGCCACCGATGCATTCATGGTTGTGGTCTATGCACCTGAGCTAAATTTGTTTTATACCAACATAGCAGTTGCTACCAGAGATGCTACAACGGCAACCGTAACGCTACCTAATTTTATGGCAAGTTTTGAGGTAGAAGTTTGGGTTTCTTTTAGCAAGCCAGAAACCAATTTAGCAGCCATTAGCACCTATATGGGGGCTATTACAGTACTGTAAGGAACGCGTTGTAAAATGCAAACCCTAAACAGGTTAGCGTGTTTGCAGGTACCATTAGAAATGGGATCTGTGAACACGTTTTTTTGTGCATATTGGTCTCAATACTTTTTAAAAAAAATCGACTAATAGTCAACTATTTGTTCCTACAATTTTAACCTAAAAAAGGGGTTCTGTTTTATTTACATTGCCAAGTGCCTTACGCATAAATAACTTGTTTAATAAGTGTTTTGGATACATGGGGCTATGGCCTAGTTTAAAACTAGGAATGTTGTGTTGTTTGCGCAATCGGTACATGGTACTGCGGCTAACATTTAAATGTACCATGGCTTGTTCTGTAGTTAGCCATACTTCATTTTCTGTTAAATGGGGGTCAAATTCTAAATGGGTATTTTGTAATACTGGTTTGTACTTTTTTTCTTTTTTCATAATCTCTTTTTCTTAATAATATATTCTATTGAAATAGAGTATATTACCTCTAATATAATCGTTTTTTTATGAAGTATCTTTATTTTAGGTACAAATGCAGTACTTCGTTCCTTGTAATAACAGGATTATGGATTCCTGCCTAGGCAGAAATGACACCTAAAAAGGTATTTAAAATTTTAATTGAAAAAGTAAGAATGTCATTCTGAGCTTGTAAAAGAGTTGTTTCTTTTTCTTTTTTCCATTGATAAAAAGACATTTTTACCATAGAATAGCTGTTTCCATGCGATACACATTCCCACTTTACTCCTATTACTGCTTTGAAAAAAAGTGTATGTATGCGTCCCTTTTTCTATTTGATAAAAAGGAACTCGTGAAGGTTAAAAGGTTTCATTCCATTTTTAATTAATTAAAAAAGAGTTAATGAAACTGCCAACTTAAAAATACTTAGAAGAATTAAAGAATGTCGATGCTCTCTTTTTAATATTTATTTTACTATGCTTCTATCTACACTTATTTGTATTTCATCTACAATTAGTCTCCTTTAATCAAATTTATAAATTTAATGATCTTTAATACTTTACTATTGTTCTGGATAAAAGCATGAAAATTTATTTATAAAAAAAGCTTCTTAACGTATTATAAGAGAAATATGAAAAAATAAATTTTTAAAAGAGTACATTATGAGTGGTTTATAATAGATATAAAGTTCTCAATTTAAATTAGTGTATTTATTAAATATGTTTTTCGAAAAAGTAGGCCCCACATAAAACTCAAATTACATCCTACTAAAAGCAATCATATGTTAGAAAATCTAATAAAAAATAATAATGTAACAATTCACGGCACCGGTAGCAAAGTTCTGTTCTTTGTTCACGGATATGGATGTGATCAAAATATGTGGAGGTTTATTACTCCTCATTTCAAAGACACTTACAAAATAGTTCTTATAGACCTTGTTGGCTCAGGTAAATCTGATGAAAATGCCTATGATTATGACAAATACAATTCGCTTGAAGGTCATGCAGATGATATCATCAATATTTGTGATGCGCTAAATTTACAAGACGTTTGTATTGTTGCGCATTCTGTGAGCGCTATGATAGCCACACTTGCAGCTATAAAAAGACCAGCGCTCTTTAAAAAATTAATTATGATTGGGCCATCTCCCAGATATATTAATGATGCTGATTATGTTGGTGGGTTTTCTCAGAAAGATATTGCCGAACTTTTAGAAACTTTAGATTCTAATTACTTAGGTTGGTCTAGTGCGATGGCGCCTGTTATTATGGATAATCTTGACAGACCAGCGTTAGCAGCAGAATTAGAAGCCAGTTTTTGTCAAAATAATCCAGAAATAGCATCCCATTTTGCAAGAGTCACCTTTTTAGGAGACAACAGAAATGACCTTAAAAAACTTGCTACAGATACACTAATCCTACAATCTAAAACAGATGCTATAGCTTCCGTTGAGGTAGGACAATTTGTAAATAACAACATCTCTAACAGCAAACTTGTCGTATTAGAAACAATAGGTCATTGCCCTCATATGAGTGCACCCAATAAAACGATTGAAGCAATGAAAAACTATTTATTATAGTTTGATAAAAGAAGCAAAATTAATGGATTATAATATAAATTATAAAGAATTTTATGAAACCTTTCCTAGTGGTTTTTTTAGTTCCTTACCTAATGGTACCATCATTAATTCAAATAAGAATTTCTTAGCACTCATTAACTATTCGCGAGAAGAAGTCATTGGTAAAAAAAAGTTCACAGATTTTCTTTCTCTTGGAGAAAAAATATATTTTGAAAATGTGTTTGCTCCTGCTTTAAAGTTAAGTGGCAGTATAGAAGAAGTGAATTTCAATTTTACAAAAAAAGGGGGTACTAGATTCCCTGTCTTAGTAAACTCCGTAGAAATAAAAGATATCTCGGAAACCCATTTATACACACATTCTGTAGTATTTAATATTGAACAAAGAAAAAAATATGAGCAGGAACTTTTAAAGTCCAAAAAAAATGCAAATGAGCTCTCTAATAAATTAACAGCGGTCAATAAAGAATTACGAAGTCGGACTGAATTAATTTCAAAACAAAAATTACAATTAGAGGAATTCAACCAAAATTTAGAAAATAAAAACAGTCAGCTTTCTAGTTTCGCACATATTGCATCACATAACTTAAGAGCACCTGTTAGTAATCTTATGGTATTAAAGGATTTCTATAAAGAAAATACAGATGTAAAGGATAAAGCGATGCTCTTTTCTAAAGTTGAAATCGTTATTGATCGTCTTAGTGAAACATTAAATGAATTAATCGAGTCTTTAATAGTACAAGAGAATAAAGATATTATGTACGACGCTGTTAATTTTGATACTACTTTTGCGAAGACACTCGCAGTTTTAGATATTCAAATATTAGATTCAAAAGCAGTAGTAACCTCTAACTTTAGTGAAGCTCCTACTATCGAATACCCAAAACTGTATATGGAAAGTATACTACTAAATCTAATATCTAACTCTATTAGATATCGTGCACCTGATCGCGTAGCACAGATTCACTTCCACACAGAAATTATCAATAATGAAATCTTACTTATTGCATCAGATAATGGATTGGGCATGGATTTAAAAAAATACGGGCACAAACTTTTTGGGCTTAATAACACATTTCATAGGCACCCAGATTCTAAAGGAGTTGGCCTTTTTATGACTAAAGCTCAAATAGAAGCTGTAGGCGGCTCTGTAACTGTAGAAAGTGAAGTGGACAAAGGAACTACTTTCAAAATAATTTTAAAGAAAAAAAATAATGATTAAAAAAATTCCGCTAATTGGGATTATCGATGATGATACAATTTATCAATTTATATTAACTAGCATTATCAACAAAAATAAATTAGCTGAAAATATTCTTAGTTTTTTTGATGGAGAAAAAGCCATTCAATATTTTGTGAATAACAAAATGAATAGTGAAAAAATACCAGATATCCTTTTTCTTGATGTAAATATGCCAATCATGGATGGGTGGATGTTTATAGAAGAATATGCGCGAATAAAAAAAGAGATGATAAAAAAAACCGCCATCTTTATGTTAAGCTCTTCGGTAAACCCAATTGATATTGAAAGAGCAGGTAAAATAAGTGAAATTTCCGCCTATATCATAAAACCAATAAAACTTGAGGAAGTGAAAAGAATTTTTGACAACCACGAAATCTTCTCATAAAATTTTAAGGATATAGCCGCACATAAGAAAACCAGACTTTTAAATATTTAATCAATAATTCTTCTGAATTCTAATTTTTATCTATTAATTAAAAGTGCCCTAATTTGTAACGAGCCCTTTTCTAGTATTTCTAAACCTCTCAAATAAATTTCTTTATAAATGCAATTCATTAGCTATCGATGGCTTATACTTTGATATTAAAATTAAGTATAGAAATTATATTTTACATAATAATTTAGCAACAACTATTATTCTCTTGAATTGGCGGACAAGCAACTGTGCCGTAAGAACAATAAACGCAACAATCTCCTTCTTTAGGTTTAAGTACTTCTTTGCAGTTGTTACATTCGTAAAAGAATTGACAAGCGTTTGTTGGCATTTCTTCTTCTTTTTTATGACTACATTTTGGGCATGTTATTGTTGATTTTAATTGTACTTCCATTATTCTATAATTTTATATCCAGTTTTTCCAACAGCATCTTCAATTTCTTTATTGGTAACTTTTGTTTTATCGTATTTAACAATTGTATTCCCTTTTTCGTGATTTGCCTTAACTTCAATGATTCCATCAAGTTGATGCACTTCACTTTCTATATGTACTTCGCATCCAGTACAAGTCATTCCTTTAATACGATATTCAACTTTATTGAGATCAGATTCTGATACATAAACTACTTTCTTATTTGTATTTGGGTAAAATATTTGAGTGTAATATGGAAAAGCAAGCATTAATCCTGCAAACAACGTAACTAAAAACAGCAACTTTTTTGAGTTCATGAATTTTGGTTTTTCGTCTTCACATTCACAATCAATTTCTTGTTTTTTTGGCTTCAATTTTTGGTACCAAGCAATTGCTAATATTAAAATTGTAAGCGCAATTAAGTAGGGTCTAAACGGTTCAATCCAAGAAAATGTTGCTGTTACTCCGCTTGTTCCTGCTATTAAGGCTAAAACGGGTGTAACACAACATAATGAAGCCGCTATTGCAGTAATAATTGTGGTGCCTACTAACTTCTTTTCTGAACTCATAGTTTAACTTCTAAAAGGTTACTATCTGCTACTATTTTAAAAAATGGCGTTAATAGTGATATTTTATCTTTCTTAATGGAATAAAAGATAGTTTGTGCTTCCTTTTGAGAGTAAATAAGTTTTCTGTCTTTTAGTTTTCTTAGATGTTGTGAAATTGCTGAAACATTCATTTCTAAAATATCACTTAAATCACAAACACAAAGACGTCCTTCTTGATTTAATAAATACAATATCTTTAATCGAACAGGGTTTCCCGTTAAACTTAAAATATTAGAAAGATCCTCAAAAGAAGTTTCTAATTCTTGAACAACTTCCCTACAGTTTATTATTTGTTTAGCGTATGCTTTTAACCTTATACAAATGGCTTTTTCCATAGTTCAAATATATACTTATTATATGTATTTAAGCAAATACTTAAATACAGATAAAAGTAGTAGTATTTTAATCCACTACATACATATTTCGTTACTCTGCTATTCGTATAAAAAGAGTGTTTTTTAATGGAGTTCATAAATCTCGCAAAAAGCTCGATTTTATTCTAATTGTAGAAGTACATTTTGTAAAGAAAAAAAACAATAAAAATGTAAGAAGTAAAAGCCATTCACCAAAGCAAAATACCATAATGCAGTGCAATATGGTTCAACGATAGCTAACGAGTACAAAGCTTAATGTAGCCCTATTTTACAAAATTAAATTATATAAATATTGGTTTAATAATACAATCTAAAATCAAGTAATTTACAGACATTGTAATGTTTTTGATGCAACGCTTCTACAACCTCTATGATATTCTCATCCTTTTTAAATAAGTTAAAGAATGCTTTATCAAGATTTGAGCTCGTTATTCCATTAAATTCATTGCCGTACCCAGAAACACCTTTTGCGCCAGTGATATCTAAAAAATATTGTGCTTCTTCTTCGTCTAAATCCAGCACTTTTGCATTTGAAAAATGTAAAATCTTTCCTTTTAACCTTCCTTCAAAAATTTCTGCAATTTCTTGTAAACTATAGTAGTAGTCATTTAAACAAATACTATTTGCTTCACCCGTAATCACCAAGTAGATGATCTCATAGTCTTTAAAGTTATGATCATCCAAGACCAATGCGTTTATGCTATCTTCTAGCCCTTCAATAGTGTCGCATGTTTTATAAATACTGGCTATGCCATATTGCATGGTCAATTGCTCTAGACTTTTATGTGCCTCGGTTACTTTGACCGTTTCTATATTAGGAACTGCTTCTAAACAGTAAATAAAATAATCTGTATCTATCAATTGTTCTTGGGGTAATTGCGGTCTTTTCTTTAACAAATTTTAGCTTTTTTAAAAGAGATATAAAGTACAAAATTAAGGTAACTTTTTTATCTTTTTCTGTGATTTTATATAAAATATACACAATTTTAAACCTTTAAATATACACAAAGTAGTTCCTTTAATAAAAAGACATTGTGAGCCTAGAATAACTATTTCCTTGCAATACACATAAACACTCTACTCCTATCATTGTTTTGGGAAAAGTGGATGTACGCGCCCCCTTTCTTATTTGATAAATAAGTACTCGTGAAGTCTAAAGGGTTTCTAATAAACAGTATTTAATAGTTGTTTAAATAGAAAAAACCTCTCTTTTAAGAGAGGTTCTTTGTTTCATAGATAGTGTATTTCTAAAGATTAGTTCTTTATAAACTTGCGAGTTGTTTCTTTTTGTTGGTCCATAATTTTTACAATATAGATACCACTTTGTAAGCCCTCCAAATCTACTTCACTTGAAGTTGTTTCAGAGAACACTAATTTACCTAACACATTGTAGATTGAAACTTTTGAAGGCTTTGACACTCCTTGAATACATAGTTTGTCTTTTACTGGATTTGGATACACAGCAATGGCTTTCGGCAATTTTTCATCATCAATGCTTAATACATTTGTGTAATCAGAATAAAAAAATAGCATTTTCATGTTATCTTCCCAAACCTGGTTCACATATTCATATCCTCTGTAACCAATAACCATGTTATTAAAATAAACGGAAGTATCATCAATTTCTTCCTCATAATTAAAGGGTGCTATTAAGTCACTAAAACTATAATTGAGATCAAAAATAAATGCATCCTTATAATATTGAGCCCATTCTCCGGGAGTTTCAATCCATTCATAATAAGTTCCTAAAGATCGATTACCATGGTTGTCATATTGATATTCATCCTTATAATAGTTTTGCCAATAGTCCTTTTCTGTATCCCAAATAAAGGCTGTTTCAATGGTTAAGATAGGCATCGCATCGAGACCTATTCCATATTCATACACAAATCTAGATTCCTGAACCCAATCGTTGGTAAGATCTGTATCCCACCAGTATTGAATTTCTTCATTTATTTTGAAACTGTCTCTAAAATAGTCCCATTTAGCATATGGTTCCCATTTGTTGTCGTCATTATTCCATAAAGAATTTATTATAGAAGATAATAAGCCACTTGTATAGTCATAATCATCTGAATACATATTTGTCCATTTATTCTCTCCAGCATCCCATTCATAAACAATCTCCTGAACTACCATTGTTTCAAATTCATCATAAGACAATTCAAATTTATATGTATTAATCCATTGAGGATTAACAGTATAGTTTGCAAAGTTTTCCTCAATCAATAATTTATAAACACCATCTTTGTTAAGAAAGTAGGTATAATCAGTTTTCTGGTGTAATGTCCAATCGAGTGTCAAGCCTGCAATGGATTGAATTTCTGAAATTAGATTTCCATTGGCATCAAATGTGTATTCGCTTTTTAGAATTGGTGTCAATTCTGATTCTGCCCCATTCCATGTATAAACTGTTTCTGTTTTTATTCTGTCATTTTCATAGATAAATTCCTGTTTAGTTGTAAATCTCCATGTGTTAAAGTCGGTATCCCATTCCTGGTATATTAAACTATCCAGGTACCTTTTTTCTAAAAGACTGGTTGTAAGTCTCTCTGTCTTTTTTTGCACCCTGATGTCTCGGGATTTAAAGTCTTTATCTCTTTTATGTTTTTTGACCAAAGGATGAAAGAAGTTAGTGGTCATCTCAAATTCTGATTCCTGATCTTTCTGATTAAACGCTTGCCCGCTAACCGGAATTGAAACAAGAATAATTAACAGTAGCGTAATAAATTTCTTCATGATACATCGTTTTTAATTTCATTTTTAACTATTTTTTTTTAATACATCAAGTTCAATAATGTATATAAAACAGGCAATGATATTGGTCATTACTGCATTAAATTCATCAACTTTTAAAAGCTAAAAGGATTTTATCAGGTAAATTTAAAACAAGTCAATAATTTTTTGAATACTATAAAAAGAGAAGCATACTTAAAGAAAGTAACCTACTCACTTGTCTGTCATTCCACACACATTATGCTTCCCTCCTTTCGTCAGTCAGTATAATAAGTGTTTATTCGCAAGGTTTTTATTGTTTTATTGGAGTTCCTGAATCTCGCAAAAAGCTCGATTTCATTAAAATTGCAGCAGAAACTTTTGAGAAGAACTTTTGAGAAGAACTTTTTTAAAGAAATTTAAGTAATAATCTCGCTTTTTAGACAAATCGACAAAGGAGATTCATGAATACCAAAGAAAATAAAAACGCATAAGTAAAGTTAAGGCTATCTCAAATCAAGTTTAGAACAGGCTCCAAGCACCAAATTATACTACATTTTTGATGAGAGGTTTTACTTTGAGTGATGCATAGTTAGAAGCTCTTTAAAGCAAACTTCATATATATTAGTCTGTAATTATAATTCTCTATTATCTTAAATATCCTATAAAATCTCTTATGTACCATAAACATTGTTATTAGGATGCTTTAAAAGCAGCAAACAAGTGTAAATTAAACTTGCTTAAAAGCTATTTACAACAAGCTATACAGTCCTTTAGATTTATATTAATAGCTATTATTTTAAAAGAAATAGTACGTATTTATGAATTAAATAAAAAAAAATACTACACAAGAGTATCAAACACCAAAAAGCATAATATTTTAAGATGCCTTAAAAATCAGGTATTTATACTCTTTTAGGAGAGGAATAAATAAATTAATTTTAAAACTCTAATAATTAATTAAAATAAACTCACAAAAATATGAAAAAAACAGTTTTAAAATTTTCAGAAATTCTGGTACTTTTCTTACTAATCATGACTTCATGCAATAAAGATAATAAAGTAATATCTTCAGGTTATACAACACTAGATTATACTAAACTTCCAACCGATGTTGAAAAAATTCCTTATTTAAAATTGAATAATTGGTTTGTGCATGCAAATGTTATTTTAAATGGCGAAGTACTTCCAGCTAACAGTGTAGCTTTTAATAACGGTACTAATATTGATTTCTATGAATGGTCAGAACAAATGTTTCTTTGGATAACCTCTCCTCAAGACAGTACAATTGTTCTTGAAACCCGTGAATTTTATACGGTGTCTCCGCCAGATTCACTTAAAAAAAGAAATTTAATACCTCATCATTCCACAAAAACTTTGTCTGCCTCTGTTAATATCATGAAGTTAGATTCTGAAGAGGGTCAAGCAGGAGATGGTGATGTTCTAATGTCTAAAGAGGGTTCTCTAATCTACTATATTACCTTTGTGAATGACGTATATGCTCAATTTTTAACAGCAGGCAAACAAGATTCAATAAAATACCCAAACAAGAAGTTCCCAACAACTCAAACTGAATTAGACGCTATTAAAGCTTTTGCCAAAGGCAACGGAGAAACTTTAAAAAGCCCTAATACCCTATCAATGGAGCTTAAAACCTCATGGGTAGATCTCGCTACCATTCCAACTGTTAATAAAACGGACTATATTACGGTTAAGGCAAATGTACCTATTTACGACAAAAAAATAGATACTATTTGGACACCAACAGGTAATACCGAAACCAAAACATTAGCCTTGATAGGAATGCATGTTGTTGGAAGTGTTAACGGACATCCTGAGATGATATGGGCAACATTTGAACATCAACATAATTCACCAAGTTTAGGCTATAAATACATAGATGCGAATAAGCAAACAAGAACAATAGCGGCTGACACAGGAGACAATTGGTTATTAAATAAAAAAAGTACCGATACTGTTTTTAATATAGTAAATATGAAATATGGTAAAACAGACAATGCAATAGAAGCTAAAGCAGGAAAAACTATTACAGCCAGTAATACAAAAAGAATTAATGCTTTTGGAGTAGCATATGATAATGACTATGCTCCAAATAATGAAAATAATTCTACAGCTGCGTCTAATAGCCAGATAATAGCGATAAATAATACTGTGCGTAATCAATTAATAAAGGGTGACGTCCGTAAAAATTATATCTTTATTGGTGCTACTTGGACACAAAAGGGTGCAGCACCAACTGGAAAAAGTTATTCTGTTGAGAGAAAACAAACAAGCCCGGGTGTAGCTGTTGGTGCTAGTCAACTAGCAAATAGTACCATGGAAACTTATTTTCAATATGGAGCAAAAAAATTTAATACTTCTAACGCAAGTTGTTTTGCTTGTCATTCTAATAGTTTACATCAAAATACTCCTAATGCTTTAAGCCATATTTATTCCGAATTAAAATTAGGCACAATAATTACGGCTAATTCGCCAATAGATTCTAAAGCACTAGCAACAATAAGTTACAAATAAGCATAGTTACTTATAAATAGATAAGAAAAACCTATCATTTTTATAAAGATTGATAGGTTTTTATATGCTTTTAAATCAGCGCTAATCTTCGCCTGTTTTATATGATAACAGGAAAATAATCAAAAATACAATCTTCTTTTATTTTTAAATATTCCCTTAAAAAAAGGATTCCAAATAGTATCGTAATTTCAAAGGTTATAAAATAAATGGCTGTTTAACAATTGATCATGTGGCTATTTATTACAAAATAGGATTTTCAATGATTAAAATAATTGGTTCATTCCACACACACATACTACCACTTTAATCCTATCATTGCTTTGTAAAAAGAGTGTTTACGTACCCCTTTCCTCTTTGATCAATAAGGCCTCTTGAAGCCTAAAGGGTTTCATTACATTTTTGAAAGAGAATTAGAGGAGAAAAGATTTTAAAACAATCTATATAGTACTTTAGACTTGTATCAATAGCTATGATTTAATAGATATTGTATCTCTAAAGATTAGTTCTTAATAAACTTGCGGGTTGTTTCCTTTTGTTGGTCCATAATTTTTATAATATAAACACCACTTTGTAATCCCTCTAAATCTACTTCACTTGAAGTTGTTTTAGAGAGGACTAATTTACCTAACACATTGTAGATTGAAACTTTTGCTGGGTTTGATACTCCTTGAATAAATAGTTTGTCTTTTACTGGGTTTGGATATATTGAAATAGCGATTCGGTTTTGGTCTTCTAAACCAAGTGAAGTGCAGTCTAAACCACCATCTGTAAATGTCCATCCATAAGTATCTATCAATTTCTGTCTTGCGTCTTGTCCATTGCAGTATGCAACACCAGCTGCACCAAATGCTATATTTTGTTGAACGGTTTGTTGAGACCATCCATTTAAAAGCACATCATAATTAGTTGTAGAGAGACCAGAGTCATCAAACATAGCATTCATAACAGTAACAGAAGTCACATCCCAGGAACTAATATCCTGATTAAATTCCAATGCTTGATAAAACATATACGTCATATTAATAACAGTACGCACATCCCAAGAACCTATATCTTGATTAAATGAGAGTGCTGCATTAAACATATAGAACATTGTAATAGCACTACTCACGTCCCAAGAACCTATATCTTGATTAAATGAGAGTGCTTGATAAAACATAGCACCAATATTAGTAACACTACTCACATCCCAAGTACTAATATCTTGGTTAAATGCAGATGCTTTGAAAAACATACCAAACATATTAGTTACACTACTCACATTCCAATTTGAAATATCTCCATTGAAAGATGATCTATCATTAAAAGCGTCTCGCATAGTAGTTACACTACTTACATTCCAATCTGGCATTGCACCGTATTCACTATCACTACACATTCCATCGGCTGGATTTGTAGATAAACAAATATTTATAGCTTGTTGGAAGTTGGTATCGTCTATGGGGGTTTGTGCTTTTATTAAAATCGACGAGAATAATAATAAAACTAGAATGGGGGTTCTCATAATTATATTTATGTTTTTGATAAAAATAGGTTATCGTATTAGATAAAAAACGCGTATTAATACCCATTCTTCTAATAATTTAAAAGCAGAAAATTAATCCTTTCCACACGTATTATGTTTCCCTACTAAGCAGTCGCATAAAAAGTGTTTACTGCCCCCCTTTCCTATTTGATAAATAAGCCTCTACCCCCTTTGAACCGCACCGTACTTTTTAGCAAACTAACGTCTTTAAAGAAGTTTAAAAGTAATATGAATGTTACTACTAATTTATTAAAGTAACAATACACGCTTCTTTAATTGTGTCGCTTATAATTAAAAAGGATTATCACCCGTTTCTGGGGGAGGTGAACTTGCCTGTGCTTTTTGAGGGCTTAATATAATAAACGTACCTAATGCGGTTAACGCTGCATATTTACCCATTTTTTTCACAGCTTCTTTACGCGTAATATTTGATTTATTTGTGAGGTCTTTCATTTAAATACGTTTTATTACTTAATAATTACTTTTTGAGTTTTTAAGAGCTGATTATTCTCCAATTTTACTACATATACACCATCACTAATAGTACTAACATCTATGGTATTAGATGTGCGTGATGCATCTAGGTTTTGACGTTTTACTAAAAGACCTTTCATATCATATACAGTGACGCTAGTAGCACCTTGTAACAAACCTTTTATAACAATTTGTTTTAATGATTTTACGGTGTATATCTGCAAATAATCTTTGGTTGTTAAATCTGTAGATAAAGTTGTACCTGTAATCTTTAAAAAGAAACGTCCTGTGCCTTTTAGGTTGTTTTCTGGAGTTACTATATAATTTGAACTAGTTAATAATGTTGTTGTATTGTATAAAGCATCTTCAAGGTAAACAGCTACGCCTGCTGGTAAATTAGATTCACTAATACTAAAGGTTAAGGGTACATCTGCCTTGGCGTTTACGCCAATAGGAATGGTAATATTAGATACATCGCTACTACCTAAAGCTTGTAAGGCTATTGGTACACCGGTATTTTCTTCAACCAAATGAGAGTACAAAGCAAAGTATGGTGCATACCCTCCCATAATTACCGCATCATAACCTGCGTCTAATCCTTTACTAGCATTGTCATTAAAATAAAATGCTGTTTTATAACTAGTATCCGTTGTACTGGCCTTCAGTTTTAAAAACAGCAGTGTATTGGCAGAACGCCCTGATATAAAATCATCATTATTACCCATTCTTCTCATAGAAGGTGTAAATAATAAGTTATAATCTTCAACATAATTGGCATCTGCGGCAACAAAAAAGCCTTGTCCTGGGGCTAATAAACGAGACCCAACATTAGCTAATGTAATAATATCCCAACCATCAGTACCATCACCATCATAGCCGTAAATACCAGATGCGTTTTCTAGTAGCGATAAATTTGTAACACCTGTTGCAACTTCATGATTTAAAAAATCAGATGCACTTACATAAGACGGGTAAGGATTCCCTATAAGGTTCCAAGCTGCATAATTAGGGCCAGCATCTTGTATATCAACAGCTACTTCTCCTGTTTGTACTTCTCCTGTAAAGGTAACCGTAGCACCATCATTTGTAGCAATACGATACCCTGTACCTGCTGTAATACTACTACCACTATTAATGGAAGTGTCATAATTTGTATAGCTTCCTGTAGTCTTATCAAAAGGTGCAAAGGCGCGCAGGCTACCAGAGGCTAAAAGATTAGCATTAGCTGCTGCAAAACTACCAAAACTTTCTCCTGTTAAAGGCGCACTAACAAGATCGTTATCATTATTAACTGCATCATTGGTATATGAATTTACAAAGCGTTTGTAGTATACCGTACCGTCTATAGTACCATTTAGTAGTAAACTTGAATAACTTGTAGAAGTAGACTCTAAAGTAATAGATGTAGAAGACGTTATTCTTACTCCTGCAGCTACTGTTAAAGAGGTTCCTGGTGCCACTGTTAAAGTATTAAAATTGGTGTTGCTTGCTAAGGTAGCATCGCCTGCTGCTATAATAATGTTGTCACATAACACTGCAATACCTGTGGGGTCGCCTGATGGCGACCAACCGTTGTTATAAGTGTAGGTGGTAGGGGTATATACATAAAGCTTAGTATTTGAAGTAACTCCGCAACTATTAATTACTGCAATAGCACCACCACATGTATTAGGTGGTAATGTCACTTCAATACTTGTTTCGGTTGCACTATTAACCGCCATAGAAACACCTCCTATAGTTACTGTAGGTAAAGATGAGTCACTAAAACCAGTACCGTTTATTGTAACGGTATCACCAGATTTTCCATTGTTAGGGGAAACAGCATTAATAGTTGGTGAGGTATATTCATAAGGAATACTACCTGAAGTAACTCCGCAACTATTGGTCACTGTAATAGCACCACCACATGTATCCGCTGGTAATGTCACTTCAATACTTGTTTCGGTTGCACTATTAACCGCCATAAACACACCTCCTATAGTTACTGTAGGTAAAGATGAGCCTCCAAAATTAGTACCGTTTATTGTAACTATATCACCAGATTTTCCATTGTTAGGTGACACGGTATTAATTGCTGGTTTTTGTGTTACTGTAACTGTTTGTTCAGAAGTTTCTGTTAACCCAGCACCGTCTGTTACTGTCCAAGTTACTGTATTCTCCCCTAAAACTAAACTTGTAGGTGAAGCTACCACACTTGCCACACTACAATTATCATCTGCTGTTGGTTTTATTAATTGTGAACTTGCATAGGTACAAACACCTGTATCTGCATTTACGCTTATAGCTGTTAAGGTTGCAATCGTTGGATTTATATTGTCTACAACAGTCACAGTTGCAATAGCAGTTGCACTGTTACCATTTGCATCGGTTACAGTAAGTGTAACTGAAACGGGAGCGGTACCTGAAGGTGAAGGTGAATATACAAATGACCCAACCGGAACAGGTGTATGAGCAGAAGCATTTGTAGTTTCTCCATCCAAAGCGTTCGTTCCTGAAAAAGACCAGTTTCCTAATTGGAAAGTCGTTCTATCAGATGCAATGGTGTTATTTCTATAAGCCCAACCATCTAGATATTCCCATGGTTGACCATTTCCGTCTACATTAATATCTCCAAAAACATCAATTACAGATCCTGTAAAGAAAAGTTCTATAGCATCATCACCATTTATGGTCACCGCACCCGTTGTATAATCTGGTGTAAATCCAAAGAAGTTATTAAATTCTGATGATTCTGAAGCAACATGAATAAACTGTCCTGCTGTTGCTGCACCTGGAGGAAATGTAAATTCTTGGTCATCTGTTCCGCCGCCATTGTTTGCAGAGCCTAATCCATATTGAGCCAAATCAGGGATGTTGTTTACTACGTATAATTCAACTCCCTTTGGTAACCCACCTGGAAGTGGTCCATCGTAAACACCTGTAATGATTATATCATTTGCTACTATTGGATTAAGATCTGAACAAGAGAATGCGGTTTGCGATGCACTTAAAGCAACAATACCACAATTATCAGTTGAACCTCCGTCGATATCCGCCGCTACGATTGTTCCGTTACCTGATCCGTCTAAGTAAACATCAATATTTTTGGCAACAATTGTTGGCGCACTATTATCTACCAAGGTGACATTAAAAGTGGTACTATCAGAATTTCCATTGAGATCGGATGCAGTTAATGTAACGAGTTGAGTTGTTCCGTGACCGTTAATTACATTGCCTACAATAGGGTCTTGTGTTACTGTAATAGTTCCGCAATCACCAGAGGAAGTTGTTAAACTTGTATAATCAACAATGGTGAAATTACAGTCGATATCCAGGTTTTCATTAATATCTTCTTCTACAGCTGTTAATGTTGGCGGATTTAAAATACCACCATCACTAATAGTCCATCCAAAATCATTCTTTATGGCTGCTCTTGCATCTGAGCCAGCACAGTATTTGCTATTACCACCACTAAAAGTAACTCCATACTTCAATATTAACTTGCTCCAACCATTTAAAAGTTTATCATAATTAGCTGTAGACAAAGCAGAATTATTAAACATACTTCTCATATGAGTAACATTACTCACATCCCAATTTGAAATATCTCCATTAAAATTTGATCTTCCAAGAAAAGCTTCTGACATATCAGTTACAGCACTTACATCCCAATCTGGCATCGCTCCGTATTCACTAGTACTACACATTCCATCGGCTGGATTTGTTGTTAAGCACGTATTTATAGCTTGTTGGAAGTTTGTATTGTTTATGGCTGTTGAAGCGTTTGTACAATCAAAACCTTCATCATTAATTGTCCAACCATACGTACTTATAATGCTTTGTCTTGCAGCTGTGCTGTTACAATAATTAATACCTGACGCTCCAAGAGTTACACCTGTTTGTAAACTTAGTGTTGACCATTTATTTAAAAGTTTATCATAGTTATCTGTAGACAAATCACTATGCATAAACATATGTATCATATTAGCAACACTACTCACATCCCAACGACTTACATCCCCATCAAAATTTAAAGTATATGAAAACGCATGCTCCATATTAGAAACACTACTTACATCCCAATTACTTACATCTCCATTAAAATTTAAAGCATATTGAAACGCATGCTCCATATTAGAAACACTACTTACATCCCAATTACTTATATCCCCACTAAACTTCTCAGCCCAATAAAACATCCCAGACATATTAGTAACACTACTCACATCCCAATTTGAAATATCTCCATTGAAATCGTTTTTAAAAGCAAAAGCTTCATGCATAGTATTTACGTTACTTACATCCCAATCTGGCATCGCTCCGTATTCACTATCGCTACACATTCCATCTTCTGGATTTGTAGATAAACACGTATTTATAGCTTGTTGGAAGTTATCATCGCTTATGGGTGTTTGTGCTTTTATTAAAAGTGATGTGAATAATAATAAAACTAGAATGGGGGTTCTCATAATTATATTTATGTTTTTGATAAAAATAGGTTATCGCATTAGATAAAAAACGCGTATTAATACCCATTCTTCTACTAATTTAAAAGCAGAAAATTAATCCTTTCCACACGTATTATGCTTCCCTGCTATCTAGTTGTGTAAAAAGTGTTTACGCGCCCCTTTTCCTATTTGATAAATAAGGCCTCGTGCACCCTAAAGGGTTTCATTATGTTTTTTAAGAAACTTTTTATAAGAAAAAAAACAGATTTAAAGTAATAAGACAACTTTTTACCAAAGCATTATAGGGCATTTTTAATTAGGGGTTATCCATTAGATAAAGCTATTTAATTTAGAGATTGTTTTTTCTGTTTAAGTATAATGATTAAAAGTTAAACATATTGTATCTTTGCATTATAATTAATTGATAGAAACTTAACTTAAAACAGACTATTATGTTCGGATTATTTAAAAAGAAATCAGAAAAAGACAAGTTGTACGAGAAATATCAAAAGCTAACCAAAGAAGCACATAGCCTTTCTACAACCAATAGAAAACTAAGTGATAAAAAGGTTTATGAAGCTGAAGAGGTTATGAAAGAATTTGAGAAGCTAAAGTAAAATGATCAAAGAAAAGAAACCTGATAATGTTGTTTATAATACGGAGACTCAAAAATATGATGCGTATTTAAAACCCTATGCAACAAGTGTTGGCGCTCCTGTTATTACCACTACAGATACTATTGCTTGGAAAAACAGAAGTGTTAATAAATTGAATCATAAAGTTCAAACGAAGTTTAAAGAAATCAAAGAACAATATGAGCAGTTAATGCAGGAGTTTGAGGATAATAAATTAATACACAACGCAAAATTCACTTTTGAACCTATAATAGGTCAACATTATCATTTATATCTTCGTGAGAATGGTGATCATTTTTTATCTATTATCGCACCAAACGAATGTCGTTTTAATGCACTCGGAAGTTTCTATTTAAACGCAGATCAAATATGGGAAAAAGTAGTTTAGAAATTATACAAGAAAATAGCTTTACAGAAAGACAATTAGACCGCATTATAGAAATGGCTTGGGAAGACAGAACCCCTTTTGAAGCGATAAAATTTCAGTTTGCTATTCCAGAAAAAGAGGTGATTAAGTTAATGCGTGGTAATCTAAAAGAGGCTAGTTTTAAACGTTGGAGAAAACGTGTAAATAGTGGTGTAAGCACAAAACATTTAGCAAAACGAAGCCAAGATATTACTCGTTTTAAATGCACAAGACAACGCGCTATTTCTGGTAATAAAATTAGCAAACGTTAACACAAAATGAGACAAATAAAAAAATGTATTTTCCAACAGAATTTGATGAGATATTAGATAGAATAGCAACTATAGACCCTGTTGGTTATGGCAAATCTAGAAATTATATAGATGGTGCTGTAAGTTACTTATCGCCGTATATTTCTCGTGGTGTTATTTCTACAAAATTTGTTTACCAAGAATTATTAAAACGTAATTTTCATCCAAGTACTATCTTAAAATTTATTCAAGAGCTCGCGTGGCGAGATTATTGGCAACAGGTTTGGATTGCTAAAGGAGATGCTATAAATCAAGATATAAAACATACTCAAACTCCAGTTGTAACCAACGGAATTTCCAGAAATTTAGCAAATGCGAATACGGGTATTATAGCCATAGACAATAGCATTGAACAGTTTTACAAAACAGGCTACCTTCATAATCATTTAAGAATGTACATGGCTTCTATTGCTTGTAACATTGGTCAAAATCACTGGAAACATCCAGCAAAATGGATGTACTATCATTTATTAGATGCAGATTGGGCTAGCAATGCGTTAAGCTGGCAATGGGTTGCAGGAGCAAATAGCAATAAAAAGTATTATGCAAATCAAGAAAACATTAATACCTTTTGTTATAGTGACCAAACGGGCACTTTTTTAGATGTATCTTATGATGATTTTGAAAACTTAACAATACCTACTGTATTGTTACCTTCAGAAACATTAGAATTAAAAACGCCGCTTCCAGCACCAAAACCGATACGTATAAATAAAGAGCTACCTACGCTTATTTATAATTTCTACAACTTAGACCCAAATTGGAAAAAAGAACAAACAGCAAATCGCGTTCTTTTATTAGCCCCTTCGCATTTTGAAGACTATCCAGTATCTCAAAACACGATTAATTTTATAATTGGTCTTTCAAAAAATATAGAAAATATCCAACTATTTGTGGGAGAATTCGATGCGCTTAAAACCACCTATGATTTAGAAAGTATCTATTACAAAGAACATCCTTTAAACAAACATTACCAAGGTATTGAGACGCAAAGAGATTGGCTATTTTCTGTAAAAGGCTACTCCCCTTCTTTCTTTTCTTTTTGGAAAAAGTGTAAAAAGGAAATTACATTTTGAACACAAAACCCATAAATATAGTTTGGTTAAAACGGGACTTGCGATTGCAAGATCACGAACCTTTACATAAAGCAGAACAAGCAGGCATTCCGTATCTTATTATCTACCTTTTTGAACCCAGTATTATAGCATATCCCGATACAAGTCCAAGGCATTTACAGTTTGTATATCATTCTATACAATCACTTAATAACCGCTTAAAAGAGTATAATCGTTGTGTTGATGTCTTTTATGGAGAAGCCATAGAGATCTTTACTTTTCTGAATAAAAATTACACTATTCAACAACTTTTTAGCTATCAAGAAAGTGGTACAAAAACCACTTGGAAACGGGATAAACAAATCAAACAATTTTGTGATAATAGGAACATTGTTTGGAAAGAAAGTCAGCGCGATGGTATTATAAGAGGACTTAAAAACAGAGATACTTGGAATAAGCGATGGCACGCTACCATGCACGCGCCTATTATAAAAAACAGCTATTCAGTTTCAGAACTAAATACACTAGAACATTCCTATGTAGTACCTTCCCAATTAGTTTCTAAATTAGAAAACTATCCCAAACACTATCAACCTGCAGGAGAAGAAAATGCATGGCGTTATCTGAAGTCTTTTGCTCAAAAAAGAGGCTTTAATTATCATAGGCATATTTCTAAACCTACAGAAAGTAGAATCGCTTGTAGTAGATTGTCTCCCTATTTTGCTTGGGGAAATATAAGTATCAAGCAAGTGTTTCATTTTGTAGGCACACATCCAAATGGAACAGCAAACAATCGCGCCTTTTCTGGAATGCTAACTCGTTTGCATTGGCATTGTCATTTTATTCAAAAATTTGAAGTAGCATGCAGCTATGAAACGTTATGTATTAATAAAGGGTACGAATTGTTAGCGCACAAAAAGAACGAAACAGATATTAAAGCTTGGAAAACAGGACAAACAGGTTATCCCTTAATAGATGCTTGTATGCGTGCTGTTGAACAAACAGGTTGGATTAATTTTAGAATGCGTGCCATGGTTGTTTCTTTTTTAACTTTAAATTTAGATCAAGATTGGCGAGAGGGTGTGTATCATTTAGCACGTCAGTTTTTAGATTATGAACCTGGTATTCACTATCCACAATTTCAAATGCAAGCAGGAACCACAGGCATTAACACCGTACGACTTTATAATCCTGTAAAAAATTCTGAAGAGCACGATGCTAAAGGGCTATTCATTAAAAAATGGATTCCTGAATTAGAGAATGTTCCAGAAAGGTATATTCATGAACCTTGGACAATGAGTGATATGGAACAAACCTTTTGTGGTGTAACCATTGGTGTAGATTACCCATTGCCAATAGTTGATCTTAAAGCAAGTGCTAAAATGGCAAGAGATAAAATTTGGGGACATAAAAAGCATCCGGCAGTTAACGCTGAAAAAAAGAGCATTTTAGCAACACACGTAAATAAAAGACGATGAAAAAAGCCAATTTACCACAAAAGATATGTGTGGTCTGCGACAGACCTTTTACATGGCGTAAAAAATGGGAAAAGAATTGGGAAGAAGTAAAATATTGCAGTGAACGTTGTAGAAGACATAAAACATAAATGAAAAAAGTAAATCTAATTTTTCCGCATCAACTTTTTGAAGCCTCTCCACTTTTAGAGAATGGTTTTCCTGTATATATTATTGAAGAATTTTTATTCTTTAAGCAATTTAACTTTCACAAACAGAAAATAGCCTATCATAGAGCCACAATGAAACATTACGAAGCTTTTTTAGCTTCTAAAAATAGTGAAGTTGTCTATGTAGAATCAATAGATACTGTTTCAGATGTGCGAGAGCTAATTCCGTTTTTAAAATCGAAAGGCATTACCCATATTAACTATATAGATCCTGTAGATAATTGGCTTCAGAAAAGAATTGAGAAAGGTTGTACTGCTAATACTATTGAAAGAACCGTCTTTGATTCGCCATTATTCTTAAATACGAAAGAAGATTTACAGCCTTTTTTCAGAAGTGATAAAAAGAAATACCATCAAACGTCTTTTTATACAGATCAAAGAAATAAAAGACATATTCTTATTGATTCAGACGGAAAGCCAACTGGCGGAAAATGGACTTTTGATACTGAAAATAGAAAAAAATATCCTGCAAAAAAGATACCACCAGCAATTCAGTTTCCAGATGTTGATTCCTTTTACAAAGAAGCGCTTGATTATGTAAATAAAAACTTCTCAAAAAATATTGGCCAACTCAGTGAGAACTCTTTATATCCAACAAATTTTAAGACCTCTAAACAATGGTTTCAGCAGTTTTTAGAACAACGTTTCTTAGAATTTGGGACCTATGAAGATGCTATTATAGCAGAGAATTCTATATTAAATCATAGTGTATTAACACCAATGATAAATGTGGGATTAATAACTCCGAAAGAAATCATTGAACAAAGTATCACTTTTGCGAAAGCAAATAATATCCCTATCAATTCATTAGAAGGTTTTGTGCGTCAAATAATAGGTTGGCGCGAGTTTATACGTGGTATGTATGAAAGCAGAGGAAGCGATGAACGGACTCGTAATTTTTGGGGATTCACTAAAAAAATTCCGAAGTCATTTTATGATGGAACAACAGGGATTTACCCAATAGATCAAACCATTAAAAAAACACTAGAAACAGGTTATTGCCATCACATAGAACGCTTAATGGTGTTGGGCAATTTTATGATGCTTTGCGAATTTGATCCAGACGAAGTATACCGTTGGTTTATGGAACTTTTTATAGATAGTTATGATTGGGTAATGGTGCCAAATGTATATGGAATGAGTCAGTTTGCAGATGGCGGATTAATGGCTTCGAAACCCTATATAAGTGGTAGTAACTACTTAATGAAAATGAGCAATTATAAGAAAGGCGAATGGCAGGTCGTTTGGGATGGATTATTTTGGCGATTTATGGATACACACCGCGATTTCTTTAAGAAAAATCCAAGATTAGGTATGTTGGTTTCTATGTTTGATAAAATGCCACAAGAAAAAAGACAACAGCATATTGAAAATGGTGAAAAATATTTACAAAGTTTAACCCTCTAAATAAAAAACAATGGTATTTGATACAACCTATAAAAATGAAGATTATAATCAACAGAGTCTATTGCTTGTAGGAAAATCGTTTCGCTTTATAGAACGAATAAAACAAGGAGGAATTGGCTCAAGTAGATTAATTATTAAATCAAAAAGTCCAAAATTAGATCTTGGAAAATTAAAATTTGGAGAAATAGATTACGGCAATATAGAACTTCGCCCAAGAGGTATTATTGTACATTATACAAGTAAGTTAGAGCGTTTCTCTTGGATTATTCCATACTACCGATTGGTTATTTACAACTCTCAATTTTTTAGTATTCATGCCAATGGAAATTGTATCCAATTTTTAAAAAACAAGAACTACAGTACTAATAAAAAATTTATTGATAAAATGATTGCTATAAAAAATGAATATTTAAATCTTTCTTATTATGATTCATAAAATAAAAAACCAATAGAAAAAAACTTAAATTAGCTAAAGCATTTTTATTTATTATTAATCAATTACGTATGAATAAAAAAGAATATAAAATACATATTATAGGCGCTGGAGTAAGCGGACTAATAGCCGCAAAAGTCTTAGAAGATAATGGGTACAAACCCACTATCATTGAAGCAACAGATCGTGTTGGTGGAAGAGTTAAAACAGATGTTATTAATGGCTATCAATTAGATCACGGATTTCAAGTATTGCTTACCGCCTACCCAAGTGCTCAAAAATATTTAAATTTTGAAGCTTTGGAATTACAACATTTTCTTCCTGGTGCTACTATATTTAGTAATGGTAACCAAAAAACTATTGGAGATCCCTTACGAAATATAGCCTTACTTTTTCCAACCTTATTATCTGGGATAGGAAATTTTTCAGATAAATTAAAAATATTGAAGCTAAATCATCTTTTAAAGAAAACAACACTTGCGGAAATTTTTGATAAAACTGAAAAAACGACACTTCAATATTTATTAGATTTTGGTTTTTCTGAAGAAATGATTTCTCAATTCTTTACCCCTTTCTTTAGTGGTATCTTTTTAGAACCAGAATTAGAAACATCAAGTAGGATGTTTGAATTTGTCTATAAAATGTTTGGAGAAGGATTTGCGACAGTACCTAAAGGTGGTATTGAAGCCATTCCGAAGCAATTAAAAGCGAATTTGAAACAAACTACATTTCAGTTTAACACAAAAGTAAAGTCTGTAGAAGAGGGTAAAATAATACTTGAAGATGGCACTGAACTAAAAAGTCATTTTACAATTATTGCAACAGAAGCTAGCCAACTTATAGCAAATCTAAAAAACCAAGAGACGGAATGGAAATCTTGTGATACGCTCTATTTTGAAACCAATACCAGAACGATTACAAAACCGCTTATTGGATTGATAGCAGACAGTGATGCGCTTATAAATAACATATTCTACCACACGAGTATTTTATCAAACTCAGTAGGAAAAAAGGAATTATTATCTGTTACCGTTGTAAAGGAACATGGTTTATCTCAGGAAGTATTAAAAATACGTGTTCAAAAAGAATTAGAACACTATTGTGGAATAGATTCGTGTAGCTTTATAAAGCAGTACGCAATACCAAAAGCATTGCCCAAATTAAATGGATTAAAATATGAAATGCTTCCCTCTGAAACTAAAATAACTAATCGTATCTTTCTTGCGGGAGACACCCAATTAAATGGGTCATTAAATGCAGCAATGATTTCAGGTGAAAAAGCTGCTTTAAATATCATACAAACCATAGCATCTGAAGTAAAAATTAACTAATTTAGTAAAGAAGATTCAGAATTAATAAACTGAAAATAACAATTAACTTATTTAAATAATAGTATGGAATATCTTATTAGTATAATTAAAATTATTATAGCCGGGAGTATTATAAACGTATGGCTTTTTCGTTTCAAACAAGCTACTGCGTGGCGAGGAAACAATGCGGATAATATGAAAGAAGAATTTGAATCTTATGGTTTACCAGAATGGGTTATGTATTTTGTTGGTAGCTTAAAAGTAATTTTATCATTAGGGCTTTTGGCATCAATTTATTATGATAAACTAGAAGTTCCTTCAGCATTTGGAATCGCATTTTTAATGTTTGTAGCAATACTGATGCATCTAAAGATAAGTGACCCAATTAAAAAGTCTTTACCCGCATTTATATTTTTTACATTGTCTCTAATAGTTGCACTAGTGCAATAGACTAAAGATAAATTTTTAAGAAATAGCTAAAAAGGTAGCCATTAAAAATCATAAAGGCAAATGATGGTAATGAAAGTAAAATAGCATCTTTAATTTTTAGCCTAACTATAAAGCCTAGTAACATTTGTATGGTAAGTCCTGCGGTAGCAATCATTCCTAATAAAGGATAAGATATACCTAACAATAGCGTGATTGACCCTATTATTTGAAGACTACCTGTTATTTTTCGCTGTAGTTCACTCAATTTAAAACGACGAAATTCGTGCTTCATTTTATCAGAAGACAGACAGCTGTAACCATAAAATAAAAAAGAAATTGCCGAAAAAATAATTAAAATAATGTTTAGCGTTTCCAAATTACAATTAGTAGATGTTAGTTTCGATTAGCATACAGTTTTATAAGCTTTCAACAGGAAACTATTCTTAAAACCAAAATTACACTCTTTTATGGTAATTATTGATACTATATTCAATTTTATATATTTATATTAAATATACTGCCAACAAAATTTTAATTGAAGATAACTTCATATCGCTTTAAAAGGGCTAAAGAAGTATATTCTAATTCTTATTAAATCATAGCTTCACGAAAGATATGGAAACAATAACCATCTCTAAAACATCCTGTTGGGGGGATTTTTTACAACAGGGCTATAATTGTATACTTAATAACATTTAATTCCATAATCTAAAAAGCAGGTTCAGGCCTTCCTTTTAAACGCTTTTCAATTCTTTTCTTCTTTACTGTTAAACGTTTCATTATATCCATTAAACTAGTGTCTTTAGACTCTTTATAAATCTCGTTCAAGGCTAGTATTAGACGCTTTGCTTCTCTTGATGCAACCACTCTATCACTTGTAGACATATTGCTCATTTTTGCATTTTCAAACTCTAGTGCTTCGTTTACTAATTCCATAACTTTACGTTTTGTTTATATTTATATAAATATAATTAAACAACATATATATTTAATCATTATATAATTGATTCTAATTATTTAAGTATTGATTTCAGTTATGCGAAACATCAAAACAAATTATTTACTTCCATTTATAGCCTTTATTTTTATTTATAAAATTCCTTAAATGGCTTGTTATATATCTACTATGGCTAAAATAAAGGATTTCATATGATAAATAATTCAAACATTATTTGGTCATTTACACTACATTTGTGTAACTAATTTTTTGATTAAAGCGACACCTTCGTTCCAATATTTTTTCCATCAATAATATCAATAATTGTATTATCTCTCTTACCATTTGCAATAAAAGTTGGAATATTATGAGCAGCAGTCTGTTGAGCATAAATAAGTTTTGATCCCATACCGCCACGGCCTTCTCCTTCCTTTTTATCATTATTATTATCCTTAATATATTTTTCTAAATCTTCTTTAGGAGTAACATTATGAATAAGATTACTACTCTCTACATCAGGATGTCCAGTATATAACCCATCAATATCTGTAAGAATGATAAGCCTATCGGCATTGATTAATTTGGCAATAAGACTCGCCAATTCATCATTATCTGAAAACATAGACATTGTTAATGATACAGCATCATCCTCATTTGCAATAGGAATAACGCCTTCTGATAACAATCCTTCACAACAGCTAATCATATTTTCTCGATGTATTCCTGGACTAAAATCTCGTTTGGTAGGAAGTACTTGTGCGCACCTCATTCCATGGTCTTTAAAGATTTTATAATAAAGGCTCATCAATCTAGGTTGTCCTATAGCAGAATACACTTGTCTTTTCTGTGTTTTATTTTGTATACTAGAATCTCCAAGCACTTCTTTCCCTGCAATTACAGACCCTGATGATACTAAGATGGTAATAATACCACGTTCATAGAGCTCAGCAATCTGTTTAACCAATCTTGTTAATACAGGTCTTACAATTCTATTATCTTTATTTGTCATTACATTGGTTCCCACCTTAATAACAATTATTTCTTTATACATATTAATTTTCTTTTCCTAATTCAACAGCTCTGGTGAAAGCTGCAAATGCTGCTTCTTTAATTAATTCACTTACATTATTATCATCCATTGAATCTAGTGCTGCTTGTGTAGTTCCTCCTTTTGATGCAACTTTTTCCATCCAGGAATTAGGTGATAAATTAGATTGATTGAAAAGTTCTATCGCACCAGTAAAAGTCTGACTAACTAAAACCTTAGAGTCATTTTTTGAAAACCCCATTTGTAATGCCGCTTCCATCATACTTTGCATAAAGTAAAATACATAGGCAGGACCACTACCAGAAATTCCAGTAGAAGCATCAATTAAGCTTTCATTACTTACGCGAATAGATTTTCCAGTGGTATTTAATAAACTCTCTATGGTTAATAATTCTATTCGTGAGGTATCTGATGAAGCTACATAAGAAGTTACTCCCATTCCTACTTGTGCAGGTAAGTTTGGCATTGCGCGTATCACTTTATTTAAACCTGTTAATTGCTGTATAACATCTAAAGTAACTCCCGCCATTATAGAAACAAGAACTTGTCCGGGTGTAACCAATGAATGCATCTTTTTAAATAAGTCTTCCGCATGATGGGGCTTAACAGCAATAAAAATAATATCTGCTTTTGGCACACAATCTTCTAGCTCTTTAAAGGCATCGAAGTGTGAAATTTGATGAAGCTTTTCTAATTTTTCATCAGAGGTATCCAACACCATTATATTTTTTTTCTTGAGCAGGTTTGATTTAGACATTCCTTGTGCATAGGTTAGTCCCATATTTCCTGCGCCGATAACTAGTACTTTCATAAATATTTAAAATGTAAATTAATGTGATGTATAAATGATGTATTTTGGCCTTGTTTAATTACGCAAGAGGCATACAATCCTCACAACTTTTCACTTCACCATAATACGTTTCACGATACTTATGTACCGTTTTTATGGGCAAGCCTAAGAAGTGTTTTTTTATATAGGTAACTTTAGTGGTAAGTTCTCCCATTTTTATACTAAAACGTTTTTCTATTTTTGTTTGTCTTTTAATCTTAATAATTCTCATAAACTAAGTTTTTTTTGTGGTTAACAAATTTGATCCTTTTTTATAACTCACGATCTTTTCTTAAATACTGTTCTTTATATTGGGCTTTCTTCATTTTTTCCCTCTTTTTAACAGACTTCTTAGTGTGATGCTTTCGATCTCTGACTTCCTTTAACTGCTTGACATTTCTATGCTTTCTTTTGTAACGTTTTATAGCTCTGTCTATTGATTCACCTTCTACTACTTTTATTTTTAACATTATTCTTTTATTTATTTAATTATTCTAAATAGGTCTTTATTATTTTTTTAATAATATAATTAACCAATTAATTTTTATCTATTTAATTAACATTAATCGTTCACTGGTAATCCCAACTATTTTAACAATTTCCTTAAAACTAATGGACCTAAAAGAACCAATACCAAAATATAACCGAATGCTATTTGCTTCTTTATTTATTAAGTTCTCATTTGTACTTTCCACATCCGATTGAAACAATCCTTGCATTAAATTTTGAAACTTCATTTTGCCTTATGAGCGTAACTATAGAAACATACCTAACTAGGTAACAGAGACATCTAACTTTTTTTTGGAGGATCTTGTACTAACTGTTTTACACTATGAAATTTTGAATCTAAAGCAAGTGAATCATGGAACTTATGCTAAAGTGTGCTATCATTTTTTAAGTAAAGACGCTATGGATTTTGGGAACTGATAAATTGAGTTTCCCTCGTTTCATTGAATATAGGAAGTTTTCTGTTTAGCAACCTTTCTTTTCATTATCATCTTTTAAGACACTTCAGAATAAAGTTTAACACCACCGTTAGTTATAAATAACAAACCGGTCTGTGTTTCTTACTTAGTAGATTAACTAACAATTATTTTAGAATTTTTATATCCTTTAGGTATTGCTTTCATTGAAACTGTGGATTTTTTATTTACCCATATAATTGCTTTTTCAAAATATTCTTCTTTTATTATCTAATTAGTTTTTAGAGAAACAATACTTATAAAAAGCTTTATAATAGTAATTATAATGCAAATGTACGATAAATAGTTCGTATAGAAACTATTTATCTGTTATAACATGATTTACCACCCAAGAACAGCGCTTAGGAGCTTGTAAAAAAGATTGTGTGTGTTTTTAAGGAGAGTGATGATATTAAGGTCTCAAAATATTGGTTTTACTAATTAGGAGTGTCAGACATCTCTTTAATAGTAAGTAACGGAGCTGCATCTAAATCTTCAACCTCCATTATAGAAGTTAGTAATTCTATATTCCTATTCAATTCTTCAATCTGCATAGGGGTTAACTTTTTTAGCCTTTTTGATAATTTTTCTTGAAGCGTTATTGGAGATTTCTGAAGTAGCTCAGCACCTTTGGCAGTTAACGTAATAAAAACAGCTCTTTTATCATTGGGTTCTGGCACTTTAGCCACCAGCCCTTTACTTACTAATCTAGAAATAAGACCAGAAACTGTACTCGCATTTAAATTGATGTAACTTTTTATATCTTTAGCAAAGGCACGATAGTCTTGCTGGTCAGATAAATACTGAAGTACTAAAAGTTGTGGAATACTAACACCTAATTCTTTTTCTACCTTTTTACTTTCAAGATTTATAGAACGAATTATTTTACGAAGCTTTATTAGGATTTCAATATATTTCAAAACGTATACATTTATAATTTAATTCAAAGGAAACCATTTAAATTTTAAAACTGATTTTTTTTATAAAAAATAATCATTAGTTTCTTTGAGCACTTAGTTTTTTACTCAATAATTAGTCTACATATAGACATAATTGATACATTTTTATTTCCACATACATTACACGCTACTCCTACCCTAGGCTCGCACACCATTTTGTCATTCGTTTGCTACACATTGCATAGAAAACAATGTAAATTTAAGGTATTTACAGAATATGCTAGGGCATAACTCTCCGAAAACTACAGAAATCTATACCAAAACAATTTATATTAATAATAAAAATATCGAAAGTCCTTTGGACAATATGCTGAAAAACGTTAAGTTTATGACATAAAACATATATGCGATATATCAACAATACGCATATACAATTGTTGTGGTGCATTTGAGAAATGACGTATAAATTTCAAAATAAGGAACTTAAAATCGGCGAAAAATTGCTTGAATTTGACAATGAAATAAAAGAAGTGATTGACTTTGACGGGTTTTTAGTCGTGCGAACTGATTATTATGAATCAACTACGAATGAAAATGTTTACGGAATAAATACTGACGGAAAAATAGAATGGCAGATTGAGAAACTGACTAAATTCACTCACAACGGAATTGAATATAATGGAATTTCAGAACCGTATACCTCAATAATAAAACTGACTGACAAAACTCTGAAATTAATGAATTGGGATAGTACAAGTTTTGAGGTTTATGCACATACTGGCGAATTAAAAACTAACCCAATGGAATCACGAATTGGAAAAAGACCGTGGTAAAAAAAACGCACCACAACAATGTATAAAAATAATCGCTCAATTTTGGGTTTAACCAAAGGTCGTTGCAAGTTTACTACGTCTGATTTTCCTGCGGAAAATCCTCGCACGTAAACCCGCAACTATTCTTATACTAACCGTTACCTGCAAGCTAAAACAACGAGCGAATGAACATTTTACAGAAAATAGCAAGAAGAATAATTAAGGTTTCATTTGATACTTCTGTTTCGACAATTGAGTATTTCAGTAAAATGGACAAGTACCACCAACAAGTTGAAGAATTAAGAAAACTTGAAAACGGGACATTGGGCAAGGAAATCGCAAATTGCTTGGACGACCACCGATTGACTCTTGTGCCAAAATATGAAAGTCACGACTTAAAGCACGTATTGCTTGATTACAAAATGACAGCGGAAGACGAAATTCGAATGCAAGCATTTATGATTGGAAATGGAAACTATTCAATTCCTTCATTCACAATTTTCTTTTTCGGTGCTCTTCTTCTTCCTGACTTGTGGTTGACTTTCTATTCGGACTTTAAAAAAGGAAGACAAACTATTCCAATATCAAAATGGACAATTAACGACTTTTCATACAAGCAAATTAGTGAATTAAGAACTGAATTGGCTAAAACAAAGCGACAAAAAATGAAACTAATGAATATGAAACAATTGACTCAATTTGCTGCAATAGCAACAGTTTTGACAGGAGTATTTGGAATGCTATTTTGCTTACCGTTTTTGTTCTCTTCTAATGTGGCGGACTTAGTTGGAGCGGGATTCCCATTTGTGGGCGGAGCAATATTGGTGGTAGGTGGACTTCTCACTCTATCGAACTTAACGAAAGAAAAAAATAAAAGCCAGCAGGTAACAATGTATATGAAATCATAGCCGCCTATCGGCAGGCTACACTTCATATACTAACCGTTAGCTACAATTCCACTCATTTCCAAAAATGAGTAATTAATAATAGATAAATTAAAAAAAAGCTATTCTGAAAAGTGAAAAAGATACATTTAATATTTTATTTTTATAAGTCATTTGCATTAGCAAGTATCATAATATCTGGATTTTTATGTTATTTAATAAATCTTTGGGAAAGAAATGGATTAATAATTTCAATACTAATATTCTTTAAAATAATTACATTAGGAATTATCTACTATTTTATAAATGACTCATATAAAGACGAATTTATTTTTTACAAGAACCTTGGTTTATCTGAAAAATACTTATGGATTTCAACTATTAGTTTTGACTTTATGATTTATTTTATAATGATAATATTAACTTAAATGAGAAAAAATAAATTAGAAATTGATAGTGTTTTATTTGAAGTTAAAAATAATCAAATATTAAACAATGTCTATTTAAAACTTGAAACAGGAACTATTACAGCTGTATTAGGAAGAAATGGTTCGGGAAAATCCTCTTTGTTCAAAATAATTATGGGAACTCTCAAACCAAGAGAAAAATCCTTACGAATTAACGAAGTTTCTTTTTTCAATAAAAATCCTTCAAATAAAGATATCTTATATTTATCACAAAACAATTTTATTCCAAAAAAACTAAAAATAAAAACAGTATTCAATTTTTTTAAATTAGATTTTTTTGATTTTGCAGAATATTTTCCAGAATTTAAAAACATATCAAAGAATTGTTTAGGAACATTATCTGGAGGAGAAAGAAGAATTATTGAAACATATCTCATTTTAAAATCGGAATCAAAATTTGCAATACTTGATGAGCCTTTTTCTCAAATTATGCCTGTTCACGTTCAAAAAATCAAGAATTTAATTATTCAATCTAAAGAAAAAAAAGGAATATTAATTTCAGACCATTTATATGAACATATCAAGGATATAAGTGATGAAATTTACTTGGTAGCTAATAAAAAGGTTTATTTAACAAAAGAAAAAACTAATTTAATTAGGTTAGGCTACTTGAGAAAATAACTGTAGCTAACACCGTATAAACTTTATTGCTGGCTTTGGCTCACTTGGGAAATTCCTTCGGAATTTCGCTGTTCGTGTTTTATTTAGTAAATTCATTGCTTAAACAACGCAACAAAGCTTATACAACAACGTTAGCTTTAATGCATTAGCAAGTTTGCGAAATCGGAATTCTAAAACAAAAAAATGAATTTTAAATTAAGAAAAACAGACAATAAAAATAAAAAAATGAAAACAGTTAAAAGAAATTTCATAAAAAATCCAACGATAAAGAATTTGATTTTATTTACATTATTGTGGTTTGTAGGATTATTATTATTGACATTAAGCACAACTGATTTATTTACTGAAAGTTTTTTTCAAAAAAAATATGTAATGATTTACTTTTTAATGATAGGTTCAACAATAGCAGCAGGAAAACTTTACTTTAATTATTGGAAAAATACGCTGAATTATCACTCAAACGGACAATAAAATATAACTTTGGAATTGCACTATAAAAACTGACTGAATTACTGTTCAGAATTTGACAAAACTGCGAAATAGAAAATCGGAACTGAATAAAATAAAATTTGAATTTGAATACCAAAAAAAGCTAAAAATATGGATAATCTAATTAATGACTTCTCAATCGGACTTTTTGTGTGGCAAACTTTAATACTTTTATCAATTGGACTTTGGATTTATTGTTTGATTGATATTTTAAAAAATAAGTTCTTACAAAATGACAAGCTAATATGGATATTAGTAGTAATATTTATACCTTTTATAGGTTCTTTAATGTACTTATTCATTGGAAAAAACAAGAAACTGAAATTAGAGTAATATAAAGCACTAAAAGCTAGCACCGTATATGATTTATTGCTGGCTTATTGCCTACTTGCGAAAGTCCTCGCGGACTTTCTTTGTCCGTAATTATTTACTAAATTAGTTGCTTGAAACACGCAACAAATTATATACAACAACGTTAGAAGCCATTAAGGCCAAACCAAAAAACATTAAAACAATGAAGAAAATATTTTACTTATCTATTCTAATATTTATTGGATGTAAAAATCGAACTAACTCTGAAATTAATATTCACCAAAACGATAATGTTGTAATAGCAAATAAGTTTATTGATGCATTTTATTCATTTAATAAAGATTCTTTGAAATTATCGCTATCATATGCTAAAAAATCACATCCTTCTATTTTGTATTATCAGAAATGGGCAGAATGTGGAAATTACGAAGTATTAAATCGTGCTGACTGTGTAGAAAAAAATGATTCTCTAGTTATATGTCCTGTTACAGTAAAAGATGATCTAATGAAAGCACTTCAATTAGATTTAAATGTTACAGACACTTTTCATATTATCATAAAAGATAGAAAAATCAGATCTGTTCAAACATCGTCAAATGATCCTGACGTATACTATGAAGCAAAGGATTGGATAAAACAGAATCGGCCAGAAATAATTGAAAAGCCTTGTGAAGATGCCTGGGAAGGAGGACCAACACCTTGTGAATGTATTAAAGGAACTATACAAGGTCTCGCTGAATTTAAGGCTAATGAAGTATCTCAAAAAACTCAATAACGGCTTCTAACAATGTATAAAAATAATCACTCAATTTTGGGCTTAACCAAAGGTCGTTGCAAGTTTACTACGTCTGATTTTCCTGCGGAAAATCCTCGCACGTAAACACGCTACTATTCTTATACTAACCGTTGGTATTAATTAAAAAAAACTAAACTTATTAATATTAAAAAATCTACAAACATGAAAAAACTAACACTGGCAATTATTTTTAGTCTATTGGCTTGCGTAATTGTAAACGCACAACAATACATGTATGGCACCACATTCGCAGGGGGAGCAAATGGTCTAGGAACTATTTACAGAGTTGACCAAAATGGTCAAAACATTCAGAAACTGTTTGATTTCACTACCACAACTGGAGGTAATCCCACGGCAGGTTTAACATTAGCTGGTAATGGTAAGCTTTACGGATTTACAAACTCTGATGGACAAATTGTTAATGCTGGAGCAGTATTTGCGGCAGGTTCTTTTTATGAATTTGATCCTCTAACAAATAATTTGCAAGTAATACAATACTTCGATGATTTATCTCCGACAGGGTATTTGCAGAATATCAGCCCATTACTTCACACTAATGGTTTATTGTATTCCACTAGTGAAATAACAGGTATGGGTAATGATGGAAAAATTTGGTCTTATGATATAAATACGGGTACAATTTCAATTTTAGACACTTTAGATGCCAACATATATGGTCCAAATAAAAGTAAATTAATGGAGGCATCTGACGCTCATATATACTTCACAACGGCTAGCGGCTCAACAAACGGTTATGGTGCAATAATTAGATTTAACACCGCTACAGACTCACTTGAGGTAGTTTATGCATCGCCTGGAGGTTTTCCCAACAGTAATCAATTTGAAGGGGCTAGCAATAATCCATTATTTGAAGCTTCAGATGGCTACCTTTATGGTGCTTCAAAATTAGGTGGAGCTAATAATAAAGGAAACCTTTTTAAAATTGAAAAAAATGGCAATAACTATCAAAACCTTTGGAGTTTTGAATGGATTGTAGCAATTGAAGGTTGGGATCCACAAGGTGGTTTTATAGAAAAAAATGGTTTCTTATATTCTGCTACTGCACAACACAATCAACAAGATGTCAATTCAGGTACGTTTTATAAGGTAGAGCTGGCAACAGGAAATCTTACATTTACTAACTTCCTAGATTTTGAAGGGTATAGACCAATAGGAACATTTATAGAATCATCAAACGGAAGGTTTTATATAACCTGTTCTGGTGGTACTATTACCAATGGTAGCATTGTTGAATATAATCCCTTAAATGGCAATATAACTCAAAGACATGATTTTAATATAGGGAATAATGGAGTAAACCCACTGCGAAACTCTCTATGCCTTGTAGACTTTTCAGCTTTGAGTATTAATGAAGCTTCTTTATTAGATAATGTTGTTAAAACATACCCGAATCCTTTTCAGGACATCGTTAATATTAAAGTAGAAGGATCATATCAAATTGAAACTATTAAAATATTAGATATGGAAGGTTCTGAATTATATATTGATAATTCTAAGTCAAATGAATCTAATGTGAATACATCTTTTCTATCATCAGGTATTTATTTATTATACATCCAAACAGATTCAGGTAGTACAACAAGAAAGATTATTAAAGAATAACTAATGCCAACAAGGTATAAAAGCAATAGCGGTTTAGGTGTAAACTCAAACCGCTATTGCTTTTAATTAGAATATTGTAAACCGATAGTTAGTGCGTTTTAATCCGCTACTGCTGTTATACTAAACGTACGCAAGCTAAAAAAACGAAGTAGCAAGAAAATGACATATAAAATTGAAAATTGGAGAATTGCCTCAGCATTATTATTCGCTATCTTATACGTAGCCTGTAATAACGAAGAAAAAGTTGCCTCAGAAAATATTGACATTATCGAAATTAGTGAGCAAGGAAGTTTTTCAGTCGGAGGGGAAGTGTTACAAAGTTCTGGAAATTTCGACCCTGTAGCTCACGGTTTTTTTAATCCAACGAATCAAAACACAGAAGGACAGACAATTCACGGAGACCACGCTACTGTTTTTTATCAAATACCATCTCAATCAAAGAAATTACCTTTGGTGTTTTGGCACGGTTATGGTCAATCAATGAGAACTTGGCAAACTACGCCTGACGGTAGAGAAGGATTCCAATCCATTTTCTTAAAAAAGAAATATTCTGTTTATTTAGTTGACCAGCCAAGACGTGGACTATCAGGAAGAAGCACAAAGCCTATGACAATGACAGCAAATACTGATGACCAACTTTGGTTTGGGATTTTCAGACTAGGAATAAACAATGAATTTTATCCTGATGTTCAATTCTCTAAAGAATCCGAAGCTCTTAATCAATTCTTTCGCCAAATAACACCTGATACAGGACCCTTAGATATCGAATTAAATATAAATACAATGTCAACCTTATTTGACAAGATTGGTGATGGCATATTGGTTACTCACTCTCATAGTGGTGGACAAGGTTGGCTTACTGCCTTAAAAAATGAAAGTATCAAGGCTATTGTCAGTTTTGAGCCAGGGAGCAACTTTGTTTTTCCAGAAAATGAAGTTCCAAATTCAATCTCATATTTTGGAGGCACTCTATCTGCTCGTGGTGTATCAAAGGAAATCTTCAAAAGATTGACTGAAATACCTATAGTTATTTACTATGGCGATTATATTCCAAAAGAAAAAGTATTTGATAATCCGGGTCAAGAGCAATGGCGTGCCGCATTAGAAATGGCAAAACATTGGACAAACGTAGTTAATGAATATGGTGGAGATGTTACTCTTATACATTTACCTGAAAAAGGAATAAAAGGCAATACTCATTTCCCGATGTCAGATTTAAACAACAAAATAATAGCCGATTTAATGAATCGATGGTTAATAACTAAAAACTTAAATTAAATGAAAAATTCAATTTTATTCTTGCTAGTACTAGTCTCTTTATCAGCCTATTCTCAAAAGACTGAATACGAGGTTGCTTCATATCTGACAGAAGGTAATAAAGCACCCAATACTCATTACATCGGAGAAGCTTGGTTGAACGCTATTATCCACGATGATAAAGAATTAGGTTATAACATCACAAAAGCAACTTTTAAAGCAAACTCAACCTTGGATTGGCATAAACATGGAACAGCGCAAGTCTTGATAATTGTAGATGGAGAAGCCTATTATCAGGAGAGAGGAAATGAGCCTGTAATTTTGAAAGAAGGAGATCTAATTAAATGTGAGAAAGATACGGAACATTGGCATTCCTCCTCAAAGCTTAGTGATGTAACATATTTGGCTTTATATGGCGGTGGACAACCAACTACTTGGACTGAAGTAGTAACACAGGAATACTATGATGAAGTAGCCGAAAAACTAAAAAGCAATTAACCCTCTAAAACTAATCAAGAGAATAGCAAAAAAAAATAGCCAGCGTACAACACTGTATATGAAATCATAGCCGCCTATCGGCAGGCTGCGCTTCATATACTAACCGTGGTATGCCATTTGAGAGCAACATTATCGGAAATTAAGCAACATAGCATTATAACTATCTTGAACAGTTTGAATAATTAAAGTCTTATCTGCATTCAAGCCTTCAATATCATCTATTTCATTAAATTCTCGCATATTGGAATTTCCCCACAAACTGAATTCAATAATTATTGGAGTTAAACGAATCCCCTTTTCCGTTAACAAATAAATATTTTCTTTTTTATTTTCGGGCATTTTCGTTCTGAATATCAGTTTATACGATTCTAACAATTTTAATCGTGCAGATAAAATGCTCGGAGCAATTCTTTCGTCTGAATCAGAAATTTCCTTGAAAGTCTTTTTATGCTTAACAAGCATATCTCTAATAATTAACAAAGACCATTTATCACCTACAACATCGAGTGTAGAAGAGATTGGACATCCAGAACGAAATTCTTTTTTCATTTTTTAGAAATTATTACTATTAATTCGATAGTAATTTATATTTTTGCTTTCAATTCGATAGCAATATTACAAAAATTAAACAAGAATTATGTTAGCAGGACATTTTACAACGGCATTAATTGCAAAACAAAAATTCCCAAAAGGAACGTTACTTTATTTTTTAATTATATCTCAATTGCAAGATTTTTTGTGGTTTACCTTTCACTATTTAGGTATTGAACCAACCAATCCAAGTGACGCCTTTGATGCCACTTTAAGTAATATGGTAGTCGATATGTTATACAGTCATGATTTGTTACCTCAATTATTTTGGTTGGCTACTGTTTTCTTACTTGGGAGATTCCTATTTAAAAGTACTAAAATAGGCTTAGTAAGTGTGGCTTTAGTCTCTATCCATTTTGTTTTAGATTTATTTTCAGGTCATATGCACCACATTTTTGGAGCGGACACAATAGAAGTAGGTCTTGGACTGTATGCGTCTAATCCTTATGTAGCTATTTTAATAGAAGCCTTATTTAGTATTGGGGCTCTATGGTATTTCTTTAGAGAAGAAGCAAAAAAAGGAATTATTAGAACTACAAAAAATAGAATTGCAATTATTTCTGTTTTCGCTTATGGAATTATTTTTATGCTACTAATTGCAACAAAATCTTTTAGAGAGTTATTTGGTATTCCAGAATTTGATTTAGGATTTAATACCAATATGCCTACGCTCATTTTCACATACGGTGCAATGCTTTATTGCTTGAATTATTTTGTACCGAAGTTTACGCTTGACAAAAAACACTAAGGCAATGATTGAAGGAATATTAAATTTTATTAAGGAATTAAAAATTCGGAACGAATCCTTGTTTTATTTTGGTTTGTTCTGCTTATGTCTTACAATAATTTTTATCGTTTTAACTAAACTTACAACTACACAAGTTCACGGAGTAAACGCTTGGTTTAAGCCTTTCAAATTTGCTGTTTCAATAGGAGTATTCGCTTGGACAATGGCATGGTATTGCCATTATTTGGCAAATTTTAATATAACACCTTTTAATTGGGTAGTCATTATTTTGTTTGGTTTTGAACTTTTATACATCACTTTTCAAGCCTCACAAGGACAGATGTCTCATTTCAATGTAAGTACATCCACGTATTCAATGTTGTATTCATTAATGGGTTTAGCGGCTACAATCGTAACACTATATACAGCATACATTGGCTTATTGTTTTTTACACAGACTTTTCCTGATTTACCAAATTACTATGTTTGGGCAATTCGTTTTGGAATACTCATTTTTGTAGTTTTTTCTTTCGAAGGTGCTTTAATGGGTTCACGAATGAACCATAGCGTAGGAGCAATCAATGATAATTCTAACTGGTTTATTGTAGGTTGGAGTAAAACGGTAGGTGATTTAAGAGTATCTCACTTCATAGGAATGCACGCTTTACAAATACTTCCACTGCTTTCATTCTTTATCTTTAAAAACACAAAAGCAACAATTATAATTTCAATATTCTACGGACTTCTAGCAACGACAACACTAGTACAAGCATTAAAAGGAAAACCTATTTTTCAGAAAACTGAAACAACTCAAATAAAAGAATAAAAACGGCACACAACAAAGAACTGAGCTAAAAAACAAGGCTTTTCTTCATTAATTTTGTACACTATTATGCTAGGCTTAATTTTATAATTAAGCTTTTTTTGTTCATTTTTTTTTAGATTTCATTTACTATTTAGCCACAAATACCGTCACAAAAGTTGAATTATGAGGATGCCCTGATTTTGCAATTGCGAAAGCCTGTTTTAATAGTTTATTAGAAACTGGCTATCAATGCTAATTTTTAACACGCTATAAAAATGTTGCTATTTAAATATTAACTACTTCAATATCAGTAAATTTTTTATTCAGTTTGTATTTACTAAATTAGGTGCTTAAAACACGTGAAAAACGATATGGAAAACCCGTTGGGCGTCATTTTAGCTTACTCCAAAATATGATAGAAATAATAAGAACAAACTCTCAAAACCCGGAATTTGAAAAACTTGTTCAATTACTAAATTCTGATCTTGCAAATAGAGATGGAAAAACTCATCCTCTATCTCAATTTAATAAAATATCTAGTATTAAGTATGTTGTTTTGATACTGAAAAAAGACATAGCCATTGGTTGCGGAGCTATTTCTAAATACGACAATAATTCTATGGAGATCAAAAGAATGTATGTTTCTCCTGAAGCAAGGGGACAAAGAATTGGAGAAAAGATTTTATCAGCATTAGAAAATTGGTCTCGAGAATTAGGACATACTAAATGTTTACTCTTTATGGGCTCAAAACAACCAGAAGCAAATAAACTTTATCAACGAAATCATTATAATTTAATTGAAAAATATGGTGAACTAAAAGACATTAAAGACTGTATATGTCTTGCAAAAGATTTGTACTAAAAGACAAACTTAAGATGTCTAAAATTAATTACTAGTGCAAGTTTACTTATGAAATTCCGAAGGAGTTTCGCCGATCTTTCTTAATTTAGTAGATTGGGCGTTTAAAACACACAACAAACCATATTACAAAGATGTTGGCAGTAATTTTGTCCCGTTCTTAAATTAACAACAAGAAACTAATGAATAAGACCTTAAAGCAAACTTGCACCCTACTTATATTCTCCTTTGTTTTGCTCAGTTGCAATAACAATCAAAAAAACAATAATTTTGAAATAAAACAAGGAGATTTACTGTTTCAAAATACGGGAACAGGCGAAATAGATAATGCGATTAAAGATGTAACGGCAACTTCATTTTCTAAAAACTATTCGCATGTTGGTATGGCAATGCAAAAAGATGAAAAATGGTTTGTAGTGGAGGCGGTTCCAAAAGAAGGAATTTGCCAAACTCCTTTAATAAAATTTCTGAACAGGAATAAAAATAAATTCAGCAAATCTCAAACCAGGGTTGCAAGACTAGATAGCTATTACCAGCCTTATATTTCTAAAGCAATAGCGTATGGAATCGATAGAATAAATACGCCTTATGATGAAATTTTTTTATGGGATGACGCTTCTTATTATTGCTCAGAATTAGTTTATAAAATGTTTTCTTCTCAAGATTTACCTACAGATTCTATTCCTTTTCTTACTCACCCAATGACCTTTAACGATAGCACGGGAAACCCAATGCCTAGTTGGGTAACTTATTACAAAACACGCAACCAGCCAATTCCTGAGGGAATTGAAGGAACAAATCCTAACTTGATGGCCAGCAGTCCTCATATCAGATTTGTTCATGATTATGAGAATGAATAAAGGGTACATGTATTTTATATAAACTACTGCTAACAATGGCTGTAATTAATGCGGGTTTTGTTGGATAACCAAAAGCTTAATGTGTCCACCAAATCTTTTTGATTTGGCTTTAGAGCAAAAAAGAGATAACAAAATAAAAAGTTTTGGTGAAGTACTTAATCGAAATATAGTGTATTTTTATACACTACGTTTCCTATGTATTGAAACGTTGGACACAATTAAAAGTGAAGGTTTCTTAAAAAAAAATCTATGAACAAAGTATTTTTTTGCACTAATGGTTCTTATATAAATATATTATGAAAAACACTTTATTTTATACAAACCTTGAAAACCACAAAGAGCCAGTAAATGAAATACTTTCAAAAACTGACCTATTCCAACAAATCCCTGATGATTGGTATATTGTTGTTACAGATATAAAAGGTTCCACTACAGCTGTAGAAAATGGATTTTCTGAAAGAGTAAATCTAATAGCAACAGGAAGTATAATTGCTGCGTTAAATATTGCTTCAAAATATGTTATCGATATTCCTTTTTTCTTTGGTGGAGATGGAGCTACATTATTAATTCCACCTATTTTACTACCAGAAATAATGGAAGCTTTGACGTTACATAAAGAAAATATTCAAAAAGAATTTGATATTTATTTAAGAGTTGGAAATATTTCCGTTTCTAATGTTTACAAAAATAATCAAGAATTAAAAATTGCCAAGGCAAGTATTAATAAGTTGCACACAATTCCAATAGTTTTAGGCAATGGGCTACACTTTGCTGAAAAAGTAATAAAATCTAAAGATAAAATTCTTGAGAAACCAAACACAAAAAAGACTCATTTAGATTTAGAAGGAATGGAATGTAGGTGGAATAAAATTGCCCCACCAGAAAACTCAAATGAGGTGGTTTCATTATTAGTTAACGTCTTAAGTGAATCAAAACAAGCTTCTATCTTTCAAGAAATTTTAGAAAAAACAGATAAAATATATGGTTCATTAAGTGATAGAAACCCTATTTCTGTTCCTAAATTAAAATTAAATTTTAATTATCAGAAGATTAGAACAGAACTGAAAGCTAGTAATAAGAAGTTTGGAGTTATAAACTTTTTGAAGGTATGGATAACTGGAGTACTTGGTAAATATTATTATTTGCCCAATTCAAAAGGTAGAAAATATCTAAATGAATTAACGCAATTATCTGATATCCTTGTAATTGATGGACGTATTAATATGGTTATCTCTGGTACTGCAAAGCAAAGACAATTGTTAACTGAATATCTAGATGATTTAGAAAAAAATGAGCTAATTATTTATGGTATTCATGTTAGTAATACCAGTATAATGTCTTGTTATGTTCGAAATAGAAATGCAAAACACATCCATTTTGTTGATGGTGGTAGCAGCGGGTACACCAGAGCTGCCAAGGTATTAAAAGAAAAAACACACAATAGACAATTAAGTATTTAAAAGCGTACGAATAATTTAAATACAAATACATATAACAAAAGCTACATCATACCGATGCCCTGATTTCATGATTGCAAAAGCCTGTTTTATTAGTTTATTAGAAATGGCTATCAATGCTTATTTTTTAGCTTTTCTTTTGTTTATAGTTCGCTCGTAAATGTCTCAAAACCCTTGTTTTGCATTCAGTAAATGAATATAAGAACAGGAGTAACAATGTTAACTGGAAAGAAAATTTAGCATTTTGAATTAAATACAGGTGTTTTCTCAAAGATAGAGATTGATAATTAAAATTCTGTTACTTTGCCATTACTTTATGTAAGGTATCGTTACTAAAAACCCAACGGAGGATTTGTTTTTAAAGCAAAATATGTATTTTTGGTATTGGTATTGGTATTGGTCTAGGATATGCATCTTAATATAATAATTAAAAAATAACAAACACCATTTGGCAAAAACAATAATTATGAAAAAAATACTATTACTAATTTTTACATTACTACTCCTAAATACTGTGAAAGCACAAAATGGATTTGAAACACAAGTAAGTTTAGGTCTTCCAAGCAACACTTTAAGTAAGGAAACATCTTCATTCAATGCAGCATTAAATCTGGGCTATATGTTTTCTACAAAAAAAGAGAATAGTGAAATTGAAAACTTGCCTTTAAATTCACCAACTTCATTTCAGTATGGTGTTTCTGTTGGCTACTCGTATACAATCAGAGATAAAACTTATAATGATTTACAGTTATTACCAATCTCAGCTGTTGTACGAATGTACTATCTTGGAATTTTTTCGCTTGGTTTAGGAGCGGGGTATGCTGTAGACTTAAAACCTAATACTGAAGATAGCGGAATGTTTGCAGAAGCTACGCTAGGTATAGGTGTTCCTCAGGGTTCAATATTTTTTGCCGTAAGAGGAGTGAACTCGGATGATAGCCCAGAATTTGAATGGTCGACAATGTCTATTGGTTTAAGGTTATTACTTGGAAAAAAAAAATGATTGATATATAGAATATGATTACTCTAAAATAATTATTTATCAACTAAGATTTGAGACGAAAGTTAAAAAAACACTAAAAAACATGATAAAAACCGAATGGCTATTATATGCGAATTAATGTAAATTAAAAAACCCGAAGGTTTCTTTGATATTAATTTGACTTATGAAAGTTATAATTGACAAATAAAACTATTTCCCGCAATGAATTAAGCTAAAAACAACGCTGTTCTTCATTAGTTTTGTATACTATTGTACTAGACTTCATTTTATAATTAAGCTCTTATTGTTTATTATTTTTATATTTTATTTACTATTTAACCACAAATACAAAAGTGGCATCATAGTAGTGCTCTGATTTTGCGTTTGCAAAAGCCTGTTTTAAGAGTTTATTAGAAACGGCTATCAATGCATATTTCTCATCTTTTCCTTTGTTTACAATTCACTCATAAATATCTCAAAACCCTTGTTTTGCATTCAGTAAAGGAACATAAAAAAAGGAGTAACAAAATTTGTTTTATACTTTCTGTTCGTTTAAAAGGAGGTGTTAATGGTAACTTCTTCTACTTGAAGGTTCAAATTTTTTGCCTGCACTACCTAGGCTGTTAAATTTCCAAGTAAATGATAACATTGCATATTGGTTTAAAACAGTACTAGATGAGTCTTCAATATAATCTTCAGAAGCAATTCTTCTTGCATTTGTATTTTGGTTTAAGGCATCATACACCCTTAAACTAATTGCACCTTGGTCTTTTAATATCGAATATCGTAATGAAGTATTCCAAAACCAAGCACTTTTTTGAAAACCATCGGCAATATTTGGGTTGTAATTGTATTTTATATCATTTCTCCATTCAAATTTCTTCGGAAGAAAAGTAGCTGTTTGAATCGTTATATCATGACTTATAAAGTTTCTGTTTTCAAACTGATCAATATCATAAATAGTATTACTAAAAGAGACTGCATATTCTGGTCTAATTTGTAACACTTTATCCCAATTAAAATCAAACCCGATTCTAGGAGAAATTGCTGCTATTTTACTTGAATATTGAACACCATTATTAAAGTTGATGTTTTTGTCATAATTACCAAAAACAGTAAGTTCAGCTTTTAAACTACCAAAGTCTTCCCATTTTTTTAATGAACTGTAACTTCCACCAGCTCTAAAGTTAAAGAAGCCATCAACATTTGCATAGGTTGTTTCTCTAATTAAAGTATTTGTATCAATAATAGTTTTTGATACGACTCTGTCATTTGTAATAGAGAGGTTTGCAAAAGACCAAAAACCAGTTCTTTTTTGCCAATTAAAATCAGAAGCACCAAAACGAATATTATGCGTTTTAGAAGGTGTTAAAGCAGGGTTTCCTGTAACAATGTTAAGAGGGTTAGATTCATCTCTAAAGGGCTGTAATTGCGATAAACTTGGTGTGCTGTTTCTAAAGTTATATCGAACTCTAAAGCTATTACTTCTACTTTTTCTAAATCGCACTCCAAAACCGTATTCTAAATTATTAAAATCTCTTTCAAGGTTTGTTTCTGGTCTTAAAAAATCTTTGTTTTCTAAAGTTCTGTTAACGTAGGCAATTTCAGCAGAAGCAGACCATTTTTCATTTCTAAATTCGAGTTCTGCACTTGGTCTTTTTGTTCTGTTTAAATACTCAAAATCGGTACTCAATAAGTTACTAAAATCTGTATAATCGTTTGTAGTTGTATTAAAATCGAATGTGTTACGTATTGTTTTTGTTTTTGTATTAACATATTCATAGGCAACATCTAAAAATAATTTATTAGCCAAAAGCGGTAAACGATAGGTAATCTCACTACCAATTTGCTCTCTATCCGAACTACCATCTGAATATTGATCTCTTATAATTTGATCTGGATCTGTACCATAAATATTGGTTTCAGATTTTACAAAATCTTCAGTTTCATTCTGACTAAAATTAGCTGTAATTTCTGCTCTTATAAATGCGCCTCTATTACCAAATTTCTTAGAAAAATTTATTTCATTATCAAATTGGTTTCTATCAGAGTCGGCTATAGAATTTGTTTTAGAATCATTTGTAAGCGTTTGATTATTGTTTAAACTTTCTGAAGTACTATTAAAAGCATTTCTGTTTACATCTTTATTAAAGTCCGTTTCTATATCGATTCTAAAGGTACTATCTATTTCCATTTCAAAATCTACGCTTGCATCATGGCTATCACTTTCATTAAATGAATTGCTTTTAGAGTTCCTAAAAAAACTATCTCCGTTAGATAAAAAAGTTTCTTTATTGCTAGTAGATGCATTGTCTGATTCACTGTTTTTGTAGAAATAATCTCCAGAAAATTCAACTATTTTTTTAAATGTATTAATATAATTTACCCCATAATTGTTAGAAGTAATAATTCCTTGTCCCCCACCAAAACTTCTATTATTTCCACCATACTGTGATCGTTGGTTTCCAAAACTAAAACCAGGTGAGTTCACATTATTTCCTCCAGCAAGCAAACCAATTCTTTCGCTTTGTTTAAAACGAGTTGCTAAACCAGCATATTCATATCTATCATCGGTTCCTTTCCCTGCAGCTACTTTACCAAAATATCCTTTATTGTTTTCTTTTTTAATAGTTAAGTTAATCGTTTTGTTTTCTCCATCAGAATCTTCACCAGAGAAAGCTTGTGCATTTGTTTTAGTGTCTAAAATCTGTATTTTTTCAATAATATCTTTTGTTAAATTTCTTGTTGTAATTGTAGGGTCATTTCCAAAAAAAGGTTTTCCGTTTACTAAAATTTTATTCACGGGCTTTCCATTTACGGTAATAGCACCTTCTGCATCCACTTCAACTCCGGGTAATTTTTTAAGTAAATCTTCAACATTTGCATCTGCTTTTGTCTTAAAAGATTTTACATTAAATTCTACCGTATCTTTTTTAATGATGATTGGTGCAGCAGATCGAATAACAATAGCGTCTAATGTGTTTGCTGTTTTTAAATATATAGTACCAATATTTTGGTTTTTTACCGCTATAATTTTAGAGTATGGTTTAAAACCTATAAAAGAAACGATTAGTTTCGTTTTAGAATCAGCAGTATTAGCAGCAATTTTAAAATTTCCTTTTGCATCTGTAATCGTATATGCTACAATGCTGCTATCTTTTAATCTTTCTAGATGAACAGTAGCAGATTCCAATATTTCTTTATTATCAGTAGATTTAATGATTCCTGTTATTTCAAAATCTTTTGTTTGAGAATACGTAAAAGAGGTTAAAAAAAAACTAAGTAGAATTAAAATTTTTTTCATTTATTTTTTAGGTGTTATTTTTTATAAAAAAATAGGACTAATTTCGATGACAAAGGTTTAATTTTAAAAAACAAAAAACGACCCTTTTAACAAAACTTTAAGACAACTAAAAGCATGTTTTTTTTAGAACTTCACCAAGTAGCTTATGCGATGTGAAGAGGACATTGCATCTCAATATTTACAAGAGGAAAAACTGAGCCATCGCTTCATAAAAATTTATTTAAAAATGTGGAACACCTAATTGGTGACAGAAAAAATAATTTAACTGCCTTAGAAAATCGCAAATGGGATGTTGCAATTGATAATTCTGGGCATGATGCTGAATGGACTAAAAAATCTGCCAAATTATTAAAAGAAAATTACCACCTCTATCTGTATGCATCCTCTACAGGAGTATATAATACCCCTATTTAAAAAGGGATATTAAAGAAAGTGCAGAACTAATCTTAAAAAAACCTGGAGCCATTAACCAATTTGGAGAAGACAGAACCATAATAGTACGCCCCACTTATATGTTTGGACCCGCTGATAAATCAAACAGATTTATACATTGGCCAATCAGATTGAGTAAAGGTGACGAAGTTTTAGTGCCAGGCAAAAGGAATGAGATAGTGCAATATATTGATGTAAGAGATGTGGCAGAATGAATGATCTGCTTAAGTGAAGATAAAAAAGTTGGAACTTACAAAGCCGTTGGGCCTAAAAAAAATAAAGCATTCATGAATTTGTAGAAAAAGCAAAACAAGTATTCCCAGTTAAAAATACTTTTGTAAAAGTTGATGATTATGAGTTCTTAATGGAGCCTAAAATTTATACTATTGTGCCTTAGATTTTACCTACAGGTAACAACGGCCGATTTGCTAAAATAAATAATGAAAAAGGCTTAGCCAATGGATTAAAAATAACGCCATTAGTAAAGTCAATAAAAGATACTTAAGAATGGTGAGTTTTTAAGCTCTCCCAAAATTTTGTATTTCTTTATTGTGTTCATTATTCCTATTTGACTATTTTTAATTGGACAAAGAAAAAACATAAAATAAATATAACCTTAGTAGTTCGGTTACCAATCTGTGGATTATTAAACTTGTAAAAATACATTGTAAAACATGCTTATATACCCGCATACCAAGCCCATCCAGAGTCGCCATTATCAACGTATTTCTCTGAGACAATAATTTTCTGCAAGTATTTCATGCTTTTATAACCAACAGTATCATTCTTACACTCCTTGCTAACTTGAACTTGATAACAATAAGCATCAATTGTTTTTTTTGATACATCAATTTCTACGACTTCTTTGTAATTTTTCATGTTTTGACATTTAATTGAATAAATATGTTGCTTTAACTACTTCCTTTATGGTTAGATTTAACTCCTAGAATTCCAAATAGTTCTTGGTAACTTTATAGAAAGAGAGGACTTGCACGTGCACTGGAGCTTCAAATCTAAAACACATTATAGTTCTCCTCTTTTTCTATCTAAAGATATTTAATACAAACTAAAGAAACATGTTGTTTGTAAACGTTTTAAAATTCTATTAATAAAAATAGCTATCAGAAAATTACAAAAAACAACTCTTTTATTCTTTCAGGTTTTTTAACAAACTGAAGCCGCATATAAAAAACTGCTAAATAAGTGCTTAAAACTCACAAATTTTCCTGACACAAACACATTGGCCGTAATTAAAAAAACACCTCTAAGTGAACAAAGAGAACAATGAGCTACACCTACAAGAACACAGTAATAAATATCTAGAGTAAACGCTCAATATGCGCAGTAATTAACAAATAAATTATATAAAAAATAACTGTGGGAGGCAAATCTATATTGTCTTTTCAGTAAGATTAAATAGAGATACTTATTCTAAAAAAATAGGGTATTAATACGCTATTTAAAAGGGTCGTATTGTCGTAACATTGTTGTCATTTAAACATTAACAATTAAATTATTTAACAAATGAAACAAATTTACATTCTATTAATTATTCTTTTTAGCGTAAACACCTATTCTCAAAATTGCAATATTGGGAATGAAACTACATCAGATGATTTTTTAGCTGATGATCTAAGTAAAGATTTCTTATTAGGCGTTAAATTTACGCTTGCGGAAGAAGGTACATTAACATCTATGAATTTAGTAGGAAATGATTCTGGATCAGGAGTACAAATGGCTGTTTATGAGGATCTTAATAATGTTCCTAATAACTTAATAGCATCTAGTGATTTAGGTACAGTTGCTAGTGGGGTTACATCTCTTCCTGTAGCTGCAACTTTGCTTCCGGCAGGTGATTATTGGATTATGGCGGTGTATGAAGATACTGGAGCCCATTCAAACTTCTCCCTAACTGCAACAGGAAATCCTGGTTTTTATAAATCTGTAACATATGGATCTGCAATACCAACTAATGGTTCTGATTTTACAGGCTATTCAGGAATAGATTTTTTATATTTTTTAGAAATAGATTGTGGTAATTCTCAAAATTGCAATATTGGGAATGAAACTACATCAGATGATTTTTTAGCTGATGATCTAAGTAAAGATTTCTTATTAGGCGTTAAATTTACGCTTGCGGAAGAAGGTACATTAACATCTATGAATTTAGTAGGAAATGATTCTGGATCAGGAGTGCAAATGGCTGTTTATGAAGATCTTAATAATGTTCCTAATAACTTAATAGCATCTAGTGATTTAGGTACAGTTGCTAGTGGGGTTACATCTCTTCCTGTAGCTGCTACTTTGCTTCCGGCAGGTGATTATTGGATTATGGCGGTGTATGAAGATACTGGAGCCCATTCAAACTTCTCCCTAACTGCAACAGGAAATCCCGGTTTTTATAAATCTGTAACATATGGATCTGCAATACCAACTAATGGTTCTGATTTTACAGGCTATTCAGGAATAGATTTTTTATATTTTTTAGAAATAGATTGTGGCGGTAGTACTCTTTCTATTAATAGTTATAATACAGAAGTTTCAATATTTCCGAACCCTGCATCTGACTTTATTACCATTTCAAACCAAGAAAACATAGAGAGTTTCATAATTATAAATCAATTAGGGCAAAAAGTTCTAAAAGGAATTAATAATAATGAAGAAATAGATGTTAGAAGTTTAAAAAGTGGTTTATATTTCTTAAAATTTGAAAACGGAAATGCAATCAAATTTATAAAAAAATAAATAAAAATAACGTTTACTAACAAAGAGCTGAGCTAAAAAAAAACTCTTTTTTTTATTAGTTCTGTACACTTATCATTCAAGGCTTAATTATATAATTAAGTCTTTTTTGTTCATTATTTTTAGATTTCAATTACTTTTTAACCACAAATAAAGATGCAAAAGTAGGATCATAAAAATGCCCTGATTTTGTGATTGCAAAAGCCCGCTTTAACAGTCTATTAGAAACTGATATCAATGCTCATTTTTAACACCGTATAAAAATACTTTTTAAATCTTAACTACTTTAATATCAGTAAATTTTATATCAAGTTTGTATTTACTAAATTAGGTGTTTAACCACGTAACTTTCTATGCACAAAAAAGAACTCTTCTAAAAATAAATAAGCATGAACAACAGAAAACTTATATTATATATAAGTATGAGCCTAGACGGATTTTTAGCCACAAAAGAAGATGATCTTTCTTGGCTTTCTATCGCAGAAAAAGAAGGTGAAGATTGTGGATATGTTGCGTTTAACAAAACAGTTGACACCTACATTGTTGGAAGCGCGGTTACAAGGAAAAATGCAGCTACTCGTACCTAAAAGTCAAGTATTTTATCGAAATCGACTAACTCATAGTTTAGAAGTTGCTCAAATTGCGAAAACAATTGCTAAATAACTTAGATTAATTGACACTCAAACTGTTCAAGTCTGTTCATTAGCTCATGATTTAGGAAACCCTCCTTTTGGTCATGCAGGAGAAATATTTTTAGGAGATTGTTCGGAAGAAACATATGAAGGAAATGCTCAAACGTTTAGAATATTAAGAAGTATAGAGAAAAGACACCACAATTTCAATGGTTTAAATTTGACAGTAAGAACAATGCTTGGCACTGTCAAGTATTATAAAAAACATAAAGAAGATAAAGAAATCAAAAACACAAAATTCTTATATGACAAGGATTTTGAATTAGTTAAAAGTTGGCTTGAAGAATATAATATAAAACATAAAACAATTGATTGCGAAATAATGGATATAACTGATGAAATAGCTTATGCTTTTCATGATTTAGAAGATTCATTGAAATTAAAGTCCTTTAGTATTGATGAACTTTTACATGAGTTTAGTATTAGTGATAAATTTAAGGATGTGACTACTATTTTCTCAAAAATGATTGAGAATGCTAAAGGATTTGCATCAAAATCAAAGGATAATAAAACATCTGAAGAATATGCTATGTTATTTAGAAAAGAGCTTAGCTCTATATTAGCTGCTGCATTAATTAAAGATATAGGATTAACATCTAATAATATTTTAGGGTATAAAAGTTTAGCAAAATTAGCAAATTGTTTAAAAAAACTAACTTTTAAAACAATATAAAGACAGTCTGATATTATTGAATATGAACAGTTAGGTAAACATGTATTAACTCGATTATTTGAATTATACACAGACAAAGACTACAATAAAGACATGAAGTTATTGCCAGCAAATTACAGGTCTATTAAAAAATGGGATAGAAGAGTTTTAGATTATGTAGGTGGTATGATGGATATTTACGCTCTTCAACAGTATGAAAAATACTTTGGGAAGCTGGAGAGTAAAGGATTGTATTTCAAATAACATCAATTACTATTGCCAATACCTTATAAAATTAACTACTAGTGCAGGCCTCCTTATTAAAAATATTTACAAACTTTTTATTCGGCTTGTATTTATTTAATTTTAGTCCATAAAACCAGCAACTAATCATATAAAAGCACACTGTAGCCAATTTAGGGAAACAACCAAAAATCAATGAAAAAAATTCTAATGACTGGAGGGTTTGGAAAAATAGGTACCTATTTTGTCCAAAACTTCGAACATAAATATAAAATAACCGTTGCAGATATTGCAACACCTAGCGGTGTTTTTACCGATAAAGTGAGCATCAAAAAAGCAGATTTAATGAACGTATCAGTTTGCTTAAAACTATGCGAAGGAATTGATACAGTAATCCATTTGGCGGGAATAGTAGACCCGATTTCCGAATCGGACGAAATTTTGGAGACGAATATAAAAACAACCCAAAATATATTTAAAGCAGCCGTAAAAGCAAAGTGCAAAAGGTTAATTTTTGCTAGTAGTGCCCAAACTATTGAAAGTTATCCCACCGATATTCAGGTAAACAAGAACATGCTTGTAAAACCCAAAAACATGTATGGAGTATCAAAATGTTTCGGAGAAGATTTAGCCGCTTATCATGCACATAATAACGGAATTTCTGCAATATGTTTACGAATTGGAGCCTACGAATTTCCAAAGGATTTTACAGAAATGAACGCAAGAGATTTAAGTGCTTTTCTAAACCCAGACGACTTTAATCAATTATTGATTGGATGCATTGAAACAGAAAATATACACTATGAAGTTCTAAAAGCTATTTCAGATAACAGATACAAACGATTAGACATAACAGAATCAAAAGAAAAAGTAGGATATCAACCAAAAGCAGATACTTTTAAGTTATTTAAACTGAAAAAGGAATAAAAAGGGGATACAACACGCTATAAAATTAATTGGTAGTACAAGTCTACTTTCTAGTAGGCATTTAAACATGTAATAATCCATATTACATTTCGAAAACAGAAATATTAGTAAATAATAATTTTACAAAAAAAAAAAGCTAATAATCAAGTACTTACCTCCTGATTTATTTCTTAAATTAAAATAAATAGCCTATTATTTTTTCATAACTAACCGATTGTTTAGTTTTGTACTGTACTTTGAAATAATGGCAAGAAAAAAAGAATATATTGAGGATGAAGTAATCGATAAAGCAATGAACTTGTTTTGGCAAAACGGTTATGAAAACACGTCTATGCAAATGCTTGAAAAAGAAATGGGTATAAACAAATTCTCTATATACGCTAGTTTTGGTAATAAGCATGGTGTTTTTATTAAGAGCTTAAAAGCGTACAAAACAAAATCTAACGTGTTCTTCAATAAGTTTAAGAACGCTTCTAATGGTGTTGAAGATATTAAGCAATTTTTCTATGACTCCGTGAGCGCGCTGTATAAAGAAGAAAACCAAAAAGGATGTTTTGTTACCAATACCTATAATGAATTTTCTGAAAGTGAAGACCCCATTATAAAAGAACAGATGTCTTTATTTATGGATGATCTTAAGAGTTTAATTATAGAAAAATTAAGCATTGAGAGCTCTAAAGATGAAGAAACAATATTGAAGCATGCCAACTATTTGTTGTTAGCAAAACATGGTTTGGCCGCAGCTGCTAGAGTTAATAGCAGAAAAGAAATTGAAGATTATATAGAAATGACGTTCAATAATATATAATCCTTTTTTTAACGAATAACTAAACAGTCGTTTAGTTATTTAAATATAAACATTAAAAATAAAAATGATGACAACTTTAAAAATACAAACAATTAAAACTGCTCCAGAAGCAAGTAAAGCATTATTAGAAAAATCTTTGAAAAATAACGGAATGATTCCTGGTTTACATGGTGTTTTGGCCTCTTCTCCTCAAACCTATGAAGCGTATGGGAAATTACATGAACTTTTTATGAACTCTTCATTTAACGCAGAAGAATTAACAGTAGTTTGGCAAACTATTAATGTAGAAAACGGATGTAATTATTGTGTTCCTGCGCATACAGCAATAGCAAATATGATGAAAGTAGACAGCGCGTTATCTGAGGCTTTAAGAAATGATGCCGCAATGCCAAATGAAAAATTGCAAGCCTTAAAAGACATGACTTTAAAGATTGTTAGAAATCGTGGTTATGTTTCTCAAGAAGATTTAACAGCATTTTATGCGGTTGGTTATGGAGAGCAACAAATTTTAGAAATCATTTTAGGATTGGCTCAAAAAACAATTAGTAACTATACAAACCATATTGCAAATACGCCTGTAGATGCACCTTTTCAAAAATTTGCTTGGAAAAAAGAAAATGTAGTATCATAAATACTACAGATTAATTAATAACATTCAATCTTCCGTTTTTTAAGCGGGAGATTTTTAAACATAAAAAAATGAAAGAAAAACTAAAAATAGATATCGTTTCTGATGTTGTTTGTCCCTGGTGTACCATTGGTTACAAACGTTTAGAAAAAGCAATAAACGAATTAGGAATTCAAGATCAAGTAGAAATAGAATGGCAACCTTTTGAGTTAAATCCCAATATGCCTGTTGAAGGTCAAAATGTACAAGAACATATTTCAGAAAAATATGGTGCTACTTTAGAACAGCAAAAAGAGTCTCAACAAGAAATGGTAGCTGCTGGTGCAGCACTCGGTTTTACATTTGATTATTTTGATGAAATGAGAATGTCTAACACTTTTGATGCGCATATTTTGTTAGAATATGCCAAAGAATTTGGAAAACAAACGGAACTGAAAATGACCTTGACAAAAGCCTTTTTTAGTGATAGAAAAGATGTTTCAAAAAAAGAAGTTTTAAAACAAGCTTTACTAGATGTAGGTTTAAATGTAGAAGAAGCGCTCTCTAAATTAGACAATGCCGCTGCACGTTCTGAAGTGACCAAAAAAGAAACGTATTGGAAAGATTTAGGTGTAAATTCTGTACCAACTGTTGTATTTAATAGAAAAAGTGCCGTGACAGGAGCACAACCTGTAGCTACTTTTAAACAAGTACTTTCTGAGTTAATTAAAAAGCAATAATCAGTTTAGTATCAGTCCTATTTTTATTAATAAAGACTAACATCATTAAATATGCCTTTTTAGATACAGATTATAGGAGCTTTAAAAAGACTAACACAAGAATAATATTCATAAGAAATAATTTAAATAAAATGGAATTAAGAAATAAAAAAGCCATTATAACTGGTGGCAGCAGAGGATTAGGAAAAGCAACAGCAATAGCATTTGCAAAACTAGGTATAGATGTTGCTATTACAGGACGCAACGAAGAAAAGCTAAAGGAAACAGTTTCTGAATTAAAGGAACTAGGTGTAAATGCGTATTATGAAGTATTTGATGTAGCTAGTTATGAAGAAGTTAAAATCGGAATAAAAAATAGTATTTCAAACTTAGGAACTGTAGATATTTTAGTAAATAATGCTGGTATTGCCGCTTTTGGAACTTTAAATGAAATGGAACCTAAATTATGGGAAGACATTATTAAAGTGAATGTATTAGGCATGTATTATGTTACTAAAGAAGTACTCCCCTATTTAATTGATAAAAATGAAGGCGATATAATAAATATTTCATCAACTGCAGGGTTAAGTGGAAATGCAAGTACTTCTGCTTATTCTGCTTCTAAATTTGCTGTTATCGGATTGTCACAATCATTAATGAAAGAAGTTCGTAAAAATAACATTCGAGTAAACACTTTAACACCAAGCACCATAGCTACAGATATGGCTAAATATTTAGGAATTACAGATGGTAATCCTGAAAGTGTATTACAACCAGAAGATTTTGCACAATTAATTATTGCAGGCTTACAATTGCCCAGACGTGCAATGATGATTAGCGGATCTTTATGGTCTACAAATCCATAAAAACTTTAAAAGAGTCATTAAATCCATATTTAATAGTAAAATAAAGTAGAAAAGGAAAAGATGTATTATTCAAGATTAATTATTGTAATTATCTTGAATATGTTATTAACTGCCTATGGAAATAAAAAGTAGCATAAATTGTGGGGTTTATAATGCTTATGTCAGGTTTATCAAAATTTACAACCTCATTTAAAACATTATAGATTTCCCTTTTACAGATGTGATACAATAGATTATTAAACTTAGTAAAATTGATGTTGGCTTTTATCTTACGTATTTTGTTTTCTTTAAAGTACTCAGAATAATAAAAGAAGCTAAAAAGAAAATGGCCATACAAAGGACACTCCATTGCATAGAATCTGTTATGGAATATAGAAATCCATAAACAAAAGTTCCTAAGACAATAGCAATTTTTTCAGTAACATCATAAAAACTAAAATACGTTGCATGATCTTCTGTTTCTGGTAATAATTTAGAGTATGTAGAACGTGTTAAAGATTGTATTGCTCCTTGTACAAAGCCTAATAGAACTCCTAATCCATAAAAATAATAAGCCACATTTTCTTGATTTTTATCTAATAAAAATGCCGAAAAACAAACCAGCATCCAAATTAAAATAGTAACCTTTAAAGCTTTAATATTTCCCCATTTTTCTGATAATCTAGAAAACACAAATGCACCAACTATTGCTACTATTTGTACCAATAGAATAGTTACTATTAAATTAATTGCGGGTAAACCTAATTCACTAGCTCCAAATATTGCAGCCATTAAAATAATGGTTTGTACACCAATACTTAAAAGAAAAAATGAAATTAAGAATTTTTTTAATGTATCATATTCTTGAATTTCTTTAAAGACAATTTTTAGTTCTCTAAAGCCTTTCCATATATAATCTTTTTTAGGTTTTTTATGATAAACATTACTTGGTAATCTACTAAATGTTATTTGAGCAAAACCAATCCACCAAAGACCAACCATTAAAAAAGAAATACGAGAAGCCATACCAGCAGTTATACCAAAAACATCTGGCATTTGTATCATTATTAAATTAACTATTAATAAGATAACAGAACCTGTATAACCATAAATAAACCCTTTTGCACTTGCTCTATCTTGTTGTTCTGGATGTGCAACTTCTGGTAAATACGCATTGTAAAACACCAAACTTGCCCAAAAACCAATACTTGCTAACACGGTAAAGACAATTCCTATCCAAACAGTATCTATTCCTTCAAAAAAATACAGACTCATTACAGATAAACCACCAAGCCAACAGAAAAATTTCATAAATTTTTTCTTACTTCCAGTATAATCTGCAATACCAGATAAAATAGGAGATAGTAAGGCAACTACTAAAAATGAAAAAGACAATGCATAACTATATAAACTATCTGGATGGCTCCAATCCATCCAAAGAAAAGAAACTGTTTTTCCGTCTGTAATTGCACTATAATAAAGCGGGAAAACGGCTGTACTAATTACTAAAGAATACACAGAGTTTGCCCAATCATAAAAAGCCCAACCCTTAATTAATTTTTTATCTCCAATTTTTAACATCGCATCTATTTTATAAAAAAAACCGTTCAAAAATTAATTTTTGAACGGCTACAATATAAGAAATCTATTTTTTATACTAATTTTTTATTTCGCTGTTTGCTATCGCATTATATTGGGCAGCATATTTATTAGCAGTTGGCAAATAAGTTCTTAAATCTTGAATTCTTGAAGCATTTGAAGGGTGTGTACTTAAAATTTCTGGCTGAGAACCTCCTTTAGATAATTTACTCATTCTTACCCAAACTTCTGCAGCTTCTGTACCTTTATAACCTGCCATTAACATAAAAATCAACCCTAATCTATCCGCTTCTTGTTCATGTACTCTACTAAATTTTAATATTCCTAAACCAGAACTAACACCAAACGCAGTATTCCACATTTGTTTTGTTTTTTCATCTTTATTAGAAGTTCCTAATGCCACCGCTAAACCACCAAGTTGTTGTAACTGTCCTTGAGACATTCTCTCTTGTCCGTGTTTGGCAAATGCATGTGCAACTTCATGACCCATAACTGCCGCTACTCCATCTTCATTCTCACAAATTGGCATTATACCTGTATAGAAAACAACTTTCCCTCCTGGCATACACCAAGCATTTACAGTTTTATCTTCTATTAAATTGAATTCCCATTTATAAGAATTTGCTTCTGAACTCATGTTATTTGCTCGCATGAAGCGATCAACAGCTGCAGAAATATTTTTACCAACACTTTTAATTTGATTGGTCATTTCTTTATTAGAAGATAATTTATTTTCTTCTAAAAAACCTTTGTATTGTGCAAAACTTGCCGGTAACACCTGAGCATCACTAACAAAATTAACTCTTTTTCTACCCGTAATTGGTACCGTACTACATGCACTAAAAAGGAAAACTGCAATTAATAAAACAACTATTTTTTTCATCTACTTTATATTTAAATTCGGTTATTTTTAAGATAGAATTTCATTTATTTATCACTAAAAAAACGAATTATTTTTATTTTTCATAAAATTACATATTCTATCTTTATCAAAAAAATATAATTCATTAATGCATTTATTTTCTTCAAATAAAGTTGTACCTCCTAGTTTACTAATTCCGAAACCTGTTCAATATTTAGCAAAAATACTACAGTTTATTTCACATAAGTTGGTTGTGCTGTTTGCTACAAAATTGTTTACCACCCCTTTTACCTTTTCAACACCAAAAAGAGAAATTGCCATGGAAGAAAGTTCTCAAAACAAGAAACTATTTGTGAACTCTATAAAGAAAGAAATACATGTATTGTCTTATGGTTTTTCAGACAAAAAAGTTTTACTTTCTCATGGTTGGGCAGGAAGAAGTACGCAACTTTTTATGATTGCTAATAAACTATTAGAAAAAGGTTTTATGGTGATTTCTTTTGATGCTCCTGCTCATGGAAAATCATTAGGAAGAACTACAAATATGATTGAGTATATTGAAACTATAAAAGCAATAAATAATGAATTTGGACCTTTTGAAGCTGCAATTGGTCATTCTTTTGGGGCAATGGCACTTTTAAATGCATCTGCTGAAAAAGAATTATTCAAATGTTTGGTAACTGTTGGTTCTGGTGATAAAGTTTCTGATATTATTTCTAATTATATTAAAAATTTAGGGCTAAAAGAGCCTATCAGTAAAAAAATGAAAGCTCATTTTGAGAAAAAATTGAGTAGAAGTTTAGAGGATTTTACAACAAGTGAAGCTGCAAAAAAAGTAAAAACACCAACTTTAGTAATTCATGACTTAATTGATGGTGATGTTGCTGTAAGTTGTGCACTAAATATCCGTCAAAGTTTACAGAATGGTTCATTATTAATTACAAATGGTTTAGGTCATACAAAAATCCTTCGTGATAAAGATGTTACCAATAAAATTATAAATTTTATACTTATAAATACATGAAAAAAATACTATCCATTTTAGTTTTAGTCCTTTTAGTTAGTTGCAATGGAAAAGCACAAACCACATCCAAAGAAAAAAAAACATATAAAATTGTAAAGTCAGATGTACAATGGAAAAAAGAATTGACAAAATTACAATATGATGTTTTAAGAGAAGCGGGAACAGAAAGAGCATTTTCTAGCGCTTTTAATGAGAACAAAAAAACAGGAGTTTATATTTGTGCAGCTTGTAAAACTGCATTGTATGAATCTAAACATAAATACGATTCTGGTTCTGGATGGCCTTCTTTTGATAGGTCTATTAAAGGAAATGTGGAATTAGATGTAGATTATAAAATTGGGTATGCAAGAACAGAGTTAAAATGCAATACCTGTGGTAGTCATTTAGGCCATTCTTTTGATGATGGACCAAAAACTACTGGAAAAAGACATTGTATAAATGGTGTTGCTTTGGAGTTTATTTCTGAAAAGTAATATTTTAAACTGATAATTAATTTTCTTTAAAGCACAATTAAAAAAGCAGAAATGAATTACATTATATAGTCTGCTAACGGTTTTTTCGATTAAGTTTTGTATATTTCTGTTTCAAAATTTTAATAACAAAAATGGACAAAATTGCAATTGCTGATTTATTAGAAGAAAAACATCAAAAATTGTTTGATTGGCTAGAAAAACAACCTGAAGACATTTGGGATAAAGGACCTGATAGAAAATGGACTACTGGTCAGCAAATTTTACATTTAACAAATAGTTTACAACTGTTAAACAATGCATTAAGTTATCCACGATTTTTTTTAAAATATAAATTTGGTACTTGCAATAGAGAAACGAGAAGTTATGAAATTGTTGCTAAAAATTATCAAAAAAAATTACTAGAAAATAAAGAGAGCGTCAGCGTTTTTAATCAAAATTTAAAGAAACCATTATTAAAAGATAGAGCGCGTTTAATTACAAGACTTCATATACAAAATAAAAAACTCCAATATAAAACAAGAAAAATTAGCGATATAAACTTAGATTCATTAGTAATTCCACATCCTTTAATGGGTAAAATGACTCTTAGAGAGATTATTATGTGGACAGCACATCACACAGAACATCATACAGAAACTTTAACAATGACCTATGGTGAAGAAAATTATAGCTAGACCTTCTATTTTTTCTTAAGATTTAGTCATTATTATTAAAAAATATAACATACAAAAAGAGGAAAATCATAGCATTGATTTTCCTCTTTTTTTTGTACTTTAAATAAACTTTATAACAACTTCGCCATTGCTGTTTTAATAACTTCTGTATTTCTGTCTCTATTTGCTGTGTTTTCAGTTTTCTGACTCTGTATCATATTTCTCATTAAGTTAATTACAACTTTGTCAAAATTAAACTGTTTATACTGATTTCCTTTTACAACCATATCATCTACCAAATTTTTTATAGCTTCTGTATTATTGCTTTCAGAAATTTGTTTAAATGCTTTTTGATATAAAACCTTTGTTGCATCATCTCCTGTTAAAAACATTCCAGACAATGTGTTTTTAGCTATAAAAGGCAGTTCTTTTTCATCTTTTTCTTCAATAAAAATACGTGTTAAAGGTGTTGCTAAAATTTGTCTTACTTCATCTGGAAACTCTTTAGACTTATTAATTGCCAATTGTTTATCTATATAATACATAGCAACCACTCCTTTTCCTAAAACAGAATAAGACTTACTTTCTAATGCTTTTTCAAAAATAGATTTCAACTCAGGATCTGTTAATTTCCCTAAAGTTTCTATTGCTGCTGCTTGAACTAGTGTTTTTTTATCTGAATTAGCAACTTCCATAATTTTTTGAATTGCTTCTTTTTTAGAAAATTTATTAATTAAATCGATATTCTGTAAAGCGAGGATTCTAATTTTATACGAAGGATCACTCAATGCATTCTCAATGGCACTAAAAGCATTTTTATCCTCTTGCTTTTTTGCTACTTCTAACAACGCTTCTCTTCTGTGAGAAAAGTTTGTAGCATTTTTCAATTGAAAAATATAATCACTTAAAACCTTGTTTTCACTGATTTCACATAGTAAAACGCCATCTGAATTTAACTGAATTAAAGTAGGTTGTTTTGTATAAGGAAATTTAAATGATGCATCTTTTCCATCAACAAAAACAGTATGACGTGTTCTTTTATCATTTTCAAAAATATCTAAAGAAATAGGAAATTGAAATGTACTTTCTTGAACTTGTAAAATATTTACAGTTACTGTTTTTTGTAATGTATTATAGTCATAAGAGATTTCAAGTTTTGGATGTCCTGCACCAAAATACCACTGATTAAAAAACCAATTAAGGTCTTTTCCTGTTACTTTTTCTAAGATTAAACGCAATTGATGTACTTCTGCAGATTTGTATTTAAACGCTGTTAAATATGCTTGTAAACTTTCAAAAAAAGCGTCATCACCAATATAATTACGCAACATGTGTAAAATAGCACCACCTTTATTATAGCTCACCAAATCAAACATATCCTCTTTGTCATCATAATTAAAACGAACTAAATGTTTGTCAAAATTCTGACCATTCATATATGCTTGTACATCTTCATGCAAATGCATATCGGCATTTAATTTCCCATATTTATGTTCTCTCCATAAATACTCGCTATAATTAGCAAAAGATTCATTTAAAGTTAAATTAGACCAACTTTCTGTTGTTACTAAGTCTCCAAACCAATGATGAAACAATTCATGTGCAATTGTATTTTCTTGTACATTTTCATCTATTAATTGTCCTGGTTTTTGATATGCTTTTTCTCCATGGATGACTGCAGTTGTGTTTTCCATAGCGCCAGAAACATAATCTCTACCAACAATCTGGCTGTATTTATTCCAAGGATATTCTACTCCCAAAATTGTAGAAAAGAATTCCATCATTTCTGGCGTTAACCCAAAAATATCTTTTGCATAAGGTGCATATTCTTTTTCTACATAGTAGTTTACAGGAATCTCTTTGTACTTATCTTCTACGATTTCATATTCACCAATTCCCATAAAAAATAAATAGGGAGCGTGTTTTTGATCTAATTTCCAGTAATCTGTTCTGTTTATTCCATTTTTTATTTGGTTAATTAACTTACCATTAGAAAGTGTTACAAACTTATCTGGAACTGTAATATAAATTTCTTGTGATGTTTTTTGATTTGGAGAATCTATTGTTGGAAACCAACAACTACTAGCTTCTGTTTCTCCTTGAGTCCAAATTTGAGTTGGCTTATTTTTGTCTAAACCATCTGCATTTATAAAGTATAATCCTTTTGCACCTGTAATTGCTGCACTTCCTTTTTGATTTACTTTTTCTGGACGCGCTGTATATTTAATGTAAAGCGTAAAATCTTCATTTCTTGAGTATTCTTCTGGTAAATCGATAATCAACTTATAATCATCATAATTATAATCTAATTTCTTATTATCTATAGAAACTTGATGAATAATCATCGCTTTTGCATCTAATGTAATTTTATTAGTTGCGTAAAAATGGGCTTTTGCAGTAACCCAAGCTTCACCATTTAATTGTTTTTCTTTAAAATTAAAATCGACTTTTAATTTTGTGTGTACTAAATCGTGAATTTTGTCTCTTTCTGGTTTATAAGTTGAAGTGTTTTGTGAAAAACCAACAAAAGTTAGCAGCACAAAAAGAAATAATACGCATTTTTTAATCTTCATAAACATGATTTTCTTAAAGCACCAAAAATAAGAAATTAATACATTGTAGGTGTTAATGCGCAGTTAATATTCATTTAGCAGTTTTAGTAAGAAGTTTACCGTTACAAATTACAGAAAAAGCCTAAAATTTCTTTAGAAATTTTAGGCTTTTAAAATCGTATAATTAAATATTATTTTCCTTTAAAAATTGCGCTAAATTGCTTTAAATCAAAATTATCTCCATCTACTTTAATGTTGTTCATCATTTCTATAATTTTTGCAGGGTTCATGTTATCTCCTAACAATCTTGCAACACCTACTCCAGCTTCTTTACCATAACCAAAAGCAATTACTTCATCTATAGAATCTGTATCTCCTGTATAATAAAAGTTCACTTTCATTCCTTTTGCTTTCATAGACATTAAAGTTTTATACTCTTTATTGTCTGTAAAAATATTTTTTAGTGTTGTTTTTTCAACTTCATAAGCTGCTTCATTTCCTTTTATAGGCAAGGCAACAACGTTTACTTTTCTAATGCTTTTTAAAGTAGCTTTTACTTCTTCTGAAACATCATCAGATTTTAATTGTAAAAAACTTGTAGGAATATCTACAGTAATAAATCCATTTTTTTCTTGACTTTCTACTAAATACCCTTGCAATGATTTTTCATTTTTACATGAAGTAATCATTAAAACTAAAAGTAATAGTGAAAGTATTTTGGTTGTTTTTTTCATTTTATCTATTTTTTTTGATAAGCAAAGTCAGAATGTTACTCTGACTTTGCTTATTTAAATTTAGTTGCTACTAACTTTTACTTTTACTCCATTCTCTTTTGTAAAAGTATCTGCAATTTTAGAAAGCTTATTAATGTCTATTAAACCTGTTAAAGATATAATTACAGACTCTACGTTTCCTTGAGTTTTCTTATCGATACCCTTTACAAACATTAAAACTTCACTTACGTAATCTTTTTTACCACCCGTTTTAACATAGATTTTTACACGAGAATCGTCTTCTTTAATTCTCATTAGTTCTGTTAGTTTAGAACTTTTTACAGCAGATCTTACCATAGCATCCATTTTATCTGCTATTGCTGATTTATCTGTAGAAAATATTTTCAATTCTTTTAAATCATTAATCATCTCAAAAACTTCCATGGCTTCACTTCCATTACCTTGAGGTTTAAAGTTCTTTAAAATTTCAAAAGCATCTTTGCTTACTATTACAGATGAAACGCCATCCATATCTTCTAATTTGTCAAAAAACGACTGTGCATTTGTTACCATTGGAGTAACTATTAACGCTATTAATACTATTATTTTTTTCATAATTTCTGTCTTTACTTGGGGTTCCTAATTATTTTACTTGGTTTTATTTTAAAATTTTATTTACGGTGTTTTCATACGTATATAAATGTTCAAAAGCTTTATCTCCTTTTTTAAGATTTGTAGATAACATTTTTAAAGCATTTGTTACGTGTGCATATGTTTTTTTTGCTTGGTATTTTTCATATTGTTGTTTACCTACAAATACACTTACTAATAAAGCAACGGATGCTGCTACAGATAACCATTTTAAGTTTCTTCTTTTAGATTTCTTAGGTTCTAACTGAATGGTTTTTGTAAAAATTTCATCTTTTGCTTTTACAAAATAATTAAACATATATTCATATTCTTGCAAGTGTGGTGCTACATTACCTTCTATAAAATAGTTTTTTAAGGTTGTTTCCTCTTGCAAAGATGTTTCTGCGTTTAAGTATTTTTCTACTAATATTTCTATGTTAGCTAACTCCATAGTTGTGTTTTTTAATTAATGCTTCTCTTATTGTTTTTCTTGCTCTAGACAAGGCTACTCTTACTGCTGTTGGCTTCATATCTACCATTTTGCAAATTTCATCAAAATCATATTGCTCAATATCTCTTAATTGAATAATAATTTTTTGTTGTTCTGGTAAGCTTTCAATCAATTTGTGTACTTGGTTTACACTATCTCGATGTTCAATTTTCTTATCTAAACTTGTATCTTTTTCTTTATAATTACTGTGTACTAATGTTAAATTACTTGCTTGTTTGGATTTTAAACGATCATAACAATAGTTCTTAGTCATTGTCATTGCAAATGCTTCAACATTTTTATAGTCAGCAATCTTATCTTTACTTTTCCATAATTTAAATAATAGTTCTTGTGTAGCATCTTCAGCTTCTTCCCTAGAAACTAAAAGTCTTTTTGCTAAACGAAAGACCTTATCTTTAAATGGTAAAACAACTTTTAAAAAGTCTGACTGGTTCATTTGGTTTTGTTAATTTTCCTTGCAAAAACCTCATAAATACAACGCTTTATAACAGGTTTACATAATTAAGACGAGGAACAATATATTTTGTTACAAGATATATTAAAATAATACTAATTCTCTTTATATTGCGTTTCTTTACTATAAAACAAAAAATTTATGAAGTTTAAATTTCTTTCTAAAACAGTTATTATATTACTAACAACTGTTCTTTTTTTTAATTGCTCATCTAAATTAGAGGATGTGCCTGCTGATTTAGAAATTAATGACTTTGTTTGGAAAGGTTTAAACGCTTATTATTTATGGCAAAGTTCAATAGCTGATTTAGCAGACACTCGTTTTAGTAATCAAAATGAATTAAATGGGTTTTTATCTGGATATGCTACTCCAGAAAATTTATTTGAAAATTTATTAAACAGACCAGCAGATCGTTTTTCTTGGATTGTTGATGATTATATTGCTTTAGAAAATTCTTTTCAAGGGATTACATTAAATAATGGAATGGAGTTTAAGTTATTTAGAAATGAATCAAATCAATCAAATGTGCATGGAATCGTATATTATATAGTTCCTAACTCTGATGCTGACACAAAAGGTGTTTTAAGAGGAATGGTTTTTAATGCTATAGATGGAAATCAAATTACAGAAAGTAACTACAGAAGTTTGTTGTTTGGAACCAATACTAATTATAGTATTAATCTAGCAGATTTTAACGCAGGAAACCCTATTTCTAACGGAAATTCTATTTCTTTAACAAAATCTGAATTACAAGAAAATCCTGTTTCAATTGTAAAAACTTTTGATGAAGGTGCTCATAAAATTGGTTATTTATTATACAATCAATTTGCCAGTTCTTATGATGGCGAATTAAATACTGCTTTTGGAGATTTTAAAGCAAACGGAATTACAGATTTAATAATAGATTTACGTTATAATGGTGGAGGAAGTGTTAGAACAGCTACTTACTTAGGCAGTATGATTGCTACAAAATCTAATGAAACGTTGTTTTCCCAACAAGTTTGGAATGAAAAAGTAATGGAAGCCATTGATGCTAGTAATTTTTTAAATTATTTTACCGATGAAATTGATAACGGAACCGTAAATGAGCCAATTAATAGTTTAGGTTTACAAAGCGTTTATTTTATTGTTACAGAAGACACAGCATCCGCATCAGAATTAGTAATAAATGCATTAAGCGCTTATATTGATGTAAATTTAGTGGGTACACAGACAGTTGGTAAACAAGTTGGATCTATTACCTTATATGATTCTGATAATTTACAAAGAACAGGTACTAACTTAAATCCAAATCATGCTTATGCAATGCAGCCAATTGTAATGGAAATAAAAAATTCTGATGGTGAAAACAATCCAGAAGGGTATCTTCCAGAAATTGAATTACCTGAAGATTTTGGACAAATTTCTGGAGATGTAAATATTGGTGTTTTAGGAGAAAAATCAGACCCTTTATTAGATAGGACTATTTCTTATATTACAAACGGAGCAAAATTTTCTGGAAAAGCAGTGAATTTCAACAAAAAGGAACAGATTACAAACTCTAAACTACAAAGACCTTTTGCAAATGAAATGTATGTAGATTTTAAAAAATAAAGGACAAAATATAATAGCTAAAAAAGTCCAGCTAATTGCTGGACTTTTTTTTATATAATCAATTATTTTTTTGTTTCTTTTTTAATAATATCATTTCTTCTACATCACTTACACCATCATCTAACTCTTGATCTGTTAAAATATCTGGTCTAAACTCACTCATTAATTCTTCTTTTTTAGTTTTCGCATATTTATACCCAGATTTCCACCATTTACGCATTAAGTTCTTGTCAAATACTAATGAGTTTGTCGTTAAAACAGTTGGCGTGTAATACAAGTTTAGTTTTACATCTTTATTTTTTGCTGCAAGTTTACCAATAGTAATATTATGTCTTTCTACATGAGTAAGCATAAAGTCAAACACATCAAACAATAAAGAAAATGGATTTTTAGAGGGCATTCTATTAAATTGAGTAATTTCAGTTTCTAAAATAATTGCATCAATTTCTGTTGCTCCTCTTAAAATTGCTTCTCTAATTGGTACTAAAGAACCAAAACCACCATCTGCATACTGACAATTGTTTTTTTCTAACAAACTCATAAAAGGTACATAATTACAAGAACCCCAAATCCAATCACAAAAATCTTCATAAGTACAATCATTAATAGATTTATACTCTATTTGATTTGCTGTTAAATTAGAAAGCGTAACAACAACTTCTTTGTTTTTTATTTTAATTTCATCATACATTTCCCTAGTAACTTTCTTTTTTATTAGAGAACGTAAATTCTTGCTCTCACCAAAAGTTTTTCTTCCATTTAAGAAATTCCAAAAAGTATTTAAGTGATTAATGCTAACCACTTTTTCTCCTGCAACTTTACGTATTGTAAAAGGATTGTTACTAAAAATTGTTTCTTGGTTTACATTGGTATATAATTCTTTTAATTCATCTAACATTCCTAACGCCAAGTGAGAAACCATTAAACTTCCTGTAGAAGTTCCTAAAAACAAATCATATTCTTTTCCTTCATTCTTCATTAAATATTGTGCAACTCCACCTGCAAATGCACCTTTGCTACCACCACCAGAAATTACTAACGCTTTTTTCATTAACTACAAATGATTTGTTTAATTTAGTGCTATAAAAATATTAAAAATGAAAAGAATAACCGTAATTATTTTTGTTATACTTTTTTATGCTTCTTGCAAACAAGAATATACACCAAGAAAAATAGAAAAAATTAGCATTAAAGAATTTAAAATAGATAGCACAAGTATTAGAGCTATTCAATCTATTGATAATCATACAGTTTATTATGCAGGTTCTCGTGGCGATATTGGTTTTACAAATGATAACGGAAAATCTTGGACAACAGAATATATTACATATCAAGATACCATTGTACCACATTTTAGAAGTTTAGCCAAAAACAAAAATCACTTTTTTGCTCTTTCAATAGCAAATCCTGCTTTATTGTATAAAATTTCTGATAAAAAAACTACCTTAGTTTACACAGAAAATCATGAGAAAGTCTTTTATGATGCGCTCTTTTTTTTTGATGATAATAAACACGGAATTGCAGTTGGAGATCCAACAGAAGATTGTGCTTCAATAATTATTACGGAAGATGCTGGAAATACTTGGCAAAAAATTGCTTGTTGTAATTTGCCAGAATTTGAAGATGGCGAAGCTTTTTTTGCAGCAAGTAACACCAATATTAAAACGATTGGTAAAACTGTATGGATTGCTTCTGGTGGTAAAAAAGCAAGAGTTTTAAAATCTGAAGATTATGGACAAACTTGGACCATTTATAATACACCAATTATTCAAGGAAATGGCCCACAAGGAATTTATTCTATTGATTTTGCTGATAAAAACAACGGAATTATTATAGGCGGAGACTATTCTAAACCTAAAGAAAACAACGCCAACAAAGCAATTACAACAGATGGTGGAAAAACTTGGAAGTTAGTTTCTGATGGACAAAACCCAAACTATAAAAGTTGTGTACAATATGTACCAAATACGCAAGGAAAAGAAATTTTTGCGGTTGGAAAAACGGGAGTGTCTTTTTCTAATAATGGAGGTATTTCTTGGAAAGAAGTTTCTAAAGACAGTTATTATGCAATTCAATTTGTAGATAAAAATACGGCATGGCTATCTGGAAATAATAAAATAGGAAAACTTATTTTAAAATAATTCTATGAGGTTTTCTATTCTTATTTTTATTGCTCCTCTCCTATTCTTTTCATGTAAACAACAATCAGAGATTTCCTCAGATTTTAATTGTACAACAACAGCATTTAATAATTTAGAAGAGATTGTAGACGTAAAAAAAACGTTTTCTGTAAAATTTCCAAAAACATGGAAAACAAAATTATTTTATGATGCTGCACAGTCATCAATCTTTACAGCAGATAGTGCAAAACAATTAACAGAAACATTACTTTTAGACATTACATATATTAATAAAAGCATTAATTTTGATAATGTTTTTAAATTAAAACAAGAACAAGAAAGTTTATCAAAAAATTTAATTCAAACAACCTCTAAAGAAATTAAACTCCTTAATTCCCCTTCTTATTATACCGTTTCAAAAGGAAAAAAAAGAACGTTTACCTATCAAGTTTGCAATGTATTTATCAAATTAAATAAAAATAATTTTATACTTGCTAAAACAGACATTTATGGAGATTCTTTAGTACAAGAAAGAATGTGTGAAGCATTTTCATTAATAGAAAAAATTAAAATAACTCAGTAAAAATGATTGATAAAGAACATATTATAAACAGATTTATAAAATACGTAACTATAGACACAGAGTCAGACCCTGAAAACCCTGCTTTTCCAAGTACAGAAAAACAGTGGGATTTAGCAAAGGTTTTAGTTGAAGAATTAAACCATATTGGTTTACAAGATGTAGATTTAGATGAAAACTGTTATGTAATGGCAACTTTACCAAGTAATTTAGACTATGAAGTGCCAACTATTGGCTTTGTTTCTCATATTGATACGAGTCCAGATTTTACAGGAAAAAATGTAAAACCACAAATTCATCATAATTATGATGGAAAAGATATTGTTTTAAATAAAGATAAAAATATTGTTTTATCTCCAGATTATTTTGATGACTTACTACAATATAAAGGTCAAACTATAATAACAACTGATGGAACAACACTTTTAGGAGCAGATGATAAAGCAGGAATTACAGAAATTGTTTCTGCTTTGGAATACCTAATTAATCATCCAGAAATTAAACACGGAAAAATTAGAATTTGTTTTACACCCGATGAAGAAGTTGGTAAAGGAGCACATTTATTTGATGTTAAAAAGTTTGGCGCAGAATGGGCATATACAATGGATGGAAGCCAAATTGGAGAATTAGAATATGAAAATTTTAATGCTGCTGGGGCAAAGGTTACGATAACTGGTAAAATTGTTCATCCTGGTTATGCAAAAGGAAAAATGATAAATTCTATGTTAATTGCTAACGATTTTATTGATGCACTTCCTGCAAATGAAGTTCCTGAAAAAACTACAGATTATGAAGGTTTTTTTCATTTACATGACATGAATGGAAATGTAGAGAAAACAGTTTTGCAATATATAATAAGAGATCATGATTTAGAGTTATTTGAAAAAAGAAAAACTTTAATGCAAAAAATTGCAGTTGATTTTAATAAGCGTTTAAAACAAGACATAATCGCTGTAGAAATTAAAGATCAATATTTTAATATGAAGGAAAAAGTTGTTCCTGTAATGCATATTGTAGATATTGCGGAAGAAGTAATGAAAGATATTGGGATTGTTCCTTTAATTAAACCTATTCGAGGAGGAACAGATGGTTCTCAGCTTTCATACAAAGGTTTACCTTGTCCAAATATTTTTGCAGGCGGACATAATTTTCATGGTCGTTTTGAATATGTTCCTGTAGAATCTATGATAAAAGCAACAGCCGTTATTGTAGGAATTGCAGAAAAAATATCAAAAAAATTTAAGTAAAAAAAAAAGTCTCCAGTAAACTGGAGACTTAATATCATAGCATATGCTATTTATAAACTCTTTGCTAATAAAGCCCCTAATCTCTATTCATCAAGTCTGCTTATTACTATAAATTTAAGCATTTTTAGTGAAAGTTATAGTCAAAGTTTAAAATAATTCAGGATTTCTTCCTTTAACGCCTTTAAAAAATGAGTAAAATACCTCAAAATCAGCTTCTTTATCCTCTGTAATATAATAAGGTCTAGAAGCTCTTATTTCTTTATTTTCAAAATCTAAAGTAGCCAAAACAATAGGTACATTTGCTCCTTTTGCTATGTAGTAAAACCCTGTTTTCCATTCATCTACTTTTTTTCTTGTTCCTTCTGGAGACAATCCTAACCTAAATTCTTCTTTAGAATTAAATATCTCTACAATTGCATCTACCAAGTTATTACTCTTACTTCTGTCTACTGGTGTACCACCTAAAGCTCTAAAGAAAAAACCAAAAGGGCCTTTAAAAAGTGAATCCTTTCCTATAAAATTAATCATAATTCCGGAACTCAATCGAGCTAAAATTGCTATTGGAAAATCGATCCAACTTGTATGTGGTGCAACAACAACAATGTATTTTTTTACATCTTTAGGGAAGTCTTGTGTTAATTTCCATCCTAAAATTGTAAATAATATAAATCTTGAAATTCTCTTCATGTTGTGTTTTAAAAGTGATAAATTTAAGGACTTATAATTTGATATGATGAACGATTTGATTATTTACTTACTTATTGCCATTTTATTTGGTGTAATTGGCTTATTTATAGGCAAGTTGCTTACTAAATTAAATTCAGAAAAAGAAAAAGCTACTTTAGAAGAACGCAGTTCTTTATTGCTTCAATCTAAAGAAATTGCCGATAATAACATTATAGAATTACAAAGAGAGCTAAAATCTATTCAACAAGAAAAAGAACAGCTTAGTAATGTAAATACCAGGCAAGATTCAGATTTAAAAAATTTGCAACTAAAGTTGGAGGAAAATAAAGGTGAAGTTGAAAAATTACAAGAAAAATTTACAAAAGAATTTGAAAATTTAGCCAACAAAATTCTAGATGAAAAATCTAGCAAATTTACAGAGCAGAATAAAGTAAACATGAATACTATTTTAAATCCTCTACAAGAAAAAATTAAGGTTTTTGAAGATAAAGTAGATAAAACACATAAAGAAAGTATTGATTACCATGCCGCTTTACGTCAGCAAATTATTGGATTAAAAGAGTTGAACATCCAAATGAGTAAAGAAACTATCAACCTAACAAAAGCCTTAAAAGGAGATAGTAAGACACAAGGTAATTGGGGTGAATTAGTTTTAGAAAGAGTTTTAGAAAAGTCTGGCTTAGAGAAAGATAGAGAGTATTTTGTGCAACAAAGTTTTACAAATGATGAAGGTAAACGTGTTTTGCCAGATGTTGTAATTCATTTGCCAGACAACAAAAAAATGATTGTAGATTCTAAAGTTTCTTTAACTGCTTATGAGCAATTTGTAAATGCAGATGATGCTATTTTAAAAGAACGTTTTCTGAAAGAACATATAGCTTCTTTAAGACGTCATGTAGAGCAATTAAGTGAAAAGAAATATGAAGATATTTATAAAATAGAATCTCCAGATTTTGTATTGCTATTTATACCTATTGAACCTGCATTTGCTGTAGCAATTAATACAGATAATAGTTTGTATAATAAAGCTTTTGAGAAAAACATTGTAATTGTTACACCTTCTACCCTTTTGGCTACTTTACGTACAATAGATACCATGTGGAATAACGAGAAACAACAAAAAAATGCAATTGAAATTGCTAGACAAGCAGGTGCTTTGTATGATAAGTTTCATGGTCTTTTAGCTGACTTAATAGGAGTTGGTAAAAAAATTGACGCTTCAAAAACAGATTATAATTTAGCAATGAATAAACTTGTTGAAGGAAAAGGAAACCTTATTACAAGTGTAGAAAAGTTAAAGAAAATGGGTGCAAAAGCAAAAAAATCTTTACCAGAAAATATTATAGAAAGAGCCAAAAATGAAGATTAATGAAACAAAACTGATTATTTTTTTGTTTCTTTTTGTAAAATAGGGTTTATTATTCTTATCTAAAACACATAATTATTTTTGGGCTCCTAATTCGTTATAATGTCTTTTCCGAACAAATTATTGTTCATCATAAACTAAATTTCTCACTATCATTTAATAGATAACCGACAAAATTTTTACGCTCTTTTAGTAAATTTATTGCTATTACATATTGAGAGAACCCATAGTTTAAATATTGACAATTAGATAAATACGAAAAAAAACGCTTTTAACTATCACAAATCATACTACAAGAATAATTTTCGCATAAAAAAAGCATCAAGTATTAACTTGATGCTTTTTAAAAATAACCTTATAAAGGTTGCTTACATTACAAACAATCTTCTATAACGCATCATTTCTGATACTTGTTCTGATATATTTTCTAAAACTGTTTCCTTATCTGCATTCATAATTGCTTCATCAATAAAAGCAACTACTTGTTCCATGTCTTCTTCTTTTAAACCACGTGTTGTAATTGCAGCAGTTCCTACACGAATACCAGAAGTAACAAATGGAGATTTATCATCAAAAGGAACCATGTTTTTATTTACTGTAATATCTGCTTTACCTAATGTGATTTCTGCATCTTTTCCAGAAATATTTTTATTACGTAAATCAATTAACATACAGTGGTTATCTGTTCCTCCAGAAATAATATCATAACCTCTAGCTAAAAATGCTTTAGCCATTGCTGCTGCATTTTCTTTTACTTGTATTTGATAATCTAAAAACTCATCTGTTAACGCTTCTCCAAAAGCAATTGCTTTAGCAGCAATAACATGCTCTAAAGGGCCTCCTTGATTTCCAGGGAAGACAGAAGAGTTAATTAAAGTAGACATCTTTTTAAGATTTCCATTCTTTAATTTTTGTCCAAAAGGATTGTCAAAATCTTTTCCAATCATAATAATTCCACCTCTTGGTCCACGTAACGTTTTATGCGTAGTTGAAGTAACAATATGACAATGAGGTAAAGGATCATTTAAAATTCCTTTCGCAATTAAACCAGCAGGATGAGAAATATCTGCCATTAAAATTGCTCCAACACTATCTGCAATTTCTCTAAATTTTTCAAAATCTATATCTCTAGAATATGCAGAAGCACCCGCAATAATTAATTTTGGCTTGTGCTCTTTAGCTTGCTGCGCTACATGATTATAATCAATTCTTCCCGTTTCTTTAACAACTCCATAAAAAACAGGATTGTATAATTTACCTGAAAAATTTACAGGAGAACCGTGCGTTAAGTGTCCTCCATGAGATAAATCGAAACCTAAAACTGTATCTCCAGGATTTAAACAAGCAGCAAATACAGCTGTGTTTGCTTGAGAACCAGAATGAGGCTGAACATTTACATATTCTGCACCAAATAATTCTTTTGCTCTATCAATAGCTATTTGTTCAACAATATCAACAATTTCACATCCTCCATAATATCTTTTACCAGGATATCCTTCCGCATATTTATTTGTTAAAATAGAACCTTGAGCTCTCATTACTTGATCACTTACAAAGTTTTCTGAAGCAATTAACTCTAAACCATTAAGTTGTCTTTCTTTTTCTTCCTCTATAAGGTCAAAAATTTGATTATCTAGTTGCATTTTGTTGTTTTTTATAAAAAACAAAAGTAACAAAAATCAGTTTCTGAAAAAACAAGTTTTAACAATATTTTAAAGATTCAAGTTAGAATTGTATTATTAAGAAAAAAGTGATGTTAAAATTATATTTTTCTTGATTTTTTTATTTTGAAATGAAAAAAAAATGTGTAGGTTTGATGAATATTAAAATAAAATAGAATGATAATTACAGCTAATGATCCGAATAGAAAATCTTGGTTAAAAGTTAATGAAGACTCAGATTTTCCTATACAAAACATTCCCTTTGGTGTTTTTATTACTAGAGATGATATTATTACAATTGGTAGTAGAATTGGCGATTTTGCAATAGATTTAGGTGCTTTCCATCAATTAGGCTATTTTGAAGGCATTCCTCTTACAGACGATATTTTTTTGCAAGACAATTTAAATGATTTTATTGCTGATGGTAGAAAAACATGGCGATTAGTAAGAAATAGAATTGCAGATGTTTTTGATGCAAATAATGGAAAATTACGTAACAATGCAAAGCATAAAGAAAACATAATCTTTAGAGTTGATGAAGTAGAAATGCTTTTACCTGTTTCCATTGGTGATTATACAGATTTTTATGCAAGTAAAGAACACGCTACAAATGTAGGTTCATTATTTAGAGATCCAGAAAATGCGTTATTGCCAAATTGGTTACACATTCCTATAGGTTATCATGGTAGAAGTTCTTCTATTATTCCTTCTGGAACACCAGTTAGAAGACCTTATGGACAAACAAAACCTTCTGAAGGTGCTACTACTCCAAATTTTGGACCAAGCAAATTATTAGATTTTGAGCTAGAAATGGCATTTATAACTACAGATGCAAATGTTTTAGGAGAAAGAATTCCTATTAAAGAAGCAGAAGAGTATATTTTTGGATTGGTTCAATTTAACGATTGGTCTGCAAGAGATATTCAAGGTTGGGAATATGTGCCTTTAGGCCCATTTTTAGGAAAGAGCTTTGCTTCTACTATTTCTCCTTGGATTGTAACTTTAGATGCTTTAGAGCCTTTTAGAGTTGATAATCCAAAACAAGTTCACGAACCTTTACCTTATTTAAAACAAGAAGGAAAAGGAAGTTATGATATTAAATTACAAGTGGGGATTAAACCAGAAAATGGCGAAGAAACTGTAGTTGCAAATTCTAACTTTAAATATATGTATTGGACAATGGCACAACAATTAGCACATCATACTGTTAATGGTTGCCCTGTTGAAGCTGGAGATATGATGGGAAGTGGAACAATTTCTGGACCAACAAAAGATAGTTATGGTTCTATGTTAGAACTTACTTGGCGGGGACAAAACCCAATAAAGTTAAAAGATGGTACAGAACGTAAATTTATAAACGATAACGATACTGTAATTATGCGTGCTCATTGTAAAAATGAAAAAGTAAGAATCGGTTTTGGAGAATGTGTTGGTAAAATTTTACCTGCAAAAGAATAACATTATCATTCTTTAACTTATAATGAACCTGTTTCAGTAAAATTAAAATAATATATAAAAAGCTTCACAAAACTGTGAAGCTTTTTTAGTTAATAAAGAGTTGCTTATGCGCTATATTTTATTTCTAAAAAAAAAGCTAACTTGGCTAACGCCGATTATAAGTTACTTGTGCTGAGATTCATTCCTTATTAAAATGAAGCATAATTGTCTTAATTTGTACTTAATAAAACAAAACCTTAAATGAATAACCAAAACAAAGATGATATTGAATTAATATCGAACAATAAATCTGATTTAGATTTAAAACAAAAAAAATACAATTCAAATAAAAAGTTTTATAGAAGTACCAATAAAAAAGTCTTTGGTGGTGTTTGCTCAGGTTTAGCAGATAATTTTGATGTTTCAGTATTATTAGTACGTATTCTTTGGTTAATTTTATCCTTATTTTTCGTCATCGGATTTATCATTTATAGTATCCTCTGGATTACAATTCCAAATAAAAAAAAATTAGAATCTGATTTAGATACAGCTAATATCGATTCTAATCAAGATAAATCCAAGGCTACTATTGGAGTTGTTAAAAATATATTTTCGCTTTTAGGCTTAATTATAGCAGGATGTTTACTTGGATTATGGGGAGGATGGGAATATGGACAAACTTTACAATCTAAAGGCTCTATTATTACTTTAATGATCGCGATATCTAGCTCTGTTGTTGGTGGCATTATTGGTGCTATTGTTGGGACAATAATTGTAAGTAAAAATAATTAACTAAGTTTAAAATATATGCTTCCAAACATTGAATAATCGATTTTATACGTCTGAAAAACCGTTGCTTTTGCAACCGCAAAAATCTTATAAAAACTGGTTGTCTACATGTTGAAAAATTAAAAAGAATTAACTTCAATAGATACTCGTAGTTTTAATTAAAATGGACGTCATATAAGTGTTAACATTGGGTACAATTCATTCAAGTAAGAAAACTGATTAATTTCTATTGCGAACAATAATGTAAGAAAAAATAAAATGGGTGAGTTTTATTAAATTTTAACCTGATGAATATAAATACTAAATTTGACATCAATCAGCATTGAATAAAACTATAAATGAAAAAGTATACGTTGATACTACCTGTAATTGTAATCTCTCAGTTTTGTTGTACATCACTTTGGTTTGCTGGTAATGGTGTAATGAATGATCTTGTATTAAATTTTGACCTAAACAGTAATTCTTTAGGACACTTAACTTCAGCAGTACAATTTGGATTTATTTTAGGGACTCTAATCTTCGCTATTTTGACAATTGCTGACAGATTTTCTCCATCAAAAGTATTTTTAATCAGTGCGATACTCGGCTCGTTGTTTAATGTTGGCATAATATGGGAAGGCAACAGTTTTGCCAGTATACTTTCACTACGTTTTTTTACCGGTTTTTTTCTTGCTGGTATTTACCCGGTTGGAATGAAAATAGCTGCAGATTATTATGAAAAAGGTCTTGGTAAATCACTTGGCTTTTTAGTTGGTGCATTGGTGGTTGGTACTGCATTTCCACATTTATTAAAGGAAATAACAAATACATTTCCATGGAAATATGTACTGATTACAACTTCATCCCTAGCCGTTTTTGGTGGCTTATTAATGGTAATTATGGTTCCTGATGGTCCCTTCAGAAAACCTAGTAAACGCACAGATCTATCCGCATTTTTTAGCGTATTTAAAAATTACAATTTTCGTGCTGCCGCTTTCGGTTATTTTGGTCATATGTGGGAGTTGTATGCATTTTGGGTATTTGTACCTATCATGCTAAAAGCATATAGTATTCAACATCCTCAAGTAGAATTTAATATTCCATTATTATCATTTATTATTATCGGTATCGGAGGATTTTCTTGCGTTCTTGGTGGCTATCTTGCACAAATAGTAGGTGCCAAAAGAATAGCTTTCTTAGCGCTACTCTTATCCTGTGGTTGTTGTCTCATTTCTCCATTGATCTTTGCTATTGAATTTGAAAATTTATTTATTGGTTTTCTTATTTTTTGGGGATTCGTTGTTATTATGGACTCACCTCTTTTCTCAACCCTAATCGCTCAAAATGCATCTGCAGAAATAAAAGGGACTGCACTTACAATTGTGAATAGCATTGGTTTTTTAATAACGATAATCAGTATTCAATTAATTAATGGAATAAAAGAATTGACAGATTCAAATAGTATTTATGTGATTTTGGCTTTAGGTCCTATTTTTGGCTTAATAGCGTTGCGGAAAGAAATTAAAATAACCGTTGGAAAAGCTTAAAAAAAATCTCTTTTCAGTTAAGAAAAGAGATTTTTTTATTTTAGAAAAGGCGTTTATTTATCATTATCCTCAGCTTCTAAATCATTAACATCAAAATCAGCATTGTCATCAAAAGAAGCTTCATCTTCTGCATAATCTTCCATAACTTGTTCTAACTTAAAACTAATTTTAACTAAATACACCGTATCTTCAGTTTTAACTTCTACCGCTTTTATAGTTTCTCCTTTGGCATTTTTAAAGGAAATAATATCGCTATAATCATATCCATCAGGATATTTATCTACCAACATATCTAATATATCAGTTGTCAATTTTGCGTACTCTACGATTACTCTTTTCATTTTTTGTGTTTTTATTAAATGTCATTTCAAAAGAGTGAAAAATCAACAAAGAGCACTCTTTTTTAGATCCTCAATCGTTAAAAAAAACTCATTTCGGAATGACATTCATCATTTACATTTCTAATAAATAAGCAAATAGTAATGGAGCAACAATCGTTGCATCACTTTCTATAATAAACTTAGGGGTATCTATATCTAACTTACCCCAAGTAATTTTTTCATTTGGTACTGCTCCAGAATAGGAACCATAACTGGTTGTAGAGTCAGAAATCTGACAGAAATAACTCCAAAAAGGTGTTTCTGGTCTTTCCATATCTTGGTATAACATTGGTACTACACAGATAGGGAAATCTCCTGCAATCCCACCTCCTATTTGGAAAAAGCCAATTCCGTTTTCTGAATTATCTGTATACCAGTCTGCTAAAAAAGTCATGTATTCAATTCCAGATTTTACAGTACTTGCTTTCAATTCGCCTTTTAAAACATAAGAAGCAAAAATGTTACCCATTGTAGAATCTTCCCAACCTGGAACAACCATTGGTAGGTTTTTTTCTGCAGCAGCATACATCCAAGAATCTTTTAAATCAATTTCATAATACTCTTCTAAAACGCCAGAAAGTAATAATTTGTACATGTATTCATGCGGTAAAAAACGCTCGTTATTCGCTTCTGCATCTTTCCATATTTTTACAATATGTTTTTGCAAACGTCTAAATGCTTCTTCTTCTGGTATGCACGTATCTGTAACTCTATTTAAGCCTTTTTCTAATAAATCCCATTCGTCTTGAGGCGTTAAATCTCTATAATTAGGAACACGTTTGTAGTGAGAATGTGCCACTAAATTCATAACATCTTCTTCTAAATTTGCACCTGTACAAGAAATAATATGCACTTTATCTTGACGAATCATTTCAGCAAAAATTTTCCCTAATTCAGCAGTACTCATAGCACCTGCTAGAGAAACTAACATTTTAGATCCTTTATTTAATTGTACTTCATATCCTTTTGCTGCATCTACTAAACTAGCGGCATTAAAGTGAAGGAAATATTTTTCTATAAAATTGGTAATTGGTTTGTTCATTTTTAACACTTATTTTTTAATCTTTTTTAATTCAAAAAGATCTATTCTTCTATCTTTTAAGTTACGTACACTTCCAAATTGATTTAAATCTTTTAGTAAGTCTAAATCTACATCAGCAATTAAAATCATTTCTGTATTTGTAGTTGCTTCTGCTTTTATACCATTTGCAGGAAATGAAAAATCACACGGTGTAAACACTATAGATTGTGCAAACTGAATGTCCATATTATTTACTTTTGGTAAATTACCTACACTTCCAGCAATGGCAACATAACATTCATTTTCTATAGCTCTTGCTTGTGCACAATGTCTAACTCTAGAGTATCCGTTTTGTGTATCCGTTAAAAACGGGATAAACAAAATATCCATTCCTTCTTCTGCCAAGATTCTACTTAATTCAGGAAACTCTGAATCATAACAAATTAAAACGCCAATTTTACCACAATCAGTATCAAAAGTTTTTAACTCATTTCCTCCTTGCATTCCCCAAACTTTTGCTTCATCTGGCGTTACATGCAGTTTTTCATATCTGTCTGTAGTTCCGTCTCGTCTGCATAAATAACCAACATTGTATAACAAACCCTCTTTTAATTCTGGCATGCTACCCGTTATAATATTAATGTTATAGGTAATTGCCAACTCAGAAAATTTCTGAACAATTATAGCGGTATATTTTGCCAATTCTCTAATTGCCTCAGATTCTGGAAGATGATTATTATCTGCCATTAAAGGCGCATTAAAAAACTCTGGAAACAAGGCAAAATCAGATCTATAAGCAGAAACTGCATCCACAAAATATTCTGCTTGCTGCATTAATTCTTCTAAATCTTTGTACAAACGCATTTGCCATTGTATTAAACCTAGACGAACAACTTTTTTCTTTATAACTGCTTTTACTGTTTCTTTCTTATAATAAACGTTGTCCCATTCCAATAAAACGGCAAAGTCATTAGAATCTGCATCTCCTTCTATATAGCCTTTCATCACTTTTGATGGATGAAAATCATTAGAGATTTGAAAATTTAATACAGGGTCCTGAATTTCTTTACGCTTTACCTTTTCTATATATTCTTTAGGTGAAATTAAATCTGAATGTTTGTGATAATTAGGAATTCTACCTCCAAAGGCAATTCCTCTTAAATTCAATTTTTCACATAATTCTTTTCTATAATCATACAACCTCCGTCCTAAACGTAAACCTCTAAATTCAGGTTTTATAAAAACATCTATTCCATATAAAACATCACCAACACTGCTGTGTGTGCTAAAGGTATAATCTCCTGTAATCTCTTTATAAGTATGATGGTCATCAAACTTATCATAATCAACTATTAAAGACAAAGCACATCCTGCGAGTTGGTTATTAATTTTTATAACAACTTGTCCTTCAGGAAATTTATTGATTAATGCTTCTATTTGAGATTCTTCCCAATATGTATTTTGCATATTAGAATACACCTCAATCATTGCTTGTTTTAACTCTTGATAATCATGAATTGTTAAATACTGTAATTCTATATTTTCTATGTTTTCTATTTTCATCAGTAATTAATAATCTTCATTATTATCATCTTTAAATTTTGATAATTTACTAAATGCAGTATTAGACTCCTCATAATCTTCTTTATCCTCCATTTTTGAAGAAAATTTATAACTTAACATTTTGTAATATAATTTTGCTGCTAAAAAATCTGAAGATTTTTCTTCTGGATTAGGGCAAAGCTCAACCATATCAAAACCTACAACATTACGTTCTGTAAATACTTTTTTTAAGAACTCTAATGTTTCATAATATAATAAGCCTCCTGGTTCTGGAGTTCCTGTGCTTGGCATAATTGATGGATCTAAGGCATCTAAATCAAACGTAATAAAAACATTTCCAGTAAGTTGATCTAAAACATCATCCATCCAATCTTCGTTTACAGCCATATCTTGTGCAAAAAATACTTTATCAGGATTCATAACTCTTTTCTCAGAAATATCCATACTTCTAATACCAACTTGTACTAAATTAGTATTCAGATTCGCTTCATACACTGCACAAGCATGATTGCAAGAAGAACCTTCATACTCTTTTCTTAAATCTGCATGCGCATCTATATGTAACACAGATATATTATTAAAACATTCATTAAAAGCTCTAATAGTACCTATAGAAACTGAATGTTCCCCACCAAAAACGGTAACAAACTTACTTCTATTAATGTATTTTTTAGTTTCTTTATGAACAGCTTCTACCATGGCTTCTGGCGAAGAATTTTCTGTAATTGCATCTGCTAAATACACACCTTCTTTATACACTTCAGAGTCTGTTTCTATATCATAAAGCTCCATATTTTCTGAAGCCTCTAAAAAAGCTTGTGGCCCTTTATCCGCACCTTTTTTCCAAGTACTTGTTCCGTCATAAGGAACAGGTATTAATACTATTTTTGATGTTGGTAGGTTTCCATATTCTTGTGAAATTCCTGCGTATGTTTTATTTGTTGTCATTTTATTTTTTGATGTGCTATAACACTTCTTGTTTTGTTAATTCTACTGTATTTGTTTCTTCTTTTACCGCTTCTCCATACCCTAAAATGGAAAGTAATTCGCTGCTTTTTTGTTGCTCTTTAAATATTTTAGTAGTGATATTACCGTTTTCATCTTTGTCTATTAAAAGATGTTTTGGATGTGGAATTAAACAATGTTGTAATCCTCCAAAACCTCCAATAGATTCTTGATAAGCACCTGTGTTAAAAAAACCAATATATAATGGTTTTTCTTTTTCATAAATAGGTAAATAAATTGCATTTATATGTTGTTCTGAATTGTAATAATCATCGCTATCACAAGTTAAACCGCCTAATAAAACACGTTCATATTTATGATTCCATTTATTAATTGGCAACATAATAAAACGTTTATTTATTGCCCAAGAATCTGGTAATGTTGTTATAAATGAAGAGTTTATCATGTTCCAACGCTCTCTATCGTTTTGTTTTTTCTGATATAAAACTTCATAAATTGCGCCAGCAGATTCACCAACAGTAAAGCTTCCAAATTCTGTAAATATATTTGGTACATCTACACCAGCTTCTTTACAAGCTTCATTGATTTGATTTATAATTTCATCAATCATATATTGATAATCATACTCAAATGCTAATGAATTTTTAATAGGAAATCCCCCTCCAATATTTAAGCTGTCTAATGTTGGACAAGCCTTTTTTAGGTTGATATATACAGTAATACATTTTGATAATTCGTTCCAATAATAGGCATTGTCTTTTATACCTGTATTAATAAAAAAGTGTAACATTTTTAGATCAACTTGTTTATTATCAGCAATTTCACGTTCATAAAAAGAGACAATATTTTTATATCCAATTCCTAATCTAGAAGTGTAAAACTCAAATTTAGGCTCTTCTTCAGAAGCGATTCTGATACCAGCATTAAATTTTTTATCCGTTTCATTCATCAACAGATTTAACTCTTCATAATTATCAATAATTGGAATACAATTTTGATGTCCAGAATTAATTAGTTCCCCAATATTTTTAATGTATTGATCGCGTTTGAAACCGTTACAAATTATAAAAGTATTCTCTTTTATTTTGCCTTCTTTTTTTAGGTTTTTAACAATATCTAAATCAAAAGCAGAAGATGTTTCTATATGAATATCGTTCTTTAAAGCTTCATGTAAAACATGTTTAAAATGAGAGCTTTTGGTACAATAACTATAAAAATAATCACCTTTATAATTGTGTTTTTCGATACTATTTTTAAACCAACCTTTTGCTTTGTTTATGTTTTCAGATATTTTTGGTAAATAGGTAAATTTTAATGGAGAACCATATTGTTCTATTAATTCCATTAAGTTTATACCATGCCAAAAAAGTTTATTATTTTCTGTTCTAAATTCTTCTTGAGGAAAATCGAACGTTTGTTCTACTAAATCTCTGTATTTTGTGTTCACTTTTATTTTTAAATTAACTGTATGATAAATCTGTCCAAACTAAAACAATATCAATGTTTTAGGATAGAAATTATAACTCTAGAAAAGAGTTTTTATCACTGTAATATTTGTAAGTAAACAACATGCAACTTTGAGAAAAGATGCAATTCTTGAAGAATTGAAAATGGAGATACCTTAATTTTTTCGTTGCATTTCCAAAATGCCATGTAACTATCATTCTCCGATTGAGAGTTACTTCCGAAATAAGAAAAACGTAACATTTGACTTAAATAAGTTAGTCAAATGTAAATTATTTTTTAATATAAAAAACAAAAGCAAAAAAAAAAGTGAAAATATTTTCACTTTTAGTTTTTCCGTTAAAATACTACTCTTTTGATAGGTAACTAGACATTTTTTTGGAGTCTAAATCAAATTTCACTCATGAAAAAGGATTTAATTTCTTCCTGTAAGCGTCTTTTAACCAAGCAACAAAGTTGTATTAATGTCTATCAAATTACCAATATCTTAATTTTTTAGCACTTTATTATACAATTGCATAAGTAGATGGTATTGTTGTAACTTCTTCATGAAATTCTTTTTCAGGAAATAACTTCATCGCTTCAATTAAATCTTGTAAAGTATCTATTTCATACCATGCTTTATGATCAAAAGAAACAGCTTCTAACAAAAGAAGATCTTCCTCTACTAATTCAGAAAAAACAGTTTCATAATATCCATTTACTTTTTCTTGCTTAATATGTGCATCTAATCTTTCTGTAATAAGGTTCCAGGAAGCTAGAGAAAAACTATATATATTAACCGTTTTGTATTTGATATTCTCTTTACAAAACGTTGTGTCTTTTTTAAAACCTATAACTTTTTTATCATTATTAATAATTACAGTAGTTCCGTTCATCCAGTCTTTTATTTCTGCAACTGCCATTCTATCTGGGTACATCATTTCTATTAAAAGAGAAACATCAAAAACAAGATCACTTTCTATAAGAATAAATGGTTCTTTCATTATTTCTCTCGCCATCCAAAGAGAATAAATATTATTTGTTGTTTTATAAAGCTTACTATGAACATATTCTACAGAAATACCTTTGCAGGAATCTCCAAGAAAATCTCTTATAGAACTACTTAAATGACCTGTAACTATAACTAATTTTTTGATTCCTTGTAATACTAAGTTTTCAAGAAGTCTATCTAATATTGAAACTTCATTTACAAGTGTTAAACATTTAGGAGAATCATTTGTAAGTGGTAAAAGCCTACTACCTGTTCCTGCTGCTAATAATAAAGCTGTAGTAATACGATTTTCACGCTGTAGATTGTCTCTATTAATCTTCATATTTACATAAAATAAAATACTAAATAATTTTAATAAACTATTTAGCGTTAGGGGTTTAATTTTTTGTTTTGGAGAATCTGAGTCAATTATAAATATAAAATCTGCTTTTAAAATTCATCAAAAAAAAGAGCGTATATAATTGATTTTTTAAGTGTGTAAAGATACTTTATATTACTAATTATAATAGCTAAGATGAACTATATTTTGAATAGGAATTAACTATCTTTTTTATAAAAACAGTAAATTAATCTCATAAAAAAAGCTCAAGTTTAAAAACTTGAGCTTTTTTATATAATTTATTCTTCTATTGGTGGATGACCATGAATTTTCTCAAAGTCTTCATCAAAATTAGATCTTAAATAAGCATTTAATTTTTTACGATAATCATCTTTTAACCACGTAACAAAGTTGTGTGTACTTTTAGAAATACATTTAGCGTATCTATTAATTCTATCATCAATTTCCTCCCCTATTTTTTTTGCTAAAATTAAAGCGTCAAAAACATCTTCACTGTTTTCAATACACATTTTTGCATGGTGAACTATCGATTTTTCTAGTACTTTTTTTGATGATTCTCCTGCTCTTATAGTATCTATGTAGACATTTTTCATGTCAAAATAAGTGTCTTTAGATTTTGCAAATTCCTTTTTAACTTCCGCAGGTAATTCATATCTAAAAGTACTTTCTATATCTTCATCAGAAAGAATGGTATCTAAATAATAATCTGGTGATTTAAACATTTTCTGCCAGTCTAAATCTGCGCCCCAAGCTCCAAATCTATGAAAATTGTTTCCTAAATCAATTACATCAAAAGTAGACTTATTATTTAAAACCCTAGAACCACGACCAATCATTTGGTAGTATAATGTTAAAGATTTTGTTGCTCTATTTAAAATAATAGCTTCAATTGTTGGCTCATCAAAACCAGTTGTTAAAATACTTACAGAAGATATAATTGCATTTGGTGTTTTCTTAAACCATTTTAAAATAAAATCGCGCTCTTTTCTTGTATTTGTATTGTCTAAATGAGCAATAGGATATCCTGCCTTTTTAAACGCATGGTACACTTGTATAGAAGTGTTAATACCGTTATTAAAAATTAATGTTTTTTTACCTTTTGCTGTTTCTTCATATGCACTTACCAATTTTGTAAGCATGTCTGAATTTGTATATAAATCTTCAGAAGATTTAACTGTATAATCTCCATTTGCTCCAACCTCTAATGAAGTTAAACCAACATTACAAGAATATAAGTTAGCACTTGCTAAATACTCATTATCTATTAAATGCTGAATAGTTTCACCTACAAATAATTCTTGATAGTTCTCATACATAGGTAATTTTATGTTAGAACTTAAAGGTGTTGCAGTTACTCCTAAAATAAAAGCTTCATCAAAAAACTTAAATATTTTTGTAAATGAATTATAGTGCGCCTCATCTACAATTACCAAACCAATATCAGAAATATCTAATTTCTCATCATTTAACCTGTTTTTTAAGGTTTCAACCATGGCAACAAAACAACTATAACTGTCTTGATCATCTAATTGAGCAGTACTATTTATTATCTTGTTTTTAACCTGAAATTCATCAAGCATTTTAGATGTTTGCTTGCTTAACTCAATTCTATGCGTTAATACTAAAACCTTCTTTTGGTAGGTTTTTAAATAACGTCTAACAATTTCTGAGAAAATAACAGTTTTTCCACCTCCAGTTGGTAATTGATATAATAAGTGATAATTTGGAGCTGCATCTTCAAATCTTCTAAAGATTTCTTGAAGTGCATCTTTTTGATATCCGTATAATTCTTTACCTGATGTAATTTCTGAAGTGTTAATATCTGTCAAAGGAATATAAATTTGAGCTGCAAAAATAAGACTTAAAATAGGTTTATCACAAGTTTAAATCATATAACTTGTTAAATTAACCTGAGAAATATCATAATGTGATGCATTAAACACAGAAACTTCATTTTTAATTACTAATAATTGGGGAGATTGATGCATTACTTGAAAAGTAGCCCCTACTTCATCAGAAATATCTCTATAATTTAATAAATCTAAATAATAGACTTTTAAATTTTGATGCTCTTCTGTAAAAAGTGCTTCAAATCTTTTTATAACCATACTACTAATTGTACAACGTGTAGAATGTTTAAATATTAAAACTGATTCCGTTTTAGATGCTCTTTTAATTTCTTCTAATTGTGCTAAGGAAGTAAGAGGAATCCAATTTAAATATGACTTTTTTTCCTCTTTTGAAGATTGTTCTCCTTTTCCTCCAAAAATATTCTTTAATATACCCATGCTTTGTTTTTTGTTGTTTGTCGGTGCAAATATAGGAAACTTTCATCAGCCAAAAAGTCAGTATAAGTAAGGTTTCACAAGACAATCTGACTTGTTTTTATTCAAAATTGTACATGGTATTAAAATTGATTTAAACATACCAAAAAAAAAGATAGAAAATGAACTTTAATAATTACACAACAAAATCGCAAGAGACCATACAAATGGCGCAACAAATTGCGCAAGGTTTTGGTCATAATCAAATAGAAAATGAGCATATATTTAAAGCATTAACACAAGTTGATGAAAATGTATTGCCTTTTTTATTGAAAAAACTGAACATCAATTTAAATATTGTAGAGCAAATTTTAGATAAACAATTGGAAAGTTTACCTAAAGTTTCTGGTGCCGAATTACTACTTTCTAGAGAGGCAAGTAAAACCTTAACAGAAGCAGCCGTTATTGCTAAAAAAATGAAGGATGATTATGTTTCAATCGAACATTTAATTTTAGCCATTTTTAAATCGAAAAGTAATATCTCACAGGTTTTAAAAGATCAAGGAGTTACAGAAAAAGATTTAAAAGCTTCTATTGAAGAATTAAGAAAAGGGGAAAGAGTAACTTCTCAAAGTGCCGAAGAAACCTACAATTCTTTAAACAAATTTGCGAAAAATTTAAATAAATTAGCAGAAGATGGAAAGTTAGATCCTGTAATTGGTAGAGATGAAGAAATTAGAAGATTATTGCAAATTTTATCTCGTAGAACAAAGAACAATCCGCTTTTAGTTGGTGAACCAGGAACTGGTAAAACAGCTATTGCAGAAGGTTTGGCACACAGAATTGTTGATGGAGATGTGCCCGAAAACCTCAAAAACAAATTAATTTTCTCTTTGGATATGGGAGCGTTAATTGCAGGTGCAAAATATAAAGGTGAATTTGAAGAACGTTTGAAAGCGGTTATTAAAGAAGTAACAGATTCTGAAGGAGATATTGTACTTTTTATTGATGAAATTCACACTTTAGTTGGTGCTGGAGGTGGACAAGGTGCAATGGATGCAGCAAATATTTTAAAACCTGCTTTGGCGCGTGGAGAGTTGCGTGCAATTGGTGCCACTACGTTGGATGAATATCAAAAATATTTTGAAAAAGACAAAGCTTTAGAACGTCGTTTTCAAAAGGTTGTAGTGAATGAACCAGATACAGAAAGTGCAATTTCTATTTTAAGAGGAATTAAAGAAAAGTACGAAACACACCATAAAGTTCGTATTAAAGATGAAGCAATAATTGGTGCTGTAGAATTATCGCAACGTTATATTACCAATCGTTTTTTACCAGATAAAGCAATTGATTTAATGGATGAAGCCATGGCTAAACTACGTATGGAAATCAACTCTAAACCAGAAGAATTAGATGTTTTGGATAGAAAAGTGATGCAGTTAGAAATTGAAATTGAAGCAATTAAACGAGAAAAAGACGAAACGAAGCTAAAATCTTTACGATCTGATTTAGCAAATCTAAAAGAAGAACGTAATGAAATGAATGCAAAATGGAAATCTGAAAAAGAAGTTGTAGATAATATTCAGAATGCAAAGTCAGCCATCGAAGATTTTAAAATGGAAGCTGAAAGAGCAGAACGTGAAGGTGATTATGGTAAAGTTGCAGAAATCCGTTACGGAAAAATTCAAAAAGCACAAGAAGATTTAGACTTATTGCAAAAAGAATTGGAGGAAAATCAGTCTGAAAACCCTTTAATCAAAGAAGAAGTAACCTATGATGATATTGCCGAAGTTGTAGCTAAATGGACAGGAATTCCGGTTACAAAAATGATTCAATCTGAGCGTGAAAAATTATTAAAATTAGAAGATCAATTACATAAAAGAGTTGTTGGACAAGAAGAAGCAATTGTTGCTGTTTCAGATGCAGTTAGACGTTCTAGAGCTGGGTTACAAAACCCTAATAAACCAATTGGCTCTTTCCTTTTCTTAGGAACAACTGGGGTTGGAAAAACAGAACTTGCAAAAGCATTGGCAGAGTATTTATTTGATGATGAAAACGCAATGACACGTATAGATATGAGTGAATATCAAGAGCGTCATTCTGTAAGTAGATTGGTTGGTGCGCCTCCAGGATATGTTGGTTATGATGAAGGTGGGCAGTTAACAGAAGCTGTTAGAAGAAGACCTTATTCCGTAGTACTTTTAGATGAAATTGAAAAAGCGCATCCAGATACTTTTAATGTGTTGTTACAGGTTTTAGATGAAGGAAGATTAACAGATAATAAAGGACGTGTTGCCGATTTTAAAAACACAATTATTATCATGACTTCAAACATGGGAAGTCAAATAATTCAAGAGAAATTTGAGAACTTAAAAGGTGATATTGAAACTACAATGGAACTGGCTAAAGTTGAAGTTTTAGGATTGTTAAAACAATCTGTAAGACCTGAGTTTCTAAATAGAATTGATGATATTATTATGTTTGCTCCATTATCTAAAGAAAACATTCAGGAAATTGTAAAATTACAATTAAAGGGTGTCAAAAAAATGGTAGCTGAACAAAACATAACATTAAACGCTACAGATGAAGCAATTGCTTATTTAGCAATAAAAGGGTATCAACCAGAATTTGGAGCAAGACCTGTAAAAAGAGTGATTCAGAAAGATGTTTTAAATCAGCTTTCTAAAGAAATTTTATCAGGAAAAATAACAACAGATAGTAGTATACTTTTAGATGCTTTTGATGATAAATTGGTTTTTAGAAATCAATCTGAAATGGTAGAAAGTAATTAATAATTAACGTCATTGCGAGGTACGAAGCAATCTCTTATTTAATAAACAGATTGCTTCTTGCCTCGCAATGACATTTTTAATCACTTTTTCTTTTTTAACTATATTCGTGCTTTAAATCTTTTATTATGAAAAAATTTCTATTCCTTTTTGTATTCGTTTTTAGTCTATTCAGTTCTTGTATTTCAGATGAAACCACAACGTATTATTTAATTCGTCATGCAGAAAAAGAGAGAACAGACGAAAAAGATAGAAATCCTAATTTGAATGAAAAAGGCTTGGAAAGAGCAAAAAAATGGGCCGTATATTTTAAAGATATTGAATTAGATGCTGTGTATTCTACAAATTATAATAGAACTCAACAAACTGCAAAACGAACTGCAGAAAGTAAAAATCTAAAAATTAAAAGTTACGACCCTAGAAATATGTATGATTCCATTTTTAAAAATGATACAAAAGGAAAAACTGTTTTAGTTGTTGGTCATAGCAATACAACTCCTGTTTTTGCAAATAAAATTCTGGATAATAATGAATACCCAAATATGGATGATCATGACAATTATAGTCTTTATATAATTACTTTAAAAGGTGATAAAAAAACAAGTATTGTAAAGAAAATAAATAGGTAATTATTTTCTTATATAAAACGAGATCGGTAAACAAATTTAGCCCTTATTGAAACCATTGTTTGCCCTCTTTTTTATTTTTTTTTAATAAAAAAACGAGTGTGTAACCCAGGAAATGGCTTCTAAAAATTAAATTATTTTTACTCTATAATGATAACTTCTATATCCTTTAAAACAATTTCAGATACTTTCTTAAGTTGATTATTTTCAAAAGCTTTGTCTGCATCAATTAATTTAGTTGAAGCTGATAATGGCTTGTAATTATGATAATCTACAAAACGAATTCCGTTTTTTACACATTGTTCTTTTAAGACTCTAAAACGTTTTCCACCACCATTTGTGTGATAAGAATACGCTAAATAATCAACTAAAAAATCCTCTTTTCCAACCCAATAAATAAAAACATCTTCAAAGTCTTCTCCTCCTCCATTTTCAGAAAAGGTAACTTCAATTTTATAATACTCTTTTCCTTTTATGGTTGATGATGGTAATAATTTTTTAATAACAGCTTCATCATTTAAACCAAAAGGCAAAACAGAAAAATAATGTACAGAATTTACTGAATTTGAAAAGCTAGAAATCTCTTTTTCTGATAAGTTTTGTTCTTTTAAATTAACAAATCTCCTAAAACCATCGTTTGTTAAACCATCAATTACAGAATCAAATTCTCTAATCAATTTATAGGCTCCGTTTTCACGGTATGCAAAATATTCTTTATCTCTAAATTTGAATGTAATTTCAGAATTAGCTACTTTGTCTGCACCAGAATACAAAATACTTTTATCTATAATTTGTTGGGCTGTTAATTTAGCTTCAGAAGGTTTGCATGAAAGAAAAAATAGTAGTGAAAAGAGTAAAATATGTCGCATCTTGTTTTGTTTATTTTGTTTGGTTAACTCGATGTAAAATTACACTTCTTTATCTTAATCAAAAATGTATCTTTGTTAAAATTATTTAAATTAAAACCAGTCTATGACTGTTCAGAAAAAAATAAACATAAAGAATAAAAAGGCACGTTTCGAATTTGAAATTCTAGACAAATTTGTTGCTGGAATTCAATTAACTGGAACAGAAATAAAATCTATAAGACTAAGTCAAGCTAGAATTACAGAAAGTTTTTGTGAGTTTAATGATCGTGGAGAATTATTTATAGTAAATATGTACATTCAAGAGTATATGTTTGGCCATCATTTTAATCACAAGCCAAAAAGTGAACGTAGATTATTGATGAATAAACGCGAACTACGTAGCTTAAAAAAAGATGTTGAAGCAAAAGGAAATACGATTGTTCCTTTACGATTGTTTATAAATGATAACGGTTTTGCAAAATTAGAAATTGCATTAGCAAAAGGTAAACAGACTCATGATAAACGTGAAGTTATAAAAGACCGAGATAATAAACGTGATTTAGCCAGAATAAAAAAGGACTTTAACTAATGCTTTCTTTTTTAAAACTGATTCGTTACAAAAACCTCTTAATGGTTTTCTTAACAATGGTTTTAACTAAATATGCGTTGATTCACTCAATTACAACAAATAGTTATCTATCTAACTTTGAGTTTCTTATATTAGTTTTATCAGTTATTTCAATTACTGCTGGAGGTTATATTGTTAATGATATTTTTGATATTGAAACAGATAAAATAAACAAACCTGCTAACGTTTTTATTGATGCAACTTTATCTAAAAAAAATGCTTGGATATGTTACTTTTTACTCACTTTTTTAGGAATAATTTTAGGGATTTATAGTTCATTCTTAAATGAAAATTTATTTTTTTCATTCATTTTTATAGGGAGTATACTTGGTTTATTCTTTTATTCAAAATATTTTAAAAAGCAACTCCTTTTTGGAAACCTTTTAGTTTCAGTTTTTGTTGGGCTATCAATTTTTATTCTGATATTGTTTGAATTTGATACACAAACTAACAGTTCTACAGCTAATGTTAAGAATGCTTTTAAACTCTTGTTTCCTTTTTTGTTTGTATCCGGATATTCTTTTTTCGCATTTCTAACAACTCTTGTAAGAGAAATTATAAAAGACATAGAAGATATTAAAGGCGATTTAAAAATAAAAGCAAGAACATTGCCTATAGTTATTGGTAGAAAAAGAGCTTCTAAAGTCGCTTTTTTCTTTTCAAGTATTTTACTCGTTTTCCTTTTAATTGTTTTACAATTTCTAAAAAATGAGCTTCTATTCTTATCTTATGGAATTGTCTTTATCTTATTACCACTGCTCTATTTCATGTATGAATTATGGTTTTCAGAAACTAAAAAAGAGTATTCAAAACTTAGTCATATTCTAAAAATTATAATGCTATTAGGTATTTTATCAATGCTATTATTCAAAATTAATTAAATGTTAAGAGAAAAATTAAAAAACTACAACGTAATTTTAGCTTCAAAATCACCAAGAAGACAACAATTTTTTAAAGAATTAGATTTAGATTTTTCTATTCAATTAAAAGAAGTAGAAGAAATTTATCCAAAAGAATTAAAAGGTACAGAAATCACAGACTTTTTAGCTGATTTAAAGTCGCAACCTTTTTTAAGTTTACAAGATACTGATTTGTTAATTACTTCAGATACTATTGTTTGGTTAAATAATAAAGCGCTAGGAAAACCCAAAGATGAGCAAGAAGCTTTTTTAATGTTAAGAGAATTATCGGGAAAAAAGCACGAAGTAATTACATCCATAAGTATTAAAAGTAAAAGTTTTCAAAAGATCATTAATGATACTACAGCTGTCTATTTTAAAGAATTATCTGATGAAGAAATAAATTATTACATTAAAAATTACCATCCTTTAGATAAAGCTGGAGCCTATGGAATTCAAGAATGGATAGGTTTTATAGCAATAAATAAAATGGAAGGAAGTTACTTTAATGTTGCTGGGTTACCTGTTCATAAACTCTATAAAGAATTGATGAATTTATAAATAAAAGTTTATTTTTACACAAATTTTACAACACAACAAATTATAATGAAAAAATACACGTACACAGAAAAAAAAGATACTCGTTCTGGTTTTGGAGACGGATTAACTGAATTAGGAAGAACAAACCCAAATGTAGTTGCTTTATGTGCCGATTTAATTGGTTCTTTAAAAATGAACCAATTTATTAAAGAACATCCAGAAAGATTTTTCCAAATTGGAATTGCAGAAGCAAACATGATGGGAATTGCTGCAGGATTAACAATTGGAGGTAAAATTCCTTTTACGGGTACATTTGCAAACTTTTCTACAGGTAGAGTGTATGACCAAATTCGCCAATCAATTGCTTATTCTGGTAAAAATGTTAAAATTTGTGCTTCTCATGCAGGTTTAACTTTAGGAGAAGATGGAGCTACACACCAAATTTTAGAAGATATTGGTTTAATGAAAATGTTACCAGGTATGACTGTAATAAACACATGTGATTACAACCAAACAAAAGCTGCTACAATTGCAATTGCAGATTTTGATGGACCTGTTTATTTACGTTTTGGAAGACCCGTAGTTCCTGTTTTTATGCCTGATTACAAAGAAGAAAAATTTGAAATTGGAAAAGGAATTCAATTAACTGAAGGAACTGATGTAACTATTGTTGCAACAGGACATTTAGTTTGGGAAGCTTTACAAGCAGCAGAAAAATTAGAAGAACAAGGAATTTCTGCTGAAGTAATAAATATTCATACAATTAAACCTTTAGATGAAGAAATTATCTTGAAATCTGTTGCAAAAACGGGTTGTATTGTTACTGCAGAAGAGCATAATATTTTAGGTGGTTTAGGAGAAAGTGTTGCAAGATGTTTAGCTACTAATACCCCAACTCCTCAAGAGTTTATAGGAACCAATGATACTTTTGGAGAATCTGGAACACCTGCTCAATTAATGGAAAAATATGGTTTAACTGCAGATGCAGTTGTTGTTGCTGTTAAAAAAGTGATTGCAAGAAAGTAATAAAGTTTTATTATTTTAAATCGATATTAAATTAAAAACATAAATAATGAAAAAAGTATTTTTAATGATGTGTTTGGCTATTGGATTTAGCCAAATATCAAATGCTCAGGCGGCTTTTGGTGTAAAAGGTGGTATTAATTATAACTCAAATTCTATTGAAAACGTAAGTGAAGATGTTTTTGATGGAGCTGAAAGTAAAACGGGTTATCATGCTGGTATTTGGTTACGTTTTAAAATTCCTGTAATTGGTTTTTATATAAGACCTGAATTAGTATATACTAATTTAGAAAATGAATTAACTTATGATAATGGAACTTCTAATGCAAAAACAACTACATATAGTTTTCAGAAAATTGATATTCCTGTATTATTAGGAAAAAAGATTTTTGGAGTTGGTAACATTTATGCAGGTCCTTCTTTTCAATACATTCTTGATTCTGATTTTAGTATTAATGATATTTCTGATGTTAAAAGTGATGGTTTTACTGTTGGACTACAATTTGGTGGAGGAATAGAATTAGGGAAATTAGGAATTGATGTTCGTTGGGAAAGAGCTTTCTCTGGGATAGAATCTACTTTCTTACGTGAAACAGGAACTAATGTTAGTTTTGATACAAGAGTAAATCAAGTCATTCTAGGTTTATCTTATAAGTTATAATTAATACTATTTATTTCATAAAAAAGGCTCTTCAAATATTTGAAGAGCCTTTTTTATGATTAAAATTTATTGTTATTATATATTCGGATTTAAATAATCTGGGATAGTTGGATTGTCTAAATCACTAAAATCATTTGAAGGGTCTCCATCGCCATCAGCATCTTCCATTATAGAAGGTATGCCATCATTATCATGATCAGTATCAGCAACAAAATCTAACAAGTCTATATAAAAAATTATATTTTGATTAATCAAAGGATTAGAAAAATTATTGGGATTACTTGAAGGATAAGCTAATCCTGAAGGTATAAATAAAATACCTTTACCTACATTTAAATATGTTATTGGTCCATTAAAAACATCTCCATTTGGTTCTTTTTTTAAACTACCACCTTTAAGTTTTGTATAGCCATAACTCCATCCTTTAATTACATTGTTTAATGTAAGCCAAATACCACTTGTATTAAAATCAAAAGCAGTATCTAAAGATTTAGTAGTTAAAATTTGTTGTCCATAATATTTTACAAATACAGAATCTACAATAGAAGGGTTTCCTTTATCTGGGTTAGGTGATGGATCTCCCATTTCAGCAACATATACAAACAATTCATAATCTATATCATTTTCAGAAACATTCATAGTTACTAATTTATCATCATCAAAAAGAGATGTTTTTCCAGAAACTAATAGCACAATAGAGTCTTTACTTTCATCAAAATAATGATTCTTTAGAAAATTAGTTAAAGTATCATTATCAATTAATGCTTGCGCTTCATAATCAAAATCAGCATAAGGATTAACTATTCCATTACTATTACCACATGAGTAAAGAACAATACTTAATACAATTAGTCCTATAATATTTTTTATTTTATTCATTTAACCTTAAAATTTGAGCGCGCAATTTACCATTTTTATACCTTTGTAAAAAGACAAACGTTATATTTTAACTTTTTTTATGAGAATTGATAAATATTTATGGTGTATTCGAGTTTTTAAAACTCGAAGTTTAGCCACAGCAGCCTGTAAGAAAGGACAAGTGAAAATTGAATTAAAAAATATAAAACCTTCTAAAGAAGTTTTTGGTAATGAATTAATTATTGTTAGAAAAAACCAAATTAATTATCAAATAAAAGTTTTAGATTTACCAGAAAGTAGAGTTGGCGCAAAACTGGTTAGTATTTATAGAAAAGATGTTACTCCAAAAGAAGAGTTTGAAAAAACTGAGCTTTTAAAGTATTCTAAAGATTATTACAGGAAAAAAGGTGCTGGAAGACCAACAAAAAAAGACAGAAGAGATATTGATGATTATCAAGAAGATACAACTACAGAGATATGACAACAACAAATAATATAATATTAAGTTCAATACAAATTGAGCAAAAAATTAAACGAATTGCTTTTCAAATTTATGAAAATAATAGTTCAGAAAAAGAGGTTGTAATAGCTGGTATTATTGGTAATGGATATGTTTTTGCAAAAAAAATTGTTACTGCTCTTCAGAAAATTTCACCTTTAGAAGTATCTTTATGTGAAGTAAGGATAGATAAAAAAAATCCTTTAAGTGAAATTACTACTTCACTTGAAGTTAAAGAATATAAAAATAAACCTTTGGTTTTAGTTGATGATGTACTAAACTCTGGAACAACATTAATTTATGGTATTAAGCATTTTTTGAATGTTCCTTTAAAAAGATTTAATACCGCCGTATTAGTGAATAGAAATCATAAAAAATATCCTGTAAAAGCAGATTTTAAAGGTATTTCATTATCTACATCTATAAAAGAGCATGTACAAGTAGAATTTTCTAATAATAAAGCAATTGCCTATTTAGTTTAATAACATTCTAATTTCTGTTATAATTTGGGTTTTTGTTTTATCGTCAATAGTAATGATAAATTTAGATTGCTCATAAAAAGAACTTCTCTCAAATAAATGTTTAGCTACAAATTCGTATATATTTTCGTCTTCTAAATTTGCAATTAAAGGTCTTTTACTTTTTTTTTTTATCAATCTACCAACTAACGTTTTTATACTTGTTTTTAAATATATAGAAACTCCATTAGATGAATTAATTAAATTTATATTATCCGCATAACAAGGAGTACCACCTCCTAAAGAAAGAACAAATTTACCTTCAGAATCTAAAATTTCTTTTAAATATTTACTTTCTATCAACCTAAAATAGATTTCTCCTTTTATTTTAAAAATATCTGAAATGGACATTTTTTCTTTATCAATTATATAATCGTCTAAATCTATAAATGGAATAAATAGCTCTTTAGCCAATTGTATTCCAATGGTAGACTTACCAGATCCCATATATCCTAATAAAACTATTTTCATTTTTAAATATTTTAGCAAATATCGAGAAAAATAAATCAATTTTATACCAATAATTCCAATGTTTGATATTATATTTGCACTCGATTTAAGAAACTGACCTGGTAGCTCAGTTGGTAGAGCATCTCCCTTTTAAGGAGAGGGTCCTGGGTTCGAGCCCCAGCCCGGTCACAAAAAAAAGTTAAGCAATCGCTTAACTTTTTTGCATTATTATAAAAAGCGCGTATGGCGGAATTGGTAGACGTGCAAGCTTGAGGGGTTTGTGTTCGCAAGAACGTGCTGGTTCGACTCCAGTTACGCGCACTTTTATAATTATTTGGTTTTCAGAGTTTTATTTTTATTTAAATATAAATATAAAATTAATTATGAACTTCAAAAATCCATTCGTACCTAAACTCGTACCTAAAACAGAAACCTATTTTAACATTAAAAATGTGTTTACAAAACCAAAAATTGTTATACCAAAAGTAAGGAATGAACAAGGTAAATTGGTTCCTACTATTGCTACTGGTAAATATTGGTATGTAAAATATTTTTATAGAGATCCAGAAACAGGTAAACTAAAAGAATTTAGAGAAAAAAAAGGAATCAACAGGATCAATTCTATTTCGCTAAGAACAAAAGCAATAAAAAACTTACAGAAAGCAGTGGTAAGATACCTACAGCTTGGGTATTCTCCATTTGATACAGTGCAGGGTTCAGTGAAAACCACTTTAGATAAAACTTTTTACAGTGCAAAAGATGCACTTGAACTGGCTATTGAGCAAAAAAGTAAAATATGGAGTGCTTCAACAAAAAATATATGTGTTATTTCTATTAATGTATTTATTCGTTTTTTAAAAAAGAATAATTTATACGAATCCGATATTAAAGCAATTACAAAAAGGCATATTATTATTTTCTTAAATGAACTTGGCAAAGATAAAAACATAACCATAAATTCTACAACTAGAAATAATTACAGAAAAAATTTGTGTTCTATTTTTGGTCAAATTGCAGATGATGAAATTATAGTTACCAATTTTATTGAAAAAATACCCATCCTAAAAGAGAAACCACAAAAGAACAAACCATTTACTAAGCAACAAATTAAAGAGATTAAAGAACATTTACTAACGCATGATCCGTATTTGTATCTTTTTATAAAGTTTGTAATGTATGGATTTTTTAGACCAGTAGAAGTTGTAAGAATTAAAGTAAAAGATATCAATTTAGATAGAAATACAATATCGGTAAAAAGTAAAACCGAAGAAAGTATTGCAAATGTTGTTTACATAACAAAACAATTAAAGGAAACTATTTTACAAATGGATCTGCAGCACGTAAATTTAGAATACAATTTGTTTACCGTAAATTCTACACCTGCTATCTGGAATGTTTCTGATACAAGAAAAAGAACATGGTTTGGAACCCGGTTTTTAAAAGTAAAAAGAAAACTAAATTTAAACGAAAATTACGGAATTTACTCATTCAGGCATACAGCAGCAATAGATTTGTTTACTACCTATCAAAAACAAGGATTAACAGACTTAGAAGCCAAACATAAAATGCTGCCAATTACAAGGCATAAGAGCATAGATAGTTTAAATAAGTATTTACGTGATATTGGTGCCAGTTTACCAAAGGATTATTCAGATGATTATAGTTTGGATTTTTAAGCAGTTTAAAGAAACTTGTTTTATCTATTAATTACACCCCAATATAGCAAATAACGGTTGTTATTTAAATAGGTAACACATTGCCGAAAAAAAATAACTCGAAAAAGAAATGATTCAAAATTGAGAAAAAATATTTTTCCAAAAAATTAAAGAAGTCATCTTAATAAAAGTTGAGAATAGTTATTCTTAGAACCCGAGTGCATTTAGCATTACAGACCTTTGGGTACTGAGTTTAACGAAATAATTAAAAAACCTGTTTATAGATTAGATACACAAAAACCTTTACGATAGTTTTTATGGCTCTTTATAATAAATTGCTATTGGAATAGAAAGTATCTCGTAGTATAAAAAAGCGGACTAATAATATCATTATTCAGATTTAATTAATAGGGTAAATTTACCCTTATTTTATACTGATTCGTTAGAAATTGACATCTAGGTAATCCCTTTTCGAACAAAGAACTGAGATAAAAAAGACTTTTAAATGGAGGTCCTTTAAAAGTTGAAGTTAGGAGAAAACAGGCACCAGTATTAAGACATTGTTCTTTTTCTAACAATCAATATTTCATCATCGGAGAAAGACATCCAACCAAAATCATATACCCAAAAAAAGGTTTTATTTTTGCTATTAATATGCCAATGTGTATTGTACTTAAAATTAAATTTCTTTTTTTCTAGTAGTATTCTAGGTACTTTTTTTTGTAATAAATTTTTACCCAAAACCTCTAATAATATGGATCGATTTCTATGTAAAATGATATCGATCTCTTTGACAGCAATGGCCGTTACTTTTCGTAAATTAACATGATAATAATTTTTACAACGCTGCGAACAAAATTTCTTATCGCTTCGTCCTTTTACTACGTTATTACATATTTTACATTTCATATACCTAACAAAGGTACGTTTTATCTGTCTTTACACACTATTCGTTATTAACGGTTAGTACACACCTATATTTAAATCAACTTTATAATGCTACTATTATCTTTTATATTTGAGCTATAAATAGTAACACTATGGATAATACACCAATTATTTATCAGCCTTTAAAGAATGCAAAACGCATTAAAATTCATATCCCTTATGAACTAAAGGAACTACGCGATGTTTTTAAGAAAATTAACACCACTTTTTGGCATCCCAATCAAAAATTATGGTCTATTATGTATACAGAAGAAAACCTGGCACTGATACAAAACCTTTTTGGTAAAAACTATAAAACAGTAAATGCGGTAACACCTACCCCTATTGAAAAAAGACCTCTTAACCAATATGCAATCGAACAGCTTTTTAGATTGGAAAAAGCGTTAGTTTTAAAGAAGTATAGTGCCTCGAGCGTGCGAACCTACAAGAATATGTTTAGTATTTTTTTAATCAAATTTTCTAACAAAGATATTAGCCTAATAACCAAAGAGGAAATAGAAGGTTTTGTTTATGAATTAATTACAAAAAATAAAATTGGAGAGAGTTATCAAAATCAACTTATAAACGCTATTAAAGCGTATTATGAACACGTTTTAAAACTCCCTAGAGAGTATTATGAAATACAACGTCCCAAAAAAGCGGTAAGCATACCAAACGTATTAAGTAAAGAAGAAGTTTTAAAAATTATTCAGCATCCTAAAAACATTAAGCACAAAGCCATTTTATGGACTATTTATAGTGCTGGACTTCGAATTTCTGAGGTCTTAAATTTGAGAATTATAGATATTCATTCTAAAGAAGGATACTTGTTTGTAAAGGATAGTAAAGGAAAAAAAGATCGAAAAACTATTTTATCAAATCATTTAGTAGTGTTATTACGTACCTATTTTAAGAAAGAAAAACCATCTTACTGGTTGTTTGAAGGACAAACAGGCGGAAAATACAGTACTACAAGTGTACGCGCTATTTTTAGAAAAGCAGTAGCAGAAACTAACTCTAATCCTTGGGCAACGGTGCATACCTTGCGTCATTCGTTTGCTACACATTGTATAGAAAACAATGTAAATTTAAGGTATTTACAGAATATGCTAGGGCATAACTCTCCGAAAACTACAGAAATCTATACCAAAACAATTCATATTAATAATAAAAATATCGAAAGTCCTTTGGACAATATGCTGAAAAACGTTAATTTTAAAACATAAAACATATATGTGATATATCAACAATACGCATATACAATTGTTGTAACACATACAAAACATCCCGTTATTAAACAAGGTGCCAAAAACAATATTGAAAAAAATTTGACGTTGAATTGTTTGAAAACCCTGATGGTCTCACAAAAATAAAATGGATTTATACTTATCTCTTATACGAATAGGTGCTTCGTTAATGCTAACTTTTGTAGCCTTTTCTCAAAGTTACAGAATTAATAAAAATGCAAACAGCTACTTAGCTACGCTTTTTGGTGTTTTAACTATCCTTTTTATTTCCACAGATGTTGGAGAATATATTTCAGAAAAATGGATTTGGTTATATGCAATTAATATATTAGAAAACAACACAATCCTAATTCCTTCATTCCTTTATATAGCAGTATATCATTTTGTACATGCGCCTGCCAATTTCTTAAAAAAGCATTATTTACTATTTCTACCATTTCTTTTTGTAGCTATCTTTGAGACGTTTTCAATTTGGGCAGAAACTCACTCTTTAGCGTTAGAAGATTTTATTGATACTTTGGATTTTATATTTCTTATTGGCTTGTGGATATTTTCTCTAATTGTATTTTATTGGGTCGTAAAAATGCTTGCCAATCATCATAAAAATGTTTTAAAGTTTCACGCAAATACTCAAGGTGTAGATTTGAACTGGTTGTATAAGTTAATGTTTATTTTCCCAATATATTTTATTCCTCAAGTTGTCTTCTATTTTATCTCAAATCAATACTACTTAACCAATATTTCAGATATCACTTTATTTTTCATGTTATTTTATAGTGGTTTCCATATCGTACAGCAAAGAGAAATATTCGATCTAACAATGCAAGGCAAAGTTTTGGCAGAAAAAGAAATTCCTGAACAAATTGACGTTGAAAAAGAAGGACTTATTGATGAACATTTAATGCTTGAAATAGTCAATAATTTAGAAAAGGTAATGAAAGAGGATAAGCCATATTTAAACAAAAATCTTTCTCTAAATCTATTAGCAGATAAATTAAATAGTAGAACACACATATTATCATATGTTATAAATTCACATTATAATATAAATTTTTACAACTACATCAATAATTTTAGATTTGACTATTGTAAAGCCCTTTTAAAAAACCCCAAAAAGCAACATTTAAGCATAGAAGGTATCGCACTTGAAGGCGGTTTTGGTTCTAAAAGCACCTTTAATACACTCTTTAAAAAGCAATCTGGAATGACACCTACACAATATAAAAATACTAATAATCAGTAAGTTGTAATTTTTTAAGAAATCTTAGTTGTTCAACTTTATCCAGTTGAACACTAATAAATAACATTGTGCGTTTTTTTTGCCAAACAATAAAACTTATGATGTTCAGATTTTTTTTAAATGCTTTATTCCTTACGTTACCAATGGCGCTCTTAGCGCAACAAACCGTTAGAGGAACAATTACCGACAAAGATTCAAAACAAGCCATTCCTTTTGCTAATATTCTTCTTAAAGATAGCAATCCACCCATTGGCACAACCTCTGATGAAAATGGAAAGTTTACTTTAAGTGACGTCCCTATTGGTAAACAAACACTTGTCCTTTCGTTTTTAGGTTATGAAACTTTTACGTTGCCCAATATTAATGTAACCGCAGGAAAAGAAGTGGTCTTAGAAATTAATTTAGTAGAAAATTTTGCAGCGCTAGATGAAGTTGTGATTGTAGCCGAAAAACGCAAAGAAATAACCGTCAATGAGTTTGTTACCGTTAGCGCACGCACCTTAAACCCAGAACAAGCTAATCTATATGCTGCATCTATAGGCGACCCAGCAAGGCAAGTTCAAAATTTTGCAGGCGTTACAGGAGGTGGTGACGATTTAAACAATGAAATTGTAATTAGAGGTAACTCGCCTAATACCTTATTATGGAGATTAGAAGGCGTAGAAGTGCCAAATCCAAATCATTTCACCCGGTTAACTGGAGGCTCTGTAAGTATGTTAAGTGCTAACGTGTTAGCTAAAACTGATTTTTTCACTTCTGCTTTTCCTGCCGAATATGGTAATGGTATTGCTGGGGTTTTTGATTTACGCTTTCGTAAAGGTAATAATCAAAAAAGAGAAACTACAATTGATGTTGGTGTGCTAGGTCTAGGGTTTTCAACTGAAGGGTATTTTAGTAAAAAAAGCAAAGCCTCTTACCTTGTTAATTACAGGTATTCTACTTTAGGTATTTTAGAAAAATTAGGCTTAAACTTAACAGATGGTTTTAACCCTACTTTTCAAGATTTAAATTATAACATAAATCTGCCTACTACAAAATTTGGAACCTTTAATCTCTATGGATTATTGGGCAAAAACAAATCAAATTCTAGTGAAACGGAGGATGAAAATATCAACGGAAACCCGAGTACTGACAATTTTACAAATAAAACAGAAAGTGATGAAAGCACTTTTATTACGGGTTTAGGACACCGGGTTTTTATAAAAGACCAAACCTATTTAAAAACAAATATCACGTATTCGTCAAATGATGCAAAGAAAAACGATGTATTCCAAAACAGTGGTGTTGTTGGCCCTTTAGAATCGGAATCATTTGATTCAAAAAGTGAAGCCTTTCGTTTATCCTCTTTTATAAACCATAAATTTAATTCTAAACACACCTTACGAAGTGGGTTTACGCTAAGCCATCTCAAAGAGAAAAACACTTTAAGTTTTACAGACAAAAATGATGACGGTACGCTTTCAACGTCAAAAGATGAAATAAATGGAACAGCGAATGTATTTCAGAGTTATGTGCAATGGAAATATAGAATGACAGAAAACTTTACCTTAAATTCAGGGCTTCATTTTTTACACTTTGGCAAAACCAACAGCAGTGCCATTGAGCCAAGATTAGGTCTTAATTACAAGCTAAATAATGTCCATTCACTTAGTTTTGGCGCAGGTTTACATAGTAGAGCTGAGCAATTACCTCTCTATCTCACAAAAGACGCCACTAACACAAATTTTCTGAACACCAATTTAAAATTATCTAAAGCGTTGCATTATGTAGTAGGTTACAACTGGCGCATAAATAAAAACACGCTTTTTAAGGCAGAAACCTACTATCAACATTTATTTGACATACCTGTTGATAATAGCGGAGAAACTGGTTATAACGCAATAAATGCACAATCATTTGATATTTTTGAAATTGCAGAAACACCTTTAACTAATGATGGTAAAGGACGTAATTACGGAATAGAATTTACCTTAGAACGTTTTTTAAATAAGGGCTTTTATTATTTATCTACACTATCATTATACGATTCTAAATACAAAGTGGGCAACGGCAACTATTTAAACACGAGATTTAATGGAAATTATGTATTTAATTTGTTGAGCGGAAAAGATTTTGCAGTTGGCACAAAAGGCAATAAAACCTTTGGCATAAACGCTAAATTTGTATTAGCTGGCGGCCAACGTTTTACAGGAATTGATGAAGCGGCTTCTATAGCTGGCCAAACCGAAGTTTTCTCAACCACACCTTTTACAGAAAAAGTAAAAGCTTACTATCGTTTTGATTTGGGCATTAATTACCAATGGAATAAAACAAAAACCACACACAATTTAAGTCTCAATATCCAAAATATAACAAGTAGAATAAATACAACTGAGCTAGACTACTTCTTTGACGAAGTAACCAACAGAATAGTAACCATCAAAAGCGAACAAAATGGGTTGATTCCAGTTTTAAAGTATAGCATTAATTTTTAAACACATATTTTGCCGCAACGAATCATACACCAAACGTTATAACATAAAAAAAGGACATAAAATGAAAAAAATAATTATCATAGCTTTTTGTATTACCTTAATTCAAAGCTGTAACAAAGACGACAAGATAACAGATATCGTAGATACAACAGGTATTTTAAATTTAACAGGTGGAACAAATCAAGTGACGATTAATCAAACAATTGACGGAAATTCTGTTCCAAGATTAGTGTATATAAAAACACCACAAAATTTAAATAGTTCATTATCTTATCCAATTGTGTTCTTTTTTCATGGAGCAGAAGGTTCTGGACAAGATTTTTTGCAAAATAACAACATAATTGAACTAATAAATTCTGAAGAATTTATTGGGGTTTTTCCCAATGGACATTCAAATAATGGAAGTAATGGCGGGTTTTGGAATTTAGGCTCTGAACCTACTAATGCTGATGATGTAGAATTTGTAGATTTAATTATCGACCAATTAGTAACCTCTCCATTAATAGACACATCCAAAGCGTACGCCATAGGCTTTTCAAATGGTTCGGGGATGGTAAACCTGTTAGGGAAATCTACAAGTCATTTCAATGCTATAGCTCCTCTTTTTAGCCAACAAATCTTAAGTACAGGAGATCTAACACCTACTAAAGCAATGTCTGTTTTTCAGGTTAACGGTGAAGTTGATGGCATAATTCCCTTAAATGGAGGGGTAAGTTCTGTTGGAACATTTATGTCAGCGCAGAATAGTGCTCTTAATTGGGCTAATCATTTCAACTGCAATTCAACTGCAATTCAAGAAGATCTTAATTGGGGAAATACCGTTTTAAATTCATTCACATTCTCTAATTGTGATGATAATCATGAAATAAAATATCTGATAGCATTAAATACTGGTCATGGCTTTACCGACGAACAAACAGAGAGTGTTGCTTATAATCAAATATGGGAATTTTTTAAGCAATATTAAGAAGTTAAAATACGTGTTACAACACCGTATATAATTTATTGCTAGTTTTAGCCTACTTATGAAAGTCCTCGCGGATTTTATATTCGGTTTTTATTTACTAAATTAATCGCTTGAAAACGCAACAAACCATATACAAGACCGTTGTGTTTAATACAACACGATAACTAAGTAAGAAGAAGGAATGAGTGAAAAGGAAAAAAGGGAATTAAATATAAAGGATTTTAAATATTCATTTAATAAGTATCATAAAATATATCGTGTAGAAATATTTCAACACGGAAAATGGGAAGATTGTAAGTACGGAATAGATACATTTAAAAATGTAATTAACCTTAAATTAAAGACAAGAGAAAATTTAAGAAATAAAAAACATACACCTTATTTATATTTTGTAGTAAAATGGAGATTAATGTTTATTAGAGATTATTTTAATAAAGAATCAACAAGAAAAGAAATGAAATTTTGGGGCGGAATTTTAACCCCTATAATAGCAACTTTTATTGCTCTTTTATCTGTAATTGACAATAAAATTAACCGAAAAGAATCTATCGAAATTTTAGAGAAAAATATAACAAAAAACCAAGAATTAACAAAAGCAAAACATAAGGTATTAGAAGGAAAAATATTTCTATTAACACAGAAAATAGACTCGGTTCATTTGGATCACCTTGAAAATATCCTTGTTTTAGAAAAAATGATTGAAAAAAAGAAATAAAGTTTTTAAACATAAATAAAAATTAAACTATGAAAACAATTGAATTAAGGTCTTTAAGAAATAAAAAAGTAATTGTGTTTTTAAATAGTATAAACTACATTATAGAACGTGATTTAGAAACATCAATTATTAATTTTGGTAAAGAAAATATTGTTGTAGTTAATTATAACTACGAACTTTTGATAGATAAAATCAATTCAGAATTGAATTAAGTTTTATTGTTTCCAACAAATTTTTAAGCAAATCTTTAGATTCGGAATATGTTTTGCCTTTTAAAATTTCTAATATTTTATTAGATTTTATTTCAAAATCTGAAACATCGTCTGCCATAAGTACTAAACACAACACCGTGTATAATTAATAGGGGCGGTATTGTTCACTTTAAAGTTATTATTATTTTTTATCATTTCGAATTTCTGAACAATTAGACTATACTTAGCCCCTACTAATCATACACGTATTCCAAGATCAAATCCTAATAGAAGTTACTATTTTTTTTATGCTGCATAATTTTGAAGAACTACATAAGGAGTTCCTCTTTTTACTACTGCAAATGCTCTAGCTATGAGTTTATTTCTAACATTATTTATCGCTAGCATTTTATCTTTTCCTTCCGCTAACTTTCTCTTATAATAGATTCGTAATTCACTATCATGTTGAATGGCAGAAATACTTGCCATACTTAATAAACTTTTCATCTTTCTATCTCCTAAATAATGACATTGCTTTCTTCTTTTTATACTAGTACCCGACTCATGTGCAAAAGGTGCTGTTCCACAATAACTCGAGAAAGAACGCCAATTATCAAATCTTGTAAAATTACCTGTATGGTAAATTAATTGACAAGCAACCACAAAACCAACTCCCTTTAAACTTGATAATAATTCATAATTTTTTTGCATTGAAACATCATCAAAGATGAGCTCTTCTATTCTAATCTCTATTGCCTTTACTTGTTTAGATAAGTAATCAATACTTCTTTTTAAACTGATACAACCTGCATCTGTGGTAGAACTTGTTAAAAATACTTTCATCTCTTTTAAAGTACCTTTCAAACCAGCATTGTTTCTAACTAGTTGATCTCTTAACGCTAATAATCTACCAAGTTCTAAATGGGTTGTACTTTTAACTGTACTTGGAATTAATTCTTCTCTATAAATCCACCCATATCTAGCAATTAAACTTGCATCCAAACGATCTGTTTTCTCTTTTACAATACCTGAGGAACGCTTAATTTTCAATGGGCTTTCTTCTACATAAACAATCTTCTGACTATTTAGATAAAGTGCTAATTTTAAAGAATAATATCCCGTATTCTCAAAACAATAAAAAACACTAACCCCTTTTGTTGATTTTAAAACCCAGTTTAATAAGCTTTTATAACCTACAATATCATTCTTAAACTCCTTGTGAACTTGAGCTTGATAACAATAAGCATCAATTGTTTTTTTTGATACATCAATTCCTACGACTTCTTTGTAATTTTTCATATTTTTACATTTAAGTGAATAAATATGTTGCTTTAACTACTTCCTTTATCGGGAGATTTAACTCCTGGTATTCCAAATGGTTCTTGGCAACTTTATAGAAAGAGAGGACTCGTACGTGTACTGGAGCTTCAAATCTAAAACACGTTATAGTTCTCCTCTTTTTCTATCTAAAGATATTTAATACAAACTAAAGAAACACGTTGTGTTTAATACAAGACGAAGTAACTAAGTAAGAAGAAGGAATGAGTGAAAAAGGAAATTGAATGAAATATGAAAAACTTATTTTGGTTACTAAATATAAGCTACAAGAGACATAGACTTTTAAAGTATTTAGCATTAAGAAATATTGAATATTGGCAAAAGCAAAAAGGATTTACTAATCCTTATATGTCTTTTGATGAAATATGTGAAAAATTAAAATGGAATAAAACTGAGTTAGATATTATTTACATACAACTTGAAAAAGAATTAGAAATAAAACAGTCAGTTGAAAAGGCAGATAACATTTTAACCATCACAGCAAAAGGAATTTTATCTTACTCTAATAGAAAATATTTTAATTTTTACAGTAAATCAATTATTGTAGGAATTAAGGATTTGGCTCAAATATTTATTCCTGTTGCTTCTCTAATTATAGCTTTCTTAGCATTAACATATAGCAATCCTAAAATCCAAAAAATAGAATATAAAAAGGAATTAAACAATATAGAAATAAACATAGATAGCTTAAAAACACAAATGAAAGAAATAAAAGAGGGAATAATTCCTCTTCAAAAAAATAATTTAACCAAGAAATAAATTTTTTAAACATAAATAAAAAATATGAAAACAGAAGAAAAGTATAAATTAAAAAATGAATGGGAATTAGATTATTCTGAATTAAATTCAAAACTTCAATATGAATTATTAAAACATTTTGAAGGGAAAAAAGTAAATAATGAATTATTAAAAGAAGCGTTAAATATAATTAACATTCAGAAAGAAAATTATTATACCGAAAAGGAAAAAGAACGAAAAAATAAGATTAAAAAAGGTGTTCTCACAGATAAAATAATTAACAATCAAGAGGCGTGTTCAAAGAAACATCTTGCTGAAAAATTTCTTAGATATGGTTATAATTTAGAGTATTTAAAATCATATTTACATTTAATTAATTTAGGTTATTTAGTTAGAGTTAAAGAATTTATTCAAATGAAAGATGGTGGTTATCTTGAAAAAGAATTATCAGATATAATTATTTATAAAGACATTATTCAAGACTTTTTAAACGTAATTGATAAGTCAATTATAGATGAATATAAAAAAACTAATTATGCTCCTGAAAAACAACTTTATCCTCTAACAATGAACGAGTATATGACACCCAAGAAGAAATAAAAGGAATTATACTATTTTTTTCTTCGTTATTAAGTAATTCATGATTTGACTTTATGTTTTCTAAATCACTTACGAATTGAGGGATTTTTTTTAATAAATCATCTATATTGTAGTAATTTTCGGAAATATTTGAAACATCGTTTGCCATAAGTACTAAACACAACACTATATAAAAACAATAGCCTGTGTTGTGCTTGTTTTAAGGCTATTATCGGTTAATTAATTTATTTCAATGCCCAAAATAACTGCTATTTAAGGCTACTATTCTTATACTAATCGTTGTATGCCATTGAAAAAAAGAAAAGCCCACCGCACGTTCAAGCACATTTGTCGCTTCGTGCCTCAGCACCAAAAGAGCTTTCACCTCCCCACCGCCACCCACACATAAATACGAGAATAAAACCCACAGTTTTTTGAGATATAAAATGAATAATAGCTATCTTGGTGGCTGAATAAACAACGTCTGAAAATGAACAGAATTAAGGAAGTGTTGGAGGAAAAAGGCATTAAACAAATTTGGCTTGCCGAGAAATTGGGAAAAAGCTACAATATGGTAAATGCTTATGTGCAGAACAGACAACAACCTAGACTAGAAATACTAATGAGTATTGCTGAAATCTTGGACATAGACGTGAAAGAATTGATAATATCTAATAAAGAGAAAAAAAATGGCAAAAAAGAATCAATCTAAACGTTTGACTAATCAACATAAAGAGTCCCAAGGTGTAGTAGGGATTTTTGGGGAAAACGCAAAATCACATGATCTAACTGTAGGAAGCATATCTCTGCTTGTAATTGAACACCTCCAAAAGGAATATCCTCAACTATCATTTAGTCACAGGACAAGTATTTCTAAAGAAGAAATCAATGTAGCATTACAGAAAGCTCATGCCGAATTAGGACAAACACTTTTTGTCACAAATTCAAGTATTAGACCTGATGGAGGAATTATCGAGGTTAAAGACGATAACGGAGATAAGAGAATCGTATTGGTATCTGAAGCTAAACATCAAGGCAAAGACATTGAAAATATCAAACAGGGTAAGCTTGTTGGTACGAAAAACAATCAGGATTTAATGGCAGCTGGAAATGCTATTGAAAGATCGCATAAAAATATATCTGAAATTGCTAATTTCATGCTGTCAGAATCTCATTTTCCTTATGTTTTGTTTCTAGAGGGTTCAAACTTTCTAACAGAAACTTTATCCATAACGAGACCTGATGGTAGAGTTGTGCAACTTGTATACAACTCAGGAATGCTTAATAGATTGGATAGATTGACATCGGCTAATTATGGAATGCCAATTAATACCAATCTGTGCACCAACAAATTCATTAAACCTAAAGACAAAACAATTATGCTTCAAGCCACCTCCATATATACACAAGGTGACGGAGAGAAATGGGACAGTCAAAACATGTTTGACATAATGTTAGACATTTCTAAAACATCTCTTCAAATATTAGGAAGCGAATTATTTAATCAATTGACTAAGAAAAATTAGCATTTATATTTTTAGGTCAAAAAAAAGGAATCAAGTATGGCAAGAAATGCAACAAATAAACTATTGCAGAAAGCGAAAAAATCCAAAAGTGATGAGTTTTACACACAACTTTGTGATATTGAAAGTGAATTAGAACACTACAAAATACATTTTAGAAATAAAGTGGTTTTTTGTAACTGCGATGATCCTCTTATTAGTAATTTCTTCAACTATTTTGCATCAAACTTCGAGGAGCTGGGTCTTAAAAAATTGATAGCAGCTTGTTACAAGGAACCAATAGAAAATTCTATAAACTCAATTGACAAGGAGAGTGGATATTACTATGAGTATAATGGCCATTTAGATGAAAAATGTAAACCCACTTTATCTGACATTGTTTACTTTAATGGGGATGGTGATTTCAGAAATGATGAAAGTATAGAATTATTAAAACAGTCTGACATCATTGTTACGAACCCTCCTTTCTCATTATTTAGAGAGTATTTAGCACAATTAGTAAGCTATAAAAAGAAATTCCTTATCATAGGTAATGTTAACGCGATTACCTACAAAGAAGTTTTCAAACTAATACAGGCCGACAGTGCTTGGTTAGGCATAAATCTAGGGAGAGGAGTTTCAGGTTTTATTGTTCCTGAACACTATGAACTATACGGCACTGAAGCGAGAATTGATGAATTCGGGAATAGGATTGTATCTCCAAACAATTGTCTCTGGCTAACAAATTTAGATACTTCTTATCGTCATGAAGATATTAATCTTAAAAAAGAGTACTACGGTAATGAATCTGAATACCCTCAATATGATAACTATAATGGAATTAATGTCAATAAAACCAAGGATATACCTAAAGACTATATGGGATATATTGGTGTTCCAATAACATTTTTACATAAATACAACCCTGAGCAATTTGACTTAATTAAGTTTAGAAAAGGAGATAACGACAAAGATTTGTCAATAAATGGGAAATGTCCATATTTTAGAATATTGATAAAAAGAAAAGTAAAGTCTGAGTCAAAAAAAACAGCTTAACACCGCATCAAATGTCATCTAAATCTAACAATAAGAACAAAACTCAATAGACTATGTATGCCAAATAAATCACATTTTAATAGCGGACTAAAAGCCCTCAATAAGCAGAATAAAGAAGGTAAAAAACATAGTGCAGATATTGACAACATTGATGTTCAAAAGACAATTCATGCATTTTTCATTGAAGATGCAGTTAGCATTTTAGAAAGGATTCCTGATAATTCTATTCAATTAATTCTGGTTGACCCTCCTTACAATTTGGATTTAGCAACATGGGATACTTTTGATAATTATTTGCAATGGGCGAGGCAATGGTTAGATCAAGTCTACAGGGTATTATCACCATCAGGAAATTGCGTCATCTTTGGAGGCTTTCAGTATCAGGATTTGAAGAAAGGTGACCTACTTGAGATTTTACATTACACTAGGCATAATACCGATTTAAGGTTTACGAATTTGATTATTTGGTATTATAAGAACGGCATGAGTGCCCATCGCTTCTTTGCAAATAGACATGAAGAGGCTGTTTGGCTAACCAAAACAAAAAAATACTATTTCGATTTAGATTCAGTTCGCGTGCAATATTCACCTGAACAGAAAAAAGCTGCACTCAGAGACAAAAGACTTATACCAGAGAATATAAATAAAGGCAAAAACCCAACGAACGTATGGGAAATAGGTCGTTTAAATGGCAATTCAAAGGAACGTGTAGGCCACCCAACTCAAAAGCCTCTTGAAATAATAAGACGATTCGTAAGAAGTTTATCGTACGAGGGATCAACCGTGCTTGACTTTTTTGCTGGTTCAGGTACAACAGCAAGAGTTTGTATTGAAGAAAATCGCCACTCAATTATGGTAGATTCAGACAAAAAGACTTTAGATTACTTTGAAGAACATATAAAAAACAAAGGGGAAAAACTATTTCATAAACCCTATGAACAGCATGTAAATATGGAATTGGAAAGAATCTTTGATTTAATTAAGGATGCAAATAGAAAATAATGCCTGAACAGTGGTCAAGCACATTGCAATCCTCGTTCCTGCGGTTGCAAAGAGCTTTCTCGCCAACACTATAAACGAAATGAATAAAATAAAAACGGCATACAACAATGTGTATAGTGCATAGCACCCTGCGGGATGCTACGACACCATACACGGAACGTTGTGCTTCATTATGACAAACCGCTAACCAATGATAAAATTCTTTAGAAAAATTCGCCAAAATATGCTTATGGAAAATAAAACTGGAACGTACTTTAAATATGCTATTGGAGAAATTATTCTTGTGGTAATCGGAATTTTGATTGCGCTTTCAATAAACAATTGGAATGAGAACCGAAAAAACAGCAATGAAGAAATAGCAATACTTCAAAGTTTAGATAAAAATTTAATTCTAGCCAAAAAACAATCAGAATCTTTAGTTTCCACTGAAAAGGATTCTAAAGCTGTTCTATTATTAGTTCTAGGAATAGATACAATTACTGATAAGAATTCTATTTCGGATAACATTTTCAAAGATGCATTTTGGAGTTTAGAAAATAATATACCTGTTATAAACACCTATGCAGACCTTAAAAACAGTAATAAATTAGGCCTTATAAAGAATCAAAAAATAAAAGAAAAATTCACAAGTTTAGAGGTGAATTTAAATAAATTAAAGGGTTTTCTAGATGACAGATTACATGTTCAACAGATTCGCATAGATGATGTATCTGAAAATGAAATCAACTTTATTCCTCTTATCAAATCTTCCATACCAACAATAAACATTACAAATGAAAAGCAAAATAACTACGAGCAAATAATTAATAATCAACGAATAAGAAATCTTTTAGGAATAAAATTGAATATGACACAGGACGTATTGAACTATAGAGAAAATTTAGACAAAGAGATTAAAGAGTTAATAATGCTCATTGAATCAGAATTACATAAATATAAATAACGAAAGCACAACACCGTGTATAATTAATGGCTCGTTTTAGCTTGCTTACGAAAATCCTCGCGGATTTTCTATTCGGTAATTATTTACTAAATTAGGTGCTTAAACACGCCACTAATCATACACAAATACGTTGTACGCAAGCATTAAAATCGGAACAAACAAGAAATATATGAACCTCAAGAAAATGAAAAAATCAATTTCCCTCTTATTAATTTTAACCTCTGTATCTGTATTTTCCCAAAACTCAGATTACAAGGTATCCTCATATCTAACGGAGGGAACAAAAGCACCAAATACACATTATATTGGAGAAGCTTGGTTGAATGCTATTATTCACGATGATGAGGAGTTGGGCTATAACATTACAAAGGCAACTTTTAAAGCAAACTCAACCTTGGATTGGCATAAACATGGAACAGCGCAAGTCTTGATAATTGTAGATGGAGAAGCCTATTATCAGGAGAGAGGAAATGAGCCTGTAATTTTGAAAGAAGGAGATCTAATTAAATGTGAGAAAGATACGGAACATTGGCATTCCTCCTCAAAGCTTAGTGATGTAACATATTTGGCTTTATATGGCGGTGGACAACCAACTACTTGGACTGAAGTAGTAACACAGGAATACTATGATGAAGTAGCCGAAAAACTAAAAAGCAATTAACCCTCTAAAACTAATCAAGAGAATAGCAAAAAAAAATAGCCAGCGTACAACACTGTATATGAAATCATAGCCGCCTATCGGCAGGCTGCGCTTCATATACTAACCGTTGTACGCAAGCTAAAAAAACATTATGCTGGAAAGTTTACTATTCATATTATTAATTTTTATTGGTGGAATATTTCTGTTAATTTCTCTGATTGTATTATTATTTGGAATATTTAAGAAATCTCAAAAACTGAAAAAAATTGCATTCGGAATTGGAACAGTTCCAATAATGTGTTTTGGTTTAATTGCATTTTGGTATTTAATAGCAGTTCCTTCTTTTAATAAAAGTGAAATGGAGGAATTTTCTGGAACTTATGAAATTCAAACTGTTGAAAAAGGAAAAGAAAAAACTAACTCTGAATTGAATTTATTTGCGGACGGAACTTATAAATTTAATGGAAAAGAAAATGTTGGAATTGCAAAAAGCGGAACTTGGAAAACTGGAGGAATTGATGGACAATTTGAATTTTATCACGAGAATGGAAATTTAATTGAATATGCTTCACAATTTGGAGGAAATGGAAACGAAAAAATAATATTTAATCTTTACGACTCGAATGAAATTAGATTTATAAAAATAAAGAATGAATAAAAGCCTGCGTACAACACCGTATATAATTTATTGCTAGTTCTAGCCTACTTACGAAAATCCTCGCGGATTTTCTATTTGGTTTGTACTTGCTAAATTAGGTGCTTAAAACACGCAACAAACCATATACGTATTCCAAGGTCAAATACTAATTAAATAAAATATTTTTTTTAAGCTACAAATTTTTGTAATACGACATAAGGAGTTCCTCTTTTTACTACTGCAAAAGCTCTTGATAAAATCTTATTTCTAACATTATTGATAGCAACCATTTTTGGTTTTCCTTCTGAAACTTTTTTATTATAATATTGTTTTAATTCTTGGTCGCATTGTATCGCACTAACACTGGCTAGTGTTAACAGTGTTTTCATCTTCCTATCTCCTATGTGATGAATTCTATTTTTTCGATGTATGCTAGTTCCAGAACTGTGCTCAAAAGGAGCTACACCACAATAACTTGAAAACTGACGCCAACTATCAAATCGTTTAAAGTTACTCGTGTGATATAACAGCTGACAAGAAAGCACTAATCCAACGCCTTTTAAGGTATTTAAAAGCTCATAATTCTTTTGTAATGATTCATCCTTACTCATTAGGTTTTTTATATGGTTCTCTAATGCTATAATTTGTTTTGTAAGATAATGAATGGTTTTTTTGATAATGTTACAGCAATCATCAGTTGATGGACTGCTAAGCAAGGTTTGCATTTCTTTGAGACTACTCATTTTACCCGTGCGGTCTCTTACCAACTGATCTCTAAAGGATAACAGGCGTCCTAATTCTTGAATATCTTGTTCTTTTGGACTGCTTAAAACAAGTTCTTCTTTGTAAAGCCAAGCATATCTAGCAATCATAGCTGAATCAAGCTTATCTGTTTTTCCTCTAACAACACCTGACGAGCGGTTAATTGCTAATGGGCTTTCTTCAAAGTAATCTAAATCATTTTCTGACAGATAAACACTAAGGTTTGTAGAGTAATGTCCTGTATTCTCAAAACAGAAAAAATAAACCTGTTCTTTTAAGTACGTTTCTGTCCAAGACAAAAGTGCTTTGTACCCTTTAGGCGTATTTGAAAATACGCGGTGTACCACTCTGTTGTGAATATGTGCATCTAAGGTTAATTTAGATACATCAATACCAATAACATCTGAATAATTTTTCATATTTTTAAATATTATTTCTTGTAAATAAGAAATTGTTAATAAATGTTGCAATGACTATCACCTTTAATAGAAAGTAATTCCTGGTATTCCAAATGGTCCTAAAGCAACCTAAGAAGAACAAGAGGACTGATACGTGTAAAGGAACTGATATTCAAAACAACGTTTTAGTTCTCCTCTTGTTTCTTAGTAAATATAATAACTACTTTATTGATGAGGTAAAGTAAAGAACAACGTTGGCAGTAATAAAAAACAGAACGAATTGTCCATAATCATTGCAAAAATACAGAACAAGGAATGTTTCTTTTTTTCAGACACAAAAGTATCAATCGAAAGTGACGATTCAACAGTTTTTGGAGAACAAAAATTAAGACTAGCACCTGAAGAAGGTAGTTTAAAAGTTCATATTTTACAGAGAAGAATGTCTATCGCATTTGCAGGAACTGTTGCTATTTGCGAGGAGATAATTCAAAGCCTTTTTAAGAAACAACCTAATAAAATACCTGAATACCTTCAAGAAGAATTAATTAGAAAAAATGATGATTCTGAATTTATCCTTGCTCTAGTTGATAAAGATTTTAATCCAAGATTATTCAAAATAGACCAGAAAAAATGTGAAGAAGGAAATTCATTCTGGATTGGAAACCAAAATGCATTCTCGGAATTTCAAAGTTTTTTTGTCGAGTCTGACATTAGTGATTTAATGGAAAAAACTAGTAGGGCTTTTCAACAAATGTTAGAAAACACTAAAATCCCTACCATTGGAGACTTTGTAATTGGATGCCATTTTACAGAGAAATATTCTTCTTTTATTTATGAAGATTCAATTTCATTTGCAGGAAGTTTAAAACCAATAACAATATCAGCAAACGAATGGACACAAATTGGAAATGAAACAAATGAAGATGGAGCTTTTATAGTATCAAATTTAATCTCTGATCAAGTTCAGAGACCTGCAGTATGCCTGTTTTTTGAATATGGAAATGTTGCTTTTTTATACTTTCCAATAACCGAAAGCCATAGAGAAACAAGACCAATAGTTATAAAAACACAAAGCCGAAATCAACTACAAAATTATGTCTTAGAAAATTTTGGATTGAATTTAATTGGATTGACATTTAAAGGAGGAAAAATAAACTATAAATAAATACTACTACCAACAAAGAACTGAGCTAAAAAACAACGCTTTTCTTCATTAATTTTGTACACTATTATTCTAGACTTAATTTTATAATTAAGCTTTTTTTGTTAATTTTTTTTTAGATTTTATTTACTATTTAACCACAAATACCGATACAAAAGTTGAATCATAAGGGTGCCCTGATTTGGCGATAGCAAAAACCTGTTTTAATAGTTTATTAGAAACTACTATCAATGCTAATTTCTTGCTCTTACCCTTGTTTACAATTCGCTCGTAAATTTCTCTTCATCCCTTTCATTATGTTTACAAATTGTAAAAGAACACAGAAATAAAAGGTTTCACAGCTTTCTATTGCCAACTATAATCAAAGCAGCTTTCTCTTGTTTTATATTGGTGATTATCATTTAATTTTTAGGGTTTCTAATGTTTATTTTAGGATCCAAAACCGAATGCTTTTTCGTGTTCAAGTTTTGATTTTTCATTTTTTATCTCGCTTTCCAGCGACCGCTATTTATTTTAAAGTATCTTTTAGATTTGTGTGCAAATAAACACCTGTTTTCTAGTTGTTTTATTTCATTTTCTAAATTCATTTAATCGTTCTTCTTTTTAATTTTAGCATAGTCACATGATTTTTTAACTCCTCGTTTTTGTTCCATGTATTTATTGTATCTTTTATGATTTTTCTGTAAAAAATTTCTAAATCTTCCATGGATATATTATTTTTAGTTTTAGAGTTTTCTTTAAAATCATTGTGATTTTTCTCTCTTAATTCAGGTTTTTTAGTTGGGTGTATTGGATACCATTTACCAAGAATTAAATTTGATTCACCTACCCATGCTTGCTTATTTAAACCTACCTCTTTTTAACCGTTTTAAGAAACAATACAACACACCGATGTATACAGTGTTAAAAACAACCCAAAGTATCAATTAAAGATACTTAAAACCAATCCTTAGTTATTATTATACTAAACCCAAAAGAGTTCATGTATCTTACAATTAAAATTTTGACTACAGGGAACCTAACCTAACTTGACCTAATTCGCCTTTAAAAACAGATCTCATGGTGCATTTAGAAAAAGTATTTTGCAGGGTTAATCCTCCTTCTAACATGGCTATATTGGTGTTTCCATTTACAATACTTCTACTTAAAAACAAAGTATTTTGCTGTATCTGACTTAAACATCTCTTGCGATTTCTGCGTTAGTTTTTATTTCTTGGGTTGAATTTCCATTTTTTGACTGTGATTTTAATAAAAGTTGGGTAAATTTTTCTCTTAATTTTGAAGTTGAAAGAATATTTGTTTTCCAAGAAAAACTAGCATTTTCGCATTTGCTTGAATTCTGATAATTAAACACTTTTGTAATTTGATTTTGGGTAATATTTTCATTTTGCATTATCAACCGAATTGGTGTTACATAATTTTTATATTTTGCATTTTCTTGTGTTTTAAAAGGCGCAAATTTTTCTTTTAAATTTTTTATAAATAATTACTGAAAAGCAGATGCAATTTCAAAGTATATAATTTTCCGTTTTTTTTACATTTTTTTTATTCTGCATTTCGAATAAATTAAAATCAAAATTAAAGGTTTTTAAAAAAGTGAGTGCATCTCTCTCAGTAAGGTACTTTACTTTACTTTACTTTACTTTACTTTACTTTACTTTACTTTGTTTCTCAAATTCCGCTGCTACTGTTTTAAATTCCGCTTTGAGTGGTTTAAATTCCGCTTTGAGTGGTTCATATTACGTTTTTACTAAAAAGTCAGAAATTACCGCTTGATTTTTTCTTTTTACGATTTTTGCCACTTTTGCCCAAAATTCTTGTATGTTTTTAGTAGTAATTATGTTTTTTTCTTCCCATAATTCTTGGTTAAAAAGACCAATTAAACAACTATAATTCACTACCTCATTTACTAAGTTTTCAGATATATTTAAGGCCTCAAAAATATCAAAATCAGCGTCATTATCCCACTCTAAAAAGTAGCCTTTATCTCTGTAAATTTCTGTTAAAATGAATGAGTAAATTAAGAATCCGTTACCGCTAAAGTTTTTTATCAAACGTTTAATTTTCCTATTCAAAAATATAGTTGTGTCTATATTGTAATAGTCTAAACCAGTTCTTTATTTTTTAGCCATTGTGTCTAGTTTTAGTTAATAGAATAATCAAACGTTAACCATTGTGTAGGTGCAATCTTAATCCATACTGTGCCTACATAAATAGTGTTTACGCAGGTTTTTTTCCATACATTGCTAATAGCATATTTACTAGGCTTCTTATAAGCATCATTAGGTGGTGTAGTTGTAATTTTATAGGAATGAGAATTAGAAAAGCTTTTACCAATTTCAATTTATCCATCCTAAAAAAAAAGAATCATCAACCAGTGCCTTTAATTTTTGTAAGGTCATTTCAGTGTTTTAACATATTCGGTATAAATGATGCTAATTCCTATTAGCTTAATTTTTGAAATTTATGGTTTTGGTGGATTTTCAACTGGTTTAATTTTCTGATCCTCTATTAAAACCAGCATTGCACTTTCTAAATATTTTATTTCATTTTCAAAAGAAATAATAACTTTTTTATATGTTTTAATTGTAAACTTTATTTGTTCAATGTTTTTTTAAGTTCTCGCAACGCTTTGTGATGTTTCATAATATGCAAGTGCTTTTTTATAATTAAACTCAGTGTAAAAATCTTTTACAATAACTAAAGAAACCTTTGTTGTACTTTCTGTTAATTAAAACTATAAGAAATAGGGTTTCTTTAAATCTGTAAACTTGTCTTTATCAGTAGTTCTAAAAACTAAAACAAAATCTGTAGTGAATGTGTCATTTTTCTAATCCACAAGAAATACACTTTTCTCTTCACTATAATAGACGTTTTCTATAAAACAATTTTGGGAGTTTGCAATGATGGGGTGTTTTGTGGTTTGATGCATAATTTTAATATTTAAGTGTTGTTAGTTATATTAATTTAACGGTAATACATTTTGCAGTGAGATTAAATTCGTTAGCACTGCAGCTTGTTTTGGTGATAATTTTAATGGCCGTAAATTAACTCACTACTTCAACATCTAACCAAACTATTTTATCTAACATAATTTAATGTTCTTTTATAAAGTCCAACAGATGTGTCTGCAAGTTTATCAGAAATGGCAATTATTAATCTATATTTTAACAAAGAAGAGTTGACACGTCTTAGTCTAATAAAATAAAATCTTAATCATATGATTATCAGTTTATTTTCTCGTTTTAAAAACTTCGTATGTCGGTATTTGTGTGGGTAATATTTTATTCTCTACTTTTTATAAATTGACTATTTCTTTGATTAAAAGAGATTTAAATAAAATTAACTTTATTAGAAGTGCTTAAATTGTAATTCAATGATGAAATTAATTAGCGTATTTAATCGTTTTCGAAGACAAAATAGAATTAGTTTACTATTCGTATATTTAACTCATTTAAAGTCAATCGTAGACTTTTACGTAGCATTTTTTTACCCACCTATCAACGATGTGGGTTTCTTTTTTAAATAAACTATTTTGTAATTGAATGTCATATGTTAAGCAATAGAAAATGAATCTTGTGTAATAAGAAAAGAAACCAATTCTTGATTGCTTTTGTAGTAAATTGGGTTTTGGGATGTAACGATATTATTTATAAAGTTAAGAACATAATCCTTTTAAATAAAAACACAATCCTGTAAGACAAATAATTATAGGAAAATACAGAAGACATATTGTAATAGAAAAAAACACTTTAAAAATACATGTAGTCATTTGCAGTGCTGCTGCAGTGGTGTTCAGGTAATATTGCAGTGCAGTTACAGTGCTGCTGCAGTTGTATTTTTGATTAATAAGAATATACTTAATAACATTAAGTTTGGTGAAATTATAGGAGTTAAATATAGTGTGATTATAACCTATGTAACTGGTAAAGTAAATCCAAAAAATAATACGCTAATTTTAATATCAGAAAAATTTAATGTAAGTTGTGATGCACTGTTAAAAACAGATTTAAGCACTGCAAAGAATTTAGCAGATTATGTAGGTAAGTTTGGTGTAATATAAGAAGTCGTTTTAAAAGTTACTTTACCTGAAGAAACACCAGGATATAAAAGAGTAATTACAAAACAATTAGAATATAATGACACTGTAATACCAGATCATTTGATTATAGAATATCTTGCAGAAAATAATGTTAGACTAATTGAAACAAGTAGAACATTAATTTTATGGTTAAAAACAAAAGTGCAAGAAGCGGTTATAAAAGTGCTACGTGATAACTAAACATTCTGTATCATAATTTTTTATCATTTCTTTTTTTATTTTTGTATAATTACTAAAAACTTCTTTTTCTGGTCTACCCTCTACTGAGATAATAATTTCTTTAGGTTGGTTGGTTGGTTAACAATCCTTTTTCTTTTAAGTCCACTATTTGATTTGCTATTTTTTGATCCAAAAACTTAAATTTATTAAATTACGGAAAGTAATAATACGTTTTTTACTGGGTATTTTTTTCTAACCACTGTTCTAGCACTAGATAAAGATTGTCTTTGGACAGTCATTTTATGTTTTTTTAATAATTTATTTACAGTTTCATCCCATTTTATTATGTGAAATTTAAAATACTTTTTTTTGTTGCCATAAGTACTGTTTTTAGTTGATTGTTATTAATGCAATTTTCAAGATTATATCTCTTATTATTTATAGTATATGTGTTAATATCATTGCTACTGAAAAGCTTACCAGTAATGGTGTAAGATTGTTTTTAATATATTCTTTAATAATTTTTATTATCTTCGCTAAGTAATCAGAAATAGCATTAAAAATTCGTACTTGTATTCGTACCTATTTTTTCTATAATATTTTTTAAAATTAAAGTATAAATATCTAAAAATCAAAGTAATACGTTTTAATAAAAACGCATTACATAATTGAGGGGTTTGTGTTCGCAAGAACGTGCTGGTTCGACTCCAGTTACGCGCACTTTTTATAGTTTTTTTCAACTTCTTTCACAAAATTTTAACCATACTATATACTATTATTACTATTATTGCAGTATGCAAAGAATTATATTTACTTTGTGCTTATTAGTGGTTTCTATAAGTACATTTTCTCAGAATGACAGTATACGTGTAACTAATTTAAAAGGGCAAATTATTCATGCAGGTAATAAGCGTGCTTTAAGTGCTGCTCATATTTTGAATTTGAACTCTGTTCAAGGATCAATAACTAATGACAGAGGTTTTTTTCAGCTTCCAGCAAGAACAAATGACACTATTTTAGTTTCTTATTTAGGATATGCTTCTATTAAATTAAAAGTTACTAATGATTTATTAAAAGGAAATGAATTAGTAATTGGTTTATATGAAAAACCAGAAGAAATAAAAGAAGTTGTTATTAGATCTACGAAACTTATTGGAGTTTTAGAAGTTGACGTAAAACAAGTTCCTAAGGATAGATTTACTAGAATCCATATAAATGGGTTACCTCAAACTTATGAAGTTGGAAAACCAAAAGGAAAAGACTTCTCCTCTCCTATTGCTGCACTATTTCAACCTGTAGATTTTTTATATAATCTCTTTGGAAAAAAACCAAAACAACTTAAAAAATTACAGAAATTAAAAAAAGAAGACAATTTACGTAAAATGCTTGCTGGTAAATTTGATAGAGAAGTAATGATGGAGTATTTAGAAATGGATAGACAAGAACTTTCTGAGTTATTGACTGACTGTAATTACTCTGAGTATTTTATAAAAAAAGCTTCCGATTTACAAATGATTGAAGCTGTACTTGACTGCTATGAGAATTATAAAGCGCTAAAAATTGGAAAAATTGAGCGTAATAAAATTCCAGTTAAAAATTAAATAGAATAAAAGGGTCAAAAGCAAAGCTCTTGACCCTAATCAACTATTAAAAACTAACTAACTAACTAACTAACTAACTAACTAACTAACTAAAATACAGTGGTTACGTATTTATAGTTATACTTTCTCCTTGTGTTCCAAGTATGTCTTTTGGATTGAATAATTTCTGATGAATTATTATTTTTATCTTCTTTTGTAATCTTATTAATTGATGTCATTTTATTTATTTTAATCATATTTAAGACGACATTAAATAGAATTAGTTACAACCTAATTTTAGTTTAACAGAACTTTAAGAAAAGTAGTATATCAAAAAAAGTACAACCAAATTAATGAGTGCACTTTCCAATTTTTACTTTTAAGCATTACATTTTTTAAAAGAATTATAATTTCAATAGTAAATTAGGATTTGGACAATTATTCTTATAAAAATCTATATTTTCTGAGGAAGAAACTCCAGGATAATCACCACAATTATCTTGTAAGTCTTTAATAATTTGAAAATGTAAGTGTGGAGCATAATCACCATTTACAGAAGAATCACCTAAAAAAGCTAAAACGTCTCCTTGCAGTATTTTATCACCAACATTTATATTTTGAATAGATTCTTTAGATAAATGACCATAAAGTGTATAAAAAGTGATTTTGTTGATTTCATGTTTTAAAATAATAGTTGGACCATAATCGCCATAATTATTGTTGAATTTAAAACTGTGAATTTCACCCTCTAAAACCGCAAGAACTTTAGTATTTTCTTTGCACCATAAATCGATACCTAAGTGAATATTTCGCTTTTCATTTTCTAATTGATTCTTAAAATAATCACTTCTATCATATAAGTTTCTTTTTTCTAAATATCCTCCAAAAGCTATTTCAGCATTGCTCTTTTCTAAAAATGAAGTAATGTATTTTTCCCATTCTTCCGATGAAGAAGTATTGAAACTCATTAAATCATTATTGCTTTCAGAAAGACTAATATCAATATAGCTGTTAAAAGAAATTTCAACATCAATTACTGGTAAAGGTTTTTCTGAAATTTCATTTAAAAAAATATTGTAGTTTTCTGTATTCATAAGTTATAAAATAAAAAACTCTCGAATTTATCGAGAGTTTTTAAATAAAATTAAACCCTATTAGGCGTTTTCTTTTTTGATTAAATTCAACGCAGAACCTTCATTATACCATTCGATTTGACTGTGGTTATATGTGTGGTTTGTAACAATTATATCTTTACTTCCATCAGCATGAACAACTTCAATCGTTAAAGGTTTATCAGGAGTAAACTCATTTAAATCTAAAAAGTTGAAGGTATCATCTTCTTGAATTAAATCATAATCAGCTTCGTTAGCAAAAGTTAAACCTAGCATTCCTTGTTTTTTAAGGTTTGTTTCATGTATTCTAGCAAAAGATTTTACTAAAACAGCAGCAACACCTAAATGACGTGGTTCCATAGCAGCATGTTCTCTAGAAGAACCCTCACCATAATTATGATCTCCAATAACGATTGTTCTAATTCCTGCAGCTTTGTATGCTCGTGCAGTATCTGGTACACCACCAAATTCTCCTGTCAATTGATTTTTAACAAAATTTGTTTTCATACCATAAGCATTTACAGCTCCAATTAAACAGTTGTTAGAAATATTATCTAAATGACCTCTATAACGCAACCATGGGCCTGCCATAGAAATATGATCTGTTGTACATTTTCCATGTGCTTTTATTAATAACTTTACACCTGTTAAGTTAGTACCTAAAGGAGTAAAAGGTTCTAATAATTGCAATCTTTCTGAAGAAGAATCAACAGTAATTTGCACATGACTACCATCTATTTCTGGTGCTAAATATCCATCGTCTTTTACTTCAAAACCTTTTGGAGGTAATTCCCAACCAGTTGGTTCATCAAGCATTACTTCTTCCCCATTTTCATTAATTAATGAATCTGTCATTGGGTTAAAATCTAAGCGCCCAGCAATTGCAACTGCTGCAACCATTTCTGGTGATGCAACAAAAGCGTGTGTATTGGGATTACCATCTGCACGTTTCGCAAAATTTCTATTAAACGAATGAATTATAGAATTCTTAGGTGCATTTTTTGGATCATCATAACGTGCCCATTGACCAATACAAGGTCCACAAGCATTTGTAAATATCTTAGCATCTAATTTTTCAAAAATCCATATAATACCATCTCTATCTGCAGTATATCTTACTTTTTCAGAACCTGGATTAATCCCTAATTCTGATTTCATTTTTAATCCTTTATCAATAGCTTGCTGCGCAATTGAAGCTGCCCTAGACAAATCTTCATAAGATGAATTTGTACAAGAACCTATTAAACCCCACTCCACCTTTAATGGCCAATCGTTCTTATTTGCAATTGCTGTCATATCTGAACCTACTTTTGTAGATAAGTCTGGTGTAAAAGGTCCGTTTAATAAAGGACTTAATTCTGATAAGTTAATTTCTATAACCTGATCAAAATATTGCTCTGGATTTGCATATACTTCAGCATCACCAGTTAAATAATCTTTTACTTTGTTTGCAGCATCTGCAACATCACTTCTATCAGTAGCACGTAAATAACGTTCCATAGATTCGTCATATCCAAAAGTTGACGTTGTTGCTCCTATTTCTGCACCCATGTTACAGATTGTACCTTTACCTGTACAAGACATTCCTGTAGCTCCTTCTCCAAAATATTCAACAATTGCACCAGTTCCTCCTTTTGCAGTAAGAATTCCGGCAACTTTTAATATTACATCTTTTGGTGCTGTCCAACCAGATAGTTTTCCCGTTAATTTAACTCCAATAAGTTTTGGAAACTTTAATTCCCAAGCCATACCTGCCATTACATCTACAGCATCTGCTCCACCAACTCCAATAGCAACCATTCCTAATCCGCCTGCATTTACGGTGTGAGAATCAGTTCCAATCATCATTCCACCTGGAAATGCATAATTTTCTAATACCACTTGATGAATAATTCCAGCTCCTGGTTTCCAGAAACCTAATCCGTATTTATTAGAAACAGATTCTAAAAAATTAAAAACTTCATTACTTGTATTTAGAGCACTTTGTAAATCTGTACTTGCTCCATTTTTAGCTTGAATTAAATGATCACAATGTGTAGTAGTAGGAACTGCAACTTTATTTTTACCAGCTTGCATAAATTGCAATAATGCCATTTGGGCAGTTGCATCTTGTAAAGCGATTCTATCTGGTGCAAAATCTACATAGTCTTTACCTCTTACAAATACTTTATTAGAAGTTCCATCCCATAAATGGGAATACAATATTTTTTCTGCTAAAGTTAAAGGTTTACCTGTAAGTTCACGAGCAGCATCAACACGTTCTGCAACGTTTGCATACACTTTTTTTATCATATCAATATCAAAAGCCATATTATATCTAATTTTAAATGTTCTTATTATACTTTTTTAAGTACCACAATATACAAAAATATAGAATGGCTATTAAAAATATTTTCTACTTCAAAAGGAATTTATATTGTTAAAATTATAACTAAATAAAATCTGTGAATATTAAAAAAAGCTTCGCACAAGAGTATAAAAAAAGCCCAAGTTTTAAACTTGGGCTTATAAAATTATAATATTACTAACTCTTTTTAGCTAACTAATTCCTTTTGAGATGGCTTAAAGTTTGTTAATAGAATACCATCAACAGCAGCTTCATATTCTTTCATAGTTGGAGTTCTACCTAAAATTGTAGATAATACTACTACTGGTGTAGATGATAATAAAGATTCTCCTTTTTTCTCATTAGAATCTTTAACAACTCTTCCTTGAAATAAACGAGTAGAAGTAGCTATTACAGTATCACCTGGCTCTGCTTTTTCTTGATTACCCATACAAAGATTACAACCTGGACGCTCTAAATACAACATGTTTTCATATTTAGTACGTGCTAACCCTTTTGGTGCGTTATCATCAAACTCAAATCCTGAGTACTTTTTTAACACTTCCCAATCACCTTCTTCTTTTAACTCATCAACAATGTTATAGGTTGGAGGAGCAACTACTAACGGTGCCTTAAATTCAACCTTACCATATTGTGTTTCAATATTCTTTAACATTTGAGCTAAAATTTTCATATCTCCTTTGTGAACCATACAAGATCCTATGAATCCTAAATCTACTTTTTTAGTCCCGCCATAGAAAGATAATGGTCTAATAGTATCGTGTGTATAACGTTTAGAAACATCTTCGTTATTTACATCTGGATCCGCAATCATTGGCTCAGAAATCTTATCTAAATCAATAACAACTTCTGCGTAGTATTTTGCATTTGCATCTGGAGCCAAAGCAGGTTTCTCACCTGATTTAATTTCTGCAATTCTATTATTAGCAATGTCAATCAATCCTTGAAGAACTTGTAACTTATTGTCCATTCCCTTATCAATCATGATCTGGATTCTACCTTTTGCAATCTCTAAAGATTCAATTAAAGTATCATCTTCAGAAATACAGATAGAAGCTTTCGCTTTCATTTCTGCAGTCCAGTCTGTAAACGTAAATGCTTGATCTGCAGTAAGTGTTCCTAAATGTACTTCAATAATTCTACCTTGAAATACATTATCTCCACCATATTGAGAAAGCATTTGCTCTTGAGTAGCATGAACAACATCACGGAAATCCATGTAGCTCTTCATTTCTCCTTTAAAGGTCACTTTTACGGATTCTGGAATAGGCATTGTAGCTTCACCTGTAGCAAGTGCAAGTGCAACGGTACCTGAATCTGCTCCAAAAGCAACACCTTTAGACATTCTTGTATGAGAATCTCCCCCTATGATAATTGCCCAATCATCAATAGTAATATCATTTAAAACCTTGTGAATTACATCGGTCATTGCATGGTATTTCCCTTTAGGATCACGAGCTGTAATTAAACCAAAATCATTCATAAACTTCATCAATCTAGGAATATTTGCTTTCGATTTATCATCCCATACAGAAGCTGTATGACATCCTGATTGGTATGCACCATCAACAATAGGAGAAATAACTGTGGCAGCCATCATCTCTAATTCTTGAGAAGTCATTAAACCTGTAGTATCTTGAGAACCTACAATATTTACTTCAACACGAGTATCAGAACCCGCATGTAAAATTTTTCCTGGAGTATTTCCTACTGCATTTTTATTGAATATTTTTTCAACAGCTGTAAGGCCTTGTCCTTCAATAGAAATTTCTTTTGAAGTTGCGTATACTGGTAACACATCAATAGCTAATATTTTTGAAGCTAATGTTTGTAATTTTTTACCAAATACAACAGCATAAGATCCTCCTGCTTTAATAAATTCTTTTTTCTGAGGTGTTAATGCCGTAGAGATATCTTTCAATTCGGTATTACCATAATACAATTTCTTAGTCTTCGTATTAATTGTAAGTACGGTTCCTGTTTCTACAGAGTACTCTTGCTTTAAAACGGCATCTCCTTCTTTGTCTACAATTGTATTTCCTTCAGCATCTTTTTGTTTCACCCAGTTTTTAAGGTCAATACCAATACCTCCTGTTACTCCAACAGTAGTTAAGAAAATTGGAGAAATTCCGTTTGTTCCTGCAATTACAGGAGCTATATTAATAAATGGTACGAATGGGCTAGCTTTAACACCTGTCCATAATGCAACGTTGTTTACACCAGACATTCTAGATGAACCAACTCCCATTGTTCCTTTTTCAGCAATTAACATCACACGTTTATTAGGATGTTTTTTTTGTAATGCTAAAAGCTCATTTTGCATTTCTTTGTTGTGCTCAAATAAACACTGACCATGTAATTCACGATCTGACCTAGAGTGCGCATCACCTCCTGGAGATAATAAATCTGTAGAAATATCTCCTACACCAGCAATAAAAGTTACTACTTCAATTTCTTCATCAATCTCAGGCAATTTTGTAAAAAATTCAGCCTTAGCATAACTCACTAAAAGATCTTTGGCAATTTCATTACCACTTTTATATGCATTCTCTAAACGCTCTGCATCTGCTTCATAAAGAAAAACTTGTGTTTTTAAAACATCCGCAGCTTTTTTAGTAGTAGCAGCATCATCTCCTAATGCTAAATCTAACAACACCTCAATTGAAGGACCACCCTTCATATGTGATAGTTGCTCAAAAGCATAAGAAGGTGTAATTTCTTTTACTACCGCATCACCTATAATAATCTCCTTTAAAAATTTTGCTTTTACACCAGCTGCACTAGTAGTCCCAGGTAAAACATTATAAATGAAAAAGTTAAGAGAAGCATCTCTGTACTCGTTATTTAAATCCTTAATTTGCTCAATAATTTCGCTTAATAATTCAGCACCATCAATTGGCTTTGGGTGAAGTCCTAGAACCTTTCGTTCTTCGATCTCTTTGATGTAATTTTTATAAGTGTTCATGAAGTAAATCTTTAGTTACTATAAGCCTTGTTTTAAAGCTATATTGTATAAGTTTTTATTAATTTCAGTATGACAAACTTACATTTTTTATCTTAATTTTGAAAGATAAATAATAGATTGAAGTAATTAATGAATAAATAAAAATTATTTTGGAAAAAGATGAATTTTAATCAATAAAAAAGGTGAATTTTAATATTTTTATGAATATATCATAAAATCATAATAGAAAAAACAGACTAATAAGCCGAATTCTGTTCCTTAAAAAGGCTCTTATCATTTATCTAGTTCTAAAATTACTTTTAGAATCAATCTGCCTACCCTTTAGAATCGAGCGAGTAGCCCTCAATCTCTAATATACATGGCATTGCACCGCATTGAGTTTACCTGGTTTCACTACAGCCGAACTGTACTTGCTTTCTGTTGCACTTGTCCTCAACTCACGTTGGACGGATGTTATCCGCAATGCTTACTCTTTGGTGTCCGGACTTTCCTACTTGTTTAAACAAGTCGATAAGATAAGCCTGTTCTTTTCTATTATTTGTAAATATACCTTCTTTAAACATAAAAAAACCCACTCATAAATGAGTGGGAAAAATTGCTATGAAAAAGAAAAAGTGTTGCTGATTTCTCAACAACAATACAAATATATATTAAAAATTATTATAAAAAAATATTTTTATAAAATAATATATACTTTTTGCTTTCTTTTAACATTTTTAAGAAAACATGTCTTTCACTTTTTCAAAAAATGATTTGTCATATTTATTTGGACTCGGTTTAAAGTTTTCATTATCAGCCATTTGCTCAAAAAACTGTTTTTGTTCTTTATTTAATTCTTGTGGTGTCCAAACATTAATATGAATTAAGAAATCACCTGTTCCATATCGCTCTATGCTAGGTAATCCTTTTCCTTTTAGTCTTAATATTTTTCCTGACTGTGTACCTGCATCAATCTTAATCTTTACTTTGCCTGTTACAGTTTCAACTTCTTTGCTTATTCCTAAAACAGCTTCAGACAAATTCACATATAAATCATAATGAATATTTGTTCCTTCTCTTTTTAAAGTTTCATGCTGAACTTCTTCAATTAAAACTAATAAATCACCTGCAATAGAATTTTTACCTGGTGCTTCATTCCCTTTTCCTCCTACTTTTAATTGAACTCCTTCTGTAACTCCTGCAGGAATATTAATTGAAACAGTCTCTTCTTTAATAATTAAACCTTGAGAATCTGCTCCATTAGCATTACTACTCATTATTTCTCCTGCCCCAGAACAAGTACCACACGTAGTAGCTGTTTGCATTCTACCTAAAATAGTATTGGTTACACGCATTTGCTGACCAGAACCATTACAAGTTGTACACGTTTTATAAGTTACTCCTTCTGCTTGTACTTTTCTTCTAACTTTTACTTTCTTCTCTACTCCATTAGCAATTTCTTCTAAAGTAAGTTTTACACGAATACGCATATTACTTCCTTTAACTCTAGCTTGACGTTGGCCTCCGCCACCACCAAAACCACCTCCAAAACCGCCGCCTCCGCCGCCGCCGAATATATCTCCGAATTGACTAAAAATGTCATCCATATCCATACCGCCGCCGCCAAAACCACCACGACCGCCACCTTGAGGACCATCAAGACCTGCATGACCATATTGATCATAACGTGCTTTCTTATTGTCATCACTTAGGATTTCATAAGCTTCCGCTGCTTTTTTAAAGTTTTCTTCAGCATTTTTATCATCTGGATTTTTATCCGGATGATATTTAATTGCCATTTTTCTGTACCCTTTTTTTATTTCTGCTTGTGAGGCAGCTTTAGAAACTCCTAATATTTCGTAAAAATCTTGTTTTGCCATTCTATTTAGTTTGCAGTTTGCAGTTTTCAGTTAGCAGTCAGTTAATCACTGGCTACTGCTTACTGTATACTGATTACTAATTTACTGTCCTATTACTACTTTTGGATAACGTATAACTTTATCACCTAGCTTATACCCTTTTTCTACACAGTCTATAACTTTTCCTTTTAAATCGTCTGAAGGAGCTGGAATTTGTGTAATTGCTTCATGAATTTCTGCATCAAAAGTATCACCTTGATTCGTTTCAATTTTAGTTAACCCTTTTTGCTCAAGTGTATTATACAATTTTTGAGAAATTAATAAGACTCCCTTTCTTAATTCTTCCGTTTCTTTGTCTTCTTCTATATGTGTCAGAGCACGCTCAAAATCATCAATAATTGGCAGTAAAGATGTCATTAATTCTTGCCCAGCAGTTTTAAACAACTCAACTCTTTCTCTTGTTGTTCTCTTTTTATAGTTTTCAAATTCAGCAAATAAACGTAAAAACTTATCTTTTTCTGCTTGTATTAATTCTTCTGCTGTAGGTTCTTCTTTAACAACTTCTACTTCAACTTCTTGATTTTCTTCAATTTGTGAAGTTTCTTCTGCACTATTTATTTCTTCTTCTTTTATATCTTCTTTCTTACTCATTTCTTTGTAATCGTTATATTATCTCCACATATTAGACAAAAATGTTGCCAATAAAAAAATAGTGTCAAACTGACACTATTTTTTTATAATTATATTTATTTAATATTAATTTTCTATTCTTTCAATCTTTGCTCCAATAGATTTTAGACGAGCTTCAATGTTTTCATACCCTCTATCAATTTGCTCAATATTGTTAATAATACTTGTACCCTTTGCAGATAATGCTGCAATTAATAAAGAAATTCCTGCTCTAATATCTGGAGAAGTCATCTTAGTTGCTTTTAGTGAACTTTCAAAATTCATCCCAATTACTGTTGCTCTGTGCGGATCACACAAAATAACTTTGGCGCCCATGTCAATCAATTTATCAACAAAAAACAAACGACTTTCAAACATTTTTTGATGTATTAAAACAGTTCCTTTTGCTTGTGTAGCAATTACCAAAACAATACTCAATAAATCTGGTGTAAATCCAGGCCAAGGAGCGTCCGCAACTGTTAAAACAGAACCATCTATGTAGTTTTGAATTTCGTAACTTTCTTGTTCTGGAATGTAAATATCATCTCCTCTTTTTTCTAATTGAATTCCTAGCTTTCTAAATACATTTGGTATTTGTCCTAAGTTTTCCCAACTCACATCTTTTATGGTTAGTTCAGATCGTGTCATAACAGCAACACCAATCCAAGAACCAATTTCAATCATATCCGGTAAAACGGTGTGCTCACAACCACCTAAAGATTTTACTCCTTCAACAGTTAATAAATTTGAACCTACTCCAGAGATTTTTGCTCCCATAGAATTCAACATTTTTGATAATTGTTGAATATAAGGTTCACAAGCTGCATTATATATTTTTGTTGTTCCTTTTGCTAAAACGGATGCCATTAAAATATTAGCAGTACCAGTAACAGAAGCTTCATCTAACAACATATCTACTCCTGTTAAACCTTCTGTTGCTTCAACTCCGTAAAAATATTCTTCTTTATTATATCTAAATTTTGCCCCTAATCTAATAAAACCTTCAAAATGCGTATCTAATCTTCTTCTACCAATTTTATCTCCTCCAGGACGTGGAATATAACCACGACCAAAACGTGCTAATAACGGACCTACAATCATAATAGAACCACGTAAAGAGCTTCCGTCTCTTTTAAAATCTGCAGATTCTAAATAATTTAAATTTACTTCATCCGCTTGAAAAGCATACGAATTTCTAGATAATTTTTCAACTTTAACACCTAATTCTCCAAGAATAAAAATAAGTTTGTTTACATCAATAATATCAGGAACATTATTTACTACTACTCTTTCTGATGTTAATAAAACGGCACACAAAATTTGTAACACTTCGTTTTTAGCTCCTTGCGGAGTTATTGTTCCGCTTAGTTTATGTCCGCCTTCAATTTTAAATGATGCCATTAACTCTTATCTTTTTTTGTATTTACTCTGATTACTATGCTGTGGTTTTTTATAAGTAGTCTTTGTGCTACTCTGACCCTGAGTCGTTCTTTTTCTAAGTAAGTTTTTACTTTCAGAAAGCGCTTCCTCTGTTTCTCTTAAATCTAATTTACCATCAGATAAATCAAATAAATGTTTAAAAATAACAGCATCATCTACAGTATCTTTATTCCAATTCAAATAACATTTTTTCATGTGATTTGCAATTGTAAAAACCAATGCTTCTTTTTTATCACCTTCTTCCCAACTTAAAGCAATATCTATCATGGTTTGAATATTATTACCATAATAACGATATCTAGATGCAGATTTTGGATAAGGTAAACCTTCTGGTTTTTCTTGTAACTCTTCTTTTGAAGGCTGTGGATAAGGAGATTCTGCATCTAATTTAAAATCTGCCATGATATATAGCTGATCCCATAATTTGTGCTTAAAATCTGGAACATCACGTAAATGAGGTTGTAAATTCCCCATTACATCTACAATAGCTTTGGCCATTTTATCTCGTTCTTCTTTAGTTTCTAAAGCTACACAATGGTCTATTAATTTTTGTATATGTCTGCCGTATTCTGGAATTATCATTAACGGTCTTTCTGAATTGTATTCTAAATCGAATGTCATTTTATGTTTTTTGAAGTGTTTTCGACACATTTTCTTTTTCATTTTTATCAAAAGAAAATACTCGAACTTACAAGTTACTATTTGTAGTTATTAAACGTTGCAAAATAGTAATTTATTTTTAGTTTTTTTTGAAGATTTTAAAAGAATTAAAAAAAGGCTATCAACCAATAATTTTCAACTTAACAAAACGCAATAAAAGGTTTTTCTTTCCTGCGGTACCAAACTGAATCATCGCTTTTTTATCTGGTCCTTTTCCCTCTAAAGAAAGTACTTCTCCTCTACCAAAACGCTCATGCTCTATAATATTACCTACAGCAATATCATTATCAAATAAATTTGAGGATGAAGTTGCTTGTGTTACTTTTTTTAAGTTTTTAGGAACAACAATTTCTTTCTTTTTTGCTAAATCACGTTCTACTTTTTTACGTTGAATAGGTTTTTGAAAACGAATTCCCTTTGGCGCATCATCAAACAAACTTTTATCTACAAATTTATTTATAGAAGGTTCTGGAACCTTTGGAGTAATATAATGTAAATATTGATCATCAATTTCTTCTAAAAACCTACTTGGTTCTGCATCTACCAATTTACCCCATCTGTAACGTGTTTGTGCATAACTTAAATAAGCAACTTTCTCTGCTCTTGTTAGTGCCACATAAAATAATCTGCGTTCTTCTTCAAGTTCACTTCTTGTACTCATACTCATTGCAGAAGGAAATAAATTTTCTTCTAAACCAACAACATAAACATGAGAATATTCTAATCCTTTAGATTGATGAATGGTCATTAAAGAAACACTTGGCTTGTCATCTTCTTTATTAGAATCAAAATCTGTAGCCAATGCAACATCTTCTAAAAACGTAGTTAAAGATGCATCTTCTCCTTGTTCTATTTTATCTGTAATAAAATCTTTTATTCCGTTTAATAATTCTTGAACATTTTCTACTTTACTAACGGCTTCTGGTGTTCCCTCTTTTTCTAAATCTTTAATCAATTGTGTTTGTTTCACAACAATTTCAGAAATTTCGAAGGCATTTTTTGTTTGGCTTTCAATTTGTAAACGCAACATCATGTTTACAAAATTCTGCAGTTTTGTTTTTGTTCCTGAATTTATTTTTAAATCGATTTTATCAATATATTTTAAAATATCAAAAATTGATTTTTTATAATGATTTGCAGCTATAGTAAGTTTATCTATAGTTGTTGCACCAATTCCACGTGCTGGATAATTTATAATTCTCTTTAACGCTTCTTCATCATTTGGATTAATTAGAATACGCAAATAAGAAAGAATATCTTTTATTTCTTTTCGCTGATAAAAGGAAATTCCTCCATAAATTTTATATTCTATGCTCTTTTTTCGTAACGCATCTTCAATGGCTCTAGATTGCGAATTTGTTCGATACAAAACTGCAAATTGATCATTTTTTAATTGATGATTCATTTTGTTCTCCCAAATAGATTGCGCTACAAAACGTCCTTCTTCACCATCAGAGATTGTACGCATTACATTAATGCTTTCACCGGCATCATTACTGGTCCAAACTTCTTTGTCTAATTTGGTTTTATTTCTTGCTATAACAGAGTTTGCAGCATTTACAATCGTACTTGTAGATCTATAATTTTGTTCTAACTTAAAGGTTTTAACTTCTGGATAATCTTTTTGAAAGCTTAAAATATTCTGAATATTTGCACCTCTAAAACTATAAATACTCTGAGAATCATCTCCAACAACACAAATATTCTGAAAACGATCTGCTAAAGCCTTTACAATAAGATATTGTGAGTGATTTGTATCTTGATACTCATCTACCATTATATATCTAAATCGGTTTTGATATTTTGCCAAAGATTCTGGAAAACGAGCCAACAATTCATTGGTTCTTAACAGTAAATCATCAAAATCCATTGCACCAGCTTTAAAACACCTGTCTACATATTCTTTATAAATATTCCCTACTTCTGGCCTGCTTGCATGTAAATCTGCTTCTTTTAAATCAGAATTATTAAAATAGGCTCTAACTGTAATTAAACTATTTTTAAACGATGAAATTCTATTTAAAATCTGTTTTGGCTTATAACGCTCTTTGTCTAAATTCATTTCTTTAATGATAGACGAAATTAGCCTTACAGAATCTTGTGAATCATAAATTGTAAAGTTTGATGGAAAACCTAACTTGTCTGCTTCTGAACGTAAAATACGTGCAAAAACGGAGTGAAAAGTTCCCATCCAAAGGTTTTTTGCTTCACTAGCACCCACAACGCTTGCAATTCTTTCTTTCATTTCTTTTGCCGCTTTATTTGTAAATGTGAGCGATAAAATATTAAAAGAATCTACGCCTTGTTTCATTAAGTGAGCAATTCTATAGGTTAACACACGTGTTTTACCAGAACCTGCACCAGCAATAATTATCATTGGTCCGTCTTTCTGTAAAACAGCTTGTTTTTGAGCTTCGTTTAAAGAGTCTAAATAGTTATTCAATATATTTTTTCTTAGAAGAATTTTAAAATGTGAAATTAACCAAACTATTCCTTTTTTACATGATAGATTTAGAAATTTTATTCACAGACTTATTACAACAATCTTCGCCTTAAAACCCGATAATATGATAATTCGGCTCAAGACCCGATATATTAATAATTCGGGTTAAAACCCGATATTTTTGGTTATTTCCAACTTTAGGACTATATTTACTTAAATTATATCATTTTATGACAAGTGTAATTACAGGAGACGTTATTAATTCTAGAAATACTTCTAATGAAGTTTGGCTGAAACCTTTAAAATCAATTTTCAAGAAATTAAACGCGGGTCAAATTTATAGAGGAGATAGTTTTCAAATAGAAATTGAAGATGCTTCAACAGCACTTTTAACTGCTATCTATATAAAGTCTAGTCTTAAAGTAATTAAAGAAATTGATGTTAGAATGGCAATTGGAATTGGTTCTAAAAATTTTGAAGCTGATACCGTTAATGAAGCAAATGGAGAAGCTTTTATAAATTCTGGTTTTGCTTTTGATAACTTACTCAAAAAACAAACCTTGGCTGTAAAATCTCCTTGGAATGATCTCAATGAAGAAATAAACATTGGTTTAGGTCTTGGTTTATTAGTTATGGATAATTGGACACAAAATTCTGCAGAGTTTGTAAAAACGTTTTTAGAAAAAATAGATTTTACACAAAAAGAAATTGCAGCGCATTTACATATTTCGCAAAGTAGTGCAAGCGAACGTAGAAAACGTGCAGGTTTAGATGAAATTATGAAGTTAGAAAAGCGTTTTAGAAAATTAATTCAACAAAAAAATAATCTGCAATAATGATGCTCTTTCTAAAACTTTTTTTGGCACATTTATTAGGTGATTTTTTATTGCAACCAGAAAGTTGGGTAAAAGACAAAGAAGAAAACAAAATAAAATCTAGCAAACTATATTTTCATATTGCAATCCATTTTGCACTTTTAGTTCTTTTTCTTCAATTTGATTTCTCAAAATATTGGTTTGCAATAGTCCTAATTATTGTTTCTCATTATAGTTTTGATCTGCTAAAAATATATCTTCAAAATAAAAAAAGTAAACGGATTTGGTTTTTTATAGATCAGTTTTTACATGTTTTAATATTAAGTCTAGCCTCAGTGTTTTACACTGATTTTTTTTTCTCTTTTAATGATTTTTTTACAGACAAAATACTTTTATTATTAATTGCAACACTTTTAGTAACCTACGTTTCTGCAATTATCATTAAAATAATTATTACGCAATGGAATCCAGAAAGTAAAAAAGAAAATGATGACTCATTAGCAAAAGCTGGCCGTTACATTGGTATTTTAGAACGTTTATTTGTGTTCATTTTTGTAATTACAAATCACTGGGAAGCGATTGGTTTTTTATTAGCAGCAAAATCTGTTTTTAGGTTTGGAGATTTAACTTCATCAAAAGACAGAAAATTGACGGAATATATTTTAATAGGTACTTTATTAAGTTTTGGATTGGCAATCTTAATTGGAGTTCTATATTTGTATACTTTAAATTTACTTTAACTTATGGAAGATAAAATCTTAGAAAGCATTGCGTATATTTTACCTGCTGTTGTAACAGGAACTGTTGCGTATTATATGTTTAACGGATTCATAAAACAACAGAATTCTGAAAAGAAGCTTGAATTATTAGCACAAAAAAAGAAAGAATCTTTACCTATAAAATTACAGGCTTATGAACGTATGATATTGTTTTGTGAACGAATTAATCCTGTTAAAATGTTGATACGAATTAAACCTCTATCAGAAAACACTCATGAATACTTACAACTATTAATTGCAAGTATAGAACAAGAATTCGAACATAATTTAGTACAACAAATCTATATTTCTAATGATTCTTGGACAGCTATTGTTGCTTCTAAAAGCGCAATAATGAATAAATTAAAATTAGTTGCAGAAAGTTCTAAATCTGCAAATGAATTAAGAGAAACTGTTTTAATAGATTACTCTAAAAACTTACCGCCAACAGAAACTGCTATTTCATTTATAAAAAATGAAGTGAAAAAATTATTATAAAAAAAGACTGTCTTTTAAGACAGTCTTTTTTTCTTCTTTTTTTTCAATACTTTTAAAATTGTAATCGTACTCCTACTTTATAGTTTCTACCACGTGTAGCATATCCTAAAACATCATCATAATCTTCATCTAAAATATTAGTTACAGCGCCAAAAATTGTTACTGTTTCATCTAATAATTTATAATTAGCGGATACATCTAAAACTTGGTAACTTGGTAAAACTACATCTAAACCTGCTGTTCCAAAACTACCATATCTATCATAAATAGTTCTTTCACTTACATTTCTGTAGGTAAGATTAAAAAAAGCATTCTTTACTGCCGTAATATCGATTCCTGCAACAATTTTATTCTCAGGAATGTAATCGTTAAAATCTTCTAAAGCTTTTTTATCAACAAACGTATAAGAAAGGTTTAGTTTTAAAAAATCTGTGGGTATTACTGAAGAGTTTATCTCAAATCCATTTGCTTCAGAAGAACCATTTGCATATTTATAAGTTGAATTATTATAGATAATTGCATCTTCTTCACTTCTATTAAAGTAGACCGCATCAATTTTTAACCAATCTTGATAATTTGCATCAAAACCAATTTCTAATGTTTTATTTGATTCTGGTTTTAAATCAATATTACCTCCATAACCATCATATAATTGATACAAACTTGGTGTAATAAATGCCTTGCTATAAGAAGATAATAATTTTATAGTAGTAGTCTCATTATTTAAAACATTGTACGCTAAATTAGCGTCATACACAAAATGATTTCCATACACATTATGAATATTTAATCTTCCTCCTGCATTTACACTTAATCCAAAAGTTGAAATATAAACCAAACTCGCATAAGGATCTATTGTGTTAAAATTAGCTATAGCCTTATCAATTCCACCAAAAGGAGTTACCGTATTATTACTATGATTTTGATAATTTAGACCTGTAATTAACTGAATATTAGATTTTTTAAAATCATATCTATTTACTAAATCTACAAATACACTTCTACCAACAAATTGATAATTATCTAAAGTACCACTAAAAGAATTATATTGGTTAACACCTCTTTCTATAGCATTTGCAGAAGCTAATAAATAAACTTGACCGTTTTCATAATTATAAGTAGGCTTAATTCCGATTCTAAATTGCTCTTGATTTCCTGTATTTACATCGCTATCAGAAAATGCACCAGCATCAAAATCATAATCAAATTCATCATAATTTAAAAAGGCTTCAATAGCTATTTTTTTATTGATGTTGTACCCTACTTTTAACAATCCATTTCTGCTATAAAAAGAATCATCTTCAAAAAGGGAATTCGTTTTACTTTTTGCTGATGACATTCCATCAACACCCGTTAAACTAAAAGTTCCTAAGAAATTAAATTTACCAATAGTACCATTAATAGCAACGTTTTGGCTTTTATCTGAAAGGTTACTATTTGAAGTATTTGCGGTATTATTTGTTCCTAAACTTGTTTCAAAAGAACCAGAAATTTTATCTTTAGATGCTTTCTTTAAAATAACATTAATTACCGCAGTTGCAGCACCAGAACCATACAAAGTTGATGAAGCTCCTTTTAAAACTTCTATCTTTTCAATTTGACTAACAGCCAATAAACGTAAATCAAATTCTTGATTAATTCCAGATTGATCTGTAACAGGAACACCATCAATCAATATTAAAACTTGCCTACTTCTTCCTCCTCTAATATTAATACTCCTAGGTTCTGAAGCATTAGAATTTACACCTCTAACATCAATACCTACAACAGTATTTAAAATTTCAATTACAGATTTACCTGTATTTTGTTGAAGTTGTTTTTGGGTAATTACTTGAATAACTTTCCCTGTATTTTCTTTTTTAAGTTTAAATTTTGTTGCTGTAATAACAACCTCATCTAACTTTTCTACCTTTTCTTTTTGCGCTTCATTTTTTTGAGCAAAAAGATTTGTGCTGACAAAACTACATGCCAAAACACCAACAATTAATAATTGTTTTTTCATTTTTAATAAATTTGATTTATACAATAAATCAGGATAAATTGAGTACGAAATGTAAGTACACTAACTTTTCTCCCGAAAGTTTTTACACGTGACTTAGGCAGGTCTCCTGACTTGTTCTTATGTTACTTTGCCTTCCCAATAAATTTATCAGTGACAAAAGTTTAAGTAACATCCTCTAAAGAGGTGCTGAATAAATTTCAGCATAAACTTACAGTTGCGGGAACAGCTCTGGAGTTTAACCAGATTCCCTTTTAATTGGATGTAAAATGACTTCTACATCAAAACCAAAATCGGGGCAAATATATATCCATTCTTATTAACAATCTAAAAAAAACAACAGAAGATTTAATATCTTCGAAACTTAATAATACTTGAAGAATGAGAATAGAAAATGAATTGAAACTTGGTTTTAAAGATGTGATGATTCGTCCAAAACGATCTACTTTAAAATCTCGCTCACAAGTTAGTTTAGAAAGAGAATTTAAGTTTCTACACAGTACTATTATTTGGAAAGGAATTCCAATAATGGCAGCAAATATGGATACAGTTGGTACTTTTGAAATGGCAAAAGCATTGGCAGAACAAAATATTTTCACTGCAATACATAAACACTATAGCATTAAAGAGTGGCAAGAATTTGCATCAAATGCAGATGAAAGTGTTTTAAGAAACATTGCAATAAGTACAGGAACTGGTAAAAAAGATGCAGAGAAAGTTACACTAATTTTAAATGAATTTTCTCAAATAAATTTTATTTGTATTGATGTTGCAAATGGATATTCTGAACATTTTGTAGAATTTGTAAAGAAAATGCGTAAAAATCATCCAAATAAAATAATTCTTGCAGGAAATGTTGTTACTGGTGAAATGGTTGAAGAATTACTTTTGGCTGGAGCAGATATTATAAAAGTTGGTATTGGACCAGGTTCTGTATGTACTACTCGTATTAAAACAGGTGTTGGTTATCCACAATTATCTGCAATTATTGAATGTGCAGATGCTGCTCACGGAATGGGTGGCCAAATAATCTCTGATGGTGGATGTAAAGTTCCTGGTGATGTTGCTAAAGCTTTTGGTGGTGGCGCAGATTTTGTAATGCTTGGAGGAATGTTGGCAGGACATGAAGAAAGTGGAGGAAATCTTATGGAGAGAAATGGAGAGAAGTTTAAAATTTTCTACGGAATGAGTTCCGAAACTGCAATGAACAAACATGTTGGTGGCGTTGCTAATTATAGAGCTTCTGAAGGTAAAACTGTTGAAATTCCTTTTAGAGGAAATGTAAATGAAACAATTACAGATATTTTAGGAGGAGTGCGTTCTACATGCACATATGTTGGGGCAAGTAGATTAAAAGAATTGACCAAAAGAACTACTTTCATAAGAGTTCAAGAACAAGAAAATCAAGTATATTCTAAATGAAAAAGTTAAATTTAATTTCAGTTTTATTATTCTTATTGATTTCAATTTCATGTAAAAAAGAAGTTATAAAAGTTAATAAAAAAACGAAATCAGAAAGCAACATTAAATATGCAAAAGGCTTTGATATTATTGATGATAATGGAGTGAAAAAATTGATTATTAAATCTGCTTATCAAAATTCTGATGCTACTTATGAATACATAATTAGGAAAAAAACTGATTCGAAAATTAAAAAATTTGAATCATTAATGATTTCAACTCCAATAGAAAGAATAGTAGTTACCTCAACAACACATGTACCAATGGTTGAGTTGTTAAATGAAGAAACTTCTATTGTTGGTTTTCCTTACTCTAAGTATGTTTCATCAGAAAAAACAAGACAATTAATTAATGAAGGAAAAATCAAAGAAATTGGAAAAGAGAGTTCTTTAAATACAGAAATACTCTTGGATTTACAGCCAGAATTAGTTGTTGGTTACAGCGTAACATCTGCTGATAAAAGTTTAACTACAGTTAAAAAAGCAGGAATTAATGTTATTTATAATGGAGATTGGTTAGAAGAAACTCCTTTAGGAAGAGCAGAATGGATTAAATTCTTTGGCGTTTTATTTGATAAAGAAAAAAAAGCAGACAGTATTTTTAAAGTGATAGAAGCTAATTATTTAACAGCTAAAAACATCGCCTTAAAATCAGATAAAAAACCTACTATTCTTTCTGGTGCAATTATGAGTAAAGATATTTGGAATTTACCTGCTGGAGAAAGCTTTGTAGCACAATTTTTAAAAGATGCAAACGTAAATTATCTTTGGAAAAACACGAAAGGAAAAGGTAGTTTATCTTTAAGTTTTGAAAGTGTTTATGATAAAGGTGAAAGTGCCGATTTTTGGATTGCTCCTGGCTATTTTTACTCAAAAGAACAAATGCTAAAAAGCAATGAATTATTTTCAAAATTTAAGGCTTTTAAAAATGACAATATCTATACACCATCAACCAAAAAAGGAAAAACTGGAGGCGTAATTTATTATGAGTTAGCGCCAACAAGACCCGATTTAGTTTTAAAAGATATCATTAAAATTACAAATCCTCATTTGTTACCAAATTACGAGTTTACTTTTTTCGAAAAAATGAATTAAGGTTTAGAAAAACTAAATGCTGCATTTGCATGAATTGTAGTTGTATCAAAAACAGGAACAGAAACATCTTTTTGTGCTATTAATAACGGAATTTCTGTGCATCCTAAAATAACACCTTCTGCGCCACTTTTAATAAGTCTATTTATAATTTCTAGATATTTTTCTTTTGAAGCTGGATTTATATTTCCTGCAGAAAGTTCATCATAAATAACGTTATGAATTATTTCTCTTTCTTCTAATTTAGGAATGATAGTTTCGATACCAAAAGAGGTTAAAATATCTTTAAAGAAATCTTTTTCCATTGTATACTTTGTTCCTAATAAGGCAACTTTATTCAACTTCTTTTCAACAATCATTTTAGAAGTTGCTTCAGCAATATGAATTACAGGAATATTAACCACATCTCTAACAGCATCAATACATAAATGCATGGTGTTAGCACAAATTAAAATACAAGTTGCACCTGCCTTTTCTAAATTCTTACCAGCTTCAGCCATTAATTTATCTAACTTTTTCCAGTTACCTACTGCTTGAAGTTTAGAAATTTCACCAAAGTCAAAAGAATTCATAACTACTTTTGCAGAATGTGGTTTCCCAAAATTATCCGAATTTAATTGATTTAAAATTCGATAATATAAAATGGTAGACTCTGGAGTTATTCCTCCTATTAAACCTATTTTTTTCATAATTTTTTATTTTTTTTTAATCTATTACCTCTTAAATTTTAAAAAAAAGAAAGTGTAAAAGGAATTGTTTTTAAAAATATGGGAAGAATTAAAATATATCAAAACTTAATTTTACGCATTATAGAATCATAACCACAATAAAGATTAAAATTCCAACTTTAAAATAAGCAACAAAAGATTTCATTGAAAATAAGATAATATTTATTTATGAAAATTATAATTAAATTTTCAAAGTATAATCGGCCAATTTCTCTAATTCAACTAAAATAAAACCTTCCCATTTTTTTTGAATTTTAGTGCTTAAAGAATATTCGGTTTCTAAATCATATTTATTTTGGAAAGCCAAGTATTCTTTAAAAAATTTTCGGTGAATTCTTCTGTAATCTGACTCTTTAACTATTTTTCTATCTGATTTAACCAATGCTATTTCTTTTCTCATTTTTCTAGCATACAATTCAGCGATATCAAAATGTAATTGTTCATGTTTTAAAATAGACAGACTTTTAGTTTGTGTCCAAGATTTATTCTTATAAAATTTACTTAATACTTTATAATCATATTTCTTGTTTTTGTTTCTAAATGGTTTTATTTCAATACTTGCACCGGTTTGAGCTACACCAATATTTTTTCTTTTTTCTTTACTTTTAAAATCTTGCCAATTTAATTTTCTATAAGTGGTCCAAATAATATAATCTTTAGTTTCTGCTTTATTCTTCTTAATTTTATTTTGTGAATAAGAGCCAAAATTTATATTTAAAAATAGCATAAAAAAAAGTAATTGCGTTTTCATAAATCCAAAAGTAAGGTGTTTCTAAAATAACTGCGTTTGATTTTCATCATCTCTCTTCTTCTCCTCTGCTTTCTTCTTTGCTATCGCTTTTTGCAATGCTATTTTTGCTTTATCATCAGCAGAAAATTCTTCATCTACAGGTTTTACAATTGCTACTTCAGGAGTTCCAATTGGCAATTTATCTTCAATAATTTCTTCATCAATTACTTCAATTTCTTCGAATGTTGGTTCTTCAGGTTCCTCAAAAGGAAGAGATTCTAATAGATTAACTTGCTTTATTTTTTCTGTCGTTAATTGATTTCCTTGTGCTTTAATTCCTTTAATAGAAATAAACTCTTCAAAATTTACTTCTTCATTTTCTAAACTTCTTTTAGAATAGAAAATTTCAGCAACGGGTCTATAATCTGTAGCTACAATTTCTAATTGAGATTTTGGATGTTCAGAAATTATTACTTCTTCTTTCTCTGGATGCTCAATTAAAAAACGTTTTACATAATATCTTTCTTTTTCTCCATCAAAATAAATAGCAGAAATTGGTTTGTTAGGTTTCCATTTTTCTAAGACAATCATATCATCTTCAAAATGCATTGCTAAATTTGGCTTCACCGCTTTTACTTTTCCACTTTGCGTAATAATTAACAACTTATCTTCTGCTTTAAATTCGCCTAACAGTTCTCCTCTTCCATCAACATTTAAACGTTGAACAGCGTCATCAAACCAAATTTTTCTAGGTTTTAATGTAGAAACTCCTTCAGATTTAAAATCTACACTTTTTATAGTATACTTGGTAATAATATTACCTCTTACAGCTCTTCCTTTTAGAGCTAAATCTGCAAAATCGATATCCCATTTCAATTTTTTTACACTTCCAGCAGCACGCAAATTAATCGTGACCACTTCTGCCTCACCATTAGGATTTGCAGTGAAATATAAAACTTTTGAACCTTTACTTCCGTTTGTTAAATCGTATTCCTTATCTCTAGTAACAGAAGTAACATTAAAACGTTTCATATAAGAAGCACCTTTTGCACCATCTTTATACATAAAATTATAAACCGTTCTTTTATCTTTCTTTTTAAAGACGGCAACATGAATAATATCTTTACCAACAAAAGTTTTAGAATCTATTTTTGTTACAGTCATTATACCATCTCTTCTAAAGATAATAATATCATCAATATCTGAACATTCTGTTACAAATTCGTCTCTTTTTAGAGAAGTACCAATAAAACCTTCTTCTCTATTTACATATAGTTTTGCGTTATTCATTGCTACTTTAGATGCAACGATATCATCAAAAATTCTGATTTCAGTTTTACGCTCTTTCCCTTTTCCGTATTTATCTTTTAAATTTTTGAAGTAATTGATTGCAAACTCAATAAGGTTGTTTAAATGATCTTTTACAACCGCAATTTTATCTTCTAAGCCTTCTATGAATTGTTTTGCTTTATCAATATCAAATTTTGAAATTTTCTTGATTCTAATTTCGGTCAAACGAACAATATCTTCTTCAGTAATTGCACGTTTTAAATGTTTAATATAAGGCTTTAAACCTTTATCTATAGCTTTAATAACGCCTTCCCAAGTTTCTTCTTCTTCAATATCTCGATAGATTCTATTTTCTATAAAAATTCTTTCTAAAGATGAAAAATGCCATTGTTCCTCTAATTCATTTAACTGAATTTCTAATTCCTTCTTCAACAAATCTACCGTTAGATCTGTAGAATGTTTTAACATTTCTGAAACTCCTACAAAAACAGGTTTGTTATTTTCAATAGTACACGCTAAAGGTGAAATTGAATTTTCACAGCTTGTAAAGGCATACAAAGCATCAATGGTTTTATCTGGAGAAACATTGGGTGGTAAATGCACTAAAATCTCTACTTCTGCAGCTGTATTATCTTCAATCTTTTTAATCTTGATTTTCCCTTTTTCATTGGCTTTTATAATACTATCAATCAGTGTAGTTGTTGTTGTACCAAAAGGAATTTCATTAATAACTAATGTTTTTTTATCAAGTTGCGCAATTTTTGCTCTAACTCTAACTTTTCCTCCACGTATTCCATCATTATAATTAGTAAAATCTGCAATTCCGCCAGTTAAAAAATCTGGAATAATTTTAAAACTTCTTCCTTTTAAATATTTGATAGAAGCATCTATAAGTTCAATAAAATTATGTGGTAATATTTTTGTTGATAAACCAACTGCAATTCCTTCTGCTCCTTGTGCTAATAACAATGGGAATTTTACGGGTAAATCAATTGGTTCTTTTCTTCTACCATCGTAAGACATTTTCCAATCGGTTGTTTTTGGATTAAAAACAACATCAAGAGCAAACTTAGATAAACGAGCCTCAATATATCTAGAAGCTGCTGCACGATCTCCTGTTAGGATATTCCCCCAGTTTCCTTGCATATCAATCAGTAATTCTTTCTGACCAATTTGCACCATTGCATCTGCAATAGAAGCATCTCCATGAGGATGGTATTGCATTGTATGACCAACAATATTTGCTACTTTATTGTAACGTCCATCGTCTAAATCTTTCATAGAATGCATAATTCTACGCTGCACTGGTTTTAATCCATCTTCTAAAGATGGCACTGCTCTTTCTAAAATCACATACGAAGCATAATCTAAAAACCATTCCTTATACATTCCTGTAATTTTGGTAATGGTTTCTTCTTGTGGCGAATCTAACTCCTCATTCTGATTGGTTAATTCTTCTTCGTGTTCGTTTTCGTTTATTTCTTCACTCATTCTTTTTAAACGTTTAATTGTTTAATCGTTTAACGATGTAATTGTTTATTTGGGCGTTCCCTAAAAAGGTCGGGCTTTACGTTGCAATCTTTTTTTTGTCTCTCATTGCAAAGAAAGTTTTTTCATTTTCTGTGACAATCTTAATTTTAATAAGAGATTGCTTCGTTCCTCGCAATGACAATTAATAAGAAAACACTAATTCTATATTTTTACTTTGATGGGTTACTTTCTTTTTAATTTCTTCTATTTCTAAACTTAAATTATCACTCAATAATTCTCGCATTTTGCTAAAAATTCTAATGATTTTTATATTTACCGCAATTGCTCTATCGCTATTTAATAAACTAGATAACATGGCAACTCCTTGTTCTGTAAAAACCATTGGTGCGTAACGCAAACCCATCTTCTCTGAATTGGAGGTGCCAAATTGACTCCTCCAATTTTCAAACTCATTTTTAGTTAATTCAAACATAAAATCATCTGGAAAACGATTTAAGTTTCTACGAACTTGCCTTTTTAATTGTTTTGTCTCTACTTGATATAATTCTGCTAAATCTCTATCTAACATTACTTTTTGATTCCGAATCAAATAAATTTTGTTCGTAATAATTTCATCAGGAATTAATAAATGTTCTTCTTCTTTCATCTTTTTATAATCTTGATGAGGCCATGTTACACCTCTAATTTCTCAAACTTGCTAAAGCCCCTATATTCAGCATAGACAAAATGGAAAGGGTTTAAAATAAGCTACTCCTCATCTATATAATCCAACTCAACCTTTAAATTCTCAATGATAAACTTCTGTCTATCAGGCGTATTTTTCCCCATATAGAACTGTAACATTGCTTCAATTGACATTTCTTTGTCTAACATTACAGGGTCTAAACGAATATCATCCCCAATAAAATGAACAAACTCATTTGGTGAGATTTCACCCAAACCTTTAAATCGAGTTATTTCTGGTTTTCCTCTTAATTTTCCTATGGCTGTTCGTTTTTCTTCATCAGAATAACAATAAAAAGTTTCTTTCTTATTTCTGACTCTAAACAACGGAGTTTCTAAAATATATAAATGCCCTTCTTTTATCAATTCTGGAAAAAACTGCAAGAAAAATGTTATTAATAATAAACGAATGTGCATTCCATCTACATCGGCATCTGTTGCAATTACAATATTGTTATAACGCAAATCCTCTAAACCATCTTCTATATTTAAAGCTGCTTGTAAAAGGTTAAACTCTTCATTTTCGTACACTATTTTTTTACTTAATCCGTAAGAATTAAGCGGCTTTCCTTTTAAACTAAAAACGGCTTGTGTATTTACATTTCTAGACTTTGTGATAGAACCAGAAGCAGAATCTCCCTCTGTAATAAACAAGGTAGATTCTAAATAATTATCTTTTTTAATATCACTTAAATGCACTCTACAATCACGTAATTTTTTATTGTGTAAACTCGATTTTTTAGCTCTATCTTTTGCTAATTTCCGTATTCCAGAAAGCTCTTTTCTTTCTTTTTCTGCCTGTATTATCTTTCTTTGAAGTTTGTCTGCAACATCTGTATTTTTATGAAGATAATTATCAAGTTTAGTTTTTAAGAAATCATTTATATACGTTCTTACAGTTGGTAGATTTCCTCCCATATCTGTAGAGCCTAACTTTGTTTTTGTCTGACTTTCAAAAATAGGTTCCATTACCTTTATGGCAATTGCAGAAATAATTGATTTTCTAATATCTGAAGCTTCAAAATTCTTACCGTAAAATTCTCTGATTGTTTTTACAATAGCTTCTCTAAATGCTGCTTGGTGTGTTCCTCCTTGTGTTGTATACTGTCCATTTACAAAAGAATGATATTCTTCTGAATATTGTGTTTTACTATGCGTTATAGCAACTTCTATATCATCTCCTTTTAAATGAATTATTGGATATAACATATCATCTAGATTGTTATTATCTTCCAATAAATCTTTTAATCCATTTTCTGAAAAGAATTTTTCTCCATTAAAAATAATGGTCAATCCAGGGTTCAAGTACACATAATACTTTAGCATTTTCGCTACATATTCATTTCTGTATTTGTATTTCTTAAAAATTTCTTCATCAGGAATAAAAGAAACTTTCGTTCCTTTTCTTCGAGAAGTTTCTTCTAAAAACTCTTGATCTGTAAGATTTCCTTGGCTAAATTCTGCTGAAGCAGATTTTCCATCTCTTGAAGATTCTACTCTAAAAAATGACGAAAGCGCATTTACCGCTTTTGTACCAACACCATTTAAACCAACAGATTTTTTAAAGGCTTTAGAATCATACTTACCTCCAGTATTCATTTTAGAAACAACATCAACCACTTTTCCTAAAGGAATTCCACGACCATAATCTCGAACCATTACTTTATTTCCTTGAATAGAAATTTCAATGGTTTTACCTGCTCCCATTACATATTCATCAATAGAATTATCCAGAACTTCCTTAACAAGGATGTAAATTCCATCATCAGGCGAAGATCCGTCACCTAATTTACCAATGTACATTCCTGGACGCATTCTAATATGCTCTTTCCAATCTAATGATCGAATATTATCTTCTGTATATTTTGTTTCTTGACTCATAAATACGCGTACTGCAATTAATTCTGAAGTACTCGCTAAATTAACATTTAAGAATATAAAAAAAAATGGGTTTCTTAATTAGTTATCAACAGGATTTCAACGAAAAAAAAGCCTGATTTTAATCGTTAAAATTGATACCCGTTTGTCCGATAATGACAATTTTTAGAAAACCCCAAAGCAAAAACGTTAGAAGTATTTTTAATGTAAAAATCACAATAAAAAACAATTTGTTATATTTTTAAACAAATCATAATTTATTAAACAATTTAATTACTTTTGGCATCACAAATAAATATTTTACATTGGAAAACACACAACTTACAGCGTTAGCAAATAAATACGGAAGTCCTTTATATGTTTACGATACAGATAAAATTGAATCGCAATACAACAGATTAACAAATGCTTTTAGCAGCGTTAAAAGTTTAAAGTTGAATTATGCTGTAAAAGCACTTTCTAACATCAATATTTTAAAGTTCTTTAAAGATTTAGGTGCTGGTTTAGATACTGTTTCTTATCAAGAAGTACAATTGTGTTTAACAACTGGTATTGAACCTCATGACATTATTTATACACCAAACGGAGTTTCTTTAACAGAGATTGAAGAAGTAGCTAAATTGGGTGTTCAAATTAATATTGATAACCTTTCTATTTTAGAACAATTTGGACAAAAACATCCAGATATTCCTGTTTGTGTGCGTATAAATCCACATATTATGGCTGGTGGAAATTCTAAAATATCTGTTGGTCATATCGATTCTAAATTCGGAATTTCAATTCACCAAGTTCCACATATTAAACGTGTTGTAGAAAACACGGGGATGAATATTAATGGTATTCACATGCATACAGGTTCTGATATTTTAGATATCGATACTTTTTTGCGTGCTACAGAAATTTTGTTTGATGTTGCAAAACAGTTTGATAATATTGACTTTATCGATTTTGGAAGTGGTTTTAAGGTCCCTTATAAAGAAGGAGATATTTCTACAGATATTGAGCAATTAGGTTTGCAATTAACAGAAAGGTTCAACGAATTTTGTGTAGAATATGGTAAAGACATTACTTTAATGTTTGAGCCTGGTAAATTTTTGGTTTCTGAAGCGGGTTCTTTTCTTGCAAAAGTAAATGTTGTTAAACAAACAACGTCAACTGTTTTTGCACATGTAGATTCTGGTTTTAATCACTTAGTAAGACCAATGATGTATGATTCTTATCACCATATTACAAACATCTCAAATCCAACAGGAAGAGATCGTTATTACTCCGTTGTAGGTTATATTTGTGAAACGGATACATTTGCTTCTAACAGAAGAATTGCTGAAATCTCTGAAGAAGATGTTTTGTGTTTTCATAATGCAGGAGCGTATTGTTTCTCTATGGCTTCTAACTATAACTCACGTTATATACCTGCAGAAGTTATGGTACATCAAGGAAAAGGTTATTTAATTAGAAAAAGACAGACAATTGAAGATATTTTGCACAACCAAGTAGTTGTTGATTTCTCTAATGATAAAACAGCAAAAAAAGTTTCTCTAAAAGAAAAGATAGAAGTTTAAAAAATTAAATAGTAACACTATTAAATCCATTAAGAAACTGCTGTTTTTTGGTGGATTTTTTTTTACATTTACTCGTAAAGTAAAAAAAAAATTAAAAAATGAAAATACTAGGAATAGGAAGTAATTATCTTACTGATTTAAAAGATATTGAAGAAAAAAAGAAAGCTAAAAAATTCATCTTTTCAAAACCTGAATCTAGTTTAGCTATTAATTGTGATGTTGAATATCCTAGCAACATTACTAACGAATTAGTTTACGAGGTAGAATTAGTGATTAAAATAGGTAAAGAAGGAAAAAACATTTCTAAAGCAGCTGCAAATTCTTTTATTTCTGAAATTGCAATTGGTATTGATTATACGGCAACAGATATTCTAAAAAACGCAAGAGAAACTAACCACCCTTGGGAGTTTTCAAAAGGCTTTGATGGTGCTGCGCCAATTTCTAGCTTTAAATCGATTGCTGAATATCCTAATTTAGGGAATATTAATTTTGATTTAAAAGTTAACGGAGAAGAAAAACAAAAAAGTAACACCGCTTTTATGGTGAACGATTTTGCTGATATTATTGTGTTTATTTCTAAATATATGACGTTACAACCTGGAGATTTAATTTTTACGGGAACGCCAGCGGTTGGTAAAGGAGAAATATTTAAAGGAGATCAACTACAATGTTCTATTAATGGTGAATTGATGCTAGATTTTAAAATGATATAATTTTTTTTGATGATAATAAGACTTTCTAAAATTGAAGATGTTCCGGGGATCATGACCATTATTGATGATGCTAAAGCCTATTTAGCTTCTCTTAATATTGATCAATGGCAAAACGGATATCCAAATACGGAACAAGTAAAAAATGATGTTTTAAATGGTGAAAGTTATGTGGTTATAAGTGATGAAAATCAAGTAATGGCAACTTCTATGTTTACCACAAATCCTGAACCAACGTATAAAGTTATAGATGGAAATTGGATTGTTGATGAAACTAAAACTTATGGCGTTATCCATAGAATGGCCATCAAAAAAGAATTCAGGAAATTTGGTTTGGCTACTTTTATGTTTCATGAATTTCATTTACAATTATTAGAAAAAAACATAGAAAGTTTAAAGATTGATACGCATGAAGACAATATCGGAATGCAATCTCTAATAAAGAAATTGGGGTACACATATTGTGGCGTTATTTATACAGGTTACAACGCTAAGAGACTGGCTTTTGAGAAAGTAATTTCTTAATAAAAAATAATTTCTAAAGAATATCTCGATACAAAATTCTTGAAAAAAGAATTTCACTCGATGTGACAGTACGTGTTATTTTATGAATACAAATACGAGAAACAGTAAGAACATGCTGTCACTTCGAGTAATTTTTTGACGAAGGAAGAAAAATTGTATCGAGAAGTTTTATTTTCATCATATCCAAACATAAAATAAAAGTATATTTACAACCTCATGAAATTATTTTTATGAGGTTTCTTTTTTTAGTTTAAATTCAATCGAAAAATGCACTTACTTCAATATATAATTCAACAAACACAGCTCTCAGAAAAATCTATTCAAAATACCATTTCATTATTAAATGAAGATGCTACAATTCCTTTTATATCAAGATATAGAAAGGAAATGACGGGTAATTTAGACGAAGTTCAAATTGGTGACATTGTAAAATTTAAAGAAGTTTTTGAAGCGTTAGAAAAACGTAAAAAAGCCATTTTAAAAGCGTTAGAAGAACAAAATGTTTTAACGGATGAATTAACTCAGAAAGTAAACATCTCTAGAGATTTAACTTCTCTAGAAGATTTGTATTTACCTTTTAAAAAGAAGCGAAAAACAAAAGCAGAAACTGCACGTTTACAAGGCTTAGAACCGTTGGCTAAGATGATGATGAATCAGCGTGTAAATGATTTAGAACACACAGCGTCAAAATACACATCCAACGAAGTTGAAACCATTGAAGATGCCTTAGAAGGCGCCCGTTTTATCATTGCAGAATGGATTAATGAACGTACAGATATCAGAAATAACATTCGAAGAGAATTAGAACGTTATTCTACGATTTCATCTAAAGTAATTAAAACAAAAACGGCTGAGGAGAAAGCACAAAAATTTAAAGATTATTTTGATTGGAGCGAATCTTTAAGTAGAATTCCTTCTCACAGATTATTAGCCATTTTAAGAGCAGAAAACGAAGGTTTTATTCGTGTTAAAATAGAAATTGATAAAGAGAGCGTCCTTCAAAAAATGGAAGCTAGCATTATTCGTTCTCAAAACGAATGTGCAGAACAAATACAATTGGCAATTGCTGATACTTATAAACGTTTGTTATTTCCTTCTTTATCAAACGAAGCAATGTCAATTGCAAAAGAAAAAGCAGACGAAGCAGCAATTTTAGTTTTCGCGAAAAATTTAAAACAATTATTGTTAGGCGCTCCTTTGGGCGAAAAAAGAATTTTAGCAATCGATCCTGGTTTTAGATCTGGTTGCAAAGTGGTCTGTTTAAACGAGCAAGGAGATTTAGTACATAATGAAAATATTTATCCGCACGCTCCACAAAATCAAACGATAGAAGCCATTAAAAAGATTAGTTCCTTAGCAGATACTTATAAAATTGAAGCAATTGCAATTGGAAATGGAACAGCATCTAGAGAAACAGAACAATTAGTTAAGAAAATTCAGTTTAAAAATAAAATTGAAGTTTTTGTGGTGAGTGAAGCTGGCGCATCCATTTATTCGGCTTCTAAAATTGCAAGAGATGAATTTCCTAATTACGATGTTACAGTGCGTGGTTCTGTTTCTATTGGAAGAAGATTGGCAGATCCTTTGGCAGAATTGGTAAAGATTGATGCAAAATCGATTGGAGTTGGCCAATATCAGCATGATGTTGATCAATCTAAATTAAAGAAATCTTTAGATACTGTTGTAGAAAGTTGTGTAAATACAGTAGGCGTAAACATAAATACGGCTAGCGAATCGTTATTGAGTTATGTTTCTGGAATTGGACCAAAAATTGCAGTAAATATTGTGAATTATAGAAATGAAAACGGTTCTTTTACTTCTAGAACTGCCATAAAAAAAGTACCTCGTTTAGGCGGAAAAGCATTTGAACAAGCTGCTGGTTTTTTACGAATTAAGAATGCTAAGAATCCGTTAGATGATTCTGGAGTGCACCCAGAAAGTTATAGTTTGGTTGATAAAATAGCGAAAGACTACAAAAAGAAAGTTGCCGATTTTATTGGGAATAAAGAAATTCTTCAACAGATTTCTTTGAAAAATTATATTTCTGAAACCATTGGTTTGCCTACATTAGAAGATATTATTAAAGAATTAGAAAAACCTGGAGTAGATCCAAGAGCGAAAGCAAAAATGTTTTCTTTTGATCAAAATATAAAAACAATTTCAGATTTAAGAACAGGTCAAATTGTACCCGGAATTGTAAATAATATCACCAATTTTGGTTGTTTTGTAGATATCGGAATTAAAGAAAGCGGTTTAATTCATGTTTCTAATTTATCAGATACTTTTGTAAAAGATGTAAATGCAATTGTGGCTTTAAATCAGCAAATACTTGTAAAAGTGTTGGAAGTTGATGTTGTAAGAAAGCGTATTCAATTGGCTTTGGTGAAATAAAAAAGGAGAAAGCTATAATGAATAAAATTATAATTTTAGATTGTGAAAACTTTGATTCTATTTTAGATTCTTTATCAAATATATTTAATACTGATAAATCTGAAATTTTATCATATTTAAATGATGTCAGTCTTGATGAAATTTGGGAGAAAAGTATAAAAGAAAGGTATGCATATGAATATTTATTTGAACATTTTAAGCAACAATTCAAAATTAATAAATCAATAATAATAAAAGCATATTGGTTTCATAACACTAGGGTGCTAAAAGGTACGGATTTTATAGAAGGTATTTTACCTTTGGAAAAAGCTATTATAAAAATAGAAGAAATTATAAAAAAAGTTATTCAAAATTTAGATAAATCAATAAAAATTGACAAGTTAACTCATAGCACAGCCACTATACACAAATTAAATTCAGATTATGATCAAGGACCTTGGGGATTTTTAATTAAAGAATTTGCATTTGAAAAAGCAAATGGAATTCATAACTATTTAAATGTACCTGAATTAGTTGAAGATATTTTAAGGTTTAGATACCCTAAAAAGTATGATTTAATTCTAAATGAATATCAAAAAATCACAACTAAGTGTATCGTGAAATTTAAATCTGATAGAGATTTTCACCCTGACACATTAGCATATGTTATAAACTACTTATATCACAAAATAAATAATCTTGAAATGAATTATCAATGTAATACAAACATTAGTAATTTTCGAAAAACTATACCTAATATTAATATTTTAGAGATAAATTATTATCAATAATATACTTTAAATTCACTATTTTCGAATTCACAAAAAGCATAAATGAAAGTCTGTATTGCTGAGAAACCAAGTGTAGCAAGAGAAATTGCTAATATTCTAGGAGCCAACACAAAACGTGATGGTTTCTACGAAGGCAATGGCTATGCAGTAACCTATACATTTGGACATTTATGCACACTTTTAGAACCTAAAGATTACAAACCTCATTGGAAAAGTTGGGATTTAAACAACTTACCAATGCTTCCAGAACGTTTTGACACCAAGGTTACTGGCGATGCAGGAATTAGAAAACAATTTAATATTGTAAAATCTTTATTTGATAAAGCAACTGTTGTTATCAATTGTGGGGATGCAGGAACAGAAGGAGAACTCATTCAGCGTTGGGTAATTAATCAAGCAGGTTACAAAGGAAAAGTGCAACGTTTATGGATTTCATCTCTTACAGAAGAAGCGATTAAAGAAGGATTTAAAAATTTAAAACCTTCAGAACAATATGATAATTTATATTATGCAGGGTATTCTAGAGCTATTGGAGATTGGCTTTTAGGGTTGAATGCTACACGTTTATACACCGTAAAATATGGCGGATTTAAACAAGTTTTGTCTGTAGGTAGAGTGCAAACTCCTACCCTAGCCATGTTGGTAAATCGTTTTGTTGAAATTCAGAATTTTAAACCACAACCTTATTGGGAATTACAAACTACCTATAGAAATACACTTTTCAATTATGAAGAGGGTCGTTTTCTAAAACAAGAGGACGGACAAGTTTTAGCTAATAAAGTAAAAGAATCTGATTTTGAAATTGTTTCTGTCACCAAGAAGAAAGGAAAAGAATACGCTCCAAAACTGTTCGATTTAACAGGTTTACAAGTGTATTGTAATAATAAATTTGGATTTTCTGCAGATGAAACCTTAAAAATGGTTCAGAAATTATATGAAATGAAAGTAGTTACCTACCCAAGAGTTGATACTACTTTTTTACCAAATGATGTATATCCTAAAATTGCAGGAATATTATCAAAACTAACAAATTATAGCGCATTAACGCATCCACTTTTAGGGCAGAAAATAAAGAAATCGAAACGTGTTTTTGATGATAAAAAAGTAACAGATCACCATGCTATTATTCCTACAGGAATTCAAGGAAATTTACAATACAATCAGCAACAAGTATATGATATAATTACACGTAGATTTATTGGTGTTTTTTATCCAGATTCTGATGTTTCTAATACGTCTGTAATTGGTAAAGCTGCCGATGTTCCTTTTAAAACAACAGGAAAAGAAATTCTAACCAAAGGTTGGCGAGTTGCTTTTGAAACAGAAGAAAGCAAAATTAAAAAGGAATTAAACGAACAATTAACGCTTCCATCTTTTGTAAAAGGTGAAAAAGGAACACACGAACCTTCCTTTTTAGAAAAGGAAACAAAACCACCAAGAAACTTTACAGAAGCAAGTTTATTACGTGCCATGGAAACTGCTGGAAAGCAAGTTGATGATGATGATTTGCGTGAATTAATGAAAGAAAACGGAATTGGAAGACCTTCTACCAGAGCAAGTATAATTGAGACTCTTTTCCGAAGAAAATATATTGAACGTAAAAAGAAATTAGTATTACCTACTCAAACAGGAATCGATTTAATAAATATCATTGATAACGAATTATTAAAATCGGCAGAATTAACTGGAAGATGGGAAAAACGTTTAAAGGAAATTGAACGTGGAGAATTTAACGCCGGAACTTTCATAAACAATATGAAAAAAATGGTAGATGAATTGGTGTATGAAGTGCGTTCTAATACTTCTGTAAAACGAATTTCTTCTAACACACCTGTCATTGCGGCTGAAACGAAGCAACCTGCTGTTTCAAAGTCAAAAACAAAAAAAGAAGTTGTTGGTAAAACCTGTCCGAAATGTAAAAAAGGAAATTTGATAAAAGGTACTTCTGCTTATGGATGTTCTGAATATAAAAATAATTGTGATTTTAAAATTCCGTTTGAAATTTACGGTAAGAAAATTTCTGAAAATCAATTGATTCGATTGATTGACAAAGGCTGTACAACTAATTTAAAAGGTTTTAAAACTGATGCTGGTGCTGTTGAAGGATTGATACGTTTTGATGAAAGATTTAGCTTAAAATTAGAACCAAAACAAGCTATCATTGCGAACGAAGTGAAGCAATCTGCTAATTATAATGAGATTACTTCGTCGAAAACTCATGGTAATGACAAGGATAAAATTACATGTCCGAAATGTAAAAAAGGAACTATTTTAAAAGGGAAAACTGCTTACGGTTGTTCTAATTATAAATTAGGTTGCGATTTTGTTTTTACGTTTGAAAATATAAAAAAAGTAGCGAATGGTAGACCTTTGACGAAAGAATTAGTTATTGATATAATTAGTAAATAATATTTTATAACGTTTGTCATTCTATAAAAACAAGAAGCTATACTTTAATCTTTAAAAGTCTAAAAGCTAATTTTAGATACCTGCATTCGCAGCTATAACAAAAGAGATTCTTCCTCATTATTCCTTCGGAATGACAACAAAATTAACTGAATAAAATAGGTAAAACTTAAAGTTAACAAACAAGCATAGCCCTGATTGAAGTGACATCCTTTTTTATGCTGAACTTGTTGCAGTAACTTCTATTAATATACTATTCGTATTAAATGAAGAGATCCTGAACTAAATTCAGCATAAAAAAGATATAACGGAAAGCAGGAAATAGCTTCTAAAAAAACTAATCTTCAGAAGTGGTTTCTATATCAGCATCTAAAGTGTCTTCTTTAGGTTCTTTAAACTTACGTGTTCCTTCATACAATTCGTACTTTACAAACTTACAGTTTAAATCTCCGTTTTTAAGCGCAATTCTTTTAGATGTTCTAAGACCTACAGCTTTTAAAGCATCTGTATCTGAAGTAATTAACCAAGCTGAAGAACCTGGATAATTGTTTTTAAGTGTATCGCCAATTTTTTTATAAAACTCTTCTGTATCAATATTTAAACGCTCCCCATAAGGTGGATTAAATAAGATTGTTGTGTTTCCAAAAACCTCTTTTTTAGAATTGAAAAAGTTGACGTGATGCACACCAATAAATTCATCTAGATTCGCATTTTCTATATTTGCTTGTGCTTTTTGAACTGCAGAAGGCGCTTTATCAAACCCCATTATTTTAAAATGAGAAGAACGAATTTTCTTTAATAATGATTCTTGAATGGTAAAATATAAATCTTCATCATAATCTTTCCAATTTTCGAAAGCAAAGAGTTTTCTGTTGATATTGGCAGGAATATGATTGGCAATCATAGCTGCTTCAATTAATATTGTACCAGAACCACACATTGGATCAATGAAGTTTTCTTCACCTGTATAACCAGACAATAAAACCATACCAGCAGCCAAAACTTCGTTAATTGGTGCAATATTTGTAGCGGTTCTATATCCTCTTTTATGAAGTGAATCTCCTGAAGAATCTAGAGAAACTGTTAACCAATCTTTGTGAATATGAATATGAATTTTTAAATCTGGAAAATCTAAATCTACATTTGGTCTTTTACTATATTTATGACGAAAATAATCTGCAATTGCATCCTTAGATTTTAATGATATATAGTGTGAATTAGAAGTGAAATTCTTAGAATTTACAACTGCTCCTATTGCAAAAGTACCTTCTACTTCTAAAAAATTTTCCCACTTTATTTTCTGAATCGCTTCATATAAATCTTCTTCATCGTAAATTTTACAAACTTTTATGGGTTTTAAAATACGAACAGCAGTTCTTAAAGCAATATTTGCTTTGTACATAAAACCTGTATCACCTCTAAAAGTAACACTTCTTATGCCTTCCTTAACGTCTTGTGCACCTAAATTTTTAAGCTCTTCTGCCAACACACCTTCTAAACCGAAAAGTGTTGTTGCCGTCATTTTAAAATCTTTTTCCATACTTGTAAAATTGTCTGCAAAAATACATTTTATAAATAGGAAAAATTAGTATTTGAAAAATTCATTTTATGAAAGATAAGATTTGGTTACTTTTACAAACTGAAAGAAATTATGAAGACAAAAGATTGGTTTACAGATTGGTTTAATACAAGTTATTATCATATTTTATATAAAGACAGAAATGATGCTGATGCACAGTTATTTATGAAAAATATAACGGTACTTTTAAACCTACCGAAAACAGCACATATTTTAGATTTACCTTGTGGAAAAGGGCGTCATTCTGTATTTTTAAATTCCTTAGGTTACAAGGTTACTGGTACAGATTTATCTGAAAACAGTATTTTGCATGCAAAAAGGTACGAAAATGACACGCTACATTTTGATGTTGCAGACATGAGAAAACCTTTAGTAGATAAATATGATGCAATTTTTAATTTATTTACTAGTTTTGGTTATTTTGAAGATGATTCTGAAGATCTTTTAATTTTACAGAACATAAAAAACGGATTACAAAAAGAGGGATCTTTTGTATTTGATTTCTTAAATGCTGAAAACGTAAAATTAAATTTAGTGAAAGAAGAAACTAAAATTGTAGACGGAATTTCTTTTAATATTACCAGAGAAATTAAAAACGGATTTATTCTAAAAAATATTTCTTTTGAAGCTGATAATGAACTTCACTCCTTTTCTGAACGTGTAAAGTATTTAGACGCTAATAAAATTAAAGAATATTTTAAAAGTGTTGGTTTTACGATTACTAATACTTTTGGCGATTATAATTTAACTGAATTTAATTCAAAAACATCTAAACGATTAATTCTTATAGCAAAGTGAATTATATCTTACTAATCTTATCTGTTCTTATTGGTTCTTCATTGGTTTTCTTATTAAAACCAAGTAATAAAATAGTCCGCTTATTATTAGCTTTTAGTGGTGCCTATTTATTAGCTGTAACCATTCTTCATTTATTACCAGAAGTTTACACCGACGCAACAGATTATAAAAAAATAGGGATTTTTATACTTATAGGAATTATTCTACAATCAGTTTTAGAATCCTTTTCTAAAGGAGCTGAACATGGGCATATTCACATTCATACGGATGGAAAAAAATTTCCAACGTTGTTATTTGTAAGTTTATGTTTACATGCTTTATCTGAAGGCTTACCAATACACAATGGAAATGAAAACTTAATTTGGGCAATTGTTGTGCATAAAATTCCTATCGCCATTGTATTAACAACCTTTTTATTACATACAAAATACTCGAAATCTACAATTTTTATTTTCTTAACTTTCTTTGGATTAATGAGTCCTATAGGAATTTATCTTGCAAATAAAGTTGCTTTTTTCACGGAATATCAATCGGAAATTACAGCACTAATTATTGGTGTTTTCTTACACATTTCTACTATTATTCTTTTTGAAAGTTCTGAAAATCACAAGTTTAATCTTCAGAAATTTACAGCTATTCTATTAGGAATATTACTAACTATTTTTACTTTATAGTTTTTACTTTTACGTAGGTAGATATTTAAAATAATGATCTAAGTTATATAACCACACTCATTATAAACAATAAAAAAGCATTATTTGGAGATTATAGGTTTGAATTAAGTGATGATATAAGATAAAGTTTAATTTCCTACTTCATTTATAAATTTAATACGCATTAATCGGAGTTCCTCCTCATCATAATCACCATCAAATTCATCTAAAGCATCTTGAATTTTATCTGTATCAGCTTCCATAAAATAATCATGAATTTCTTCTTGCTGGTCTTCATCTAACAAATCATCTATAGAATAATCTATATTTAATTTTGTTCCAGAAAAAATAATAGCTTCCATTTCCTTAATTAAATCACTCATTTCCAACCCTTTAGATTTAGATATATCAATTAAAGGTAATTTTCTATCAGTATTCTGAATAATATATAATTTTAAGCCTGAGTTTACACCTGTGCTCTTAACAATTAAATCATCTGGTCTTAAAATATCATTTTCATCAACATAATCTGTGATAAGTTTTACAAAATCCTTACCAAATTTACGTGCTTTACCTTCTCCTACTCCATGAACTTTAGAAAGTTCATCTAAATTAATCGGATATTTTAATGCCATATCATCTAAAGATGGATCTTGAAAAACAGCAAAAGGAGGAACTCCTGCTTTAATAGCTACTTTTTTACGCAAGTCTTTTAATAGTATAACTAATTTCTCATCGGCTGCACCACCAGAGGATTTGGCATTTGTAATAATAGAATTATCAATTTCTTGAGTATAAGAGTGATCTTCTGTCATCATAAATGATGAAGGTTTTTCTCTAAAATTTTGACCAATTTCTGTCAGTTTTAAAACACCATATTGTTCAATTTCTTTTCTGATAAAATTAACAACCAAAATCTGACGAATTAATGCCATCCAATAAGCAGCAGGTTTGTCTTTACCAATACCAAAATGAGGTTGTAAATGTGTTTTATGAGAAGTTAAAAGTGCGTTTTCTCTACCAATAATTGTATTAACTACTTCTTTAGATTTGTATTGTTGTAATGTACTCTTAATTACAGATAATATTTTTACAACATCATCTTTTGCTTCGTTCTTTACCTTAGGGTTTCTAGAATTATCATTCATATCTGCACCTAATCCATTTATTGCATCATACTCTTCACCAAAATAATGTAAAAGATATTTACGCCTATTCATTGAAGTTTCTGCATAACCAACAACTTCCTGTAATAGTGCATGTCCTATTTCTTGTTCTGCAATAGGCTTACTTGCCATAAATTTTTCTAACTTTTCTATGTCTTTGTAGGCATAAAAAGCTAAACAATACCCTTCTCCATCATCACGTCCTGCTCTACCGGTTTCTTGGTAATAACTTTCTAAACTTTTAGGAATATCATGGTGAATTACAAAACGAACATCTGGTTTATCAATTCCCATTCCAAAAGCAATGGTTGCAACTACAACATCTGTATCTTCCATCAAAAACATATCTTGATGTTTTACACGTGTTTTTGCATCTAAACCTGCATGATAAGGAACCGCTTTAATACCATTTACCTGTAAAATCTGGGCAACTTCTTCTACTTTCTTTCTACTTAAACAATAGATAATTCCAGATTTACCCATTCTTTGTTTTACAAAACGAATAATATCTTTTTCTACATCTTTTGTTTTTGGTCTTACTTCATAAAATAAATTTGGCCTATTAAAAGAAGCTTTAAACCTATTTGCATCTGTAATTCCTAAAGTTTTTAAGATGTCTTCTTGTACCTTTTCTGTAGCAGTTGCCGTTAAACAAATTACAGGAACATTATCTATGGCTTTTATAATGTTTTTTAAATTTCTATATTCAGGTCTAAAATCATGTCCCCATTCAGAGATACAATGCGCTTCATCAATAGCAACAAAAGAAATTTTCTGTGTTCTTAAAAAAGTCACATATTCTTCTTTTATTAGAGATTCTGGTGCTACGTATAATAATTTTGTAATTCCGTTAGCAATATCTTCTTTAACTTGATTTACATCCGTTTTATTTAATGAAGAATTTAAAACGTGTGCAATACCATGATGCTCAGAAATACCTCTAATTGCATCAACCTGATTTTTCATCAAGGCAATTAAAGGAGAAACAACAATTGCTGTTCCCTCTTTCATTAATGCGGGTAATTGGTAACAAAGAGATTTTCCTCCACCAGTTGGCATTATTACAAAAGTATTCTCATTATTCGAAATACTTTCAATTACTTGCTCTTGTAAGCCTTTAAATTTATTAAAACCAAAAAACTTTTTTAGAGGACTATGTAAATCCATTTATATAATAATATTTGTTTAACATTAAAAAAATAAATTACAAACATCTTTATATGTTTGATGTAACTATTTTTTGTAGTAAATTTGCCTTGTTTCTACATATAAAGATATAACTTTTTTTTATTCTGATAAAATACTAAAACTTGAAAAATTACAACACAATTATTGATACTGCCAAAAAAACTATTTTAATAGAAAGCAACGCTATTGCTAATTTAGCTAATTTAATTGATGTTAATTTTGAAAACGCAATTAAATTCATATTAAATTCTAACGGAAGAGTAATTGTTACTGGAATTGGAAAAAGTGCAAATATAGCTACTAAGATAGTAGCTACTTTTAACTCTACAGGAACTCCCGCTATTTTTATGCATGCTGCAGACGCAATTCATGGAGATTTAGGAAATGTTCAAAAAGAAGATGTAGTAATCTGTATTTCTAAAAGTGGTAACACACCAGAAATTAAAGTTTTAGTTCCGTTAATTAAAAACTACGGAAATAAAATTATTGCAATTACAGGAAATATAGACTCTTTTTTAGGAAAGAATGCTGATTTTCCTTTAAACACTTTTGTAGAAAAAGAAGCTTGTCCTAATAATTTAGCGCCAACAACAAGTACAACAGCACAACTTGTTATGGGAGATGCTTTAGCTGTTTGTTTGTTGGATTTAAAAGGATTTTCAAGTAAAGATTTTGCAAAATATCATCCGGGAGGAGCGTTAGGTAAGCGTTTATATTTAAGGGCTTCAGATTTAATTAAAAACAATCAATTACCAAAAGTTGAAGAAAATGACAGTATTGTTAAGGTAATTGTAGAAATTTCTGAAAAAAGATTAGGAGTTACAGCTGTTTTAAAAGATGAAAAAATAATTGGTATTATTACAGATGGAGACATTAGAAGAATGCTAAATAAAACAACAGATATCAATCATTTTACAGCAAAAGATATAATGGGTAAAAACCCAAAAACATTACACCAAGATTCAATGGCTATTGAGGCTTTAGACACTTTAGAAAATAATAGTATTACTCAAATATTAGTTGTTGATGATGCTAAAAAATATGTTGGTGTAGTTCATTTACATGATTTAATTAAAGAAGGAATTTTCTAATGGCAGAACAAAAAAACGAAATGTCCTTTTTAGGTCATCTAGAAGAATTAAGGTGGCACTTAGTAAGAAGTGCAGCAGCAATTTTTATCATCGCAATTTTATTATTTGTATTTCAAAAAGAAGTTTATGATAACTTTTTACTAGCACATAGAAGAGCTGATTTTGTTACCTATCAGTTTTTTTGCGATTTTTTTACTTTTTTTGGCTTTGATAGTACATTCTGTAATGTAGAATTTAAAGATAACCTTATTAGTTTAAAACCAACTCAGCAATTAATGAACGCTATTTGGTCTTCGTTAATTTTAGGTATTATTATTTCATTCCCTTACTTATTATGGGAAATCTGGAGGTTTATTTCTCCTGGTTTAACATCAAAAGAAGTTAATAAATCTAGAGGTTTTATTTTTATAGCCTCCTTTTTATTTTTCTGCGGAATTGCGTTTAGTTTTTATGTAATTGCACCAATTTCAATTCACTTTTTATATAATTATCAAATTACAGATTTAATTCAGAATAACTTTACAATGGACTCTCATATAGGTTTAGTTACCAATATGTTATTAGGAGTTTCTATTCTTTTTGAATTGCCTGTTTTAGTTTTCTTTTTAACAAAAATAGGATTAGTTACTCCTGAGTTTTTAAAGAAATATAGAAAACATTCATTAGTAGTTGTATTAATATTAGCAGCTATTATAACACCACCAGATATTGCAAGTCAAATAATTGTAGCAATTCCTATTCTTATTTTATATGAAATAAGTATTAAAGTATCGAAAATGGTGATTAAAAAACAACAAAAAAATGAACAAAAAAACACAAGAGTTTAATGATTATCGTCAGAAAATGAACGATAAGATTTTATCTTCTGATAATAAAATTATAAAAAGAATATTTAATTTAGATACTAACGCATTTGCAGAAGGTCATTTACCTAGTAAAACAAAAGAGCTTCTAGGTTTAGTGGCTTCTGCAGTTTTACGTTGTGATGATTGTATTGCATATCATTTAGAAACGGCACATAAAAATGGAGTAACGAAAGAAGAAATGATGGAAACGATGTCTATTGCTACTTTAGTTGGAGGAACTATTTTAATTCCTCATTTAAGAAGAGCTGTAGAATTTTGGGATGCTTTAGAAGAATAGGGTTTAATCGTTTGTTTGATTAATCATATAATTATGAGCAAGTTTGTTAACAAATTAAGAAGTAACCTATTTTAAATTTTTACTTTTACCCTTTTAGACTATTACAAATAAACAATTACCCATTTTAACAGTTACACGTAATAAATGATATTAAGAGCAGAAAATATTCAAAAAATATATGGAAGCAGAAAAGTTGTACAAGGCATTTCTTTGGAAGTTAAGCAAGGTGAAATTATTGGACTTTTAGGTCCAAATGGAGCTGGAAAAACTACATCTTTCTATATGATTGTTGGTATGATTAAACCAAATGCTGGTAAAATCTTCTTAAATGAAGAAGAAATTACTGATGATGCCATGTACAAGCGTGCGCAAAAAGGAATTGGTTATTTGGCTCAAGAAGCATCTGTTTTTAGAAAACTATCTGTAGAAGAAAACATTATGTCTGTTTTACAATTCACAGATTTATCAAAAAAAGAACAGAAGGTTAAACTAGAATCTTTAATTGAAGAGTTTAATATAGGTCATGTTCGTAAAAATAGAGGAGATTTATTATCTGGTGGAGAAAGAAGAAGAACAGAAATTGCACGTTGTTTAGCTTCTGATCCAAAATTTATTTTATTAGATGAACCTTTTGCAGGTGTAGATCCTATTGCTGTTGAAGATATACAAAGTATTGTAGCCCATTTAAAAGACAGAAATATTGGTATTTTAATTACAGATCATGATGTACAAGCTACTTTAGCTATTACAGATAAAACCTATTTAATGTATAATGGAAGTATCTTAAAAGAAGGAACTCCAGAAGAATTAGCTGCAGATGAAATGGTTAGAAAGGTATACTTAGGTAAAGATTTTGAGCTAAAAAAGAAAAAATATTTTTAATCTTTAATTATAGGAACTTTTATACAAAATTCTACTCCTAAATTTTCGTCTTTTAAATTTACTATTTTAATACTTCCTCCTAGTCTTTCTATAATTGAACCTATAGTAGACAAACCAATTCCTACACCTTTTTTCTTGTCTAGTGTTTCAAAAAGTTCAAATACTTTTTTATGATATTTATCCTCTATTACTGGGCTATTATTTTTATAAGATATTTTATAAAAATCAGATTCAATTTCTAAAGAAATAGAGATAATTGATTCACCAACTTCTACAAACTTTATGCTATTAGATAGCAAGTTTTGAAAAATTTGAATAAAACCTATTTTTGATTGTTTTATAGAAATATCACAATCAATATAATTAATTACATATTTATTCTCCCAATTATTTAAATGTTTAATATTTTCTAATACTACTTTTAGATTAAAGTTTTCGTAAACTATTTCTTTATTTGTAGCTGTAGTGAAATTCAATATTCCTTCAACTAGAGAATACAAATAAGTACTGTTAGAAGAAATTAAATTAAGTGAAGTTTTTCCTTCATTATCTAATTTATCTGAATAATCTTCCACTATTATTTCAGAAAGAAATTTTATGCCACTTATTGCCGATTTGATGTCATGTGTTAACCTATAAGCAAATTCACTTAGCTGCTTATTTAATCTTAAATTTTCATTATTTGCTTCAGACAATTGCCTGTTTCTTAGTCTTGTTTCAAACTGACTAATGACTAGACTTGAAAGCGATTTAAGTGATTCTTTCTGACCGTCTGTTAATGTTCTTGGCTTATTATCTATAACACATAAAGTTCCTAAAGAAAAACCCTCTTTTGTATTTAAAGGAGCACCCGCATAAAAAATCACATTTGGGTTCCCTGTTGAGAGTGGATTATCCTTAAAACGTTCATCTTTACTCGTATCAGGAATAATAAATAACTCATCTGGAGTGTTAATTGCATGAGCACAGAATGCTACATTTCTTGGCGTTTCTGTTGCATCTAATCCATGATGCGATTTAAACCATTGTCTTTTAGTATCTACTAAAGAAACTAAAGCAATTGGAGTTTCACAAATTTCTGATGCTATTCTTGTAATATCATCATACTCTTTTTCTGATATAGTATCTAAAACCTGATATCGTTTTAAAGCTTCAATTCTTTCATTTTCATTATCAGGAATTGGTCCTTCAATCATAATTTTCTTTTAACTTGATAATTACTTATTACTGATAGCAATACATAAAACACAATTATTAACGGAATTGAAATGTATTTTAATATAATAATTAAAACGATAGCTGTTATTAAAAAAAAGTATTTCATTACGTTGTTTTTAAAACTATAGTCCTTAAATTTTAAAGAAAATAAAGGCAATTCCGCATTCATTAAATAAGTTAGAATAAGTGTTACAGTAATTAAAAAATAATTATTCTGTACCAGATCTGTAATTATAGAATAGTTAGAGTACGCCACAATTAAAGGCAAAGAAATAACAAACAAACTCATTGCAGGTGTTGGTAAACCAATAAAAGAATCCGATTGCCTTGTATCAATATTAAATTTTGCCAATCTGTAACAAGCTGCTAAAGTTAATAGTAAACCCAAATATGGTAGATAGTGTTGTAAGTTCAAATCACTAGAAAAATCACCAATTTCTTCCGTTCTATTTTTTAACAATTGAAACATTATAATTCCTGGAACAACACCACTTGTTACCATATCTGCTAAAGAATCTAATTGTTTTCCTAGTTCTCCAGAAACTTTTAATATTCGTGCAACAAATCCATCTAAAAAATCAAAAATTATACCTAAAACCACAAAAAGTCCTGCAAAAACAAAATCTCCTTCTACAGCAAAAATAGTTGCAATTGTTCCGCTTAAAAGGTTTCCTAGCGTTAATAAATTAGGAATGTGTTTTTTGATATTCATTTTATTAGTTAATTAAAAAGCTAAAATAAGGAATCAATGTTTATGAATTTTCTAAATCATTAAATTTTTATCATATTTGTATCAATAAGATATTTATATGCCTTTATTTAACTCAGATTTCTCTCCTACTTTACCTTTCAAAAATGGTCACTTTAACACAATGTACAGACCACTTTTTATGAAAGATACTACAAATTATCAGAGAAAAAGAATTACAACTTGGGATCATGATTTTTTAGATTTAGATTTCTCTTTAATCGGTTCTAAAACATTAGCCATATTAATTCATGGTTTAGAAGGAAGCTCAGCATCTAAGTACATGACCTCTACATGCAACCACTTAAATTCTAAAGGATTAGACACCGTGTGTTTTAATTTAAGAAGTTGTAGTGGAGAAGATAATTTATTGCTTTCTACTTATCATAGTGGAAAAACTGAAGATGTTAGTTTTGTAATAAACCACTTATTAGAAAATTATGACTATGAAAATATTATTATAATCGGATTTAGTTTAGGTGGAAATTTAACACTGAAATATTTAGGTGAGTATAAGGATCGTTTGTCTTCAAAAATAAAAGGTGGAATTTCAATTTCAGTTCCTGTAGATATTGCTTCTTCGGAAAAAGAAATGGACAAATTGAAAAATAAATTATATATAGAAATGTTTTTTAAAACTCTAAAAAACAAAATTTTAGAGAAGTCTCATAAATTTCCTGAATATAATTTAGATAAAGATCAATTATTTAAAGCTACTAAATTTAAACACCTAGAATATTTATATACTGCACCTGTTTTTGGTTTTAAAAGTCCAGAAGATTATTGGGAAAAAGCTAGCTCTAAACCTTATCTTTTAAGTATTGATAGACCAACACTTTTAATTAACGCAAAAGATGATACCTTTTTAGCAGAAGAATGTTACCCAATTGAAGAAGCAAAAGAGTCTAAATTCTTTCATCTAGAAATGCCTAATTATGGTGGTCATGTTGGTTTTATGTCATCATTTAAACCCTTAGAAAATACTTGGCTAGAAAACAGAATTTCACGTTTTATTAAAGAAAATATTCAGATTGATATTTTATAAACAATATCTTAAGAAAACAACAGTTATTTTAGTATGTTTTTAGATATTTGTTATTAATAATTTTACACCTTTTGAAATATAAAATTTTACTTTTTTTATTCATCTCTCCAATTCTTTTAAATGCCCAAGCATTTAGAAGTTATTCAAATGAATTTTTAACAATTGGCGTAGATGCAGCAGCTTTAGGAATGAGTAAATCTGTTGTTGCTACAAGTAAAGGAGTAAATTCGATTTACTGGAACCCTGCAGGATTAATTGGTATAAAAGACTACCAAGGTTCACTAATGCATGCTTCTTATTTTGCTGGTATTGCAAACTATAATCATGCTGCTTTTGCCATGCCTATTGATGCAGAAAGTGCTCTTGGAATCTCAATTATACGTTTTGGGGTTGATGATATCTTAAATACAACTGAGCTAATAGATAGTCAAGGAAATATCGATTTTAATAGAATTAGTCTTTTTTCATCTGTTGATTATGCTTTTAACGTTGCCTATGCTAAAAATTTAATTTTTAAAGATTTAAAATTCGGAGTAAACGCAAAAATTGTAAGAAGAATTATTGGAGATTTTGCTTCTTCTTGGGGTTTTGGTTTTGATGTTGGAATTCAGTTTGATAGAAATGATTGGAAATTTGGATTAATGGCAAGAGACATTACAACAACATTTAATAGTTGGGCAATTAATGAAGATGAATTCAATAAAATTAAAGATGCTATTCCTGGACAAAATCAAGAATTACCAGAAACAACAGAAATTACAAAACCAAAATTACAAATAGGAGTTGCTAGAAATTGGCGAATAGGACGTTTTTTTAATCTATTAACTGAAGTAGATTTAAATATGCGATTTGCAAAAACAAATGATATTTTTTCTTCGGATGCTGTTAGTATTGATCCAGCTGCTGGTTTTCAATTAGATTTTGATGAGATTGTTTACCTAAGAGCTGGTGTTGGTAATTTTCAGCATATAACTCAGTTTGATAATACAAAATCTCTTTCATTACAACCAAATTTTGGTGTAGGTTTTAATTATAATGGTATTCAAGTAGATTACGCATTAACAAATATTGGTAGTGTTGGTAACGCTTTATATTCAAATATTTTTTCAATAACTTTTGATTATAGTTTTTTTAGACCCTAGTATTTATGATAAAAAAATACCTTCTTTTACTCTTTCTAATTTCTTTTATTACCCCAATTAAAGCCCAGCTTCAACTTTCTGTTTACTCTGAAGTAAGCATTGTTACTGCTGGTCCTGGAACAGAATTGTATGAAGCCTTTGGTCATTCTGCAATTAGAATTAAAGATCCTGTTTTAAACTTAGATTTAATTTATAATTATGGAATGTTTGATTTTAATGCTCCAAATTTTTACACAAATTTTGCAAAAGGGAAACTAATATATAGTTTAGCACGTTATGATTTCAAATATTTTATAGCAAGCTACAACAGAGATAAACGCTGGTTAAAACAACAAGTTTTAGATTTAACTCAAGAAGAAAAACAAAAATATTTTACGTTTTTAGAAAATAATGCAAACCCACAAAACGCTAATTATTTATATGACCCATATTATGATAATTGCGCAACAAAATTACGAGATATTACTTCTTTAATATTAGGCGATAAAGTTGTTTTTAAAAATGATTCTTTAGAAAAAAACTTAACTCTTAGAGCGTTAATGGATAAAGAAATTTATTGGAATACATGGGGAAGCTTTGGAATAAATTTAATTGCAGGTACTAAACTAGATAAAAAAGCGACTTCATTAGAATATATGTACTTGCCAGATTATGTGTATTTGGGGTTTAAAGAAGCCTCATTATTTGTAAAAAATCAACCAAAAAAATTAATTAAAAGAGAAGATATACTCTTAGATTATAAAGAAAATAAGCCGAAAATTAGGTTATTTAATCCTTTTTTAATGTTTAGTCTTTTTGCTGTTATAGGTTTATTTATTACTTATAACGATTTTAAAAAAGGTAAAAGAACTAAATGGTTAGATTTTGCACTATTTTTTATTACTGGCTTAATAGGGAGTGTTGTTATTTTCTTATGGTTTTTTTCAACCCACTCTACAGCTCCAAATAATTATAATTTTTTATGGGCATTTGCACCAAATTTAATTATTGCTTTTGTACTACTTAAAGATAGTAAGTACAAATGGATTAAAAAGTACTTTCAAGTACTATCTGTTTTAATAATAATTATACCAATTATTTGGTTTACTAAAGTTCAACAATTTCCAATAGCAATAATTCCATTATTATTTTTACTCTTTACAAGGTATTTATTTTTGTCAAAAAGATAGATTACTGACCTCTATATAACAAGACTGTAGTTATTGTTTTTATTAAGATTTTGAAATCTAAAAAAGCACTCCTTTCTTTTATATAATACAAATCATATCGCAATTTAATTTCCTGCTCTTCAATTGTATTTGCATAAGGGTAATTAACTTGAGCCCATCCTGTTAAACCAGGTCTAATAACGTTTCTAATAGCATAAAATGGAATTTTTTCTTCTAAATCTTTTACAAATTCGGGTCTCTCTGGTCTTGGTCCTATAATACTCATTTCACCTTTTAAAATATTAAAAAATTGAGGTGTTTCATCTAACCTGGTATTTCTTAAAAACTTACCAAAAGATGTAATTCTAGTATCATTTTTTTTTGCCCAAATAGCACCGTTAACTTCAGCATTAGTTATCATGGATCTAAGTTTATAAATCTTAAAAATTTTACCATTTTTACCCACTCTTTCTTGATTATAAAACAATGAACCACGGTTAGCAAATAAATTTCCAATGAATAAAAATGGAATTAAAACGATAAGTACTAAAACCCCCAAAAGAGAAACAACGATATCAATAAACCGTAAACCAAAAAGATAAAACCTACTACTATTACTTTTACTGAAATTTAAATATTTGTAAAAATTATGACTTAAATATTCCTTTGGTACTCTAGATGTTACTTCTTCATAAAAATTTTCATAACTAATAATATTAACTCCTTGTTTAAACAATAAAATAAGTTCTTTATTCAAAGAATTAATAGTACTTAATGATAATTCACTTTTAGAAACAACAACTTCTGTAATATAACTAGGAGTAATAATAGAAGATAATTTTGTAGTTAAAATATCATTAAAACCTGTTATACCATTTATTTCTTTATCTGAAATATAGGCTATTATATTATGATAATTATCTTTATTTATTTTATGAATTATTTTTTTTATTCTTTCTGAACTACCTATAAATACAACATTTTTAAAATACTTTGGAGAAAAAATAAGCCACATATAAATAAATCTCCAAATTATTATTGGCAAAGAAAGTAGTAGAAAAAAATAAATTATTTGTAACCTATTTGTAGGTAATATCGGCGATATAAATGGGGTGAAAATATAAAATATAGTTGTTGAAAATGCTGTTAGAATAATACTTCTAACGACCAAATACCTATTATTAGATACATTTAAATTATATGATTGAAATATTTCACCAAAGATTAAATAATAAAAATAAAGTAGAAATAGCCAATAAGAGATAAACTGATTATTAAAACTTATATAATTAAAATTTAGAAAATTTGAAGCTAAAAACAATGACGTTGTCAACATAAGAACATCAACTATTCTTAATAGAATTTTTCTTTCAGATAAGTTGTAATATGATTTTGACATTATTATTTTAGCAATTTATTTATAATATTACAGACAGTGTAATAGGTAGCCCTAAAATAAGATAATTTTTCAATTTCTTTATATAAACTCCAATTCCATTTTAACATTTCTATTTTATTATTAGATATCGAATTACTTCTATCTCTATAACTAGCTAAAGCATCTGGAAACCCATAAGCAAAGCTTTCAATTTTTAAAATTTTAAGCCATAAAGCATAATCTTGTCTTTTTCTTATTTCAGGCATATAAATCTTACCTAAAATAGCTGTATTATAAATTGCCGTTAAACATCCTATTTTATTTGAAGATAACATTTGATGATAATCTAATTTAGATTCACAAAAAATAGTCTTTTTTAAATCTTCACCTCGTTCATTAATAACTTTATAAGAAGTATGTGTTAAATTATAATTGTTATCAATCATAAATTTAATTTGAAGTTCTAATTTATTTGGGAACCATAAATCGTCACTATCTAAAAAAGCAATAAAATCACCTTTTGCTAAATCTATCGCTTTATTTCTAGCAATACCTGCTCCTGAATTTACAGAAAGTTTATGAAGCTTAATACGCTTATCATTATCCATAAATGATTGAATAATTTCCACACTATTATCCGTAGAAAGATCATCAACAATTATCATTTCCCAATTTTGATATGTTTGTGCTTTAACACTGAAAATTGTTAATGATATAAATTCTGATGAATTATAACTTGGTGTAATTATTGAAACTAGATTATTCATTTATAGTAGATATAAAGTTTTTCAACTTCCCTTTTGATGTAATTAATTTAGAATTTGGTTTTATTGTATAACTTACATCAAGATTAAAATAATTATCAATTTCACTTTTTAATTTTTCTTCATTATTAGGCGCTAGTTCTTGTTCTATTAAAAAAATTAAAATACCTTTTTCATCTTGAACAACTTGATAATTTAAATATAGTTTTTCATTTTTTGATAAATTTTTAAAAATATAATAAAAATATAAACTCGGATACATATTTTTAAAACCATAAACCCGCTCACCTACTCTACCTGTAACTTCATCAATAATTAAATGCGCTTTACCACATAAACACTTTTTATTTCTTGGCGCTAATGAAACATAATCACCTAGTTTATAACGAATTATTGGAAATGATGTCATTTGAAGATTGGTAACTAAAATTTCATTATCAATTTCTTCAACCAAAACACCTTCCATATTTATATGCATATTTCCTTCTTTACATTCAAAAGCTATAATTCCAGATTCAGTTGCACCATATTCACCAACTATTTTAACGCCAAAAGCTTTTTTTATTTCATTTTGATAACTATCAAATATTTTTTCTGAAGTACCTTTTACCATTTTAATGTTTTTAGGTTTCGGTAAGTCAAGTTTATTTAATACTACTGCTGCTTGATAAATCATAGAAGAATATCCATGAATGTATTTAGCTTTCTGGGTTTTCTTAATAAACCTTTTTAACGACTTCTCTTCAAAACTAAAAATTCTAAATCTATTTTGTAAGCTGTCTAAAAAGTTGTTTTTTATTTTAGAAATAAATGAAAAATCAAACCCCCAAAAATATCCATTTCTATCCCAAGGATTAATAGTATACCAAGAATAACCTCTTTGAATCGCTGCTCTATTAAAAGAATCTGCACTTTCTTCTCTAAAGAATTTTAAAGATTGACCTGAAGTACCTGAAGTTGTTGCTGAAAATTTTTTTTTATGCTGAATTTTTGTATGAATTCCTGTAGAATTTGTAATTAATTCTTCTTTTGTAAGAATAGGAATTAATTTTATATCACTTAATTTTTTAATAGTATTGATATCAATATTTAATTCAGTAAACTTTTTTTTATAAAAAGGTGAATTACTATTTGCTGTTTTTAAAATTTCTTTTAATTTTTTAAGTTGATAATCTTCTAGTCTATTTAAAGACCAATTCTCAGAAATTTTTAAAAACTTATAAATCTTACCAAGTGATGGATTTCTATATTTTTGACCAATAAGGTAAATTAGTTTATGAAACATTATTTAAGAATTTCTAACCATTTTTCTTTATTATTTCCCCAACTAAACCCTTCAACTTTTTGTCTTGCATTAAAAGCCAAATTTGGATATTTATTATTTAAAATAGCTTTAATAGCATTAGTCATTTCGTCTACATTTTCTTTATCAACTAATAAACCATCTATTTTATTTTCAACTAAAAAAGGAAGTCCTCCAACATTTGTACTTACAATAGGAAGTCCTAAAGCCATTGCTTCCATTACACTTACTGGTGTATTATCAAAATTTGTAGTATTAATAAAAATATCATAATCTTTAGATTTCTCATGCCATTCTTCTTTCAAAAGGACATTTGTAAGTTCTATAGAATCTTCCAAACCTAATGTTTTAAATAATTCTAAAGACTTTTTGTATGAATCGTCTACAAATGGACCAACCATACAGAGACTTGCTGTAGAATATTCTTTCTTTAATTTATTTAAAACTTCAATAGCAAGTGTTGGATTATAAATTTCTTTAAAAGCCCTTACCCAAAATAATCTTGGTTTAATCGTTTTTCTTGTTTTAAACTTATAATCATCAATTTCTAAAATATTAGGTATAAATTGAGTTTCAAAACCTTTTTTCTCAAATTCATTTTTCAAATAAAAAGAAGGTGCTATATTTTTATATGAATAATTAAAAATTAATTTTGATAGAAATATGTTTTTAGCAATCCTTTCTGGTAAGCTTCCTCCGTGTAAAATTGGAATGTATTTTACTTTAAATATTCTTGCAATTTGAGAAACTATTAAAGCATAATAAAAGTTGATAGTACTAAAAGTATCAATTAATATATAATCTACTGAATTTCTTTTTAAAAACGTAGTAAAGCACATGTCTAACAACCTCAAGACCTTATTTGTTTTATCTGAAGAAAGAATTATTGAATAACCTTCACTTTCTAATAACTTAGATAATACAGCCATTGTTGAATTATACTTAGTTTTTTTGGTTAGATTATTACCAATATACAGAATTTTTCTATTCATCTATTTTAGTAATAATAATTAAACTCAAACCATATATAAACCCAGGTAATGCAATTCTCATTGCAGAATGATTAATCGTTAAAAACCAAAAGATATAAAAAGAAATAATAAATGCTTTTTGGTAGTAATTACCCCTGAAAAAATTAAAAAATGGAACAAAAATTAATAATAAAAGTAATAATAACCCAATATAACCATGTTCTTCCAATAATCTACCAACTTCATTATGAGATGCCCCTGTTATATTACTTTCTTTTTTAAGTCTTTCATATTTTCCATTTCCTACACCAATTCCTAAAGGGCTATCTAAAAAATTAATTGCCTGTACTTCTAAAATATCTACTCTTCCTGTTGTTATATCTTTTTGAACACCTCTCACATTTTTACCTGTATATCTATTATTCAGCATTCCTCCAGTTATTCCTGAAGTATATATCCAAATTGAAAAAATGAAAAATCCAGATATAACAATATATTTAAAAAGAACTTGAATAGATACTTTTTTATAAAGTAAGAAAAAGAACGAAAATAAAATTAAGGTAATTGCAGCTGTAATGATACCTCCTCTAGAAAAAGTTAATAAACCTCTGTAAGTGAAATATATCAGAAATATGGCGTCTAAAAATAAATACCCAGACAATTTTTCTTTTGAAAGAATAAATACTGTTAAAATAAACATTCCTAAACCTATTGCTGTGGCAACTTGATTAGGTCCAAAACCTCCTGAAGTTAAAAAATTTGCTTCACCTCCAAAAGTAATTTCTTTTAAATCCGGAGTTCTAAAATACAAATAAGTTATCATTGAAAACAACGGAAGAACCATAAAGAAAAGACCGTCTAATAACTTTTTTTTATCAATTGGTCTTTGATAAAAATATAAAGCAGAAATACCTAAAACAATAGGTCCGCTTAAGTTAAATAAAATATTATTTCGTATAGACTCACCTTCAGGAACTTGAGTAAAAACAATTCCAAGTAATAAAAGTAAAATGTAAAATAGGTATTGTATAGAAAACACCTGTTTAAACCTTCCTACAAAAATACCTAAAAGTAAGAATAAAATTACACCATATTTACCCGTTTCATATAACACAGAACCACCTATCATTCTAATAAATACTTCTCCTCCTGCCAAATAAGCAGCAAATAAAAAAGCTTCTTCATTTTCATTTTTTGAAGAAAAAATAAAAAAAAGAGGAATCGTTAATGATAATAATCCATATATTTTAGGAAATAAAGGAAACGTACCTAAGAAACCAAATGCAATATGTATAAGTATAACTGTTAATTTATTATGTAGTATTTTTTCTATCAAACTATATTGTATATATTTTTATAAGTTGATTTAAAAAACTTTCTTTTGAATAATTTTTTACAACATTCTTATGGAGTAATTCAGAAAACCCTCTTCTTTTTTCTATTGAATTAGCTAAAACTACCATTGCTTTAGATAAATCACACCAGTGATTTGGTTTAACTACAATTCCAGACTTATTATTTTCAACTACGTTACTACATTCTCCTACATTAGTAACGATAACAGGGAGTTTCGCTAAACCATATTCTAATAATGCTATTGGTAAACCTTCAGATTTTGATGATAAAACACCAATAGTAGCTTGACTAAGAATATTTGAAATATCTAAACAAGCGCCATAAACAAATATATGCTTTTGTAATCCTTTAGTTTTAATTAAATCTAAAATTTCTTTAGTATAACTATCTTTATTAATTTTCCCCACTAAATGTAAAGACCAATCATTCTTCTTTTTAATAAAATATTCAAATCCATTTATTAAATTTTCATGATCTTTTTGATCTCTAAAAGCAGCTAAGTGAACAATTTTTTTATTCTCATTTCCTTTCAATACTGTTATTTTATCTAAACAATTAAAAGTAGGAAAGTTATTTAAAAAATATACTTCCTTACAATATAAAATTTCTTTAGACCAAGTTTTTAAATTTGTGTTAACAGAAATAATTGTATTTAAAAAAAAAGAAATAAAATTTAAAGGAAATATTTTTCTTTTATATAATTCTTCACTTTTCCCATAATGATCATGCCAAATAATTTTAATTCCTGAAGAAATTATTTTAATAAAAAAAGCAAAGAAAACAGAAGTTGAGTGTGCATGAATTATATTTATATTATTCTTTGTTAAATAGTTTTTAAATTTAATTATAGCGTTTAAATCAAAAACCTTTTTTTTGTTTAAAAATAAATACCCAACACCTTCATCAATATTACTCAATAAAAGCCCTTCCTTTCTTGTTGTACATAAATGAGAGTTGATTCCTTTTTCATGTAAACCATTCGCAATATTTACTGCAAGAACTTCTGCTCCTCCAGTATTTAATGAATCGATTATTTGAATAACACCAGGCTTATTCATTTAATATTTTTTTAATTTCTAAAGAAAATCGATCTAAAGTATATTTACGAGACCATTTCTGGGCATTTAAAATCTGTTCTTGATAAAGAGCATCATTCTCTATATAATTAACAATAATTGATACAAGATCATCTACTAAGACATTTGATTCAACTACTGTCCCTCTTACTCCTTTGCCTAACATATATTCAACACAAGAAACATTGGATGAAATTGGTAAACATCGCCAAAACATTGCTTCAGCTACAACTTTAGGCCAGCCTTCAGATTTAGAAATAAAAATTAAAAAATTTGATTCTTGATACGCTTTTTTAACAATTTCTTTTATTTGATTACCATGAAGGAATATATTATTTTCTAATTTATGATCAATAATGTATTTTTTAATTTCATTAAACTTATCACCTTCACCATACATATCTAATTGAACTTTATAATCTCTAAAAAGTAAATTCTGAATCGTTTTAACACTCAGTAAAGGTTGTTTTCCTTCTGAAAATGTTCCTACAAATATAAATTTAATTACTGGGTGTAAATTTTTCTTTGGTATTTCAATAATTTCTCCTTTTTTATAAGAAGCTGTAAAAAATGGAATGATATTTTTAGATTGGTTTTTCCATTTACCATAAACCAAAACTTTACAATTTCTTGTTAAAAAGCTATTAGATAAAATCCATTTTTGAATTCGATAACTTAAAGGTTGTTTGCTTTTATGATCCCAATTTCCAGCATATTTAACAGTTTTAGATTTATAAGGAAACAGTATTTGTACAAAGCAACCCAATAAACCAATATTACCTGGACAACGTAAATGAATATGGTTACTTTGTTTCATTACTTTAAATATAAGTATACAAATTTTAGGGATTACTAAAATTGATCTGATTATATTTTTAACAGAAGTAATATTAAAATCGGGTATTTCTATCAGCTTAATTTTTGAATGTAAATATGCTGTTTCTATACTTGTTAATTTATCTTTAGAAATGGGAGCTAACACAATAATTTCATCTACATTTTTTGCCCACAAATTCATTTCTCTTACATAGGGTTCATAAGCATATATTTTACCATCTTTACTTTTGTGAATGGCATGTGTAATAATTCCAAAAATCATTTTTCTATCTTGGGTTTATTAAAAATCAAACTTAACACCCCATAACACCTTCCTAATGCCTCTGTAAAAGCCTCTCTTCTTTTATGGGTAGTAAATACATTTACAAATCTTAATGAAATTAATACAAGGGCAATAGCATACCATTTAGTTATAGCAACTAGAGTCGGTTTTTTATATTTTACTCTCCAAACATACCAACCGTTTCTTGTGACCATTTTACCATATTTTAATTTATTGGGTCTCCCTGCCGCATCATGATGATGTGCTAATAAAACATTAGTAGCCAATACATTTTTACCATATTTAAGAGCTCTTAAAGAATAATCAGCATCCTCATACAAACCATAACCTTCAAAATAGGTTGAAAATTTTATATTATCAACTATTCTTCTTCTAAAAGACATAGACATTCCAATCAATAAATCAACTTCATAATATTTTCCTGTTAAAGGATACCCGCAAGATAAGCCATTAGAAAACTCAGGCATCACCCCTGGTAATTCATTACTTCCTATTCTTAAATAGTTTCTTAAAACATGTCTTTGTCCTAATTTTAAGTGATAACCGTCTATTGTAATATATTTTTTAGAAGGATAATAATCTCTTTTATTCTTTATCCAATTATTTTCATTAGTTGCTATTCCTCCTACTCCCGTAATGTTATCATCTGATTTAAAAACATCAACTAGGTTCTTAAAATAATCTTGTTCTAAAACGGTATCATCATCTAAAAAACAAACAACTTCTGTGTTTTTATCTATTTGTTCTATTCCAAAATTACGTTGTTTGGTTAATCCTCTATTTTGTTCTATTACTTGATGATAAATTAAGTTCTTAAAAACATTATGCTTTAATACTTTTTTGGTTTCATTATTATTAGAACCATCAATAATTAAAATTTCATTAGGATACAATGTTTGTATAGACACAGATTCTAAAAGTGTTAACAACGCTAATGGTCGCATATAGGTACAAATAATAAGGCTAAGCTTCATAATTCATCATTTTTTTTGCCCATACTAAACTCACATTCCAACGTTGATTAAATATTTTAATGTATAAAAATGGATTCTTAATAGCTTGTTTATTATAAAATTTTATAAAAAGTAGCATTTTATAACCTTTTAATTGTTCTAACGTTAAATGCTTTAAGTTATAAGCCGTTACTGTTGGTGAAGGTTTTGGCTGAATTTCATCATTACTCCATTCAGGATTAAACTTAAAACGAAAACCTCCTATTGGAGCTTTTAAATGAAGCATTTTAATTGAAGGTAAATACACATTATCACATCCTATATTCTTCAATTGCATACCAAAATCATTGTCTTCCCCATAACCAAATTCATGTTCTAACTTAAAACTACATCCATTTATAAACTTACTTTCAACAATAGAAGCATTTGTACCAAAACCACTCCATTGATAAAAATAATTATTTTTATCAACCTCATTTTTCTGCAGACAACTAAATGTAAAACTTGACAATCCTAATTTGTCAACAGCTTCATAAGCTTTTTCTAATAAATCAATACCAAACCTTACATCATCATCAGCAAAAAAAACCCAATTTCCGGTTACCTTAGACAATGCCATATTTCTAGCATTACAGGCTCCTAGTTGATGTATAAAAGTATGATCAATTACAAATGGCCAATCATTGTTTAAATAATCTAAATCAGAAACACTGTTTTCATCTCTATTTTGTTCTATAATAATTACCTTTTGAGGTAAAATTGTCTGTTTTGATAAATCTTTTAAAACATGATGCAAATGTTCTTTTCTACCCAGTGTTGGTATTAATACATCTACATTAAAGTTTTGTATTGCAATCGTTTGTTTAGTTGATTTTGAAATTAAATCAGTAAAATCCGAAGAAAAATTAATTTTTTTAACAAAAAAACTTTTAAGGAAAGCCGCTAAAGAAAACTGTTTATTATAAATAACTTTATTTAACAATAAAATAAAAATCCATTGAATTTTATAATGCCTTTTTACAAATTTAAATAAAGTTGAATTATTATTTTCTCTATTTAACAACAAATTTATAGGTAACTTTAAAAGCAATTTTGGTTCAGAGTAACATAGTAGTCCTTTAGGCATATTTAATTTTGCTAGACTACATAAAAACTCATCAAAAGACTGTTTTATATAGATTAATTCTTTTGATTTTATTATTACGTTTGTATTTATACCCCCTATATCGGAAGACATCAACCATGTTGGATATGTAACATCTCTTTTTACATTTATAAAACAATGTTGATCTACAAAACCAATATCTCTAGAGATAATATAGTTCCCATTAATACTATAACTAGCTAAAATTAATTGATGATGAAATACAATGCTTAGATTCTTTTTATTAATAAAATCTTTTAAAGTATGATGACACCAAATAAGTAGCGTATTTGTATACTCTTTAGACAATGAGAATACACATTTTTGAATATTAGTTTCAGAACAACTTAAAATTATATTTGTTTCTGAATCCTCATAATCAATAGCCTGAAACCCGTCGTGATATAAAACAATCATTGTATACTCATATATAATTTGATATTTTCTTCTATCGATTTTTTTATATCAAATTTATTTATAATTCTTTGTCTAGCATTTTTAGCCAATTCTTCTCCTTCTTCTTTATTTTCTAATAAATAAAGAATCTTATCGGCAAATTCGGAATGGTTTTTAGGATTTTCTACAAAACCGGTATTTCCATCAATCATTAGTTCTTTAGACCAACCAATATTAGATGTTACCAACTTTTTTTGCATAGACATTGCTTCTAACCATGTCATAGGAAATGCTTCTGCAAAACTAGGTAAAACGATAACTTCTGAAGTTGAAATGTGATTTTGTACTTCATTATAACTTACTTCAGAAAAATAAACAACATTTTCTTTACTTTGGTTTGTTAACTTGTCTTTAAATAAAGTTAAAGTTGATTTATTTTCTTTAATATCTATTACATCTTTACCTAATAAAATAAGTTTTGCTGAAGGTATCTTCTCAATTATTTTATTAAAAATTGATGCAAGTTCTAAAACGCCTTTTTTCCTGATTAAAGTACCAAAATATAAAATTGTTTTTTCTTTAATTTTTATACTAACATTTGGTTTAAATATATTAGAATCAATAGTATTATATATTACAGAAATACGTTTTTTATAACAAAACAGCTCCTTCGTTTTACTTGCTACAAAATTGCTTACACCAACAACATGATTTGCACCAAAAATTGCTTTCTTTTCAAAAAAGTAATTTTTCTTTTTTTGTTTTCTTTTTTCTAAATGACAAAAATAGGTGTCAGAACCATGAAGTCTAATAATTAAAGGGCATTTAAATTTCATAAAAGCAGTAATTCCAGTCCAATCTGGAGCTTCTAAAACTTCAATACCTTTAGATAAAACAACTTTATTTATGTAATTTTCAATGTACTTTCTATTAAACCACCAAGTAAAAGCTCTTACTTTTTTTTGTTTAATTAAATGAATCTCTACCCCTTTATCTAATAAGATTTCTTCTACAGTTTGACTGTATAAAAAAACAGTAACTTGATGACCTCTACTTACCAATTGTTCTGCAAAATTACTTAGAAAAGAACCAATACCACCAACATTTAGTTTTAGCTTTTTATGAGGATATTCTGAAGTGATAAAGGCAATATTCATGTATATTATTTAGTGTTTAATTCTTTAGAAATTGAATGAAATGCTTTTACAAATCTTTTACTTGTATCTTTTAATGGTAAAAGTGTTTGTAACTTTAAAAATGCTTTTCTTTCTTCTATTTTATCATCTTTTCCTAATAATATATAATTTATAGATTCTATATACTCTTTTTCATTTTTTACAATTATTGAAGAATTTGATTCAACCAATCTTTCTAAATGTAGATATTTTAAAAACTTTTGATCATCAAATAAGGTATTATTCTCATTACCAAATACAGGATTAATTACTGGCTTATCAAAAATAAAAGAATCTAAAGTAATTGTTGATAATACATTAATTACTAAATCTGAATACATTAAAAGACTTTTCAAATCACTAAGGTCAGTTATACTTGGAACTCTCTGTGTCCAAAGTTCACAGTGACTCCTTGCTAATTTCCAATCTGGAAAATTCCATTTTATAAAATCATATTTTAAAATTAGTTCTTTAAATCTCTCCGCACCTTCAGCAGGAGAAGTTCTAACAATTAAATTTACACCACTAACTAATTTATCTTTTTTAATTGCTTCTGCTAAGATTTCTAAATAAAGTGGGTCATTTTCACTACTTGAATCATTACAAGTAAAAAGAATTGTTTTATAATTAGTATTTAAATTAAATTTCTTACAGAATTCTATATTATCATAACCAAAAGAAGTCATTACATAAGGCTCAAATTGAGGGGTACCAACAACATGTATCTTTTCTTTTTTTATAGATTTATAAAAATAAAGTAATTCCTCTCTCATTAAATCATTCCAAACAAAATAATTATTAAAATTACCCGCCATTCTACCTTTAGAGGCTAAATTATCCCAACTAAAAATAAATGTCCCAGTTTTAATTTTTAATTTTTCTGAAGCATAAATGATTGGAGCAATGAAAGATGGTCTTTGATGTGTGAAAAAAAGAATATCTACTCTATTATTTTTTAAAATTTTTAAATAATCTTTTACTATTAATTTGTTTTTAAAAGTTAACTGCTGTAATTTATTAAACAATAACACATATTTTTCTTTAGCTATAAACCTTGTTAACCAATAAATAAACCTAACCATTCTTGCTCTATTTGAACGACCTTTTGAATAGTTACTTTTTAAATTATCATTTACACCAAAATTACTTTTAGCAAACATTCTTAAATGTATAACTTCTTTTACTTTTTTTAAACTCCAAGTAACAAAACCTTCTTCAAAAACATTTAATTCAATTATTAAAATATTGTCAGGTAATTTAGGGTAAATATTTTTGGGAATACAAGAGAAAATTATGATTTTATTAAAGCTATAAGAAGCTTCATTTAAAAAATTACTTAAAATAAAATTTCTGTAACCTACACCATCTGTTATAACTAAACCTAATTTTTTCATATTATAAAATAACTAAATACTTCCTATTCTTCCATGATCAGAATATGATCTATTAACTATAAATTTATTATCCAATGGTTTTTCTGAAAGAAAAGTTATATCACAAAAATAATCTTTTTCAATTGGGTTTAATCTCCAAGGAACTACGCTTTTATAATCTAATACCCAATTATTCTTTTCAAATTCTTTTATCTTTAAATCATTCCAAGAAGTAATATAATCTATCCAAAGAAAACCTAATTCCCATGCTTTTTTTTCAGTTAATTTTATTTCCTCTACATCTATATCTACCAACCTTAACCCTCCAACTTTTAATTGAGCAACTCCTGTTGAATTATTAATTTTCACACCATTCATTCTTGGTTGATTAAAATAATGACCTTCATTATATGAAATAGAATATAATTCAAGTTCGATAGGCAAACAAATATTTTCAGTTGTTGGGCTTTTAACTTTAGGATTAATTTTCACGTATCTCACTAAGTCATAATATCTAATCCACTTCATATTTCTATACAAACCTAAGCCTGCGTCATTTGCAGCAGTTGCTGCTAAAGGATAATATTCTCTTGCTAAATCATAAAGTTGTCTTAATACACCTTTACCTCTAAACTCTAAATCTAAATACACATTAATTATCCAAGCAATATTATTTCCAAAATTAGCCCCAACATGTCCAACTACTTCACCTATATCATTTAAGCATATAAAGGCTTTTCCTTGTTTTACATTACCATATTGCCAAACCCAAAATTTTTTATTTTGTAACGGATGATTCTCTCTATAAATTCTTTTATAAAATTTATATAATTCACCCCAATCTTCTATTGTAGCTTCTCTAATTTTCATAATTTTTCCCACCTTGTAAGTCATTACAATCAAACCTCTTTAATTTCAATAGATTATCATCTTTTAAATTTTTTCCTTTTACAGTTGTAAAACCAAATTTATGATCGGTTTCTTTTGAACAATTTATAACTTTTTTAGTAAATACTTCTTCTGAACCATAAGGATATGAAATGGTGTTTATATTTCTATTTATTATACTTTCTAAATAATTTTTTGATTCATTAATTTCATAAAACAATTCATCTTCATTAAGTTTCCCTAAATGTTTATGATTAAATGTATGATTTCCAATCATTCCTTTTTTAGACAATTCAATGATTTGATTAACATTCATATATAAATTTTCTACAACTTCTTTTTCATTAAAATAGGTGTTAAATAACTCATTAATTAGAAACTCTTTTTTTGCTTCTGAAATCAGGAAATTTAAAATATATTTTACTTCTGCCGAAGCTTTATCATCAAACCTATATATCTTATGACTCCTTTTTTTTTCTTCGTTAGAAAAAATAAATTCTAACTTATTATAAATAATTTTTAATAGTTTTTTTGGATCTATTTCAGACCTTAATAAATGAATTTCATGAATTAAAGTTACTTTTTTATTTTTAAAATTAACAGCATTTAAAAAAAAATATCCTTCTAAATCTAATTCATTTAAAATTGAATATCCATTTGTAAATTGTTCTTTTAAACCATCATCGAAAGTAATAAGATAGAAATTATCTTTTGATACTAAAATTGATTCATAATTGTTATTAAAATCAGAAATATTTAAAAAATCACCTTGACCTTTAAGTAAAACTAATTGTTTTTTAAATTGACTATTTGTCATACCAAAAATACTAGGATATTTAGTATCAAATGATTCTCTTATATAATGATAATTAACTACACTTAACATTTATTTCTATTGTTTAATATCATCAAGAGTATCTATATCTAAACTACTTTCAGTAGACATTTCAAAATGTGTTGTTTTATTTGTTAAAAGAGTTTTTTTCTTTATAAACTCCTCCTCTTCAATTATATAGATTGCACCATTTGCTTTATACGTTTTAGGCAACTCTTGTCTTGGATAAAATGGGTAGTTATTGTTTATGATTCCTTGTAAATAACCTTTCTCATCTACTTTAAATGATTTATAAGGATGATGTTCTAATTCACAAACACTTATTAATGATGTAGCTTCAGAGCTTAGTAATTTTTTAAAAGCTAAATCGATATCTTTAGATGTTCTTAAAGGAGATGTTGGTTGTAAAAGAATTAAATAATCAAATTTTATTTCTTTTAAACTTTCTAAGACATGTGTTAAAACAGGTACTGTTTTAGAGTTGTCTTGCGCTAATTCAAATGGTCTTTTTATAACTAAAACTTCTTTGTTTTTTTTAGCTTCTTTTAAAATCTCATCGTCATCTGAAGAAACAACAACATCTGTAATATATTTTGATTTTAAAGCCGCTTCAATAGTCCATTGAATTAATGGTTTTCCTAAAAAATTAATTATATTTTTTCTTGGAATCCCTTTAGATCCACCTCTTGCTGGTATAATTGCTATTACCTTCATTTATAAATCTTGAAATTGTTTTTGACAGTTCACTTGCCAAATTACATCTGATTCTAATAAATCTAAGAAAAGTTCATTACTATTTCCTTCTCCAAACTCTGTTATATCGAGATCATGTTCTGTTCTTTTAAGGTTATTGATAGTTAACAAAATTTTATCTAAATTATAGTCTACATTAATAATAGAATTTGCTCGTCCTCTATTGTTTTGTCTTGTACCAATATCTATTGTTGGTACTTTATAATAAGGTGCTTCTCTAACACCTGCGCTAGAATTACCAATTATAAACTTGGTTTCTTTTAAAAGTCTTAAAAAATATTCAAATCTTAAAGATGGGTATATTTTAAATTTAGAATTATTTTTTAACCTTTTATATTCTTCAAGAATTTCTTCTGTTCCTAAATCGTTATTTGGATAAATAACCACATAATTTTCTTCAGATTTTAATAAAGAATCTACAAATATCTTAGCACTTTTCCTTATATTTTTATAATCAGTTGTTACAGGGTGAAACATAACTATTGCGAAGTTATCAAACGGAATTTCGTAGTATTTTTTTACTATATCTAGTTTTGGTAATGAATTAGGGTTCATTAAATCTAAATCTGGTGATCCAATTACATAAATAGAGCTTTCTAACTCTCCCATTTGAATTAGTCTTTTTTTAGCTTCATAATTAGAAACCAAATGTAAATGAGATAATTTACTTACTGAATGTCTTATTAATTCATCAATTGTTCCAGAAATTTCACCTCCTTCAATATGTGCAACTAAAATGTTATTCAAACTACCAACAATTGCACCTGCAAGAGCCTCTACTCTATCTCCATGAACTAAAATTAAATCTGGTTTTTGCTCTGCAATATATTCAGAAAAACCTTGTATAGTTTTTGCTAAAGTCCTGTCCATAAATTCAGCACCAGCATGGTTTTTAAAAGTATGAATATTTTTGAATCCACTTTTGTAAATTTCATTTACAGTAGAACCATATTTTTCATCCAAATGCATTCCTGTTGCAAATATTTGAACATTAAAATGAGAGTTCTCTTGTGTAATTTTTATTAAGGATTTAAATTTCCCAAAATCTGCACGAGTTCCTGTAAGAAATACTATTTTTTTTTGATTACTCAATATCCGACCAATTTAAATGAGTGTCTGTTTCAATGTTATTTACTGCTTTTTTTCCTAAAATTTCATTATAACTTTCAGCTAAAATATTACCTGTCCCGGGTCTTTTTACCCATAAATTTTCTTTGGTAAATATTTCACCTTTTTTAATTGGATTTATAGTTACAACAGTTGCAAATGCAAAATCAATAGTAACTTGTTCTTCTTTTGCAGGTTCTTTAGTTCCTCCTCTCATTTGCCAAATTAAATCACTTCCAGTAATTAATTCCTTACAATCATTTTCATCCATGGAACAAACAATATCTGGTCCTGTTCTTTGTTTATGATCCGTAAAGTGACGTTCTAAAATTGATGCTCCTAAAGCAACAGCACCTAAGCAAGCATGATTAGTTAGTGTGTGATCTGATAAACCAAAAACATGAGTTGGAAATGCTTCTGACAATTCTTTCATTGCTCCAAAACGAACCAAATGAACAGGTGTTGGGTATAAGTTGGTTGTATGTAATAATGCTAAAGGAACATTTGCTTTTTCAAATATTTTTACGGCTACGGCAACACTTTCAATCGTATTCATACCTGTACTTAAAATTACAGGTTTTCCAAAAGTTGCAATGTGTTCTAACAATGGATAATTATTACATTCTCCCGAACCAATTTTATAGGCTGCAACATTCATTTTTTCTAATCTTTCTGATGCTGCTCGTGAGAATGGCGTAGATATAAAAATCATTCCTTTACTCTCTACATATTCTTTTAATTCAATTTCGTCTTCTTTATTTAAAGCACAACGTTTCATAATTTCATAAATTGAAACATCTGCATTACCAGGAATTACTTTTTTTGCAGCTCCACTCATCTCATCATCTACAATATGAGTTTGATGCTTTACACATTCTGCTCCTGCTCTATAAGCTGCATCAACCATTTCTTTTGCAACTTTTAAAGAACCTTCATGGTTAATACCAATCTCTGCAATTACAAATGGAGGATAATCAATTCCTATTTTTCTTCCTTGTATTTCTATATATTTATTCAATTTTTGTGTTTATTCTTCTGGTTTCCAATAAATATTCACCTCTGGTAAACGTCTAAATTTTTTATATTGACTATCTGTTAATCTTGACGAATTTCTTAAAATTTTTGGCATATGAATTATAACATCTAATATAGCTTTAAAAATTGAAAATAAAGCTTTAAAATCACCTTTAAAAACCTTGGTTTTAAGTTGAATCCATAATGTATAAAAAAATAATTTCGGTATTCTTATTATTGGATAAAACAAAAAATAAAGATACCAACCATTTCTTAATGATTTTCTATATCTAAAATAGTAATCATTATTTTTCTTTCTTTCAATTAAATCTACTCTATGATGTATTAAAATAGTTGGCAGATAATGAACTTCTAACTGGTTTTTAAATACTTGTAAAGATGCAAAGTTTTCTTCTCCGTAAAAATCAAAAAAAATTGGATAATTAGGAATACTATTCCAATTTTTTCTTCTCCAAGCATGACCGCAACCCACAAAAGAATTTACGATTTTATTTTTTTCTGAAGTTAAAGTCTTGACGGGTAATTGTTTTCCCCAAAAAATTCTAAAGGCAATTATTGCACATTTAGCATTTTTATTAAAATAATCTTCTATTTGTTCTAATGGGTTTTGACTTATAAAACTTGCATCATCATCTAGAGAAATAATAAAATTTCCTTGGGCTGTATTATTAAGTAAATTTCTATTATATAAATATCCTTTACTGGACTTATTAAAAAATAAAATATAATTGCTGTAATTTTTCCTTAAATAATCTGTAGTTCCATCAATCGAACCATCATCACAAATAATTAGCTCAACATCATCTCTTTTAATTAAAATATCTAAAGAATTTAAATTTATTATTAAATCGTTTAGTCTATTTTTTGTTGTAATTACAATTGAAAACTTAATCATATTAATAATTCTTTGTTATATCTTTAGGTAACCCTTTAAATCTTAAAAAAATTCTAAAAAAATAGGTGTTTTGAAAAATATTTCTAAATATATGATTTTTTAAATAGTGACTTAGTATTTTATTTTTTTTTGAATTATTAAAATTATATTCTAAGTTTCCGCTTTCACTTTGTATTTTATCTAATTGATTATGCATCCAATGCTCTTTAATATTCCCCATATGAAATGCTAAATTTTCATTAGTAGTTAAACGCCACAAATCTAGTTTAAGACTTGGTTTGTCTAATAATTCTCTGTCGTATTTAGGACTTAATCCATTTTCTATAATTCCATTAAAACCAATATCAATTGCTTGCTTTTTATAAGTGGCAACAAAATGCCCTGAGCCAACGACAGCTCTTAATCCGTTCTTAGAAGTTAATGTTAAAATATATTTTAAATAATTTTTATTATAATCATTTTCCCAACCAATGCTTTTATAAAAAAGCGCTAAAGATTTAGGATTTTTAACTTTTGTGAATTTTAGTTTTTTAGAGAAAAAATTATCATAAATTAAATTGAAGCTTAAACCTTTAAAAATATTAAACTGAGGCACTAAACCAACAACCGAGGCTTTAGGAAACTCATTAAAAATTTTTAGGGTTTCTTTTTGCCAATTTGACAAGAAAAGGACATCGCTATCTGCAATTGTTATTAATTTGAAATTATGTCCAGAAACTCCTTTTATAATAGCTTTATTCTTACCAATATTGCTTGTGTGAATTAACTCTTGTATTATATGCTTACTTAACATGTCGTTTAAATACGATGAAACTTCTGAGCAACTTCCATTATTTACAATGGTAATAAATGTGTTTTTTGAAGTGGTTTTTTCTAAAGAATTCAAACAAATTTTTAAAATAGAAAATACATCTTTAAAATATCCGTCAAAATTAGGAATATAGACTGGAATTACAACCTGATGATTGTATTTATCTAAATCTAACGTTTGATGTAAGGTTGGATTTTTTCCAATTCTCATTTTTTAAAAATATTAATTATAACTAATGGATTCTTAAAAAAGTTTTTAAAAATCTCAACAAATAATTTAGTGTTTACTACTATTAAAAAACCATTAATAATATAAAAAAAGGAGGCATAATTTTTATTAGAAATCATTAATTTAAAATTATAAACATACTTATTAAAAAAATGTTTTCTCAAGAACTCATTGTTTTTTAAAAAATCCTTTTTATTTTTTAAATTTATAAAAACTAAATTATTTGCTCTAATTCTAGAGTTTAAAGTCTTGTTTGAATTCTCTCCATTAATACTATTACTGTGAATTCGAAAATAATACAATATTTTTTTTAAAGGATAATAATTTGTTGAAAACATCAAAAGTCTAGAATAAAACTCCCATTCTTGCTTTCTTTGCAAAGTTTCATCAAAAAGATTCTTCTTCATTAAAAAACTTCTTCTAAATAAAGGACCGTTTGTATGAAAATTAACTTTACCTGTAATATGATCAAGTAATGGTGTTTTAGATTCGATTTGATTCCAAATAGTAAATGTATTTTCAAGTTTATTTTCAAATTCAATTCCTTCACAAACTACAAAATCAAAATCTTTGTTGGTTAGTACATTTATTTTTTCCTCTAATTTGTTAGGATGCATAACGTCATCACTGTCAAACCATTGAATGAATTCACCTTTAGAGATTTCAAAACCATAATTTCTGCAAGAATTTGCGCCTTTCTTTTTATTAGCAGGTCTAGAAACTATTTGGATTCTTTTATCTGTAAGCTGGTATTGTTTTACTACAGCTAATGTGTTATCTGTAGAACCATCATCAACAATAATACATTCCCAATTTTTATATTTTTGAACTAAAATTGAATCCAATGTCTGCTCTATTATAGCAGATCTATTAAACGAAGGCATAATAATTGACACTAAATTTTCTATCATTTCAATCAGGTTGGCTTTTCGTTTACTTTAATAAACGTAAGATAGGAAAATACTTATAAGTAAATACACTTTTCAATAAGATTGGATGTTTGGATACTATTTTTATCCAATATTTCATTCTATTTGCAAAACTTGTTTTATTAATTATATTTTGAGTCCAAATTTTTTTCCAAATTAAAATTATTCTTTTAAAAGGTATTTTTTTATAAAACATCCAATCTAATAAAGATTGGTACATAATTAAATTATTTTGTTTGTAAAGGTCTTCATCATTAAAAGAAGTATTTTTTTCATGCACACCTCTTAACGAAACTGGTGTATTAATTATGCCAGGACATAATTTTAGAACTAAAGACATTTTTAACCATAATTCTGTATCTTCAGCTACTTTTAAATTTTCATTAAATAAATTAGTTTTTAAAAGTGCATCTTTTTTAATGGTTAAGCCGATACCAGAAAAATAGCCAAAGTGTCCCATTGGCCCCATTTTTTCAAATAATTCTTCTGGGGATATTCGTTCAGAAATTGTAGTTATACTTAATTTCCTTTTATCAATTTCACTTGATTCTCTGTAAAAATGACTTCCTATTGCATTGTAAACACCATCAATTGTTTCATCCGCTGTAAATAATTTTAAATCATTTTTAAATCTGTTTGGAAGGTAAAAGTCATCTGCATCTAGAAAAGCAATATATTTAGAAGTTGTTTTTTTTATGCCAAGATTTCTGCTGGCAGATCTACCAAGATTCTTGTTTTTTTGATGACAATAGAGTTTTATACGGGAATTAGATTTCTCTTTTTCTAAACAAATATTCCTAGAATTATCAGTAGAACCGTCATCAATTAAAATAATTTCTCTTACCTCTTTTTGAATTAATGCAGAACTAATTGCTTTTTTAAGATGTTTTTCTGCATTATATATAGGTATAATAACTGAAATCATAATTTATATTATTTATTGCTTTTTAACTTTCTCACTATTCTGTAAATAATAGCCTCTTTAAAAAAAGAAAAGTTTTTTACTACAAACCAAGTATATTCTTTTTTAATTTGTAAAAAAATCCTTCTTTTAGCATTTCTTACATAAATATTAAATTGATCTTTATACATATAATTCATATGATTTTCTATTAATTTCCAACTTAATAAAAGGCTTGGTAATTTATTATAATTATATGAACTTAAACTATTTCCAGTTTTCCTATAATAAGTTAAAGTATTTCTAGTAAATTTTATTTTATTAGATTTCAAAAAAATCCTGGTAAAAAATTCGCCATCATCATTCAACGTTAATGACTCATTCCACATTCCTGCAATATCAATTAAATTTCTATTTATCATTACACACATTAGCGGTATAAAAGAATTACTTTCACCTAAATTTTCTAGTAGTCGCAAACCAGAAGTAAAGTCTTTATAGTAAGTCATATTTTTTTTAATATCGGAGTTATGTATAGATTCAGAGAATACTGCCCATTTACAAATACTACATGCGTAGGAATACTCTTTATTTAAATCTTCATATTGAGCTTTTACATTATTTTTATCAATAATATCGTCAGAATCTAAAAACTTAATAAAGCTACCTTTAGATTTTAAAATTCCTATATTTCTAGCTGAACTAGCTCCTTTTTTATCACCTTTTTTTTTTTTTATTAATTTAAATCTTGAGTCTATTTTACAATATTCTAAAACTATTTTAGAAGTATTATCTGTTGAAAAATCATCAATAATTATACACTCCCAATTTTTATATGTTTGTTTTAATACACAATCTAGAGTTTCACTAATCAAATGACCTCTATTGTATGTTGGTATAATTATAGAAACTAAGCTATTCATTGGCGATAAAAACTTATTAAAAATCTTCTAAAAAATTTAATTATGGGTAACAATTTCTTATTATTAATATATAAATTAAATAACAATTTCCATTCAGAAAATGTTAACTTTCTGTTTTTTTTTATTAAAGTTTCATAGGTCATCAATAATTCTAATTTTTGATTATTTTTTAATGACACTATTTTCTCTTTTATAAGGTAGCAATAAAATAAAATTGAAGCTTTATTTTTTAAAGTAATATTGTCCGTTTTACCTGAAATATTTATAAGCGAAGTACGAACGATCACCTTTGATTCGTTAATTGAGAAAATTTTTTTATCCTTCGAGAAATCAATCCACATTCTATCATCGCTATGCCATGCTAATGGATAATCATAAATTCCATACTTATTATAAACTTCAAAAGAAAAAATATATTCAGATAAAGTACTTCTAATTTCTTTTTTATATCTTCTATAATATGAATCAATCCCATTTTCCCAAGTTGGATGTTTTGATGGTTCTGTGAAAGTATTTTTCATTTCATTCTTTGATATAGTCGAAAAACGAATTACGTTAGATTTATTTTGAAATAAATTAAAATGTTTATACCAAGACTCTACTACTGTCTTTTCTAAATAATCATCATCTCCTAAAATCATTATCCATTCTTCATCTTCTATTAAATCAATACATCTATCCCACTGTTTTACAAGAGAGCTACTTCCTAGATTTGTCTCAAATTTCTTGTAAATTATATTTAATTTTAATGAATATTTATTTAATAGTGTTTCTGGATTTTCTGGACTAGCATCATTACCTATGTATACATTAAATTGTTGATTTCTTTGTTCTACTAAAGACTTTAATGTCTCTTCAAAAAAAGTAAGTTTATAAAATGGTATTACTATTGCCAACATTATTTGAAAAATTTTTTAAAAAAACGAAATGGTAGCATAAATATATAACCAATTCTAAATGTCAAGCTATTTTTAATATTTAATGCTAATTGTTCTTTGCTTATTTTTGTCAATTCAGATTCATGAAAAATAGATTTATGTTGTAATTTAAAATTATTATCAGAGGAAATAGATATTAAATACATAGGTGTGGCATTTTCTTCAAAAATTTTCAAATAAGAACCATTATAGAACTTGATTTCATCATCCATTTTTTCATTTTGAACAATAGAATTACCTCTTACATTTTTTTGGTTTAATAATTGCATTTTTGAAAAATTTTTAGAGATAAGCGCCTTAAATTCATCTTTATACAATTCTTTTTTATGAAATTCATTTTTAAAATTCCTAATATCTGAATAATAGTATTTATCCGGTGTAGAAATAATTGTGATGCCATCAGGTTTTAAAACTCTTTTTATTTCTATCATCATTCTATTATGCTCATCATGATGCTCTATTGTTTCAAAACTTACAACAACATCTACACTATTGTCCTCCAATGGAATCGCACTTGTAGATCCTTGCTGAAAATATAAATTACTCTTTTTATATTTTATTTTTGCTTTTTCAATAGTTTCTGTATCAATATCAACACCAAAAACATACTTAGCTTCTTCACTTAATAAGTTACTTCCATAACCTTCTCCACTTGCAATATCTAAAACTTTTTTATTTTTTACATATGTTTTAGCAATTGCATATCTATGCAAATGATCAACTGCATCTCTTGTCAAAATAAATGTCTCTAATCGTTCTCCTGTCCACTTTTTTCTATTCATTATTTCCATTTTAGCAGAGGTCTAACTAAACCTGGGAAACCACCTGAATAGTTACCTCTTGCTGAGTTGTCATTTATTTCGTCAATCACATTAAAACTAAGTATTTCCATTTTATGAAACTCTACATGAAATGGATTGTATCTCATAATTGCAAAACTACAAGTATAACTACCTTCAGCTAGAAAATTACCTGGAATTACAATTGTTTTTTTATAAATGCCTTTTTTCAGTGGCTCTTTTCTTGTTTTAGAATTTTTATCATGAGAACTAAGAATATGTATATTGTGTCCATTAAACAGATTAAAACCGCACACAAATAATTCATTCTCCTTTAAAATTTGATAAGAAAATTCAATTTGAATGTCGTTTGTTATCATATGGTTTAATGAAATTTTATTATCTATATTCAAAACTTTTGCTTCCCTTAGCTTTAAAAAGTCAGTTTTGGGACCATCTACAACGTCCCATTTTTGATTTGCAAATTGGTTATGATTTTTTAAATACTCATTAATAACTTCATCAATAACACCTTCAAATTTAGTTTCTCCGTTTTCCAAAATAACCCCTCGTGAACATAAACTTTTAACAGCAGCCATATTATGACTAACAAAAAGAACAGTTCTTCCATCTGAACTAGAAATGTCTTGCATTTTACCAATTGCTTTCTTTTGAAATTCTGCATCACCTACAGCTAAAACTTCATCTACAATTAAGATATCTGGTTCTAAATGAGCTGCAACAGCAAAAGCCAAACGAACTTTCATTCCGCTAGAATACCGTTTAACGGGTGTATCTATATAACGTGCACAACCAGAAAATTCAACAATCTCATCTAATTTAGATGAAATTTCTTTTTTTGACATTCCTAAAATAGCTCCATTTAAAAAGATATTCTCTTTCCCAGTCATTTCTGGATGAAAACCAGTACCAACTTCTAATAAAGAAGCAATCCTACCTTTAGATTTTATTGAACCTGTTGTTGGTCCTGTAACTTTAGAAAGAATTTTTAAAAGTGTTGATTTTCCTGCTCCATTTTTACCAATAATCCCTAAAACTTCTCCCCTTTTTACCTCAAAATTTATATCTTTTAAAGCCCAAACATATTCAGATTCTCCTTTAGCCCCTCTATCATTAGATTCTCCAATTTTTAAATACGGATCTTCTTTCCCACGAATTCTTGCTAAAAAACGATTAAAATCGTGACTAATTGTTCCTGTACCTACAGTTCCTAAACGATATTGTTTAGACAAATTTTCAACCTTTAAGATAACTTCTTTTTCCATATCTAAATTGTGTCTATAAAGGTTTTTTCAGTTTTATTAAAAATCAATAACCCTAAAAAGAAAACTATAATTGTAAATATAGATGTATAAAATATTCCAAAAGTTGAATAATTACCATCATTTAAAAGTATAAATCTACTAAATTCTATTAAGTGAGCTATTGGGTTTATATCAACAACCCAAGAATAATCTGTTCCTTCTTCTAAATTAATTAGCTTTTCTCTCATTAAATCTAAAGGATACATTACTGCTGACAAATACATCAATAATTGGACTCCAAAAGATACTAGAAAAGTTAAATCTCTATATTTAGTAACCATAGATGAAATTATCATCCCTAAACCTAACCCAATCATTCCCATTGCAATAATTAATAAAGGAAAAACCAAAATATATTTATTAGGCAATACATTAAATCCATTAAAATAATAATAAATATAAAAACAGATAAATATAAATATCTGAATACCAAATTTTAATAAATTAGAAACTACTATAGACATTGGCATTATTACTCTTGGAAAATATACTTTACCAAAAATTGCTTCATTCTTTTTAAAAGTGTCTGATGTTGCTATTAAACATTCCTTAAAATAATTCCAAATAGTAATACCTGCTAAATTGAATAGAAAAGGAGGCACTGAACCTGTTGATATTCCTGCAATAATATTGAAAACTAATGTGAATATTACGGAAGTGAATAAAGGCTGAATTAAATACCACAAAGGACCTAAAATTGTTTGCTTGTACAATGTAACTACATCCCTTTTTACAAATAAAAACAACAAATCTTTATATTGCCAAACTTCTTTTAAGTTTAAATCGAATAAATTATTCTTAGGCGTGATTTCAAAAAGCCACTTTTCTTTGTTCATCTATACGTATTACTGAGATAAACAAATATAAATTATTTTAAACGAATTTTTATTATTTTTCGTTGAATCCTCCTATTTTTACGTTGAATAAAATCAACATTATGAATAAGCAACTTATAGAGTGTGTTCCAAATATTAGTGAAGGAAGAGATTTACAGAAAATAAATACAATTGCAAATATTGTAAAAACTGTTGAAGGGGTTAAATTATTAGATATTGATCCTGGTAAAGCAACAAATAGAACTGTAATTACATTTGTTGGTGAGCCAAAAAATGTAATTGAAGCTGCTTTTTTATTGATTAAAAAAGCTTCAGAGTTAATAGATATGAGTAAGCAAACTGGTGAACATCCAAGATTTGGTGCAACAGATGTTTGTCCTTTAGTGCCAATTGCAAATATTTCTATGGAAGAAACGGCAGCTTATGCACATCAATTAGGAAAAAGGGTTGGAGAAGAATTAGGTATTTCTGGTTATTTCTATGAAAATGCTGCAACTTCTGCTGAAAGAAAAAACTTAGCTACCGTTCGTTCAGGCGAATATGAAGGATTAAAAGAAAAACTATCAAACTCTAATTGGAAACCAGATTTTGGCCCAACAGAATATAATAATCAGGTTTTAAAATCTGGCGTTACAGCAGTTTCTGCACGCGATTTTTTAATCGCTTATAATGTAAACCTAAACTCAACATCTACAAGACGTGCAAACGCAATTGCTTTTGATATCCGTGAAAACGGGAGATCAAAATTAGTTAATGGTAAAAAAGTAGTAGATAAAAACGGTGATCCAGAAAGAATTCCAGGAAAATTAAAAGCCGTAAAAGGAATTGGTTGGTTTATTGAAGAATATGGAATTGCACAAATTTCCTACAACTTAACAAACATTACAATCACATCAATGCACGAAGCTTTTTATGAAACTGATTTGGCAGCTACAAAACGTGGTTTACGTGTAACAGGTTCAGAATTGGTTGGTTTAGTTCCTTTACAAGCAATGTTAGATGCTGCAGATTTTTATCTAAAAAAACAAGAACGTTCATTAGGTATTAGCGAAAGTGAGAAAATAAAAATCGCTATAAAATCTTTAGGTTTAGATGATTTAAAGCCATTTAATCCACAAGAAAGAATCATTGAATATGTAATGAATTCTGAAGCTGATAAAAAGTTAATCGATTTTACTGTTAAAGATTTTGCAGAAGAAACAGCATCAGAATCTATGGCTCCAGGAGGTGGAAGTATCGCTGCTTATGTTGGTGCTTTAGGCGTTTCTCTAGGTACAATGGTGGCTAATCTTTCTGCTCATAAAACAGGTTGGGATTCTAAATGGGAATATTTTTCTAATTGGGCACAAAAAGGTCAGAAATATAAAAATGATTTACTGTTTTTAGTAGATGAAGACACCAATGCGTTTAATAAAATTATTGACGGGTTTAGAATGCCAAAATCTAATAACGAAGAAATTGAAACTAGAAAATTAGCAATTGAAAACGCAACAAAATACGCAACAGAAATTCCTTTTAAAGTAATGGAAACTGCTCATAATTCTATTGAAGTCATGTTAGAAATGATGAAAAATGGATTGCAAAATTCGCTTTCAGACGGTGGTGTTGGTGTTTTATGCGCCAAAACCGCAGTTACTGGCGCTTATTTTAATGTACGTATCAATGCAAAAGACATTAAAGACAGAGAATTTGCAGAAGATATTTTAGCAAAATCTGAAGCTATTTATCAAAAAACGATTGTTTTAGAAAATGAAATGATGGAAATTATTAATGCTAATATTTAATTTATTTTGGGCATTTTTTACTAGACTAAAACAGAAAAAGTTTTAGTCTAGTAAAATCGCGTTTTACACTATATATTTTTAAAGTACTGTCATTGCTAAGTTTACTTTTTTGTAAACTTAGCAATCTCATAATTAAGAAACAGATTGCTTCGTTCCTAGCAATGACGCTTGTTTAAAAAGACTATAAAAAGGTTAAGAATATCATCAGTTATTCGAATGGTTTCAATCCTTAATGCAACTTACTTATTATGGAAATAGAAAATTTAGAAATTATAGCGTATCAACCTAAGTTTGCTAAAGACTTTTACAATTTAAATGTTGAATGGTTAGAAAAATATTTTTATGTAGAACCTTATGATGAAAAGGTTTTAAGCAATCCGCAGAAATATGTAATTGATTCTGGAGGCTTCATTTTCTTTGCAAAATATAACAATGAAATTGTTGGCGTTGTTTCACTGATCAACCAAAAAATATTTTTTGAACTGAGTAAAATGGCCGTTTCACCAAAATATCAAGGTTTAAAAATAGGTTTAAAACTAATGAATTTCTGTATCGATTTTGCAAGAAATAAAAAATGGAAAAGTATCACAATATACTCTCACAGATCATTAGTGCCTGCTATTAACTTATATAAAAAAACAGGTTTTAAAGAAATTGAATTAGAAAAAGAATCTCATTATGAGCGTTCTGATATTAAAATGCTTTTAAAATTAAGCTAATTAAAAGTTTCGATTTTATAAAATTTACATTTTGAACATTACTCCAAGTGATAAATTAGAAACTAAATCTCCATTTTCTTGTCCCATTATACTATAAGTTAATTGTAACACAGCCCTCTCACTTATATTATAACCATACATTGGCCTAAAATAAGACGCTCCTTCAGTATCACCAATTCCAATAGAATAGCCAAAATCAAATCCTAAAATAGATTTTTTTGTTAATTCATAACGAAATGCCATTGCAGCTGGTAAAAAAGTAGACGTATTATTTGTTTCATCTATTAAATTATCAAGACCACCAAAATAATGAAGTAATGAAATAGAGGGTCCTAATTTAAATTTTTCTGAAATTTTAAATAAGTAGTTACTTTCTATGGATAAAGCTAGACCACCAATTGCATCAACTGAAGTTAGTCCTAAACCACCTCCTAAATTCAACTTACTTTCTTGAGCAGTAACTTTTGTTAACACAAAAATCAACATAAAAGTAATGATTAATATCTTTTTCATATTTATTTATTTTTTTGCTAAAAATAAGACAAATATTTATCATTATTAAAGAAAACTCTGAATTGCTAATTCATATCCTTTCAAACCAAAGCCAAATAAAACACCTTTTGCTGCAGGAGCAATAAAACTATGATGCCTAAATTCTTCTCTAGCGTGCACATTTGAAATATGTAATTCTACAACAGGTGTTGTGATTCCTTTTACAGCATCACCAATACCAACAGAAGTATGTGTATAAGCAGCTGCATTTAGAATAATGCCATCATAATCAAAACCAACTTCATGTAATTTATCAATAATTTCACCTTCTATATTAGATTGAAAATAAGATAATTCCACTTCTTTAAATTTAAGCTGAATTTCACTAAAAAAATCTTCAAAAGTTTTAGAACCGTAAATTTCTGGTTCTCTTTTTCCTAATAAATTTAAATTGGGACCGTTTATAATAATTAGTTTCATATAGCTAAAATAAGACAAATAAAAAACGGAAGCAAAAATGCTTCCGTTTTTATATTCTTTAAAGTTTATAAATTAGAACTTATAGCCTAATCCTACTTGAAAAGTGTTAGTTTTTAATGAATAATCAGACGGCGCATCTTCAATTCTGTTTGTTAAACCAAATGCATATCTACTGCTAATATAAAAATTTTTACTAATATCATATCCTGCTCCAACAGCTAAGCCTAAACCAAAAACATTAGCCCCCTCAGAGTCTGACACGATAAAATCTAATTGAGGTCCAGCTTGTAAACTAAATTCTTCTGAAACATAGTATTTTGCCAATATTGGGAAAACGATTAAATCAATAGATTCATCATCTTGAGATGCACTTGCATATTGTAATTCAGTTTGCAAGTTTAAAGTTTCAGACAGTTTAAATTCCCCTGAAACACCAATATAAAAACCATTGATATCCATAGAAACTGAAGCCCCCTCTGCACTTAGTTTCTGGCTTAAATTGTGATAACCTGCAATGGCTCCAAACTTAGCATCTTGAGCATTTACATTTCCCAAACCCAATAATGCCAATACAGCAATAAGTAATACTTTTTTCATAATTATATTTTAATTAATTTATATAATCAAATGTAGGGAAAATGTAGGGAAAATGTAGGGAAAATGCATACATAGATTCATATTAAAAGAACCTTTCATCTAGTCTCTTATAATTCTTTATAAACAGATATACTAACTTTGACTGTTTAGTTTATTATCTTTATAACATGAAATGGCAAAATGCAATTAGAGATTATCAATTATTCTTAAAAATTGAAAGAGGTTTATCGCAAAATACCCTAGAAAGCTATTCTAGAGATTTAAAAAAACTTACTTTTTTTCTTGAGCAAAATGAAATCGACATCGCTCCTATTTCTATTAATGAAACTATAATTCAACAATTTATATATAAGATTGCTAAAGAAGTAAATCCAAGAAGTCAAGCAAGAATTATTTCTGGGTTACGTAGTTTTTTTGATTATTTAATTTTCGAAGATTACAGAAAGACAAATCCTACAGATTTAATTGAAGCTCCAAAAATTGGAAGAAAATTACCAGATACATTGTCTGAAGATGAAATAAACGAACTGATTTCATCTATAGATTTAAGTCATTCACAAGGAGAAAGAAACAGAACTATTTTAGAAACTATGTATAGTTGTGGTTTGCGTGTAAGCGAACTGATTACCTTAAAAATTTCTGATTTATTTTTTGAAGAAGGTTTTATACGTGTTATTGGTAAAGGAAATAAGCAACGTTTTGTTCCTATACATTATAATGCACAAAAATATATTTTAACCTATATAAAAAACATTAGAACGCACTTAAATCCTAAAAAAGGATTTGAAGATACCGTCTTTTTAAACAGACGTGGAAATGCACTTACAAGGCAAATGATTTTTATCATTTTAAAAGAATTGGCTATCAAAATAGACTTAAACAAGAAAATAAGTCCTCATACATTACGTCATTCTTTTGCAACTCATTTACTAAAAAATGGTGCAGATTTAAGAGCAATACAACAAATGTTAGGGCATGAAAGTATTACTACAACAGAAGTTTATGTGCATCTAGACAAAAGCTACTTAAAAGAAGTTGTAGAAACATTTCACCCTAGAAAATAAAAAACCCAGCTTAAAGCTGGATTTTAAAATTTATAAAAGTATGCTTTTTATTGATTTCCTAAAATAATTGGCATTCCAGATTTACCAGAACCAATAACAATTACTTTACTATTAGGAGATTCAGACAACTTAATAGTTGCTTCGATTCCTTTATCTTGTAAAATTTTATCAGTAATAGAAGCACTTAAAATCCTATTTGCATCTGCTTTACCTTGTGCTTCGATAATTTGTTTTTCAGCTTCTTTTTTTGCCGTAACTAATCTAAACTCATATTCTAAAGATTCTTGCTCTTGCTTTAACTTACGCTCAATTGCAGTTTTAATAGTTGATGGTAAAGTAACATCTCTAACCAATATTTCATTTAACTGAATGTACTGCTTGTCTAAAATCTTTTTTGTTTCTACAAATATTTCAGTTTGTATTACATCTCTCTTACTAGAATATAATTGTTCTGGAGTATAACGCCCAACAACACTTCTTGCAGCAGATCTAATTGCTGGTTGTATAACTCTAGAAATATAGTTTTCTCCTTTTTCTTGGTGTAAAGAACCTATTTTTTCTGAGTGTGGTTGAAACCATGCAGAAGCTTCTAATTGAATTTCTAAACCGTTTGAAGATAATACTTGCATTTTTTCAAAAAGTTCTTGCTGTCTTACTTCATAAATGAAAACTTTATTCCATGGTGCAACAATTTGAAAACCTTCACCTAAAGCTGCTTCGTCTGTTACAACTCCACCGTCAAAAGTTTTATATAAAACACCCGCTTGACCCGATTTTATAGTTACTGTAGATTTCGAAAATAAAATAATTACTGCTACTGCTAATATGATAAAAAAGATTCCTCCTTTTGGAAATTTAATATCTAATTGTTGATTGCTCATTTTTTGTATTTAAAGTTCTTTCAAATTTACAATTTATGTTGCTCACACACAATCTATATACCCACAATCTTCTTTATAAGTCGAAAAATCTAATGTTACATCTTCTAAATGAAAATCATCATGTACTATTTTTCTGTTCCTTTTTTTTAAGAACCCTAAATCACTGAAAGACAATTTATTTATTACAATTAAATGTATTGTAACCACATTACATTTTACACCCTTTGTCCATAAATGGAAATCATGAACTACCTCTATTTCTTTAAACTGGAGTATTCTATTAAAAATTCATCTGTAGAAGCTCCTAAATCATAGATTAAATATGAAGTTATTGCTAAGCTATTTGTATAAAAGCCACCAATAACCGTTATTATTGTAAAGAATATATTCAGAAAAAAAGCAATACTTATAATTTTTGTTGCGCTATAATGATGAGTATGATTATGGTGATGTCCCCTATTTTCCTATAACGGACTTCTACAAAATTAAAAAGAGGCACTATTTATCACCTAATCTATCTTTAACATACTCAATCTTTGTTTTTCCATGACTTTTAGGGCTGCCATTTTCATCCAAAGAAACCATCACAATTTTATCTATTACTATAATCGTTTTATGCGTTAATTTATTTCTTACACTACACTTTAGGGTTATAGACGAATTACCGAAAGCTAAAACTTTAATCCCAATTTCTACAATATCTCCTTGTTTTGCAGAACTAACAAAATCTATTTCAGACATGTATTTAGTAACTGTTCTAGGTATTTCTAATTGAATAATGGCATAAATACCCAACTCTTCATCAATCCATTCTAATAACCTGCCTCCAAACAAAGTTCCATTCGGATTTAAATCTTGAGGTTTTACCCATTTTCTTGTGTGAAAATTCATAAATGTTTTCTTGTTTTATTCTGCAAATTTCTAGCTATTTATAAGGAAAACCTAATAATACTGATTGAGTTTTTAAATCTTCCCATAATATTTTCTAATAAACCATTCTGCAGTAAATAAACCAATTACAATAAATAAAATCCATTTCCAATCTATCAAATTTTGTTCTTTAATCGTTGATTTTTGGGTTGTATAAAATGCTGTGTTTTCTAAAAGTTCTTTTGATAAATCATCAATTTGATTTTTATAAAACAATATTCCTCCAGAATTTTTTGCTAATTTTTCTAGTTTCTCTGAATTTGCATTGGTAAACTGTTCTTCAATTTGATAAGTAGTGATTTTAAATTTTCCATATTTATTAATATCCTGACCAATTACAGCAACTTTATACGTGTAATCACCTGAAATAAGATTCTCAATTTCAATCTGATAAGAAGTATTCACTAAAGAAAACGGAAGTTTTGTAATTTCTCTAGTTTCTGAATTTGTAATTGTAATTTCTAATGAAGCTCTCGCATCGAATTTATAATTTTTATCTGTATAAAAAGCGGATAAATTAATAGTTGAATTAGCCGAATACAAGCTTTCTGAATTTACTTCTAAACGGTTTCTTTTTTTATCTGAAGCTAAATATTGAACTAAATTCCCTATAAATTCATCAAAATCTTGAAATGAATTATTACTCAAAAAACTTGCAGACCGCCATTTCCAAATCCCTTCACCAAACAAAACTGCCCATTTTTTATTGTTCTGCTCAAAAGTGGCTAATAAAGGTTGTTCAGTTTCAACTCCATTTATATTTTGCGCCAATAATTTTTGATGTTCTTTAGAAAGAACCACTTCTCCAAACTTATCTTTTAGAGGAGGAAACTGATCAAAACCAATGTTTTTTTGCTGATAAATTAAAAAAGAATCATTAAAAATTGCACCATAGCTTTCTGTTTCATTAATTGCTTTTTTAGTAAAACCAAGCTGTTGCTTATTAATGAATTTCCAATCTGTATTTACACCAGAAACAATAAAGTAATTACTATTAGCTTTTTTTAAATCATTTAAAATAGAAATAAATTTAGCGGTTGGTTGATTTAAAATAACTAATTGATAATTAATTAAATTCCCTTTAAATTTATCTATTAAAAAAACATCTACAGAACGCTGCTTATTACTTTCTATGGATTTTGTTAAAGTACCAATATCTGGATGTAAAACGGATGTCAAAATCAACACTTTTGTCTGTTCATTTATAACTTCTACCGAGAAGTTTTTAGTGTTATTTTTGGTGTTTTTTTCATCAGCAATTTTTCTAACAGAAGCTGTATAATATTGTAAACCTTCTTTTGTAGATGTTAAATTAGCAGTAATTGTTTTCGATTTTTCTGATGAAGAAAACTGTACTTTTTGAGTAAAAATACTTTTTCCGTTTTTATAAATTGAAAACGTTGTATTTACCTTTTCTTTTCCATCATAATTTAATAAAACTTCTACAGGAAATTTATTTTTAATGTAACTGTATTTGTTTACATTTAATTGACTTATTCTTAGATCTCTGTACTTAATTGTATCTCCAACTACTAGAGGGTAAATTGGTTGTTTAGAGTTGATAAACTCATAATCATTACCAATGGTTTGATTTCCATCAGTAATTAAAATTATTGGTGCTATTTTATCTTTATTCAATTCATTTACAGCTAAAATAGCTTCAGAAATATTGGTTTCACTTTCATTAAATGAAACACTATCTAAAACCCTTAAAGAACTTCCAAAAGTGAATTCATTTATTAAAAACTTTTCGTTTAAAGACTTATTATTATTTAGTGCTTCAATAAAATTTTCAACATTTTTTTCTTCTTTAAAAAAAGGAATAGATTTAGAATTATCAACCAAAACAGCTAAAACTGGGATACTGTTTTTTAACTCAGTATTTTTAATTGTAGGGTTTATCAGTAATAACAGCAATAAAAACAAACTAAATGTTTTTAAAACAAAAAGTAAAGTATTAATTCTTGTCTTACTTTTTACGCTATAAAAATATTGAAAGAATGCCACTGAAATACTCAGTAATAAGGCAATAATTATATATAAAATGGTTGTTATCTGCAAATTATTCTATTTATTTGGAAAGATAACAAAGAACTATCTAAAAAAGAAAAACCTGCAACGTTAATTGTTACAGGTCCTATTTTTTTTTATGAAAAATAAAATTCTAAGTCAACATACCTCCATCTACAGATAATGTTTGACCTGTAATGTAAGAACTCATGTCTGAGGCTAAAAATACACATGCATTTGCAATATCTATTGGTTGTCCTCCTCTTTTTAAAGGAATTCCATCTCTCCAACCTTGTACAGTCGCTTCATCTAATTTCGCAGTCATTTCTGTTTCTATAAAACCAGGAGCAACAACGTTACTTCTAATGTTTCTAGAGCCTAACTCTAAAGCTACAGACTTAGAAAACCCAACAATACCAGCTTTTGATGCCGCATAATTAGACTGACCTGCATTTCCTTTTAAACCTACAACAGAACTCATATTAATAATAGCGCCATTACGTTGTTTCATCATTGGTCTAATAACTGCTTTCGTTAAATTAAAAACAGATTTTAAGTTTACTTCAATGACTTTATCAAAATCATCTTCAGAAATACGCATTAACAAATTATCTTTTGTAATTCCTGCGTTGTTTACCAAAATATCTATTGAACCAAACTCTTCTAATACATTTTTAGCCAACGCTTGCGCTGCATCAAAGTTTGCTGCGTTAGATTGATATCCTTTTGCTGAAACTCCCAAAGCTTTTAATTCCTCTTCTAAAGCATTAGCTGCATCTACAGAAGAACTATATGTAAAAGCTACATGTGCTCCCTGTTTAGCGAATTCAATGGCAATTTCACGACCAATTCCTCTTGTTGCTCCTGTAATAATAGCCGTTTTATTATCTAGTAATTTCATATTGTAGTATTTAGTTGATATTCAAATATAAAATAAAAATTCCCGATTTATCGGGAATTTTTATTTTTTTGAGAATCTTAAAAAAAAGATTTAACTATTATTTTTTTAAAACTTTTGCTACCATTTCTCCAATTTTAGCTGGAGAACTAACAACGTGTATTCCATTATCTGCTAAAATTTTCATTTTTGCTTGTGCTGTATCATCTTCTCCTCCAACAATAGCACCTGCATGTCCCATTGTTCTTCCTGCTGGCGCAGTTTGTCCTGCTATAAAACCAACAACTGGTTTTCTATTACCATCAGCTTTAATCCATTTTGCAGCTTCAGCTTCTAGATTTCCACCAATTTCACCAATCATAACAATTGCTTCAGTTTCTGGATCGTTCATTAATAATTCAACAGCTTCTTTTGTTGTAGTTCCAATAATTGGATCTCCACCAATACCAATTGCTGTTGTAATTCCAAATCCTTGTTTTACAACTTGATCAGCAGCTTCATATGTTAACGTTCCTGATTTAGAAACGATACCAACATTCCCTTTTTTGAAAATAAAACCTGGCATAATACCAACTTTAGCTTCATCTGGAGTAATTACTCCTGGACAGTTAGGCCCCACTAATCTACACTCTTTACCATCAATATAAGCTTTTACTTTTACCATATCAGCAGTAGGAATTCCTTCAGTAATACAAATGATTACTTTAATTCCTGCATCAGCAGATTCCATTATTGCATCAGCAGCAAATGCTGGTGGTACAAAAATAATTGAAGTATCTGCTCCAACTTTTTCTACAGATTCTGCAACCGTATTAAAAACTGGTTTTCCTAAGTGCTTTTGACCGCCTTTTCCTGGAGTTACACCACCTACAACATTAGTACCATAATCAATCATTTGACCTGCATGAAAAGTACCTTCACTACCAGTAAAACCTTGTACAATAATTTTTGAATCTTTATTTACTAAAACGCTCATTGGTTATTTAATTTTATTCGTTATGCAAAAATAGTTTATTGAAAGTTTTTATAAAAGAAAATTAAGAATTCTTTCTCTCTTTTATCATTTGTTTTATTTCTGCTAATTCTTTTAATTTTACTCTTGATTCTGAGATTGGAGTTCCAAAATAACTTTTTCCTCCCGCAACAGATTTTGTTACCCCAGTTTGACCTAATATTATTGCTCCTTTACCAATTGTAATTCCACTATTTGTACCAACTTGTCCCCAAATTGTTACTTCATCTTCAATAATAACACAACCTGCAATTCCTGTTTGTGAAGCAATCAAACATTTTTTTCCGATAATTGTATCATGTCCAACATGGACTTGATTATCAATTTTTGTTCCTTCTCCAATCGTTGTATCTCCAGTAACTCCCTTATCTATTGTACAAGAAGCTCCTAAATCTACATTATCTTCAAGAACAACTCTACCTCCAGAAATTAATTTATCAAATCCTTCTGGGCGATTTTTGTAATAAAAAGCATCTGCTCCTAAAACTGTGTTTGCGTGAATTGTAACATTGTTTCCAATAATTGAATGGTCATAAATAGCAACATTTGGATGAATTACACAGTGCTTACCAATAATAACATTATTTCCAATAAAAACATTGGGTTGTATAATTGTTCCTTCACCAATAATTGCAGATTCAGAAATACTTACTTTAGAGGCTATAAAAGGATTAAAATGTTTCGTAATTTTATTAAAATCACGAAAAGGATCTTCAGAAATTAATAATGATTTTCCAACAGGACAATCAACTTTTTTATTGATTAAAATCGTTGTAGCTGCAGAATTTAATGCTTTATCATAATATTTTGGGTGGTCTACAAAAACAATATCTCCTTTTTCTACAACATGAATTTCATTGATTCCTAAAATTTCGAAATCAGTTTTACCAATAAAATCTACTTCTAATAATAAAGCTATTTGTTGTAAGGTTTGTGGATTTTTAAATTTCATTAAAGCTTATTTTTTACTTCCATAGATAATTACTCTTGCAAAAAGTGAGTGAAAAAATGGAATTTTAGAAAAGAATACATCTAAATTATATCCTAATTTATTTATCCAATTATCATAATTTTTATCTCCAAAAATTTTTAATGATATAAAACCAAATACAACACTGAAAAAATCGAAAAAATAATGATTAAACGAAAATTTTTGTCTTATAATTTTAAAATCTGAAGAAACCAAAGCGTGCTCATCTGGGGTTCTTTCTTGTGGATTCATTTTTCTATAAATCCTATATAAAGGGTTCATATTTAATGGCTCAAGAAAAACAATCTTTCCTCCTGGTTTTAATACTCTATGAATATGGCCAATAGATTTTTCTATATCTAAATGATGTAAAATAGCACCTCCAAAAACAATATCGAATGTTTCATCTTCAAAAGTTAAATTATTAGCATCCATTATATGGTGTTTGACAGGAAAAGGTTTTGTTGCAGCATTTTTTTTTCCATTCTCTAACTCTACTTCAGAAATATTTATACAAGATAAACTTTTAGGCTTTATGTTTTCATTAAACCAAGCAGCCCAAACATAAGAACCAATTTCTAAAACATTCTTATCATTAAAATCTTCTAGCAATTTATTTAAAATTTTCTTTTCTCTTTTATAAGAATAGAAAAAGGCATGTCTTCTTAACTTTTTAATCTTACTTCTTTGAAGTTTACCTTCATTCCAGTAATCTTTTTCAGTTTGATTAATTTCTTCTCTTGTTTTAGACATCAGGAAATTTACTCTTTAATTCTTTCTTGATAAGTCCCTTTTGTAGTTTCAACTTTAATTTTATCCCCTTCATTAATAAATAAAGGAACATTAACTGTTGCACCACTTTCTACGGTTGCAGGTTTTGTTGCATTTGTTGCTGTATTACCTTTAACCCCAGGTTCTGTATGCGTTACCAACAAAACAACACTTGCAGGTAAATCAACTGATAAAGGCATGTCATCTTCAGCATTAATTATAATAGTTACAACCTCACCTTCCTTCATTAATTCTGGAGAATCTAAAGCCGTTTTTTGCAATTGAATTTGAGTATAATCTTGTTCATTCATAAAATGAAATGTATCTCCATCATTATATAAATACTGAAACTTATGAGTTTCTACACGAACATCTTCAATTTTTCTACCAGCAGGAAACGTGTTATCAATAACTTTACCATTTGTAACACTTTTTAACTTAGTTCTTACAAAGGCAGGACCTTTACCTGGTTTTACATGTAAAAATTCGATTACTTTATAAATATCGTTATTGTATTTAATACACAGTCCGTTTCTAATATCTGATGTTGTTGCCATTTCTCGTGTTTCTATTTTTAGTATAATAATTGTATTGTAAGTATTTATTTTTTACTTTTTTTTAAGGTATTTTACTTTAAAATCTAGTTTGATTTAAAATACCCTTTCATAATTCCTCTATGAGAATCTTTTATGAATTGAATGATTTCATCTCTCTCTGTAGTAGCTTCCATTTCAGCTTCAATAATATCAATTGCTTGCGTATAATTGTAATTTTTTTGAAATAGAATTCTATATATATTCTGGATTTCTCTAATTTTTTCGGTTGAATATCCACGTCTTCTTAATCCCACAGAATTAATACCTACATAAGACAAAGGTTCACGTGCCGCCTTTACATAGGGAGGAACGTCTTTTCTAACCAAAGACCCCCCTGTAACAAATGCATGTTTACCAACAGAAGCAAATTGATGCACTGCAACCATACCTGCCAAAACTACATTGTCTCCAATCGTAACATGACCTGCAAGTGTTGTATTGTTTGAAAAAATACAATTGTCGCCAACAAAAGAATCGTGCGCAACGTGGCAATAAGCCATAATCAAACAGTTGTCACCAATTTTGGTTTTCATTCTATCTGAAGTTCCTCTATTAATCGTAACACATTCTCGTATGGTAACATTATCGCCAATTTCTACCGTAGTTTCTTCATCATCAAATTTTAAATCTTGAGGAATTCCTGAAATTACTGCTCCTGGAAAAATTCTACAATTTTTACCAATTCTAGCACCTTCCATGATGGTTACATTAGAACCAATCCATGTTCCAGAACCAATGGTTACATTGTTATGAATTGTAGTAAAAGGCTCTATGACTACATTTCTTGCTATTTTTGCTTGCGGATGAACATACGCTAATGGTTGATTCATAGTTTATTTTTTTCTAGCAATTTGAGCCATTAGTTCTGCTTCAGCAACTAATTTACCGTTTGCATACGCATATGCTTGCATGTGACAAATTCCTCTTCTTATTGGTGCAATTAATTCACATTTAAAAATTAAAGTATCTCCAGGTAATACTTTTTGTTTGAACTTTACTTTGTCCATTTTCATGAAATAAGTAAGATAATTTTCTGGATCTGGAACGGTATTTAAGACTAAAACGCCTCCACATTGTGCCATGGCTTCAACTTGTAAAACACCCGGCATTACTGGCGCTCCTGGAAAATGGCCTACAAAGAAATTTTCGTTCATTGTAACATTTTTCATACCAACTACATGTGTTTCTGAAAGTTCAATAATTCTATCAATCAACAAAAAAGGAGGTCTGTGAGGTAGAATATCCATAATTTGATGAATATCCAATAATGGAGGTAAGTTCAAATCGTAGGAAGGAACATTGTTTCTTTTTTCTGCCTTGATAATCTTAGCTAATTTTTTTGCAAAATTAGTATTTACACCGTGGCCAGGTTTATTCGCAATTATTTTACCTTTTATTCTTGTACCTACTAAAGCTAAGTCTCCAATAACATCTAATAACTTATGCCTTGCAGCTTCATTTGCCCAATGTAAAGTTAAGTTATCTAAAATTCCATTTGATTTTACAGTAATGTTATCTTTATTAAAGGCTTTCTTTAATTTTTGCATGGTACTTTCAGACAATTCTTTGTCTACATATACAATGGCATTGTTTAAATCGCCTCCTTTAATTAAGTCGTTTTCTAACAACATTTCAATTTCATGTAAAAAACTGAACGTTCTAGCATCTGCAATTTCTGCTTTAAAATCAGATATTTTATTTAATGTTGCATTTTGAGTCCCTAAAATTTTGGTCCCAAAATCTACCATGGTTGTTACTTGATATTCGTCTGAAGGCATTAAAATAATTTCACTTCCAGATTCTTCATCTTTAAAAGAAATAATTTCTTTTACGATATACTCTTCAATATCTGCATCTTGTTCTTTAATACCAGCTTTCTCTAAAGCAGCTATAAAAAACTTGGAAGAACCATCCATAATTGGAGGCTCAGAAGCATCAATTTCAATTAGTAAATTATCTATATCTAAACCAACAGCAGCCGCTAAAACATGCTCTGAAGTCTGAATTTGAACTCCGTTTTTCTCTAAATTTGTTCCTCTTTGAGTATTTGTAACATATTCTGCTCTTGCTTGTATTGTTGGAGCACCTTCTAGGTCTACTCTACTAAATGCAAAACCATGATTTACTGGCGCTGGCTTTAACGTCATGGTTACTTTTTTTCCTGTATGTAAACCTACACCAGATAAACTTACTTCTTTTTGTATTGTTTTTTGTTTCTTACTCATTACTTTAAATTTTGAGCCGTCAACTCTTTTTCTAAATTAGTTATTTTTGATACTATCTTTGGTAAATTTTTAAAGTACACATAACTTCTATTAAAATCTCTAGAATTTAATGCTGGGGTTCCGTATACCATTTCATTGTCTTTTAAACTTTTTGTAACACCGGTCTGACCTAAAACTTTTACATTATTGCCAATTTTAATATGTCCATTAATACCTACTTGCCCACCAATCATACAATTTTCTCCAATTTTTGTTGAACCAGAAACACCTGTTTGAGAAGCGATTACAGTATTTCTACCAACTTCTACATTGTGTGCAATTTGAACTTGATTGTCTAATTTAACACCTTTTCTAATAATAGTAGACCCCATAGTAGCTCTATCTATAGTACATGCAGCACCTATATCTACATTATCTTCAATAATTACATTTCCTATTTGAGGAATCGTTTTATACTCTCCATTTTCATCAGGAGCAAAACCAAAACCATCTGAGCCTATTACAGCTCCTGAATGAATTTTACAATTATTTCCTATTTGTGTTTCTGAATAAATTTTAACACCAGAAAAAATAACACTATTATCACCAATTACTGTATTATCACCTATATAAGAATTTGGATAAATTTTTACATTTTCTCCAATTTTTACATTTTCTCCAATATATGCAAATGCACCAATATATTCATTAGCACCAATTTTTGCAGAATTTGAGATGAAATGAGGTTGCTCTCTTCCTGTTTTATTATTTTTTACTTCATTATAGAATTCCAATAACTTCGAAAAAGATTTATATGGATTATCTACTTCAATTAACGTAGTATTAATTTCTTTTTCAACAATAAAACCTTTACTAACAATAGTAATAGAGGCTTTTGTGGTATATAAAAAAGAATTATATTTTGGATTAGATAAAAAAGTTAAAGAACCTACTTTTCCTTCTTCAATTTTAGAAACAGTAGAAACTTCTTCATTAGGGTTCCCCACCACATCACCTTCTAAAATGTCTGCTATTTGTTGTGCTGTAAATTTCATTAAAGGCAAAAATATAAAAATTATAACGATTTGGCTAATATCATTCTTATTTTGGATAACAAATAAAGTGTTTTACAACAGGATTTGTTAAAGCTTGTAAATTTAATTGGTCTGAAGCTTTTGCTATATCCAATAAGTTTCCGTTTTTATTTAAAATATAAATTGGTTTTCCTGAACTATAAGCTTGATTGCTTATTCTTTGAGAAAAAACAAAAAAGGTTGCTTCTTCAGTAGTGATATCAAACTTTTTTGAAACTTTCTTTCTCCTTTTATTGATATAATTTTCTTCAAATTTATCTTGTTGAATTTCTACACGTAGCAATTTTCTATCAACAATCATTTTTGATAAAAGTGATAATATCTTATCCTCATGATTTGTCCATTCTTTTATTGCAGACAACACATCATAATCATCTAATTTAGAGAACATTTCTAATGTTTTACCTGTAAAATTATCTTGTGATATTTCATTATATAAAAAATATTTTAAAGATGAAGTAGCAAACAGTTCTACTCCTTTTTCGGCTAATTCTTTGGCTCTTTTTAAAACATTTACCAACATGTTTTCTGCAACCAAACCCGTTTTATGCAAATACACTTGCCAATACATTAATCTTCTTGCAATTAAGAATTTTTCAACAGAATAAATTCCTTTTTTTTCGATTACTAATTCATCCTCTTTTACATTCATCATAGCAATTAATCTGTCTGATGAAATATTCCCTTCTGTAACTCCTGTATAAAAACTATCGCGTTTTAAATAATCTAATCGATCTATATCTAACTGACTAGAAATAAGTTTGCAAAGAAATTTTCTATGATATTTTCCTTCAAAAATTTCTATAGCTAACTTTAGTTTCCCATCAAATTCATCATTTAATTTCTTCATAAATTTTAAAGAAATTTCTTCATGTGAGATTCCATTTACAATGCTATGTTCTAGTGCATGAGAAAAAGCTCCGTGACCAATATCATGTAATAAAATAGCAATATAAAGCGCATTTTCTTCTTCATTAGAGATTTCTATTTGTTTAAAACGTAAAACTCTAACTGCTTTTTGCATTAAATGCATACAACCAATTGCATGGTGAAAACGTGTGTGATTTGCTCCTGGATATACTAAATTAGAAAACCCCATTTGAGTTATCCTTCTTAAACGCTGAAAATAAGGATGTTCTATGATGTCAAAAATTAACGTATTTGGTATTTGAATAAATCCATAAATAGGATCATTTAAAATCTTTAGTTTATTCGGTTTTGTTTTCTTCAAAAGTGATTTTATTATGCTATCAAATGCAAAATACGACTTAATGCCACAAATTCACAAATTTTTTAATTAGAGTTCTATCATAAACTATTATTTTTAGAATGAGTTTAAGAGTTTTTAATCTAAACTCAAATTGAACATCCTCTTTAAACTATAAATTATAAAATGAAAATCCTTGGTTTTCTAAACACCTAATTTTAGTCCGTTCGTTAAAGATAATTCGTGAATTTGTAGCAAAAGAAAATTGGCAATATTTTATCATTTTAAAACTTCAAAAAACATAACAAAAGGTTAATTTTATCGTTAGAGATAAAAATCAATATAATATATGAGCAGCATACAAATTTTATGGGTTGATGATGAAATTGAATTATTAAAACCACACATTATTTTCTTAGAGCGTAAAAACTATAAAGTAACCACTTGTACAAATGGTGCGGATGCTATAGATTTAGTAGATGAAGAAAATTTTGATATTGTTTTTTTAGATGAAAATATGCCCGGTTTGTCTGGCTTAGATACACTTGCTGAAATTAAACAGAAGCAAGCCAATTTACCTGTGGTAATGATTACCAAAAGTGAAGAGGAATATATTATGGAAGAAGCAATTGGCTCTAAAATTGCAGATTATTTGATTAAACCTGTAAACCCAAGTCAGATTTTGTTGAGTTTAAAGAAAAACTTAGATCATTCTCGTTTGGTTTCTGAAAAAACGACTTCTAGTTACCAACAAGAATTCAGAAAAATCTCTATGGATTTGGCAATGGTAAATTCTTATGAAGATTGGATCGAACTTTATAAAAAATTGGTTCATTGGGAATTAGAATTAGAAAACATTAGCGATCCGGGAATGTTAGGTATTTTAAAAAGTCAGAAACAAGAAGCTAATTCACAGTTTTTTAAGTTTATTAAAAAGAATTACGAAGATTTTTTAACGGCTCATGATAAACCTACATTTTCACATACTTTATTTAAGGATTATGTAGTTCCACAATTAAGTAAAGACCAAGGAGTTTTATGGGTTATTATTGATAATTTACGTTATGATCAATACAGAATTTTAGAACCTTTTATCAACAATTACTACAAAAAAGAAGAGGAATATTCTTATTTTTCAATATTACCTACTGCAACTCAATATGCTAGAAATGCAATATTTTCTGGATTAATGCCTTCTGAAATGGAAAAACGTCATCCAAATTTTTGGAAAAACGATACAGATGAAGGTGGAATGAATTTATATGAAAATGATTTTTTAACGGCTCAAATAAAACGTTTAGGATTAGATATAAAACATGAATATTATAAAATTACGAACTTAAAAAACGGAAAAGAGTTAGCTGATAATTTTAACGGTACAAAACAAAACGATTTAACTGCTGTGGTTTATAATTTTGTTGATATGTTATCGCATTCTAAAACAGAAATGGAAGTGATAAAAGAATTAGCTGGGGATGATAAAGCTTATAGAAGTTTAACATTAAGCTGGTTTAAAAATTCACCTTTGTTTGAAATCATACAAAAAGCACAACAATTAGGTCAGAAATTAATTATTACAACAGATCATGGAACAATTAATTGTAAACATCCAACAAAAGTAATAGGCGATAAAAACATTAGTGCAAACCTGCGTTATAAAACAGGTAGAAGCCTTTCTTATGAAGAGAAAGATGTATATGCTGTTAGAAATCCTAAAGACATATTTTTACCAACTGTTGCAATGAATAGTCCGTTTATATTTGCCAAAGAAGATTTATTTTTTGCGTATCCAAATAACTTCAATCATTTTGTAAAATACTATAAAAACACCTATCAACATGGAGGCGTTTCTCTTGAAGAAATGATTATTCCTTGTGCCGTTTATAGTCCGAAGTAATTATAATAAACATAACTATAGTAATTTATAAAAATAGTAAAGAATTAATTTAAATTCTTTACTATTTTTGTCTTTATGAATAAAAACTATTCTTTAGAAGACTTACACGATATCGCAAAAAAAATCATTAGTTCTGTAGAAAATAAAACATTATTATTTTACGGAGAAATGGGTGTTGGAAAAACAACACTCATAAAAGAAATCTGTAATCAACTAAATGTTTTAGATCGTATCTCCTCTCCTACTTTTTCATTGGTAAACGAATATCAAACTTCAAAAAATGAGAAAGTTTTTCATTTTGATTTTTACAGGATTGCCCATGAAGAAGAAGCTTTAGATATGGGAATTGAAGACTATTTATACGATAATAATTGGTGTTTGATAGAATGGCCAGAAAACATTGAAAATTTACTACCTTTAGATGCTGTTCAGATACATCTATCTACTTTAGAAAACGGAACGCGCAATATTCAACTAAAATAAAACCTATGAGTTCATTTTCTCCTTTTAGCAAAGAAGAGTTATTACCCCAAGCAGAAATGCTAGAAATAAAAAAACGAAAGGGAGAATTATTTATTGGTTTACCTAAAGAAACTTATTTAAGTGAGAAACGTGTTTGCTTAACACCAGATGCTGTTGCAGCTTTAACAGCTCATGGACATCGAATTGTTATAGAAACTGGAGCTGGAGATGGCGCAAATTATACAGATAAAGAATATTCTGAAGCTGGTGCTAAAATTTCTTATAATATTGAAGAAGCTTTTAAGTGTAATATTGTTTTAAAAGTGGCGCCACCAATAGAAAAAGAAATCGAATACTTAAATCCACAAGCAATTTTAATTTCTTCTTTACAATTAAAAACACAATCTAAAAAATATTTTGAATGTTTAGCAAAAAAGAGAATTACAGCTGTTGCTTTCGATTTTATAAAAGATGAACATGACACCTATCCTATTGTAAAATCTTTAAGTGAAATTGCGGGTACTGCTTCTGTATTAATTGCTGGCGAATTAATGAGTGGCGTTAATAAAGGAAATGGATTATTGTTTGGAAACATTGGTGGGGTTCCACCAACAAGCGTTGTAATTTTAGGCGCAGGAACTGTTGGTGAATTTGCTGCAAGAACTGCAATTGGTTTGGGTGCAAGAGTAAAAGTTTTTGATAATTCTATTACAAAACTTAGAAAACTACAACGTTGTTTAAACGCTCCTATTTACACATCTACTATTCAACCAAAATCTTTAGCAAAAGCTTTAATGCGATGCGATGTTGCTATTGGAGCCATTAGAGGTAAAAATAGATCTCCTGTTGTAGCTTCAGAAGAGATGGTAGAAAAAATGAAAGAAGGCGCCATTATTGTTGATGTTAGTATAGATAGAGGTGGTTGTTTTGAAACTTCTAATGTTACAACTCATAATACTCCTACTTTTGTAAAACATGGTGTAATTCATTACTGCGTTCCAAATATTCCTGCTCGTTATGCAAGAACAGCTTCTGTTTCTATCAGTAATATTTTTACTTCTTACTTATTGCATATTGCAGAAGAAGGAGGGTTTGAAAATACAGCAAGGTTTGATAAAAGCCTTAGAAATGGAATGTATTTTTATCACGGAATTTTAACCAACAGAACTGTGGCAGATTGGTTCGACTTACCTTTTAGAGATATTAATTTGTTAATTTTATAGATATATTTTCTATCAAAAAAAGTACCTTTGCTACTCAAAATTTAACAATGCTCGTAAAAAGAATTTTTTATTATTTAGTAGGATTATCTCTAGGTTCTATTGCTGTTTACTTCTTTTGGCAAAAGAAAAATGCTTCTTTTGATTATGGAATGGATGCAAGAACTCTAAAAACAATTAGAATTAAGGAAAGAATTTTTTCTGATGAAGCAAAAAGAGCAATGCTTCAATACGATATTGATACACTAAAAATTTCTACAATTTTGTATAAAGGTGATGTTGATTTTTCAAAAAGTAATCAAAGAATAAAACCTTGTCCTGAATACTATATTACAGGTAATGGAGATTTAAAATCTGTTAGTTTATATGTAAAACGTTGTGATTCTATAGCTACTATAGAGAAAGTAATTGTAGAATAAACCTACCTTTTAATAATAAATGTAATGCTAGTGTAGACAAAAATCTATGCTACTTTTAATGCTTACTATTGATTCCTGCCTTCGTAATAATGACAAATGAAGCTTGACAATTCTGATATTAACGTGAAGTACTATTCCATTTAATATCATTGCAATCATTTTTTCGAATCTTTTTCGCTTTATCAGTTCCCTTTTAGCTCCAGAAATATAATCTGTGTATTCTCTTTGTTTAGTTAAAGAAAAATGATCCAAATTTACTTTAAGATTCTTCTTTTTGTTTTTGATAATAATGTGCTTCAATTTTATCAACATTTTTTATTGTTTTCTTTACCCAATCAAAATACAAAATTTCTTTTTCTTCTTTTGATAAACGCCAATCTAAATCAGAATTTCTAAGTTTTGTAGTTACATCTTGAAGGATAATTGCAGCTGCAACAGAGATATTTAGGCTTTCAGTAAAACCAACCATAGGTATTTTTAAAAAACCATCTGCTTGTTCTTTCACGGTTTCAGACACCCCTTCTGCTTCCACACCAAATACAAATGCAGATTTTTTAGTAACATCAAAATCTTGTAGTAAACAAGAATCGTTATGAGGAGTTGTAGCAATAATTTGATATCCTTTTTTGCGTAAATTATCTAAGCATTCCTTGGTATTATCACCATCTGTTCTATATCTATATTGATTTAACCACTTTTGCGAACCTTTTGCAACATGTCTAGAAACTTTATTTGTATATTTATTTTCTATGGCATGCACATCTTGTACCCCAAAAATATCACAAGTTCTTACCACAGCACTCGCATTATGAGCCTGATAAATATCTTCTAAAACAACTGTAAAATGTCTTGTTCTATCGTCTAAAATTTTTCTAAAAAGGTTTTTTCTTTTATCCGTTAAATAGCCTTCAAAATATTCAAGTAATTTCTCATCAATCATAAAACAAACTTAAAAAATATTATTTTAGCTGAAGATGAAAAAACTTGTAATTTTAACTGGAGCAGGAATTTCTGCAGAAAGCGGCATAAAAACTTTTAGAGATTCTGATGGTTTATGGGAAGGACATGATGTAATGGAAGTAGCTTCTCCTGAAGGATTTGCTGCAAACTCAGAATTAGTTTTGGATTTTTATAATCAAAGAAGAAAGCAGTTATTAGCCGTTTCCCCTAATAAAGGTCATTTCAACTTAGTAGCATTAGAAAAATATTTTGATGTTGAAATTATTACTCAAAATGTAGATGACTTGCACGAAAGAGCTAAAAGCACTAAAATTACTCATTTACATGGAGAACTTTTAAAGGTTAGAAGTTCTGACGATGAAAATATTGTTTTAGATTGGAAAAAAGATTTGAATTTAGGACATTTATGTACAAAAGGAAGCCAATTAAGACCACATGTTGTTTGGTTTGGAGAAATGGTACCAATGTTAGATAAAGCAATAGAAATTACAAGGAAAGCTAATATTCTAGTAATTATAGGTACTTCTATGCAAGTCTATCCTGCAGCTAGTTTAATTAATCATATTAAACCAAATATTCCTATTTATTTTATAGACCCTAAACCATCAGTATCTAAAAATGAATTTAATAATTTAACGATTATTAAGGATGTAGCAAGTACTGGTACAGATAAATTAATAGCGCTATTAAATAGCTAAAAGATCATCATAAGAGTATACTTCTTTTAATGTTTTTCTTTTAGTATTCCTTTTTAACTTACTTTTGAAAGTGTCTTCTGTTTTTTTTAGAATTTCTAATTGATTTTCTAAATCATTAAAATCAGTTAACATATTTGGCTTTATTAAAAGAATAAATTTTAAATCTTTAATACTAAATAAAAACCTAGCTCCAGCCTTTACTGCCGCATTTGTACCATTATCTTTCTTTATATCTAAAATAGATATATCTGTATTAATTTCACTTTTAACAGCCTCTAAGACTTCTAAAGTATTGTCTTTACTTCCGTTATTTACAAGACAAATCTTAACATCATCCTGAATAAATAAATTTATAAATTGATCTTGGTCAATTTTATTTTCATCGTTTGAAAACACTATTATTATTCCTTTTTTCATCTTTAATTAAATTAAAAATTAGGTAATAATAATAAAGTCCCCACTTTATTAAATATCTTTATTTTTTTCTTCTATAATGCCAAGCAATTTGTCCTAACTGACCAACAATTTTAACAGAATCTTTCATAGATAGTTTAGAACCATCTGCATGAATCCATCTTTTTAAAGGTTGCTCACATAGAATTTCTTTTGCTTTTTTTAAGCCAAAATGATGCGTTATTCTTCTAAATATTTCAACATCAAAAATCCATTGCGTTATAAATTTGTCTCCAAAAGAGATTTCAATTACATCTTTATGAAAGATTTTAGCTCCACATTGTGTGTCATTAAAATCCATTTTTAAAATCTTTCTAATAATAAAATTAATGGTTAGACTTATTATTTTTCTAGCAGATTCTTTTGTAATATCTGCGCCCATTCTACTAATTCTAGAACCACTTACTATTTTAAATTCTGATTTTTCTATCGTTTTTACTAAATCATCAAAATCTGCTAAATCTGTAGATAAATCTGCATCTAAAAAACCAATGTAATCTAAATCTTCTTTTTGAGCCATAAACAACATTCCTTGTCTAACAGCTTCTGCTTTACCTCCATTTTTTTCACAATCATAAACAGTAATAAATTCCTCTCTACCCTTTCTTAAGTCATTTAAGACTTGTAAGGTATTATCTTTACTTCCATCGTTTACAAAACATAAATGGTAACCAGAATTTTTCTTAATATAATCTGTAAACTCTGCACTAGACAGCCTTTTCTCTTCATCATAACAAGGAATTACAACTCCAACACATCTTTGTTGAATAATAACATTATTTTTCTTTAAATCTTTATTTGAATTTTCTGGAACACCTATTAACTTCTTTACTCTTGCACAAACCTCTGTTAAACTTAAAGGCTTTTTCATATAATCATTTACCCCTAAATCAAAACTTTCAGTAATAATTTCATCATCAGTATTTCCTGATAAAATCATGATTGGGGTCTCTAACTTTTTAGTTTCTCTAATATGTTTTACAACTTCAATACCAGAAACTTCTGGCATATTTAAATCTACAATTACCAAATCTGGTTGAAAAGAATCAAATAACTCTATTCCTTTTAAAGCATTTACTCCTGTTAAGACTTCATAACCTAATTCTTTTAACCTACTCTCTAAAGGTATTAAAACTAATCTTTGATCATCTATGGCTAATACTTTCATATATAAATTTTAAAAATCTAAATATACATCAAAAGTAGTTTTGTTTATTTAAAAAAAATAACATTATTTCATTAAATACATTTTTATATAGATGAACGGTAATTTTCCAAAGTCAAATAAAGTTTTAACCATCATTTAAAAGATTTATATTTACCCTATTGAAAAAGACCTAATTATTAAAATGAAAGAAACCTCCAATAAATATCTAATTACCGCATTACTTTTAGGGGTTATATTTCATGGAACTACTATTTTTTTTACTTTAGAAACAACTTATGATGCATTAATACATTTATTTTTTGCAGATCATTATGCGAATAGTTGGTTTGAACCTTGGAATTATAAGTGGTACACAGGTTTTACCGTACAAAGTTATCCTCCTTTAGTACATCAATCTATTGCAGCACTGTCTTTGATTGGTGGTTTAAAATTTGGAATGTTTACAGTTGCCTTAATTGCAATTATACTGTTTATTACAGGTGCTTATCGGTATTCATTATTAATAACATCTAACAGAACTGTTGCTGGTTATGCTGCAATTTTAGCTGTTTTTTCTTCTTCTTTTGTAGAAACACTTCATATTTTTGGTCAGTTACCTAGTATTATTGGTGTTTCTATCTTAATGCATTCTTTGCCTGAAATTTATTTATGGCTTAAAACAGGTAAGTTTAAATTCTTTTTTACATCTCTTTCTTTAATAGCTGTTACAGTTACGTCTCATCATGTTACTCCTATTTTTGGAATGTTATTTTTTATTTTCCCATTAATTGGTACTGTAATTATGGATGTTGCTAGAGAAAAAGTAGACTCCTACAAAGAAGTCACCTTTTCATTATTTATAAAAACATTTGTTAAACAGTTAAAACGAAACTTAGCTTTTGGTTTTTCTTCATTATTCCTTATCATATTTTGCATTTTTCCTTATTGGATGAATTCGAAATTAAATCCAATTACACAAGTTCCAATTCCTCATGGATCTAGAGATGATTTTTTAGATGTAACTTCTTCAGGCTTAGTTTTTTTTACAATTCCTTGGGGACTTCTTTTGTTTATTCTACCCTATATTTTTTATAGATATTTTAGTAAAAGATATTTATTTTTTGGTCTCTCTTTTACAATGTTAGTTATTTTAGGAACTGGTGGCACAACACCGATACCTAGAATGATTTTAGGTGAAACTGCCTTTAATATATTAACCTTAGATAGATTTACGCTTTGGGGTTCTATCATGTCGATTCCTATATTTGGTGAATTTATGTACCGATTTGTAGAGGGAGATTTAAAGACTTTAATTCAAGAAAAATTTGGTGCAGTTTACCATCGTTTATTAGGTGGCCTTTTGGCCACATTATATATTTCTATGGTAATATTTACAATGAGTTTAGGGCATTTTAGACCCTCTCAACCTCAAAAAATAAAAATGCTTCCTATTGTTAATTTTTTGAGTCAAGATTCTCATGACCAATGGAGATATTTAACATTAGGTTTTGGTGATCAAATGGCTTGGTTAGCAGCACAAACTAATGCAATGAGTGTAGATGGTAATTACCACTCTGCAAGACGTTTACCAGAATTAACTACAAGACCTATAGAGCGTTTAGAGAACTCAAAATTTAAAGGAGTTGCAGGTATTGGTTCTTTACAGCAATTTCTAACAACACCAGAAAAGTATAATTTAAAGTATATTTTTTCTAATGATAAATTTTATGATCCCGTTTTATTTTTCTGTGGATGGCAACGTTTATCTCAATTAGAAAATGGTATTATGGTTTGGGAAAAATTAAACGTCCCTCCTCTTTCTTCTATTTTACCTAAAGAAGATGTACCTCTTTGGGTAAAAATTATATGGGGAACAATTCCGTTTTTAACCGTACTAATTGCTTTTATTTTAAATATACAATCCTTATTTGTTCATAGTTTAAAAACAAAAGTAAAAGTAAAACCTGCCTATTTTAAATTTCAAAATGATTACAGTAAATTTCCTAGACCTGTTTTAAGGGCATTTCATATATGGGCAGTGCTATTAATTATAACTATTGGGTATGCTTGTTATCTATTTTATATTAAGAATGAAACACAAAGATCACCAGAAAACGTAGTGAAAGCATATTATGATGCCGTCGATTTTAAAGAATTAAATAAGAGTTACAGTTATATAGATCCTAAAAGTGATGTTTCTCGTGCTCAATATTTATTAGAAATATCGGTTACAGATGGTTTATTGAGTTCGTATGCAAAGTTAGATGCTATTACTACAGAAATACTAAAAAAAACCGACAGTTTAGCTACTTTAAAAGTAGAAACTAAATGGATTACTCCACTTGAAAAGTTATCAAAAACAGAATTTAAAACTACTGTTCAAAGAAATGGAAAATGGTATTTAAAGCCTACAAGAAAATCGATAGATTTACCACCAGATCAATTATACTCTAAGAACTCTATAGGTTATTTTAACCAAGGTAGAAGAAGAATTACAACAGAACAAACACATCATGAAGATGTTTTAAAGCAACCTGTTTTAGAAATTGTTTCTGCTAAATTAATAAAATTTAATAAACGATATTCTATTATTGGAGAAGTACAAAATATAGATAATGTGCCTGCAGACGTCGTTTTAAAAGGAACACTTTACAATGATGATAATAAAGAGTTAGCAACTTATAATGCAAAACACATTTTAAAACATAAGTTAATGCCTAAAGAAATTAGTGCTTTTAGAATTAATTTTGAAGGCATTGCATGGTCTAAAACAAAAGATTCTATTCCTAAAACATTTAATCCAGATGAATTTACTCCTGTAGAATTGAGTGAGCAACCCACAAAGTTTAATTTACAGGCAGCAGGAAACACCACTAATTCAGATTTATTTAAAGACATTGTTTTAAGTGAAATTAATATAGCACCTAATAATGTAAGTGGAACCCTATTTAATAGTGGAATTCATGAAATAACTGTACCACAATTGATTATTACTTTTTACAACGAAGACAAAGATATGATTTGGGTAGACAAGTTATTTTTAAAAGAAGGAATTAGACAAGAACGAAAATTACGTTTTAAGTATGCAATACCTTTAAATCCATCAATAAAAATTGTTAATGATGATATGGCCTTCTGTTTTGTAAATGGTTTACCAAATAAAGATATTGCATTTAAAATAATACCAGATAGAATAAAAAACCATACAAATAATAAGTTACAAAAAGTGAATCATCCACTATTTAGTTATATTAGAATAGAATTAAATAGTTATATCGGTAATCCAAAATAATGAAGTTAAAACAATACTTTTTTCTGCTTTTTTTTCAACTAGTAATTGTTTCTTTTCTCGCTCAAGAAACTTCTACCAGTTCTTCTATTTCTTTACTTTCTGCACAAAACGAATTTGTTGTAGGTGATAAAATTACACTCGAATTTAAAGTGAAAAAAGAAACTTATTTTCAATTATATTGTTCTAATAGTTATGGTTCTACTGTTGTAAACCCTAAAGTTATAGATAAAAAAATGCGCTTTGAAATTCCTAGTTTTTTATCAAAAAAAAGAGGAACATTATCTTGGAAAATTATAAATGCTCCTGATGAAATTTCTGGGAATATTTTCATTCTTTCTCAACAACAACCAAAAACAATAGAAACTTATTTAGGGCCACCAAGTATGGATGCTGGTGGGTTAGATTACACAATGCTAGTGGTAATACCAACAGATAGTTTAGACAATCCTATTAGAGATAATAGTAAAGTTGCAGTGAAACATCAGTTTTTAAAATCAGAGAAATCAGCAACTATTTTAACAGATAAATTAATTGGATACAAAAAAATTTTTTCGCCTAAAAAAAGTGGCAGAATGATTATATCATCAGAATCATTTGGTTTAAATTCTAAAGAATTTGATGTAAATATTATGCCAGCAATTGGTACAAATTTTGAAATTTTTATACATAGAAATCATGAATATGCAGATGGAAATCAAATTACAACCTTTTTTACATCAACCATAACAGACAGAAATAAAAATATTGTTAGCGATGGTAGTTATATTGAATTTTACATTACCAATAAAAAAGGAGGAATTTTAAAAACTGCTGGAATTACTTTAAATGGTGTTGCACATTCAAAAATTGTGCATCCAGATTTTGAAGAAACATGGAAAGTAAAAGCTTACTTTATTGGTATTTCAGAAAGTAATACAATAACAGTTAACTACAAAAAAGTAATTGAAGAGTATCGTGTTTCTTTTAGTGAGCAAAATCGCAGCATAAAAATTGGACCTTTAAAAAGTTTTATGGAACAAATTATTCCTGATGGATTATCTATAAAACTATCTATTTACCAAAACGATGTACTAATTAAAGAGCTTTATAAAGAATCTGAAAATGGTTTTTCAACCTTTTATTTAGACCCAAATATTTTTGAAAATAATTTGTACAAAATTATTATTGAAACAGCAGGAATTAAGAAAGAATTTAAAAGTTTAAAACTATGGTAAAAACGAATAGAAAAATTCTTAGAGGTATTTTAATGGGTACTTACCTTTTTATAATTGGTATTCTTTTATTCTTAGTAAGTTCTTTGTACGGTTTTTTAAATACAGGTGCAGATAGAAGTAAAATGTTGCACACAGAAGTTAAAAAAGTAGAGCAATATTTACCGAAAATTTCTTGGAAGAATGATGGAAATGAAGGGAGAAATATAAGTCAGCAAAAAATAAATGCTGTTGAAAACGATTATTTAGATGCTTGGTACGTAAAACAAGTTGCCTACAAAACAAATACAAGAGCTGGTATAAAAGATTATTTTACTAAAAATGCAAGAAAAAATATTTACAATATATTAGATTTTAACAAATCTAATAAGATTTCGGTAGAATCTACTACCCTACAGCATAACTTAGATATTGAGTTTTTTAGTGAAGACGGACAATTAATAATCTTAAAAGACACAAATGTTTTAGAGTATAAAAAAGTATTTAAAGACACTAAATTAATTTTAGAAGCTACAGAAGTTTCAACCTATAGATTTGTTTTATTGCTAGAAGATGGTTTTTGGCGAATTAGACATATGGTAAAAGAGGCTTCAGAAAAATATAAAGAAACACCTCAAAAAACAACAATTGCTACTACTGATATAAAAGGTATAAACTATTATCCACAGGCAACACCTTGGAATATGTATGGTGATGAATTTGATATTCATATTATTGAAACCGATTTTAAAATTATTAAAGAAGCTAATTTAAATTCAATTAGAATCTTTGTGCCTTATGAAGATTTTGGAAAAGCTAATGTAAAATTTGATAAGATAGAAAAACTACAGAAAGTTTTAGATGCAGCAAAAGAAGAGGAGTTAAAAGTTGTTATCACTTTATTCGATTTTTACGGTAATTATGATGTTTTAGATTGGACATTAAACCATAGACATGCAGAAATAATTGTTGAAAAATTTAAAGATCATGAAGCTATTTTAGCTTGGGATGTTAAAAATGAACCTAACTTAGATTTTGATTCTAGAGGAAAAGAAAATGTAACTGCTTGGTTAGATTTTATGATTATTTTAATAAAATCTATAGATAAAAAACACCCTGTAACTATTGGTTGGTCTAACACAAGAAGTGCTACTATTTTACAAGATAAGGTAGATGTAGTTTCTTTTCATTATTATGATAAACTTGCTGATTTTGATGTAGAATATCACAAATTAAAAAATAAAATTAAAAATAACAAACCTATCATTTTACAAGAATTTGGATTGTCTTCTTATGGTGGTTTATGGAGACCTTTTGTTGGCTCTGAAGAAAAACAAGCCAACTATTATAAAGAAATACAAAAAATCCTGACAAAAGATGCTATCCCCTTTATTTCATGGACTTTGTATGATTTTGATAAAGTGCCAAAAGAAGTCTTAGGAAGACTTCCTTGGCGAACAAATCCTCAAAAAAAATTCGGATTTATTTCTAATACGGGTAAGAAAAAATTATCTTATAAATATATTTCTAAGTAATACATTCTTTAATTAATTATTTATTTTTAGCTATAATCTTATCAAATTCGTCTAAATAAATACCGGTAATTCTTTCCATAGGAAAAGCAGTTGCAGCTTTATAATTGGCTTCACCTAATTGAATTCTATACGTGTCATTAGTAACAATTGCTTTAATTGCATTTGCTAAACTAGTTACACTTTCTGGCTCAAAAAACTCACCTCTATAACCTTCATCTTCAATTAAAGTTGCTAAATCACCTAAATTTGGCATTACTACTGCTCTACCATAACTTCCTGCTTGGTGTAAAACTCCAGAACTTCCTGTTGTAGAAGTATAAGGAAAAACAACCACAGCACTTTCAGTAAACAATGGCGCTACTTCTACTTCTTCTACATAACCTGTAAAAGTAAGTTGTGGTACATTTTTATAGGTTTCTTTAGCATTTGCTAAATAACCTGGTACATTTGGGTTGTCTGTTCCTGCAATTACAATTTCTAAATCTAAACCCGTTTCTTTTCTTACAATTTCTACAGCTTCAATCATAGACTCCACTTTTTTGTAAGTTCCAAATTTCCCAAAAGTCATCACTTTTAAAGGTCCTTCTGGTAATTTTTGTGATGGATTTTCTGGTATTTCAAAAGTTCCATGAGGAATCATTTTAACATTATCAACTTTATATTTATTCTCTAAAGTTGTAACATATTTATCCATAGTTACAGCAACTAAATCTGCCTTTAAAATTAGCTTTGTTAATGATGTTCCTATCAAATTGTACACTTTTTGGGCCAATTTATTAGATGTAAAACCAGCACTATCTAAGTCTACTTGTTCTAAAATATTATGTAATAAAACAATTGTTGGAATCCCTTTCATTTTACAAATTAAAGGCAAGGTTAAACCTAGTGCAGCAACCACTTTTTTATCTCCAAACTTCATAAACTGTAAGTTAAACAGAATGGCATCTGGTTTTGTTTGATTAACGGCTTTTATAACGCCTCTAGTATTTGAGTAGCTATTAAACTTCCAACATTCTTTTACCGTAATTTTACATCCATTTTCAGTGAAATTAATATCTTTTCCTTCTGGAGTTTCATCCGTTAACAAAATTAATTCTGTTACTTTTTTACTTTGTCTAAAGCTTTTTACTAAATGATATGCATACTCATTTAAAGTAACTTTACTTGGTGGATATGCTGTTACAATTGCTAATTTCATACTGTTTTATTTATAATATAAATTTGGTGTTATTTTTTTTAATTTTAGTTTACTTCTTTTAAATTCTTAAAAAAGAAGAAACTTAATTGCACAAATAACAATAAAAACATTGCTATAATTTGAACATGAACAACTTGTTCTAAAGAGTCATGAAATAGAATAATTAGTCCTATTTGTAGCATTCCAAAAATACCAGATAATACAACTGGAATATATTTATCTAAAGACAAATAATAATATGCAAATATGTTTGAGATGGCAAATATTCCTGTAGCTAAGGCATATTTCCATAATAATGGAGTAATCGCTAAATAGCTGTCACCAAATAAAACTTTAATAATTTGAATTGGAAAAAAATAACAGCCCAAAATGATTGTGGTAGCTATTATGGCAATATAACTTACATATTTTAATAAAATTGGTAATGTAGGTTTTCCATCTTTTTTTAGTTGAACAACTGTTGGTAATAAAAGCATTACAAACATCCAAGCTATAAAATAAACAACTCTACCAATTAATGCTAAAGATGCATATAAACCCGCTTCGTAAGATTCAAAATAATGTTTTACCAAAAGGATATCACTATTATTAATAATAATCTGAGTGAACTCATAAAATGCAGTAATAATGAAAAAATTACGAACGAGTTTAGACTCAGAAACATCTAATTTAATATTCTTTAAAAGAGAGAACTTATGAAATTTAAAAGGGAATAGACCAATTATAAATGAGCATAAAATTCCTATTGCAATTAATAATGAGGATTCTACATCTAGAAAATATAATAAACCAAAGGTGATTAGTAAACGACTAATCATTTCTAATTGATACGTAATAGACAAAGATGTTAACTGTTTATTACCTTGAAAAACACCTCTATTTACACTCATTAAAAAGTAAAAAGGAATACCAACCCCAAAAATAACAAACATATTAGAAGTTGTTGTTTTAAAGAAAACTTGTAATTGTGAAGAAAATAAAACAACTACTATTCCTAAAATCACTCCAACAATAGAAGCATTTTTATAAACTCTAGAAATAAAGGTTTTAAAAATAGTGTCTTCAAAAATTACTGAAAACTTTGCTGTTACTAATTGAAAAGTCATTGCTACAAAAGAGAGTACTAATAAAAAAGTAACCATAATAGCAGCGTCTGCAAATTTTTCTGGCCCTAAAAATCTACCTAAAATTAAATTGTATAAATAATTTCCTCCATTAACAATTAAAACACTTAACATGAATATTTGTTCTGGAGAAATTTTATTTTTAAAAGGTAAAGAAATTGCCATTATAATCTATTCTGTTTGGTCGTTAATTAAGCTACTTTGGTTTTATTAAAATAATCCTAAATTTCTTTACATTCTTAGCCAAATATAGAAAATATTTTTTCTTTTAAAATTGCAATTTGTATAAAATTTTCATTGCTGCCAAACTTTCTCTATCAATCTCAATCACATTAACAATATTTACAATTCTATTTTTTTTCTTTATTAAATTACATTTAAAATAAGAACTAAGCGATTTTAACGTTGAAGTATTTAATTTTCCATTTAAATAAAATGTTCCGTTACTTTCTAAGATTTTTAAAGACATTTTGTTATATATTTATGGTTAATATCATTACAAATATCCAATCACAAAAGATAACTCTTTTAATTTTTCGATGAAAAACAATTTACATTAGATAAATGATCAAACGCTATTGCTTAAGTAGCAATTAATAAAAAAAAATATTATGAAATTGAAGTATCTTGTATATATATCATTCCTTTTTTCTACATTTTGTGTGCTTTCACAAGATATGAAAGAAGGCTTTACGTATTTAGAAACTGGTAAATACAAACAAGCAGAAACCTTTTTTAAAGAAATTTTAAAAACATACCCAACAAATAAAACAGCAAGACTTTGTTACGGAAGAGCTATTGGTTTAAATGGTAAGGCAAAAAAAGCGGTAACTCTTTTTACAAATCTTCTAAAAGATTTTCCGTCCGATTTTGAAGTTAAATTAAATTACGCAGAGTCCATGCTTTGGGATAAAAATTATCCTGATGCAAAAGTCTATTATCAAACACTACTAAAAGAGAACGATAAAAGTTTTGCTGCACTATTAGGGTATGCAAATACGTTGTCTAATTTAAAAGAGTTTGAAGATGCTTTAATTACTGTAGATAAGGCGTTGGTTGTTTTACCAGGGAATCCAAATGCATTGGTTTCTAAAAAATATATGAGATTAGGTTTGGCGAGTACAAAAGTAACCGATCAAAAATATGATGAAGCTGAAACAATTTTAAAAGAAAATTTCACCTCTTTTAAAGAGGATAAAGAAACATTATTAAACCTTGCAAATTTGTATTTAATTTCTAAACAGATAGATAAAGCATTAAAAACATATGATGTAATAGGAAAAATACCTGGAAATAAAATAAGTTCATTAATAGGAATCTCTTTAGTGCATCATTTAAATGCTGATGATAAAACGGCTTTAGAGTACAGTAAAAAAGCCTTAGAAAGTGTTCATAAAGAGACTCCTAAAGCTATAAATGATCAAGCTATAGAAAGATATGTTCAAGCTTTAATTTGGAATAAAAAGTATTCTTTAGCAGATGCAGAAATTAATAAATTATTTGATACTCGTAAAGAACTTGAAAATTGGATGCTTTCTTTAAGAGCAACGCTGAATGTTTATAAAAGCGACTTTAAAAAAAGTTTGAAGGATTACAACTTAATCTTAGAAAAAGACAGTGCTTCTTTTGATGGTAATCTTGGAAAAGCAAATGTTTTAAAAGCTTCTGGTTATATTAATGAAGCTTATAAAAGTGCTGAAAACACTTTAGTTTTTTATAAGAAACAAAAAGATGCAACGAACTTTATAAAACAATTAGATTTAAGTTTTACTCCTTTTGTAGAAACAAAATTTTCTCACTCTTTTGATAACGGAAACAATGAAGCAGATGCATACGATGTAAAAACAGAAATTCCTTTTTCAACTAAATTTAAACTTTTAGCTACTTATAATTATAGAACAACATCTAATAGTACTACTGGTTTAAAGGCTACAACAAATAACTTATTACTAGGTGCTTCTTATCAATTAAAAAATAATTTAACCCTAAAAGGAAGTTTTGGAGTTACGTCTTCTGATTCTGATGAAAGTAAATACAGTCAACTCTTAACAGACATTTCTCTTAACATAAAACCATTTAAACTTCAGAATTTAGAGTTAGGTTATAAAAGAGATATTCAAAATTTTAACGCTGCATTATTAGATGAACAAATTGTACAAAACAACCTTATTCTAAATTACAGCCTAAATACTAACTTTAATTTAGGTTGGTTTACGCAGTATTATTATACATGGCAAAGTGATGAAAATGCAAGGAATTTGTTGTTTACTTCTTTGTATTATAACATCTTAGCAAAACCGTCAATAAAAGGTGGTATTAATTATCAAAATTTATCTTTTAAACTACAGGTACCAAATACTTATTTTAGTCCTAGTAAATTTAACGCTGTAGAAATATTTATTAATCTTATAAAACCTGTAGCTGCTGCTAAAAATAAAGAATGGTTTTATGGATTAACAGCTGCTACAGGTTTGCAATATATAGAAGATGATGATGGTTTAAGTACTTATAGAGTTCAAGCTAATTTAGGATATAAGTTTTCTGAAAGAGCGCTCATAAATTTATACGGACTTCAAAGTAACATTGCTTCTGCAGTTGCCAATGCAGGTTCAAATGGTTTTACATATACAGAATTTGGCTTCCGATTTAAATGGTATTTTTTAAGTAAACCTTTATATAAAAAATAAAAGGCAAAAGAATTAACTTTTGCCTTCTACTTTCTTTTTAAGGGACTTAGGGATTAGGGGGACTAATTAATGATAAAGGTTCCAGAATACAATTTGTTTTTATCGTCTTTTAAAATGTATTTATAAATACCACTTTTTAATTACGGAGCATTGTATTGAATTTTTGTAATTTCTATATTATTTACTTCTCTCTACTATAACATCTTAGCAAATCCCTCTATAAAAGGTACTATTAATTATCAAAACCTTTCTTTTAAACTACTAGTAACAAGTACTTATTTTAGTCCTAGTCAATTTAATGCTGTAAAAGTATTTGTTACTCTAATAAAAATGAATCTGCTGCTAAAAATAAAGAAGGGTTCTATGGATTAACAGCTGCTATAGGTTTGCAATATATAGAAGATCAAGACGGACAAAGTACCTATAGCGTTCATACAAAATTAGGATACAAACTCTCTGAACGTGCACTGATAAATATTTACGACTTAAAAAGGATTATAGCTTCTGCTGTTGCAACTGCAGTAGATACAAGTTTTACATATACAGCGTTAGGCTTCCAATTTAAATGAGTAATAGTAAGTAAAACTTTATATAAAAAATAAAAGACAAAAGAATTAACTTTTGCCTTCTACTTTCCTTTTAAGGGATTAGGGGCTAATTAATAATAAAAGTTCCAGAATACGATTTGTTAGTATCGTCTTTTAAAATGTATTTATAAATACCACTTTTTAATTGTGGCGCATTGTATTGTATTTTTCTTTTTGTGTTTTCTGTAGATATCTTTTTAAAATCTACCGTTCTTCCTAATAAATCAAATACTTTGATTTGAGCAAATTCAGAGTTCATTGGTAATCTTATTGTTGTAGAATTTGAAAATGGATTTGGATAATTAGATAACTTTAAGTTCTCCTCTGTTTCAAAATCCTCAACATCTAAAGCATTACTAGCTTTAAAAGCCATGTCTTTTATTTGAACACTATAAGGTATATAGTTTGTGTAATCTCCAATTACTGAAAAAACAATTGTCTTAATATTTGTAATTTCTATAGTATTTCCTTCTCCATCTAAAAAATCATTAAAAGAGATCGTGTATTCTTTTTCTTCTGTATTAGCTGGCACTGTGTAACGTATTCTGTTTTCCCATTCTCTTTCTCCTTCTTGCATTATAACAATTTCTACAGCTTCATTATTTGTGATTAAGAAATTTAAAAAGCTATAATCTAATACATCTAAAGTTTGATCTCCTGGTAAAAGATGTCTAAATAAGTTGATGTTTCCTTTTACCTCTCCAGATACACTTGCATTTCTATCTACTTCATAAATATTTTCATCATATTGTCTTTCAGAAATATCTACACTAAACTCACTTACAGAAGCAAATTCTTTTAAGTAATCTAATCCCCAAGGTCCATCTGCTAGATATAATGCATCTTTTTGAGGTGAAGAAGCTGTTTGTAGAGAGAAACCTATATCAAATAAAACGCCTGTTTGTATTGATAAAACTTCATTGTAAGCACCAGACAATGTAAAAGTATTTGATACTTGGTTATGATCAGAAACTTCTGTTTCTGCAATATTCCCTACAAAATCAACTGATTTTTCTTGCGTTTTATTTACCAAATTTAAATTAATAACTCCGTTAGAATAACTACCAGATTTCACAAATACATTTGGTAAAACACCTTCTATTATTGTACTGTTTAATCCATTTAAAATTGTATGCTTATCTAAAATAAAATTAGCAATTGAAAATACTTGAGAAAAAGAACTTCCCCAAATTTGATAGTTTTGGTAATCTCCTGTTGGATATTGGTCTATATTCCAAAAACTAAACAGTTCATTTTCTATTCCATCCATTTTAATAGAAAAACTTAAAGTATATTCTATTTCTCCTGTTGCTCTTTTAATTTTAGAACTTATTATTTGATGACCTCTAGTACTTACAGTTCTTACATCTTCTAAACTAGAATTATTTAATCTATCACAAATAACTTTTGAATGATCATATATAGAACCTTCTGTAGAAGTCGCTAATACAGCAGAAATTCTATCATCTCCTTGGTAATAATCTATTGAAAATATTTCTTTAGCATTCGTTATTGCTAATAAATCACTTGGACTAGAAACTGTAGAAGTTTCTGTTTTATACATACCTGTTTCAGGTAAATATCCTATTAATGAGTTTGTGTTTGTATTCCTTTTTAATTGCGTCTTGTTAAAATTAGATTGCTGCTCTTTTTTATTTATATTATTACCTTCCTTTTTTCTTGTAAAATTTCTCTTTGCAATTAAATTAGCTAAATCACCATTACTTTCTAAACCACCATCATTCCCTGAAGTAACTTCCGAAGTCTGTGTCATATCGGCAAAGTTATTTGTATTAATTGCTTCATAAGGACTTGCAGTTATATAAAAAACGGCATCATTAAAATCTTGGCTATTATCAACATCATCTCTTCTTGAATCTTCAAACCCAAGAATAATTCTTTCGTCAGTTAAATCGTTTAATAAAACGTTGTGGGTTCTTAAAGTTTCATCGGTTTCTGGATTAAAATTAATATCAGAATATAAATCTAATACAGTATCTCCAACACTTCCTTCATTTGAACTCCAAGCATCATTAAGCAGCACCCATCCAATTCCAGTTCCTGCTTTAAAAGATCCTATTTTTACTTTATCTCCTATTTGTAACCCCCCTCCACTATTTAAAGCAGAGACATTTGGAAAAATAATAGTAACATCATCTTTTGACGGCACTGATACAATAGGGTTACTTAAATCATATGTATAAAAACCTAAAACATTGCTGTAATCAGAACTTTCACTTACAAAAGTTACCCAAACATCACCATCTTCATTCAATTTTAAATCTGTATCATATCCAGAGGTAATATATTGAGGATTATATTCTGGTACCGGGTAGCTTTCTGGCAAAGAATTGCTAATCATTTCTTGAGTTTCTATAGAAACCACATCACTTTGTGCTTCTAAATAAAGAGGAGTACCATTTGAAGTATATTCTCCAAGATAGTTATAAGAAGGAATGGCTATTGGTATTGCACCTAATGTACTATCAATTGCTATAGCACCAACCGTAGAATACAATCTACCATCTAAAGAACCTCCAGCTCCTAATGAAACTGCCCCTGGATATCCTATTGCAGTGCCAATCATTGTTGTATTAGCCCCCAAAGCAACAGCACCAACAGCGATCCAATAAACATTATCAGAGGAAGCTCCATTAGCCAATATAACTTCAGTACCAGCTACTGAGGTAAGCGCCCCAGTAATTTTAAAAATAAACATCGCATCAGGATCTCCTTGAGCGTCTAATGTTAAAGTTCCTGTAAGAGCTACAGCTGCTGCAACAGCATAAACCCCTGGGAAAATGGTTTCCCCAATTATGCTGCCAAAAATTGCACTGTGATCTGTTATTGTTGCTGGTATATTTTGAAGTTGAACGCACGCTGCAGCTAAATCTGTTTGAGCTTGTAAAGTAATTGCGTTGGCGCTTTCTACAGTTCCGTTTAAAATTGAAGGGGCTCCAAAACCAGCAATCGCTCCCACATGAGATCCAACATCGCCTGTAAATGTAGAAATACCAGTATTGGCTACTGCTCCAGCTCCTGTAAAGAGTATAAAATTAGCCGCTGAACCAAAATCAATTTCAACTGCTTCTAAAGTACTTCGATGATTGGTGTTTTCAAATGATTGGTTCTTTTGAGCATTTATTGTTGTAAATACTGTTGAGAGAAAAATAAGTAATAATTTTTTCATGATATGAGGTTTATACCTCAAAAGTAAATACAACGTCTATATGAAATATTGACTATTCGTTATTTACATTTTAACTATAGACGAATTGTAGTTTACATGTAGTTTAAATGGAAACCAAATATTAAAGTAAGTCTAATCTTTTCATTAACTCTGGTCTTTTAGACCTACTAACAGGTACAACATCTTTCATTATTAAGACACTGTTATCTTCAATATCTATAATTTTCTTAATATTTATGATAAATGAACGATGTACTTTTAAGAACAAAGAATCTGGTAGTTTTTCTTCAATTTTTTTAAGTGTAGAATGTACTATGTAATCTTTATTCTCTGTCTTTATTTTAATATAATCTCCTTTAGCTTCAATTAAATAAACACTAGGTAGATCTATTTTAATTAAACGACGATCTATATTTACATAAAAATCATTCTCTTTTTCTATTTTATTAAAACTGGTATTTTTAGCTGAAGTATTTATTGCTGCTTTTTCTGCCTTTTGTATTGCTTTTTTAAAACGAGGAAGCTGTATTGGTTTTAATAAATAATCAACAATAAAATCATACTCAAAAGCTTCAATTGCAAACTTAGGGTCTGAGGTAGTAAAAATTATTTTTGGTGGGTTTTTTAAAGTTTTAATAAAGTCTAAGCCCGTAAAGTCTGGCATATGTATGTCTAAAAAAATTAGATCAACTTCATGTTCATTTAAATATTTTATAGCATGAATTGCACTACTAAACTGTTCTAAAATGGCTAATGTTTCTATTTCATCGCAAAGAGTTTTGACAATAACTCTTGCCATTTTTTCATCATCAATTATAATACAATTCATAAAATTTATATAGTTTTCAGGAATGCTGAGATAACTAATAAAATTTTTTCAAAATCTTGAATTCCTTCTAAACTATGCTTTCTAAGATTATGTTCAAATTCATTAGCCCTTTTGTAACTCTTTTGAAGTCCTAAAATACTAATTTTATGTTTAAGTCGATGAACATTTCCTTCTATTTTTTTAAATTCTTTGTTTTTTACACTTTTGTTATAATCACTTCTCTCTTCTGGAAACTCTGTTTTTATAACATCTATTAGTGTTTTTCTTATAGATTCATCTCCTCTAGCTAATTGATCTACATACTCTAAATTAGGTTGTTCCATATTTATTTTTTTATGCTAAAGTAAAAAGTTGACCCCACATTTAACTTAGATTCTAACCAAATTTTCCCTTTAAATGATTCAACTATTTTTTTAACAATAGCTAACCCTATTCCTGTTGATTTATAATCATTTTCTAATTTTTGAAATGCAATAAAAATTTTATCAAAATACTGTTCCTCAATTCCTTTACCGTTATCTTTAATATAAAATTTCCAGAAATTAGTTTCTTCAGTAAAACCAATTTCTATAATACCTTTTTCTTTATCATTAAATTTAATGGCATTCTCTATTAATTGTGAAAATAATTGTTCTATTCTAGAACGGTTTCCTTTAATTATTGGTAACTTATTTGGAATAATATATTTTATATCTTTTGTTTTCTTACTATTAATCAAGATTTCATTTACAATAGCTTCTAAATTTAGATCATACTTTTCTCTCTCAACTTTACCAATTGTAGAATATTCTAAAATACCTTTTACTAAAGTATCCATTTTTTCTACATTTTCTCTAATAAGTAGTAAATGTTCTTTACAAGTACTGTCTAAAACACCTTTATAATCTTCTTCAATCAAAGTAGTTAAAAAATCTATACTTTGTATAGGCGACTTTAAATCATGAGAAACCATATGGGTATAATCATTTAGTTCTTGATTTTGAAGTTTTAAATTTCTTAAAAGGGTATCTTTTTGCTTATTTATTTTAATAATTTCTTTGGTTTGATTATCAATAAAATCAACCAATTTTAAAGTATCAAAATTTTCAATTGTATTGTCCTCTTCTAAATCATAAAACTTTAAAGTATCTACTAAATCTCTAAGCTTGTCAATTATTATTTTCTGTGAATTTGATTCTTCCTTTAATTTTCTATTGGCGTTAAAAAGTTCTTCAGAGCTAATAGTTGTTGCTCTTTGTAGCATTAAAAACTGTTCTCCTGAAGTAGTATAAGATCTATCTATAGCATCTAAAAACTTCTCTAAATCTTTATTAGAGTGAAGCTCTTGAGGTAGCAACTTTCTTATTTGTCTTTTTAACAGAGAATTCATTATTCGCTAATTAATGTAACGGTCATTGTTTGATTGTGAAGTTGACAACTTTTTTCTCCTATAAAAGGAGCAATTTCACCATAAGAATATAACCCCGTTATTGTTGTTGTATTTCCAACAATCGCTATTACTTCTTCTACTTCTTCTTCTACTCTTTGATCTAGCACAAGTTTTCTTCCAATACAACTTACTAAAATGGCAAGTTCTGCTTTAGCAACTCTAGATTCTGCTGCATTTTGTGCTGCAATTTCAGCTGCATTAACAATACTATCTACATTCGTCATCATTAATTGAACTACAGAGTTTTCAAAAATATCTCCAGCCAAAATCATAGAATTATCTTCTTCATTTATGTTTAAAATAGTTCTAACTATTGATTGTTTTTCATTTGAAGACTTCACTTTTAAAGGATACAATAATGCTGCACTAGGTAATTCTTTTGCTTTATCTCCTAAATATTGCTTATATAAATCTAAAGCAGGTAAATTATCTAATTCATACAATACATTTCCTTTAGACTTTGTAACCATTCTTTCTGGCCCAAAAGGTGTCCAACCTCCATTAATAGAAAAAGTTACTTCTAAAGATGCTCCATATAAACCAATGGCAACTATTTCTCCTGGTTTTGGGTTTTCATTATAAGAAGCAATGGTTTTTTCAAACCTTGCTGCATCCCCACATAATGCACCTGTTATTAATAAATTATCATCAGTTGTAGCATTCATCCCTTTTGTTAATTGACTTCCGTTTACAAAACTTCCTTCAGAAAGCACAAAAACATATTTTAAGCCTTCTTGTGGTAATTGACTAATTAATTCTTTACCAATAGAGAAACTATCTATTTTAGCTTCTAAAGCTCCTTTTAAAACATTAGCTGTCTTGATTATAAAATTACTTTTTTCAAATTCTACTGCAGTAATCGTTATACTATCATCATTAACAGATTCTGAAGAAATATCTCCAGAAGAAGAGCCAAATACAATATGCCCCTCTTTAAAAAGTGTTCTTACTTCTTCAAAAATAGCTTCATCTTCCAATAAAAATCTATTTCCGAAAACTAAAACTAAAGGTTTTTTTAAGTTAAGTTTTTTAGATAAATATTTCCAACCTGAGTTTTTACTTCTTTTAAGTTGTACCGTTTTCATTTTATTTTTTTTATTGTAAAATAGAAAGTAGTTCCTTTATTTGGCTCACTTTCTAACCAAATATCTCCTCCATATAAAGTAATTATTTTCTTAACAATGGCTAAGCCAATTCCCGTAGAATCATCTCTTTTATCTAATGCATGAAATATTTTAAAAATTTTATCATGATATTTTTTTTCAATCCCAATACCATTATCCTTTATAGAAAATTGATAAAAAGTTTTATTATCTATATAATCTATATCTACAACCCCTACTTCTTTATCACAAAACTTAATGGCATTACTAATAAAGTTTTGAAACAACTGTTGAAACTTAGTTTGGTCTCCTTTTATAATAGGTAAACTTTTTAATACATTAACAGATATATTCTTAGGAATAAATAAAACCTTTTTTAAATTACTTAAAGTGTCATTTAAATCTACATCTATAGCCTCATGTTTATTTGTACCCGCACTAGAATATTCTAAAACGTTAGAAATCAACTTTTCCATTGTTTCTAGTGTAGTTTCTATTAGACCTAAGTTTTGAAGTGTTGCTTCATCAATTTTACCCTCATTGTCTGCTTTTACCCATGAAACTAATGCGTCTATACTTCTTAAAGGTGATTTTAAGTCATGTGAAACAATATGTGCATATTCAGACAATTCATTGTTTCTATTTTCTAATTCTTTTAAAATATTTTCTTTCTGTAGTTGAAGCTTTTTAAGTTCAGTAATGTCTAAATGTATTCCTATAGAACCTATTACTTTACCAAATAAATCATAGTTTGGAGCACCACTTACAAGCCAATGTCTAATTTTTCCTTTTTTGTTTTTTATTTTTAATTCATATGAACTAGATACATCTTTAAGGCGTCTAAAGTGTTCGTTTTCACTAACTTTAACAGCATTTTCTAATGAAAAAAAATCTCCTTCAATTTTACCTAATAATTCTTTTTCACTATAACCAGACATTTCTATAAAACTTTGATTTACCATCAAAATTTCTTTTTCTTTGTTTACTTCTACCAATCCTAAATTCATATTAGCAATAATGCTACTATACTTTTCTTTTTGTGCTTCTAGACTTAAATTATATTTTTTTTCAAGAGAAATATCCCTAAAAGTCCATAAATAGCCATTTAATTTTCCTCCAACTATTATTGGCATATAATTTCTTTCTAGCACCTTACCATCTAGCATCTCCAACTGGTCTCCAAACACGGCTACTTTAGCCGCATCTATTTCATTTATTCTCTTTACAAAAGACAATGGCTCTTTAAATTGCACTTTGTTTTGTTCTGAGGCAAGTTTGCAATCCATCCCAATTAAATCATTAGGTTGAGCATCAATATTTAATAATTCACAAAATTTTGTATTAGATAAAACTATTTTTCTGTTTTCGTCTTCTAAAATAACACCACTATTTAGATTTAAAACAAGAGCAGAGAGTCTGTTTTTAGATTCCATAAGTAAATCTCCAGCTTCTTTGTCTTTGGTGATATCTCTAACAATACCTTGAGCTGCTATTGGCTTCTTATTTTTATCATAAATAAGTGTACCATTTATTTGCAACCATTTAACCTGTTTATTTTTAGTAATAATTCTAGCTGTATACCCATTAAAAAATCCTTGCTCATTTAATTGAGAAAAAGAATTATAAGCATATTCTAAATCATCTTTATAGATAATATCTGTAACATTAAATTTTTCATTTTCTATATTATATCCAAAAAGATTGATGGCAACTTCATTCATTTTTAAAACATTACCATGCAAATCCATCACTAAATAGGCATCATTAATGTTTTCAAATATCCCTTTTAGAGTAGAAGATTTTTCATCTAGTAAGTCTTCTAACTTACTATTGGTATCCTTTAATTCTTCAGAAAGAAGATATAATTTTCTAGATTTATCTTCAAGAATTTTTTCCGCAGATTTTCTAGCAGCTTTTTCACGTTTTAGAGCACGTTCTAATATGTCTACTTTATTTTGGCTCATTAATTTTGGGTAATTAATTTTTATTTACAATAAACCTCACTTCTGTACCATCTTCTTTAATTTTTTCAAGAACTATAGAGGCAGTGCTATTAAAATGTTCGAAGGTTTTATTCATTAATCCTAATCCAAAATGATGCATTGCTCTACTAGATTTGTATATCATTACGATAGAGTTTTTAGTTTTTTCTTCTACAATAAAAGTTGGTAGTTCTGCATCTGGATATATTTTCTGAACTTCTACATGTATATGATCTTCAATAGATGCTAACATCTCTATTGGGTCATTATAGGTATTCAAAAGACCAGGGTAGTTTGTTTCTATTACAGAAAAGAAATGTTCTGCATATACTAATAGTAATTGATCTATAGAGACACCTGTATTATTACTTAAGTTTTCTAGTAATTGTAACATTTCAGAAAAGCTATATGTACCTACAGCTGTATATACTCCTTCTGACTTTAATTTAGATTGAGTAATAATTTTATCTACCATTTCTAACCCAAATTTTTCTTCAACTAAATCTAAAAATTCCGTAAAAATTATACCTTTCATTTTATAGTACTTTTAATTCATTAACGCTCCAATAGGCCAATACAATTTTAATCTTATTAACATAATCTTCATATTTTAAAGGTTTTAAAATATAACCTGAAGCACCTAATCGATAACACTCAAACAAATCTTTTTGATTATCAGAAGTAGTTAATATTATTGTAGGTATATGTTTTAAGTATTCATCATTTCTCAATAAAGTTAAAAATTCTATGCCGCTAATCTTTGGCATGTTTAAGTCTAATAAAATAATATCAGGTAAGTTACTTTTATCTTCTAAAATTTTTAACGCTTCTACTCCATTTTTTGCTTCTTGTATTGAATGGTCTAATTCTAAAAATGAAATAGTTCTTTTCATTTTCATAATCTCTATTAAGTTATCCTCAATAAGTAATATACGAAGTTTTTTAGGCATTATATGTGGGTATTATAAATTAAATTTAGTATGCAAAGTACAAAATAAAAACAATCTATTAATTGCTATAAATGACAAAAAAACGTAAAATAAAGACGAAATACACAAAAGTGTCGACAAAGCGTTTTGACAAAAACTTAAATATATTAAGAAATTAGCTGGTTAAAATACTCGAAAATTTCTCCTTTAGAGATAGCGCTTCCTTTTTCAATTAAATCAAAAACCTCTGTATTTCTTTCTGAACGATAAGGTTTAGTACCTTTAAAAACATCTACAGAATTGTCCATTGGGTTTTTCATTAACCACTCAAAACCTTCTTGTTTTAAAAGATTAATATCCCAATTTATTTTAATTGCTATTCTATGAATTTCTTCATCGTTACATTTAAAAAGGTTTACAGAAGTTTCAGAAAAGTGTTCTATATATTGTGTTTTTGTAATAACATCATCCCAAACAACATCAGAAAAAACATTCATTTCTTCTTCCGCTACTTGAGGTTTTTCTTCCTTAATCTGCTTCCACTCTATTACATCTATACTTTGCGATGCTAAAAAGCGGGCAAATTCTTCGTGTAAATTTTCAAATTGTTCTTTAGTAAGTTGTCTATATTTCATAATTGTGTAAAACTAAAAAAAGCTCGTTATTTCTAACGAGCTTTTTATAAAATTATTAAAGTTATTTACTATTTATTCAGCAACAACTTCAAAAGTAATATCTGCAACTACTGCTCTGTGTAAACGAACAGCTGCTTCATATTTACCTAATCTTTTTACAGAACCACCAACAACTTTGATAAATTTCTTATCTAAATCTGTTCCTGCTTTTGCTAAAGCTACAGCTAAATCTATGTTGTTTACAGAACCAAATAATTTGTCTCCTGAACCAACTTTAGATGTAATCTTAATTTCATATCCTTTAATTGCTTCTGCTAACACATTTGCATCTTCAATTAATTTAGCTTCTTTATAAGCTCTTTGTTTTAAATTCTCTGCTAAAACTTTCTTTGCAGATGAAGTAGCTAAAACTGCTTGTCCTGTAGGGATTAAAAAGTTTCTACCATAACCGTTTTTCACAGCTACAACATCATCTTTAAATCCTAAATTATCTACGTCTTGTTTTAATATCAATTCCATATCTCTACCTCTAAATTATTTTAACATATCTCCAACGTAAGGCATTAACGCTAAATGACGCGCTCTTTTAATTGCTTGCGCAACTTTACGTTGATATTTTAATGAAGTTCCTGTTAAACGTCTTGGTAAAATTTTACCTTGTTCGTTTACTAAATACATTAAGAAGTCTGCATCTTTATAATCGATGTATTTAAAACCTTTCTTTTTAAATCTACAGTATTTTGCTTCTTTCTTTGTGTCTATATCAAGAGGAGTTAAGTATCTTACTTCACCGGTCTTGCTACCTTTAGATTGTTGCTCTATTGTTGTTGATGCCATACCTTATTTTTTAGTAGATTTAACACGTTCACTTCTTTTTTCTGCCCAAGCTGCAGCATGTTTATCTAGTCTTACAGAAAGATAACGCATAACGCTATCATCTCTTCTAAATTCTAATTCAAATGCTGTAATTTCTTGTCCAGAAACTTTGTACTCTAATAAGTGATAAAAACCACTTTTCTTTTTTTGTATTGGATAAGCTAATTTTTTTAAGCCCCAATCTTCTTTAGAAATCATTTCGGCACCTCTAGAAACCAAATAGTCCTCAAACTTTTGTACTGTTTCCTTTACCTGAGTATCAGATAAAACGGGATTCAAAATGAAAACAGTTTCGTAATGATTCATAATTAAATATTTATTGTTTATTTTTAAGGCTGCAAATATACAATGTTTTTATATAAAATTACTATATTATAACGACTAATAAGTATAGATAAATTTATTTAAGTTTGAAACTCTAAAATAAAGAACATAGCAAGGACAAGAAATGCCTAATTTAATTCATTATGTCGTTCCTTTTTTCATTCTCATAGGTATCATTGAAATCATTCTTACCGTTAAAGTAAAAATAAAAGAGTCTAAATATAAAAGATGCTACAATATCTATAATTATAGGACTTGGAAACGTGTTTATAAGTTTGCTAACAGAAGGATTAACTTTAAGTTCTCTTTATTTAGTTTATGCTACTAATCCTTTTTTTTAAGATTCCTTTTTCTTGGCGGGCTTGGTTTCTATTATTCTTTGCAGAAGATTTAGCATATTATTGGAATCATAGAGTACGATATGAAAGTAGGTTATTTTAAACAAGTCATATTGTACACCATTCTTATCAAAAATATAATTTAAGTACTGCTTTAAGACAGACTTGGTCTAGTAATTTTTATACATTTATATATTGGCTGTCGATATGCAAAAAAAAAAAGATAGAAAAAATTAATTTTCAGTAGCTTTTTATTTTAATGGTTAAAAAAACAGGGTGTTAACAGCTTGTTTTTATACTTATAAAACACTAAATTTATGAAATATTTACAATCAGTTATTTTTTATGATCAGAAAGAAAAATTTCCCTTATTTTTTCTTGCTATTTTTTATGGGTAGTATTTTATGTTATTCACAAAACGCTATTAAAGTATCTTTTCACCAAGATTTAAAGTTAATGGCTTTTGGAGATAACCTTGGAAACAGAGCGGGTACTATAGATATTATTACTAGGTTAGAATATGAAAGTAAAGAGAAAAAATTAGGCTTTTTCGTATTTGGCTTGGAGTACGAAAGAGCTCTTATAGCAAAAGGATATACAAGGTATGGTGCTATTTTTGGTTACACTTTTAACAACCAATTAAGTGACCCTAAGCTATATTTAACTCCTGCAATAGGAATTGGAAATATTGCAAGAGATGACAATAATACTTTAAGCTTTTCGGGATCTTTACAGTTAGCTTATAAATTAGGTAATCGTATTAAATTAAGTTCTATAGTACAATTTACAGAAAGAACAGATTTAGAAAAAATGTATGGTAAAAAAGAAATAAGATTTAGCCTCTTCTTTGGGCTTGAAATAAATTTATTTAAAATCAAATAATTATTAAGACCAGAACTCTCGTTTTTTATTAAGTTCCTCTTCTTCTTTAGCTAATTCTTCAATTTGTTTTACAGACAGCACTTTTAAAAATGAAGGATGCTGTTCAATCGCATATTCAATTTTTGTAATTATATCTGCAATTTCATCATTTTCATAATCAATTTCTAAAGGCTCTTTTATAACCATAGATTGTAAAACATTTCGTTTTTTAATATTTAATCCTTTTTTATCAAAAGAACGCCTAAAGCCATCTATTACAATAGGTACTACAACTGGTTTATATGTTTTTATAATATGAGCAGTACCTCTTCTAATTGGTTTAAAAGGTGTTGTTGTTCCCTGAGGAAACGTAATTACCCACCCATCTTTTATTGCTTTACCTATATTAGAAATATCAGAATTTTTTACCTGCCTGTTTACATTCTTACCATCACTTCTCCAGGTTCTATCAATAGAAACAGAGCCTCCATAAGCCATCAATTTAGGTAAAATTCCAGCACGCATCGTTTCTCCTGCTGCAACAAAGTAAATGTTTAATTTAGGATTCCAAATATATCCAACATTTTTAATGCTATCATCTCTACCTTTTAAAGAAGCATTAAAGACATGAAACATTGCAGCTACATCTGCAAAATAAGTTTGATGATTAGAGATAAATAAAACATTTCTATCTGGTAAATTTCTTAAAATTTCTGACCCTTCTATTTGTAAACTATTAAATTTACGATATCTACTGTGAGAAATAAGTCCGAAAATTCTTATTATTATTTTTTTTAGAAATAAAATTTGACCAAATATATTCCTTTTAAATAAAGGCATTCTCTTTAATTTTTAGTTGATAAAAAACAAACTTACAAAAACAATTAATAAAGACACTATTTTAAGAGTTCTTTAATTTCAGAAAGCATCATTGCTGTTGCTCCCCAAACAATATAATCATTTAACTTAAAGCAGGGTACCTCAGTATTTTTCATATATGATGTATTCAGAGTTACTTTGGTACTATTAATATCATTTAATAAATCATTTACTAAAACCTCTATAATATTTTCTACTTCTAAATTTAAAATGAACTCTGGTTTTTTATCAATAAAACCTATAAAAGGGGTTGCTAAAAAATTACTTGGTGGTATGTAAACATCTGTAAGTTCTCTAATTATTTTTATTGATGATTGTTTTACTCCTACTTCTTCAAAAGTTTCTCTTAATGCCGTTTCTTCTAAACTTAAATCCGATTTTTCTATTTTTCCTCCAGGAAAACTTATTTGAGCAGAATGTGTTCCTTTATACGTTGCTCTTTCTGTAAGTAAAAAGCAGGTTTCATTTTTATCATTTGGATAAAACAATGCCAAAACAGCTGCTTTTCTTGGGTTATTCGCTTTTATTTTATTTTCATCATACCTCAAACGTAGTTGTGGCGCTAATTTAAATTGCGCTTCTAAACCGCCTAATTCTAGCGTTTTAAATGAATCTATTTTTTTTTTGAAATCTTGAAAAATCACAACTAATTATTACTTTTAACAAACATAAAAATTTCTACTTTAAAACAATATTTTTTGGCAAGAATTTTGATTTATATAAATTAAAATAAAATATGAATAAAAAATATAAAAAATTAGCACTAAGTATTGTTTTAGATATTATTGGTTTTGTACCGATTCCTTTTTTAGATATTGCCTGGGCACCTTTATCTGGATACCTAATGACTAAAATGTATAAAGGAAAGGCAGGTAAAATTGCAGGTATTGTTAGTTTTATAGAGGAAATATTACCTTTAGATATCATACCAACGTTTACAATTATGTGGATGTATACCTACTTAATTCATAAAGAAAAAGTTGAAACTATTATTGATCATTAATTTCTATTTTTAAACAGAAAACCCAAACCTAATCTTCCTAAAAACTTTTTTTCAAAAGCCCAAAAGAATTTAAACTGACCAAATAACCAACCTACAACAGGTAAAGTTAGTTGATAAATAGGAAAAATAAGCAAAATTCTTAATGGCCAAAATAACCAAGGAGAGAGGGTCTCTTGAGACAACCCTAAGAATATTGTAACAGGTTTTGCAACCCAAGCGGCAAAGGATCCATTTATTGCAAAAACAATAAATATTGCAATTACTGACCAATTATTTTCGATCCCCCAACGTTGTTTTAATTTTTCCATAATCTTCTTTAATATTATTTTTTTGATACTTTTCTAAACATTAACCAAAAACCTATTAGTACTAATGGAATACTTAAAACCTGACCGGTATTTAAAGAATTAAAAACCCAATCCTCTCTACTTTCTACTTGTGCTTCTTTTAAGAACTCTATAAAGAAACGTAAAGACCACAAAACAACCATAAACAAACCAAAAATGTATCCAACTTGTTCTTTTTTAGTTGTTTTCCAGTATAAATGCCATAAAACAAAAAACAAGATTAAATAACTAAATGCTTCGTATAATTGTGTTGGGTGTCTAGCAACTGTTTCTCCTGCTGCTTTAAAAATTACTCCAAAGCTAGAACCTGTTTCTTTTCCGTAAATTTCTGAATTAAAAAAGTTTCCAAAACGGATAAAAAACCCTGCCAAAGCAACCATAATTCCTAACCTGTCTAAAATAAATAACCAAGGTTTATCTAAATGCTTTTTAGCATAAAAATACATTGTTAAAATAATAGAAATTGCTGCTCCATGACTTGCAAAACCAGTAAAACCAGTAAATTTCCAGTCTTTTATTAATCCGAAAATAGCATCCGCTCCTACTTGCTTTTTAAAAGGTAAAATTATTTCTAGTAAATGATGTTGGTAATAATCCCAACTATAGAAAAATACATCTCCTAAACGCATACCAATTAACATAGAAACAAAAGTGTACATAAATAATACATCTAGTTTTTCTAACGGAATTTTATCTTCAATATATATTTTCTTCATTAAGTGCAAACCCAATAAAAATGCTGTTACAAACATTAAACTATACCAACGAATAACAAAAAAACCTAAATCTATTCCTAATGAAGGGTTCCACTCTATTGCTAAAAAACTCATATTTTATCTTATTTTTTTGTCATTGCAAATGTAATGAAGCAACCGCTATTTAAAAACAGATTGCTTCGTCATTCTTCCTTTTAATGACCGCTTTTATTTATTCTTTCTTTTCTGGAACAGGATCATAACCACTTCCTCCCCAAGGATGACAACTAAATATTCTTTTTATAGACAACCAACCTCCCGCAAATAAACCATGTTTTTGCAAAGCTTCAACCGTGTAATGTGAACACGTTGGACTGTACCTACAAGCGGATGGTGTATAAGGTGAAATCGCGGTTTGATAAAACCGTACTAATAAAATAAATGGATATGTTATAATTTTCTTCAACTTAATTGACTGAAAAAGTTGTTCCTTCTTTTCCATCTTTTAACTGAATTCCCAAGGCTATTAGTTCATCTCTAATTTGATCAGACAATGCCCAATCTTTGTTTTCTCTTGCTTCTTTTCTTAATTTAATCAACAAAGCAACAACACCATTTATTTTTTCTGAATTGTCTTGAGAACTTTCACTCATCAATCCTAAAATATCAAAAACAAATGCAGTCATTGTTTCTTTAAATGCTATTAAATCTTCTGCAGTTAAACTTGCATTATGTTCTTTTATTTGATTGATAACTTTTACAGCTTCAAACAAATGTGAAATTAAAACAGGTGTATTAAAATCATCATTCATAGCAGAATAACACGCTGTTTTCCATTTTTGAACATCAAAAGTTGATGTTTTTCCAGCTTCAATTTTATTCAAGAAATTAACAGCTTCCATTAATTTAGCATGTCCTTTTTCTGATGCCTCTAAAGCTTCACCAGAGAAATCTAAAATACTTCTATAATTGGCTTGCATATTAAAGAAACGAACTACACTTGCTGAAAATGGTTTTGGTAAAATTTCATTTTCTCCTGATAAAATCTCATTTGGTAAAATAAAATTACCGGTAGATTTTGCCATTTTCTGGCTATTTAATAACAGCATATTTGTGTGCAGCCAATAACTAACTGGTTTTACACCACTACACGTTTGCGATTGTGCTATTTCACACTCATGATGCGGAAATTTTAAATCCATTCCTCCTCCATGAATATCAAATTGTTCACCTAAATATTTTGTACTCATTACAGAACATTCTAAATGCCAACCAGGAAAACCATCACTCCAAGGAGAAGGCCAACGCATAATGTGTCTTTCATCAGCTTTTTTCCAAAGTGCAAAGTCTTGTGGATTTTTCTTATCTGATTGTCCATCTAAAGAACGTGTATTATGTATTAAATCTTCCACTTTTCTTCCTGAAAGAATTCCATAATGATTATTTTTATTGTATTCTAAAACATCAAAATACACAGAACCATTAACCTCATACGCAAAACCTTTTTCTATGATTTCTTTAATCATTTCTATCTGTTCTACAATATGCCCTGTTGCTGTTGGCTCTATACTTGGTGGTAAAAAGTTGTAATTTTTTAGAACATCATGAAAGTCTACAGTATAACGCTGCACCACTTCCATTGGTTCAATTTCTTCTAATCTTGCTCTTTTTGCAATCCTATCCTCACCTTCATCTGCATCATTTTCTAAATGCCCCGCATCTGTAATATTACGCACATAACGTACTTTATACCCCAAATGAAGTAAATATCTATACACAACATCAAAGAACATAAACGTTCTTACATTACCTAAATGTGCGTTGCTATAAACAGTAGGTCCACAAACGTACATACCTACATATCCGTCTGTTAAAGGTTTAAAGTCCTCTTTTGTTTTAGATAAAGAGTTATATACTTTAAGTTTATTTTCTTTGTATAATTCCATTAAAATAGTGCCTAATTTCAGTTGCTAAATATAGGCACTTTATAGAGAATGGCGAAATTGAATTTGTTAGAAATTTGGTAAAATTAAAAGTAGTTTTTTATTGATAAATAAAACATTTTTTAATAGTAATTTATCTATACTTTGGTTGATAACAATTAGTTTTCATAAGTATTACTACTCTTAACCCCCTTCATAAAAGCACCTTGCATTACATCTTCAGCCAAAAACCTTCTTTTAAATATCTAAATGCAACTTGTAACATTGCATTACAATACAAATTACACAACAGCAGCTGCGCTTTGGCGTTGTTCTTTCTGCATTGATCAATGATTGGTTGATGTAACTGTTTGGTTGATTTTATTAAAACTTTCTTACCCTATAGACGACACATTTTTTGAAGTGTTGCCTTAAGCTCGATAATTATTTATAGATTTACATGAATTACATGTACTATGAATAAAAAACCTTCTGCAATCCATGAAAATGATGGTGTTTCTAAACCTGAAACTACCAGTAAATCTGCTGCAGAAAAAATAAAAATTAATAGAGCCAAGCAAAATTCTGTAAAAGAATTTGTTACTAAAATTTTAGAAGGAAATATTACATTTTTAAGTAGAGCAATAACTTTGGTTGAAAGTACTAACCCCAAACATCAACAAAAAGCAAACGAAATTTTGGACCAATGTTTGCCTTATGCTAATAATTCTGTTAGAATTGGAATTACAGGAGTTCCTGGTGTAGGTAAAAGCACTTTTATTGAAGCTTTTGGAAAACATTTAACCTCACAAGGGAAAAAAATTGCTGTTTTAGCAGTAGACCCAAGTAGCTCAATTAACAAAGGTTCTATTTTAGGCGATAAAACTCGTATGGAAGAATTAGTAACCAATATAAATGCTTATATTAGGCCTTCACCGTCTGGAACTTCTTTAGGTGGCGTTGCACAAAAAACACGCGAAAGTATTATTCTTTGTGAAGCTGCTGGTTTTGATACTATTATTATTGAAACTGTTGGTGTTGGTCAATCTGAAACTGTAGTACATTCTATGGTAGATTTCTTTTTACTGTTAAAATTAGCTGGTGCAGGTGATGAATTACAAGGAATAAAACGCGGAATTATAGAAATGGCAGATGCTATTGTAATTAATAAAGCTGATGGTGACAATAAAAAAAATGCAAAAATCGCAAAAATTGAATTCAATAGAGCGTTGCATTTATATCCTTTAAAAGAAAGTAATTGGCAACCCAAAGTTTTAACTGCAAGTGCCTTAAATAACAAAGGAATTGAAAAAATTAATACAATGATTACCAATTATATTTCTTTAACAAAAGAGAATAATTATTTTAACAAAAGAAGAAACGAGCAAAATAAATTCTGGTTATTATCTACCATTGATCAACAATTAAAAGATAATTTTTATCAAAATCCAAAAATTAAAAAAGCGCTATCAAAAGAAATAAAAAATTTAGAAAACGGGAAAACAACTCCCTTTAATGCTGCAAAGAAGCTATTGGAACTCTAATAGTTTATTTAAAATATATTTACAAGATGATGAAACTACGCAGAATTATCTATACAAGTAAAGCTACGAAAGAATTGAGTAAACGCAATTTACTGGATCTTTTACATGAAGCACGTGCATTCAATAAGATGGATAACATCACTGGTGTACTTATCTACAAACAAGGGTGTTTTCTTCAGGTTCTCGAAGGAAAAACTAAGGTTATAGATAATCTTATTGAACGCCTTATTAGAGATTCGCGTCATAAAAACTTCAAAATAATCCAAGATAATTTTATAAAGAATCGCCTCTTTAAGGACTGGAAAATGGGTTGTGCAGATTTTGATGATCCTACATTAATTTTTATCCCTGGGATTAGTACAGATTTTAGCGGCTTAAAAGTTATTAATGAATTAATAATTCACCTCCCTGAAATTGCTATATTCCTACAAGATAAAACACATTAATTAGTACATCTGGGAGAATAAAAAAAGTTTTTTTTAATTATAAAATCGTAAAATAACTCATTTTAATACAGCAAGTTAAACCTCTTCTTGCCCAACTAATTTAGGAACAGCTATGAGGGCAAGTGTTCACATCTCTTTGCCACAAATAAGCAACAACAAAAATAAACTAGAAGAAATTACAAAAAAATACTATTTACAAATAAGAGGTATTCATGGTGAACATTCTGCTAGTGAAAATGCGCTATCTGATATTAGCAACCGAAGACGTTTAGGTATTACATAAATTGAAGCCCTAAAGGACTTATATAACGGAGAGGTTCAATTAATAAAAGAAGAAAAACAATTAGAACTTTAGGCTTCAATAAAAAAAGGAGCTAAAATATTTAGTTAGCATATTATAAGTACTTAACTAATTTCACTCCAAATTTTAGAAGTTTTAGACAATTCTAAATACGCATTTTTAATATTTTGGTTTTCTGGTTTTGATAAATTGCCATCTTCTTGCAAAATTGAAATTGCAGTATTTCTTGCTTTTACTAAAATTTGAGTATCTTTTACTACATCAGCAATTTTTAAATTTAAAACGCCACTTTGTTGTGTTCCCATTAAATTACCTGGTCCTCGTAACTTTAAATCTACTTCTGCAATTTTAAATCCGTCAGAAGTTTCTACCATGGTTTTTAAACGTGTTTTAGCTTCTGGTGACAATTTATAACTAGAGAGTAAAATACAATAACTTTGGTCTGCTCCTCGCCCAACTCTTCCTCTTAATTGATGCAATTGCGAAAGTCCAAAACGTTCTGAACTCTCAATAATCATAACACTTGCATTTGGCACATTTACACCCACTTCTATTACAGTTGTGGCAACCATAATTTGGGATTCACCCTTTACAAAACGCTGCATTTCATATTCTTTATCAGCGGGTTTCATTTGTCCATGAACAATACTTATTTGATATTTTGGCGTTGGAAAATCACGAGAAATACTTTCATAACCATCCATTAAATCTTTATAATCCATCGCTTCAGATTCCTGAATTAAAGGATACACAACATACACTTGTCTTCCTTTTTTAATTTCATCTCTCATAAATTTAAAGACCGACAAACGATTGCTATCAAAACGATGCACCGTTTTTACTTCTTTTCTTCCAGGAGGTAATTCATCAATTACAGAAATATCTAAATCGCCATAAACAGACATTGCCAATGTTCTTGGTATTGGTGTTGCTGTCATTACTAAAATATGGGGCGGAGAAACCCCTTCAACCTCTACCAAAGGAAGACTTTCTAACGCTTGCGATATTTTGTTTATTACATTTTCTGAATTTCCAATAACTTCTTCATTAGTAAAACGAATCACTTTAAAACCTAATTCTTGTAAAATTTCAGTTCTTAAATTATCTGCTTCTTGTTGTTCTTTTTTGTTGTGATATTTTCCATCAACTTCTATAATTAGTTTTTTAGAAATACAGATAAAATCAACAATAAACTCATCTACAACATGTTGCCTTCTAAATTTAATATCTAATTTTTTCGTTTTTAATTGTTCCCACAGAACTTTTTCTGCTTCAGTAGTTTGTTGTTTTCTCTCTTTTTGTAATTCCTTCATCAATTTATAAACTGATGGAAGCGCAGTTTCATAACGATTCCGAACTTCAGTTCCCTTCCCCTTGGGAAGGGTTAGGGATGGGCTTCCTTTTTTCCACAATTTCGCTCTCTGAGCAACTCCAAATCGGTGTTGTTCATCAATAATTGCAATTCCTAGATTTTTAAACTTCACTTTATCTTCTAACAAAGCATGCGTACCAATTAAAATATGTAATGTTCCGTCTTCTAAATTTTGATGAATGATTCTCCGTTTTTTTATTTTTACAGAACCCGTTAATAAATCTACATTTATATCCATGTCTTTCAACAACTCAGAAATTGCGTGGTAATGTTGTGTTGCTAAAATTTCTGTTGGCGCCATTATTGTTGCCTGAAAACCATTATCTATTGCCAAAAGCATTGCTAACAAAGCAACAATGGTTTTTCCAGAACCAACATCACCTTGTAAAAGACGGTTCATATGAGCACCAGAAGCAACATCTTTTCTAATTTCTTTTAACACTCTTTTTTGAGCATTTGTTAAATCGAATGGTAAATGGTTTTTATAAAATGTATTAAAAGAATCGCCTACATTTCCAAAAACAAACCCTTTTATCTTTGTTTTATTGATGAGTTTTTTTCTGAGTAACTGCAACTGAATAAAAAACAATTCTTCAAATTTTAACCTGTATTCAGCTTTGGCTAAATTTTCTTGGCTTTTAGGAAAATGCAAATTCAACAGCGCATCTCGTTTACCCATCAATTTAAAATCATCCATAATTTCTTTGGATAGACTTTCTGTAATTGTTTCAAAAAACTGTTGTAATAAATTCTGAACATACGTTCTCATCAACTTATTACTAACTCCTGAATTTGTTAATTTTTCTGTGGATGGATATACAGGTTGCATTTTTGTTTGCAACTTTTTCTTGTACTCTTTTACCAATTCCATTTCTGGGTGTGGAATACTAAAATTACCATTATAATGATTCAACTTACCATAAGCCACATAAGGTTCGTTAATTTTTAGTGCATCTTTAATCCATTTTTGACCTTTAAACCAAACCAACTCCATAGTTCCTGTAGTATCTTGAAAAGTTGCCACTAACCTACTTCCTCTTTTCTGAGCAATAGATTTTACACTTGTTATTTTACCAACAACTTGAACTTCAGAAGAATTTGGCTGTAAATCTTTTATAGCATAAAAGGCAGTTTTATCAATATATCTAAATGGGAAAAAGTGTAATAAATCATTACATGTTTTTATACCTAATTCTGTATACAGAAGAGAAGCTCTTTGCACACTAATTCCATTAATATAAGTAATTGGGTAATTTAAATTCACTTTATAAATAATATGAGTAACGAAAATACAGAAAAATTTTCTTCATTGATGCAATTATAATAGCACTTAATTTATTTTATACTTTACAACATAACATTCATCTATATAAATATCCCTTAAAGAATATAAAACCAGAAAATTACACCTTAAGGGTGGGAAAAACTACCCATGTGTTTTTAGGAAGTTATGAATTATTACATAATATTTAACCACAAAATTAAAGATGTATTCTTTCAAGAAAAGAAGCAATGAAAAGCTATGAAAAACTATGAAAAAAAATAATTCCATACTTAGGTATATTGGTTTTATAATACCACTATATCTACTTTTTAATTCCTATAATATTACTGCACAAACACCTGGGGTAATTTTTCAAGGAACCCCTAACACTGTTCTAGATCCTAATGGGGATGGCTATGTATCTTTACCACCATCAGAAACACCTAGTCAGTATACAAATATTGGTTTTCCTTCAAATATAAATGATACTGATGTTTTTGATGTTTTATATAGTGAAATTGCGTATGCTGGTATACCAGAAATAACTCCAGAACCTACATCAGATTTAAATAAAGGACCAAGTTGTGCTTTTACAGATTTAGTACAAGATGCAAACAGCAGGTCTTCTTATTACAACACAGACGGTACAAATATGCGCTTTCGATTTCGATTAGGTGGCGCTGCATCTAACTCTAAAGGATACTCTATACTTATAGATACTGATGAAAAATTTGGTTTTACAGGACCCAACAAAGACCCAAATGCAGTAGTTGGGAACCCTGGTTTTGAAGTTGAAATAGTTTTAAGAACCAATTTTACTGTTGATGCTTATAGTATTGATGGTACTACAAATCCTACAATCATAACAACGCAACCATACACAACCCACGCTATTAAATCTCTGGCATTAACCACTGTTTGTGATGACCCAGATTATTTTTATGATTTTTATCTTTCTTTTTCAGATTTAACAGGTTATATAAATAATGCTACAAAATTAAGAATGATTTCTGTTACTTCTATCAACCCCAAGGGTATTATGGGTAATAATGGAACTTCTGATGTTGCAGGAGTAGATGATTCATCTAATACAACAGATAATTTATATGAAGAAGCTATTGATACCCAAACACCAACCAATGGAGACCCTTTAGAAAGAGCGGCTTGCCCACTAATAAATGGCACTATTCCAACGGGTTCTAGTGTACCCATTACAGGTACAACTAATGCGGTAGCAGCTGGTGAAGAAACAGAAATTGAGGTCTTTGTAAATGGTGCTTCTGTAGGTACATCTACAACTAGTACAACTACTTGGGGTTTTACAATTCCTGGGCCTATTAATGAAGAAGATAAGATTACAGCTACAGCAACCGTAAAAAAAAGTACTGAAATTATAAAAGGTACTTCTGTAGCTAATTGTGACACAAAAACGGTAACAGACACAAGTTGTATACCTTTAGCAACACCTGTCTTTGTTAATTTTGCTAACGGAGGAAAAACTTTGACTCTTACTTATCCTATAGGAGAAGTACCCGTAGGTACAAGTTTTTTTTTAAATTTTTATGATTCTTCTACGGGTACCAAAATAACTACTATAGATGGAACTAATGTTCAAAATTACGCATCTTCATCACCAACAAGTATAGGTCTTGGAGGAGGTAATAAATTCACAGATGATAGTGTTAACTTTTTTGTAACTATAGATACTGTTAGCGATACTAACCCCGCAAGTTGCCCATCATTAGGCAGTGAACCAATTTCAACATGTAGTTCAGGTACAGTTTCTGCCACCCCTTTCTTAGATCCATTTGAATTAGGTGACACCTCAATTACCGGTAATTTTGGAGGAATTCCGCCTACATCAGCAACCTTAAGGTTAATTATTAATGGTTCATCAACAGATTATATAACCACAACTACAGGGAGTTCTAATACTTTTTCAATTGATATTACTGGGTTAACTTTATTAACTACAGATGCTATTAAAGTTTCAAATAGAAATTTTGGGACCGCTTGTTTAAGTACACCTTCTGCTGTTGTTAGCCCTATAATTACATCTTTAACACCAATAATAGATGTAGATTTTTGTACTACAACTAACATTTCAACTGTTTCGGGTACTTCTAGTGAATTAGGAGGAACGATAAGAGTATATTCCGGACCAAATCAAGGCATTTCTAAATTAAGCGCATTAGATACAAATACAGCTACAGTATTATCAAATGGTACTTGGTCATTAACATTAGCCGCATCTATTACTCCTGGAAATTGGATTGGAGCCACTGTTCAAAATACTAATGAAATAGAAAGTGATATTTCTGATGATGTTCAAATTAACACAAAAACCGTTGCTACTAGTTTAGTAATAACCTCAGACCCAATTAAAGAAGGAGATATAAGTATAATAGGTACAAGTTCAGGCTTAGCAACAGGTTCTATAATACAACTCTATTTAGATGGTTCTTTAATAGATGGGAAATTTACAACAACAGACGGTGCTGGAAACTGGACTATTAATGATTTAGATAATAGTAGTTTAGGAAGCAGTTCTTTTGATGAATTATACTCAGATGCAGTAGTTACCGTAACAGCTACATCTACTGCAGCAGGTAGTTGTGAGAGTGACCAATCTTCTTCTAAAGTAGTAATTTGCAATCCACCTACTGTACCTACTATTTCAACTACTTCATCTCCTATTTGTGAAAACGGTATCTTTATGGTAACAGTTACAGATGCACAACCAGGTTTACTATATCAATTATTAGATCAAGATAATAATTCTGTAGGGCCAAGTTTTTTAGGACCAAATATAGCGGCAGATAAAATCATAGATTCAGACCCTTTACCATTTGGTACTAATTCTCTTAAAGTAAGAGCATCTAAAATTTTTGGAACCTGTACAAGTGTAGAATCTAATTCGGTAAGTGTTACTGTATATCCATCACCTACCATTACTTTTGGACCAAATCCATCTGCAACCTTTGATAATAGTACTGCTAATCAACAATTAGTAGTAACTTTTTCTAGTGCTGCAAATCAACCTTCTCTTTATAGTATCGATTTTGATGATGCTGCAAACGCAGCATCTTTATTAGATGTTTCAAGTACTGCTTTGTCTGGATCTCAAATAGATATAGATATTCCTACTGGTTTGCCAATAGGAGTTTATAATGGAAGTATTACAATTCAAGAAGTTCTTGTTAATAGTTGTTCTAAAAGTTACCCTATTACCATTACAATTTTAGCCCCATCTGCTCCAACATTTACGAACCTTATAGAAAATGAAAATATTTGTGCTGGAACAACATTAGTAAATTTCACATATGATGGAACAACGAATGCTCCAACTAATTATAGCATAGATTTTAGTGATGCTGCAAATTTACAAGGTTTTACAGATTTAGTAGATGTAGATGCTACATTTTCAGGATCTGGTTCTATTACAGTAGCGGTTCCTACAAACCCTGCTGAAGGAACTTATACAGGTGTTATTCGATTAAAAAACACTACAACAGGATTCATAAGTCAAGAATACCCAATAGAAATAGAAATAGAAAAAACAACCGCTGGTGTGATCGCTGGAAACCAAATAATTCTGAGTACTACTGATGTAGTAGCATTTACATCTACAGAAGATGCTTCAGGTTTAGGCGGTGTTACGTATCAATGGCAAAAAAGCACAACAAGTGCTACTATAGGTTTTTCTAATATTTCTGGAGCTACAAGTGCTACTTTTAATGAAGGAACAATAACGCAAGCTACTTACTATAAAAGAATTGCCACTAGTGTTACCAATAGCTGTACAGCAGAAAGCAATGTAATTACGGTTACTATTTTAACTCTTAGTGGTATCCCTATGATAACACAGGTTTATCAATTTGGAAATGAAAAATGGATAGAAATAACTAATATTAGCTCAAATACAATTAATGCTAACGAAATTAAAGTAATACTCTTTAAGGATAAAATAAGAGATCAAACTGATAAACTACCAGATGCAACCTATTCTGTTACTTCAGTTTTGGCTCCTGGGCAATCCGTTTTAATAAAAAATACATTAAGCACAAATATTACAAATATAAATGGCGCACCACTTATTGACGATAATTTGACTGATATTGATGGAGGTAATGATATGATTTCCTTATCTACAACCACAGACGCAACTGCTTGGGCTAATAGATATGATATTGTTGCTAACATCCCTAATAAAACTTCTTTAGTAAGAATAGATGAAACATTTACACCAAATACTACTTATACAGCTAGTGAATGGGTAGTATTTATAGATGATACATTAGACCCTTACAGATTATTAGCAGCTGGTGGTGCTCAAAGACACCCTCATGATCCACTTATTTCTGAAATTGAAAGTGCCAATACAGATGCAAATACTTTATTAGGATTACACCGAGTAGATATTACAACTAGAAATGGTGCTGCTTGGGATAATGGATATCCAGATAGATCTCGTTTTGTGGTGATTGATGAAAATTACAATCATACAACGGCAAGATTAAGCGCTAGAAAATTAACCGTAGATGCTTCTAAAAAACTGTCTGTTACAGATAACCTTTTGGCAGTTACTAATACTATTGTACTTAATGGAGATATTCGTTTAATTGGAACTTCTCAATTAATACAAACACACACAACAGCTTCTTTAGTAACAGGTACCGGGCAATTATTGGTAGACCAAAACTCTACGGTACCTAGCATTTACAGATATAATTATATGGGATCTCCCGTAATAAATACTGCTGGTGCAAGTAATTATACTGTCGCTACTATTTTTAAAGATGGTACTACTCCTACAAATCATACAGGTGTTGTAAATACAGATATTGCTAAAGATATTAATTGGATTTCTGGCTATAATGGTGACACTTCTGATCCTATCTCTCTTGCTCAATACTGGATCTACACCTATGCTGCCAATGCAGGAACAAGAGCTAGTTGGTCGCAAAAACTTAGCAGCGGTACTATTCCAAATACAGATGGTTTTATATTTAAAGGTCCTGGTAGACCTCAAAATTATACATTTGTAGGAATTCCTAAAGATGGAGAAATTACAACTGCAATTGGTGGTAATGAATCTTATTTAGTGGGTAATCCATTTGCATCTGCTTTAAGTGTAAAAGAATTTATAGAAGATAATAAATCATCTACGAGCGGAGTACTTTATTTTTGGGAGCATGCAAGTGAAAAAACAACTTCTGAAAGTTCAAGTATTGGCCATAATTTTGCAGGGTATATTGGTGGATATGCTACCAGAACAATAGCAATGGGAGTAACAGCAAAAGATGCAACTGGTGCTGTAGATGTAATAATTGAATCTGAAGATAGTTCTGTTACCATAAACGGGACTTCAGAAGAGCAAACAGAAAATAGTTTACCAATTAATGTTGTAAAATTGGAAACTATTGCAAATTTCATAAAATTTTCGACAATCTCAAAAGGTGCAGATACATTAAGAATCAAATATAAGTCAGAAATAGATAAAAGTATTATTATAAAAGTAAATGACATAGATAGATTAGAAGTTACACTTCCCGTTTCTGTTGGAACTTCTTATGCTATTTTTGAGGTTGCATTATGTGTAGAAGCTGGTAATAATATTACACTTCAATCTAATGACACTAACATTGCTTTTATTGATTATTTAAATCTTATTGATGCTGATGGCCAACTTACTTGTGCTCCTAGTACAGGTGGAAGTGCTATTACCTATACAGAACCAGAGCCTTATGTAGCTATTGGTCAAGGTTTCTTTATACAAGGAGATATTGATGGTGGTGCTGTTGTATTTAACAATAGTCAACGTGAATATAAATTAGAAGAAGCTGGTTCTTCTGTCTTCTTCAAATCGGCAACTAAATCAAAAAGTGATAGTAACTCTCTTTTGAATACCCCTGCAATTAAATTAGGAATGAACTTTAAAAGTACGGATGACAACAAAGAATATCATAGACAAATTGGTGTTTCTTTTAGCCAGTATACTTCTTTTAATTATGATAAAGGATACGATGCTGAAATGTATGATTTAGGCAATACAGACATCTATTGGAAGTTTCCTAATGATAATAGAAATTATATAATCTCTGGAGTTCAACAAATTTCTGATGATTTAGAAGTTCCGTTAGAAATTACAATGGGATACTCTGGTGATATAAATATTACAATTGATGAAATGAAAAATATAAATGAGAACGTTTATATTAGAGATAAAGTGGCAGATATTTCTTATGATATTAAAAATGGTAAAGCGAATATAACACTTGATAAAGGAACTTATTCAGATAGATTTGTGTTAGCTTTTGTAGAAAATAAAGTGCTGGGTACAGAAGATGAGAACCTTATAAAAGATATAACTATTTTTACTGATAAGACAAGTCAAAATTTAATCATTTCTAAAAATGAAGAAATTACTATTAAAAAAGTTGTTTTGTATACCATTCTTGGTAAAAAAGTAGGTCTTTGGAATATCAATGAGCAAACTCAAAAAACAGCATTACCTTTTAATAAAAAATTATCTACCGGACTCTACATTGTTAAGATGAAAACAGCGAATGGAAATATCTCAAAGAAAATTATTATTCAATAATAATAATAATAATAATAATCAAAAAGCGCATACTTTTAAGTATGCGCTTTTTGATTTAAATAGAGTTGTTACTCTTAGCTATATAAAGATTGTAGTATTAAATAAACGCTTCTAATAAGTAGTTAAACCCTGTATGAATAGATTACTAAATCATTTTTAAAGTAACTATTTAAGTTCTTAATTTTAAAGTAGCTTTTACGCTATTTCACACTTTTTAGACCTCCTTTTTAGATATAAATATCATATGCTTTTCATATTGATTTAAATATAAAAAGTAATTTCAAAAATAAATAGCTTGATTAAAAACCAAGCTATTTATTATAACATGTAACTCTATTCAATTAGAGCTGACTCGTATTACTTTGCAACATTTACGGCTCTAGTTTCTCTAATTACAGTAACCTTTACCTGACCTGGATAGGTCATGTCATTTTGAATTTTTTGAGAAATACTAAATGATAATTCCGCTGCCTTTGTATCGTTTACTTTTCCACTTTCTACCATTACACGTAATTCACGTCCTGCTTGAATTGCATAGGCCTTTTGAACACCTGTAAAACCAAAAGCTATTTCTTCTAAATCTTTTAATCGTTGTATATATGAATCTAATACTTGACGTCTTGCTCCTGGTCTTGCTCCTGAAATTGCATCACAAACTTGAACAATTGGAGAAATCATACTCTTCATTTCTATTTCATCATGGTGAGCTCCAATAGCATTACATACTTCTGGTTTTTCACCATATTTTTCTGCCCATTGCATTCCTAAAAGTGCATGAGGAAGTTCGCTCTCTGTATCTGGCACTTTACCAATATCATGTAATAAACCTGCTCGTTTTGCCATCTTAGCATTTAAGCCCATTTCTGCAGCCATTATTCCACATAAGTTAGCAACTTCACGCGAGTGTTGTAATAAATTTTGACCATAAGAAGAACGATACTTCATTCTCCCTACTGTTTTTATTAATTCTGGGTGTAATCCATGAATTCCTAAATCAATAACAGTTCTTTTACCAACTTCAATAATTTCTTGGGTAATTTGTTTTTCTGTTTTTAGAACCACCTCTTCAATTCTTGCTGGGTGAATTCTTCCATCAGTAACTAATTTATGCATTGCTAAACGTGCAATTTCTCTACGGACAGGATCAAAACAAGAAAGAATAATTGCTTCTGGAGTATCGTCTACAATAATCTCTACACCTGTTGCAGCTTCTAAAGCTCTAATATTTCTTCCTTCTCTACCAATAATTCTACCTTTTACATCATCAGATTCTAAGTTAAAAACAGAAACACAGTTTTCTACTGCTTGCTCTACTCCAACTCTTTGAATTGTACCTAAAACTACTTTTCTTGCTTCTTGTTCTGCAGAAAGTTTTGCCTCTTCAATAGAAGTTTGAATAAATGCCATTGCTTCTGATTTAGCCTCATCTTTTAAAGAAGTAACTAATTCTTTTTTAGCTTCATCTGCAGATAAACCAGAAATTTGCTCTAACATATCTACATGACGCTTGTGCATTACATCTAAGTCACCTTCTTTTTTCTCTAAAAAGTCTAATTTAAAAATGTAATCTTTTTCTTTTTGCTCAACAGATTTATTAAGTTTTTTATTTTTATCAACTTCAGATGCAACTTGAGACTCTCTATCTCTAATTCTTTTTTCTACATCAGAAATCTTTTTTTCTCTTCCTAAAATTACTTTTTCGTGCTCAGATTTTAATTCAATAAATTTTTCTTTAGCTTGTAGTATTTTCTCTTTTTTAATAGAATCGGCATCAATCTTTGCTTCTTTTATAATAGTAGCGGCTTCCTTTCTAGTAACGTTAAGAAGTTTCTTTCCTTTTGCTTTTTCCATAGCTTTTGCAACAATAAAACCAATTGCAATACCTATTAAAACTCCCATAATAATGGGAAGTATCATTCCATCCATAGTTTAAATTTAGTATATAAAAAAAGCCTACATTAGCTTGGTTTTTTAAACTCCATTATGGGTACTTATAGGACTAACTAATTGATCAAGGATCCTATTTGGTACTAAAAAAATTCAGTAGCTAAGGCATGCTTTTACAATTAAGACTCATCCTTCATAATTGAATCGTGTTGAGTTTAATAAACAATTTACTAACGTAGGCAGTGTGTTGTTAATGTATTTTAAAGAACTTATTCTAAATGAGAGTTCACCAATTTAGTTAACTCTTTTATTTTTTCTATTGCTTCTGTACTAGTAGAATCTTTTTCAATTGATGCTATTTCCATTTTTGATGCAAACTGTAATGCACACATAGCTAAAACATCTTGTTTATCACTAACTGCATAATTTTGCTCATACATAGAAATTAATTTATTTATAGCGTTTGCTGCTTTACGCATACCTTCTTCTTCTTGTGTATTATTTACACTTAAAGGATACGTTCTACCTGCTATAACAACATTAATTTTTAATTTTCCCACAATTTAAAGAACTTTATTCTTGTAATTCCATTATACATTTATCAATTTCTCTAATTAACGTATTAATTTTGAGCTTTGTATCTTTTTTATTTGCACTACTGCCTTCAATAGTTTTTGCAATTTTAAGCAAATCATATTCTTTTTTTTGACTTACCAGTAATTGTTCTTTTTCTAAAAGTTTATTTTGTAATATGGTTGTACTTTGAAGCAATATTTCATTTTCATTTTTTAAAAACTCATAGTTAGAAAGTAAGTTTTGTAACTTATCTTCCAGTAAATGAATTGCTTCTATTGTATTACTCATTTATCTATTAGAATAAAACTATATGTACAAAGTTAACGTTCTGTTTTAAATTTTACAACATTTAATTGCTTTTTTAATAATATCCTGAATTATAAACCATTATACAAAAATGATTTTTAGTATTTTTACAGAAAATAATTGCAATTTGAAAAGATACCTGTTGTTGATGTTACTTTTTGTAACATTTATAAATTTTTCACAAAAAAAGTACCCAAAAAAATATTTTAGAAATCCTTTAAATATACCCATTGTTTTAGCCGGCACTTTTGGCGAATTAAGAAACAACCACTTTCATTCTGGTGTAGATATTAAAACCCAAAACAAAGAAGGTTTAAATGTGTATGCTGCTGCAGATGGTTATATTTCTAGAATTAAAGTTTCTCAGTATGGTTTTGGTAAAGCGATTTACATTACGCACCCAAATGGTTTTACAACTGTATATGCGCATTTAAGTAAATATGCTGATAAAATTGAAAAATATGTAAAAACGATTCAATATAAAAAAGAGAAGTACGAAACAGGAAATATTTATTTAAAAAATGATAAATTTCCTCTAAAAAAAGGAGAAATTATTGCTTTTTCTGGTGATACTGGAGGTTCTGGAGCACCACATTTACATTATGAATTTAGAAATACAAAAACAGAAAAAATTATTAATCCTTTGTATTTTGGATTGCTTCCTGAGGACACAAAATTACCAACTTTTAAATCATTAATAGCCTACCCTTTAAATACTGATTCTAGAATAAATCAACAAAAAAACAGAACGTCTATCCCATTTAAAAATAGTGGAAATGGAAACTATGTAGCAGACAAAATTTCTGCAAGTGGAGTTGTTGGTTTTGGGGTACATGTCTTTGATAAACTTGATAAAGCAACTAATAAAAATGGAATTTTTAGTTTAGAAATGTTAGTAAATGGTAAGCGTTTTTATTATCATGATGCAGAAACTTTTTCATTTTCTAAAAGTAAATTTATTAATTTACATATTGATTATGAGTATTATAAAAAATATAAAAGTAGAATTCAAAAGACTTATAAAGTAACAAAAAATAAGCTTTCTATTTATGAAAACCTTGTTAATAACGGAAAGTTAACTATTAAAAATGGTTTAAATTATTCTGTAAAAATTATTGCAAAAGATTTTAAAGGAAATACAAGCACTATTAAAATACCTATTGTAGGTAAAGAAAGTAATGCGTTATTTTCTCAAACAAAGGATACTACAGCTTATAAAATAATTGCTAAAAACTTTAATAAATTTCAAAAAGAAAATGTAACAATTGCTTTTCCTAAAAACACCTTTTATAACGATGTGTTTTTAGATTTTAAAGTAGAAAATGGAATTGCAGAAATTCACAAACCAACGATTCCTTTAGATAAAAACTTTACACTAACTTTTAATGTTTCTAAATATTCTGAAGCAGAAAAGCAACAATTATATATTGCCAATGTAGCGTATCCCAAATATCCATATTATAAAAATACAAGGAAAAAAGACAGTACTTTTTATACAACTACAAAGACGTTGGGTAAATACGCTTTAGTTTCCGATAAAGAAAAACCTAAAATTAAATTACTATATATAAAAGACAATCAATGGATTTCAAAATTCAAAACTTTAAAAGTTGAGATTTCTGATATTGGCTCTGGAATAAAAAATTATAGCGCAACAATTGATGGAAAATGGATTTTAATGGAATACAATCATAAAAAAAGAGTACTTACTTATAAATTTAGTGATAAAAAATTGGTGGGTAGCAAACATATCTTTAAAATTGTAGTCTCGGACAATGTTGGAAATACCAAAGAGCTTTCTACTTCGTTCTATAAAAAACAAGCAAACTAACCTTACGTGAAAAATATAGTATTCTTTTTGTTTCTAATCCCAAGTCTTCTTGTTGCTCAAAAAACGACAATATTAAAAGGAACAGTAAAAAACAATAAAAAAGAGCCAATAATAAATGTATCTATTAAATATAATAATAAAGGTATAGCTACAGATAAAAACGGTAATTATCAAATTAGAATTCCTGTTAACGAAGAAATTACCTTAACATTTAGTCATGTTTCTTACAGGTCTTTTATAAAAAAAATTACCGCTAAAAGTAGAAATGCAATTAGATATTCTCCTATTTTATATTTAAATACAGAAAAACTAGATGAAATTATTATCAAAGACAATAACAAACAAGCAGAAGGAATTATAAAAATTGATTCAAAAAAAGTTAATAATTTAATTGGTGCAAATGCAGGAGTAGAAAATGTTTTAATGACATTGCCCGGTGTAAGTAATAATAATGAGTTAAGTACGCAGTACAATGTACGTGGTGGTAATTTTGATGAAAACCTTGTTTATGTAAACGGTATTGAAATCTATAGACCTTTTTTAATTAGATCTGGGCAACAAGAAGGTTTGAGTTTTATCAATCCTAGTATGGTTCAAAATATTAATTTTTCTGCAGGTGGATTTCAAGCAAAATATGGTGATAAACTTTCTTCTGTTTTAGATATTACGTATAGAAAACCTAAGGAATTAGGTGTTGCCGTAGATTTTAGTTTACTAGGAGGAAGTGCAACTTTTGAAAATCAATTTTTAGATAAAAAATTAAGTGCAATTACAGGAATAAGATATAGAGATAACAGTCTTTTTGTGAACAGCAAACAGATAGAAACTAATTTTAAACCAAAATTTACAGATGTTCAAACCTTTATATCTTATGAAGCATCAGACTTTCTAACTTTTAATTTTTTAGGAAATTTCTCATTAAACAACTACAACTACACTCCTATTTCTAGAAGAACTCGTTTTGGAACTATTGCAGCTCCTTTAGAATTAAATGTTTTTTATAACGGACAAGAAGAAGATAATTATTTAACGTTATTTGGAGCATTATCTACTAACTATAAAGCAAATGAATATTTAACTTTTACAGGAACTGTTTCTAGATATAATACACAAGAAGAAGAACATTTTGATATTGCTGCTTCCTATAATTTAGGTGAAGTTGATACGAATGTTGGTTCAGAAAGTTTTGGTGATGTTGAGTTTTCACAAGGAATTGGGTCTCAATTAAATCATGCAAGAAATGATTTAGATGCTTTAATAACAAACGTGCAACTAAAAGGAGCACATAAAAAAGATAGAAAACAATGGGATTTTGGTGTAAAATATCAAAAAGAAGATATAAGAGATAGAATAAGAGAATGGGAAGTTATAGATTCTCTTGGCTTTTCTATTAGACCTCCAAATCATGTTGGAAATAACCAACCTTATACACCTTTTGAAGGCGCAATTACTCCGTATCAAAATATAAGAGCAGATAATAATGTTGAAATAAATCGTCTTTCAGGATTTGTTCAATATTCTGAACGTCTTTTTTGGAATGACAATGAAATTTGGTATAACTTTGGAGTAAGAGCTCATAATTGGACAGTAAAATCTGAAGGAGAAACCTCTAAAAGTCAATTAACAATAAGTCCAAGAGCACAATTTGCAATCAAACCAAATTGGCAAAAAGACATGTTATTTAGAGTTTCTGGCGGTTGGTATTCTCAACCTCCATCTTATAGAGAATTAAAAGATTATGATGGAAATATTAATATAGATGTAAAAGCGCAACAATCTATTCACCTTGTTGCAGGAATGGATTATAGTTTTGATATGTGGGGAAGACCCTTTAAATTGACTACAGAACTTTATCACAAAGATTTATCTAATGTAAATGCTTATACAATAGATAATGTTAGAATTAGATACAGAGCAGATAATTTAACTACTGCTTATGCTAATGGAGTTGATGTTCGTTTAAATGGAGAGTTTGTTCCTGGTAGTGAAAGTTGGGTAAGTTTAGGGTATTTAAAAACTGAAGAAAACATAGATAACAGAGGTACTATTTCTAGACCTTCTGATCAACGCATTAAATTTGGAATTCTTTTTCAAGATTATGTTCCTAATTTACCAAATTTAAAAGCCTATTTAAATCTAGTTTATAATTCTGGTGTTCCTGGAGGTTCTCCTTCTTATGCAGATGTATATCAATTTCAAGGAAGGTTAAGAGATTACAAGCGTGCAGACTTAGGTATATCTTATGTTTTTACGGATGCGAATAGACAATATAAAACTGGTTTTTTATCAAAATTTAAAGAATTAACTGCTGGTTTAGAGTTGTTTAACATGTTTGATATCCAAAATTCAATTACCAATACTTGGGTAAGAGATGTGTATTCTAAAACGCAATTTGGAATACCTAATTACATGACAGGTAGAGTTTTAAACATTAAAGTTGGCATAAAGTTTTAGAAACTATATACTGGTTAAAAGGGTGTTTTCTCCTATTTGTTTTCTGCTCAAAAAAAAATAAATTCGCTAAACACTGATTACAAGTCACTTGTCCTGAACTTGATTTAGTATTAAAACGATACATAATCGTATTAAGTTGTGTTTAATTAAAAAATATCTTTTGTAACACATATCTCGATTTTGTATCTAATTAAAAAACAGAATTATGACAAACCCACTTTCGTCAAACTTTTCAGACACCGCTAGCATTGAGTTGGTTCAAAAATCCTTAGCAGGAGATAAAAAGGCTCTCAACCAGCTGATTAAAATACATGAACCATTTATCTATAATGTTGCTTGGAAATACACCAACAATCCTGAAGAGGCCAAAGACTTAACACAAGAAGTGTTAATTAAGGTAGTTACCAAGCTTTCTACTTTCAAAGGAAAGAGTGCTTTTAAAACTTGGGTGTATCGAATTGTAGTTAATCAATTTTTACAAACCAAAAGAAAGCCCATGGAAGATCGATGGGAAAGTTTTGATGCTTTTTCCAGTGAACTAAACTCCATCCCAAGTCCAGAAGTATCCGCTGAAGAAGAAATAGAACACGAATTAAGGACAAAAACAGCGCGTACCAGGTGTATGTCTGGAATGTTAATGTGTTTAACTCGCGAACAACGATTAATATACATTCTTGGTGATGTTTTTAATATAGATCACAACATAGGTGCCGAGGTATTTGGGCTTTCAAAACAAAACTATCGTGTAAAGTTATCGCGCACCAGAAAAGAGTTTCATGCATTTATGAACCAGCAATGTGGGTTGGTAAATACAGAAAACCCGTGTAGGTGTTCTAAGAAAGCAAAAGCAATGGAGGCTGCAGGTAAAATGAAGATAAATGAAAAAATTTTTGACCCTAAATACAGTTCCACTATTGCCATTTATTCAGAAGGTATTGCAGATGAAGTAGCCGATATTGTAGATAAAAAATACATCGATTTTTTTCAAAAACATCCTACCAAAGAAGATTTTGATACCGATACTGTCATAAATGAAATTGTAAACGATAAGGACTTACACAAGTACTTCGAATAAATAAATTACAAAAATCAGCACACGAAAAGGCTTTTTATACAGTATGAAAGGCCTTTTTTCTTTTTATTCTATGAGTTGTAGTGAGTTTTGTAACACATGACACCTTTTTGTATCTAACCTTAAAAAGAACATGAGTTCACTTACAAAAACAACTAAAATTATGATAGCAACAGTTTTAATTATTGCAATACCACTAATTATTTTAAGCATAATTGGTCAAAAAAAAATACACGTTAAAAGAGAGTTAATTATTAATAAAAATAGCGATGAAATATGGGAGGTTGTGGGCAAAAAATTCGGTGATGTTCATCTATGGTCAAGTAATTTTAAAGATTCAAAACCAGGAGGCGATAAGCAATTTGAGGGAATTGATTATTCCTATAGAGCTACCTTAACAGATAGAGGAGAAACCATTCAACTATTGGATGCTTTTGATGCTAAAAACTACAGTTTGGCATATCATATAACGAAAGGAATGCCGGGAATTGCAAAGAGCGCAAGTGGACTATGGTCACTAAAACCAATAAAAAGTAATCAAACAACTGTCGTTATAGAATTTGAAATGGAAGTCAAAAACCTGCTAGGTTATTTATTATCGCCTCTCGTTAAATTAAAAATTGGAAAAGCTGCAGAAGAAATCGCAGAAGAATTAAAATACTATATGGAAACTGGAAAAGCGCATCCCAGAAATAAGGAACTAAATACGAACAATTAATACGAGATAGTATGAGTAAGCATATTTCATCAGAATTCCCTTTTGAATCAAAATACCTGAATGTAAAAGGAAGTAAAGTTCATTATATAGATGAAGGAGAAGGTGACCCTATCTTGTTTCTTCACGGAAACCCTATGTCAAATTATTTATGGCGGAATATCATTCCTTACCTTACCAAACAAGGTAGATGTATTGCTCCTGATTTAATAGGAATGGGAAAATCCGACAAACCTGATATAAACTATGGTTTTCAAGATTCATATGACTACTTGAATTCGTTTATAGATCAACTTGGGTTAAAGAATGTTACACTTGTACTTCACGATTGGGGTTCAGGCTTAGGATTTCATTATGCAAATACGCATCAGGAAAACATCAAAGCCATTGTCTTTATGGAAGCTATGTATGATGCTCCTACAACTCATGATATGCCAGCATCAATTCGTGTGGCTTTGAAAATGATGAGAACACCTGTTTTAGGGTGGTTTATGGTACAAGTATCGAATATCTTTATTCATAAAATGATACCAGACATGATTTTAAGAACAATGACGAAACCTGAAATGGATTATTACGCGAGTCCTTATTCCACTGTAAAAAGCAGAAAACCCTTATTAAAATGGCCATTAGATGTTCCATTTAATAATGGTCACCCAAAAGAAGTAGCTAATACAGTTGCATCTTGGCATAAGTGGTTAATGAGTTCTGAAATTCCTAAACTATTCTTTTATGTTTCTCCAGGCGTAGCCATTAAAAAGAAAGATGTTAAAATAATTAAGGAAGGGATGAAGAACTTAACATCAATTCACCTTGGAGAAGGGCTACATTTTATACAAGAAGATTATCCCTATGAAATTGGAAGCGAAATTTCTAAATGGTATAACCAAATAAAATAATTTTTAGGGTGTAAGAAAAACTAAATATAGCATATAAAAAATACATAGTTAAGAAAGTAGTAAATTCAATGGCTAAATCCCCTTCAACTTCATCTTATGTTGAAAAGGTTATACTTCCCTAACAGACTACTATTTAAATAGTAACCTTCAGAAAATTTCAAATATATTCCACAAAAAAACCGAGCAAAAGCTCGGTTTTTTATTTTTTAAATATGTAAAATATTATCTTCTACTATAATTAGGTGCTTCTTTAGTAATTGCAACATCGTGTGGGTGACTTTCGTTAATTCCACTTGCAGTAATTCTAATAAACTGCCCAGTTTCTTTTAAAGTTTCAACATCTTTTGCTCCACAATACCCCATTCCTGCGCGTAAACCACCAATAAATTGATGAATACTTTCATCTAAATCTCCTTTATAAGGAACACGACCTACAATTCCTTCTGGAACTAACTTTTTAATATCCGCTTCAACATCTTGAAAATATCTGTCTTTAGAACCTTCTTTCATAGCTTCCACAGAACCCATTCCTCTATAAGATTTAAATTTTCTACCTTCATAGATAATTGTTTCTCCAGGAGATTCTTTTGTTCCTGCTAATAAAGAACCTAACATAACACAATCTGCTCCAGCAGCAATTGCTTTTGGTATGTCTCCTGTATATCTAATTCCTCCATCTGCAATTACAGGAACTCCACTTCCTTTTATAGCTGCTGCTACTTCTAAAACTGCAGAGAATTGAGGAAAACCAACTCCAGCTACAATTCTTGTTGTACAAATAGAACCAGGTCCAATTCCTACTTTTACTGCATCGGCTCCAGCTTCAACTAAATATTTAGCGGCAGCTCCTGTTGCAATATTACCCACTACCACATCTAAATTTGGAAACTTAGCTTTTACTTGTTTTAAAACAGTAACTACTCCTTTTGTATGCCCATGAGCTGTATCTATAATTACAGCATCTACACCTGCATTTACCAAAGCTTCTGCTCTTTCAACTGCGTCTGAAGTAACACCTAAAGCAGCTGCAACTCTTAATCTACCAAAAGTATCTTTATTTGCAATTGGTTTCTGAGTAACTTTTGTAATATCTCTAAATGTAATTAATCCTTTTAACTTATAATCTTCATCAACAATTAAAAGTTTTTCAATTTTATAATTCTGAAGAATTTTTTCTGCATCATTTAAAGAAGTTCCAACAGCAGCAGTAACTAGATTTTCGCTAGTCATTACTTCTACAATTGGTCTTTGGTTATTATGCTCAAAACGTAAATCTCTATTGGTAACAATACCTTTTAAAATTCCTTTATCATCAACAATAGGAATTCCTCCAATACTATGCTCCTTCATATTTGCTTTCGCATCAAACACTACTGCTGTTAAAGGTAAAGTTACAGGATCTAAAATCATTCCACTTTCTGCACGTTTCACTTTTCTAACTTCTCGAGCTTGTTGCTCAATCGTCATATTTTTATGTAGAACTCCAATACCACCTTCTCTTGCCATAGCAATTGCTAAAGCAGATTCTGTAACAGTATCCATAGCTGCGGAAACTATTGGAACGTTAATAGTAATATTTCTAGTAAATTTTGTTTGAATACTTACTTCTCTTGGAAGTACATCTGAAAAAGCGGGGATTAATAAAACATCATCGTATGTTAATCCTTCACCTATAATTTTGTTGTTGTGTGCTGTCATGTTGCAATTAAAGTATAATTGCATGCAAATTTACAATTTATATATGAATTTATTGTGTTTTATTTATAGTCATTGTGAATCAATAAAAAAAGATTTATTAAATAATTTTAAATGTTAAAATTTATTTATAACAATTTAATAATTAGTTACTTATGATTTTATTTTTATTTATTCTAAATAAGCTTTGAATTTATACAAAAGAGGTTGTATTTTTGCACTCGAAAATAAATCTATTTATAATTATTCTAAATAAATGAACAAGCAAATTCTAGCAGTAACTGCTTTATTCACCAGCTTATTAAGCGCACAACAGACAGATAAACAACAAGGAGCTCTAGACTCTATTCAAAAATTAGATGAAATTATTATTTCAACAAATGTGATTTTTGGAAATAAATATGTAGCCAAACACAGAACAGGTTCCGCGTACTATCTTTCTCCAAAAGAATTACAGAAATTTAGTTTTACAGATGTAAATCGTATTTTAGGTACTGTTCCTGGAGTTAGTATTTATGAAGAAGATGGTTTTGGACTGCGACCAAATATCAGCTTAAGAGGAACCTCTCCTGAAAGAAGTTCTAAAATTACATTAATGGAAGACGGCATATTAATTGCACCTGCGCCCTACTCTGCTTCAGCAGCGTATTACTTTCCTACCATTGCAAGAATGGAAGCTATAGAGGTTTTAAAAGGAAGTAGCCAAGTACAATATGGCCCCTCTACAACTGGTGGTGCTATTAATATGATATCAGCACAAATACCATCGGAGTTTGGTGGAAAGGTACGTGCAAGTTATGGTAGTTTTAATTCGAATCAGTTACATGCTAAAATTGGTGGCGAAAACAGCACATTTGGCTATGTATTAGAGTACTTAAACTATGGTTCTGACGGATTCAAAACACTACCTAGTGGAAAAAATACCGGCTTTAATAAAAATGACGTTGTTGCAAAATTCAAAGTGAATTTATTCCCTTCAGCTGCGATACAACAATCTTTGACTTTTAAATTTCAATATTCAGACGAAGTGGGTAATGAAACCTATTTAGGGCTGTCTGAAGCAGATTTTAACAGCAATCCATTTGATCGATATGCTGCTTCGAATAATGATAAAATGACTACAGATCACACACAGTACGTGCTAAGTCACTCGTTAGAATTCACAAAAAACTTGCACATTACTACCACGGCTTATCAGAATAATTTTTCTAGAAATTGGTACAAATTAAATGATGTTACTTTTGATGGAAACAAGAAATCTATTGCAGCTATCTTAAGCGATCCAACTACCCTAGCAGATCATTTCTCTATCGTAAATGGATCCGTAAATTCGGATGCAGATGCTTTGGGTATAAAGGCTAACAATAGAAAGTATTATGCGCAAGGGATTCAAACAAAATTAGACTATCACTGGTATAAAGGCGATGCTTTTCATGATTTAGAAATTGGTTTTCGCGCACATTATGACGAGGAAGATCGCTTTCAATGGGTAGATAAGTACCGTATCTCAAACAATAGTACCCTTGACTTAACCACAGCAGGAGTTCCCGGAACAGATGCAAATAGAATTGCAAGTGCTACCGCCTTTGCATCTTACCTGACCTATAAATTAAAATACAATAACTGGACGTTTACACCGGGAGTTAGATATGAGAACATCACCTTAAAGAGAGAAGATTTTGGGAAGAATGATGTAAAAAGAGGAGGTATTAATTTAGCGACAAGAGAGAATTCAGTGGCTATTTTTATTCCTGGAATGGGCACAAACTACAAATTTAATAATGATTTCTCTTTATTTGGTGGAATACACAAAGGATTCTCTCCTCCTGGAAATCAAAACGGGCAAGAACCGGAAGAAAGTATCAATTATGAGTTTGGTACTCGTTTTAATCTCGGAAAATTAAAAGGAGAAGTTGTTGGTTTTTTTAATGACTATTCAAACCTTTTGGGAAGTGATTTAGCAGCAACTGGAGGAACAGGCTCTTTAGAGTTGTTTAATGCAGGTGAGGTTAATGTAAACGGAATTGAAGTGTTATTAAATTACAATATCGCTTCAGAAAATTCAAAACTATCTATCCCTCTTTCTTTTGGATACACTTTTACCAACTCAGCATTTCAAAATAGTTTTGGAAGTGATGATGGCTTGTGGGGTACTGTCTCTAAAGGTGACCAAATGCCATACCTTCCAAGACACCAACTAAATACTACGATTTCACTTGAGCACAATGACTTTGAAATAAATTTATCCGGAAGATATAATGGTGAATTTAGAACGCTGGCAGGAACTGGAACGATTGCCAAAACTGAAAAAGTAGCTTCTAACTTCATCGCAGATTTCTCTGCTAAATATTTTGTAAATAAAAAGCTGAATATAACAGCGAATATCATCAATCTATTAGACAATACCTACGCCGTTTCAAGGGTTCCTGCTGGTTTAAGACCAGGACATCCATTTGGAATTTATGGAGGATTAGAATTTAAATTCTAGTAAATTCTTCTTATAATTATAAAGAGCACTTAAATAAGTGCTCTTTTTTTATTTCGTTTTTAAATAAGCAATTACTGCTTTTCTAATATCAAAAGCTAACTCGGTTTCTCTTGGGGTATAGATTTTAAAAACTCCATCACTTTTATCAGATAAAAAAGGAATATCAAAACCTTTTAAAAGATAATCTGAAAAAGCAACTGTATACACTTTATCAAGATTAATATCTTGATTATTAATTTTCCAAACTCCGTTATCTAAAGAAATATTATGTCTTTGCAAGTATGCTCCTGTTCCTGCTGCTTTTAATCCAAAATCTAAAACTCTTTTTAATAAACTTCCTTTTAATTCTGTCTTTAAAATTGCACCTCCATAAGGCAAAACTCTAAAAATATCTACAGCATTAATAGCACCTTCCAATTGATCATCAATTCTAATAGAACCACCATTTACCAAAGCACAATCTACTTTATCATCAAAAGCAAAAGACATTGATGCTGTTATAAGTTTTCCCATATTTGTTTGTATACTTCTAATTGGAGTATCTCTTGCGTCTAAAGGAATCTTTGCTGTGTAAATTATTTCATCTGGATTTGGAATAATATTTTTTATCTGAGTTTTTAAGATTGTTTGCCATTTATCAACAATTGCTCCTACTTTTTCATCAGACTTTATATTTTCATTTATTACTTTCAATTCTGATGCTACAATTGCTTTTTTTGTTTTTGTATCAAATGAAATTCTATGAATATAAACGGTCTTTGCATTTGCATCTGCTTTTGCTACAAAAGAGTTACCAACAGGAATTAGCATGTTTGTATGTTCATGTCCTCCCATAATTAAAGGTACATTTGGTAATATTTTTGCAATTTTTATATCGGTAGAAACTTTTACATGTGTTAAACCAATAACAACATCAACCTTCTCTTTTAAAGCATTATAGGATGTTTTTGCTTTAATTAATGTGTTCCCATATTCTACATATTCTTTTGGGTTTGAAGAAATACAAACATTTATAAAACCTACTTTTATTTTTGTCCCATCAGCATCTGTAAACTCTTTAATATATGTTTCTGGAATTGGGAATTGTTTACCATTTTTTTCTTTATAAAAAGGGACTGATTTTTCTTTTGTTTTCAGTTTTGTATTTCCTGCAACCCAATTAAAGTTACTTTCATTTAATCGCTTTTGTAAATCGTTTTTACCTAAATCAAATTCATGATTACCAAACACAGCTAAATCAAAATTCATTGCATTCATTACTTCAATCATTTGTTTACCACGAATTCTTTCTCCATTATATTTGACCGTTCCTAATAAAGACGGATTCAAAAAATCACCAGCAATTACCAACATTGTATTTGGGTTCTCTTTTAATAATTCTTTATGAACCTTTTCTACTCTTGCCATTCCACCAAACTTACCTCCTTGTATTGGGGCAATTTCATACACATCATTTACCTGTAAAAAAGTGAAGTTAATTTTTCCATCATCTTGTTTATCAACTTTTTTTGTAGTTGAACAAGAAATTAGCAATGCTACTAATAATAGATATAAAAGTGATTTAAAATTTTTCATTTTTTTGATTTAAAAAACCTCCAAAGCTTTGTTGTAAGCGCTTTCAAAACTCATCGGCTTTATTCCAGTCTCTACTTTTTGCGCTGTAAAATAGGATACTAATTTTTCGGTTGGCATATTACCAGTTAAGTCGTCTTTTGCCATTGGGCAACCTCCATACCCTTTTATTGCTCCATCAAAACGCAAACAACCTGCTTTATAAGCTGCATCCACTTTTTCGTGCCATTTATCTGGAGTTGTATGCAAATGTGCACCAAATTCTATCTCTGGATACTGTGAAATTAAATTAGAAAATAAATAATCTATTACTTTTGGTGTAGAACTTCCAACGGTATCTGAAAGTGATAATATTTTTACACCCATTTTAGACAATTTTTCTGTCCACTCACCTACTATTTCCACATTCCAAGGATCTCCATAAGGATTTCCAAATCCCATAGATAAATAGGCAACAACTTCTTTGTTCGTTTTATCTGCAATTGTTAAAATTTGATCTAAAGCTTCTATAGATTCTTTTATTGTTTTGTGCGTATTACGCATTTGAAAATTCTCTGAAATAGAAAAAGGATACCCTAAATAATCGATTTCTTCAAATTTAGAAGCATCATTTGCGCCACGAACATTTGCTATAATTGCTAACAATTTACTGTTCGTTCTAGATAAGTCTAGTTTTGCTAAAACATCTGCTGTATCTCGCATTTGCGGAATTGCCTTTGGCGATACAAAACTGCCAAAATCAATGGTATCAAAACCAACTTTTAATAAAGAATTTATGTACAACGCTTTTTTTTCTGTAGAAATAAAATGAGATTTTATTCCTTGCATTGCATCACGGGGGCATTCTATAATTTTGACTTTTTTGTTCATTGTCATCAAAGATAGATAAAGCGTTGGGTTTGTAGAACAATTTTAAGTTTGATTCTAATGTAAAATTTTAAATAATAATTCTTTTAAAATATCTTCATCAGATTGGCTTGCTCCAACACCTTTACTTTTAACATCTGCATCTCGTAAAAAAGCAATTACTTGTGCAACTTTACGCATCGGGTAATTTCTTCCTGCTAAAAAATATTCATCAACAAAATAAGGGTTAACACCTAACGCTTTTACTACAGAGCTTTTAGATTTATCTTTTAAACCATGAAACATTAGTAATTGTGTAAAAAAACTATTCAATAAAGAAATAGTCATTACCAACGGATTATTCTTAGGGTTTTCTGCAAAATAGTTAATAATTCTATTCGATTTTAAAATATTCTTCTCTCCTACTGCTTTTCTTAATTCAAAATTATTAAAATCTTTAGAAATTCCAATATTATCTTCTATATGATGATCATTTATAATAGTTTCCTTTGGTAGAATCAGCATTAATTTGTCTAATTCATTGCTGATTTTACTTAAGTCAGTTCCTAAAAATTCTACTAACATTTGAGCTGCTTTTGGCTCAATTTGATATTTTTTACCGCCTAAAACTCTTCTAATCCAATCAGAAACCTGATTTTCATATAGTTTTTTACTTTCAAAAATTAAACCCGTTTTAGCAATTGCTTTATGCAATTTTTTGCGCTTGTCTAATTTCTTGTATTTATAGTTTAAAACGAGTACAGTTGTTGGTTGTGGGTTTTCTGCATAAGCAACTAACTGCTCTATATTTCTACTTAAATCTTGTGCTTCTTTAACAATAAGAACCTGTCTTTCTGCCATCATTGGATACCGTTTAGCAGAAGAAACAATATCTTCAATTGTAGCATCTCTACCATACATTACTTGTTGATTAAAGCCTTTTTCTGCTTCATCTAAGATGTTTTCTTCAATAAAATCAGATATTTTATCAATGTAATATGCTTCTTCACCCATTAAAAAATAAATAGGTTTTATATTTCCACTTTTAATATCTGAAACAATCGTTCTTATTTCGTTCATTTTCTTACTTTTGATTGATGCTAAAACTCAATCTACCAACATATAATTTCAAACTCAAAAGTAACGAAAATAAGACGCTTATTTTTGATATAATTAGAAAAAAATATATGGTTTTAACTCCAGAAGAATGGGTTCGTCAGCATTTTGTACTCTTTTTAATGGATAAAAAAAAATATCCATCGTCATTAATCGCTATAGAAAAGCAACTTACAGTAAATAATTTAAAAAAAAGAAGTGATATTTTAGTTTTTAATTCTGAAGGAAAACCAGAAATATTAGTAGAATGCAAGGCGCCTAAAGTTAAAATAACGCAAGATACTTTTGATCAAATTGCACGGTATAATTTAGAACTGAAAGCTAATTTTATTATTGTTACCAATGGTTTAGAACATTTTTATTGTAAAATGGATTTTAAAAATGAAACCTATATTTTCTTAAAAGAAGTTCCTAATTATAAATAATAATTGTCATTCCAGTGAAAACAGAAATCATTTTTTGAAGTAGTCTTCTTTTTTAATAGAAATCATAAACTCTAAATCAGTTCTCAATACAAAATTCTTAAAAAAGAACTTGTCTTGAACTGACAATATTTAAAAAACTTCATTTATTATTAAGAAAAAATTATAAGAGAATAATTTATTAAAATGTAAATTCGCACCCTTGAAAACAGCCATTGTCATATTAAATTGGAACGGACAAAAACTCTTAGAACAGTTTTTGCCTTCAATCGTGAATTTCACTTTGCAAGAAGCAGAAATTTATGTTGCTGATAATGCGTCTACAGACACCTCTATAAAGTACGTTAAAGAATTTTTTCCTTCAGTAAAAATTATAGAGAATACAATTAATGGTGGTTATGCAAAAGGTTATAATGATGCTTTACAACAGATAGAAGCAGATATTTTTTGCCTTATAAATTCTGATGTTGAAGTAACAAAAAATTGGTTAAAACCAATTTTAGATACTTTTAAGAATGATGACAAAACGGCTATTATTCAACCAAAAATATTAGATTATAAAGACAAAACCAAATTTGAATATGCTGGTGCTGCTGGTGGTTTTGTAGATTTATTTGGGTATCCTTATTGTAGGGGACGTGTTTTTAATCATTTAGAAAAAGACAACGGACAATTTGATGATATTGCTGAAATTTTCTGGGCTTCTGGCGCTTGTTTTTTTATTAGATCAAAAGTATTTCATCAATTAGCAGGTTTTGATGAAGATTATTTTGCGCATCAAGAAGAAATTGATTTGTGCTGGAGAGTTCAAAATACAGGTTATAAAATAAAATATGTTGGCTTATCAACAGTTTTTCATGTTGGTGGTGCAACTTTACAAGAGACTAATCCTCAAAAAACATTTTTAAATTTTAGAAATAGTTTATTAAATGTGGTGAAAAACGTTCCAAAACAATGGTTTTTATTCGTGATTTTTTCTCGTTTAATTTTAGATGGAATCGCTGGTTTAAAGTTCTTACTAGAGTTTAGACCAATTCATACTTGGGCTATTCTAAAAGCACATTTTAGTTTTTACAAAAACTTTTATAAGTTTCTAAAAAAACGCAGAAATTTACAAAAAAGACAAGATTACAATCTGCACACAAGCATTGTTTGGCAATATTTTGTTTTGGGTAGAAAAAAGTTTAAAGAGTTAAGATAATTAAAGAATATCTAAAGCTCCTTTTCCTTCTCTAATAACTTCCGGCTCATTCGTTGTTAAATCTATAACAGTAGAAGCATGATTATCTCCATATCCTCCATCAATTACAATATCAACTAACTTATTCCATTTTTCAAAAATTAATTCTGGATCTGTTGTATATTCTAAAACATCATCTTCATCATGTATAGAAGTAGATACAATTGGGTTTCCTAAAGTTGCTACTAATTTTCGTGCAATATTATTATCTGGAATTCTAATTCCAACCGTTTTTCTTTTCTTAAAAGCTTTTGGTAAATTATTACTACCGGGTAAAATAAAAGTATAAGGCCCTGGTAATGCTCTTTTTAAGATTTTAAAAGTTGACGAATCTATTTGTTTCACATAATCTGACAAGTGGCTTAAATCATTACAAACAAAAGAAAAATTAGCTTTGTCTAATTTTAACCCTTTAATTTTTGCAATTTTCTCTAAAGCTTTTGTGTTCGTTATATCACATCCTAGGCCATAAACAGTATCTGTGGGATAAATAACTAAACCTCCATTTTGTAAGACTTTTACAACTTTATCAATGGCTGTTTGATTTGGGTTTTCATTGTAAATTTTTATAAATTCTGCCATTTTATACTTTTTTATTTATACAAAAATACAAAAAAAGAAAACCTGATAGCATGATTACTATCAGGTTAAAATTTTTGGGGGAAGTATTTATAAATTATGCCTTTTCTACTAATCGAAATCCTTCTCCATGAATATTTAGAATTTCAACATTTTCATCTTTCTTTAAATACTTACGTAATTTTGCAATATAAACATCCATACTTCTAGAAGTAAAGTAGTTGTCATCTCTCCAAATTTTAGTTAATGCTAATTCTCTTGGCATTAAATCATTTTTATGAATCGCTAACATTCTTAACAATTTACTCTCTTTTGGAGATAGCTTTATTGGTTCTCCATCTTTACCTACAGATAAATGACGTAGTTTAGAATTAAAAAACAAACTTCCTATTGTAAATTCAAATTGCTCAGATTCTGCTGATTTATCTGTATCTTTTCTTTGCAAAATTGCTTTGATTTTATGCAATAGTACTTCAGAATCAAAAGGTTTATTTAGATAATCATCTGCACCAACAGCGTATCCTCTTAATACATCTTCTTTTAACGTTTTTGCTGTTAAGAAAATAATTGGCACTTCTTTGTTTGTTGTTCTGATATCTTGAGCTAAAGAAAAACCATCTTTTCTTGGCATCATTACATCTAAAATACACAAATCATAATCGCTATTTTTAAACATAATTAAACCCTCTATTCCATCTTTAGCATGCGTTACATTATAATCATTTAATGCTAAATAATCTTTAAGAACGGTTCCAAAATTTGGATCGTCCTCTACTAATAAAATTTTTTTACTTCCCATTTTATATTTTTTTAAATTAAAGGTAATTTTACTGTAAATATGCTTCCTTTTCCTTTTTCACTTTCAACAAAAACTGTTCCATGATGTTTTTCAACAATTTCTTTTACATAAGCCAATCCTAAACCATGACCTTTTACATCATGAATGTTTCCTTTTTGTTCTCTATAAAATTTATCGAAAACATTTTTTTGAACAGCCTTACTCATTCCTATTCCTTCATCTTTTATTTTTAAAATGAAGAATTTACCAACACTTTCTGTATACACATCTATCTTTGGAGCGCCTTCAGAATATTTTAATGCATTTTCTAACATATTTACTACAACATTGGTAAGGTGAAATTCATTACCTGGTAATTCTGCTACAACTGATTTAAAATGTGTTTCTACACTACCATTTCTATCATCTATTAACAAACTAATATGCGTAATTGCATCTTCTATTATGTCGTGCATATCAATAGTTTCCTTACTAATATCTATTTGATTTTTTTCTAACCTAGAAATTCGTAAAACATTTTCAACTTGAGAATGCATTCTTTTATTCTCATCTCTAATCATTTTCACATAACGCAACACTTTCTCTTTATCATCTATAATTTTAGGATTCTTAATAGAATCTAACGCTAAATTGATGGTAGCAATGGGTGTTTTAAACTCATGTGTCATATTATTGATGAAATCCGTTTTTATTTCTGAAATTTTCTTCTGCCTAGTTAATTGATATAACGAACTAGAAAAAGCGATAATAATTATAAAAATAAAAAATAACGACAGTAATAATATATTAGAAATTTCTGATAAAATATGATCATTTTTAGAAGGAAATGTTATGTATAATATATAATCTACTTCATTCTCTGAATTAAAAAAAAGCGGATAGGGATAACTCTCTTTTTTATTAATTGTATAATAACCAGATTTTAATTTGGTTGCCAAACCATCATTACTATAAACACCGTATTTAAAATTTAAATAAATATTTCTTTTCTCTAATTCTTCTTCTATAATAGTTTTTAACTCACTATTACTAATTCTTTGGTTTATTGGCTTTCTACTTCTTATGTCTCCATAAACATTAGAGAAAAATGTTTTTTCTATATTATAAAATCTTTTGGTTGTAGAAAATCTTGATTCATCATAAACAGAAGGTTCATTATCTACACCTTTGATTAATTTTGTGCTAAAAAAATCTTTTTTTCCAGAAACTCTTTTATAAATGATAGAATCATTATTTAAAAAATCGGTTGGAAGTTTAAAGTTTTCTTCTAAAAAAGTAGCTCCAAAAGTAATTCTCTCTTTTGTTGTTGTATCAATTTCTTGAAAAAGATAATTTCTAATTTGAGCATTATTAGCTAAACCCGTATTTTCAATGAAATTTTCAATCTTTTTTTCAAGAATATATTCTTCATTTTTATTAATTTTTTCTGAAATTCTTCCTAAAGATTTTTGAACATCATTCTTAAATTGCTCCTTTTTACTTTCAACGGCATTATTAATCCAATAGACTTGCACAGCAATAATCCCTATTAAAGAAATGCTCATTAAAACTACAATAAGAACAAACATTTTCTTACCCATAAATCAAAGTTAATACATTAAAAAAACCTATTTAGAATTTTTGATATAAAATATGGAATACAGTTAAATTTTTAAGTCTTTTTTAACATAAACGTTGAACTTTCTTAAACCTATGTTTTATTTTTTGTTAAAATATTATGAATTTTTGCAACTTGATTTTTAGTGTCTTCAAGCTTTATATTGCAAATTATATAGTTAGATTGGAGTAATTTTTTAGCTTCTAACCATTGGTTTTTCATTCGTTGTAATACGGCAGATTCAGAAGTGTTATCTCTAGAAATAACTCTTTGAATTCTTACCTTTAAAGGTACAAAAACAGAGATAATCACATCGCAAAAAGAAGTATTATTACTTTCAAATAGAATTGCATTTTCATATAAAATGTAATCTCTTTTGGTATTTTTTAAAACAAATTTTTGAAAATGTTTTTTTACTTCTGGATGCACAATTGAGTTTAATATTGTTAGTTTTTCTTTATCATTAAAAACAATATTAGCTATAAATTCTCTATTTAGTTGATTATCTTTATAAGCTTCTTCACCAAACTCTTTAATAATTTTAGACTTCATTATTATTGAAGAATTCATTAATTTTTTAGCTTCAATATCAGCAATATAAACGGCAACATTTTTATACTCAGAAAAGAGTTTTGCTACTGTAGTTTTACCACTTCCTATTCCTCCTGTTAAACCAACAATCATTTATTTTTGAATTAAGAAATCTATTATAATAGGAACAACTTTAACACTTTTAATAAAATTAGGTCTGCTTATAACTTTAGGTATTAGGTATCTTAAATTGTTTTTTTCTGCATTTTTATAATCACATTCTACAATAAAAGAGTCTTTATTAATTTTGTTAAAATTAGATAAACCAACTACAAAAATTACTTCTACCGTTTTAGAAAGTGTTTTTAATTCTAAATTTTCAGGTAAATTTACTATTGTAAAAGGAATTTGAAAACTACCTTCTGTAAATTTCTCTACAACTCCAGAAATTGTAATAGATTCTTTTTTAAAATGAATATTTTTCTCGTTTTTTGGCATTAAAATTTCAACTTTTTCTTTAAAATCAGACTTTACGTCATCCAATTTTAAAATAGTTGTTTCAAAAAAATTAATTTTATTAATGATACTTTCTGGGCCAGAAATTATAATACTATCTGGTTTTATATTTATCTTTTTAGATATATCATATCCAACATGATAATTAATATCTAAAATTGGTTTAATTGCAATTTTTTTAGACGCTAATGTACCTAAATCTAAAAACAGTGTATCTTGTACAATTTGCTGCAACTGTATACCAGAAAGCAACTGTTTTTGAATATTAATTAGCTGATTTTTAGTTAAAAAATAATATTTAGTACTACTTTTTCTAATTAAACTGTTTGCTGTTAATACTATTGGTTTTTTCTTAAATTTAGTAGTAATTATTTTAAATCCTGAAGCCTTTATAACAATATCTATTTCCTCTTTTGGTGTTGATTGTAAAAGTTTGTCTTGAGGTATTTTTATATATGAAACCGGATAAGCTATTGTTGTTGTATACTCTTTAGAAAGTGTTATCAACAACCAAATTAGCACAGAAGCTACTAAAAATCCGATAAAATTTTTTGATACTTTTTTAGTTCCTTTCAATTTTTGAATAAATTATATTGCAATTTACATAAAAGCTATTAAACAAAAAAAGTGAGCAACATCTAAATAGATAAAGCTCACTTTATAATACTATTAATTGAAAATTACTTTTTTTCTGGAGCTAAGTATTTTTTACTTAATTCCATAGAAATAGCAGAACGTTCAAATTTAATTTTTCCTGCACCAGTTTCTATTGTTACAGTATTATCTGTAGCATTAACTTCTGCAATTTTACCATGAATACCACTTGAAGTAATCACTTTTGCACCTTTTTTAATTTCTGATTGAAAAGACTTTTCTTTTTTCTGACGATTCATTTGAGGTCTTATCATAAAGAAATATAAGACTAAAATCATTGCTAAAAAAGGCAACATACTTGTTAAACTTCCTGCATCAAATTGTAAAAACATTGTTGTAAACATCTTATTGTTTTGCTTTTGGTATTACAGAACCTTTTAAGGTAAGAACTTCTCTACCTGCTTCTGTATTCGTTGTTAATGTAACCGTTTTTAATTGTCTATTTGGTTTTCCTGAAGTATTAAATTTCACTGCAATCTCACCTGTTTCTCCTGGTTTTATTGGATCTTTAGGCCAAACAGGAACTGTACAACCACAAGAACCTACTGCTTTTGTAATTACTAAATCAGTTTCACCAATGTTAGTAACATTAAATACTGTTTCTACAATAACCCCTTCATCTACAGTACCAAAATCATACTCTTTTTTATCAAGTGAAATTAATGCTGTTCCTTTTTTAATTTCTACATCTCTAGAAATTGCTTTGTTTAAATTTTCTTTATTAATTTTTGCTGATGGATTTGCGTCTTTACAAGAAGTAAATCCAATCACAGAAACTATAAATGCTAATAAAATTGTTACTTTTTTCATTGTGATTAATATTTTGTGTAAAAATAACAAATTAATGCTCTAAAACAATTAAGTTACAGTAAACCTCTCCCTATTTTAACAATTCTTTTATTTTCTATAAAATCTCTTGAGATTTTATCTAAAACTCCATTTATAAAATAACTACTCTTTTCTGTAGAATAATCTTTAGAGATTTCTATATATTCATTAATTGTAACTCTTGTTGGTATCGATGGAAAATTCATAAACTCTGTTAAAGACATTTTAATAAGAATCATATCTATATCTGCAATTCTATCTGTTTCCCAGTTTGGTGTCTTTTCAGTAATATCTTGCTCGTACTCTTTATGTTTTAAAACAGTTTTTCTAAACAATTGAGATACAAAATCTTCATCATCTTTATCTTTATAAAGACTGCTTAAGAAAAAAGTACTGTTCTCTTTTTGCTTACTTAAAGTTTTTACAACCCAAGTATTTACAAAAGGAATATCATCTACCCAAGAAATCATTGTATCTTCAAAAAATGCTCCTAACTTATCATTTGGAGCAATAATTTCTTTGAAAAAATCAATAACAAAAGCTTTATCTGCTTTAAAAGACTCCTCTTCTGTTTCTAAATAGTTTTTGTACAAATCGCTTTTTTGCAATTCCTCAAAAATAATTCTTACATATTCTTTATCTAATTCCCAGTTGTTTAAATTGTTTAGTTCAATATAACCTTCAACACTTATGCTTTCTGCAATTGTGTTTATAATTTTATTGTCTATAAATTTAGTGTTTGGCCTTAAATCTTCTTTAGTAGCAAGAATTTTCTTTTTTGAAAGCGCCATTTTTTTAGCTGCCAGTTTCTGTACTTCAACCAATAATTGAAGATTTAAAACATACAAATCGTACATTTTTAAGATACTATGTTTTAAAAATTTTTCTTCTCTAATGATATCATCATTATGAGACTGCAACATAGCGTACACAGATTGCATTACTTTAACTCGAATATGTCTTCTGTTAATCATTTTCTAAAGAACTTATTTTAAAAAAATGCGAAAGAATTTTCTTACGCGATGCAAAAATAGTACTATTTTATTTTTATTCTCTTATGATTCCTGTTCTTTTTTATGTTTTGTTTTTACTTTTTTTCAAGTGCATCAAATATTACTGTATTACTTTTAAACGTGTATCTTCGTACTTGTATATAAAATATAAAATTCTACTTATTATTTAACATAATAATAAGTTACTTTATTCATATTAATAGTAATTTTATTTCCTTAAAATTTAGTTCTCATTGAAGGCATTACACTACTTAAATAAATATTTTTCTAAATACAAATGGCGATTAATAGTCGGTATTTTAATTACAATTCTTTCTAAGCTTTTAGCATTGAAAATTCCACAAATTATTAGAGACTCTCTAAATGTGGTTGAAGATTATCAAAATGGAAAAATTACAGACTTAGAAGAAGTTAAGCATCAATTATTAATAAATGTACTTATTATTATTGGTGTTGCATTGGTTGCAGGTTTCTTTACCTTTTTAATGAGACAAACAATAATTGTAACTTCTAGATTAATAGAGTTTGATTTAAAAAACGAGATCTACCAGCAATATCAAAAATTATCCCTCAATTTTTACAAAAAAAATAGAACTGGTGATTTAATGAACAGAATAAGTGAAGACGTTTCTAAAGTAAGAATGTACGTTGGACCTGCAATTATGTACACAATGAACATGATTGTACTTTTTGTAGTAGGTTTTACACAAATGATTAATGTAGATGTAAAACTAACCTTGTATACACTTTTACCATTTCCTATATTATCAGTTTCAATATTTATATTGAGTAAAGTAATTCATAAAAGAAGTGCAATTGTGCAAGAGTATTTATCTAAATTAACCACATTTAATCAAGAATTTTTCTCTGGAATTAATGTGGTTAAGTCGTATGGAATTGAACCTTCAATCATTAAAGATTTTGATGAAATTGCAGATGAAAGCAAAGAGAAAAATATAGACTTACACAAAGCGAATGCATTATTTTTCCCTTTAATGGTTTTCTTAATTGGTATTAGTAATTTACTGGTAATTTATGTTGGAGGAAAACAATATATAAATGGAGAAATTCAAATAGGAATTATTATAGAATTTATGCTTTATGTTAACATTCTTACATGGCCAGTTGCAGTTGTTGGCTGGGTAACTTCTATGGTTCAGCAAGCTGAAGCTTCTCAAATGAGAATTAATGAGTTTTTAGAACAAGTTCCAGAAATTCAAAGTACAAATACTTCTACAACAAATCTAGAAGGAAATGTTACTTTTAAAGAGGTTACTTTTACGTATGATGATACAAATATTACCGCTTTAAAAAATATTAGTTTTTCTGTAAAAACAGGAGAAACACTCGCTATTTTAGGAAAAACGGGTTCAGGGAAATCTACAATTATAGAGTTAATTTCTAGATTGTATGACACTAAAATAGGAACCGTTTTTTTAGATAATACACCAATTAAAGAAGCTAATTTAGATAACGTAAGAAGTCAAATTGGTTTTGTTCCTCAAGATCCGTTCTTATTTTCTGATACCATTGAAAACAATATAAAATTTGGAAAAGAAGACGCTACTGAAGAAGAAATAATAAATGCTGCTAAAAATGCAGCGGTACATGATAATATTATTGAATTTACAAATGGATATAAAACTATTTTAGGAGAACGTGGAGTAACTTTATCTGGTGGACAAAAACAACGTGTTTCTATTGCTAGAGCAATTATTAAGAACCCTAAAATTCTAATTTTTGACGATTGTTTGTCTGCTGTAGACACAGAAACTGAAGAAAAAATATTATCAAACTTAGAAAAAGTATCTAAAAATAAGACTACTTTTATTATTAGTCACAGAGTTTCATCTGCAAAAAATGCAGATAAAATTATTGTTTTAGATCAAGGAGAAATTATACAACAAGGAACTCACAATCAACTAATAAAGCAAGAAGGGTACTATAAAAACTTGTATGAACAACAACTTTTAGAAAAATAAATTTAATCTTTAACATTGCTACGTAAAATATTTTGTTAGATTTGTTGAGTAAAAAAAATTATTATAACTACTATTTAAAAAAAATTATGGCCGATAGAGTTGAACAGGAGGAGATTTTTTCTCAAGTATTGAGAGCAGGAAGAAGAACTTATTTTTTTGATGTTAGAGCAACAAAAGCAGATGATTATTACTTAACTGTTACAGAAAGTAAGAAATTTACACATGATGATGGTACTTTTCATTATCAAAAACACAAAATTTATTTGTACAAAGAAGATTTTTCAGATTTTCAAGAAATGCTAACAAAAGCAACAGATTATATCGTTGCAGAAAAAGGAGATGAAGTAATTAGTGAACGTCATCAAAAAGATTTTAAGAAAGAAGAAACTACAGAAGATGCTGCAGACGAAGTTAAGTCTACAGAAAGCTTTACAGACGTTTCTTTTGACGATATATAACAGTCTTACACTGTATAAAGTTTAGTTTTTTTTGAGTTATGAAACTCTTTATAAAAAATAATTAATTCAAATGCAATTTACAAAGAAAAAAGCGCAAACAATACTGTTTGCGCTTTTTAATTTTATCATTTAAACTATTACAAAACTCGTTTCATAACTTTACTTTTTGCAACGGTTTCCTCCCATTCTTTCTTAGCATTACTATCTTTTGTAATTCCTCCTCCAATAAAAATTGATGCTGTATTATTTTCAATATGCATGCATCGTAAATTCACAAAAAGGGTTGAATTTTGAGTTTCTTTATTCTTAAAATTAAGTTCTCCTAAAAAACCAGTATAAAAACTTCTATTATAGTTTTCATTTTTAAGAATAAACTCTCTTGCTTTTTCTCTGGGCAAACCACAAACAGCGGGTGTTGGATGCAATGCTCTAATTAATTTTTTTAATGTAGACTTTCCATTTATCTCGCCTTCTACTTTTGTTCGCAAATGCAACAAACTACCTGCTTTTATCGTTTCTATTTTATCAATTTTTAAATTAAATGCAATACCTTTAAGTTGATACACTATAAAATTGGTAACTAGTTGCTGCTCTTCTAGCTCTTTGTTTTTCCAAACAACATTTTCTTCACCACTAAAAACCTGGGTTCCGGCTAAAGACATTGTTTTAAAAGAAGTGTTTTCTAAATTTAAAAGTGTTTCTGGAGTAGCGCCAAGCCACAACCCTACTTTTGGATGATACCAAACATAAACAAAAGCATTTTGATACGTTTGTAGTAATTTCTTGTAAATTTTAAGTACATCAAAATCAGTAATTTCTACAGTCTCTTTTCTTGAAACAACTACTTTTTCTAGTTCTTTATCATTAATAACATCGATTGCTTTTTCTACAAGATGAATATGACTCTTTTTTGATGATTCATCAATTTCAAAATCATTATTGTAGAGAAAACTATCTTCTAAATGAAGATTTTCTTTAATAAATTCTGATTTTGATAATGGCATTAAAATGGATTTTTCTTCACCATTAAAAGGCGAAAATACAAAACCGCTTTCTTTAAAATCATCTGTATAATAAAGAGTTTCATCTTCTAAAAATACCCCGGAGATTTCATTAGAATTTGGTTTTCTATAAACTACAAAAGGAAGTTTTTTTTCGTAGCAATTTTCTATTTTTTTAAAAATATTCATATTACCTTCTTTCTAAAACAATATTTGTCATTTTGGCTACAGAAATTAAATTATCTTCTTCATCAACAATTGTAACCTCCCATAAATGAGTAGATTTTCCTTTATGAATATTTTTAGCAGTAGCAAAAACAACTCCTTCTCGTTTACTTTTAATATGATTTATAGAAAGCTGAATTCCGTTTATAAATTGCGTTTTACTATCAATAAAAAAATTTGAAGCCGCGCTGCCAACACTTTCAGCTAAAGCAGCAGTTGCGCCACCATGAAGCTGTCCATAAGGTTGATGAACGCTAGAGTTTACTGGCATTTTTGCTATTAAAAAATCATCACCAACAGCAATATATTCAATATCAAGCGTTTCCATTAATGTATGTTTAGAACGCTCATTAAATGCTTTTAATATCGCTTTTTTATCCATGTCTTTTTATTTATAATGTAAAAGTACATATAAAAAATTGTATTTTTGCAGTTAAGAAATTAAACCATTTCATGTACAAAATACGCGTAATTCTAGACATCAAAGAAGATATAATTAGAACTATTTTAGTTGATAACATTATAAATCTTGAAACTTTACATTTAACTATTGCAAAATCTTTTGGTTTTAAAGGGCAAGAAATGGCTTCCTTTTATAAAACTGATGAAGAGTGGAATCAAGGGGAAGAAATTCCGTTATTTAACATGGAAGAAATTGGTGAAGGTATTTCTATGCAAACGTGCCTATTAAATGAAACCTTACCTGAAGAGAACAATAAACTTATTTATGTTTATGATTTTTTAAAGATGTGGACATTTTATGTTGAAGTTATTGAAATTTCTGATGAAAAGAAAGAAGGCTTACCTCAAATTATTCTTACTGTGGGCGAAATACCTAGTGAAGCTCCAGAAAAAGAATTTGTTGCAGATAAAACAGAAGATCTATTTGATGAAGAAGGAGATATTGATGATGAATTTGGCAATTTTGATGATTATGATTTTAATGAATATTAACAAAAACGTATACCTGTTTAAGCTGTTAATTGTGTAAATATCTGTGCAAAAACCTTAATTTGTGGTTTTAACGATTAAACAATTACACTTTTTAACAATATCACTTTTTTCAGTAACAAAATTGTAAATTAGTCGTCTTACTTTATATAACTGACTAAAACAATTTCTTTGGAAACTATCTTATCACTTAAAAACCTCGATAAAAAATACGGACACGTTCATGCTGTAAATAATCTTTCTTTTGATATACAAAAAGGAAATGTTTATGGGATTCTAGGTCCAAATGGAAGTGGAAAATCTACTACTTTAGGTATTATTTTAAATGTTGTTAACAGAACTTCTGGTGAATTTTCCTGGTTTAACGGAAAATTATCTACACATGAAGCCTTAAAAAAAGTTGGAGCAATTATTGAGCGACCAAATTTTTATCCTTACATGACAGCAGATCAAAACCTGAAGCTAATCTGTAAAATTAAAGGAATATCAACAGACAAAATCGACGAGAAACTAAAAACTGTAAATCTTTTTGAAAGAAAAAACAGTAAGTTTAAAACGTTTTCTTTAGGTATGAAACAGCGTTTAGCAATTGCATCTGCTTTGTTAAATGATCCAGAAATTTTAATATTAGATGAACCTACAAATGGATTAGATCCTCAAGGAATTCATGAAATTCGTCAAATTATAAAAGATATTGCAAGTAACGGAACAACAATTCTATTAGCTTCTCACCTATTAGATGAAGTAGAAAAAGTGTGTTCTCATGTAGTTGTTATTAGAAAAGGAGTAAAACTATATAGTGGTACTGTTGATGAAATGACCGCTTCTAATGGTTTATTTGAATTAAAAGTTGATGAAAATGAAGATAAATTAATTAGTCTTTTACAAGAACACCCTTCAATTGACAAAATAACAAAAGAGCATGAAACTATAATTGCTACTTTAAAAAGTGAGATTTCATCTACAGAAATCAATAAATACTTGTTTGATAAAGGTTTTATTTTATCTCATTTGGTAAAACGTAAACCAAGTTTAGAACAACAATTTTTAGATTTAACAAACAACAACTAATCCACTGAATAGCAGTTCGAGTGATTTCATTTTTACGAAATTTTATCGAAAACAAATTCACAAAAGATACCACATCATGTTTAGACTACTAACTATAGAATTTCATAAATTAAGACACAATACCGCTAGTAAAGTACTGTCAATCATCTATTTTGCCTTATTAACTTCCATTGCATTAATTGCTGCAATAAAGTTTGATATTGGGCCAATAAAGTTTCATTTAGCAGAAATGGGGATTTTTAATTTTCCTTATATCTGGCACTTTAATACATATATGGCTGCTATTTTAAAGTTCTTTTTATTACTTGTTATTGTTTCTATGATCGCAAATGAATACAGTTATAAAACATTAAAACAGAATTTAATAGATGGCTTGAGTAAAAAGGAATTCATTTTATCAAAATTCTATGCTGTAATTGCTTTTGCGTTAATATCAACCGTATTTGTTTTTGTGGTTTCATTAATTTTAGGATTCTCATATTCAGATTACAATGAACTGTCAATTATAACTTCAGATTTAGAATATATTTTAGCCTTTTTTATTAAGCTAGTAGGTTTTTTCTCTTTCGGGTTATTTTTAGGTATTCTTGTAAAAAGATCTGCTTTTGCGGTTGGCGCAATGTTGGTTTGGTTAATTGGAGAAAGCATGTTTAAAGGATATTTATTTTGGACTTTTAAAAGTGCTGAAAACACTTCAGAAAAAGTGGATAGCATTATGCAATTTTTGCCTTTAGAGGCAATGACAAACTTAATAAAAGAACCTTTTTCTAGATTAGGTGCAGTTAGATCTGCTGCAAATTCAATGGGAGAAACAATTAACAAAAGTTATGCCGTAGACTTTAGCACAATCATTATTGTAAGTGTTTGGACATTCATTTTTATCTATTTGTCTTACGCTTTATTAAAAAAGAGAGATTTGTAATACTATTTAAATAAATTTGACGTTTGTTATGTTATAAATAGTCAAATGAAAAAAGTAACCCCTATATTACTCTTCTTCATGGCATTAAATTTATTCTCTCAAAAAGAGGCTAATTTTTGGTACTTTGGAAAAAATGCTGGTGTAAATTTTAACACAACTCCTCCTACAGGAGTTACTAATGGAAAAATAAATACAGACGAAGGTTGTTCCTCCTTTTCTGACTTTAATGGTAATTTATTATTTTACTCTGATGGTATTTCTGTTTTCAACAAAAACCATGTTGTTATGAATTATAGCAATGGAAATCCTGGAAATGATTTACAAGGAAACCCAACAAGTACTCAATCTGGTATGATTATTCCTAAGCCAGGGTCTGCAACAATTTACTATTTATTTACGGTTGGAACAGATGCTGTTTTAAGTACAGAGCCTGAAAACCCAGGTTTCAATTTTTACACCATAGATATTTCTAAAAACAACAATTTAGGAGAAATTATAGAAGGACCAATAAATTTGGCTATAGACCCAAATACGAATTCTGATTTAAGTGAAAATTGGTCAGAAAAAGTAGCTGCTGTTCAAGGAAAAGAGTGTAATACTTTTTGGGTGGTATCTTTTGTACAAAACACATTTTTTGCATATAAAATAGATGTTTCTGGAGTTAGAGTTTCAGATGTGGTTACTAGTAGAGTAAACTTTACTGCGAAAGATAAAAGAGGGTATTTAAACATATCACCAGATGGAACTAAAATTGCCTTTGCAGACTATAATCAAATTAGCATATCTAAAATTGGAAGTTTATTATTATTTGATTTTAATAATGAAAGTGGAGTTGTTAGCCTAAATCCAGAAGTTTTAATTCCTAATTTTTCAAACAATTCTCCTTATGGCGTTAGTTTTTCTAGAAATAGTAAAAAATTATATGCCTCAACTTATGATGACAAATTTAATATCTATCAATTTGACTTAAATCAAACAGATATCGCTTCTAGCAGAACTAAAATTATAACTAAGAATGGGTATAGAGGTGCACTTCAATTGGGACCAGATGGAAAAATTTATATTTCTATTCCAGATAAAAATCATTTAGATGCTATTGAAAACCCTAATGCTGCTGCAAATAAAATTATATACACGAACAATGCAATTAATTTAGGAGGAAAACTAACAGGCCAAGGTTTACCTCCATTTATTTCCTCTTTACTAATTCCTATAGAAATTACAGAAGAAGTTTCAAATCAAGTAGTAAACGATGAAAATTTGCAGTTTTGTACTGGAGATAACAAAACATTTATTCCAGAACCTCTTACAGGTACAAATATTATGTACCAATGGTTTTTTAATGATGAAACCATTCCAATAGACACAAATCCTAATTTAACTCTTAATAATTTATCAAAAGCGAATAGTGGAAAATATACTTTAATTGTTAATCTTACTAATGAATGTGGTATTTCAACTCAACGTGAAGGCGCTTTTAATATTGAGGTTTTTGATGCGGCTAGTGCAAAAAAACCAACAGATATTATCTTTTGTAATACTGATTTAACACAAGCATATAGTTTTGATTTAGAAGCACTAAAAAATACAGAAATTTTAGACGGATTAGATTCAACAGTTTTTAATGTTTTATATTTTGATACTTTAGAAAAAGCGAATGACAATATTGTGGGCACAAATTTAACGATCCCTTATCTAGTTAGTGAGGCAAGTTCTCAGGTAATTTATGTAAGAGTTGTTAATAAAATTGTACCCAATACTTGTTTTGCCTTTACAAGTTTTACTCTTGAAGTAACAAGTGAACCAAAACCAATACAACCAACAGATTACAGATTGTGTGATGACGCAGCAAGTACAGGTGGAGATACAGATGGTGTTACTAATAGCTTTAGATTAAGCACAAAGGATGCTGAAATTTTAGGAACACTTAGTGCATTACAATACACTGTTTCTTATCATACTGCAATTGCAGATGCCCAAACGAGCAGCACAACAAATGCTATTGATAAAAATGCTGACTATCAAGTTACCAATACTCAAACAATATATGTAAGAGTTGAAAATAAAGTGAATGTTGATTGTTATATAGTTTCAGATGATACAGCAGGAAGTTCATTTACTTCTTTTCAATTAATTGTAGATCCTTTGCCGGTTATTAAAACAAACCCTGTAATTATTAAACAATGTAATGACAACCCTGATTTAATAGCCACATTTAACCTAACTGAAGCTGAAATTAGTATCTCAGACAATAGAGCAAATGAAACTTTTGAATATTATAACACAGAAGCTGAAGCAATTGCAGGTACGCCACAAGTTGCTAATAAATTAATGTACTTCGTTAATAATACTGGTGAAGCTTGGGTTAGAACAATCTCTAAACAAGGATGTTATAAAATTTCTAAATTAGAATTAATTGTTTCTTTTGCTAGTGATGTTGATTATAATAGAACTTTTATAGCTTGTGATGATTTTTTAGATGCTGATGGTAATAATACTGCAGCTAATTCAAATACAGATGGAATTACTTTTTTCGATTTTAGTGAAGCTGAACAAGAAGTTATGAACTTGTTCCCTGCATTAATTCAACCAAGTTTAGAAATATTATTTTATGAAACAATTGCAGATAGAAATGCTTCTGTCAATGAAATTCCTGACATTTCTAATCATAGAAATAATAATGATCCTTCATACGTTAATAGCCAAATAATCTACATCAAAATAAAAAATAAAGTAAATAATAATTGTTCTAGTATTGGGCAATTTACTTTAACAATACAACCGTTTCCATTAATAAATAAACCTTCAGATTTCAATCTTTGTGATGATGCTCTTTCTGGCAGCACAACAGATGGCATTACAAATAGCTTTAGATTAAGTACTAAGGATGCTGAAATTTTAGGAACACTTAATCCATTACAATACACTATTTCTTATCATACTGCAATTGCAGATGCCCAAACGAGCAGCACAACGAATGCTATTGATAAAAATGCTGACTATCAAGTTACCAACACTCAAACAATATATGTAAGAGTTGAAAATAAAGTGAATGTTAATTGTTATATAGTTTCAGATGATACAGCAGGAAGTTCATTTACTTCTTTTCAATTAATTGTAGATCCTTTGCCTGTTATTAAAGCAAACCCTGTAATTATTAAACAATGTGATGACAACCCTGATTTAATAGCCACATTTAACCTAAGTGAAGCTGAAATTAGTATCTCAGACAATAGAGCAAATGAAACTTTTGAATATTATAACACAGAAGCTGAAGCAATTGCAGGTACGCCTCAAGTTGCTAATAAATTAATGTATTTTGTTAATAATACTGGTGAAGCTTGGGTTAGGACAATCTCTAATCAAGGATGTTATAAAATATCTAAATTAGAATTAATTGTTTCTTTTGCTAGTGATGTTGATTATAACAGAAATTTTATTGCTTGTGATGATTTTTTAGATGCTGATGGTAATAATACTATAGCTAATTCAGATACAGATGGAATTACTTTTTTCGATTTTAGTGAAGCTGAACAAGAAGTTATGAACTTGTTCCCTACATTAATTCAACCAAGTTTAGAAATATTATTTTATGAAACAATTGCAGATAGAAATGCTTCTGTAAATGAAATTCCTGATATTTCTAATCATAGAAATAATAATGATCCTTCTTACATTAATAGCCAAATAATCTACATCAAAATAAAGAATAAAGTAAATAATAATTGCAGTGGTATTGGACAACTTACTTTAACAGTACAACCGTTTCCATTAGCAAATAAACCTTCAGATTTTAATCTTTGTGATGATGCACTATCTGGCAGCACAACAGATGGCCGTAATTCAAATATTAATCTTAGAAACAACGTTAGTGATATCTTAGGAGCAACGCAAACTGAAACAGATTATATTGTTTCTTTTCATACTACTGCAATTGGTGTAAATACAAATGCAGATCTTATTACAAACGATACTAATTTCACAAACACTGTTCCTATAAGTTTTACTTTAGGTGATATTAGTGAACAGATTATTTATGTTCGTGTACAAGACAGAAATGGAAATACACAATGTTTTAACAACAACGTGTCTTTTAAAATAATTGTAAATCCTAATCCTTTAGTTTCTACAACAATCACACCTCTTGCAGTATGTGATGTTGCCACTCCTTCAGATAGTAACACTAGAAATAGAATTGCTCAAAACATTGATTTAACGTCGAAAGACACTGAAATCTTAGCTGGTAGAACAAGTCGAGTTGCTTATTATCTAACGCAACAAGATGCTGAAAATGGAAACGAAATAACGAATTCTACTGATTTTGAAAACACAACAAGTGAAACTATTTTTCCTGCTAATTTTAATACAGATGACCCAGGAATTGAAACAATTTTCTTTAAAGTAATTGATTTAGTTGGAAATACGTGTGAATCTGATATTTCTACTTTCGAGCTTTTAGTGTATCCAGAATCAAACATCCCTATTAATATTTCTGATTATTCTGATTGTGACAACACTTCTGATCGTTTTGAAGATGATAACAATGGAATTAATGGAGATATTACTTTAAAAAATAAAATACCAGAAATTCTTGCCAACTACCAACCAAGTGAATTTACAGATTTCACTATTACTTTTTACACTTCTTTAGCAGATGCTGAAGCTGGAAATTTGGCACTAGCGATTGATGAAAATACGTTTGAAAACAAACGTAACAATCAAACTATTTATGTACGTGTTGAAAACACAAAAAACGCTCCTACTATTTGTGCACATACACGCTTATCTTTTAACCTAAATATTACTCCTTTACCAGATTTTAGGGTTACCCCTCAAGTTTTGTGCTTAAACTACACAGATCCTCATATCCTTGAAGCTGAAAATCCTGCTGGTGAATATAATTATGAATGGATAGATAAAAATGGAACTACTTTAGGTACAGACCAAACTTTAATTATAAAAGAAGGTGGAGAATATACGTTAACAGCAACAGATAAAACAACTACATGTAGCAGCACTAAAACTATGTATGTAAAAGAATCTGAAAAAGCGACCTTATTAGAAGAGTATGTAACCATTATTGAAGAATCTATCAGTATTAATTCTCAAGATAATATATCAATATTTATAGATACTCTTAAAAATTCTTTAGGAAAAGGCGACTATCAATTTGCTTTAAGAAACGAAGATAATGGTGAAAGAATTCCTATAATTGGTTTTCAAGATGCCCCTCTTTTCGAAAATCTGAAAGGTGGAATTTACACCATTATCGTACATGATAAAAATGGATGTATCGCAGATGAAGAATTAATAATTTCTGTAATTCAATACCCAAAATTCTTTACACCAAATGATGATGGAATTAAGGATACTTGGATGGTAATAGGTGTTGGAAAAATTATTTATAGCCTTAATAGTAGTATCAATATTTTTAATAGATATGGAAAATTAATTGCCCAATTACCAATTGATGGACCCGGTTGGGATGGTACTTATAATGGCAAACTAATGCCTTCGAATGATTATTGGTTTAATGTTCAACTAATTCCTATAGATCCTCGTAAATCTATTATATTTAAAAAAGGACATTTCTCATTACTGAGAAAGTAAATCTCACTTTTTAAAACTTTAAAAAAATGCGGATATTTTACAAAAAAGTATCCGTATTTTTACATTATGGAATTTAAATTGGTGTCAGAATTTTCTCCAACAGGAGATCAACCACAAGCAATAAAGCAACTTTCTACAGGAATTTTAGCCGGAGAAAGGTTTCAAACACTTTTAGGGGTAACAGGTTCTGGAAAAACATTTTCTGTGGCAAATGTTGTACAAGAAGTGCAAAAACCAACCTTAGTTTTAGCTCATAATAAAACATTAGCAGCTCAATTATATTCAGAATTTAAACAGTTTTTCCCAGAAAATGCTGTAGAATATTTTGTTTCCTATTATGATTATTATCAACCTGAAGCCTACATTCCAGTAACTGGAACTTATATAGAAAAAGATTTATCTATTAATGAAGATATTGAGCGTTTACGTTTAAGTACCACTTCTTCCCTACTTTCTGGTAGAAGAGATGTGATTGTTGTTGCCTCGGTTTCTTGTTTATACGGAATTGGAAATCCCATAGAATTTAAGAAAAATGTGATTCCGGTAGCAGTTGGACAACAAATTGCAAGAACAAAATTTTTACATCAATTAGTACAGAGTTTATATTCTAGAACAGAACACGAAATAAAAAGTGGCACCTTCAAAGTAAAAGGAGATGTGGTAACTATTTATCCGTCTTATGGAGATAATGGCTATAGAGTTCACTTTTTTGGCGATGAAATTGAAGAAATAGAATCCTTTGATTTAGAAAGTAATACGGTGCTAGAAAAATTTGAAGAACTCACCATTTATCCTGCAAACTTGTTTGTAACATCACCAGATGTACTTCAAAATGCCATTCATCAAATTCAGGAAGATATGATGAAGCAAGTAGATTATTTTAAAGAAATTGGCAAACATCTAGAAGCAAAACGATTAAAAGAAAGAACAGAATTCGATTTAGAAATGATACGTGAATTAGGGTATTGTTCTGGAATTGAAAATTATTCTCGTTATTTAGACGGGCGAGAACCAGGAACAAGACCTTTCTGTTTGTTAGATTATTTTCCAGATGATTATTTAATGGTGATTGATGAAAGTCATGTTACAATTCCGCAAACACATGCAATGTATGGTGGAGATAGAAGTAGAAAAGAAAACTTAGTAGAATATGGTTTTAGATTAGCAGCTGCCATGGACAATCGTCCTTTAAAATTTGAAGAATTTGAAGAAATTCAGAATCAAGTAATCTATGTTTCTGCAACTCCTGCAGATTATGAACTTCAAAAAACAGAAGGTGTTTTTGTAGAACAAGTTATTAGACCCACAGGTTTATTAGATCCAATTATAGAAATAAGACCAAGTTTAAATCAGATAGATGATTTAATTGAAGAAATACAAATACGAGTAGAAAAAGACGAACGTACTTTGGTGACCACATTAACCAAAAGAATGGCAGAAGAACTCACCAAATATTTAACTAGAGTTGCAATACGTTGTAGATATATTCATTCTGATGTAGATACATTAGAGCGTGTAGAGATAATGCAAGATTTACGTAAAGGTTTGTTTGATGTTTTAATTGGAGTCAACCTTTTACGTGAAGGTTTAGATTTACCAGAAGTTTCTTTGGTTGCTATTTTAGATGCAGATAAAGAAGGTTTTTTAAGAAGCCACAGATCTATAACACAAACTGTTGGTAGAGCAGCAAGAAACGTAAATGGTTTGGCTATTTTGTATGCTGATAAAATTACCAAGAGTATGCAAAAAACCATGGATGAGACAGACCGAAGAAGAGAAAAACAAATTGCATATAATACAAAACACAACATCACTCCTACTCAGATTAATAAAAGAATTGATGATACGTTATCTAAATCTGCCGTTTCTAGTTATCATTATGACAACGCAAAACAAGTTGCTGCTGAACAAGATTTACAATACTTACCAAAAGAAGAAATAGAAAAACGAATTAGGCAAAAACGCAAACATATGGAAGCTGCTGCCAAATCTTTAGATTTTATTGTTGCTGCACAATTACGTGATGAAATTGCTGTTTTAAAAGAAAAACTATAAATTACTTAAGAAAAAACAGGTGTTTACATGCACTATTTTCTCCTTCCAAAAAGCGAACTTGGCTAACGCCGATTATAAGTCACTTGTACTGAAATTGATTCAGTATTAAAACGACATATAATTGTCTTAAATTGTGCGTAATTATTTAACTGAACTAAACAAAATTTGCCGTATACATTTAAAACTAATTCTATGAGTAAAAGTTATGCCTTCGGGTTTTTAAAACCTAAAGTGGAAAGAACTCAATATGATAATAAACTTTATAGTCAAGTATTACTTCTTTCTTGTTCAGACAACACTAGCTCTCCCGATATTTTATACAAATATTTCCCATTAGGAGTAAATGGTAATGAGGACTATACAGCTAGATTTTTAAGTACTTTAAACGAAGGTACCTTTTGGTTCTCTACAAAAAGATACTTAAATGACCCTTGTGAAATGTCATATGTAAAAGATTCAGCGGCTACATTTCCACCTTCAAATCCAAATGTTTTTACGTTTAAACCATTAAGCAAGGAGGTGGCTGAGAATTTTAATAAGTGTCGAATTTGTTGTTTTTCAGAATCTTGGAGAGAGGGACCAATGTGGGACAGATATTCGAACGGACAAAGTGGAGTTTGCGTAGGTTTCGACATCTCAAAGTTCAAGGAATATCTTTTTCCCGTAATATATCAGAATGATATTAATAAAAGGTTATTAGATGGAGAAGAAGGTTTGGTAACTGCATTTTCATTGAAAGAAGAATCTTGGTCATATGAAAAAGAGTGGAGAATGATTTATCCTTGGGCACCTTTCCTAATCCCCGAAAATATATCTAAAGAACCTTTGGGTTTATTACAATCTTTGGATATAGATATAAAAGAAATAGTATTTGGAAATAATATTGACAGTTCACAAATTGAAAGAATAATTCAGGAACATAATATCAATGACGATGTTAAACTATTTCAAACATTAATTGATAAAAAAATTGAAAGGACTGAAATTACATTACCAAAGATAAAACAGTTTTCTAAAAAGAAAATAGACTTGAAAGAGCTACACAATCTTCCTAAAATAAAGCTTTTCGGAAAAAGACAATAAGTAGATTTCAATAATATAAGCTTAAAACAACTTTGCATAAAAATGGCTAAAAAGATTGCTTAATTCAGTAAAATAGAATGTTTCTAAAACTTAAAAATACGGTTTCTAAACCGCTACTTTTCCTAGCCAAACCGTTAGCTAAACTCAAAAAATGGTATTAACTAAAAAATAACTTACTCCTTTTGTCCCCAAGGTGCACTTGGAGTTTCTATTTCTTTTGTTAAGTCAAATTTTACAGAAAAGAACCTATCTGTTCCAATTCTTCTTAGATTGTATGTAAAACTTGTTTTATCAACAGTAACCCACCAAACATTATTAGAAGCATACGGAATTAAACTAGCAGTTTCTTGGTCTGCTGGAAAAAACTGAATTCCTGCTAAACCCGTATTTGGGTTAGAACCTCCATATTGAGTAATTTTATCTTCAGAACCATCTTTGTGTCTATGATCGTGTTTTAATGTCATTAAATTGTTTTTACTCATTGTAAAAACCCAAGTTCTAGATTTATCATCACCAACAAAAAACGGAATTTTAATCGTATTTTCTTCACAAGAGCGAACATGCATTACTAATTTTTCGCCAGTAAAACCATCTCCAACTTTAGCTCCTGCAACAATTTCGCCTTGATAAGCTTTTCCACAATGTTCTTTTAAAGTATTCCAAAACACTACTGAATTAGGTAAATCTTGTGCTATTATTTGCAATGGAAATAGCATTAAAAATAGAATTTTCTTCATTTTTTTTGTTATAAACTAATATGAAGTAACAATATATATCAAAAAAACGTAATAAATAGTTAAGTTCTTTTTAAATAAGGAGATGCTAAAAGCTAACTAATATATTAAGTTGAATAAAAAATATTTTCTATCTAAAAATCAGCTATTTTTATCCGTGGAAAAATCGATAATGCAGAAATTTAGAAAATACATAGAATCTATTGCTACTATTAACGATGAGGATTGGTTGTTTTTTTCTTCTCTTTTAAAAAAGAGAGAATTTTCAAAGAAAAGTTCATTTCTAAAAAAAGGGGAAATAGAAAATAGTATTTCTTTTATAGAAAAAGGAGAGGTACGTTTGTTTATCCCTAAAGAAGACGAAGAAAAAGAAATAACTTTCGGTTTTAGTTTTCAGGGTGAATTTGTGAGCGCTTATGATTCATTTATAACACAAACACCATCACTTTACCAATTAGAAACGTTAACAGACACTGTACTTTGGAGCATCTCTTATACCGACTTACAGAAGGTTTATAAAACGACTAAAGTAGGAAATACGATAGGTCGTTATGTTTCTGAAAGATTATTTTTAATCAAATCTAAAAGAGAACAATCCTTATTAAATGACACACCAGAAGAACGCTATTTGAAGCTCTTTAAAGAGCGACCTAATGTTATAAAACAAATTCCTTTAAAATATATTGCATCTTATATTGGTGTAACTCCACAAGCTTTAAGTAGAATTAGAAAACGAATTTCTTAACTCAGGTTCATTGCACCAACTAATAGTACTCTCTAAATTTGCAGTATAATTTATACGCAAATGGAAGTAATATTATTATTTATTGTTTTATGGTATGGAGGTTTGTTTTTTCAAACTTTTTTTCTTCATAGATATGCTGCACATCAATCGTTTACGATGTCTAAAACTGCGGAAAAAATAACCTATTTTTTAACATGGTTGTTTCAAGGCGCTAATTATTTAAGTGCTTATGGTTATGGCGTAATGCACAGAATGCACCATGCATATGCAGATACAGAAAAAGATCCTCATTCACCTAAATATGATGAAAATGTGTTTGCGATGATGTGGAGAACAAAATCTACGTATCAAAATATTAATAAGAAAAAAATAGCAATTGATGATAAATTCACAAAGAATGTTCCTCAATGGTTTCGTTTTGATGCATTTGCTAGTTCTTATTATTCAAGAATTTTTTGGACAGTTTTATATATTTTATTTTTTATGAAATTTGCAACAACTTGGTGGCTTTGGTTGTTTTTACCACTAATTATATTAATGGCGCCTATACATGGAGTAATTATAAATTGGTATGCACACATTTATGGCTACGTTAACTTTAAAGTAAAAGATACCTCTAAAAACTTATTGCCTTTTGATTTTTTAATGATGGGAGAAGCATATCATAATAATCATCACAAACATGGTAGTAATGCTAATTTTGGTGGTGTAAGATGGCATGAAATTGACCCAACGTATGTGATAATGAAAGTACTTAATAAGTTACAACTTATTAAAATAAAATCTTAACTAAAATTATTTACAATCTTTATACAAGAGAGTAAATAGTAACTCATAAAAAAAAGCCTCACAAATTGTGAGGCTTTTTTACTAAATATATTTTCTAAGAAACTAAGAAGCTTCTAAAACTTCTTGAACTTTATCAGCAGCTTCTTGAAATTCTGTAGCAGAAATAATTTTCATTCCAGAATTGTCTATCAATTCTTTTGCTTCTTTAGCATTTGTTCCTTGTAATCTACAAATAATAGGCACATTAATTCTATCTCCCATACTTTTGTAAGCATCTACAACACCTTGTGCAACTCTGTCACAACGTACAATACCACCAAAAATATTTACTAAAATTGCTTTTACGTTAGGATCTTTTAAAATAATTCCAAAAGCAGTTTCAACTCTAGCTGCATCCGCAGTACCACCAACATCTAAAAAGTTAGCAGGTTCTCCTCCAGACTCTTTAATTAAATCCATAGTTCCCATTGCTAAACCAGCTCCATTTACCATACAACCAACATTTCCATCTAAATCTACATAGTTTAAACCTGCAGCTTTAGCTTCAACCTCAATAGGGTTTTCTTCACGTAAATCACGCATTTCTGCATAATCTTTATGTCTGTATAATGCGTTTTCATCTAAAGAAACTTTAGCATCAACTGCCATAATTTTATCATCAGATGTTTTTAAAACCGGATTAATTTCAAACATTGCAGAATCTGAACCAATGTATGCTTTGTATAAATTGGTAACAAATTTCACCATTTCTTTTAAAGCTCCTCCAGATAAACCTAAGTTAAAAGCAATTTTACGTGCTTGAAAAGGCATAATTCCTAATAAAGGATCTATTTCTTCAGTAAAAATTAAATGCGGAGTTTCTTCTGCAACAGTTTCAATATCCATTCCACCTTCTGTAGAATACATAATCATATTTCTACCAGTAGCTCTGTTTAATAAGACTGACATATAATATTCTTCTGGCTCAGAATCTCCAGGATAATATACATCCTCGCAAATTAAAACTTGGTTTACTTTTTTACCTTCAGCAGAAGTTTGTGGCGTAATTAACATCATACCTATAATGTCATTAGCAATACTTTCTACTTCTTGTAAATTTTTAGCCAATTTAACTCCTCCTCCTTTTCCACGACCACCTGCATGAACCTGAGCTTTAATAACGTGCCAACCTTTACCAGTTTCCGCAGTTAATTGTTTTGCTGCATCAACAGCTTCTTTATGATTGTGAGCAACAATTCCACGTTGAATTCTAACGCCAAAACTGCTTAAAATCTCTTTTCCTTGATATTCGTGTAAGTTCATTTGTAAATGTTTAAAACGGAGACAAAAATACAAATTCAAAGATGAAAGTTTATAAATTATTCAAGAAATTATAAAATAAAAAATTATTAACTCTTATATGGCTTTTTCCCTAATTGAAATCTACATCATCTCATATTAATATTTTTAATAATAGCTTACAAATTACACAAACATCTTATTTAAGATATATGTAATATTTACCTCTTGTAACAATCTGAATTTTGTGATGTCTTTTAAACAAATTAACATGATTTTATGATTTCCCCACCAAAAGGACCAATACTTTTGCATTGTGTTTATGTACAATCGACGAATTAATATGACAAATAAGTTATTATTATTATTTATTCTTGTTTTTTTTTCCACTAAATTATCTAGTCAAAATGAACAAAATAGAAAAACAATTAAAACTACAAGAGTTAAAAAAGCACCAAAAATTGATGGAATTTTAGATGATAATGTTTGGAAAAATGCAATAGTTTGTACAAATTTTGTTGTTTTTAGACCTGCCAACGGAGAACTTGTTTCTGATGAGTATCAAACTACCGCAAAAGTTATTTATGATGATGATGCAATATATATTTCTGCAATGATGTTAGATCCAGATCCTATAGGCATTCCAAGAGAATTTGCTACTAGAGATAATTTTAGTCAAGCAGATTTCTTTTTAGTGACTATTAATCCGAATGATGATGGTCAAAATCCTTTTGAATTTGTTGTTCAGAGCACAGGAAACCAAGCAGATGCAAAAATATCAAATGGTCGTGAAGACTTTAATTGGAGCGCTGTTTGGAAAAGTGCCGCCAAAATAACAGAGAAAGGTTGGAATGTAGAAATGAAAATTCCATATAGAGCAATTCGTTTTGCAAATGAACCGATACAATCTTGGGGTTTTAATTTTCATAGAAGACTAGAAAAATTAAACGAGAAACATAGTTGGACGCATATTGATAATTCTGTTGGAAGATGGACACAATATGATGGCTTAATAACAAATTTTAGAGACATTAAACCACCAACAAGATTAAATTTATATCCTTATGCATCTGCAGCATCTACAACTTTTGAAGGAAATACAGATTTTAATTGGAGTGCAGGTATGGATATAAAATATGGTTTAACAGAAAGTTTTACATTAGATGCTACTTTGATACCGGATTTTAGTCAAGTTGGTTTTGATGATGTGGTTTTAAACCTTGGTCCTTTTGAACAGCGTTTTACAGAGCAAAGACAGTTTTTTACTGAAGGAACAGAACTTTTTAATATTGGTAGATTGTTTTACTCTAGAAGAATTGGTGCCGCTCCAATTGATCAATTCGATGTGTCTTCAACATTAGTAGAACAAACTAACTTTGATACAGATGGTAAAAGAGTTACAGAAGAAATTATAGATTACCCTGGTAAAGTTTCTATGTTAAATGCCGTAAAAATTTCTGGAAGAACAAAAAAAGGTTTAGGTATCGGTTTTTTCAATGCAATTACAGAGAAGACAGATGCTACCATTAGAACTAAAACTGAGCAAATAAATGGAAGTACAACCAATGAGACTATTACAAACAGAAAAGAAGTTATTAGTCCTTTTACAAATTACAATATTTTAGTCTTAGATCAACAGTTTAATCAAAACTCTACAGTTTCTTTAATCAATACAAATGTTACGCGTGATGGGCGCTTTAGAGATGCTAATGCAACAGCTTTAGATTGGCATATAGAAACTAAAGATAGCAAATACAATGTAGATGGATCATTTAAAATGACCGCTATTTCTGATGATAAAGAGAACCCAAACAATGGTTATAATTATGACACCAGTATTGGTTATAATTCCGGACACTGGAACTGGGAAGCAGGATATTACGCCGTAAGTAAAGATTACAACCCAAATGATTTTGGGATTCAATTTAGAAATAACAGACAAACAATCTACGGAAAAGCGGGATGGAGAACTTTACAGCCGACAAAAAAATACAATAGATATAGCATTAATTTTACGAATCGATTAAATTTTCAACATTTCTCAGGAACATTTACTGGTTATAATATTAGAACAAACTTTGACGCCCAAACAAAAAAACGTTTTTCATTTGGTGGAAATTTAAACTACGAATCAGAAGAAAAAGATTTCTTTGAACCAAGACAAGGCTCCACAAGTGGTATCTATTTTTTACAGCCTGAAAGAAAAAATATTAGCGGATATATTTCTACAAATTCTCAAAAGAAATTAGAATTAAATGCAAATGCTTATTATACAAGTTATAGTAACAACCCAAAGTCTGGTTATGGTTTTAGCTTTGCTCCTCGTTTTCGATTTACAAATAAAATTTCTTTACGTTACAGGTTAAATTTCAATAAAACAAAGGATGATCAAGGTTATGTTGATGAGGATGCTACAAACATCATTTTTGGAATGAGAGATCGTAAAAATTATACAAATTCAATTTCAGGAAAGTATAACTTTAGTACAAACTCCTCTTTATCATTAAGTTTTAGACATTATTGGGGCGCTGTTAAGTACAACAGTTACCACAACTTAAATGCAGACGGAAACTTAGATACAAATAATGATTATACAGGTGAAGACATCAACTTTAATAGTTGGAATATCGACTTGAATTACATTTGGCAATTTGCTCCTGGAAGTCAGTTAATTGCATTTTATAGAAACTCAATATTTAATGAAGACTCCAATTCTAACTTAGATTTTTTCAACAATTTAAATAATCTCTTTGAACAATCACAAAGCCATATATTTTCTGTAAGGCTTGTATATTTCATAGACTATAATAAAATTAAAAAAATATTCTAATTTTTTTAATGGCTATTTAATAATTTGAGTTGAAATCAGAAGTACAGCAATGTATTTCTGATTTCTTTTTTATACTTTTGGTTCAAAGTTTTATATATGATTATTGGTAAAAATATTCACAAATATTATGGTGATGTAGAGGTTTTAAAAGGAGTTGATTTACACATCAAAAAAGGTGAAATTGTTGCTATTGTTGGTCCATCAGGCGCAGGAAAAACAACATTACTTCAAATTTTGGGTACTTTAGACAAACCTCTAAAAGAACAAAACTTCGAATTATCCATTAATCAAATGTCTTTAAAAGACTTGTCAGACAAAGAGCTCTCTTCGTTTAGAAATAATCACATTGGTTTTATCTTTCAATTTCATCAATTATTACCAGAATTTACAGCATTAGAAAACGTATGTATTCCTGCATTTATTGGTAAAAAACCAAAACAAGAAACCGAAAAAAGAGCTAAAGAGATTCTTGATTTTCTGGGCTTATCGCACAGAATGAACCACAAACCAAATGAACTTTCTGGAGGAGAGCAACAACGTGTTGCAGTAGCTAGAGCATTAATTAATAATCCAGCAGTAATTTTAGCCGATGAACCAAGTGGAAATTTAGATAGTGAATCTGCAAAAAACTTACATGAACTATTTTTTAAACTTCGTGATGAATTTGGACAAACATTTGTACTTGTTACGCACAATGAAGAACTTGCAGAAATGGCAGACAGAAAATTAATAATGAAAGATGGAAAAATTCTTGAAAACAATTAATATTGATGACAAAAAAAGAACTCAAAGAATTCTTAGACGAAAAAGTTGTTTTATATAACAATCCAAAATTTATTGAGTCAGATCCAATTCAAATTCCACATCGTTTTTCTTTAAAAGAAGATATTGAAATAGCGGCTTTTTTAACAGCTATTATTTCTTGGGGAAACAGAACCATGATTATTAAAAATGCGTCTAAAATGATGGATTTATTAGACAATTCTCCTTATGATTTTGTTTTAAACCATCAAGAAAAAGATTTAGAAACTCTAAACAACTTTGTTCACAGAACTTTTAATAATATAGATTTACAACAGTTTATTAAATCATTACAACATATCTATAAAAACCATGATGGTCTAGAAAGTATTCTTTCCATTAAAGACAATTCAACTACATATCAAACAACAATTTCTGAATTCAAAAATGTTTTTTTTGAAGTTCTACACCAACAAAGAACACAAAAACATATTTCTGATCCATTAAAAAATTCTGCCGCTAAACGTATAAATATGTTTTTACGTTGGATGGTTAGAAGCGATAAAGCTGGTGTAGATTTTGGTCTTTGGCAAAAACACAATCCAGCAAACTTATCTTGTCCTTTAGATGTACATTCTGGCAATGTAGCTAGAAAATTAAAACTACTTTTAAGAACTCAAAATGATTGGAAAGCTGTTGCTGAATTAGACAAAAACTTACGTAATTTAGACAAAAAAGATCCTGTGAAATACGATTTTGCATTATTTGGTTTAGGCGTTTTTGAAAAGTTTTAATAAGAAATTAACAACTGTTTTAAATATTGCTTTAATTGTAATAAATTGGTCTATCTAAAATTTTTACAAAATGAAAATATACACCTATTTTATTCTTTTTTTTCTTAGCTTTTCTTCCAGTGCTCAAGACAACAGAATTCCATTAGACACAACAATTGTTACTTTAAATTCAGTTACAATTAAAGGAAAAAAAATTCCATATAAAGCGATAACCGGTATGCAACCTGTTTGGAACAGTACTGGAAAAATTGTTGCCTCTTTATATTATACTTATTATTCAAGAACTGACATTAAAGATAAATCTAAAAGGCCGATTATAATGTCTTTTAATGGAGGTCCAGGATCTGCCTCTGTTTGGATGCATATTGCATATACTGGTCCCAAAATTTTAAAAATTGATGACGAAGGAAATCCAATACAACCTTATGGAATAAAGGACAACCCATATTCTATTTTAGACGAAGCAGATATTGTTTTTATAAACCCAGTTAATACTGGTTATTCGCGTCCTGTGATAGAAAAAGGAGAAAAAATAGATGAGAAATACTTCTTTGGTGTAAATGCTGATGCAAAATATTTAGCAGATTGGTTAACCACCTTTATGACACGAAATAATCGTTGGTTATCACCTAAATATATTATTGGAGAAAGCTATGGAGGTACCCGTGTTATGCAGCTAGCAAATGAATTACAGAGCAGACAATGGATGTATTTAAACGGAGTAATTATGGTTTCACCTGCAGATTATAAAATTATTAGATCTAGTGGTTCAGAAGATATTGCTATGAATTTACCATATTTTACAGCAACTGCCTGGTATCATAAAATGTTACCTGAAGATCTTCAGCAGAAAGATTTAGAAGAAATTTTACCAATGGCAGAACTTTTTTCTTATAATGAACTTCTTCCAGCAGTATCAAAAGGAGGGAACATTTCTGATGCAGAAAGAAATCGTGTTGCTGAGAAAATGGCTCGATTTACAGGAATTAAAAAAGGTGTTTTATTACAGCAGAATTTAGAAATGAAACCAAGCTTCTTCTGGAAAGAACTTTTACGTGATACCAATGGAAAAACTATTGGACGATTAGACAGTAGATATTTAGGAATTGATAGACAAGAAATTGGCACAAGGCCAGATTATAGTCCAGAACTAACCTCTTGGCTGCATTCTTTTACGCCGGCAATAAACTACTACACACAAAATATTCTAAAGTTTAAAACGGATGTAAAATACAATATGTTTGGCCCTGTTGGTACTTGGGATTTTGAAAATGAAGATGCGCGTGAAAGCTTGCGAAAAGCGATGGCTAGTAATCCGTACTTGCACCTTTTAGTGCAGTCTGGATACTATGATGGTGCAACTACATATTCTGTTGCAAAATACACCATGGGAAAAATTGATCCTAGTGGAAAAATGAAAAACAGAATGAGTTTTAAAGGCTACAGAAGTGGACATATGATGTATTTGCGTAAAGAAGATTTAGAAAAATCGAACGAAGATTTACGTGTTTTTATTAAAAAAAGTTCAAGAAATATTGGACCGGCTAAATATTAATTTATTTTTTGATGCAGTTTAAAAACCCAGAAATTCTATACTTTTTAGCACTACTAATCATCCCTGTTCTAGTGCATCTTTTTCAATTGCAAAAGTTTGTAAAAACACCTTTTACAAACGTTGCTTTTTTACAGAAATTGGCTCAAGAAACGCGCAAAAGTTCTCGCATAAAAAAATGGTTAATTTTAGCCACAAGACTACTCTTATTTACAGCGATACTTTTTGCTTTTTCTCAACCTTATTTTAGCGACAAAAAAACAAATAAAAAACAACACACTTACATCTATTTAGACAATTCTTTAAGTACAAACACCAAAGGAGAGAAAGGTAATTTATTACAAGTTTCAGCAAAAGAAATTATAGAAAATGCTGCTGATCAAGATACTTATTCTTTGCAAACTAACTCAGAATATTACTCAGAAATCAATAAAAAAGAGCTTAAAAATATTCTTATAAAGGTAAAGAACACCTCAAAACATTTAGATATATCAACGGTTTTTCTTAAAATTAATAATCAAAATAAAAGTAAAATAAATACTTTAACTAAAAATATATTAATATCTGATTTTCAGAATACTTACATTAATAAGTTTACAAATGTAACACTTCCTTTTTCAGCTATTAAACTAGCAGCTTCACAAAAAAACAACATTTCTATAGATAGTGTATTTATTAGCAATACGAACACAACCAATTTCACAGTAAATGTTATTATAAAAAATCAAGGAGCTGCTAAAAACAACATACCTATTGCAATTTTTAATAAAGAAAATTTAACAAGTAAACAATCCTTCTCTATCGACGAAGATAGAAAAAAAATAATTCAATTTACGATTCAAAATCAAGGTAATTTTTTAGGGAAAATTAAAATAACTTTAAACGATACTTTCTCTTTTGACAACACCTTTTATTTCAATCTAAATTCCACCCAAAAAATCGTCATTCTATCCATAGGAAAAGAAGCCAATTTTTTACCTAAAATTTACAACAAAAAAGAATTTAATTTCACTAGTTCAACAATACAAAATGTAAACTATAATGACATCCCAAAACAGCAATTAATTATTTTAAATGAACTAGAATATATTCCTGAAATCATTTCTAAAAGCTTAGTAAATTTCTCTGAAAATGGAGGAAATTTAGTAATAATTCCAAGTGAGATTTCTAACATAAATTCGTACAATTCATTTCTCAAAAAAATAGTTACAGCAGAAATCAAATCAAAAAAGAAAGACACTTTAAAAATCACCAATATTAATTACAGTCATCCATTATTTAATAATGTATTTTCTAAAAAAGTTACTAATTTTCAATATCCTAAAGTAGAAAGCTACTACCCTATTTCTTCAAAAAATAGTAGTAATATTGTATCTTTTGAAAACGGCAGTTCATTTATATCTCAAATTAAAACCAGTAAAAGTAGTATTTATTGGATCTCTAGTTCGCTTAACAAAAAGAATAGCAACTTCTTTAAATCACCTTTAATAGTGCCCGTTTTTTATAATTTTGGGAAATTAAGCTTCAAACACACGCAACTATACTATATAATAAATGAAGAAAACAAAATTGACATTGAGACTAAATTAGTCAAAGATGAAATTTTAACCATTTCTAATTCAGAAAATTCATTTATCCCGCTTCAACAAAATTTTCAAAACAAAGTAAGCATCACTATAAGAGACCAGCATTTAACTTCAGGGTTTTACACTATTTTAAAAGACAAAGAAACTATTAATACACTTGCTTTTAATTATCCAAAAGAGGAAAGCTTATTAACCTTTATGGATATTAATAAACTACAGAAAACAAATAAGAACATTACAATTTCTTCATCCATAAAAGATGTCTTTCAAGAAATAAACAAAAAAAATGAAGTTCATTCAATTTGGAAATGGTTTTTAGCTTTGGCAATTGTATCTTTGTTCTTAGAAATTTTGATTTTAAAATTCTATAAACCATGACCACGCTTATAAAATCGGCAACGATTATAGACTCTTCAAGCCCATATCACAATCAAAAAAAAGACATTTTAATTATTGACGGTAAAATCAATAAAATTGAAAATTCTATTTCAGAAAAGAAAGATTATCAAATTGTAGCACAAGAAAATTTACATGTTTCTTGTGGCTGGTTTGACACAAGTGTTTCTTTTGGAGAACCCGGTTATGAAGAAAGAGAAACTATTAAAAACGGGTTAAATGTTGCTGCAAAAAGCGGTTTTACTGCTGTTGCTGTAAATGCAAACTCAAATCCTGTAATAGATAACAAATCTGCTGTAGAATTCCTAATTAACAAAGCGAATGGTTTTGCTACAAAATTATACCCAATTGCAGCTTTAACAAAAGGTAGCAAAGGAGTTGAAATGGCAGAATTGTATGACATGCAACAATCTGGCGCAATTGCTTTTGGTGATTACAATAAACCAATTGCAAATGACAACTTGATGAAAATTGCACTTTTATACGCGCAAAATTTTAACGGCTTAGTCTTAAGCTTCCCAAAAAATAATTCTATTGCTGGAGAAGGAATTGCAAACGAAGGAATTAATAGCACAAAATTAGGGCTAAAAGGAAATCCTGCTTTGGCAGAACATTTACAAATTGCTAGCCATTTATTTCTACTAGAATATACGGGAGGTAAATTACATATTCCAACAATTTCTACTGCAAAATCTGCTAAATTAATTAAAGATGCAAAAAAGAAAGGTTTACAAGTTACTTGTAGCGTTTCTGCGCATCATTTAGTTTTAACGGATGATGAATTACATGGTTTTGATAGCAACTTTAAAACAAACCCACCACTAAGAACAGCATTAGACATTAAGGCTTTGCAAAAAGCAGTTAAAACTGGCGTAATTGATATAATTACATCAGATCACAACCCAATTGATGTAGAACATAAAAAAGTAGAATTTAGTCAAGCTAAAAACGGAACAATTGGTTTAGAAAGTGCTTTTGGCGCAATAAATTCAGTTTTAGCTTTAGACCATTTTATCGAAAGTATCACTTCTAAACCAAGAGCAGTTTTTGGCCTAGAACCAATTTCTATTGCAGAAGGAAAAATAGCTGATATTTCACTTTTCAATCCTGAAAAACAATATACGTTCACTAAAGAACACGCCATATCTACCTCTAAAAATAGTGCCTTTTTTAATAAAAAAATGAAAGGAAAAGCATACGGTATTTTCTCAAACAAACAACTGATTTTAAATTCATAATACATTGGAAAACCATACTATAAAAGAAGGTAAAACTGCTGCACTTATAAGTTACATACCAGTTATTGGAGCGCCAATTGCTTTCTTTTTAAATAAGAATAAACGAAATTATTTTGCTAGTTTTCATATTAGACAGACGTTTGGCTTAAACATTCTATACTTCATAAATAAATGGATTGTTTATGAATATTTTGGATTAACAGCTTTCAATATTGGAAAAGGTGGGGTTTTAGTACTTTTTATATTGGGTGGTTTAGGTGCCCTCAGAGAACAGCAAAAACTAGTACCATTACTAGGAGATAAGTTTCAAGAATGGTTTAAAAATATTTAATTTTTTATGAGTGATTTACATTATCTGGTTAGAAAACCAAAAAAAACAATAGCACAACCGCCACTTTTAATTTTATTGCATGGTTACGGAAGTAATGAGCAAGATTTATTTTCATTTGCAGAAGAATTACCAGATGATTTTTTAATCATTAGCGCACAAGCACCTTTTTCTATGGGTTTTAATGCATATGCTTGGTATTCCATTAATTTTGATGATAAAAACGGGAAGTTTTCAGATTTAGAACAAGCAAAAGAATCTATAGATAAAATTGCTGTTTTTATTGATGACATAAAGAAAAAGTACAATACAAACCCTGATAAAACATTTTTATTAGGCTTTAGTCAAGGTGCAATTTTAAGTTATTCGTTAAGTTTTTTCTACCCAAACAAAGTGCAAAATGTTATTGCTTTAAGCGGTTATATTAATACTGAGTTATTACCAGAAACTATTTCTAAAGATATTACAACAAGTTATTATTCTTCTCATGGTTCTGTAGATCAAGTTTTACCTGTAGAATGGGCAAGAAAATCGAAACCTTTTTTAGATAATTTAAATTTAAAAAGTAGTTATTCTGAATACCCTGTTGGCCATGGAGTTGCTCCACAAAACTTTTATAGTTTTAAAACTTGGATTGAAGAACGCTTATAGTTTAGTTTTTCACTAAACTTATTTTCATAGAACTTTGCTAACTAACTTTATGAAACATTAAAACGTTAAATAAACGCTTTAACGTTGCTAACAATTTTGAAATCGAGCCAATTTAATTAATTCTGATAATCTTCAGAACCCCATTTATCCAAACTTCTTAAAATACCCTCAAGTGATTCGCCTCTATTCGTTAAGCTGTATTCCACTTTAGGAGGTACTACAGGAAAAATTTTTCTGGAAATAAGCCCATCTTTTTCTAAATCTCTTACTGTTTGGGTAAACATTTTATTTGAAATACCTGGAATTTTCTTCTGTAATATTCCTGAACGCAAGTCGCCTTCTAATAAATGAAATAAAATTAAAGGTTTCCATTTTGTCCCTATTAAATTCATTGTATAATTTAATGGACAATTATTATCTTTATTCAAAATTAACTTTTATATTATTGATTATCATTATTTTACTCGTTTGGGTAACTATACCACTTTTTAGTAAGTTATTGCCAATTAAACAAATATAGATTAATTTTACAATCTAAAATACAACTTATGACAACTAATAAAAATTATCCAAAATCATTTTCACATATCGGTATAACAGTTCCAAATATAAAAGAAGCAGTAAAATTCTATTCAGAAGTAATGGGCTGGTACATAATTATGGAACCCTCAAGAGTCAAAAAGGAAAAGGAAACTGCCATTGGTCAAATGTGTATTGACGTTTTTGGAAACGATTGGACTGAATTTGAAATTGCTCATTTAGCAACTTCAGATGGAATTGGAATCGAATTATTTTCCTTTCCGAACGGAATTAAAGAAGCACCTGAATTTAACCCTTTCAATACTGGCCTATTTCATTTTTGTGTGCAAGACCCAAATATTGAAGAACTCATTGATAAAATTCTGTCCTATGGAGGAAAACAAAGAATGCCAATCAGAGAGTACTATCCGAATGACAAGCCTTTTAAAATGTGCTATGTTGAAGACCCATTTGGAATTGTTTTTGAAATCTACACACATAGTTATGAACTGACATATTCTTCAGGTGCTTATTCAAAATAAAAACCAGTTAGCAACCAGGTATATAAAAAATAGCGAAGAAACTGCAAGCCTGAAAAGGTTGTACTTTTTTTTTGTAGATTTAGTTTAACTGAAAAATCTATGATTATTAATCGCTACATTTCATAAACAAACCGTTAGAAAAAAACCCAAAAATATACTTTTTAAAATATTCAATTCACTAAAAACTATACTTTCATTTAAACTACCTTTGCAAAAAAAAATATTCAATGCAGTTTTCTGACTTACATTTAAATAAATCTATCTTAAAAGCAGTTAAAGAAGAAAGGTTTCACATACCAACTTTAGTGCAACAAAAAGCAATTCCTTTAGTTTTAGCTAAAAAGAATGTAATTGTTGCTGCACAAACAGGTACAGGAAAAACGGCTGCATTTGCTTTACCTATTATTCACCTTTTGTCTGAAAAACCAGCAACTGAAAATAAAGAAAAAAAGATAAAGTCAGTAATTGTTACACCAACTCGTGAATTGGCACAACAAATTCTAGAAAACTTTAATAGCTTTTGTAAATATTCCGATTTAATAGCAACTGCTGTTTATGGTGGTGTATCTCTAGAGCCTCAAAAAGAAATACTTGCAAATGGTATAGATATTTTAATTGCAACTCCTGGTAGACTTATAGATTTAAACCTACAAGGGCATATAGACTTAAGCGCTATTGAAATATTTGTTTTAGATGAAGCAGATTTAATGTTAGACATGGGTTTTATAAACGATGTTAAGAAAATAGAACGTTTATGTCCATCAAAAAAACAAACACTTCTTTTTTCTGCTACGATGCCAGAAAAAATAGTAGAACTCGCAAAATCTACATTAAAAAACCCTGTAAAAGTTGAAATTAACCCAGAAGAAACTTCTTCAAAAAATATAGGACAACTACTTTATTATGTTCCTAAAAAGAATAAAACCGATTTATGTTTACATCTTTTAAGAAATACAATTAATGGTAAAATTATTATTTTTAGAAGAACAAAAATTGGTGTTGACAAATTAGAACAAACGCTTCTTAAAAATAATTATAAAGTAGCGAGTATTCATGGAGATAAGTCTCAAGCAATACGTAACAAAGCAATTGAACAATTTAAAGACAAAAAAGCAACTATTTTAATTGCTACAGACGTTGCTGCTCGTGGAATTGATATTAATAATGTAGATGCAATTATTAATTTTGATATTTCTAATGTTCCTGAAACGTATATTCATAGAATAGGAAGAACTGGTAGAGCAGGAAAATCTGGAATTGCATTTTCTTTCTGTAGTCCAGATGAAAACGCCTATATTAAAATGATTGAAGCACTTTTACAAAGACCTATAAAAGTAATTGAAGAGCATCCTTACCCCGTTTCAAAACCAAAACATAAGAAAAAGCAACCAAACACTGTTAGTCCAAACAAAAAAGGAAGAAAATCTGAAGCTTCTAAAAAGAATAAGAAACGCTGGTATTAATTTAGGCTAAATACAACTAAGAATGATTAAAAATTCATAGCTATAACTGCAGCTAAAAACTTATATTAAAATAAATTTAATAAAAATCTATACTTCAATTTTTAAACCATCAAATGCTAAAAATACATTTTCTGGTAATTGATTAGAAACAGCTGCATGAAAACCTAACTTATGACTTATGTGGGTAAAATACGTTCTTTTGGGTTTTAACTCTTTCACAAAATCTAATGCTTCTTGAAGATTAAAATGTGTAGGATGTTCCTCTATTCTAAGTGCATTTACAATTAAAACATCTAAGTTTTTTAGTTTTTCCTTTTCTTCTTTTTCAACAGTTTTAACATCTGTTAAATAAGCAAAATTTTGAATTCTGTATCCCGTAATTGGTAAATTACCATGTGAAATACGAATAGGCATTACTTCTCTTTCATTGATAAAAAAAGAAGCTGTGTCAACCAAAATCGGCTTTACACTTGGTGCACCAGGATATCTATTCTCTTTTGAAAAAATATATTGAAACCGTTCTTCTAAACTTAACAACGTTTTTTTATTTAAATAAATTGGCATCTCTCCTATTTGATAACAAAAAGGACGTAAATCATCTAAACCAGCAGTATGATCTGCATGTTCATGTGTAAATAAAACACCATTTAAAGAATGTACATTTTCACGTAACATTTGCTGTCTAAAATCGGGCCCACAATCAATTACATAATTTAAACCATTTAATGATATTAAAATAGAAGAACGAAGACGTTTATCTTTTAAATCTTTAGATAAACAAACAGGGTGATTACTTGCAATCATAGGAATGCCTTGAGAAGTTCCTGTACCTAAAAAAGTAATCTTAATTTTTGTCTCTTCTATATTCATTGAAACAAAAATAGCATAAAAATTGACTGATAGCACTCTATTTTAGTACATTTGTTTCCACTAACAAAAAAAGAACTATGGCAATTTCTTTAAAAGGAGATCAAGAGATTAGTAGTGCACCAACTACTAAAAGTAAGGCACTTAGAATTAATTTAAATTCAGATATTTACGGAACGTTTGCAGAAATTGGCGCAGGTCAAGAAACAGCGCGTAATTTCTTTAGATCTGGTGCTGCTTCTGGTACAATTGCAAAAGCAATGAGTGCGTATGATAAAGATTTTTCTGATGCTATTTATGGCATGGAAGAAGATAAACGTTACGTGTCACAACCGCGTTTACAAAGAATGCTAGGTCATGAAATAGATTTGATGGAAGATCGTTTAAGCCGTCAAAAACATCCAGATAAATTATTTTTTAGTTACGCAAATACAGTAACAACCATAGATTTTGCTAGAAAATTTAAAGGACATGGCTGGGTTGGTATCCGTTTTCAATTAGATCCTTTAGAAGGCTATAATGAAATTATTTTACATCTTAGGTTTAAAGAAACAGACGCTCGTTTACAGCAAGAAACTCTAGGTATTTTAGGAGTAAACTTAATTTATGGTGCTTTTTATTTAAATGATAATCCTAAAGAACTTGTAAAATCTTTTTATCATAATTTAAATGATGACCAATTAGAAATTGATATGATTAATTTCTCCGGACCTCGTTTTATGTATGTAGACAACCGTTTAATGAGTTTACAATTACTTAAAAACAAAATGACAAATGCAGTAATGTTTGGTTCTGATGGCAACAACTTATTACCTGCACAAGTTTTATACAAAAAGAACATTTTAGCTTTACGTGGTAGCTTTAGACCTGTTACGAAAGTGAATATGGAGATGTATAAAAAATCCAAAAAACTCTTTCTAGCAGAAAATAAAGTAAAGGAAGAAAATACTCAAGTTATTTTTGAAATAACATTAAGTAACTTGACTTCTGAAGGTAAAATTAATGAACGAGATTTTCTTGACAGAGCAGAATTACTTTGTTCTCTTGGACAAAATGTAATGATCACTAATTTTCAGCAATACTTTAAATTAGTAGAATATTTTAGTGAATTTACAAAAGAAAGAATGGGATTAGCAATGGGAGTTAATAACCTTATTCAAATTTTTGACGAAAAATACTACCGTAATTTAAGTGGTGGTATTTTAGAAGCTTTTGGAAAACTTTTCTATAGAGACTTAAAAGTTTATATGTATCCATATCACGACCAAGAATCTGGAGAATATATTAACAGTGAAAACCTTAAAGTTCATCCAAGAATGAAAGAACTGTATAAGTTCTTTAAAAATAACGGAAAGCTTGTAGACATTGATGATTTTGATAAAGAAATTTTAGATATTTTTTCTAGAAAAGTCTTGAAAATGATCGTGAACGGAGAAGAAGGTTGGGAAGAAATGTTGCCAGAAGGGATTTCTGAAACAATAAAACAAAAAAGATTATTTGGGTATTCAAGATCTAGAGTAAAAAAATAATTTTATTTTAAATTAAACCTTTTAGTTAAAACTACGTCTTAATAAAAAATGCTTAATTGACAGATGAAATAATTTTAATAGAAGAGCTTAAAAATGTTCAAACTAGAGAAAAAGCGTTTCGGAAATTAATTTCGACATATAAAGAACGTTTATATTGGCACATCCGTAAAATTGTGATTTCTCATGATGATGCAGATGATGTTTTACAGAACACTTTTATTAAAGTTTTTAAAAATATTGATAAATTCAAACAAAATAGCAAGCTCTATTCTTGGATGTACAGAATCGCTACAAATGAAGCTATTACTTTTATCAATAAAAGAGCAAAAGAAAGAAATATTGATATTTCTGAGCTACAACAAGAATTGGTTTCAAATTTAGAAAGTGATGCTTGGTTTTCTGGAGATGAAATTCAGATTATTCTACAAAAAGCGATTGCAACCTTACCTCAGAAACAACAACTTGTTTTTAATATGAAATATTTTGATGCGTTAAAATATAATCAAATGTCAGAGATATTAGAAACTTCTGTTGGAGCATTAAAAGCATCTTACTTTCATGCTGTAAAAAAGATAGAAAAATATATTAAGACAACAGTAAATTAAACCTTTACTAAAATTAAATGTCTAAAGAATAGATGAATACAGAATTGAAAAATAGCATTGATTACATTACCAAAAAAATTGGTAAAAATACTTGTTTTACAACACCAACAAATTATTTTGATGGCATAGAAACTCGTTTTTCAAATCAAATATTAGAAGATAAGCTTCCTAAAAAGGAAAACTTTTCTGTTCCTAATAACTATTTTAATTCACTAGAAGACAATATCTTAGATAAAGTTTCATCACTTAAAAAAGAAACAAAAATAATTACATTACGTTCAAGAATTATACGCTTTGCTCCTTTTGCAGCTGCCGCTGCTATACTTTTATTTATTGGTATTAATAATTTTACTTTTAACACAGTAGAGAATGTAAATTTTGATTCTATTTCAGATTCTGATATAGAAAATTGGTTAGTAAACAATGCTAATAATGTAAATAATGATGATTTAACATTTGTTGCAGAAACAATAGATTTAGATGATAGTGAGTTTTTATCAAACTCAATTAATGATTCTGATTTAGAAGAATATTTAAATTCTTTTGAAACTACATCACTTTTAAATGAATAAAAAAATGAAAAAAAGAACATACATACTTATCCTTGCTTTTTTTAGCTTTAGTATTTCTACATTTTCTCAGATAAATAAAGAAAGTAAAGAAAAATTAAGAGCTTTAAAAATTTCTCATATTACAGAGCAATTAGAATTATCTGAAAAAGAAGCAGAAAAATTTTGGCCAATTTATAATGCTTATAATCATAAATTGTATGATTTAAGAATGACTGATAAATTTGATATTAAAAAACAAATAGAAAGTTCTGGAGGCATTGACAATATTAGTAATAAAGAAGCTAAAATAATTACTGATAAAATATTAGACATTGATAAACAAATGTATACAGCTAAAGTAGCGCTTTTTTCTAAGTTGAGTAAAATAATATCTTATAAGAAAATTATTAAGCTTCAAAAAGCAGAAAGAGATTTTCACAGAAAACTTCTTAAGAAATACAAAGAAAGAAGAAACAGAAATAAATAAAAAAAAGGAAGCATACTATATGCTTCCTTTTTTTTATTATTTAACCAATGCTAAACAAACATATAACTCTGGTTTGTTTGCTGTAAATTGTTTTAACCAAATTGTTAACTCATCAATCTCATAAGGCAACAATCTATTTAACGCTTTCTCTAATTCTTTGCAAAATAAATCTGAATTAAAGCTCACTTTTTTTAGTACAGTTTTAGTGTACTCAAACATTGCTCTAGCCATTTATAATAACGTTTATATTAATTTAACGTAAACTATTACGTTTTAGTATAAACAAATTTAATAAAAAAGACCATCATTTAAAAAATGATGGTCTTAAATTTTTGTTTAATAAATGTTAAGATTATAAATTACTAATCTTTTCTACTAAACCTTTAGCTTTCGCTTCTAATTCTTCATTAAGTGCTTTAAAATGTGCTTTTTTGTTCTCAACATTTTTAGCATTTACTTTTGCTACTAAATTATCAAACGTTTCAATAGCCTCATCTATAATAGCATCTCCTTTTTTAGGTTCGCTTTTTAAAGCAGAAACATCTAATGCATACTCAATAACATCACCTAAAACGTAATTAATATCTTTTTTTAAGTTTTTTATACTTGCCATAATCTTCTTTATTTTAAAAGTGCAAATTTAGTGTTTTTATTTAAAAAAGCGTTAAAACTTCTTTTATATTTATAACTGTTTTATATTCTGTAGTAGATTCTTGGTCATTTGAGACTTCTTCATGTGCCCAAGTTGTATGAAAAGGAACATGAATTGCAGAAGCTCCTACCTTAACAAGCGGCAAAACATCTGATTTTAAAGAATTACCAATCATTAAAAGTTCTGAAGGTTTTATATCTAAATGCTTTATTAGTTTTTTGTAATCTTTTGGTTTTTTATCGCTCATCACTTCTATATGATGAAAATATTGTAACAAATTAGATTTTTCTAACTTTCTTTCTTGATCTAATAAATCGCCTTTTGTTGCTAAAATTAATTTATATTTTCCTTGTAAAGATTGTAAAACTTCTTCTACTCCTTCTAACAATTCAATGGGCTTATCTAACATCTCTTTACCAATGTTTAAAATGGCTTCAATTTTATCTTGAGGTATTTTATTATTAGATAATTCTAAAGCACTTTCTACCATAGAAAGCACAAAACCCTTAACTCCATAGCCATACAAAGAAAGGTTCTTTATTTCCGTCTTAAAAAGCTCTTGATCTATTTTGTTTTCTGTTTCATATTTAGAAAGTAGTTTTGCAAATTTGCCTTCTGCTTCTCTAAAGTACGTTTCATTCACCCAAAGAGTGTCATCAGCATCAAAAGAAATTACTTTTATATCTTTATACATACCTGTAAGGTTAAAGTTTTAAAAATTGTTTTGCTTTTTCTAAATCTTCAGGAGTATCAATTCCAACAGCTTCAACATCAGTTTCTACCATTTTAATTTTTTTTCCAATTTCCTGATATCGAATCGCTTCAATTTTTTCTGCAGCTTCTAGAGGCGTTATAGGTGTATGATAAAAATCTATTAATGCTTGCTTTCTAAAGGCATAAACTCCTTTATGTTTAAAATATTTAACAGCTACATCTTTATCTCTATAAAAAGGAATTACGCTTCTAGAAAAATAAATTGCCAAATTATTTATATCAGTAATTACCTTAACATTATTTGGGTTTTCTATATCTTCTTTATTGGTAATCTGAACTTTTAAAGATGCTAAATCTATTTCTTTTTTAACATCTTTTTTAAAAACATCTATTAATTTTGATAAAGAAACTTCATCGATAAAAGGTTCATCTCCTTGTACATTAATTACAATATCTGCATCAATATTTTCTACAGCTTCTGCAATTCTATCAGAACCACATTCGTGCTCTTTCGTACTCATTACTACTTTTCCTCCAGCTTCAGAAATATTTTTAAAAATCGCATCAGAATCTGTAACTACATAAACTTCATCAAATAAATTAGTATGTAAAGCAGCTTCATAAGTCCTTAATATAACTGATTTTCCGCCTAAATCTTTCATCAACTTTCCAGGGAAACGAGAAGCACTGTAACGTGCAGGAATCATAGCTATTATTTTCATTTATTTCATTTTATTTAATGTAAACTTCTAATAATTCTGATTTTCCTTCTGAAGAAATAGAAATATCTTTAATACAAGCAGGAACTAAAATAGTTTCTCCCATCTCTAATTTTTCTGATTGATTGTTGTACTTAAATACGACACTGCCTTCTACACACAAATAAATCACAAAACTATCTTTGTCTGAGTGATTTATAGATATTTCACCTTTTATTGGCAGAACATTGGTTGTAAAATACGGACAAGAAACAATTTCTGAAGATGTATTTTCCGTTTTAGAATAGGCTGTTTTATAATTTTCTTTTGCAGAATAATCTATTGCATCAATTGCTTCTTCTGTATGTAAATCTCTAAAGGTTCCATCTGGGTTTGGTCTGTCCCAATCATAAATTCTATAAGTAATATCTGATGTTTGCTGAATTTCTGCCAACAAAACTCCTGCTCCAATTGCATGAACTCTACCTGTAGGAATAAAATAAACATCTCCTTTTTCTACTTCATCAACATTTAAAATATCAATTAACTTTTTATTTTCTAAGTGCTTAATATATTCTTCTGAAGTAACTTCTTTCTGAAAACCAACAATTAAATTTGCTTTTTCATCAGCTTGCATTACATACCACATTTCTGTTTTTCCAAAAGAGTTATGACGTTTTTTAGCCAAATCATCATGCGGATGTAACTGTATACTTAATGCTTCTTTTGCATCAATAAATTTGATTAAAAGTGGAAACTTCTCACCAAAATGTTTGTAGATTTTTTCTCCTACTAAATCACTTCTATAATCTAAAATTAATTGCTTTAAATCTTTACCAGCTAATTTACCATTAGAAACTATTGACGTATCTCCTTCAACATCAGAAATCTCCCAACTTTCTCCAATATCCTTTCTATCCGATTTTTTGTTTAATAAAGTAGCTAATTTTTCTCCACCCCAAATTTTATCTTTTAAAATTGGTTCAAATTTTAATAATTGATTCATTTTCATCTAATTTTATTCACCACAGTAACTCACAAAATTTCTTGGAGTCTCATACAATATAACTTTTAAATCTAATTTTTCTGGAATTCTTACTCTCAATTTATTATAAATCACCACAGAAATATTTTCTGCAGTAGGATTTAAATCTTTAAATTCTGGCACTTCAACATTTAAATTTTTATGATCTAAATATTCCTCAATTTCTGTATTTATAATTTTTCTTAGCACGCCTAAATCAAACACAAAACCTGTTTCTCCATCAATTTCTCCTGTTAAAGAAACTGTTAATTCATAGTTATGCCCATGATAATTAGGGTTACTACATTTACCAAAAACTTCTAGGTTTTTATCATCAGACCATTCTTTTCTGAATAATCTATGTGCAGCATTAAAATGTGCTTTTCTATTAACGGTAACTCTAGACATCTAAAATTTTTTGATACGATTCCTTAAAGATAATTTTAAACCATTCTGTATAAATTTCAGGGCTATTTTCAATGTCTTTTTTCACATCCTCTAAAGTCATCCATTCATAAGATGCTGCTTCCTCTTTATTAATAATTGGAGCCTCATCATAATAACCAATCATAACATGATCTAACTCGTGTTCTGTTAAGCCGTTATCAAAAGGTGCTTTATAAATAAATGAAAAAACTTCTTTCATCTCTGTCACAAAACCCATTTCTTCAAACAACCTTCTCTTGCCAGCTTCAATATTACTTTCTCCATCTCGTTGATGAGAACAGCAAGTGTTTGTCCATAATAATGGCGAATGATATTTGTCTGCGGCTCTTTGCTGCAGCATTAACTCTCCTTTTTTATTAAAAATAAATACTGAAAAAGCTCTGTGTAAAACTGCTTTTTCATGCGCTTCCATTTTTGGCATCAAACCTAATTGATTATCATTTTCATCTACCAAAATTACTTGTTCTTCCATATTTACAAATGTAAGAAAATCACGTATTAATTAAAACATAAAATTATAAGTCTTCTCTATTGTTCTATTTTGATGATTTATCTTTACATTTTAAAAATACCTTTTATTAATGAAAAACTACCATATAATATTCCTTTTACTTCTTTTAACCTCATTTTATCAATGTGATAACAATAAAAAACCAACACAAAAATCAGTTGTTTTAAGTAAAGAAAAGAAAGTAAAAAAGGAAGTAATCACAAAAGCTTGGGACAGTTTAAACAGACATAACACAGAAGCTTTTCTTACTGAATATGGCAAACAAAACACGGAAAATAAAGTAATTATCAAGACCGATTTTGGCGATATTAAAATCCGTTTATATAATGATACTCCAGTGCATAGAGCTAATTTTATTTTCTTAACAAAAATCAATTATTTTAATACGACCGTGTTTTACAGAATTGCTAAAAACTTTGTACTTCAAGGAGGAAATTCTGATGAAATGTATACGATGAAGCAACGAAGAAAATATGGTAATTATTTAATGAAACCTGAGTTCAGAAAAAACAGAAAACATAAATACGGCGCTTTGGCAGCTGCCAGACAATGGGAAAAAAACCCTGATAAATTATCTAGTCCATTTGAGTTTTACATTGTTCAAAAAAGAAGTGGCGCGCATCATTTAGATGGAGAACACACTGTTTTTGGTGAAGTAATTTCTGGTTTTTCTGTAATGGATAAAATGTCTAAAGTAAAAGTTGGTGTAGATGAATGGCCTGTTGATGATGTGAAAATGAAAGTAGCAATCATTGAATAAAACCTGCTTTTAAATTCCTTCTAATTGAAATTTTACCGATTTTATTTGTTGCTTTTTATTCACAGAAATGGTCCAAACTACATAGGCTACATTTTCTATAATTTCTAATTGAGGAACACCTGTACTTCTACTAGAATCTATTTCTGAAATGGTAAAAGCTTTAGAGGTTTCACCTGATAAAGAAACTTTTTTACATCTTAAATATGTAGTTGTTTCATCTGTTTCTATATAAGTAACTAAAACTTCTTCTTCATTTATAAACGCAACATCTACTCTACCAATTGCATCTACATCATTTAGGATTATTGGGGCCTTAAAATTCGCTTTAGCACCTGTAGAAAAAGCGATTTTTACTTTCGGGTCTCCTTCAGCAGCTGTAAACCAAGCTACAGCGATTGTTTTATTTTTTGCAACAACTTTTGGTCCGTTTACCGGACAACCATTGATTTTCCAATTATCATTAAAAACAGGTTTGGGTTCGTTCCAAATTCCATTAATTTGCTCTGAATAATAAATGTCTCTTATTTCTGTATTACTTCGATCCCTGTATACAATTAATGGCCCGTTTTCTGTTACAGTTATTGATGTTTGACAACAGTCACAAGTTCTACCATCCACTTGTGTTTCATTAAAAATTGTTCCTTCTTTTGAAACTTCTGCAGTTCTAATAGTCATTGCTTTGTGATGACTTACTTTCATGTCCATCACTGTTTTTCTACCATCCAACCAAGTAACAAAAAAACCCTCTTTTAAATTTGGAATAATACTAACAAAACCATGTTCCGCTTTCATTCCATCAGTATTCAATAAAAAATTCTCTTTGATGATTTCTCCATTCAGTTTACGAAGATTAAGAACAACATCATAGGTGTATGTTCCTGAAGCTGACTTTTGCAAATGACTTGTTAATAAAACATCTCCATTAGTAGCATTTGCTGGAAAATCTGCCCAATTTACAAACCAATCAGCGCCTGATGTTATAGTAGTTGGCTTCTTCCAAGTATCATTTTCTAATTGACTGTATAATAAAGTTGCTTTTTCTCCTCTAATAGAATTCACCCAAGAAAGAGACAACATACCGTCTTGTTCAACTAAGTTTGGCTCAGCATTATTAATTCCAAATTCAAAAGGAATTTCACTTACAATAATTTCTTTTTTTGCGCAACTAATAATTAATAGCACTAAAACTAATACACTAAAATTCTTCATTTTAAAGTTCTTTAAGTTTTGTAATCATTTCTTCAGAGTCCCAAGTTACTGCACCTATAATCTGCTCTACTTTTTCTCCTTTTTCATTATAAATAAATGTAGTTGGTAAAGCATAAATACCTAAGGAGGCATTAAATGCTGTTGACTTCAAAAATGTAAAATTATAATTTGTAGTTTTTTTAAAATCAGAAATCAATTCTAAAGATTCATCAGAAACTAATAAAAAAACATAATTTTCTTTAGCTAATATTTTTTGAGCTTCTAATAAATTAGGCATTTCTTTCCTACAAGGTGCACACCATGTAGCCCAATAATTTATTAATACTTTTTTGCCTATTAGTTTTGACGTATTATATGTATTCCCATCCAAATCAACAAGACTAGAGATGTTTTTTATCGTGTTTTCATTTTTATTAACCTTCTTCCCTGAGTCTTTACAACTAAAAATTAGGATTAATAAACTAAAAAAAAATGCTTTTTTCATACTTCAAATCTAACTAAAAAAAAAGGAAAACCCTTATTTTTGCTGAGTAAAAACAGCACTATTTAAACTAAGGGAATTAAAAAAAAATTCTATAATAAAACGTATCTTTGCACCTCAAATTTTGTAGATGAGCTTTTTAGAGGAAATTAAACGCAGAAGAACTTTTGGTATTATATCGCATCCAGATGCAGGTAAAACAACTTTAACAGAAAAGTTATTACTTTTTGGTGGTGCAATTCAAGAAGCAGGTGCTGTAAAAAATAATAAAATTAAGAAAGGTGCAACTTCCGATTTTATGGAAATTGAGCGTCAGCGTGGTATTTCTGTTGCCACTTCTGTGTTAGCTTTTATCTACAAAGACAAAAAAATAAATATTCTAGACACTCCAGGTCACAAAGATTTTGCGGAAGATACTTTTAGAACTTTAACTGCTGTAGACAGTGTTATTGTAGTAATTGATGTTGCAAAAGGTGTTGAACCTCAAACAGAAAAACTGGTTGAAGTTTGTAGAATGCGTAGTATTCCGATGTTAGTTTTTATCAATAAATTAGATAGAGAAGGAAAAGATGCTTTTGATTTATTAGATGAAGTAGAACAAAAACTAGGGTTGCGTGTTACACCAATGAGTTTTCCTATTGGAATGGGATATGATTTTAAAGGAATCTATAATATTTGGGAGAAAAAATTAAACCTTTTCTCTGGCGATAATAAAACTTCAATTTCTGAAGGGCTAGAATTTGATGACTTATCAAACCCAGAATTAGATAAAATTATAGGAGAAAAGGCTGCTGAAACATTAAGAGAAGATATAGAATTAATTGAAGAAGTCTATCCAGATTTTAATAGAGAAGAATATTTAGAAGGAAAACTACAACCTGTATTTTTTGGTTCTGCCTTAAATAATTTCGGAGTAAAAGAATTATTAGATGCATTTATAGAAATTGCGCCTTCCCCTCAACCTAAAAAAGCTGAAGAACGTTTAGTAGATTCTAAAGAAGAAAAATTAACAGGTTTTGTCTTTAAAATCCATGCAAATATGGATCCTAAACACAGAGATAGATTAGCATTTATAAAAATTGTTTCTGGTGTATTTAGAAGAAATGCTCCTTACTTGCATGTAAGAAACGGTAAAAAAGTAAAGTTTTCTAGTCCAAATGCATTTTTTGCAGAGAAAAAAGAAATTGTAGAAGAATCTTTTCCAGGAGATATTGTAGGAATACATGATACTGGTAACTTTAAAATTGGAGACACATTAACAGAAGGAGAAATTTTAAACTTTAAAGGAATTCCAAGTTTTTCTCCAGAACATTTCCGTTATGTAAATAATGCAGATCCAATGAAATCTAAACAATTATACAAAGGTTTAGACCAATTGATGGATGAAGGTGTTGCCCAATTATTTACAATGGACATGAATGGACGTAAAATTATTGGAACTGTTGGAGCACTACAATACGAAGTAATTCAATACCGTTTAGAACATGAATATGGTGCAAAATGTACGTATGAAAACATTGCTGTACACAAAGCTTGTTGGGTTGAACCAGAAGATATTAAAAATGATGAATTCAAAGAATTTAAACGCGTAAAACAACGTTATTTAGCAAAGGACAAACAAGGTCAATTGGTCTTTTTAGCAGACTCTTCATTTACAATTCAAATGACTCAGAGTAAATACCCATCAGTAAAACTACATTTTGTAAGTGAGTTTAAAAACTAAAAAAACGATGAAAAAGGTGTTTTTTTTATTTTTTATAGTAATTAGTTTCCAAGGATTTTCTCAAACAGAAAGTTCCTTTTCTTCTCTTAAAGGAAAAAAATTACATAATAAAATTAGACTAAATTACATTTTAGTTCATCAACCAAATGAACAGGTAGGTTCTGATATAAAACCAACTATGGGTTTTATAGGTCTAAACTATAATATTCCTTTAAATGATTGGTTATATACTGGTTTTGGTTTTCATACAGCAATTACAGGAGATCAAGGTGGTTTATTTACGTTAGGTGTTAATCTAGGTGTAAATAAAAAAATTTATAAAAATTTATATTTTGATGCGAATGTGCACTTTGGTGGCGGTGGTGGTTATCGATTTCTTGTAAATGGTGGTGGAATTTTATATCCTAATGTTGGCTTGCAATACAAGAAAAATGATTTTTCTTTTGGAGTTCAATATGGTTATGTAAACTTTTTTACGGGTATCCAAAAAAATGATAATATTTCATTTTTTATTGAAATACCTACTTTGTTAAGAACAACATCCTATGCAAATGCTCAAAAATCTTTTTCAATTAATAACACCTCTAAAAATGAATTTTGGCAAAAACCTGCTGTAAAAAGTGTGCAACAAATAACTTTTGATTACTTTTTTCCTTTTGGAGATACAAGAACAGATTCTTATCAAGGAAATAAACTAATTAATAATACATTGTCTATATTAGGCTTTGAATATCAAAGATACTTAACAAGAAATACTTTTATTTATGCACATGTAGATGCCATGTATAGTGGTTTAATTTCTGGTTTTATGGACTTATTTTTTGGTGTAGGTAAAAATTTCATAGAAACTAAATATATAAACTTCTTTGGTAAAATGGGAGTTGGTGCAGCTGGTGGTAGAATTTATCCTGAAAACGGATTAACAATGTACCCAAATATTGGAGCAGACATTAAAATTACAGATAAATTTGGGGTAAGTGCTCACGGAGGGTATCACAGATCTATAGGTGGTACTTTTGAAGCATATACTGCTGGGTTTAGTTTAAAATATTATGGTTTAAGCGGTGGAACTTCACATCCTTTTACGGGAGAGAAAGTAACTAAAATTAAAACGCAAGGAATACAAACTAGTGTTCAAAATCAAACCTATTTCGATGTTGCCAAATTTGGAATTCCTGATAGTAATTTACAATTAATTGCATTAAAAGTAAATTACGATTTAACACATCGATTTTATATTGCTAGTGAAGCTTCTTTTGCTTATGAAGGAGAGTCTGGTGGTTATGCACATGGAATCTTTGGTTTAGGAGTAAAGAGTAGTAAATTTTTAAATGATACTTTTTCTACATTTCTAGAACTTGCTGCTGGTGTTGCTGGTGGTGGAAGAGTAGATTCTGGTGGGGGTGTTTTAATAAGACCTACGGCTGGCATTAACTATCATGTTAATGATGATTTTTCTTTCAATATTGCTGGAGGAAAAATGTGGTCTCCTTTTGGTAATGTAAATTCAACAAATATAAATATTGGATTAACTTATAGTTTATCCATTTTAAATGCAAAATAAATTCACTGAACTTGTTTCAGAAACTCATAAATAAGAATAATTAATAATAAGAATAATTAATAATAAGAATATGAATAACGGAATATACGCAAAATTCACTACTTCAAAAGGTGACGTTTTAGTAAACTTAGAATTTGAAAAAACTCCTGGAACAGTTGGTAACTTTGTTGCTTTAGCTGAAGGAAATTTAGAAAACTCAGTAAAAGGTCAAGGAACTCCTTATTATAATGGATTAAAATTCCACAGAGTAATTCCTGATTTTATGATTCAAGGAGGTTGCCCACAAGGAACTGGAACAGGAGATCCTGGTTATAAATTTGATGATGAGTTTCATCCTGATTTGAAACATAACAAACCTGGTATTTTAGCAATGGCAAACTCTGGGCCAGCATCAAACGGAAGTCAATTTTACATCACACACATTCCTACTCCTTGGTTAGACAACAAGCACACTGTTTTTGGTGCTGTAGTGGAAGGACAAGACATTGTTGATGCGGTTGCTCAAGGTGATGAATTAACTTCTATAGAAATTATTAGAGTTGGTGAAGCTGCAGAAAAATTTAATGCAATTGAAGCTTTTAGAACTTTTGAAGGTTCTAGAGAAAACCGTGAAGCTGAAGAAAAAGCGAAGCAAAAAGAATTATTAGATTCTGTTGCTATTGGTTATGATGAAACTGCAAGCGGATTACGTTACCAAATTTTACAAAAAGGTGATGGAAAAAAAGCGACAAAAGGCGCAGGAGTTTCTGTACATTATAAAGGTCAATTATTAGATGGTACTGTTTTCGATTCTTCATACAAGAGAAAAGAGCCAATCGATTTTAATGTTGGTTTAGGACAAGTAATTGCTGGTTGGGATGAAGGAATTCTATTATTACAAGTTGGTGATAAAGCCCGCTTTGTAATTCCTTCTAATTTAGCATATGGTTCTGCAGGAGCTGGAGGAGTAATTCCACCAGATGCAACACTTATTTTTGATGTTGAATTGATGGCTGTAAAATAAAAAATTACAACATAAATTAAAAATCCCAAACGAATTCGTTTGGGATTTTTTGGTTTTAAACCAATTGCTTTAAATCTTGACTTTTTGATTCAAAAAATATAACTTCGCTATATGTCTTTCATTGAATTTATTAGATACTTTTATTATTCATTAAAGCAACACTAAATTAACTTAAGCACCTATACTTAAACAAGCTATCATAAATTAACTAAAACAATGCAAACAACTAAATTAAGTACTGATAGTATATTACCGCTTACATGCTCTAGATCTGGAACCTGCTGTTTTGGTAAATCTGTAATGCTTAACCCATGGGAGTTGTTAAGTTTTAGCAAAGAAAAAAAAATTAGTACAAGAGAATTTCGTGATCTTTATTGCGAGTTTGGTGGTATTCGATTACGCTTTAACGGAAAAATAGATAAAAAAGGACAACAAGCATGTAGCCAATATATAGATACTATTGGTTGTAGTGTTCATCTAGGTCGCCCATTAGCGTGCAGACTATATCCTTTAGGACGTAAAATACAATTTGATAAAGCACATTATATTTATGAAGGCACCAAATTTCCTTGTTTAAATGATTGTGCTGAAGTTTTAGAATTACCTAAGCTTAGTGTAGGTGAATATATTAAAGGACAAGAAGCGGAACAATTTGAAAAGGCACAAGATGAATATCTAATCGTAATGCAAAATATAGCTGATATTGGTTTTGAGTTGTTTTTAGAATCAGGTTTATCTGAATCTGGAGATACAAAAACACTCGCATTATGGAGAGTCATGGGGAACGAGCTTCCTGAATTATTAGCAGAAAGAATAGGGAAAGAATGGATAGATTATTTGATGTTACCAGCAATAACTGATACCATCCAAAACCCTGTTACTTTTGCTAAAAAACACAATGAATTGTTACTATTAAAAGCACAAGAAAAATTTGGAGCAATAAAAACGAATCAAGAACTTCATAAAGCTGCTGTTTTAATGATTGGGTTAGCGCTACATTTGTCTAGAGCCTTGGGAGCAGACCCAAAATCAATTTCCGAACATTGGATAACAATAGCGAAAAGCCATGGAGCTAAAGAGTAGTATCTAAAAATCTAAACTACAAAAAATCTAATCCTAACTTCAAATTACCAACAACTAAAAACACTTTTTTTTATAAAAAACAATTTGGCTTGATGTTTCTTTTGAAAAAGACTACTTTCGTTAGCAACTTATAAAAGTTGAAATTAACCCCCAATAATTAAATTATGAAAGTTTTATATCTTGATGACGATACAATTAGCAGGTTCTTAGTTTGCCAAGCAGTAAAAGATAAATATGAAATAGATGCAGTTGAAAAAGCCGAAGAGGCTTTTGAGTTGGCTAAAAATAATGACTATGAAATTTTACTAATTGATATAAATTTAAATGACCCTAATATTGATGGTTTTGGAGTCTTAGAAAAATTAAAAACCTTTTCACACTTGAAAGATTCAACTTACATTGCTCATACCAATTATTTTGGTGAAGAATGGAAATTAAAATGTATTGACGGTGGATTTCATTATTATAATCCTAAACCATTTATGTTAAGTGAATTTGAAAAGCTCATTAAAAAATAGATTCCACAATAATGTACGCTGTATAATATTTTTAATATATTAAAAATATTGTAACAACAATTTAAAAAGCGCTATTTAAAGCGGCTCTAATTGCTTTTCCTTCTTCTTGTAAAGTTTATCGCCATCATCTAGATGTTTCTAAAACATGAGATTTATTATTTAGTAATAATAGGCCTAAAACAGGTAGTAAGCCATGAGGTAAACGATAGCACATTTCGTATGCGGTTTGATGTAAAGATCGAAATAAAAAATCTGAATAAAAATTACCAACAACTCGAGCTATTGCAGTAGAGAATCCCCAAATTACTGCCCATATTAAACAATATTTAACAACGTTTTTATTCGGTAGAAAAAGACCAATAGCTATAACCATATCTAAAATACCAGCAATTATAAGAAAGAATCTTGCAAAGCTTTCAGAGCATTTGAAAATACGTATGACCATGTCTACGAAATACCCAGGAACAGGATAATATCCAATTGCATATAAACCATGACCTACAAAAGTAAATGCTATTAATAGCTTCAGAATAAAAAGCAGATTTTGTTGTATCCATTTATATTTTATAAAACTTAATAATAAAAAAGAGGATGTAAATTGAATACTATATTCAATAAACTGACCGAGCTTATAATTTTTTGTAATGGTTAATAACACCGTAAGAAAAACAAGTCCGATTCCTGACGCTAATATTGGAAGCTGAAACCACGTATAATTTTTCTTTTTTAAAAAAAGAATACATGGGATAGTGATTAAGAATAAACCTCCAATACCACAGATTATAGCTTTCGTATAATTATCTATCTCAGGAAGAGAGAGAAAATCGTGCCATAACATACCTGTTTTTTCTTCTACATAAGGCTTCAAAAAATCTGCATAGTAATACAAACTCATAAACGGAATAGAAAAAAATAAGTATTGATATCCACGTCCTACTAAGACAAGTATTACAGAAATTTTTAAAAATGTTTGGGTTGATACGTTTTTTGGTCGTGTCATGATGCTACAAAAATAAAGGAATTAAACACCTCTTTTTTGACTTAACTATTTAATGACATTTTGGTAAACTAAATGCATTCATAAGATAACATACAGCGGCTAGTTTTGTTAAATAATTTAATAATCCCTCAATGCTAACACTATGAAAATAATTACATTACTTTTAATTTTTGTCACTTTATCCGCAAGTGCACAAACAGAAAAATACCGTTTAATTTTAAATGACGATCCTGCAACTACAGGAACTGTTGCTTGGAATCAAACAGCGGCCTCCATAGGAACTGCAACCATATATTATGGTACTAATGATTTTGGAGACGATTGGGCTTCTTATCCGCTCTCTCAGACATCAGATCGCACATCCGCAGCCCAAGGCATGAACACACAATTTGCAAGATTAAAAAATTTAGTTCCCAACACTGCTTACTATTTTGTTCTTCGGAACCCTTTAACAAATATTAGAAGTGCGCGTTATTTTTTTAAGACCTTACCAAACGATCAAAGTAGATTGTCTTTTGTAGCTGGTGGTGACTCCAGAACAGATGGAACGCCAGATGTAATTGCAAATCGTCAAGCCCGATTAAATGCAAACATTACGGTTTCTAAATTGAAACCACATGCAGTATTATTTGGTGGCGATTTTACTTTTGGTGATACCCCGAACGAATGGGATTATTGGTTAAATGATTGGCAATTGACAATTTCGGAAGAAGGTCAATTATTTGGAATTGTCGCTGCAAGAGGAAATCATGAATATGTTCCATCTACAGTATATGATTTATTCGATGTTCCTTCAGCAGATGCATATTACGCAATGACTTTTGGAAGTGATTTGGTAAGAGTCTACACACTAAATTCCGAAATTTCTGTCGCTGGAGACCAAGCGGAGTGGCTAAAAAATGATTTAGAAATGAATAGTTCAAAAAACTGTTGGACTTTTGCACAATACCATACACCTATAAGACCGCATCAATCGGGTAAATCTGAAAATGACGACCAGTATGACGCTTGGGCAGGTTTATTTTATAAACATGGAATGGATCTTGTCTTTGAATCTGATTCTCACATGGTGAAAACAACGAAAGCTTTAAAACCAGACGTAAATGGCGAATTAGGCTTTAGCGAAGATGCTTTAAATGGAACCTATTTTGTTGGTGAAGGTTGTTGGGGTGCTCCTACTCGTAATAATGACGACGATAAGAGCTGGACATTGGCTTCTGCATCTTTTAATCAAGTAAAATGGGTATTTGTAAGCTGTGAAAGAATCGAACTTCGTACAGTGATGACCGACGCTATTGCTGAAGTTGCGCCCTTAGAAAATCAATTTGAGGTTCCTTCCAATATGCCTTTGTGGAATCCTACTGAAATAGGTGATGTGCTTATAATCGAAAAACAAGTGTTGTCTTCTTCTTTAGTAGTAGAAAATAAAATATCTATGTTTCCAAATCCACTTGGTAAAGTATTGAACTTTATTGTACCACCTCTACTAAATGAAGCAATGATAACAATTTTAGATGTAAATGGTCGTGTTGTATTAAAAGAAGAAAAAAAGATAGAAAAAGGACGTTTTACAATAAACACAGCTGCTATAAAAAGTGGTATTTACATCCTTACGATATCCAACATGAAAAATGAGGTCTTAATTACTAAAAAACTATTAAGGGAATAACGTTAGTGTACTTTATGAATTAAATTCATAGCAATGTATTCACTACTTTTGTAATGCAAAAAAAAATTAATAGTTAATTTTATTATTTAAGAACAAAAAAAACCACCTTTCGGTGGTTCTTTTATTTATTAAGGTTTTAGATACTTTTTAAAATAACTTATTCAATAATTAAGTTTTTAATAATTTTTTCATTGTTTTCATTTTTCATTTGAACAATGTAGGTTCCTGCAACTAATTTTGAGACATCAATATCATTGTTGTCCTTTTGTAACATCTTAGATACTACTTTTCTACCTAATACATCAAAAAGTGTTACCTCTAGTTGCGGAGTATTATTAAATTTAATTGAAACAACACCTTTAGCAGGATTTGGATACATCACAATGCCTAAGCTATTAAATGTCTGTGTTTCTAATACTGCTCCTTCTGTAATACCACAGTATTGAATGCTCCAAGAGTTTAACTGTCCATCATCCCCTGGATATGAATCGGTTATAGTAAGTGTCCATGTACCTATGCTACTTTCTTCATTAAAAGCTGATAACAAACTTGCAGGTATTACTATTCCTGAAATGGCAGGGCTTCCTTCTAAACAAGATAAAGCCTCTCCTGAATCGTCAAAAGTTACTTCCATATCATCCGATGTTGCACATACCTCTTCTACTAAGGTTACTGTGGTACCTGACGGACTCACTAACGCTATAGTTAAGTCACCCAAATACGTATGTGTTAAACTTATAGTAACATTTATATCTGAAATTGGGATGTCCTTAGTTATTTCAATTGAACTAGATACAGGTAACAAAGTTATCGTCTCAACGGGTGTATTGTTTTCCCCAATAAAACAATCGATTACTCCAGTTGAAAAACTGTTTCCTAAGGTAAATACACCATCTCCACATTCGTTTTTAGGTTTTATGCGCCAATAATAAGCAGTAGATACAGATAACCCTGTACTTTGAGTATAACTATTTATAGTAGTTGTGCCTGTTTCAACAATTTCTTGGAAATCAGCATCTTTAGCTACTTCTATATCATAAGAACTAGTTAGACCACTCGTGTCTTCAGACCATGCATATGTTGGAAATGTTGATTGAGGAGCACTCTCATTATCTGGGCTATTAAGAACAGGAACTTCAAAGTTTGTTCCCTTTATGGTTAAAATAACATCTATCGTTTTATTTTCAGTTGCCGAAGTTCCCTGTATAGAAATCGTATAATCTTGGGGCGTAGCTGCTGTAAAGCCACTAACAGTCATTGTTACTGTTTCTTGTTCTGTTTCTACAATTGAAGGACTAAAAGTAGCTGTAGCGCCAGCCGGCAGTCCTGTGGCATTAAATGATACTTCGCCGCTATAATCCGCAGAGAATGAGTAATCAAAAGTGAATGTTACATCAGTAATTGTGTTTTCACATATTTTTTTTATCGATTCTATAGCTGTTAAGAAGAATGTTGGAGTTCCAACTTCTGCTATAATAATAGTTGCATTACTGACATCTAAAAAGACATTATCCGCTGCTGCTATCATTAATCTACCAGTAGTCGTTAAACTAATTGGTACAATAATATCTTCCGAACCGTCATTTGATGTGTTTCCTATTAGCGTAACTGTATCCGTAAAGTCACCAAGTGAAGAAAATAAAATATCTACAGTTTGACAATTAACCGTTGCTTTATTGTCTGTACCAGCAACATTCCAAGTAATCGTTTCAGTATCTCCTTGTATCCAGGTAGTGTTAATGTTTTGACTAGTTACAATAAAAGGTCCAGCATCAGAATTAGAGGTAATCTGTATCAAGTCATCCGCTGTTTGACCTCCATACAAAACATTATCTCTTACCGTTAATGCGAATTCAAAATCACGCGTAACTTCTGGAAGAACTTCCCAAGTTGTTACTAAATTGTTGTCTAAAATAGCACTCAATTGCGGAAAATAACGGCTTGGAGATATTGTTCCTCTTCGAGATCTAAACATAGGTCCAGCATCAGCTGTAGCAATTGGTAATAACGGAGTTTGCATGTCTTCATTATCATTTTGTTCCCAAGTATAGGTCAATACATCATCACTATCTGGGTCTGTTCCCACTCCCGTTAATTTAAAAGCAGTACCTACCGGAATAATATAATCGGCTCCTGCATTTGCTGTAGGTGGTAAATTTGCCACTATAATTTCATCAAAACATTCAGAACTAACTCCTTTTTGAATATTAGCGCTAATGTCTCTAATATTTACATAATTAAAATAATCATCAGACTGATCTGCTACGTCTTGACCAGGACAAATTCCTGCATATCCCATAATTGAAGAACCACTTCCTGGCTCTACTTCAGTATTATTTCCACTTTTACCACAAAGACCTACTCCGTTATGCGTATGATAACCACCCATTTGATGGCCAATTTCATGGGCTACATAATCTACATCAAATTTATCTCCTGTTGGATTTTCTCGACCAGTATGTCCGCTTCCTTTGTTACCTGAGTTGCATACACAACCAATACAACCTGCATTACCACCACCAGATGTATTAAAGTTGTGTCCAATGTCATAATTATCGTCACCGATTAATTCGTCAATTACCTCTTGTGTTTTATCATTATATTCACCATCAAAAGGATCTGTTTCTGCATCAAAGAAAATGATGTTAAAATTTTCTGGAACAAGTTGAAAAGTAATTCCTAACTCTTTTTCATAAATACCATTTACACGCGTCATAGTAACTATCATTTGCGCCATGATATTTGCTTTTTTATCTTCATCCGTTGCTGCATCTCCAATAAATAAAGCACCATATTCACCAGTACAAGACATGGCTAATTCATACAATCTTATAGTACTATCGTCTGTTGCTTTAAAAGATTTATTTGCAGGAGCATTTTTAGCCTTTTCATATATTGTATTGTCAGTTTCACATGAAAAAATATCAGAAGAAGTATTTACTAAATCAGCTGCACTGTATGCAATATATACTGATTTGTCTTTTGTATAAGGATCTATATAATAGGTTGCTTTCCCTGGTTCAGAAATCTGACCATGAAATCCTGCCTGTGACACACTAAAGCGAATAAACTTTCCAGTATTATCAATAGACCTACCCACATAACTTTTAATATTTGGTAGTTTTGCAGCCAATTCAGGATGTAAAATCTGAGTATCGTAAACGCGGTAATTCTCTATGGTACCGTCTGCATTTGGAACAGCAATGATATTTGAAGATTTCCCTAAAAAAACACTTCTAATAGGAGCGTTTTGAAGTTTGCTTTTAATGCCTTCGATATTTACAGAATATAAATTAAATTCTGTGGGCATTTTATCTTTATTGAAACTAATAGTATTGATTTCACTTTGAGCACTTGCCGAAACTGAAATCCATTCACTTTTTTGTTGCTGTGCAAAAGAGGCACTAAATATTAAACAAAAAAGCAAGAGTAAGTAAAAAGTGTTTTTTTTATTCATTTTTTTTAGATTGAGGGTTGTGAGAAATAGGGTGCAAAAAAAAAACTCTATTACACTGAAGTAATAGAGATTTTTTTTTAATTAATTATTTCACAATAAATTTATGGGTATTGGACCTGTCTTTATTTATGTTCAAGAAATACATTCCTGATGATAATTTAGACATCGTAATTTCTACATTATATTTGCTATTAAAATCAAAAGACTTCACAAGTTTTCCATTAATACTATATATATCTACCTTTTCAATAAATGTTTCTGAATTTGTAATATTTACACTTTCAGAATTATTTATTAAAGTAGGAAAAACATTAAACTGAGATACATTCGAACTTGTAGTAGCTAATGTTTCTTGAGAAATTAAAGCAAAAATACCATTACCTCCTGTAAATGTGCCTTTAAAAGATCTGTACTCTTTTTCTGTATTTTCCAATGACAAAGCACCAGCTATCAAATAGTTGGGTGCAGCATCATTAATTGCATCATTAATGTTGTCACTATTTACTTTTATAATTGCTGCATTATTAGGATTTGTAAAATCATTTAACTCAGTATTTGTAAAATACAACGTTATATCATAAGTTGCTGTTGCCGCATCTGCACCATCTGCAGTAATTTTTAGTACTTTACCAGAATGATTTCCCGCAATATTAGTAAAGCTTTTAGCAACTCCTACTTCTTCAAGCAGTAAGGTAACACATCCTAAATCTGCAGATGCATTTTCAACAAAACCAATTAATCCAGCGTCTTGGTCACTTATAAAATATACTTGATCTGCAGCTTTAACATTTTCACTATCAGCATGTGCGAGGTCACTTTCTACGATGGTATCATTTCCTGTTACTACAACATTTCCAAAAGAAAAACTATAAGATCCTGCAAGTAATTCATCATTGTGCCATTTCCATATTAAAACAAATTTACTATGATCTAAGGCTGGTATTGGCATATTAAATGTTCCTACTCCGTTTGGTCCGAATGGCTCTGTTTCAGTTCCAAATTTTTCTAGTGAGGTATATATATTTCCGTCAAGTGTATATAAAAACTCCCCATAATCAAGAAGTGCTCCTCCTTCTCTTTCACCACCAGCTTCCCAATCAAAAGAAACGGTTACATTGGTTACTCCACTCGCATCAATCTCTTTACTAAACAACAAAATAGTACCCTGTTCATACCTACTGCCCTCATATGTTGGTTCTGCTGTACTTAAAGCAGCAGGAACAACAAAAGCTCTTTCCGATGCTGAATTTATTCCGTTAAACGCCCATGAATTTATATCTGGAGAACTTGCAGTCCAACCTTCTGGAGGTTCTGAAGTCGTAAACTTTTGATTCAATAATTCAACGGTTCCAGACCCTAGTCTTGGCAGGTAATCGTTATCCTTGATTGTAATCTTTCTTTCTCTAGTCTGAGAATTGTTTTCGAAATTCATTTGAATGGTTTCAATCCCTTCAATAATTGCGTCATTGTAAATAGTAAGGGTAACTTCCTGGGTAACTTCAGTATCTGAAACACCAAATGTTAAACTTGAAGGAGAAATGTCAAAATCTTCGCCTAAAGTAGCTGTGGATAGGTCAAAAGTAAAAGCTGCAATTTGTTCTGCAGTTACAAAAGAAGCTCTCACTGATACAATAAATGTGTTAAATTCATTACAGCCATTATTTGTCGTTTCTTCCAACGTTTCATTAATACTTGAAGAGGGATAAAAAAGAACATTTTCGTTTTGTGCTGATAGATAACTTGAAAAAACTAGGCAAAAGCCGTAAAGTAAAATTTTTCTCATTTGTGGGGGGGTATTTGAGTTTATAAAATAATGTATTATGGTAAAAGTAATTAATATATAAAGAACAATTACAAATTTCACTTTTATTTTATATACATAAAATCAATAACTTAATTGTGTTTAGTACATTAGTGCCATCTGATAAATAGTTGGATATTCATTACAGCTACTGATCTCATTAATAAAATGATATGTTTATGTTTCAGTAAAATTGGACTTTATAATTGTATTATAAGTTTTAAATATTTTTTCTTTACGATCTTCTCTTGAAAGGAAAAAATGCTGCAAACACTTCAAATAGGTTTTTTAACTTTTATCTAAGTATAGTTAGTTCTAAAAATAAATCACTTTCGTATTTGAGAGGTTTTATTTTTTTTGGAGTTAGCACTTTAGAAAATAAAAAAGCACCCCGTTCGGAGTGCTTTTTAAAAATATATTCAAATAAAACTCTAAAAACATTAGATATTCTTTGCTAACCAGTCACCTACTTCCTTGGTTCCGTAAGATTTACCACCATCTGCTAAGTCTTCAGTTACAAAACCTGCATCTAAAGCACTATTTACAGCGGCTCTAATTGCTTTTCCTTCCTCTTGTAAACCAAAGTGTTCAAACAGCATTGCTGCAGATAAAACGGTAGCCATTGGATTTGCAATATTTAACCCCGTTGCTTGCGGATACGAACCATGTATTGGCTCAAACAAAGCATTCTCAGTCCCTACAGACGCTGAAGGCATTAACCCCATAGAACCAGAAATTACAGAAGCTTCGTCCGTTAAAATATCTCCGAATAAGTTTTCTGTAATTAAGACATCATAACTATTTGGCCATTGTACCAAACGCATTGCAACTGCATCTACAAACTCATAAGAAACCTCAACCTCTGGATACTCTTTCTCCATTGCTTGTACAGTTTCTCTCCATAATCTTGATGTTTCTAAAACATTTGCTTTATCAACACAACATAATTTCTTACCACGTGTCATTGCCAATTCAAAACCTTTTACAGCTAAACGTTGTACCTCAGCTCTTGTATATACACAATTGTCAAAGGCAGTTTCTCCTCCATCTCTTCTCCCCTTTTCACCAAAGTAAATACCTCCAGTTAATTCACGTAAAAAAACCAAATCAGTTCCTTCTATTCTTTCTCTTTTTAAAGGCGATTTATCTAATAAAGAAGGAAACGTAAATGTTGGTCTTACATTTGCAAATAAACCTAATTTCTTACGCATTTTTAACAATCCCTGTTCTGGACGAACAGTAGCTAAAGGATCGTTATCATATTTTGGATGTCCAATTGCACCAAATAAGACAGCATCTGAAGCTACACAAATATCATGTGTTGCATCCGGATAAGGTTCTCCAACGGCATCAATAGCTGCTGCACCTGTTAAAGCTGGTTTCCAATTAATTTCATGCCCAAACTTGTTTGCAATTGCGTCAGATACTTTTACTGCTTGGTCTATAACCTCAGGGCCAATTCCATCTCCTGCTAATAATGCGATATTTAATTTCATGTTTTTTATTGTTTGTTATGTCATTGCGAGTTTACGAAGCAATCTTTTGAATATAAAGAGATTCCCTCAGTCATACTTCCTTCGGAATGACAGATTATTTTATATAATATTCAACATTTTCTCTGTGGCTTTAATTGCAGATACTGTTTGATCTGAATCTAAACCACGTGTTATAAATTCTTTTTTTTCTAATTGCCAAGTAATAATCGTTTCACATAATGCATCAGAATTACTTCCTGGTGGAATTCTTACTGCATAATCAATTAATTTAGGCAAGTCTATTTTACTATGCGTTTTGTACAACTTTTTTAAAGCATTCATAAAAGCATCAAACTGTCCGTCTCCTTGCGCATGTGCTTCATATTTTACACCCTCAACCTGTAACTGTAAAGTAGTAGATGGTTTCATCCCTTTTGCGTGACCCAATACATAGTTTTCTACAACCACACGTTTTTCTATGGTATCACTATCTAAAACATCAGAAATAATATACGGTAAATCTTCTTGAGAGACTACTTCTTTCTTGTCTCCTAATTCAATAATTCTCTGAGTAACTTTTTTAAGCTCTTCATCATTTAAACTCAAGCCTAAATCTTGTAAGTTCTTTTGAATATTTGCTTTTCCAGAAGTTTTTCCTAATGCATACTTCCGTTTTCTACCAAAACGCTCTGGCATTAAATCATTAAAATAAAGATTGTTTTTATGATCTCCATCTGCATGAATACCTGCAGTTTGTGTAAAAACATTTGCACCTACAACAGGTTTGTTTACAGGAATTCTAAATCCTGAAAATGTTTCTACTAACTTACTTACTTTATTTAAAGCAGTTTCATCTACAGTAATGTTTACCTCTTTTAAAAAGTCGTTAATTACTGCAATTACACTTGCCATTGGTGCATTTCCTGCACGTTCCCCCATTCCATTAATGGTTAAATGCAACCCATTTACACCCGCTTTTACAGCTTCCATTACATTGGCAACTCCTAAATCATAATCATTATGGCCATGAAAGTCTAAATGTATTGTTGGGTATTTTTTGCGAACCTCATCTATAAACTCAAAAGTCTCATATGGCGTTAAAACTCCTAACGTATCTGGCAATAAAACACGTTCTATATTCTGACTCGTTAAGAAATCTAAATAGTCAAAAACATATGCTTTAGAATTACGCATTCCGTTAGACCAATCTTCTAAATACACATTGGTTTTAATATCATTTTTAACTGCTAATTCTATCGTAGCTTTAATATCTGAAAAATGTTGTGCTGGTGTTTTTTTAAGTTGATGTGTTAAGTGATTTAAAGAACCTTTGGTTAATAAATTCTGAACTTTCGCACCAGATTCTATCATCCAATCTATAGATTTTCCACCATCAACAAAGGTTAAAACCTCTATTCTATCTAAAAAATTATGTTCACCAGCCCAAGAAGTTATTTTTTTAACCGCTTTTAATTCTCCTTCAGAAACTCTTGCAGATGCTATTTCTAGACGATCTACTTTTAATTCTTCGAGTAATAATTTTGCTATTGTTAATTTTTCAGAAACTGAAAACGACACTCCTGATGTTTGCTCTCCATCACGCAGTGTCGTATCCATTATTTCAATCTTTCTACTTACCATTTAATCAATTTTGAAAAATAAGTGATTTTTCATTTATACCAGTATTAAGTTTAAATAAGCTTGCAAAAATGAGTTTAGTTTTGTGGGGACGCTACCAAGAATTACAGTTAAAGATAAAAAATAAAAAATCTTTAAAAAATCATTTATATGCAAGCCGTTATCTCTTTTTATTCAATTATTATTTTATTATTTACCTCAACTATACGTGTGTTTATTATAACAATATACACTCCAGCAGATAGTTGGTTTCCCGTTTTGACAAGAATGAACGTTTCAACCGAAACTTCGAAAAAAAATCTCGAAGAATTATTTTCAATTAAAAGGGTCTCGTTTTAGCAAAAGCAGTAATCTCGTCTTCGATGTTTTTTAAGTAATCTATATCATCAAAACCATTTAACATATTGTCTTTTTTGTAAGTATTAATTACAAAAGATTCTGATTCGCCAGTAGCCACTAATGTAACTTTCTGGTTTGGTAAATCAACTTTAATTACTGTCTTAGAATCTGCCATAATTGCTGCAAACAAAGTATCTGCAAATTCTGGCGAAACTTGCACTGGTAATACACCAACATTTAAACAGTTTCCTTTAAAGATATCTGCAAAAGCAGAAGAAATTACACAACGTAAACCAAAATCATACACAGACCAAGCTGCATGTTCTCTAGAAGAACCAGAACCAAAGTTTCTACCTCCTACTAATATTTTAGAACCTGCATAAACCTCTTTATTTAAAGGAAAATCTACTTTTGGGGTTCCATCTTGGTTGTATCTCCAATCACGAAAAAAGTTGACATCAAAATCTACACGCTCAGTTGCTTTTAAGAAACGAGCAGGAATGATTTGATCTGTATCTACATTCTCTATTGGTAATGGATATGCTGTACTTGTTAATACTTCAAATTTATCGTAAGCCATTTTATTATGCTTTTTGCTTGTTCGCTTTGGACTTTTCGCTAAGTGCGAATGAGCAAAGGACGAACCGCCATTATACTAATTTACTTATTAATCGGTTTAAACTTCTTTTTAACTGATCTACTTTCTCAATTAACTTTTCTATAGATTCTATTTCGACTAATTTTAAATCTTTTATCAAAATTAAAAAATATTCTAATTCTGTAGCCGATCCATTAGCGATGATTAAAAATCGTTTAAACTCTTTTTCTGACTCCCTTCCACATCCTTCTGCAATATTTGCTGGGACTGAAGAAGAACATCTTCTCATTTGACTCGTTAATCCAAATAATTCTTCTTTAGGAAATTGCTTAGAAAGTTTATAGACATCTAATGTAATCTCATGCCCTAACTCCTAAACTTGATATTTTCTAAAGTTTCTCATTTTTTTAGGCTATTCAATAATTAGCTGTTTGATTCTCGCAACTTACTCTGTTTTCAATATGGTAAGCTAAAAGCAAACTTGCCAACAGCTAAAAGCCAAATAACTAACCTGCCATTAGCGTTCTAGGATCTGTAACAACTCCCTGAACGGCAGATGCTGCTGCTACTAAAGGGGATGCTAATAATGTTCTAGATCCGGGTCCTTGTCTTCCTTCAAAGTTTCTGTTTGATGTTGAAACTGATAATTTTCCTGCTGGAACTTTATCATCATTCATTGCCAAACAAGCAGAACAGCCTGGTTCTCTTAATACAAAACCTGCATCCGTTATAATTTTATCTAAACCTTCTGCTTTTATTTGATCTACTACTTTATGTGAACCTGGTACTAACCAAGCAGTAACATTTTCTGCCTTCTGTCTTCCTTCAACAATAGAACAAAATCCTCTAAAGTCTTCTATACGTCCGTTTGTACAGGAACCTAAGAATACAAAATCTATTTCTTTACCAATCATAGAATCTCCTTCATAGAAATCCATATATCCTAAAGATTTTTTATACGTTTCAGAACCTCCTTCTACATTTTCTGCAAGTGGAATCGATTTTGTTACGCCCATTCCCATTCCTGGGTTTGTACCGTAGGTAATCATTGGCTCAATATCTGATGCTTCGTACGTAAACTCAACATCAAATTCTGCTCCTTCATCTGTAGATAGCGTTTCCCAATATTTCATTGCGGTGTCCCAATCTGCTCCTTTAGGCGTTTGAGAACGCCCTTTAAGATATTCATACGTTTTTGCATCTGGAGCAATCATACCTCCACGTGCGCCCATCTCTATAGATAAGTTACAGACAGTCATACGACCTTCCATAGACATATCTTCAAAAACACCTCCGGCATATTCTACAAAATAACCTGTAGCACCAGAGGTTGTTTGTTTTGCAATAATATACAAAGCAACATCTTTAGGTGTTACTCCTAAGCCTAATTTACCATTTACGTTAATACGCATTTTCTTAGGTTTTGGCTGCATAATACATTGTGTAGACAATACCATTTCTACTTCAGAGGTACCAATACCAAACGCAATTGCACCAAAAGCACCATGCGTAGAGGTATGTGAATCTCCACAAACAATAGTTGCTCCAGGTAATGTAATTCCGTTTTCCGGACCTACAACATGTACAATTCCATTGTTTACATCTCCTAATCCCCAATGAGAAATACCGTATTTTGCAGCATTTCTTTCTAAAGCATCTAATTGATTTGCAGACAAAGGATCTGCTACTGGTAAATGTTGATTTATAGTTGGTGTGTTATGATCTGCAGTTGCGAATGTACGCGCAGGATAAACCACACTGTTTCCTCTACTTTCCAATCCTAAGAATGCTACAGGGCTTGTAACTTCATGGATGAAATGACGGTCTATAAAAAACACATCTGGTCCGTCTTTTACACTTCGTACCACGTGCGAATCCCATACTTTGTCAAATAATGTTTTTGCCATTGCTTTTTTGATATTTATTTACTAATTATTGTATCAGTTACCAAAAATACATTTTTTAATGAGTTCTCTTTTGCTATAAAGGATTTACAACATTATACCCAACTGCAAACAAATAACATATACTATTGATAAACAATTAATTAAACCATATTTAAATACGATGTCTATTTATTTTGTAGGGTATTTTTTTATCTCCTTGTTCTTTTTCATTAATGAATAGAGAAGCAAGTTCAGCACAGGCTTTAACAGAAATATAATTCGTTGTCATTTCGATAGAATGACAAAGGAGTGATGAGAAATCTTACTCTTATTTACTTCTTTTTCTTTTTTCCATTGATTGTCTCATCCTAAATAAAGGCTACATACTTCTTATAAGCTCTTTTCTGAACAACATCGTTATTATTAATTACAACGACCCCATCAAATAAAAACTTTAGACTTTAACACAGTATTAGCAATGTTTAAGGAATAAAGCTTTATACTAAGAATTAACATTAAAATAACAAATATGGGAATGATTCAAAATAGAAAGAGATTCAAAATAACAAAAGAACAGACGCATCCAACAAATCCAACTGGTAATATTAACCAATTAACGAACCATTTTGATTTTGAATGGACAACAATAAAAAAACAACAAAATAAATAATAACAAACACTGAAAATAATATTAAAACAAAGATATCTAGCAATCCCATTGACAAAAAACATAAATGGGATTAAAAGCCACAGAAAAACAACAGGATATTTGCAGGTTTCTGCAAAAAAGCATCTAGAAGCAGCTATGCACTACCAAGAGGGAAATCATGAAAAAGCAGTCCAAAGCGCAATAGTTGCACATCCAAATTTTAATCTTGTTTATAAAGCACAAAGAAAAGATATGAATCAACATGCTATTGACGGTTAATCTGTATAGCATTTATTAAAAGCATAGAAAATGGAATCTCAAAATGACCTTAATGATAAAATCCGATTGACAACCATAAAAATTCAAGAGGAACATCCAGAACTGATTAAATACATAAATGAAATACCAAGAAACTTCCTATCCAATTCGGAAAAAGGAATAAATAACAAAGAACTAAAAGGCTATTTAGATTCCCTAAATAACTTATTAGAAACGTATGCAAAAAAGCATTAAAAAACGGTAAAACATGACTACCAAATAAATACCAACAAAACCCTTACTGGAGAAAAAAGAAGTGGTAATTTTTTTGCTTCTCACATTGCAGAAGCATTACAAAGGTTGGAATCACAAATTGTTTTGCCCCCTATAAACTAAAAGTTACTTTATTAATTTGACCCTATTCACAAATAGCTCTGCCATCACTTTTATCTGTTTTTACTTTTGCTAATTTTACCTGGACAAAATGCTTTACTGACAACCCATTTACCACTGAAACCACACCATTTTTCTTGTATAAAAAATATGCAAATCTTTAATGATTATAGCCTGTGGCTGCCATAACTACCAAACTATTTTTTGATATAATTTCTTAAAACTTTTTGAATCCTGTTTCATTATTCTTAAACGGTACATGCCCCTATGTATTGTCATAACAATCAAAAATAACTGTACTAATTTCAATTCCAAAAGTTTCCTTATACTTATTCATAAGAACTGATTTATGAAAGAAGAACCTACTTCTACTCACAACAACCTGAAAACGAGACCTAAGTTTCACAGAACTCAACGTATTTTTTAATAGAAAAGAGAGCCGATTATCAATGTTGTCGAAGTCTAGACTTTACTATATATTAACCTTAATGCGCTCTTTTATTCTTTCTGATTATTTACCAAATTTAATAAAAAACAAACTTAAGCGATGTATAATTAATTGCTATATTTAAAGAAAAATTGTAAAACAAAAACAATCAATAAACATTTGTAATAGGCGGAAAATCCTACCGATTTTAAGCTGCACAAATCTTGTACAATACCGTTATATCCAATTAGAAAAATAAAAAAATATTCACCTTGCACCTAGAAATAAAAAATCCAAGTACTAAATGTTATAAATGCATGAGGCCTTCAAGCACATGTATTTGTAAACACATTAGTCCTTTCCAGACTAAGACCCGTTTTATTATTCTTATGCACCCAAAAGAGTACAAAAAAGAAAAAAACGGAACGGGACATATGACGAAGCTTCAACTTGAAAATTCTGAAATCATAGTTGGTGTCGATTTTACCAATAATAATCGTGTAAATGAAATACTGACTAAAGAAAAAAGTTGTTCTTTTTTACTTTATCCGGGAAAAGATAATTTCAACTTATCGATAAGAAAAAGTTCAGAAATAAACTCATTTATGGGTACTAATCCGCACATTTTCATTCTCGATGGCACATGGCCCTGCGCCCGTAAAATGCTTAAACTAAGTAAGAACTTACAAAAACTAAAAAGAGTGAGTTTTGATAATAAAATAAAATCAAAATTTATTATCAAGCAGCAGCCAGACTCCCTTTGTCTTAGTACGATAGAGTCCGTCTACACTGTCTTAAATTTACTTAAGGAAGGTGACTTAGAACAATGCGAGACGAAGGATTTCCTTATTCCTTTTGAAAAAATGATTGAGCATCAACTTGAATATATTCTAAACCCAAAAAGTAAACACTATCGTTCAAATGCGAACAAAGAGATTGCTCCTAAGAACATGTATAAGATAAATCCGGAAAGAAGTATTATTTTTGAACAAGAAAGTTAGATGTCTTTTTTGTGAATGTTCGTTGTTAAGCATATTGTTGTTCAATTAAACGTATTAAACACCAAATGCGGATCTGAACTTAATAAAACTAATCAAAAAAAACCTCCATTCAATAGTTAGTTTCAGCCTTTTCACGAAAGTCCTTGTAGACTTTCTATTCCGTTTTTATTTATTAAATTAGGTGCTTAAAACACGTGAAAAATTATAGACAACGTTATAAGCAATAAAGTAAAAACATTGATAGAAACGGAAAGATTATTGTTAAGGGAAATTACTCTGGATGACAAAGAGAATATGCTTCGGTTGTATTCTAATCCAGATGTGCAAAAGTATACTGGGGAACCAGTGATTGAATCTATAGAAGAAATTGAAAAGGCAATACTGATAAGAATTAACAACTATGAGAAGTATGGCTATGGCAGATGGGCTACTTTTCTAAAGAATGGGATGCAATTTGTAGGGTGGGCTGGTTTAGCGTATCTACCAGAATTTGATGAAATTGACCTTGGTTATAGATTCTTGCCAGAATTTTGGGGATTAGGAATAGCAACGGAAGCCTCTCATGCAATTTTGACTTACGGGTTTGATAAACTCGAATTAAGAAAGATAATTGCAATTGCAATGAAGGAAAATAAATCCTCAATAAGAGTGATGGAAAAAGTTGGGATGGAATTTGACAAAATTGCCCCCTATGAACTTGGGAATGAAGATGCGGTTTGGTATTGGTGTGACCAAAAGCTGATAACAAAAAAAGGAATAAGAACACCTACTTTTAGAAATATATAAAACCTCTCAATTACAAAACACTTTATTAGTATGTTTTTACCCGTTAATTTAATAACTAATCAGAATAAAAACAGCACATGAATACAATAGATTGGCTTGGTTTTATTGGCGTTTCCTTACTTTTATTAGCCTACCTATTACAAGTAGTTGGTAAGTTAAAAAGTAAAAGTTTGGTTTTTATTTTATTAAATTTAATTGGCGCTCTTTTGGCGTGTTTCGCTTCTATATTAATGGAGTATCTTCCTTTTGTGATATTAGAAGGCGCTTGGTCTCTTGTATCTTTTATTTCACTTTTAAAGTATAAAAAAGAGGATTTAGATTTATAAAATAAGGTTGCTTCGTAAATTCGCAATGACAGTTTTTAGAGAGTGCTTGGTAAATTTATATTTACTAAATTAGATGTTTAAACAACGTAATTAAACTTACCTACTTCTGAATGACCAAAATTGATAGAGAGGATATTCATATTATAAACAGGCACAGTAATTGGTCTGAAAAAAGTATAGACAACCTACTTAAAAAGGAAATTTACACTACTGCAACTTCTTGGGGGAAATTTCTGAGACTCTTTTTTATCACGTTAGGTATTGGTTTTACAACTACTGGTGTCCTATTTTTCTTTGCATATAATTGGGCAGACTTGCATAAATTTATTAAAATAGGAATTATAGAAACCCTAATTGTAAGTTTAATAGCTGTTGTCTTATTTTCAAAAATAAATATAGATATTAAAAATATTTTACTCACAGGTGCTTCTATTTTAGTTGGTGTTTTGTTTGCTGTTTTTGGACAAATTTATCAAACAGGCGCAAATGCCTATGACTTTTTCTTAGGTTGGACGCTCTTTATAACACTGTGGGTGTTAATTTCAAATTATGCGCCTTTGTGGCTTGTCTTTATCATATTAATAAACACAACACTCATTTTATATACGCAACAAGTTGCTCATAACTGGTCAGAAATTTTTGTTTTTACCTTACTTTTTAGCATTAATATAGTATTCTTAATTGCTGCTTTGGCAGGAAAACGTTTTATCCCAAAATTAAACACACCAACTTGGTTTTCTAATATAATAGCATTAACAGCTGTTTCTTTTAGTACTATTGGTATTTGTTTTGGAATTTTTGATAAATTAGAAACCACGTTTATGGTCTTATTAATAGCAACTATACTTTTGTATCTTCTTGGTATTAAATATGGATTAAAAGTAAAAAGTAGTTTTTATCTTTCTATCATTTTTTTTAGTGTTATCATTACTATTACCGCTTTCTTTATCAAATTATCTCATGATGCAGGTATGTTTTTATTCATCAGTTTATTTGTTATTGCCAGTGTAACGTATGTAATCAAAACCTTAATAAATCTTCAGAAAAAATGGAAAAACTAACCAACAAAAAGGCTTTTTTAGATACCATTCGTTTCTCTGAAGGAGCAGAATTTGAATGCGACGAAAATGCGATTCTTAAAGAATATGAAGTGAACCATGAAAATACGTCTAGTTTAGCGATTAAAATACTTTCTATTTTTGGAGGCTTTTTAGCATCGCTTACTTTTCTTGGTTTTTTAGCACTTGTAGGTTTTTATGAATCAGAATTTGCCTTTTTAATCTTCGGAATTAGTTTTATAACTTCGGCTATTTGGATTAATAAAAAATATGACAAATTACTGATAGACACCTTTAGTATTTCTATCTATGTTATAGGGTTTGTGTTGTTTTTTTACGGACTTACACTGTTTAAAGTTGATGAAAATATTGGGCTACTATTGGTGATTTCAATTGCTTTAAGCTCACTATTCATCACACAAAATTATATTTTATCATTTATTTCTATACTTCTTATTAGTGCTAGCTTTCTTAAGTTAATACTCTCTAATAATGCTTACAACTTAATTCCTATTTACATTGCAATTAACGGGTTCCTTATTACCTATTTATTTTTAAATGAAGCAAAAATAATATCCTCTTATAAAAGGTTATCTAAACTATATAATCCGGCTAGAATTGGTTTGATATTTTCATTATTATTTGGCTTGTTTACTATTGGTAAAAGAGGTTTAGTTCCTATTTCAGAAAATTATATTTGGCTGGCATCAATCGCATTATTTTTTGTGATATTCTATATTGTAAAAACCATTATTACCATTAACAATATAACGGTTTCCAAAAAGAAAATAATTATTTACCTTTTAACAGCTTTGGTACTATTACCTACGCTATTTTCTCCTGCCATTTCTGGCGCTATTGTAATTATTTTATTAAGCTTTTTAGTCAATTATAAAACCGGTTTTGTTATTGGAATTCTTTCCCTTATTTATTTTATTTCGCAATATTATTATGATTTAAATTTCACATTATTAACCAAATCAATACTGCTATTTTTATCAGGAATAGTATTTATTGCACTCTATATATTCACTTCTAAAAACAAAACTATCAATGAAAAAATATAAGTGGATACTCATTCTTATAAACCTTATTCTTTTACTTGGTTTGTCTACAAATTCAATACTAAAGAAAGAGAAACTATTATCTGACGGACAACTTATTTTATTGGAATTAGCACCTGTAGATCCTCGTTCTTTGCTACAAGGAGATTATATGCGTTTGCGTTATGCAATCTCTAATACTTCTAGAAACGACCACGTTGTTTTTAAAAGAGGATTTTGTGTTGTTAAATTAGACGCAATGGGTATTGCTCAAAAAGTTAGAATTCAAGAAAACAGCACACCTCTTAATGAAAATGAATTTTTAATAAACTTTACTTCTAAAAAATGGAATGGTATTAATATAGGAGCAGAATCTTTTTTCTTTCAAGAAGGTGAAGGTGAAAAATATGAAAAAGCTAAATTTGGAGGTTTAAAAGTAGATTTAAATGGAAATAGTCTTTTAATAGGTTTATATGATGAAAATCTACAAAAAATAGAATAGTAAAAAGATTATAAATAATGATTCAAAAACTTGACAACACCAATATAGAGGTCACTAAAAAAATACAATTCGTTTTTAAAGCTTCTTATGCTGTAGAGGCTAAATTGTTAAAAGCCATAGATTTCCCACCATTAAAAAGGCCACTTGAAAGTTATGTAAATAGTACTACTGCTTTTTTTGGATACTTTATAGATAAAGAAATTGCTGGAATCATAGACATTGATGCTACTAGTAAAAGAACACATATAAATAGTTTAGTGGTACATCCTAAATTTTTTAAAAATGGTGTTGCAAGTAATTTAATGGAATTTGTTTTTACTACTTTTAATTCAGAACTCTTTACTGTTGAAACAGGATTAGAAAATGGACCTGCATCTAATTTATACAAAAAATTTGGTTTTATAGAAGTAAAACAATGGGATACAGATCATGGTATTCGAAAAGTGAAATTTGAAAGAAAAGAGCGCTTGTAAAAATTAAATTATAAAAACATCTCCAGTACATAATGAACGTATCGCAAAAATGACGTTTTTTTCTGTATCTCTTCACTATGTTACAAAAGTGATTAAAAAAGGCAGAAAAAAAGAATAAAGACGCATAAAATAGTACGATAATAGTATTGATAAATACTCTTTATTTTTTTATAAATAATTTAAGATACCTATTTATATAAAATTAAAAAAAGATCAAAATTTTCAGAAAATGATTCAATAGTAAACTTTTAGTTTAACCTCTTTTCATTCTTAACATAATAAAATATACTCCTCTTTTAATGAGTTCTCTTAACTTTTAAAAATCAATAATTTTTTACTTTTATAGTTCGTTTATTTTAACTATTAAAAGTGAATAATAGCAGGACTTAAAATTGGTTATATAAATCCAATTATCATAACAAATATTCATGTTTTTACTGAGACACCTCTTTTTTCATATAAAAAAAAGAGTACTAATACTGACTTCTATATTTTATTAAAACTAAATTTTCTAAAAAAAATTAGATTACGAAGTTACTATAGAAGTTGTGCAAGTATTTATGAACCCACCCCCTAAACTAAGTACAAATACCTACTAAACAGAGTGTAATTTACTTTAGTCCTACTTCATTTACAAAACAGAAGTGGGTTATATTTAACTTAAAACATACATAGAAACACTTTAAAAAACCTAAACACCACTAAGTAAGTGTTTTATGTATTTAAAATATTTATTAAGTTAAAAATTAACTAATTATACAAAATATTATTATTTTTAAGTATTTTTACGGAGCTAAAAAGAAAAAGTATAATGAAAATCTACAACAACTATCAAATAATTAAAGTTTACGCCACCCCAATAAAGAACTTCATTATTACATATTTTTATTAGCCTTCTGTATTCATCTATTTTAATATTAATATTTCATGAATAGCAACCATAGAAAGTTAACGTTTATAATTGCACTTATTAGTCTTCTTTTTTTTCAAAAAAATTATGCTAATGATGATGCTGTTCTTGCTTTAAAAAAGAACAACTTACAAATAGATTTTAGTCTTTTATATTATAAAATAAATACAAATACTTTAGATCTAAATATTGTTTCTAAAAAATTCAAAAAAATGCCAACTAGTAATAGTTTTGGTGTTTTAAATGGTACATATTGGTTTAAATTAACACTTAATAATACACAAGAAAGTAAAAACTTAATTGCATTTATACCAACACATAATATCGAAAAAATTGATATTTATAAAAATATAAATAATGAACTAAACTTTATTTCATCAACAGGAAACACTGTTAATAGAGAACAAATTCCTGTAGATTATAAGTTTCCTGCCTTTAAAATTAATAGTGAAAATGAATCTATATTTTACTTAAAAGTCAAATTTCCAAAAGAGGCAAATTTTCCTTTAAAAATTACTACAGAAAGAGAATTTGTATCATATACATCAAAAAAACTAGTAATTAATAGCATCTATTATGGAACGGCTATTATAATTATACTAATAAATTTATTATTCTTTTTAAAGTTTAAAAATAAAAGCTATCTCTATTACCTTCTTTTTCTTACTTCATTAATAATTAATTTTTTATTATACGATGGATCATTAATTCATGTTTTTAGAGGAAATCCGTTTTATTATAAGTTAGAACTTTTTGTTCATTTATTTGGTGAAATTTGGTTTATACTATTTTCTATTAAGTTTTTAAATATTAAAGATAAGCACCCCTATTTTACTAAATTACTTTTCTTATCCCCTATAATAATTGCATTTTTATACACCTTGTATTTAGCAACTAATTCTTATATATATGTGGCAATAGGAGATGCAATAGGAGTTTCAATTTTACCTGTTTTATGGTTATTTGGTATTTATTACCTAAAGCAAATACCATCTGCTAAGTTTTATGTATTTGGGTATTTATTATTAATACCATTTGCCGTTTATTTTATTCTAGGCTTCCCTTTTGGTTTATGGAATGTAAACGGAGAAATGTTAATTATGAAAATTGCAAGTTGGTTAGATATTATTGTTTTCACCTATGCAATAAGCTATAGAATGAAAATGAAAATTGTAGGAAGAGAAGAAAATAGTATAGAAAACACCGAACATACACAAATGAAACCTATTTTAATGCCATTAGTTCATAAAACAGAATTAGTTAACCCTTTTTACACTTTATTAAAAGAGAACATATTAGATATTGAGCCTTTAACATTAAGAGAATTGGATATACTAGAATCTATCTGTGAAGGTCTAAACAATGTTGAAATTGGCAATAAGCTATTTATTTCTATTAATACAGTAAAGTATCATATTAGAAACATTTACAATAAAGCTGGAGTTAATAGTAGAGCCGACTTAAAAGAAAAACTCTCTTTAATAAATTCTTACAAAAATACTAATAATCAACCACTTACACGCCAAGGGTAGGGAAAACTACCCTTATTTTTTTAGGAAACTATAAATTATTACACAATATTTACACCTAAGTTTAAAGGTGTTCTCTTTCAAAAAAAAGAAGCAATGCGTTAAGACTACGTATTAATAATCGCTTTTTAACATTAAAAAAAACCTAACCAAAAGTAACCCTGCATACTTTATAAAAAGTCTATTTATGATGTATAAACGACCCTACTGATTTATATTCTTTAATTAAATTTAGAAACTTATTTTTTACACTCAATTTGTCTAAAACTTTATTAGCCAAAATGTAATTGTATACCTATACAATTAAAAATTAATGCAACCAAAAATCACTAACCAAACCTAAATTATTATGAACAAAACAAAAACTTTAAAAAATGTCCTTTTTATAATGACATTATTTTTTTCAATTACACTATCTGCTCAATCAGAACCAGAAGTGTTAAAAAACTGGACAGCTTTAGAAGAAGCTGAATTCCATTATGATGTTTCTTATAGCATCGTAAAATGCAGTACAACTTCTAAAGCAACGGTTTTAATAAATGCTTTTAATGAAGATGGTACAAATCCTAAAGTAGGATTTACACTTAATTTTTCTGATGACAATAGTAATACTGCTCAAGTAGTTATTACTCCTTTTTCTTCTAATTTAGGAGATATGTTTATCGCTAATTGTAATTCAGATGCTCATTCAAATTTAAAATTTGAATGTCCTGAAAACATCGATTTAGCTAGTGTAAAAGTTGAAATAACGTATCAAACAGCATTATGAAAAATATAATATCAATAATAGTAATAATTTTCTGCTTGGGAGTAAGTGGACAATTAAACGCGCAATGTACAGATAGACCAATCATAAATGACTTTTCACCTCAAACTGGTTTTATAGGTAGTACTGTAACAATAACTGGAGCAAATTTTAGTGCAATACCTAGTGAGAATCAAGTGTTTTTTGGTGCTACTCAAGCTACAATTGTATCTTCATCTTTTGGAACCTTAGAAGTTAGAGTTCCTGAAGGAAGTACTACAGCATTATTAAGTGTTAAAAATAAATGCAATTTATCTGCGTATTCAAAAACACACTTTAATGGTGTTTTTTGCCCTACACCTTTAACAGCAACTTCATACCAAAATACAGCACAAGAACTTGCGGGTGTTTCTGGAGCATACAATATGCTTTCTCAAGACATGGATAATGATGGGAAACCAGAAGTTATCTCTGCTTTAAGAGGAATAACAATTGCTCAAAATTACAGTACACCTGGTAACATTAACTTTGTTGCAAGAAATTTTGGAGGAAGTTTTTCTTCATTAACAACAGCAGATTTTGATGGTGATGGCCTTAAAGATATCGCTTCAAATGGCGGAGTTTTTCAAAATACATCTACAGGTCCTGGAAATATAGGCTTAGTATTTGCTACTGATTCTAAATTAGTATCTAGTTACCAAATAGGTTCTGGAGATTTTAACAATGATGGAAAAATTGATATCATTGGAGAAAATGGAGGAAGTGTTTGGGTTGCCTTTAACACAAGTACAGGTCCAGGAAACTTTAGTTTTTCTACAAGACAACTCGTTGCTAGTGGTGTTGGTAGATGTACTGGAATACAAATTGCAGATGTAGATGGAGACGGAAGGGCTGACTTTTTAGGTTCTCAAGGACAATCTAATAGAGCAATTTCTATAAGAAACACAACAGCTACAGGTAGTACAACTTCTTCTTTTGAAGGTCCAGAATATTGGGCTTCAGATTCTAATGCTGCAGATGGTACAGGAACATTCCCATACAGATCTATGATTGCAGATTTTGACAAAGATGGAAGAATTGATTTTACGTCTTGTAATTACTTAGGAAATACAAATGTGGCAATCTGGAGAAATACATCTACACCTGGAGACATTGTTTTTGCTCCAGCAGTAAACATCCCTTCTCCAACAAGAAATTATAGAATTGGCGTTGGTGATGTTGACGGTGATGGATATCCAGATATTGTAACAAAATCTTTAGGAGTAAATGTATTTTCTGTTTACAGAAATACAACTTCAGCAGCTGGTGCACCAAGTTTTGCGCCAAGATTCGATTATACTTCTTCTAACAGAGCAGAAGTATCAGGAATTGCTATTGGTGATTTAGATGGTGATTTTGTGCCAGATATTGCTACATCAGGTATTAGCAGTAATACAATTCGTTTTCATAGAAATACAGGAGCACAAAATGATGTAACTCCACCAACAGTTTCATGTAAAAATATTGTTGTTGCTTTAAGTCCTGCTGGGACAGTAACAATTACACCAGAAATGATAGACAATGGTTCTGGAGATGCTTGTGGTATTGAATCTTTAGTAGTATCTCAAACTACTTTTACATGTACTAATATTGGAGAAAACACGGTTACTTTAACGGCAACTGATGGTGCTGGAAACAGCTCTACATGTACAGCAACAGTAAATGTACAACCTGCGGCAATTATTGTGGCTGGGCAAAGTACTGTTTGTCAAGGTGAAACTGTTAATATGAACGCAAATGACGGTGATTCTTATCAATGGAAAAAAGATGGAACATCAATAACTGGTGCAACAACTCAGAATTATGTAGCTACTACTTCCGGTGCTTATACTGTAGAAGTAACCAATGCAGGTGGTTGTTCTGGTGAATCTTTAGCAACAGATGTTGTTGTAAATGATAATCCAACAGTAGATATTTCTCCTGCTGGAAATGCATTTTTATGCCCTCCAAATGGTTCTTCAACTTTAACAGCTACTCAATCTTCTATTTATCAATGGATGAAAGATGGCGTTGATATTGCAAATGCTACTCAGCAAACATATGAAGCAACTACAGTTGGTAGTTATAGCGTAAGAGTTATCGATTTATTTGGTTGTTCTGCAATTTCTGAAGCAACTGTTGTAAGTCAATTCGCTGCAGAAATTGATGTAACTAATAATGGTAGTAACGTAACAAACGGTCCTACGGTAGTTTCTGATGGGTTTAATCTTGATTATGGAAATGTTTTACCTAACAATTCTTATGACACATTAATAACAATAGACAATCCAAGTAATATAGCAGACAACGCAATTTTAGATGTGGATGTTGTTATTTCTGGACCAGATGCTCAATACTTAAGTATTGCAGATTTAACCTTACCAGTTGGAATTTCTCCTGGAACTCAAGCTAATTTTGCATTAGTTTTTAACGGACCAGACATTAGAGCTTATAATGCAACGGTTACTATTCTAAGTAATGATTGTGATGAAAGTTCTATTACTATAAATGTAACAGCAGAAATAACATGTGAAGCAGCTGCATTTAGTGCTGTTCCTTCAACTATTTCTGTAAATAATGATGCTGGTATTTGTGGAGCTACTGTAAATTATACCGCAGAAGCTACAGGAAATCCAACCTCAACTTTAACTTATACTTTTAGTGGTGCAACTTCTGGAAACGGAAATGGAACAGGAACAAGTTCTTTATTTGGTATTGGTACAACTACTGTAACTTTAAACGCTACAAACCCTTGTGGAAATGTAACAGAAAGTTTTGATGTTACCGTAACAGACAACGAAGCACCCGTAATTGAAGGTCAAAATTCAAATCTTGATATGAACTTTAATGCTGGAAATGGAAGCCCAGCTTCTTATTCAGAGAATGGTATCACTTTCTTATCTCTTTATGGAAGTAGTTCTCATGTTCATTTAGGTGATAATGATGGAGATGGTTCTAATGACATACTAAATCATGCAAATTGCTGTTCAACTCCTTATAGACTAACTGTTGGTAGTGGAACTGAATTTACACTTAAAAGCATGAATGTAAAACAAGTAAGTGGTAATCCAACTTTTTCTGTATTCCCATCAGGAGCAAGTGTAACAATTTCTTCTACAGGAACATTTACTTTTCCTGCAGGTTTTGAAAATGTTACAGAAGTTAGATGGAATCAGTATTCAGGAACAATGATAATAGATGACATGGTGGTTTCAACTAAAACTTCTGGTCAATGTCCAACGGATATAACTGTTAGTTCAGATCCTGGAGCTTGTGGTACAAATGTTAGCTATAGTGCAAATGCAACAGATAATTGTGATGCATCAGTTTCATTTAGTCCTTCTTCTGGAAGTTTCTTTAACGTTGGTGTAACAGCAGTTACCGCAACTGCGACAGATTCATCTGGAAACACCTCTAACTGTACTTTTGATGTAATTGTTGAAGATAATACTCTTCCAACAGTTACCTCCCAAGGAACTACAATTCAACTAGATGCTTCTGGTAATGCAACAATAACGACTAATGATATTGATAATGGATCAAATGATGCTTGTGGTATTAAGTCACTTGCTTTAGACACCACTTCTTTCAGTTGTGCTAATGTTGGTTTGAATACAGTAACATTAACCGTAACGGATAACAATGATAATGTTTCTATACAAACAGCAACTGTAACCGTAGAAGACAATGTAGATCCGATAGCAATCACGCAGAGCGCAACAGTGCAGTTAGATGCTGCTGGAAACGGAACGATAACCGCCACTGATATTGATAATGGTAGTAATGATGCTTGTGGAATCAAGTCTTTAGAATTAGATACCACTTCTTTTAGTTGTGAAAATGTTGGTTTGAACACAGTAACATTAACCGTAACGGATAACAATGATAATGTTTCTATACAAACAGCAACTGTAACTGTAGAAGACAATGTAGACCCGATAGCAATCACACAGAGCGCAACAGTGCAGTTAGATGCTTTTGGAAACGGAACGATAACCGCCACTGATATTGATAATGGTAGTAATGATGCTTGTGGAATCAAGTCTTTAGAATTAGATACCACTTCTTTTAGTTGTGAAAATGTTGGTTTGAATACAGTAACATTAACCGTAACGGATAACAACAATAATGTCTCTATACAAACAGCAACTGTAACTGTAGAAGACAATGTAGATCCGATAGCAATCACGCAGAGCGCAACAGTGCAGTTAGATGCTTTTGGAAATGGAACGATAACCGCCACTGATATTGATAATGGTAGTAATGATGCTTGTGGAATCAAGTCTTTAGAATTAGATACCACTTCTTTTAGTTGTGAAAATGTTGGTTTGAATACAGTAACATTAACCGTAACGGATAACAATGATAATGTCTCTATACAAACAGCAACTGTAACTGTAGAAGACAATGTAGACCCGATAGCAATCACGCAGAGCGCAACAGTGCAGTTAGATGCTTTTGGAAACGGAACGATAACCGCCACTGATATTGATAATGGTAGTAATGATACTTGTGGAATTAAGTCACTTGCTTTAGACACTACTTCTTTTAGTTGTGAAAATGTTGGTTTGAATACAGTAACATTAACCGTAACGGATAACAATGATAATGTTTCTACACAAACAGCAACTGTAACTGTAGAAGACACTACTGCTCCAACTGTAATAACAAAAACGTATTCTATTGATTTAACGAATGGAGTTGCAGATATAACACCAAACAATATAGATGGTGGTACTTTCGATAATTGTGATTTTACACTTTCTATTGATAAAGACCATTTTACTTGTAACGATATAGGTGACCATGTTGTTACTTTAACTGCAACAGATGCTTCTAATAATACAACTTCAAGTACTGCAATTGTTTCTGTTCTTGGTGATGTACCAACGATTAGCATTAATGATTTTAATGCCGTTAACACTCAAAAGAAAAATACTGTTTTCTTAGGCTTTGGACCTCAAAGTATAAATCTAACTACTGCTGTAACTGGTGGAAGTGGATTTACATACGAGTGGACCACCTCATCAGGTGAATTAGTTTCTAATGAAGCAAATCCTAGTATCAGTCCAGAAGTAAGTACAACTTATAATGTAACTGTTACCAACTCTAATGGGTGTACTGCTTCAACTTCAATGTATGTATGTGTGATAGACGCTAGAGCTTTTGATAAAAAAGGAAAGTACAAAGGAAAGGTTACTGTTTGTCATCATACAAATGGTAAAAAAGGAACGAAACATGTTCAAATTAACATTAGTTCAGATGCTGTAATGACACACTTAACCAAACATGGTGTTGGTACTGATCATGCAGATACTTTAGGTGCTTGTAATGCTGTTTGTGTAGATAACACAAATGCTAGAGCTACTAGTAAGACAAGTTTTACAACTACTTCTATTGAAGATAACCTACTGATCTACCCTAATCCATCAAATGGTATTTTTGATATTAAATTAACAAGTGTTAATTTACAAACTGAGTTATTCCTTTTTGATACTACTGGTAAACTAATAGAACGTACATCTATTACCAAAGAAAACAGTGCTGAAAACATTATTACAATGGGTAATCATAATTTAGCTTCTGGATTTTATTTATTAAAAATAATTACTGAAAATGAATCAGTAACTAAAAAGTTAATTATAGAAAAAAGCAAGTAATTAAAAACAATTTGATAGATGTAGAAATTTATCAAGTATAACAGAAACAGGCTAAGATTATTCTTAGCCTGTTTCTACTTTTATATAAGTATTATAAATCTTAAGGAGTTAATAGCAATCTACTAACCCAAAAACGCACAAACTTCTTCATAAAAATCCTCTGGATTTTCTGCATGAAACCAATGACCCGCATTTGCAATTTCTACAACTTTGTTGTTAGAAAATAATTGTCTATAATTATTTGTTCTGATAAAATAACATAACCAGATTTCTCTCCTTTTAAAAACAAGGTTGGTTTTTTAAAATTAAATCAACAGACCATTTTTATACCATTTTATCAGAAAATAAATTAGCAATTGAACCTTTAAACTTAAGAGAAATTGATATTTTAAAATTAATGTGTCAGAATCTAAATAATATAAAAATAAGTATTCAGTTGTTTATTTCTAAAAAATACTGTAAAATATCATATTCGAAATATCTATGCAAAAGCAAGCGTAAAGAATCGAGAAGAATTAAAAGAAAAACTCTCCATAACAAACATTTGTCAAGAATATAAAAATCAATTAGTTACAACTTAAGGTGGGAAAAACTACCCTCCTTTTTTTTGGAAAGTGATTTTTCTTTATAGATATTTGATTTAGATTATTATTTAAGTAGATTTTTTAAAAAGACACCCATTTGTAAGAATGCGCGTAAATACCTGTTTTTTATGAAAAACATCTATTAAAAATTACTCTTAAATATACAAAACTAACTAAACTTTAACCAAAAGTGACCACTGATGCCTTGTAAAAACGCAATTTTATGACGGAAATTCTTCTATTCTAATTCAGGTATTAAATTTACTAAACTTTTTTTTTGACCTTACATTTATCAAAAGTACTTTCTACTTTTTTTTATAAAATGGATATTGTTATATGATAACAATTTTAAAAAAACAACAACAAATATTATTAAACAAACTTAATTATTATGAACAAAAAAACTTTTTTTAAAAATGCCATATTTACAATGGTATTATTTTTATCAATGACACTTTCTGCGCAATCAGAAACTAAAGAACCCATAGATATGGTATTAGCTGAATCAGCACCTCTTCTTTCATGGATTCAAAGATCAAATAACTCAGAAAATGTATTTCAAGGAGAGAAATTTAAATATTTATTATGTTAAAAAAAATACTATTAAGCTGTCTATTATTAATAACAGCAATCAACACACAATCCCAAATTTGGAGTAAATACACTGAAATTATAGGTTTTGAGGTAAATAAAAAGTTTGGGTCCTTAGTTGCTACAGATGGTGATTTTACAATTATTTCTGATGGTGAAGAGAAGGCATATATATTTTCAGAGAATGGTATTTCTTATTATAATCCTTTTAGAAATAAAATTAACTCAAATTATGGTAGCTCACTCGGGCTTGATGGTGGTATTATTCGCGTCCCTCCGGGACCAGATTTGCATAAACCAGAAAATATTATCAAAGTAGCTGTAAGTGGTGATAATTATCTTGTAGCCACTAGAAGTGCTATTCGCATGTATGAGAAAGGAGCATCAACAACATATAATACATTGGCTCCTCCTAATGGGTCTAGTTTCAATGGTCCTATAGCTATAGATGGTAGTAACGTTATTGCTGGTGCTGCAAATGGTACTTACATTTATACAAAAAATGGTGGTGGGTATAATAGCCCTATACATTTAAATATACAAGAACAAAATTCTTTTGCTACTTCTGTAGATATTCATGGTAATTTTGCTATTGTTGGAGGTAGTTCAGGGTTTGCCTATATTTTTGAAAAAATAGGTGGTTTATGGATACAAACAGAAAAATTATTTATTCACAGCCCAGTAGCAGGAGCATTTTATAATCCTAATTCTCCTTCTATTTCTGTTTCTATACATGGGTCTAATGCAGTAGTTAGTTCTAATGAAGGTATACTTGTTTTTAATAATAGTAATGGGAGTTGGAGCCAAACAGCAAAGCTTATAATTGATGCACCTTCTATTTTTTTTGGTTTTGGTAATAGATTTTCTAACATTGCAATTAATAAAGCAACTATAACAATTGGAGTAGCGAGCTATCTTTACATTTTTAATAACTACGGTAATAATACTTGGATAGAAACTAAAAAAGTAAGATTACCTTCTTCTTCTTCTTCTTCTGGTATTGGTCTAAGTGGTGGAGGTATAATCTCTTTAGCCTTAAGCGACAACAAAGTAATTTTAGGCTCTAATGTTCAAAATTCTGCTTATGATATAGGAGCAGCATATATACTACCTTATGATGATTCTTACATTAATAATTCCAATTTTTCTCTAGCTTCAAATGGACAAACTTGCTTGTGTGAAAATGCTGTAGATGGAGAATCTGGGACTTTAATTATAGATGGTATTGCTAAAAACTTTACGAAAAGAAACCTAAGGCAATTAACAGATTTACAAAATAGAGATACTGATTACAATCGCTATTCACTAGGAGAAACTCCTGAAACAAGTTTAACATGCACAAGTGGAATAACAGACCTCAGGGGTATTTTTGCTAGCGGACCTTATACAGAGCATCGATATCAACCTGATGAAGCACAATCCTATTTAGGTCATTGGGATGTTAGTAATGTTACAAATATGATGTCAATGTTTTCAACAATTGGCGTTAGTAAAGGGCGAATTACAGAAGTAGATCAAGGATTCGAATATTGGGATACTAGTAATGTTACAAATATGAGGTTTATGTTTGCAAATACTCAATTTGGCATTAGACTTGCTGGTTTTAGTAACTGGGATACTAGTAATGTTACTGATATGAACGGTATGTTTATGAATTCTAGAGCTATCGGTTTAGATCTTAGCAACTGGAATACTAGTAATGTTAAAGATATGAGTGGAATGTTTTCTTACGCAGCTGCGTATATTAATATTAGTAACTGGGATACTAGTAATGTTACAAATATGAGTCAAATGTTTGTATACTCTGGAGTTCATGGAGATATTAGTAACTGGGATGTTAGTAAGGTTACAAATATGTCAGAAATGTTTCGAAGAGCAGAAAGTTTTAATCAAGATATTAGTAACTGGGATGTTAGTAAGGTTACAAATATGACAAAAATGTTTAGTGTAGCAACCAGTTTTAAATATGACATTAGTAATTGGTGTGTTTCTAAAATTCCTTATGAGCCTACAGAATTTGCAAATGGAACTTATCAGTTTCCTGCTAATTTCAGACCAGTTTGGGGCACATGTCCTAGCGAATGTAATGTAGAGGCTTTAGTAAAAGATATTACTATTAATTTAGACAATAATGGAAACGCAATTTTAAATGCTTCTGATATTGATAATGGTTCTTCTGCAACTTGTGGCATTGCAACTATTTCAACAGATAAATCAACTTTCAATTGCTCTAATTTAGGTGTAAACATAGTAAATTTAACCGCTACAGATGTAAATGGAAATCAATCTATTACCACAGCAAATGTTACTGTTGAAGATAAAATTGCACCTACTGTGATTACTAAAGACATTACAGTTCAATTAGATGCTAACGGAAATGCTTTTATAACACCTGATATGATTAATGACGGATCTAATGATGCTTGTGGTATTGCTTCACTAGAATTCTTATCGGCAGCAACAGGTGGAGAATTAATCATTAATGGAGGTTTCGATAACGCTACAAATGACTGGACTAGAGTGGGTGGTTATATTGAATATAGAACAACAGGAGGTAATCCAGGTGCATATGTAGTTTTAAATGATGTAGGTGGGTCTTCTGACCCTGGCTTAAATCAAGTTATAAATGGCCTAACTATTGGACAAACATACATCATTATAGGCGATTACAGGAACGCATATAATTGTTGTGGTGCATTTATTGGGCAGACTGCTTTTGGTGTTGACGTTGACGGGAATCAAATTGCCGCATTGCCTAACCCAGGGACAAACTGGAGTCCATTCAGTGTGACTTTTACAGCTACAAGTTCTACACATACTGTAGGTTTTAGGGGTGAAATTAATGGTACAGATACAGATATAGCAATTGATAATGTAAGTATTGTCGCGCCTACTGGAAACACAACTACAACACTTATTAATTATAGCTGTGCAGATGTTATTGCGAATGAAGTTACTCTTGTTGTAACCGATGTGAACGGAAACATAAGCAACAAAACAGCACTAGTTACTGTTATAGATAAAATTTCACCAGAAATTACTGCTCCTGCTAACATTAGTGTTTTTGCTACAAGTGCTGCTGGTGCTGTAGTAGATTATATTACACCTGTTGGAACTGATAATTGTGCTGCAACAACCATATTAACAGAAGGTTTAGCTGATGGCGCAACTTTCCCTATAGGAGTTACAACTGTTACGTATACAGCAACTGACGCATCTGGCAACAGAGCTGTTGCTTCATTTAATGTAGAAGTAGTTGGTATTGCACCAGAAATTTTAGTTCCTACTAATATTTCTGTAAGTAACGACTCAGGTATATGTGGTGCTGTAATTAATTATACTGCTACAGAAACTACAGGTATTCCTGCTTCAACCATTACTTATGACATACAACCAGGTTCTTTATTTACTATTGGTTCAGTTACAGTAACGGCAACTGCTACAAACGCAATTGGTACATCTACAAAAACTTTTACAGTTAATGTAAACGATAATGAGGCTCCAACAGCAATAGCAAAAGACATTTCTATAGATTTAGATGCTAATGGGTTTGCTTCAATTACACCATCAATGATTGATAATGCTTCTTTTGATGCTTGTGGTATAGAAAGTATTCTTTTTGCTGGATCTGGCACTTTCAATGCAACTACTAATGAAGGTAACAACCTTGTTCTACAAGCTCCTTTAGGAAGTGTTATTGATGGTATTACTTTCGCAAGTTATGGAACACCTAATAATAATAATGCAGGTACATTTACAATTGGATCTTGTCATGCAAGTAACAGTTTATCAATAGTAGAAAGCTATGCTCTAGGTAAAAATTCTGTAACAATACCAGCTGTTAATGGTCTTTTTGGAGATCCTTGTGGCGGAACTTACAAAAGGTTATACGTTACAGCAACATATAGTGCAGAAACTACGACAGCAGGTTTTACATGTGCAAATGTTGGTAATAATCAAGTGACTCTTTTAGTTACAGATATTAATGGAAATATAGCTACAGCAACTGCAAATGTTACAGTTAAAGATAATATTGCCCCTAATGTAATCACGCAAAATATTACTGTTGAGTTAGATGCAAATGGAGTCGCTTCTATTACTACATCAATGATTGATGATGGTTCTAATGATGCTTGTGGTATTAAATCTTATACTTTAGATATTGATAACTTTACTTGCGCTAATGTTGGAGCAAATAATGTAATCTTATCTGTTGAAGATAATAACGGAAATGTGGCTTCTTTAAATGCTACTGTTACTGTTCAAGATAATATTGCACCAAATGTAATCACTCAAAATATCACTGTTGAGTTAGATGCAAATGGAGTCGCTTCTATTACACCTTTAATGATTAACAATGGCTCTTCTGATGCTTGTGGTATTAAATCTTATACTTTAGATATTGATAACTTTACTTGCGCAAATGTTGGAGCAAATAATGTAATCTTATCTGTTGAAGATAATAACGGAAATGTGGCTTCTTTAAATGCTGCTGTTACTGTTCAAGATAACATTGCACCAAATGTAATCACGCAAAATATTACTATTGAATTAGATGCAAATGGAGTCGCTTCTATTACTACATCAATGATTGATGATGGTTCTGCTGATGCTTGTGGTATTAAATCTTACACTTTAGATATTGATAACTTTACTTGCGCAAATGTTGGAGCAAATACTGTAATCTTAACTGTAACGGATAACAACAATAATATTTCTACCCAAACAGCAACTGTAACGGTTAAAGACAATGTAGATCCGATAGCAATCACACAGAGTGCAACTGTTCAATTAGATGCTTCTGGAAACGGAATGATAACTGCAGATGATATTGACAATGGTAGTAATGATGCTTGTGGAATCAAGTCTTTAGAATTAGATACCACTTCTTTTAGTTGTGAAAATGTTGGTTTGAATACAGTAACATTAACCGTAACCGATAACAATGATAATGTTTCTACACAAACAGCAACTGTAACTGTAGAAGACACTACTGCTCCAATTGTAATAACACAAAGTTATTCAATTGATTTAACGAATGGTGTTGCAGATATAACACCAAGTGATATTGATGGTGGTACTTTTGATAATTGTGATTTCACACTTTCTATTGATAAAGACCATTTTACTTGTGATGATATTGGAGACCATGTAGTAACTTTAACTGCTACAGATGCTTCTAATAATACAACTTCAAGTACTGCAATTGTTTCTGTTCTTGGTGATGTACCAACAATTGCAATAAATGATTTTAATGCAGTAGACACTCAGAAAGAAAATACTATTTTCTTAGGCTTTGCAGATACTGTTAATTTAACAACTACTGTTTCTGGTGGAAGTGGATTTACTTACGAATGGACCACCTCTTCTGGTGAAATAGTTTCTAATGAAGCAAATCCTAGTATCAGTCCAGAAGTAAGTACAACTTATAATGTAACTGTTACCAACTCTAATGGGTGTAATGCTTCAACTTCAATTTATGTATGTGTGATAGACGCTAGAGCTTTTGATAAAAAAGGAAAGTACAAAGGAAAGGTTACTGTTTGTCATCATACAAATGGTAAAAAAGGAACGAATCATGTTCAAATTAACATTAGTTCAGATGGTGTAATGACACACTTAACCAAACATGGTGTTGGTACTGATTATGCAGATACTTTAGGTGCTTGTAATGCTGTTTGTGTAGATAACACAAATGCTAGATCTGCTAGTAAGACAAGTTTTACAACTACTTCTATTGAAGATAACCTATTGATCTACCCTAATCCATCAAATGGTATTTTTGATATTAAATTAACAAGTGTTAATTTACAAACTGAGTTATTCCTTTTTGATACTACTGGTAAACTAATAGAACGTACATCTATTTCCAAAGAAAACAGTGCTGAAAACATTATTACAATAGGTAATCATAATTTAGCTTCTGGAATCTATCTATTAAAAATAATAAACAAAGAAGAAACAATTACTAAAAAACTAATAATAGAAAAAAGTAATTAATCTTTTAAACCTTTTTGATAAACTTTAGGGGTTTATTAAAACCAAAAACAGGCTAAGAATTTTCTTAGCCTGTTTTATTTTTTTATAAAGTGAAATAAAACACACTATTTAAGTACTTTTGCATCATGATTAAAGAGATTCAACTTAGAGTAAATTTAGTAGAAGAACACAAAGAAAATATACTTTTATACAAAGCATCTAAACAATTAGGAGTTGATAAAAGTGAAATCTCGGCTGTAAAAGTTTTAAGAAAATCTATTGACGCTCGTAAAAAAGACATCATCTTTAATTATAAAGTTGCTGTTTATATTAATGAACAAGTTCCAGAAAAATCTGACTATATATTTGAATATAAAGATGTTTCTAAAGCAAAAGAAGTACATATTATTGGTTTTGGCCCTGCAGGAATGTACGCAGCATTGCGTTGTATAGAATTAGGTTTTAAACCAATTGTATTAGAACGTGGTAAAAATGTAAAAGATAGAAGAAGAGATTTAAAAGCCATAAATCAAGATCATATTGTAAATGAAGATTCTAATTATTGTTTTGGAGAAGGGGGCGCAGGAACGTATTCTGATGGTAAATTGTATACCAGAAGTTTAAAGCGGGGAGATGTAAGACGTATTTTTGAAAACCTTGTTTTTCATGGTGCAACAGAACAAATTTTAGTTGATGCACATCCTCATATCGGAACAAATAAATTGCCGAAAATAATTGAAAACATTAGAGAGAATATCTTGAAATTTGGTGGTGAAATTCATTTTGAAACGCGTGTCATAGATTTTACGATTTCCAATAATAAACTTCAAGCAATTCAGCTGCAAAACGGACAAGAAATGGCTGTAAAATCTGTCATATTAGCAACAGGTCATTCTGCAAGAGATATTTATGAATTGTTACATAAAAAAGAAATTGCTTTAAAAGCAAAATCTTTTGCAATGGGCGTTCGTGTAGAACATCCTCAAGAAATTATAGATCAAATTCAATATCATTGTTCTGGTCAAAGAGATGAACTTTTACCAGCAGCAGCTTATAGTTTGGTACATCAAGTAAATAACAGAGGTGTGTATTCTTTTTGCATGTGCCCTGGAGGATTTATTGTACCTGCTGCAACTGCAAGTGGTGAAGTTGTTGTAAACGGAATGTCACCAAGTAGAAGAAATAACCGATTTGCAAATTCTGGAATTGTAGTAGAATTAGATATTGATAAAGATTTTGCTAAATATGAAAAATTTGGTCCTTTAAAAGGGTTAGAATTTCAAAAAGATTTAGAAAAAATAGCTTTTTTTGCAGGAGGAAGAACGCAAACCGCTCCAGCACAAAGATTGGTAGATTTTGTTGATGGAAAATTATCTACAGATTTAAATGATACTTCGTATCAACCAGGTTTAAAATCGGCTCCACTACATTCTTTATTGCCAAAAATTATTGGCGGAAGGTTGCGTAAAGGTTTTGCTGCTTTTGGTCAAAAAATGCACGGTTATTATACAAATGAAGCAAATGTTGTTGGTGTAGAATCTAGAACTTCATCACCTGTAAACATTCCAAGAAAAGAAAATTTAGAACATACAGAAATAGAAGGTTTATTTCCTTGTGGAGAAGGTGGTGGTTATGCAGGAGGAATTGTTTCTGCAGCAATGGATGGAGAAAGATGTGCAGAAGCAGCAACTTCTAAACTATAATTTTTTTTAATAAAAATTAAAAATAAGTCAATAAGTATCTGTAATTTTACTCTCTTTTAATTGAAAAAAATGAAAATAACAATTGGTCGTGTAGATAAAGCTGATTTTCCAGAATTATCACTTGCAGACATCGATTTAAAAATTGATTCTGGCGCCTACACTTCATCTATACATTGTTCAAATATTGAAGAATTTAAAGTAAATGGGGAAAGTTTAATTAAGTTCACATTATTAGATCCAGAGCATTCTTTTTATAACAATAAAGAGTTTACTTCAAAAAATTATTCTTCAAAAATTGTAAAAAGTTCTAATGGTATTTCTGAAAAACGTTTTATGGTTCAAACAGAAATCATCATTTTCAATACCTCTTTTCCAATTTATTTAACATTAAGTGAGCGAAAAGACATGAAATTTCCCATATTATTGGGGAGAAAATTTTTAAACAAAAAATTTGTGATAGATACAGCTAAAACAAATTTATCACACAAATTAAAACATAAAAAATAATGAAAATTGTAATTTTATCTAGAAATCCAAAATTGTATTCTACAAGAAGGTTGTTGGAAGCTGCTGAAAAAAGAGGCCACGAAGTTATGGTTGTAGATCATTTAAAATGCAATATCGAAATAGAAAAAAAATCACCTAAAATATTTTACAAAGGGGAATACTTAGAGAATGTAGATGCTATTATTCCAAGAATTGGTGCTTCTGTTACTTTTTATGGTACAGCAGTAATAAGACAATTTGAAATGATGAAAGTATTTTCTGCTGTTTCCTCACAAGCATTAGTAAAGTCTAGAGATAAATTAAGCAGTTTACAGATTTTAGCAAGAGCTGGTGTTGGCTTACCAAAAACGGTATTTACAAACTACACAAAAGACGTAGAACACGTAGTAGAGTCTGTTGGTGGTGCTCCATTAATTTTAAAACTTTTAGAAGGAACACAAGGTTTAGGTGTTGTTTTAGCAGAAACAAAAAATGCAGCAACTTCCGTTTTAGAAGCTTTTAATGGTTTAGGAGCAAGAGTTATTGCACAAGAATTTATTAAAGAAGCTGGTGGTGCAGATATTAGAGCTTTTGTAGTTGATGGAAAAATAGTTGGTGCAATGAAACGCCAAGGAAAAGAAGGAGAATTCCGTTCTAACTTGCATAGAGGTGGAAATGCAACTATAATAGAATTAACGGACGAAGAAGAAAAAACGGCTTTAAAAGCAACGAAAGCTTTAGGCTTAGGTGTTGCAGGTGTAGATATGTTACAATCTTCTAAAGGCCCATTGGTTTTAGAAGTAAATTCTTCTCCTGGTTTAGAAGGAATTGAAGTTGCAACAGGAAAAAACATTGCCAAAGAAATTATTAGATATTTAGAAATTCATGTCGAGTAAACCATTTATCCTTTTAGGAAAAGAAATTCCTGAAGGAAAACGTACTGTTTTAGATTTAGAGGTTGCAAAATTACACACAAGAACAACTGTAAAAGTTCCTGTAATTATAGAACGTTCTAAAAAACCTGGGCCTGTTGTGTTATTATTAGCAGGTATTCATGGTGATGAAACAAATGGAGTTGGAATTATTAGAGAAATTATCTCTCAAAAAATAAATATACCCGTTAACGGAACTATTATCTGTATCCCTGTTTTTAATATCTTTGGATATTTAATTCATACAAGAGAATTTCCTGACGGACGTGATTTAAATAGAATGTTTCCTGGCTCTGCAAATGGTTCTTTAGCGAGTCAGTTTGCGTATCAATTTACAAAAGAAATTGCACCTCATGTAGATTATGTTATCGATTTTCATACAGGTGGCGGCAAACGTGACAATATTGCTCAAATTAGATGTAACAAAGACGATGAAAAAGCATTGGAGTTAGCAAAAGTTTTTAACCCTCCAATGATTGTTTTTTCAGAAAACATCACAAAATCTTTAAGAGAAACGTTGCATAAAATGGGTAAAACTATTTTATTATTTGAAGGTGGAAAATCGAATGAATTAAATCCAACAATTATTAACGAAGGATTAAACGGAACTAAGAATGTTCTGATTCGCTTAGGTTTAATAGAAGGAAAAATTACAGTAAAAGAAACACCTATTTTTGTAAACAAAGCAAAATGGATAAGAGCCTCTCATTCTGGAATGTTTATAATTATGGTTACCAATGGAATTTTTGTTAAGAAAAAAGAAGTTTTAGGCATTATACAAGACCCTTTTGGTGATTTTAAAAAGAAAGTTTATGCTCCTTTTGATGGACATATTTTTTGCATTAATAAAACACCTATTGTAAATAAAGGTGAAGCTTTGTTTCATATTAGTTTTGAAGAATAAACTTTAGTTAAAAAAAAAAAGGAACTTAAATAAAATATCATAATTATAATTATAATTAAAACCTTATTTTATAACTACTTACACTATATAGTTCTCCAAAAACATCATCAAAAAAAGCATCTAAAACAACCATCTAATTACTACGTGTGAAACATTCTAAAGAAGAGCTATTAAAAACACCAAAAGCGGATGTTCATAATCACTTTCATTTAGGGGGTTCTCAAAAGAGACTTCAAGGAAAATACCCAAATTCTACCATTATATTTCCACAAAAACACAATGGCCTACCTGGTATGATCGACTTTATTTACGGTCATTTAAATATAATAATGGTTACCAAAGAAGATGTTGTTTACTTTATGGAAAATGCCATAGAAAGCAGCATAGATGATAACGTTACCCTTTTAGAAGCTAGTGTAGATGTTGGTCTGACTCGTTTTTTTGATAACTCTATCAACACTGTGATATCTGAAGTAAAAAGAATAAAAAAGAAATATAAAACCCAAATTGACTTTAAACCTGATATTGGTATCAACAAAGATTTACCCTTAGAAAAAGTAAATACTTATGGAAATTCTTGTATAGAAAGTGGCGTTTTTAACGGAATTGATATTTATGGAAAAGAAGCGAATCAAAATTTAAACTCTTTTAAAGATTTGTTTGAACAAGCAAAGAAAAACAAACTTAAAACAAAAGTTCATATTGGCGAGTTCTCTGATTCTAAATCAATTGAAGAAACAATAAACATTTTAAATCCCGATGAATTACAACATGGTATAAATGCTGTAAATTCAGAAAAAACAATGGATTTAATTTTAGAGAGAAACATCAGATTAAATATTTGTTTACAGAGTAATATTTCTTTAGGGGCTGTTTCTAATTTGAAAACACATCCTATTAGAAAACTATTTGACAAAGGAATAAAAGTAACGGTAAATACAGATGATTTACTATTATTTAATGCAACTATTACAGATGAGCTCTATTCCCTTTACTCAAATAACATTTTTACTTTTGATGAATTAGAAATCATCAGAAAAAATGCTTTTAACTAACTTTATCTACAAAATACATCTTAATTTTTCCTTTTCCTTTTGCCTCAATAGCTCCTCTTGCTTCAAATTTAAACTCTGTTTTGTCTTTAAGTAAATTGTATGTAGACTCACTTATATTAACCCTATTCACTGCTCCAGAACTTTCCATTCTACTAGCTACATTAACCGTATCTCCCCAAATATCGTAAGCAAATTTCTTTGTTCCTACAACCCCAGCAACAACAGAACCTGTATTAATACCTACTCTAATATCTAGTTTTGGTTTTTCAAGAGAAGCAGTATTCATTGTTTTTTTTACAAAATCTACAATTTCTAACGCTGCCAATGTAATCTTATAAGAATGATCTTCTGTAGGAAAAGGCAAACCGCCTGCACACATATAAGCATCACCTACCGTTTTTATTTTTTCTAAATCGTATTTTTCAATTATTTTATCAAAATTTGAAAAATAAAAATCGATATTTTCTACCAATTCCTCTGGAGATAAGCCTTCAGAAAACTGTGTAAACCCTTTAAAATCAGTAAAAAGAACAGATACAGAGTTGAACCTTTTTGCAGCTACACTTCCCTTTTCTTTCAATTCTTCTGCAGTTTCATCAGGCAAAATATTCTTTAATAAAATATCTGAACGTTCTTTTTCTTTTTGGATAATCTTACCAGTTTTTACAACAAATTTATTTCTTCTAAAAAGTAAAAAAGCTAAAAAACCGAGTAATATTAACGCGATAACAACTGCAATAACAATTATATTTTGAGTTTTTTTCTGCTCATTTAATAAATCTACTTCCGTCTGTTTCTTTTCTACTTCAAATCTAGCTTTTTCATTTGCCAAAGTAATTTCATACTTTGATTTTTCATTTGCAATTTTTTGAGCACCAGAAACACTTTTTACACTATCTCTATAAACAATATGTTTTTTGTAGAGTTCAAAAGATTTTTTGTAATTCTTCTCTTTTTCATAAATAAAAGATAATTTTAAATAACCATCACCTATTTGCTCTTTTAAACCATACTCTTTTGCTAAATAGATACTTCTATTTGCATATAATAATGCTTTTTTCGTCTGCTTTTTTTCATAATAAATATCTGCTATTGCATTCAAATACACACAAATAGGATAATAGTCTTCGTTGGCAACTAGAACTTTAATAGCTTCATTTAACTTTTCTTCAGCCACTATATTCTCTCCTTTTTCTGCATATACTAGACCAACATTTCCTAAATTATAAGCCACTCCAATTTCATATTTTGTCGCTTTAAATAATTTACCAGATTTATTAAAATGATACAATGCAGCATCTAATTTATTTTGATTGTAATATTCATCACCTAAATTTAATTGTGCTGATGCTAAATTGATGGAATCTAAATATTTTACTTCTTTTGATTTTAACCTTTCACCAAGTAACTGTATACTGCTTTTATAGTAATTTTCTGCATTTTTACTGTCTCCCAAGATAGAATATACATCTGCAATTGTAATTTTTATAGTTCCTTGTTCAGAAAACAAATTATTATCGACAGCAATTTTAGAAGCTATAAAGTAATTTTCTAATGCTTTTGTCAAGTCACTTTTTAGGCGATATGCATTTCCCAATTGTAAATGCCCTGCATAAACAAATTTTATAGAATCTACTTCTTTTGCATTTTTGATAAGTTCGTTACTATAAATTATAATTTCATCTGTATTGGTTTCATTTGCTGCAATTTCACGAAGCGTTTTTAATTTTTCTGATTTTGAATACTTCTTTGTTTTTAAAACTAGTTTTAAACTATCGCTAATTTTTTGATCTTGAGAAAAAATATTTATAGAATACAAACAAAAAAAGCCTACAATAAAATAGGCTTTTAGTTTATAGGTATTTGTTATGATAATTTTATTTTTCACAAATAATAATAATTAACTTTAAGATCTAACTCTAATTTTTGGGTCTACAATATAAGTAGTGTTAAAATCAATTACACCATCTGTTTTTAATACAAAAGTGAAACCGAATTTCACTTCATCACCAACAGCACCCCTTAAAACCTTTAAAGATGCAGTTGCTGGGCTAGATTCTATTTCTATAGTTCTTTCTATACCTGTTTTCCAAAATTCTTGATTACCTGAAGTATAGAAAAAATTAATTATCACAATTTCAACGTTTGATAAAGAGGTCTTTATTTCATAAGAGATTTCATCACCAATTAACGCTTCAGAAGTAAAAGTTCTTGCTGACTCACCATTTAAAGTTACTAATGCTGTTGCATCATTACCCACAAGGTCTGCCAGTAAACTTGTATCTATAGCCCCTGAAACATCATTTTCTAGTATAAAGTCACAATCTGATGAACCACAAGAAGCAGTAAGCAAAATAGCCACAAGAAGAAATAGTTTTTTCATTTTTTACGATTTTTTACTTTTTTTTTTACAAATATATATTATATATATGCAATGTACAGAAGTGAAAATTATTTTGCTTTTATAAATTAAACCTATTTTAGCTAAAGTCTTTCAAAAAAAACTTTATTTTATCGAGGTTCTAAATAATGATTATAAATTTTATCTAAAGTAAAAAAATAATCTTCAAGTTATAAAAAAAAGCTATTCATGTCAAAAAAACTTAAATCACAAATAAAAATCACTGAATTAATACTTCATTAAAGGTAGTTATTTTTTGCCAACTTCTAAATTTCTATTAAAAATTACTCTTTCATAGAACCAAAATTTTCCATTATACAATAACATTAGCTAACTTTTTCAAAAAAAACATATTCCAAAGCGATATAAAAACTTGTACATTTGCAAACATGCGAATAGACATCATTACAGTATCTCCAGAATTATTAAAAAGTCCGTTTAATCATTCTATTATAAAACGTGCACAAGACAAAGGTTTAGCAAAAATCTATTTGCATGATTTACGTGAATATGGTTTAGGTAATTATCGTCAAATAGATGATACACAATTTGGCGGTGGCGCTGGTATGGTTTTAATGATAGCACCTATTTCTAATTGCATTAAAAAGTTACAAGCAGAACGTGTTTATGATGAAATTATTTATATGACACCAGATGCAAAAACATTAAATCAATCTGTGGCAAATACGCTTTCATTAAAAGAAAATATTCTAATTTTAACAGGGCATTACAAAGGTGTAGATCAAAGAATTAGAGATTTATTCATCACTAAAGAAATATCTATTGGAGATTATGTTTTAACAGGCGGAGAGCTAGCTGCTGCAGTTTTAGTAGATGCTGTTGTTCGATTAATTCCTGGTGTAATTGGCGATGAACAATCTGCTTTAACAGATTCTTTTCAAGACAACTTATTATCCCCTCCTGTTTATACCAGACCAGCAGATTTTGAAGGAAATAAAGTACCTGATATTTTATTATCTGGAAACTTTCCAAAAATAGATGAATGGAGAAGTGAAAAAGCATACGAAAGAACTGCACAAATAAGACCAGACCTTTTAGATGAATAAGCTTTTAAAATTCATAGAAAAAAACAAAGCCATTTCTTGGGTTTTAGGGTTTCAATTGTTTAGGCTGATTTTGTTACCTTTTATGGGCTTAATGCCACAAGACGCTTATTATTACTTATACGGTCAGAATTTATCTTTATCTTATTTTGATCATCCAGGAATGATTGGTTACATTTTAAGAATCTTTACAGATGTTTTAGGACATTCAATTTTTGCTGTAAAATTTGCTGATTTTGTAATCACATCATTAACAATTCTTAGTTTTTATAAATTAGCTTCTTACTTTTTATCAAAGCAAAAACTAGAAAGAGCTTTTGTTTTATTAGCTTCTACCATATTTATTTCAATATTATCCTTTAATTCTACTCCAGATGTTCCTTTATTACTATTCTGGACATTGAGTTTAATATGCCTTTACAAAGCAATTTTTGAAGAAAAAAAATGGTTTTGGATTCTTGGTGGAATTGCAATGGGATTAGCCTTTAACAGCAAATACACTGCACTAGTTTTACAAATTGGGTTGATTGCATTTCTAATATTTTCTAACAAATACAGAAAATTATTACTCTCTCCTTGGTTTTGGAGCTGTCTTATTATTTCTGCAACAGTAACGTTTCCTGTTTGGTACTGGAATTATCAAAATGATTTTGCTTCTTTTGTTTTTCAATCATCAGAAAGAACGAGCTCGATAACAAAATTTGAAATTTCACCTAAAAATTTCTTTGGTGCAATTGGGCATCAAATGTTCTTATTATTACCTGTTTTATTTTTGATTATCGTTACTTTCACATATAAATATATAAAAAGAGCTTTATTAAAATTTAAAATTCCACAAGCTAAAACCTTGTTTTTATTAGCTTTTTTCATTCCTACTTTTGTTGGATTTTTTGCCATTACTCCTATTTACTGGGTAAAATTAAATTGGATGATGCCTTCCTATATTACGGGTATTATTTTGGCAGGAATGTTTATCAGTAAAAAATTATTGAAAACTCAAATTATAATTTCTATTATTTTTCATGTTTTGGTTAGTATACAAATCTTGTTTTTTCTTGCCCCTATTAAAAGTGATGATACTTGGGTAGGCTGGAAAGAATTGGCTACTGAAGTAGAACTTTTACAGAAAGAATACCCAAATACATTTATATTTTCTGATGATAACTATAAAACATCTGCTTGTTTAAACTTTTTTATGGATGATAAGATATATGCACAAAATATTATTGGTAAAAACGCATTACATTTCGATTATTTAGGAGACGATTTATCAACCTTAAACACTAAAAATGCTATTTTTATTGATTCAGATAAGCGTTTTAAAGATAAAGAAAAGAAAGGTGAACTTAATCCTGAATTACAAAACTACTTTACACAAATTACTGAATTGAAGCCTATTATAATTAAAATCAATAATAAAGAGGAGAGAAAGTTCTGGGTTTTCTATTGCACTAATTATCAAACTAAAAAATAATAGAATTTAGTTTTATCAACAAAAAATAATTATTACTTTTGCAACTGCTAAAATAACCTCTGACGAAAAAATCGTGAATGTTGCTTTACAAAACATAAACATTAAATATGGAAGCTTTAATAAAATTTGTTCAAGACGAATTTGTAACAAAAAAAGAATTTGCAGAATTTGCTGCTGGAGATACAATTACTGTATACTACGAAATTAAAGAAGGGGAAAAAGTAAGAACTCAGTTTTTTAAAGGAGTTGTTATTCAGAGAAAAGGAACGGGTCTTTCTGAAACTTTTACAATCAGAAAAATGTCTAGTACAGTTGGTGTAGAACGTATTTTCCCTGTGAACTTACCTTCTATTCAAAAAATTGAAGTAAATAAAAGAGGAAAAGTACGTAGAGCACGTATATTCTACTTTAGAGGTCTTACTGGTAAAAAAGCTAGAATTACTGAAAAAAGAAGAAAATAATCTTTTTCAAATAAAAGTATTAAAAAAGCGTTGTGAAATTCACAACGCTTTTTTTTATGAACAAATGTTAACAAAACCGGTTGATATTATGTTGATTAGTAATTGGTTAATTTCTTTTCAATACTCAAAAACATAGTTATATTTGAATAGAATTACAAGAGATTTTAATAAAGGGAATCGACAGATGAACTTTTTACTTTCTTGAGTAGTTTTTGTAAAGTAACGTTCTTTATATATTGTTTTTTTAATGAAATCTATAAATTGGATGTTTTACTTGAAAAAGTAAAAAGAAGAAATTCTTTAAAAAGAGAGAAGTTATGCAAGTAATGGATTAATTTTTAAAATGTATAGTTGTATAATTATGCAAAGATGAATTAAAAAGCAATTGAAACATTCATAAAACTTTAAAGGTAGAATGCTTTTAAAGAAAGGATGTTTCAAAACTGAAATAGTGAAAATGTAATTTTTTCTAAGGAAAAAATATAAGACTCCGTCTTATTTGATTTTGTAGCAATACAAGTCAGTATTAATAATACTATTTCAAAGAAGCCATATCACTGCAAGAAATTGTATGATATGGCTTTTATTTTTTATATAATTTAGTAGTCACGTAAAAATATTATTAAATAACCAAAAAAGCATCTAATTAATAGCAATTTACCATTATAAGTCTCGTCTTTAATTCATAAGTTTGCTTCGCTTAAATACGAAAAGGATTTCGTATTAAGTATTATTAAAAATCCTACAATAACTTAATATATTTTTATGAGCAAAATAGCTAAAATCGTATATACAAAAACTGATGAAGCACCTGCTTTAGCAACGCGTTCTTTTTTACCAATAGTAAAAGCTTTTACAAAATCTTCTAATATAGAAATTGAAGTTAAAGATATTTCTTTAGCCGCAAGAATTCTTGCAAATTTTTCTGATTACCTAAAAGAAGATCAAAAGGTAGAAGATGCATTAACAGAATTGGGAGTTTTAGCAAAAAGCCCAGAAGCTAATATTATAAAGTTACCAAATATTAGTGCTTCTGTACCACAACTTTCTGCGGCAATAAAAGAATTACAAGAATTAGGTTTTGCGATACCAAATTTCCCAGAAGAAGTTAAAAGCGAAGAAGATAAAGCAATTTTAGCTAGATATAATAAAATTAAAGGTTCTGCAGTAAATCCGGTTTTAAGAGAAGGAAACTCTGACAGAAGAGCTCCAAAAGCTGTAAAAAATTATGCGCGTAAAAACCCTCATTCTATGGGAGTTTGGAGTTCAGACTCTAAAACTCATGTAGCAACAATGACAACTGGTGATTTTGCACACAATGAAAAGTCTATTACTTTATCTGATGCAACAAATATTAGTATTCAGCATATTTCATCAAACGGAACAAAAACAGTTTTAAAAGAATCTTTCCCATTATTAAAAGGAGAAATTATTGACGCTACTGTTATGAGTAAGAAAGCATTACTTTCTTTTTTAGAAACTGAAATTTCAGATGCTAAAAAGCAAGGTGTTTTACTTTCATTTCATATGAAAGCAACAATGATGAAAGTTTCTGATCCAATTATTTTTGGTCATGCTGTACGTGTTTTCTTTAAAGATTTATTTAAAAAATACAATGATGTTTTTGATGAAATTGGTGTTGATGTAAATAATGGGTTTGGAAACTTATTAAGTAATCTTGATGAAGTTTCTGCCGAAAAGAAAGCTGAAATAGTAGCTGATATTAATACTATTTTTGAAAACAACCCAGCAGTAGCAATGGTAAATTCCGATAAAGGAATTACTAACTTACATGTCCCTTCTGATGTAATTATAGATGCTTCTATGCCAGCAATGATTAGAACTTCTGGTCAAATGTGGAATGCGGAAGGAAAATTACAAGATACCAAAGCTATTATTCCAGATAGTTCTTATGCAGGAATTTATGCTGCAACTATCGATTTCTGTAAAAAACATGGCGCTTTTGATCCTACAACGATGGGAACTGTTCCTAATGTTGGTTTAATGGCTCAAAAAGCTGAAGAATATGGTTCTCATGATAAAACATTTGAAATTTCTTCTGAAGGAAAAGTAATTGTTGTTGATAAAAACGGAAATACTTTAATTGAACACACAGTAGAAACCGGTGATATTTGGAGAATGTGTCAAGTTAAAGATGCACCAATTCAAGATTGGGTAAAATTAGCAGTTACAAGAGCAAGAGCTTCTAAAACTCCAGCTGTTTTTTGGCTAGATGAGAATAGAGCACATGATGCAGAAATTATTAAAAAAGTAACTACTTATTTACCAGAACATGATACTTCTGGTTTAGATATTAGAATTTTATCTCCATTAAAAGCTACAGAATTTACATTAGAAAGAATCATAAAAGGAGAAGACACGATCTCTGTTTCTGGAAATGTTTTACGTGATTATTTAACAGATTTATTCCCGATTTTAGAATTAGGTACTTCTGCAAAAATGTTATCAATTGTTCCTTTAATGAATGGTGGTGGTTTGTTTGAAACTGGTGCTGGAGGCTCTGCTCCAAAACATGTTGAACAATTTATAGAAGAAAATCATTTACGTTGGGATTCTTTAGGAGAATTTTTAGCCTTAGCTGTTTCCTTAGAGCATTTAGGTACAACTAACAATAATAATAAAGCACTAATTTTAGCTGAAACATTAGATGATGCTACAGATAAATTATTAGAGAATAAAAAAGGGCCTTCTAGAAAAGTTGGTGAAATAGATAATAGAGGAAGTCATTTTTATATCGCATTATATTGGGCAGAAGCTTTAGCCAATCAAAGTAAAAATGAAGACTTAAAGAATTCTTTTACAAAGATTGCTAAAGAATTAGCAAAAAATGAAGATAAAATTATCTCTGAGCTAAATGAAATTCAAGGTGCTGCAGTAAATATTGGTGGTTATTACAAACCAAATGAAAATCTTGCTGATAACGCTATGAGACCTAACTCTAAGCTAAATGCTATTTTAAATACGATCTAAATTAGCACTATATAATAACAATTACAAAAAAGAGTGCTTTATAGCACTTTTTTTTTGTTCTATTTATTTAACTTTATAAAAAAAAATACTAATTTTTATCAAAATATAGGATTAAGAGATGTATTTTTGTTTAACAAAATAAATTTTTAATTAAACAATAAAATGATACAGACTAAAAAATTATTCTTACTTTTTTTACTCTTTTCAATTAGTATTTATGGTCAAGAGAAAATCACCATTAGTGGTTCTGTTTATGATCAAAGTAATAATGAAACTCTAATAGGTGTATCTATTTATTTTACAGAGTTAAATACAGGTACAACAACAAATGAGTATGGTTTTTACTCAATTACCATTCCAAAGGGAACTTATAAAGTTCAAGTTAATTACTTAGGTTTTACAAGTAGTATAGAAACAATAAACCTTCAAGAAAAAACCACAAAAAATTTTAGTCTTTTTGAAGAAACAGAAAGTTTAGATGAAATTATAATTGAAGGAAATATAGAAAAATTAAATGTTAGAACACCTCAAATGAGTGTTAACAGATTAACATCTGCAACGATTAAACAAATACCTGTGGTGCTTGGTGAGGCAGATATTATTAAATCTCTAATTTTATTACCTGGTGTTACAAGTGCTGGTGAAGGTGCTTCTGGCTTTAATGTGAGAGGTGGTGCTGCAGATCAAAATTTAATTTTATTAGACGAGGCCACTGTATTTAATTCATCGCATTTATTTGGTTTTTTCTCTGTATTTAATCCTGATGTTATAAAAGATGTAAAATTGTATAAAGGAGGAATTCCTGCAAAATACGGAGGAAGATTGTCTTCTGTATTAGATATTTATCAAAAAGAAGGAAATAGTAAAGAGTTTAAAGCTACTGGAGGAATTGGATTGGTTTCATCTAGGTTATTGATTGAAGGTCCTATAAAAAAAGAGAAAATTTCTTTTTTAGTTGGTGGTAGGTCCTCTTATGCTCATCTATTTTTACCGCTTTTTGACAATGATAATAAAGCTTATTTTTACGATTTAAATGCAAAAGTAAACTTTAGAATTAACGACAGAAATAGCATTTTCTTTTCTGGTTATTTTGGGGAAGATGTGTTTGGTATTAGTGATAATTTTGTAAACACTTATGGGAACAAAGTTGGTAATTTACGTTGGAATCATCTTTTTTCTGATAAATTATTTTCTAACTTATCTTTAATTTATTCTGATTATTTCTATGGATTAACCTTAGATTTTGTAGGTTTCGAATGGGACTCTGGTATTACAAACTACAATCTTAAATACGATTTTAAACATTATTTGAGTAGTAAAATTAAATTGAGTTACGGTTTAAATAATATCTACAGTAAATTTAATCCGGGAGAAATAGGTCCTAACAGAGACGACTCTGGAATTGTTGCTGAAAAATTAACCGACAAATATGCCAACGAATTTGCTGCGTACATTGATGCTGAACATAAAATTAGCGATAAACTTCAATTACAATACGGAATTCGTTTTAGCAATTTCACAAGATTAGGACAAGATGAATTAAATATTTATACAAATGATGAAGCGGTAATCTATAATAGTGAATTCAAAAAATATGAATCCGCGGATGCAATTGTAACAGAATCTTTTAAAAGAAGTGATGTTATTAGTAATTTTAACAACTTTGAACCTAGAGTTGCTGTTTCTTATCTTCTAGATGATAATACTTCAATAAAAGCCAGTTATAACAGAATGGCTCAGTACTTGCACTTATTATCTAACACGGCTTCTCCTACTCCATTAGACGTTTGGGCGCCAAGTGGAAAATACATAAAACCTCAATTATTAGATCAATTTGCTATTGGATATTTTAAAACCCTAAAAGAGGGAGATTACTCTTTAGAAACTGAAGCTTTTTACAAAGATATTCAGAACAGAATTGATTACATCAACGGAGCAAATTTAGTAGCAAACAACCAAATTGAAACTGTTATTTTAAATGGAAAAGCAAGAGCTTATGGTTTAGAAGTATTATTTAAGAAAAACGAAGGGAAATTAAAAGGTTGGATAGCCTATACATTATCTAGATCAGAGCAATTAACAGCTGGTAGAACTGCAAATGAACCAGGTATAAATCAAGGCAATTGGTATAGCACACCTTATGATAAAACCCATGATTTTTCTATAAATGGGAGTTATGAGTTAAATGAAAAATGGAAATTCAATACAAATTTTGTTTTTCAAACTGGCCAACCCACAAATTACCCCGTTGGGCAATATGAAGTGCAAGGTTTAAACATACCTATTTATGATGATGATAGAAGAAATGCAGATCGGTTACCAACATATCACAGATTAGATATTTCTGCCACTTTAACACCAAAAAAGAATAAAAACAGAAAATTACAAGGAGAATGGGTTTTTGGTATTTACAATTTATATGGGCGCCAAAATGCTGCTTCTATAAGCTTTACACAAAACAGAGAAACCAATAGAAATGAAGCCATACAAACTTCTATTTTTGGAATGGTACCTTCTGTTACTTATAATTTTAAATTTTAAACCGATGAAAAAGATATATTTATTTCCAATTTTAGCAATACTCTTTTTTACCAGTTGTGAGAAAGTAATAGATGTTGATGTTCCTTCAATTGAACCTAAACTAATTATAGATGCTTCTTTTGAAGTATTGTTTGATGAAGATCCTGTAGTTGCAAATACAGTTGTAAAACTAAGTTTGTCTGCAGATTATTTTGATGATACAATTCCAGCAGTTACAAATGCAACTGTATTTGTAACCAATTTATTAGACAACACTATTATTAATTTTTCTAATGCAAATGCTGATGGAAATTACACACCCATAAATTCGTTTGTTCCTGCTGATGATGAGGAATATGAACTGACGATCATTCATGACAATGAAATTTATAAAGGAAGAGCCACAAAAGTAAAATCAACTCCTTTTACAGAAGTTATTCAGGGTGATGAAACCTTGTTTTCTGGAGAAGAAATAGAATTAAAAATATCATTTTCAGATAACTTTAATACTGAGAATTATTATTTATTTAATATAGACATTTATAATTTTATTACAATTGAAGATCGTTTTTTTAACGGAACAGACTATAATTTTTCTTATTTTTATGAAGATGAAAATATTGAATTTCCAAAAAATATAGAAATTAAACTATTTGGTATTTCTAAAGAGTATTATAATTATTTTAGAATACTTCAAGGACAAAGTGGACAGAATTCTGGTGGTCCATTTCAGACTATACCATCATCCTTATTAGGAAATATGATTAATATTACTAATGAAACTAATTTTCCTTTAGGTTATTTTCATATTTCAGAAACCGATACTTTTACAATAGATTTAGTAGATAAAAACTAAAACACCTTTTTTAAACTGACTTTTGCGTTAGGGCTTCAAACCGTTCGAATATCTGTTGATATTCTTAACCTTTTTTATTTTTTATAAAAAAAGGTCTCGTGTAAAGCCCGTTAAAACGTCTAAAATATAATTACGTTTATAACATAGAATTCTGTATTTTTGATTGATGAATTTCACAAAAACCACAGAACAAGATTCTAAATACAATCATCTAGAAAAGATGTCTGTATCAGATTTGTTATTAAATATTAATAATGAAGATAAAACGGTTCCTTTAGCCGTAGAAAAATCTTTACCTCAAATTGAAAGTCTTACACAACAAATTATAAATAAGTTAAAACAAGGTGGAAGACTGTTTTATATTGGTGCTGGAACAAGTGGAAGATTAGGTGTTTTAGATGCTTCGGAATGTCCACCAACTTTTGGTGTTCCTCATGAACTTGTTGTTGGTATAATTGCTGGTGGAGACATTGCTATTAGAGAAGCAGTTGAATTTGCAGAAGATTCTAAAAACCAAGGTTGGATAGATTTACAAAGCCATCAAGTTTCAGAAAAAGATGTAGTAGTTGGCATTGCTGCATCAGGTACAACGCCTTATGTAATTTCTGCTTTAGAAAAATGCAATGAAAATAATATTATTACAGGTTGTATTACATGCAATAAAAACAGTCCATTATCACATGTTTCTAAGTTTCCTATAGAAGTTGTTGTTGGGCCAGAATTTGTTACTGGAAGTTCTAGAATGAAAGCTGGAACAGCTCAAAAGCTAGTTTTAAATATGATTTCTACTGCAACTATGATTCAATTAGGAAAAATTAAAGGGAATAAAATGATTGACATGCAGCTTTCTAATAAAAAATTAGTAGAAAGAGGTGAAAAAATGTTAGTTAAAGAATTAAATATAAACGTGTCTGAAGCAAGTGAATTATTAGTTCAATTTGGAAATGTTAGAAATGCGATTAAAAATTATAAGAAATGAGTACTGATTTAAATTTATTAGGAAAAGGGTTAAAGTACTTAGGTGTTTTATTATTGCTATTTATTGCTGCACCAATAACACTTACAATGAGCTTTAAAGCTTTAAAGAAGTTTGAAAATACTCCTAAAGAATTTCTATCTTATATTTTTTTATTGGTTGCAGGAGTTTTAGTAATCTTCACCATTTATTTCGCTTTTAAAACTTTTCAAATAGTACTAAAAGCACTCTTTAATAATTAATAAGGATGCAAAACTCAGATGGAATCATCATTATACTATCTTATCCTGATACAATTGTAAGACCTGCATATTGGGAACTTTCAAGTAAAATATGGCCTCTAGTTGGTATTGGAAGTAAACACGGTGTACAAGCTGGTCATGCTGCATTATTATTGATAAAAAAAGAGCATTCTGAGATTAATTATTTCGATTTTGGAAGATACATCACTACTTATGGAAATGGCCGAGTTCGCTGTAAAGAAACAGATCCTGATATTTTTATATCGATAAAAGCAGAATTTGAAAAAGGAAAACTAATCAACTTAAAAGAAATTTTACTTTGGGTAGAAAATTACCCAGAAAAAACACATGGAGATGGCAGATTGATAGCAAGTATTCATGATGAAATCGATTATAATAAAGCGCACAATTTTATACATCAATTAATAGATAAAAAAGAAATTCCTTACGGAGTTTTTATAAAAAACGGAACTAATTGTGCTCGATTTGTTGCAGATACCATAATTGCTTCTTCCGTAAATAGAAAGATTGTTAAGCAATTTAAAAAATCGAATTTATTGACGCCTAGTCCTATTGGAAATGTCATTAAGGGAAGTACAAATAATAACATATACACTATTTATAATCAGAAATTTAATGATTATAAAAATAGATCTATTGTTAAAGAATATAGCGCATTTTTTTTAAATAAATTTGAAGGAGAACCTAATTTAATTGGAACAGAATTACCAAACAAAAAAGCTTTTGAATTAGAAAACGGAACTTGGTTAGGTGGAATTGGAAGTGGAGCTTGGTTTAAAATTGAAGAACAAATTAAGACAGAAACGTATAAAGTTTCAAGATATAATACTCAAGGAATAAAAGATTTTGAAGCTAATTTTACGATTGATAAAACATGCTTTAATCATCAAAATGAACATCAATTTCTACACCCTACAAATTGTAAAGAAGCCATCGTGAATCAAAATAATAAGGTTTATAATTTACAAATAAGCGATAAGTAATCGTTTTTAATTTTTCTGCATATTAATATTTGGAATCGTTAGATTAAAACCAAAACCTGAATCTGAATCTGAATCTGAATCTGATAACGCAATACCAAATTTATAAATAATATAACTAATACTTGCAAAATGATGAATTGCATGACTTTGTGCGTGCATTAATACACTTTCTATTTTAGAGTTCACTATTACTTTCCTTAAACCTAAATCATCAATAACTTTAATTTTAGTATTAAAACCTTCTTCTGTTAAGTTTTTAAGTTGATGAATTATTACATTAAAATAGTCCAATCCTATTTCAATTTTAAATTCTGTTAATTCGTTTTATTTCTCTCGTAGAAAAATCTAAATTTTTTGTTTCTAAGCCCTTAAAAACACACGAAAAAACATCTAAGACATGACGCATATGACAACCAATACTGCAGAGGTAAAGAGGAATTGAAGAATTACTATACTCTTCATCAGAAATAGAATTTAATACCTTTTTATAAATTATTTTCAATTTCTTTTATCATAAAATACGGTTTTCAATATTTTTGGTCGTTAAAAATTCACCCAAGTTACAAGTTCTTTCTCTTATTTTAAACAGTATTTAAAAAATTTATAAATAGTTAACACACAACAATTTAAAAACACAATATTCATCAATAAACATATAAAAAATCCAATTTTACATTTTTATGGCACGTTCTTTGAAAATATGATACTCAAATGCAGAAGCCGAAAAGCAATTAGAGTAGGCAAAACCCTTAAATCCATAAATTATGAAAAAAGGTGTACTTATTATAGTAGGAATGTTCATGATTATTTCTACTGTTGAAGCCAGAAGCAATAATGAATTATCAAATAATATTGGGGTAAAGGACTCTTACAATAACGCTATAAATTTTATAGAAAGAGGTGTTGATTTTTTTATCTTCACCAATGGCGAATTTGATTTTAACACAAATCACAATATGACTTATTATGATTATAACGGAAGAAGAGTTACAGATAGAGGCATAAAAATTAAAAGAGATTATAGCGGAAGAGTAAGACGTATTGGTCATGTTTTTGTAAACTATGATGCTTTTGGTAATGTTACTAGAATTGGTAATGTTCATATGAGATATTACAGAGGTAAATTAACAAATGTTGGTCATCTAAAAGTAAAATATGATCGATGGGGAAATCCTAATTATTATGGTAAGGTAAAACACAATGATAGATTTAATCTCAATCTCAACTTTAGACGTATTTTCGATTATAATGATACTTATTTTTATAGAAATAACTTTAGACATAACTACTCTAAAATAAGAGAAGACAATAATTACTATTATTACAAAGCAAAACCAAATGCTAAAATTGGTACTCATAGTAAAATGGTAAAAAGAAGAAAACCCTCTTCAACTATTACAAAGAGAAACTCTACAATAGATACAAGGAGAAGTAATAACTCTTATAGAAAGGCTGTTTCTGTAGATAAAAAAAGAAAAAAATCAGTAGAAAAAAGAAGCAATACATTTTCTAACAGAAGAACAGATAACAATAAAACAAAAAATACAGATACTAAAAATAAGAATGCTAGAAAGAAAAGAGGTTAAAAACGGGTATTTATACTTAGTTCTCTTTGAAATATAATCAGTAAATTTGAAGACTTGGACATCACCTCCAAGAATTTTAATTATTTGAGAAATAATTGTGATAGAAAAAGTAGAAGTTGAAAGCCTCATTTCCTAAAAGAAATGAGGCTTTTTAATTGATAAAACTATACTTTTTTATTTTTTATTAAATGTATAGCTAACGCCAAACATCACCATACTCGTTGTCATTTCATAACCAACTTTGGATCCTGAAATTGCTCCATAAGGATTTGTTGGAGATGCCATCCTAGGATTCATTATTTCACCTTCAGTTTTACCATCACTTGCTCCGTAGTGATATACCCCGTTCAACCTTAAGTTATCCGTTAATGGGTAACTAAAACCAAATTGAAAAGCATTCGCAATAACTGCTGTTGCTGGTGATGAGAAGAAAGCCAATTCATCATCAATTGGATTACTACTATATGTATAACCAAATCTTAAAGGTAATTTTTCAATTCCTTTGTATTGGAGTCCAACAGAAAGTATATTAATACTTTTCCATCCAAAACCTGCAACTGAACCAGTTTGGGTCCAACCTTTAGCTTCAAAACCATCCGTATTTTCATAATCAACATATCTGTAATCCATTGCAAAATCGATATCTCCTTTAGAATACCCTAGACCAAATGATAATATTGAAGGATAATCCATATTAAATGCATTTTCAGAAACTGAATCATCTAAATGCGTATTTTTAAATTCTAAATCGCTAAATGATTGTGCTGTTTTATATGATGCACCTAACTTTATACCTCCTGGTGCATTGTAAAAAGCACCAAATTGCGCTCCAAAACCAATTGCAGAAGCTTTATCACTGATACCGTATCCAGCATCATTAGGACTTGCTGTTGGGTTTGGTGCTAATTCTAAGGCTGCATAATTAAAAGTTGGCTGTACACCAATTGAAAAATTATCAGTAACCTCATAAGCCCAAGCTAAACCAACTTGTAATAACATATAATCTGATTCTAAATGTCCAAAACCTCCTGCTGCTTGAGGATAATTCATTGGGTTAGAATTAAGATTAGGATTAAATGTTGAACTCATAGGATTATTAGCTTCTTCAGGAAATGTAACTCCAAAACCACTAATTCCAAATGCTGATGCACCAAAAGTATGTTTACTATCTTCTTTTCCCCAAACCATAGCTAAAGCGGGCATAGGAGAAGCACCTCTATCATCTTTTGTGATTCCTGAAACAGCTGGAGAACCTTGTCCCATAGCTCCTTCTGGTAAACTCCCACTTAGTTCTGGAGATGAAAAGAAAGCTCCAATATTAAAATCTAATATTTTATTATCAAAGACAGATATAGCTGCAGGATTCCATTGAAGTGCTCCAGAAATATCTAATGGCTGTGCAGTTGCTGCTCCACCCATAGACATATTAACGGATCCAACTCCTTGCATAACATGCCCTGCCTGTCCGTAAGCTAATGCTGATAGCATTAGAAACGCAAATTTTAAGAAATTTTTATTCATAATATTAAGATTAAATTAGTACTGTAAAACTGTAAGTTACACTATAGGTTAAAAGTAAATATAACCCCATATTATAACTATGATATTAATCATAAAAAACAGTACTAATTCAATAAAAATATTTAAAAACTATCTAATTAATTTTCTATATTTAATTCGTTTTGGCATTAAATCTCCACCTAAACGGTTCTTCTTATTTTCTTCATATTCAGAAAAACCTCCTTCAAAAAAGTAAACTTCACTATTCCCTTCAAAAGCTAAAATATGAGTACAAACTCTATCTAAAAACCATCTATCATGCGAAATAACTACAGCACAACCTGCAAAATTTTCTAAACCTTCTTCTAAAGCTCTTAATGTATTTACATCTAAATCATTTGTTGGCTCATCTAAAAGTAAAACATTACCTTCTTCTTTTAAGGTCATTGCTAAATGCAATCTGTTACGCTCTCCTCCAGAAAGTGTATTTACTTTTTTGTTTTGCTCGCTTCCAGAAAAGTTAAAACGACTTAAGTAAGCACGAGAGTTTACTTGCTTTCCTCCCATCATAACTAAGTCTTGACCGTCTGAAAAGTTTTCCCAAATGGTTTTTTCAGGATCAATATTTGAATGTGCTTGATCAACATAAGCAATCTTTGCAGTTTCACCTACATTAAAACTACCTGAATCAGGAGTTTCTTCTCCCATTATCATTTTAAAAATAGTCGTTTTTCCTGCTCCATTGGGTCCAATAATCCCAACAATTCCTGCTTGCGGAAGATTAAATTCTAAATTATCATATAATAATTTATCTCCATAAGCTTTAGAAACACCCGTTGCTTCAATTACATTTGTTCCTAAACGTGGTCCATTAGGAATGTAAATTTCTAATTTCTCATCAACTTGTTTCTGGTCTTGACTCATTAATTTGTCATAGTTTTTCAAACGTGCTTTTTGCTTTGTTTGACGACCTTTTGCTCCTTGACGAACCCAATCTAACTCACGTTCTAATGTTTTTTGACGCTTAGAAGCCGTTTTGCTTTCTTGTGCCATTCTTTGAGACTTTTGATCTAACCAAGAAGAGTAGTTTCCTTTCCAAGGAATTCCTTCACCTCTATCTAATTCTAAAATCCAACCAGCAACATTGTCTAAGAAATATCTATCATGCGTTACAGCAATAACAGTTCCTTTATATTGTGCTAAATGGTGCTCTAACCAATGTACAGATTCTGCATCCAAGTGATTGGTAGGCTCATCTAATAATAAAATTTCTGGTTCTTGTAATAACAATCTACATAAAGCAACACGTCTTTTTTCACCACCAGAAAGAACACCAATCTTCTTATCAGAATCTGGAGTTCTTAAAGCATCCATTGCTATTTCTAGTTTGGTATCTAATTCCCAGGCATTTGCAGCATCAATTTTATCTTGAAGTTCTGCTTGTTGCGCCATTAATTTATCCATTTTGTCTGCATCAGAATAGACTTCTTCTAAACCAAACATGTCATTTATCTTATTGTACTCATCTAAAATTGCAACCGTTTCTGCAACTCCTTCTTTTACAATTTCTAAAACGGTTTTCTCTGGATCTAATTGAGGTTCTTGTTCTAAATAACCTACATTATAACCTGGTGAAAAAGTAACATCACCTTGAAAATTCTTTTCTACACCTGCAATGATTTTTAATAAGGTTGATTTTCCTGATCCGTTTAAACCAAGAATACCAATTTTTGCTCCATAGAAAAAACTTAAATAAATGTCTTTTAAAACTTGTTTTCCTGTTGATTGATAAGTTTTAGACAACTTATTCATCGAAAAGATTACTTTCTTATCGTCGCTCATTATATTTTATATTTTAAATTTTATGTAAAAACTACTATTGAAAACTATAGCCTTTTTTATACTCTTCCTTTTAATGCATTAAAAACCCAGGCTACAGCAAAAAAACCAACACCAACAGCAGCAAATCCCCAACCTGAAACATCTCTATATCTAAAAGCTCCTAGAGCAATTAAACTTAATCCTACAAGTATCATAATAAAAGTTGCCCAGCCCAAAACTGTATTCTTGTTCATTCCCATAATTCTTCCTTATTTGTTAGTTTGATGGCAAATATCGGTATTTATTTGATTCTTTCAAATTATAAGAAAACCTAAAAAAAAAAACCTCGCTATAAAGCGAGGTTAAATTCTATTTATTTTGTATTCGTTATTGTAAACTAGCTAAACTACTTTTTATCGTTTCTATTTTAGCGAACGTATCTGCTTGTTTTTTACGTTCTAATTCTAATACTTTTTCTGGGGCATTAGAGACAAAACGCTCGTTAGATAACTTCTTTGTAATTCCGAATAAGAAACCTTCTGCTCTTTTTAATTCGCCTTCTAACTTCTTAACTTCTGCTTCTACATCTATATTTTCGATAGAAATAGGTACAAAATATTCATTAGATTTTACTCTAAATGAAGCTCCTTCAACTTTTTCTGAAACATAATTAATTGCGGATGCATTTGTTAATTTCTGAATAACTTTATCGAAATCTTTGGTATACTTATCATTATTTACAACAAATAGTTCAACAGTTTCTTTAAACGAAATATTTTTATCTTTTCTTATCGTTCTAATTCCTGATACAATTCCTGTGGCAGTTTCAAACTCATTAATTAAAGATTCATTTATTGTTTTTTGTGTTGGAAATTTTGCAATTACCAATGCTTCTTCTGGAGTTCTTTCAGAAATAAATTGCCAAATTTCTTCTGTTAAAAATGGCATAAATGGATGTAAAATCTTTAAATTATTTTCTAAAACCTCAATTATTGATTTGTATGTTTTAGCATCTATTGGTTCTTGATACCCTGGCTTTACTATTTCTAATAACCAAGAAGAAAAATCATCATTTATTAATTTATAAATCGTCATTAGAGCATCTGATAAACGATATTTAGAAAAATGATCATCTATTTCTGCAAGTGCTTTATTAAATTTAGCTTCGTACCATTCTAAACCAATTTTTGAAGTTTCTGGTTGTTCTAAAGTTTCACTTACCTCCCAACCTGTTATCAAACGGAAAGTATTCCAAATTTTATTTGCAAATCCTTTTCCTTGCTGGCATAATTCTTCTTCGAACATTAAATCGTTTCCAGCAGCAGAGCTCAATAATAACCCTACTCTAACTCCATCTGCTCCATATTCTTCAATTAATTTAAGCGCATCTGGCGAGTTCCCTAAAGATTTAGACATTTTTCTTCTTTGTTTATCTCTAACTAAACCTGTTAAATAAACATTCTGAAAAGGTTTTTCGTCCTTATATTCATATCCTGCCACAATCATTCTAGCTACCCAGAAGAATAAAATATCCGGACCTGTAACTAAATCATTTGTTGGATAATAATATTTAATTTCTTCATTCTCAGGATTTCTAATTCCGTCAAAAACACTCATTGGCCATAACCAAGAAGAAAACCAAGTATCTAAAGCATCTTCATCTTGACGTAAGTCTGTTGTTAATAAAGATGGGTTTTGGGTCTTTTCTTTTGCTAAAACTAAAGCATCTTCAATATTTTCTGCAACAACAAAATCTTCTTTTCCATCTCCGTAGAAATAAGCAGGAATTTGTTGTCCCCACCACAATTGACGAGAAATATTCCAGTCACGCACATTTTCCATCCAATGACGGTACGTGTTTTCGAATTTCTTTGGATATAAGTTAATTTCTGCATCTTCACCTAAAACAGCATCAATAGCAGGTTTAGCTAAATCTTTCATTTTTAAAAACCATTGATCTGATAATCTTGGCTCAATAACTGCTTTTGTTCTTTCTGAGGTTCCAACTTTGTTCATATGAACTTCCGTCTTTACCAAAAAGCCTTTTTCTTCTAATTCTTTTGTAATTTCTTTACGAACAACAAAACGATCTTTTCCTTGATAATGTAATCCGAAAGAATTTAAAGAAGCATCATCATTAAAAATATCAATTACTTCTAATTTATGTTTATCTCCTAAAGCTTTATCATTTTCATCATGTGCAGGTGTCACTTTTAAACAACCTGTTCCAAATTCTATATCTACATATTCATCTTCTATAATAGGAATCACTCTATTACAAAGTGGCACAATTGCTTTTTTCCCTTTTAAATGTGAAAAACGTTCATCATTTGGGTTGATACAAATTGCGGTATCTCCAAAAATTGTTTCTGGTCTTGTTGTAGCAATTGTTAAAGTATCTTCAGAACCTTCAATTTTATATTCTAAATAATATAAATTTCCTTGTCTTTCTTCATGAATTACTTCTTCATCAGAAAGTGTAGTTTTTGCTTCGGGATCCCAGTTTACCATTCTGTAACCTCTATAAATTAAACCTTTGTTGTATAAATCAACAAAGACCTTAATTACAGATTCAGACATTTCTGGATCCATTGTAAAAGCAGTTCTTTCCCAATCACAAGAAGCACCTAACTTCTTTAATTGTTCTAAAATAATACCTCCATATTCATCTTTCCATTCAAAAGCATGTTGTAAAAAGGCTTCACGAGTTAAATCGCTTTTATTAATTCCTTGTTCTTTTAATTTTGCAACAACTTTAGCTTCAGTAGCAATTGAAGCGTGATCCGTACCAGGAACCCAACAAGCATTTTTACCTTGTAAACGCGCTCTACGAATTAATACATCTTGAATTGTATTATTTAACATATGCCCCATATGTAATACTCCAGTTACATTTGGCGGCGGAATGACAATAGTATAAGGCTCTCTTTCATCTACTTCAGAATGAAAATAATTATGTTTCATCCAGTAGTCATACCACTTACTTTCTACTTTACTTGCATCATATTTAGATGGAATTGTCATACTTTGGAATAGTTTTTGAAATATAGTTTGCAAAAATACAATTATCTGTGATGAACAGAAAAAAACTGTTGATTTTTTAATCATAAAAAATAACCGTAAATTTGATTTTTTGAAAAACGTATTCGTTTTTACATTATTTATTTTATTTTCAATTGAAACATCTGCACAAGAATTTTAATTAAAAACTAGAACACACAATTATGCCAAACGAAGAAGCTAGCAGTACTGTTTCTTCTGAAATTTCTAAAAATGGAGGTTTTTCTAACACGAAAAAATCAATAAAAAGAAGTAAAATAAAAAGTATATTCAATAATAAAAAGAAAATGAAAAAATTATTTATAGTATGTTTATTAGCATTTGGAAGTTTTACTTTAAATGCACAAGAATTTAAGTTTGAAAAAGAAACTATTGACTATGGAAAAATTGCTAAAAGCTCTAACGGAGTAAGAACTTTTGTTTTTACCAATGTAGGAGACAAACCATTAACTATAAATAAAATACAATCTACTTGTGGCTGCACTGTTCCTAAAAAACCAGAACACCCAATAATGCCTGGTGATAAAGGTGAAATTAAAGTTTCTTATGATACTAAAAGACTTGGTGGTTTTTCTAAATCTATTACGATATACTCAAACGCAAAAAAGACTAGAAAAGTTATTAAAATTAAAGGTTTAGTTGAAAAAGGAGTTTCTTTAGAAAAAGAAAAAAGCATCCTTTCTGATAGTTAACTATGCTTTTTTCTCTAAACGGAATTCAAATTTCATTTTAACGCCATTTCTTTCAATTTGCATTTTTATTTTCTTTTTATCTCTTTCTTGAAATTTAGAAAAGATTTCACTTAGTGTAAAATTATGTGCCGGTTTACCATTAATTTTTAATAGTATATCATTTTTTAACAACCCTGCTTTATCTGCAGAAGAGTTTTTAACAACCTTATTAATTTTGTAAGAATGCTGAAATTTAAATGAGTAACTCGTAATAAAAAACACAGAATTATTATTGTCTAATTTTTGACTGTAATTACTTTTTACCTCTTTTTCTATTTTTTCTTTCACTAATTGCTTTCCATTATAAACAACATCTAACCCACTCATATTATAGTTAAAACCATTTTTAAAAGAACCATTCTTTTTTAATGTAATTTTCTTATTTGGATAATCAACCCAAACTTTAAAACGTTTTAAAAGACCTCCTCCTATACTTCCATTCCTCTTTTTAAATGTTCTTGCTCTATGAGTTGATACAGTATCTAAAAAGGAAGCTGTTGGATTTTTAATTTCAAATCTACCTAATGAAATCTTAGGTATTCTACTCCTATTTCCAAAGATAATTCCACTTAAGCCTTCACCCAAAATATCATTAAAAAACCTTTTTGGAGTCTTAATTTCTTCCTTAGAATCTTCAAATAGCCAAATAGCATCACTTCCTCCAGAATCCACCAACATTTTTACTTTTGTTGTAGAAGAACCAATTGTATCTAATTGAATTTCAGCATTTATATAAGGTTTCTTTCTATAAAAACTTACTGTAAATTCTTCACATTTTCTGCATTTTTTATACGTATATGTTTTCGGATTATATAGATCTATTTTTTTTGACTTATAATTTATTTTTACAATAAAATCCTTAAAGATGTTATATCCAATAATTCCATGAATTGTGGTGCCCATTTTACTAGACAAATCAAAATAATCTTTTAAAATAACATAAATAGTTTCATTAGTACTAGTAGTATTTTTTATTTTAAGTGTATTGTTTTCTGACATAAATGCTTTTACAGATTCTCCTGCACCTAAGCCTTGTAGTGTTATTTTTTTTATATCATTAAGACCTATACTATCATTTTGTGATAAATTAAAAAGGATTGTTTTATTAACACCCGTATCTAAAATAAATGAAAGTTTTTTGCCATTAATTTCTAAAGGAAAAACAATTAAATTATTAATTAATTTAAACTTAATCTGCTCTCTATTCTTATTAGGGCCATTAAACTGAAAACCTGTTTGTGAATTTATTTTTATAGAAATACTCATAAAAATAAAGACGAGAAGTATAACTCTTTTTTTCAATAAATATAATTTTATAATCAAGATACAAATTAAGTTTTAGTTAGATAAATTTTTAGGAAAAAATTAACCTTTAAACTTTATGCAATAAAACATTACATATAAAATATATTTTGCAAATTTGCATAGCTAATTTTAAAATATTAAAAAATGCCATCAATATCAAAAAAAGGTATTAAAATGCCACAATCACCAATAAGAAAATTGGTGCCATTTGCAGAAGACGCAAAAAAAAGAGGAACCAAAGTTTTTCATTTAAATATTGGTCAACCTGATATTAAAACCCCTCAGATAGCTTTAGATGCAGTAAAAAATAATACAATAAAAACATTAGCGTATGCACGTTCTGAAGGTTCTGAAGAATACAGAACAAAGCTTGCAAAATACTATGTTAAAAATGACATAAACGTTTCTGCTAATAATATAATTGCAACAACTGGTGGCTCTGAAGCCTTACTTTTTACAATAGGTAGTATTACAGATCCTGGTGATGAAATTATTATTCCAGAACCATTTTACGCTAATTACAATGGTTTCTCAACAGCTTCTGGTGTTAAAGTTGTACCTGTAATTTCTAAAATTGAAGATAATTTTGCACTTCCTAAAATTGAAGATTTTGAGAAGTTAATCACAAAAAAAACAAAAGCAATTTTAATTTGTAATCCTGGTAATCCTACTGGATATTTATATTCTAGAGAAGAAATACAAAAATTAAAAAAAATTGTATTAAAACACGATTTATTTTTAATTGCTGATGAAGTTTATAGAGAATTTACTTATGATGGTTTAAAACATACATCAGTAATGTCTTTAGATGGTTTAGAACAAAACTCTATAGTTATAGACTCTGTTTCTAAACGCTATAGTATGTGTGGTGCTAGAATTGGTTGTATTGTTTCTAAAAATGATGAATTTATTGCTACTGCAATTAAATTTGCTCAAGCAAGATTAAGTCCGCCAACATATGCTCTAATTGCAAGTGAAGCAGCTTTAGAAACGCCACAAAGTTATTTTGATGAAGTTATTGAAGAATATGTAGAAAGAAGAAATACATTAATTTCTGAATTAAAGAAAATTGATGGTGTTAAAGTTGCAAATCCTAAAGGAGCCTTTTATTGTGTAGCAGAATTACCAGTAAAAGATTCTGATGATTTTGCACAATGGCTTTTAGAAGAATTTAATGATAACAATGAAACTATTATGGTAGCTCCTGCTAGTGGATTCTACTCTACAGAAGGTGAGGGAAAAAACCAAGTAAGAATTGCATACGTTTTAAATAAAAAAGACTTAATTAGGTCTGTAGAAATATTAGGTAAAGCGCTAGAACAATACAATAAGTAATTGAATCTTTTACAAAACATATCACTTAAAAGCTATAATACGTTTGGGGTTTCTGTAAACGCCAAACGTTTTATTGCTGTTACTTCTTTTTATGAATTACAACAATTACTAAAAACAGAAAAAGAATTATTTTTACTTTCTGGAGGTAGTAATATGCTCCTTACTACAGATATTGAAAAACTGGTTGTTTTTCTAAATATTAAAGGAATTTCTATTGATAAAGAAGATGATAATTTTGCTTATTTAACAGTAAATGCTGGCGAAAACTGGCATGAATTTGTTCTTTGGTGTATTTCTCAAAATTATGGTGGAATTGAAAATTTATCTCTAATTCCTGGTAATGTTGGTACGTGTCCTATTCAAAATATTGGTGCTTATGGCGTTGAAGTAAAAGATGTTATTACAAAAGTTGAAGGGCTAACGATTGATGCAGAAAAGAGCGTTCAATTTTCTAATTCAGCATGTAAATTTGGATACAGAAATTCAATTTTCAAAAACGAGCAAAAAGGTAAAGTTATACTTACTTCTGTAAGTTTTAAGCTAACAAAAAATAAACACCATTTAAATACTTCTTATGGTGCAATTGATGCTGAATTAACTTCTAAAAACATATTAGAACCAACAATAAAAAACATTTCTGATGCTGTAATTGCAATTAGAAAATCAAAATTACCAGACCCTAAAGAGATTGGAAATAGTGGTAGTTTCTTTAAAAACCCTGTAATTACTAAAACGCAATTTGAACAATTACAAAAAGAATTTCCAACAGTTCCTAGTTACACAATTTCTGAAACTGAAGTAAAAGTTCCTGCTGGCTGGTTAGTAGAACAAGCTGGGTATAAAGGAAAACGTTTTGGTGATGCTGGTGTGCATGCAAAACAAGCGTTAGTTTTAGTTAATTATGGAGATGCAACTGGACAAGAGATTTACAAACTTGCACAGGATATTCAAAAAAAAGTATTTAAAATATTTGGAATCCCATTAGAGATTGAGGTAAATATTATTGAATAAAAAAATTCAAATAGCGTGTTTAAACTTCATTTTTAAATATTAAAAAAAGCCTCGTAATTTCTTACGAAGCTTTAACTTAACCATACCCAAAACTTTTTTAATCTAAATAATTTTTTGCTGCAGTATTTCTTGAAATAACGTGCGATTTTAATTCACTAACTGCTGATTGAAAATCTGAACCACTATTTAAAAAAGTATATCCAGATATTTCAGAAGTAGCAGATTCTTCTACCAAAGTAGCATACGTTGTATATAAATCTTGTATTGTAGTTTCATTAAAGGCACCATCAATTACTTCTTGAACGTATGTATCATATTTTGCTTTATACACATCATCATTATATAAATAACCAATTAACGGCCAGCTAGAAGCATTTAATCCTGAAAAATCTAAACGATAAGACCCTCCCATTTTACCAGTTTCAAGTGCTTCATTATTATCCCAAGGAATCCATGTTAATTTACTTGTATCTGGATTATTATATAGAAAATAATTATGTGTCATTCTTCCATAAGTATCCCAATTTTGAATTACTGTATTCACTGCTAAATATTTTAAAAATATATCTGTATCTAAAACAGCTTCTAAATTTGTTCTCCAAGTTGCAGCATCTGAAGTTCTAGAACCATCGTGCAAGATTGATAATAAACTTGAAACATCTGAAAAATCTGCTTCATCTTCATTTGTTTTCTTTACATATTCATCTTCATCAAAAGTCCCGTTTGCAAAAGATGCAGCATCCCCATCTGGTTTGTATAAATTACCATCATCACTTGTAAATTGGGTATCAATTACTGTATCATCAACTTCTTCAACTAACGTATATAATCCAAAGTAAATTGGTCCATTTCCATGATCTACATAAACAGTATAAAAAGCTGTATGGGAAGCTGCTAAACCAGCATTTCTAAACACATCTGTTGCTACTTTTTCGCGCAACATTGATTTATCATTATAATTATTTTTAAGACTTAACTTCTTAAATCCATAAAAACGCTGATTTTTAATTTGAGGATACTCATCTTCAAATTCATCAAAATCTAATTTAAATGATAATTTTAAAATTCCAGAACCCCAACTAGATTGTAAACTAGAATTCCCTTTAAAACGGATTCCTACTTTATACCATTCTATACCTTCATAAAATATTTCACTCGGAACAAAAATTGGGTTTTCATCAGAATCAACCAAACCACCTCCTCCACCTCCAGGTCCTCCAGATGAAGAAGAGCCAAATGTGCCATAGGTAGTTGTCATATCATTTAACATAGCACTCCAATTATCTTCAGAAATAACAACATCTAATCTCTTAACTTCATTATTTGGAAATATTTCATCAAAATTTGGAGTTGCATCTTTACTATGTGTATCTGTTGTCCAATCGGTTGCCACTAAATCTGTATCTTCAATAACAACTTCTCCATCACCTTCCTCTTCTGTTTCTATATCTGCAACAGCATCACTACTACAACTATTAATAGCAACTATTGAGGCGCTAAAGATTAATGCAACAAAAAATAAACTTAAACTATTCTTAATTTTCTTCATCTGTTTTAATTTTATATAATAATTATTTTAATTTTTAAATCTGTACGTATATTTTAAACCTACAATATTTGTTACATCAGGAAAATCTATATTTAACTCTTTTTCCATTCTATACAACACCCCTACTTTACCAAAATTCTTTATTTTACAGGAAAGATTGAAGTCTAAAGTTACCCGTTCTTTAGACTTTAAATTTACCAATGTAATTCTCTTAAAACCACTCCATAAACTAGGTTCTAGATTAAAGTTTTCTTTTGTTGTTTTTGAAATAAAATCAGTAAAGAATCTGACAGATTTGTTTCAATGTCATTTAAAGAAGTACTACATATTTACGTTGTCGAATCTATGTTCTAAAAGGCTTTCCTTTATTCTAGTATCATTAACTTCAAATACTCTATAATGAATATCTAGATTTTGTATCTGTACGTTTCATTAATGCAATACTTTTTATTTATTTAAAAAAATAGCAGGAAATTAATTTCTTGGTCTTTCTTTTCTTTCAGGTTTTGGTGCATTTTTAAGCTCTTTTTTTGAAATAAAACCATCTTCATTGGTATCTATTATTTTGAAATCTTTTTTTAAAGGACCTTTAGCTTCTTTTAAAGAAATTTGCCCATCTTCATTAGCGTCTAAATCTTTTAGAATTTGTTTAACTGAAGGTGGACCTTGAGGTCTTTCTCCTTTACCACCTACCTGGGCAAAAGCAGTTGAAGAAATTAATAAACTAAGACCTAAAACTCCTATTACTTTTTTTGTTGATTTTTTCATCATTTCTATTTTTAATGTTTATAGAAGTTTAGATGCGTACTTTTTAAAAAACTTGTTTACATAACTTCTCTTTAACTTTAGTTTAACAAAAAAGCCCTGTTAACCAATTAACAGAGCTCTTATTTTTTATTCCCCCGAATAAAATATTTTTATATTTCTTTTTGAAGTGATTTAATATCAACAATTAATTGAGCTATTGAAGCTCTATTTAAACCATTATAAATACCTCTTATATGCTTTTCTTTATCAATCAATAAAAAGTTTTCTGTGTGTAAAAAATCATTTATATCTTTTGGAGTAAGGCTAAGTTCATTTTCTACAAAATAATGATTTCTTCCTAAGTTATAAATTTCCTTTTTATCACCTGTAACTAAATGCCATTTCCCATTAATTATACTATTTCTTTCTGCATATTCTTTAAGAACCGGAACAGAATCTTTAGTTGGAGTTACGGAATGAGATAATAGCAATATTTCTGAATCTTCTTTAAATTCTTCCTGAATTTTAAGCATGTTCTCAGTCATTTTAGGACAAATACCTGGGCATGTTGCAAAAAAGAAATCGGTTACATATATTTTGTTTTCAAATGTTTTTTGTGAAATTGTATCTCCTAATTGATTTATTAGTTTAAAATCTGGAATTCTATGAAAACTTTTCTCTTCTTTACTATTGGGTTTTATCCAATTTGGTTCAAAAGTTTCTTCATTAAAATAAGGCAAATACAATACTCTACTCGTTTCTTCTACTTTTAGATTTTCTTTTTTCAGTTGTTTAGAACAATTTAAAAAAAGAAAAATAGCGAAAATTAATACTAGAAATTTATTTTGTAATAACTTTTTCATCTTCTAATTTATAACATGAATTTGCTCGTTTCAACCCAAAAATACGTCCATTTTTTGCTTCGTAATTAACATACAATTTCCCGTTTTCTAACCAAGCTTGTTGTTTACCACTCTCTTTACCATCAACTATATTTCTAAGTTTAGCGAATACACCTGTTGGATACCATTTTTTTTGTACGCCTTGCATAACGCCTTTAACATAGGTAGATTCCTCTGCTAAAACACCATTTTCCCACCACGTTTTATAAGTGCCTTCAAAACGATTATTCTTAAAACTAAGTTGTAAACGAAGTTGACCTTTCTCTGACCATTTTTTAGAAACTCCTTCTCTCTTGCCTTTTGAAAAACCCGTTTTTTCTGCTAAAGAATCATTTGGATAATATTTTACAGCATACCCCGAAAAAGGTACTTCTTTGTAATACCAAGTTCCTTCAATCTGATTTAAAATTATTTCTTCTTTTAGTACTTCAACATCAGTAATTACAATTTGATTTTCAGTACTATTTTTTGATATTATTTTTTTAGTATTTAAAACATTTTTCTTGCAGCTAAGTAAACTAGCTGTAAGAAAAAGTATTAAAAAAAATCTAAATTTTATCATTCTTAGTAACCTTGATAAGGTCCTTCAAATGCAATATAAGAACCTGTATTAGAATACAATTCATTAATTATATGGTAATGATATTCTGCTTCCGTAGTATGTTGTGTTGTAGTTGTATGACCACCAGAAGCATCTAAACCTGATGGATAAGTGCCTGTTGAATTACATTTTCTTCCGTATAAAAATACACCATCTAATAAAACACCAACTAAGTTTTCATCGTCATCTGTAAATGCTTTTGGTTCTAAATGATAATGATATACTCCTGGTCCAATATGAGCTCCAGTCCAATCTAAACTTGCAGCAGCAGCATCTAAAGCTCCTCCTCCTTCTTGATCGTTAAAAATAGATGCTCCACTTACGGCAATACCAATAGTATTAAAATCTGTAGAAATAGTATTTCCTGTTAAATTAGGAGTCGCATCTACAGTAATTGTTACTGCATTATTATTACTACTCATTATACTTGGTGTTTCATCAATATCTTCTTCAATATACCCATCATTTCCTACACCCCAATAAGACGTATCATGATCTGGTAAACCTGTAGTTTCTATGACAACATTAGAACCATCTATATAAATAGTAGTTGCTTCCGCATTAAACGATGCATAAGCAGCATGTAAAGTTGTTGTTACCTCTTCTTCTATTTCTGTTTCTGAGGAACTACAAGAATAGGTAATTGATAAAATAAGTATCCCTATAAAAGATGCTTTTAATAAATTAATTTTCATTGATTTTATTTTTTAATTAGTCTTTAATCTTTAGATGCTCGTTTTTAATAAAACTTGCGTTTTATTTTTTTTTAAAATTCAGTTATTGCTTTTTAGTACTATTTTCAATAAACAAAAAAGCTCTTTTAATGAATTAAAAGAGCTTTTGTACTGCTATAAAATGAGAACACCTATCTTGGTGAATGATGTACCCCTTCTTTAGGTGGAGGTGGCATATTACCTCCATTGGGCGGTCTACCTTCTCCTCCTCTTAAAGCATTTATAATAATTTCATCAAACTTTTGGGCTTGATCTGAAGTACATAATTTTCTTACTTTATAGAAAAAACGAAATAACTCTGCTTCTTTTGTCCCTTCTAAAAACCCAATCTTATTTGTTAAAGAATCTGAATTAAAATTTTCTTTATAAAAAGAACTAAATAAAACATCTTTTTGCTCTTTTATTTTTTCTTCAATAGCTATCATAGCATCTCTATGCTTAATGTCTAATTTTAAAAACTGTTCTTTTTGAGCATCAGAAAATTGCAACTGTGCTGTTAAAAAATTTCTTTCTGGATGTTGTCTTTGTTTTTCGTGTGGTTTATTAATTAACATAAAAATTAAAACACCATTTAATACGACTAAAAGAATAAGTAAAATTGGTAGTAATTTTGATTTCATACCTTTTAATTTAAAATAGAATTTGTTTCTGTGTATAGACTATATTCTTGAGCAAAAGTTTCTAAACTTGTATCTGTAGTATTTATTGAAAATGCGTATAATATCGCACTTACATTTAAAAACACTACCATACCTAAAGTTGCTAATTGTAATTGCGGAGACAACCAGCTAAATGTAATTTTATACGCTTCTTTTTCTTGTAATTTCTGTAATACTTTGTGCTTAAAAAAGTGATTTACATCAACTTTTTCAATGGTATCTAACACTTTAAAAGTGCCTTCTACTTGTTGGTTTATATATTCTTTGTTCTTCATTTTTATTTTGTTCTAAAAACAATCTATAGTTATATAGATGCAAATTCTTTTAAAAACTTGTGTCTAATTTTCATTTTTATAAAAATCTTCTAACTTCTCTTGCAAATTTTTCTTAGCTCTAAACATCAAAGACTCTACAGATGATAAACTTCTACCAGTAATTTCAACTATTTCTTGGTAGCTCTTTCCATCTACTTTAGCTAACGTAAAAACCACTCTTTGACTTTCTGATAAAGTGTTTATCGCTTTAAAAATTATTGTAGATTTTTCTTTATTCTCTAATAAAACTCCTGGATGATTTACTTCTGTAAAATAACTTGTTTTATCTATAGGAATTTCATTCCCAAAGATAGTTTGCATAAACGCAAAACGTTTTTTTGAGTTCTTTTTTCTAATAAATTCTAAACATTTATTAGTCGCAATTTTATAAATCCAAGTAGATAGTTTTGAATCTCCTTTAAACTTTTTTATAGATTTAAAAATTTCTAAGAAAACTTCTTGTGCTACATCTTCTGCATCTTCCTTATTAGGAATAAAAGAAATACAGGTACCAAAAACTTTCTGCTGATAGTCCTCTAAAAGTTGACTATAGGCAGCTTGTTTCCCTTTAATTAATTCGTCTATAAAATGTTGTTCTTTCAAGTATTATTTTAAAAAAGTAAACATACGAAAAAAAGCAGATGAACAAAATATTTAACTAGTTTACAAAATATATTAGGTGCTTTTTCTTTTAAAGACTTCACTTATATTACACTAAAAAAAAAAAGTTGCTATGCAAATATTTCAAGGAGATTTCTCTTAAAACAATAGGAATTTGTATCTTTGTATTCTAATTTTTAAATATGAAATTATTACTTCTTACAATAGGTTTATTAGCACTTGGTGTAGCCGGAATTGCTATTAAAATTTGGGCAAAAAAAGATGGAAAATTTGCTGGTACTTGTGCAAGTCAAAATCCTATGTTAAATGAAACTGGTGAGTCTTGTGGTTTTTGTGGAAAATCACCAGAACAGTTTGATTCTTGTGCAGAACCTGAACATAAATAATTTTTCTTACTGAATGATTTTATCTGTTCTCTTCTACTCTTTTGTAGTTTTTACGGTAATTCAGACACTATATTCTCTTGTTTTCTCTGCCTTTCTTTTTGATAAAAAAAAGTCTAAGACAGAAGAGGTTCAACACCCTATTTCTGTAATTGTTTGTGCAAAAAATGAAGCACAAAACCTGAAAAAATTTATTCCTTCAATACTAAAACAAGACTACTACAATTTCGAAATAGTTTTAATAAATGACGCATCTTCTGATAATACATTAGAAGTTATGAAAAATTTTCAGAAGAAAAATTCGAACATAAAAATTATTGATGTAAAAAATATTGAAGCTTTCTGGGGAAACAAAAAATACGCACTTAGCTTAGGAATAAAGGGTGCTAAAAACGAGCATCTTCTTTTTACTGATGCAGATTGCAAACCTGTTTCTAAATCTTGGATTGCTGAAATCAACAATAAATTCTCTCAAGAAAAAACAATTATTCTTGGATATGGAAAATACAAGAAAGAAAATAAGCTTGTTAATTTATTTGTACGTTTTGAAACCTTGTTAACGGCAATTCAATATTTTAGTTATGCTAAAATAGGGTCTCCTTATATGGCAGTTGGTAGAAATTTAGCGTATAAAAAATCAGAATTTTTTAATGTAAAAGGTTTTATAAATCACATGCATATAAAATCTGGTGATGATGATTTATTTATACAAGATGCAGCAAATAATAAAAACACTACAATTTGTACTTCAGAAAATAGTTTTACAGTTTCAGAAGCTCCAAAATCTTTTAATGAGTGGTTTAGACAAAAAAGAAGACATATTTCTACAGCCAATCATTACAAATTTAAGCATCAACTCTTTTTAGGATTATTTTTTATTTCTAAAGTATTATTCTACCTTTTATCAACTATATTATTTTTCTTGTATCCTTGGAAAATAATGTTACCCATAGTTTTAGCTTACTTTTTAGTTCAATTTCTAGTAATCGGTTTTTCAACTAGAAAACTAAAAGAACCTCAACTTATTTATTATTTACCTTTTTTAGAAATTGGGTTATTATTGTTTCAGTTTACTATATTTATAGTTAATTTGTACTCAAAACCTAATCATTGGAAATAAGCGATAAAAAACTTGAAATAAATATTAGTAAAGCAAAAAGTGGAAATCAATCTGCTTTTCGTTTTTTGTTAAGTACTTTTTGGGGAGATGTTTATAATTATCAACTTAAAAAAACAAAAAGCGAGAACGATGCTGAAGATATTACTATTCAAACATTTTCTAAAGCTTTTGATAAAATTAATTCTTTTGATGAAAAGTATGTTTTCAAAACTTGGTTAATTGCAATTTCTAAAAATGTTCATATCGATTTATTACGAAAAAAAAATGCTTCTATTTCTTTTGAAACTTCAAGAGAACAAGAAGATAAAGTTTATTTGGTCATAGATGAAAGCCCCACGCCTGAAGATAAAATTATTACAGAACAAAACTTAGCTAAATTATTACGAGACATTAAGCAGTTAAAACCTAAATATCAAGAAGTGATACAGTTACGCTATTTTCAAGAATTGAGTTACAAAGAAATCTCTACTCAAATAAATGAGCCTATGAGTAACGTAAAAGTAAAATTATTACGGGCAAAAAAATTATTAGCAGAAATAATTAAAAAGTCTTCATGAAAAGATCATTACTTCATTCTTTAGGTCCAGGATTATTATTTGCAGGAGCAGCCATTGGTGTTTCACACTTGGTGCAATCTACAAGAGCTGGAGCAGAGTTTGGTTTTGGATTAATTTGGGCGTTATTATTAGTACATTTATTTAAGTATCCATTTTTTCAATTTGGGCCACGTTATGCAGCTGCAACAGGAGAAACATTATTAGATGGTTATAGAAAACTAGGCAAAGGTGTTTTAATAACCTATTATATTTTAAATTTTGCCACAATGTTTACCATACAAGCTGCAGTTACAATTGTTACTGCTGGTTTGGCTTCGCAACTTTTTGGTTTTACAGATGACTTGGTAATCTGGTCTATAATTATACTAATTATTAGCGTTATTATTTTATTGATTGGAAAATATAAATTGTTAGATAATTTAATGAAGTACATTATTATTACCTTAACAATTACTACAGTAATTGCAGTTTCTGTAGCTTTATTTAGCACAAAAGAAGCTTTTGATGTTACTCAAATACTACCATCTGGTGCAGTAGAACTTACTTTTTTAATTGCTTTTTTAGGGTGGATGCCTGCTCCTTTAGATATTTCTATTTGGCATTCTATTTGGACAGTAGAAAAAAACAAAAATACTTTTCAGAAAATAAAACCAAAAGAGGCTCTTTTCGATTTTAATATTGGCTATGTAGGTACATTGTTTTTGGGACTTTGTTTTGTTCTTTTAGGTGCATTTGTAATGTATAACTCTGGAGAAACATTCTCTAATAAAGGGGGTGTTTTTGCATCACAACTTGTAAATTTATACACCAAAAATTTAGGGGAATTTTCTTACATTTTTATAGCTGTTGCAGCTTTTACAACGATGTTTAGCACTACAATAACAACTCTTGATGCTTCTCCAAGAGCAATGACAAAAACTACAAATCTATTATTTGATAAAAAAACAAAATTTAATTATTGGTTTTGGATTATTTTCTTATTTATTGGCACAGTTATTATTCTACAATATTTTATGAATGATATGGGAATCATGATTAAAATTGCTACAATTTTATCTTTTTTAACAGCACCTTTTTACGCGATTCTAAATTATAGTTTAATCACCGGAAAACATACTCCTAAAGAGCATCAACCAGGAATTTACTTGAAAACTTTAAGTATCGTTGGTATTTTATTTCTTTTTGGTTTTAGTGTTTGGTTTTTAACAAGTATTTAAATCTTTCCTTTGTATCTTTGCACTTTAATTTAGTGAACAATGGCAATAGAAACTTTAGTACTTCCTGAAAGACCAAAAAAACCAAAATGGTTGCGTGTAAAATTACCTGTGGGTAAAAAATATACAGAACTTAGAAGTTTGGTAGATAAATATAAATTAAACACTATTTGCGCAAGTGGTAGTTGTCCTAATATGGGTGAATGTTGGGGAGAAGGAACTGCAACATTTATGATTCTTGGTAACATTTGTACACGTTCTTGTGGTTTTTGTGGTGTAAAAACAGGTAGACCAGAAACGGTTGAATGGGATGAACCAGAAAAAGTAGCACGTTCTATAAAACTGATGAGCATTAAGCATGCTGTAATTACTTCTGTAGATAGAGATGATTTAAAAGATGGTGGTTCTATTATCTGGGCAGAAACTGTAGATGCAATTCGAAGAGCAAACCCAACCACAACTTTAGAGACTTTAATTCCAGATTTTCAAGGAAACACCAAGCAAATAGATAGAGTAATAGCAGTGCACCCAGAAGTAGTTTCTCATAATATGGAAACTGTAAGAAGATTAACGCGAGAGGTTAGAATTCAAGCAAAATACGATAGAAGTTTAGGCGTTTTAAAATACCTAAAAGAAAACGGAATGAGAACTAAAACTGGTTTGATGCTAGGTTTGGGAGAGACAGAAGAAGAAGTACTGCAAACAATGAAAGATTTACGTGAAGTAAATTGCGATATCATTACAATTGGGCAATATTTACAGCCCTCTAAGAAACATTTACCTTTGAAGGAATTTGTAACACCAGAACAGTTTAAAAAATATGAAACCATAGGCTTAGAAATGGGCTTTATGTATGTAGAAAGTGGCCCTTTAGTGCGCTCTTCTTATAAAGCACATAAACATGCAAAATAATTTTTAATGAAGTAAAAAAGTCTTTTTTACTTCATTAAAAATACTATTATTATCCCTTTTTTCTTTTTAAATAGATATTATAAATTAACCCTAATAGAATAAGGAATACTCCTAACAAAGTCCATAGATTATATATTTCACCAAACCAAGTTGCGCCAATAATAATCATAAAAACAACTTCTAAGTATTTAAGTGGCGCAATAACATTTGTTTCATGTAGTTGAAAAGCTTTTGTCATATATAACTGACCTATATAGCCAAATACCCCCAAACTTGATAACAATAACCATTCTAATAAAGTAGGATTTTTCCAGTAATTGATAGACATAAATCCTCCAAAAACAAAAGCCATCACCATAAAATAATTAATAATAACTAATGGATGTTCTTTGTTGCCAATCTTACGAATAACTACAAATATTAAACCTAAAAAAAGAGCAGATATAATTACTAATAAAAGACCTATTGTATTTACATCTATTCCAAATCCTTTTATAATTAAAACCCCAATAAAAGCGAAAACAAATAGCAGCCATTGTATAGGTTTAATCTTTTCTTTTAAGAAAATTAAAGAAAAAATAGCAGCAAATATTGGTGATGTGTATCTTAAAGAAACAGCGGTACCAACTGCTAAATAATTTAAGGACTCAAAAAAGCAGGTTAAAGAAATAACACCAATTAAACCCCTAATAAATAACAACTTTTTATGTGTTCCTAAAATGGGTATTCTATATTTTAAAATTAATGGAATTGTAAAAGCAAGTGTACCAACAGATCTAAAAAAAACAATCTGATACACATTAAATGCTGTTAAATATTTTACGAATGCATTCATAATAGCAAATGCCATTACGCTAAAAATCATATAAAAAATTGCCTTATTGTTTTTCATAGAAAAAAGAAACCCCTCAATAAAAAATATTGAAAGGTTTTGTATATTTTTTGTTAAAAATAATACTATTTCAGAGACTTAATAAGGTCTAAAGCATTTTTTGTCTGACTTTCAATTTTATCATAATCAAAAGTAACATCAGCTTCAGACATAATATTTACATCTAAAAGATTGAAATCTACAGTAATCTCTTTTCTAACAAAACAACAGTATCTTTTGACATAAAAGTTACTTTACCATTTTTAACTTCTATCGTTTGATTCGAGTAAAAGTCATTTACTTTATCACCATTCTTAAAGATTGAAGAAACATTAATTTCTTTATTTCCTTTTGGCAAATTAAGACCGATTACTACTTTATCAATATTTCTAACTCTAGAGAAAACCAATCCATTCTCTTCAGAAATTAATTGATGTTTTCCAGCTCCAACAGCCATATGATTTGCTCTAAACTGCCCTAATTTTTGCCAATAATTTAGAATATTTTTTGTTTTAGTATTATTCTGAATATCATCCCAATTCATAAAAGAACGTAAAGTTGCATCACCAACTGATCCTTTAATTGTTAAATCTCTTGCAGATTCATCTCCATAATATACTTGTGAAGCTCCTGGAGTTAATAACAGCATCGTTGCCGTTTTATAAGGCATTTTTCTCTGTTTATCAAAAGGCTGCCCATCATCATGAGACGTCATATAGTTTAATACTCCATATCCTTTTAAATCGTTTTGAAGAATGGTATCATATTTATAAAACACCTCTTTTTCAGTCATTTGTTTTGCATTCCATTTAATTTCAAAATTTATTAAACTATTAAATGCTTTATCAAAATAATTAACTTTCTTGTTCCCAAAATCATATGCTTTTCCATGAGAAATCTCATAATTATACACTTCGCCAACCAAGTAAAAATTGTTATTATCTAACACTTTATCAGCGTTATTTTTTTTGTATTCTGCAAAAGAAAAATCACATTCTTGCTTAAATTCTTGCCACACAAATTCTTCTGTATGTTTCACCGTATCAACTCTATAACCATCAATTCCGAATTCTGTAATATAATCAGTCAACCATTTCATAATGTAAAAACGTGGCGCTCTAGGGTGTCCTGTTCTTTCAAAAAAGGCATCTAACTCTTTTACTTCTTGCTCATAACGTCCTTCTGCTTTCCATTTTTTAATTAATTGAGGTGGCAATGCTACATTTTCATTGCTTTCTGTTTTAATATCTGGTAAGTTTTTTACAAGTGTACATTTAATTGTATTTTCATAATTATCATATTTACACTGAGGCCCAGTTCTAACCCAATCACTAGGCCAAACAGGGTCTTTTTCTGTAACAGGGCCTGTATGGTTTATAACAGCATCTAACAGAACTCTAATTCCATTTTTATGTGCAATTGCAACCAATTCTTTTAAGTCTTCTTTAGTACCGTAATTTGGGTCAATATTTGTCCAATCTTTTGTCCAATAACCATGATACCCATAAGATAAGCCAGTTCCTTCATCCGTTTCACCATGAATTTGCTCTACAATTGGCGTCATCCAAATGGCATTAATTCCTAATTTAGTAAAATATCCTTCTTTTATTTTATGAGTAATTCCTTTAATATCTCCACCTTCAAAACCACGTAATTTACCTGCTTCTTTAGTTCTATCAAAATTGATATCATTAGAGGTGTCTCCGTTATTAAAACGATCTGTTAGCAAGAAATAGATATTTGCTCCTTCCCAAACAAACTCTTTAGCTTCCATCTTTTTTACTATTTTTTTTGTTGATGTTTTTTCTTGACAGCTAATAAAAGCTATTAAACTGATAATAAAAATGATATTTTTCATATGAAATACTTTTTTTTTAATTCTGAATTTTTAAGATGAAAGATTCTAATGGTTTAATATCTACTCTAAATTTTGCTTGCTTATTTTTAACAATCAACGTTGTAGAATACTCTTTATATAATTGATCTTCTAATACATACTCACCCTCTTTTAAATCCAATTTTTCAATGATATCTTCTGGTAAACTTAAATCAAAACCATATGTATTACCTGCATTAAAGTTAGATATGACAATTAATTTTTCATCTTCAGACCAACGTACATAAGACAAAACTTTATCATTATACCATTCAGAATTTTGACGATTATAATGATGTATATCTTGATACTCTCCCATTAAAGCTTCAGAAGAAATTGTAAAATTTAACAAACGCTTGTAAAAATCTCTTAAAGCCAATTCCTCTGTGGTAGATTGTCCGCCATCAAATTGCTTATTGTTTACCCATCTTTGAAAGGAAGGAACACCAATATAATCAAAAATTGAAGTTCTTGAAGGAGCTCCAAAACCTGCATTTTCAGATCCATCTTCACCCAATTCTTGACCAAAATAAATCATCGTTGGTGCAGTAGAAATTGTTGCAGAAACTACCATTGCTGGTTTCGCTTTAGCTGCATTTCCTGCAAATTCTGGGCTTGCAATTCTTTGTTCATCATGATTTTCTAAAAAATGCAACATATTATGTTCTATGTCTTTTAAATCTTCTAGAATTGGAGGAATATTATCTGTTAATCCATGACCTTGCATTACATGTTTAATCGTATCATATAACTGAACTTTGTCATACAAATAATCCATTTTTCCTTTTTTAATGTAATCTCTATACATTTGAGGATTGTATACTTCTGCTAATAAAAAAGCATCTGGATTTTTCATTTTAATAGCTGAATTCATGAAACTCCAGAACTCTACTGGAACCATTTCTGCCATGTCATATCTAAAACCATCAACACCTTTTTCTATCCAATACAATGCAATATCTCTAAATTTTACCCAAGAATTTGGCACCGTTTTATCTTGCCAAAATTCAAAATGTTTTTTGTAATCTTCGTTTGCAAAACCTGCTGGTAATTCATCAAAATCTTTTTTCCCTTCTGGTGAAATACCATAGTTAACTTTTACAGTTTCATACCAATCATAAAAATCAGGTTTTGTAGAACGCGAACCGTTACCTGTCCATTTTGCTGGATTTTCATCAAACCTACCATCAGATAAAGGAGTTTTTTCTCCTCCTAAAGGTGCATAATTATTTAAAAAATCTGGAACTTCAAAAGCTTCATTTGGAGTGTAATAAAAATTATTATTTACATCATATATAACAGAGGTAGTATCATCTTCTCCAAAACTTTTTACGCCTTCCGGATTAGAAATACTTTTATAATTTCTTGCAACATGGTTTGGAACAATATCAATAATTACTTTTAATCCGGTTTTATGAGAACGCTTAATTAAAGCTTCAAATTCTTCTAATCGATTTTCAACATTTACAGCCAAATCAGGATTTACGTTATAGTAATCTTTTACAGCATAAGGAGAACCTGCTCTTCCTTTAACAACATCTGGATCGTCATTTGAAATGCCATATTTTGTGTAATCTCTAATTACATCGTGATGTGGAACTCCTGTATACCAAATATGCGTAATTCCTAAATTTTTAATTTCTGATAACGCTTTATCAGTAAAGTCATTAAACTTTCCAACGCCATTTTCTTCAATAGTTCCCCAAGGTTTATTCGTGGTATTTGTATTCCCAAACAAACGAGTAAAAACCTGATAAACGACAACTTTACCTACTTTTTCTTGTTCCAACATTTTCTTTTCTGATACTTTTTTTGGTGTACAACCAACTATTATTGATAAAATGGCTGCAACTATAAGAGATTGTTTTTTATTCATAATCGACAGTTATTTTAATGATACTTTAATTTTTAATTCTTTTTTTGTATTCCAATTTAAAGGAATTCTAAGTGTATTATTTTTTGATAAAATTGGTGCTCTTTTACCATTTACTTTTATTTTTTTAGGGGTCCAGTTTATATTGTGAATTATCAATTGTATTTCTTTTTCTGATGATTTCCAATTATCACCAAATTCAGTATTAAAATTAATTTCTAAATAACGTTTTGTTACTTCTGATTCAAATTCTAAAATTTCAAATTCTTCTTTTTCAAAAGCATTTGCTGTTAAACCATTATCATTATAAAATTCTCTTTCACTTTTTTTGATAGAAGCATCATAATAATAATGAATTTCTAATTTATCTGCTTTATAATTGTCTGTGGTTTGTACTAAATCTGACATTAAAATAAAAGTGCCTCCTCTTACGTAGGTTGGAATAGAATTTTCTTTAACTTTTACAGTTTTTGTTTTTCCTCCTTCAACTTTTTCATCCGTATAAAAATTGAACCAATTTGCTGTTTTAGGGAAATATATTTCTTTCGTTTTTACAGAATCTTTTAAAATTGGCGTGATTAAAAAATCTTTACCCCAAAGATATGTAGATGAATTACTCATTAGTTTTTCATCCTCTTCTTCAAAGAATATTGGACGCATTAAAGGCGTTCCTTTTTGATTATTTTCGAATGCTAAATTGTAATTATAAGGCAATAATTTATAACGTAATTCAATAGATTCTTTCGCTAATTTCTTTGCTTTTTCACTTCTAAAAACAGGCTCACTTGGTACATCATCTTGTGCATGAGGTCTAAAAATTGGTTGAAAAACACCATATTGCAACCAACGTGTATATAAATTATCATCTAAATTTGCACCTGCAAACCCACCTAAATCAGAATGCATATACCCCAAACCTTGCATTCCCATTTGTAATGCTATTTCTGGCTGAGACTGTAAACCTCCCCAACTTCTACTAACATCTCCAGACCAAGGAATCATACCAAAACGCTGAGAACCAGAATATCCAGCTCTCATTAAAATAAAAGGTCTTTCGTTTGGAAGCTCTTTTTGATATCCTTCAAAAATTAAACGTGCCCAATCATGACCATAAATATTATGAACTTCATCTGCTTTATTACTCTCAAAATTCACCCAAGAAGGCAGTACTTCTGGCTCTCCTAAATCTCCCCAAAGTCCTTTTACACCAAGGTTTAAAATCTCTTTATAAATATTCCAAAACCAATCTTTTCCTTCCTTTTTGTAAAGATCTACAATACCTGTATTTCCAAAATAGAAATCATATTTAGCAGGGTTTCCAACAGAATCTTTTGCTAAAACGTTTTTTTCTACAGCTTCATTCCATTTTTTAGAATTCGACAAAATAAAAGGTTCAGTAATTAAAACAGTTTTAACTCCTTTTTCTTTTAAACGAGAAACCATTCCTTTTATATCTGGGAAAGAACCTTTGTCTACTTCTAAATTCCCCATAGTTCCTTGAATGGTTTTTCCAAACCAATACAAGTCTAAAACAATAGCATCCACAGGAATTTTCTCTTCTTTAAATTTATCAATTGTTTCTTCTGTTTCTTTTTGAGAATGATACCCAAATCTACTTGAAAAATTACCTAAAGTCCATCTTGGTGGTAAAGGTTGTTTCCCTGTTAAATCTGTATAATTATCAATTAAATCAACCCAAGAATCACCAACTATAACTTGATATGTTTTGCGTCCAGAAATTGTTTCATACGTCAATGAATTGTCTTTTTTGCTATCTAAATCTAAGTAACCAATTGGTGCATTATCAAAATGAATCATATATTTTTTAGAGGAAATCACAATTGGTAGCGTAAAATTCATCAACTCAGAATACGTTTCATAACCATAATGTGCTCTGTTGTATAAAGCTAAACGATGACCCCTTCTGTTCATTCCTAAAGCTCTTGCTCCTGCTCCATATAAAACCTCATCAGAAGTTAAATTGAATTCAATTTTTTCTGTTTCTTCATTAGTAATATTACCTTTTACATTTTCTAAAGGAAGGTGTTTAGATTTGTAATAGCCTTGTTTTTCTGAAGTGATTAATTCATTTTTATATGTATAGCTAATTTGAAAAGGGTTATGTTGAATATGAATTGATATTCCTTCTGAAGAAAATATACTTTCGCTTTGAGTTAAAATTGAAATTACATCTAAATCTTTCTTGTTTAAAACCACTGCATGAGAATTATTTTGTAATTCTTCACCTTTAGGAACAAATGAGGTTTCAATTATTTTTTCATTATAAAAAGTAATATAATAGGTGCCATCATTTACATTAATTTCTAATCCGTTTTTTGTTTCAGTTACATTTTTAAAAATTCGAGTTGAATTTTGAGCAATAGAAAATGAAGAGATTAGAACAAATAAATAAAGAAATTTAATATGTTTCATGTTTATTTTTTAAGTAAAAAAGTTAACGGAATACTTACTCTTCTCTGCCAAGAAAGCTCTGAATGATCTGTTCCTTCAAAAAATAGATTTTTAAAATTTTCTGATGTATAATCATTCTTCAGAAAAATAGAATCTACTCTTGGTGCATATTGAGGATAAAATTGATCTAATGTTTTATTGCCATAATCAAAATACATTTTATGATTTTCTGCACTTGGTAAATTACTTTCTAAGTACTTAAAAACTGCATCTGGTAAAGGGTTATTCTCTTTTGGAGACCCTCCAACCCAATGAGTAGAAACACAAGCTGCACCTGCAAAAACTTCTGGATATTCTGCTACTGCATACATAGACATTAAGCCTCCCATAGAAGAACCTGCAACAAATGTATTTTCTTTATTTGTGTAAACAGCATATGTTGCATCTATATATGGTTTTAACTCTTCAATAATAAATTTTAGATATTCATCACCAAATAAATTAGTCCTAGCATTATTTTTTGCAGCTTCTTTGTACATTTTATCTTTATCTTCTTTTGAAAGAAAATTCATTGCTTTTTCTGGGTATAAATCTTGCCATCTAATTGCAGGAATATTATGAATACCAACAACTATAAAATTTTTAGTGATTTCATCTTTCATTAATTTTGTAGCAACCTCATCAATCATCCATTCTTGCTGGTTCCAAGTAGTGGTTGCATCAAACAAATTTTGTCCATCATGCATATACAAAACAGCATATTTTTTTTCTGACGAATAATTTTCTGGCAACCAGACATCAACAGGTCTCGCTGTAATATTTTTTGAAGAAAAACTATCTATTCTTATTAATTGACCACCTGCTAAAATGGCATCCTTTAAAACCAAAGCAGATATATTATCATAATTACTTTCTACTTCTTTAGTTTCTGATTTACAAGAAAAAATGATTAGCGTTAAACAAATAATAATTAGATTTTTCATGTTTTGTTCTTTAAAAAGTTCTCCATACAATTCTGATAAAAATCAGAATCAATCGAACTGACAGGTTCTTAATTATATAGTCTCTTACTTTGTAGTTAAAATAACACTTCCTTTTTCTGATAAATGAATTTCATCTCCCCAATTAAATGCTTCTCCTGTTAGGATATTTTTTAGCGTTTTCCCTTTTAACCCAACTTCACTATAACGTTTTAAATCGATTGTAATAGGGGTGTCATTTTTATTAATAATATGAACAACTGTTTCATTATCTTTCGTTCTGAACAAAAAGTAAGTTCCCCTAAATGGAGCAAAATGAATGGTCTTTCCATTATGAATTGCCTCACTATTTTTACGATAATTTAAAATTTTAGTTACAAAAGACTGCATCGTTTTTTGAGCTTCAGATAAACCTTCTTTTGTAAATGCATTCCTTTTATCACCTTTAAAACCTCCAGGGAAATCGGTTCTAATCAAACCGTGATCTCCAGGTTTTGCGGTATCATCCATTAAAATTTCTGTTCCGTAATAAACTTGTGGAATTCTTGGTAACATTAACATGTAACTCAACGCCATTTTAGCTTTTGTAACATCTTCATTAACTTCTGTATACAACCTACTTTTATCATGATTGTCTAAGAAAACCATAATGTCTTTTGGTGTTGCATACTGAAAATCGTTGGCCAATCCTTCGTAAATTTTTACTAAACCAGTATCCCAAGATTCTTCTTCATTGATTCCGTCAATAATAGATTTTTGCATCGGAAAATCCATTGTAGATTTTAAGTTAGATTCATATCCATCTTTATTTTGTGCCCCTTTTTGCCAATAACCAACTAATAACGGATTGTAACTCCATTCTTCTCCAACAATAGAAAAATTAGGGTATTCGTTCATAATTGTACCTGCCCAATTTGCCATAAAATCTTTATCAGGATAAGGATAAGTGTCTTGTCTAATTCCGCCTAAACCTAAAGTTTCTATCCACCAAATACTATTCTGAATAATATATTTTGCCATAAAAGGATTGCGTTGATTTAAATCTGGCATTTCGGCAACAAACCAACCTTCATTATTTTCTTTTCTATCAATTTCAGAAGCGTATAAATCTTGATTTGTAGTTCTTCTATGGTTAGAATTTATATTTGTTTTATAAGTCCAATTTTCAATATTGACTTCGTAATTTTTTTGATTATTTACCCAATCTTTAAAAGGCAAATCTTTCATCCACCAATGTTCCAAACCACAATGATTTGCAATTTGATCCATGATTAATTTCATTTCTTTTTCTCTTAACTTATCTGCCAAATTTTTATAATCATCTAGAGTTCCAAAACGAGGATCCACTTGATAATAATCTGTAATTGCATACCCATGATATGACCCTTTAGGCATGTCATTTGTTAATACTGGAGTTGGCCAAACCGTTGTAAAACCTAAGTCTGAGATATAATCTACATTATTTATTATTCCTTGTAAATCACCTCCATGACGTTTATAACCATCCGTTCTGTCTAAAGAAGTATCTTTTAAATCTTTGTTGATATCATTTGTTTCATCCCCATTTGAAAAACGATCTGGAGTAATTAAATAAATTGCATCAGAACTATTAAAACCTACATATTTATCAGCAGATTTTTCTCTTGCTTTAAGTTCATAGGTATGCGCTTTTTTTGTTCCATCTTCAAATGTAAAAACAATATCAAATTTTCCTGCTTTGGTTGATTTATCAATCTCTAAATCGATAAATAAATAGTTTTCACTTCTCGCTTTGTTTACTTTTTTAATAGAAACTCCAGCATAAGAAATTGATGGTTTTGATTTGCCAATATTGTCTTCTTTTACTAATAATTGTAATGAAGTATTTTTAAAACCAATCCACCAATTTGTTGGTTCTACTCTTTCTAAACTGGTATTTGAAATTGAAACCTCAGAAACATTTTTAGTGGATTCAACATTACTACATGCTATAAAAAACAATATTGTTAATGAAATAAAAATACTCCTGTAAAGTTTCATAATTTCAATTTTAAACAGTTACTAAATTATTTGGAGTTATCGTTACAAGTTCTCCATTCACTAAAATACTTATTTCATTTTTCCCTTCTAATTCAAAATGAGTTCTATTTTGAGTCACATTTACAGTAATTACTTGATTTCTAAAGTTTACTTTAAATGAATACGATTTCCATCCTTTGGGAATTTTTGGTGAAAAAGAAAGGGTGTTATTTAGCACTCTCATTCCTCCAAAACCTTCAACGATACTCATCCAGGTTCCTGCCATAGAAGTAATGTGTAACCCTTCTTCTACTTCGTGATTATAATCGTCTAAATCTAAACGTGAAGTTCTTAAATAAAATTCGTACGCCTGATCCATTCTACCTAACTTTGCTGCTTGAATACTATGTACACAAGGAGACAATGAACTTTCATGAACTGTAAATGGTTCGTAAAAATCGAAATGACGTTCTAATTCTTCCGTAGAAAAATCTTCTTCAAACATATAGAAACCTTGTAAAGTATCTGCTTGTTTTATATAAGGAGAACGTAAAATTCTATCCCAACTCCATTTTTGATTAATAGGTCTTTGGCTTTTATCTAAATCTGCAACAGAGATTAATTCTTTGTCTAAAAAACCATCTTGTTGTAAGAAAACATTGTATTTTTCTGAAAATGGGAAATACATATTATCAGCAACATTTTTCCATTTAGATAATTCATCATCAGAAAATTTTACTTTTTCTTTAATCCTGATGTAATCAGAAATATAGTCCGTTTTTACAGTATTTATATTTTCTAAGGCATAATTAATACACCATTTTGCAATGTAATTTGTGTACCAATTATTGTTTATATTGTTTTCATATTCATTTGGACCGGTTACTCCCAAAATCATGAATTTGTTTTTATCCGAAGAAAAAGTAGCTCTTTGTTGCCAAAAACGTGCAATACCAATTAGAACTTCCAATCCTTTTTCTGGAATGTAAGAATAGTCGCCTGTAAATCTAAAATAATTAAAAATAGCAAAAGCGATAGCGCCATTTCTATGAATTTCTTCAAAAGTAATTTCCCATTCATTATGGCATTCTTCACCGTTCATAGTAACCATTGGATACAATGCTGCTCCGTTTGTAAAACCAAGTTTCTCTGCATTTTCAATGGCTTTATCTAAATGATAATACCTGTATTCTAATAACTTTCTTGCAACAGATTGATCTTTTGTAGCCATGTAAAAAGGAATACAATATGCTTCTGTATCCCAATACGTACTTCCTCCATATTTTTCTCCTGTAAAACCTTTTGGACCGATATTTAAAGTAGCATCAGTTCCTAAATAGGTTTGATTTAGTTGAAAAATATTAAAACGAATTCCTTGTTGTGCCTTCACATCACCTTCTATCGTAATGTCAGACATTTTCCAGATTTGTGCCCAAGATTGTTTTTGCATTTCTAATAAAGCATCAAAACCAAAACCTACAGCTTTGTCTAAAGCTTCTTTTGCAGCAGTAACTAATTCATCTTTATGATGATTTCTATCAACCACATAACCACCAAATTTGTGAATGGTAAATGTTTGGTTTTGCTTAACCTCTTGTTGATACGTGAAAGAAGTATATTTCTCTAATTGTTTATTATTACATCCTGTAATAACCTCTTTATTATCTACAAATAATCTAGATTCCATAAACGTACACGTGTAAAAATGTGTTTTCATGGTTCTTGCCTGAATGTAAGATTGCTGATTGTTTTGAGAAACTTCTAAAACATCCCAAAATTGGTCATCCCAATTGGTGTCTTCATTCGTAATTCCTGCATCTATATAAGGAATATAGGTGATTTTTGCATCAGAATTTAAAGGAGTTACATTGTAATTAATGGCGCCAACAGCATCTATATCTAAACTTAAAAAACGTTTGGTATCAACTTTAATTTTGATTCCGTTTTGTAAAACAGCTTCAAAATTTCTAGACAACCAACCTTCTTTCATGTTAAGCTCTCGTTTAAACTTTGAGACTTCTTTACATGTATGTAAATCTAGTTTTTCATCGTTAATTAAAACGTTAATTCCTATCCAATTTGGTGCATTTAAAACTTTCGCAAAATATTCTGGATAACCGTTTTTCCACCATCCAACACGTGTTTTATCAGGGTAATAAACACCTCCAATATAACTTCCTTGAAACGTATCTCCTGTATATTGTTCTTCAAAATTAGCACGCTGTCCCATGACACCATTACCAATACTAAATAAACTTTCTGAAGATTTTACCGTTGCAGCATCAAATCCTTCTTCTAGGATAGACCATTCATTTGGTTTTATATAATCTTGATTCATTTTATGCTTTTTTGAGAGAAAAGAATAGAGAGAAAAAAATAAAGAATTGTTTCATCTTTTCTCGTTTCTAACTTTTCTTTTTAATCTATTTTAATAAATCTTTAATAAAATTGGTGCTAATTTCTGTAAAATCATTAAAGTTCAATTGCGCTTCAGAAAGCACTTTTTCATCTCCAATACCTATACTTATCATTTTAGCAGCATTTGCCGCTTCTACTCCTGCAACTGCATCTTCAAAAACAACACAATCATCAGGATTGACTCCTAATTGCCTTGCAGCAAGCAGAAATACTTCTGGATCTGGTTTTGCTTTTGTAACATTATTACCATCTACAATTGTATCGAAATAATGTAATAAACCCACTTTTTCTAAAATAGGTTGTGCGTTTTTACTTGCGGATCCTAAAGCAATAGGAATATTATTGTTTTTCAAAAATTCTAATACCCTAGGAACATCTGGAAGAATCTCAGATGCATCCATGTTTTTGATATACTCTAAATAATCAACATTTTTTTCTACCATCCAAGTATCAAATTCTTCTTGTGTTGCTTCTCTATTACCAATTTCTAACAAAATTTCTAAACAACGTTTTCTACTAACACCTTTAAATAATTCATTTTGTTCTTTGGTAAATTCGAAACCTAAATGATTCGCTAATTTTTTCCAAGCTAAGTAATGATATTTGGCAGTGTCAACTATAACACCATCCAAATCAAATATAAATCCTTTTTTCATTCTAATTTTTTAATTCTCTCCTTGATAACTAATTGCGTTCTTATTGGTGATTAGTAAGTTACAAAAACCTGCAATTATTAAGCTAATTCCTGCAACAGTCATTGCATTTATCGCTTCTTTACCTAATAAACCTGATACATAATTGATTCCTCCCAACGCAGCAATAATCTGCGGAATTACAATAAACATATTAAAAATACCCATAATTACGCCCATTTTCTTTGGGTCTACAGAACTTGATAACATTGCATATGGCATTGACAAAATACTACCCCAGGCAAAACCTATTAATACAAAACAGTATTTTAAGTTTTCTGGTGAAGCATAGCTCATCAATAAAAAACCGATACCTCCAATAATCAAAGAAAACAGGTGTACATATTTTCTGTTAATGTTTCTTTTTGAAGTGTACAACGTTAATAATAAAGCAAATACCATTGACGATAAACCATAAATACCCATAGCAGAACCTACTGAATTAGAAGATTCTTGAAACTTAGTATTTGCAATTTTAAATGCTTCTGCTTGAAGTGAGTCTGCCATATTAAAAGCAGATTCTAGTGGAGCTGGAGTATTAAAAACATGTTCTGTTAAGGCAGGATTTGCTAAACTCCACATTGTAAAAAATGCAAACCAAGAAAAGAACTGAATAACACCCAATTTTTTCATTGTTGTTGGCATACTTCCAATATTTTCTAGAATATCTGGAATAAAATTGTTTCTCTTTGCTTTTTCTCGCTCAAATTCTTCCATGTCTTCTGGCGGATATTCATCTGTTGTAAAAACGGTATAAAGAATACTCGCTAAAAACACAAAAGCACCAATTCCAAATGCTACTTTAACAGACATTGGCACTACACCAGATGCTGCTTCATTACTAACACCAAGTTTAGAAACCATCCAAGGTAAATTACTTGCAATCCAAGTTCCTATTCCTATAATTAATGTTTGAACAACAAAACCATAAGATCTTTGAGATTGAGGTAATTTATCTGCAACTAAAGCTCTAAATGGCTCCATAGAGATATTTATAGAAGCATCTAGAATCCAAAGAAAACCAGCTGCAACCCATAATACAGGTGAATGAGGAATAAAAAACAGCGCTAATGAACTTAAGATAGCACCTACTAAAAAATAAGGTCTTCTTCTACCCCATTTTATGCTCCAAGTTCTGTCACTCATATAACCAATAATTGGTTGTACAAGTAAACCTGTTAAAGGTGCTGCAATCCATAGTAAAGGAATCTCTTCCTTTCCTGCTCCTAAAGTTTGAAAAATTCTTGACATAAATCCACCTTGTAAGGCGAATCCAAATTGTATCCCCAGAAACCCAAAACTCATGTTCCAAATTTGCCAGAAGCTTAACTTACGCTTTTCCATTATCGAATATTATAAATGAATATTACGATAAGTGTTTAGACTTATCAATTAATAAATTTTGTGGAATATAATTTATTGAAAAATCGATTAATAATACAAAGATATTTTTATTTTCTCTTATTGATAGAAATTAAATATAATTTTTACGACGACGGTTTCGTGGATTCTCGTAGTTTTAAATCACTAGAAATTACAATCTTTTTTGGGCTATAGGTTTCAGATTCTTTTTCTATTCTTTCAATTAAAAGTTCTACAGCCTGCTTACCCATAGTAAAACCATGTTGTGCTACTGTTGTAATTGAAGGTGATGAATACCTAGAAATCAAACCATCAGTAAAACCAATGATAGAGATGTCTTCAGGTACTTTTAAACCTCTTTTTTTAGCAACTCTTATTGCCTTAGCTGCATAAATTTCGTTTACACCAAAAACACCATCAATATCTTGTTTAAAAACCTCTTCTATTTGTGCTATTATATCCTTTTTTTCATCAATTTCTATAATTAAATTTTTGTCAGTTTTAATATAATTTTCTATCAGCGCTTTTTCATAACCTTGTCTTCTTAAAGCACCTACATTAACATGGTTTGGGGTTGTAATTAAAGCGATCTTTTTTCTACCATTATCTAACAAATGTTTCGTTGCTTTATACCCTGCTCCTACATCATCAACCACAACTTTATCACAGAATATTTCATCAACTACTCTATCAAACAAGACCAAAGGAATCTCTTCTGAAACCAACTCTTTAAAGTGATCAAAATCCTTATTTTCTAGTGTTTCATTAGCTACAGACACAATAATTCCATCTACACTTCCATTAGACAAAACCTTTAAAGTTTCCACTTCTTTCTTATACGATTCATTAGAAAAACAAACCATAATATGATACCCTTTTTCACTTGCTCCTTCTTCTATTCCTTTTATTACAGTAGAAAAGAAGTGATGCACAATTTTAGGTAAAATTACTCCGATTACTTTTGTCTTTTGATTGCGAAGTTGAAGCGCTAGACTATTAGGCTTATAATTATAATGTTTTGCATAAGCTTGAATCCTTTCTTTGGTTTCAATACTAATCTCATGACTATCCTTTAATGCCTTAGAGACTGTAGATGTAGAAACACCTAATTCTTTAGCAATTGTTTTTATGGTAATTTTTTGCTTCATTTATTTATAAAAATGCAAATTTTAGTATTATTTATTATTAATATGATGATTTTTTAAAAAAAAAGTTGTTAACACGAAAACGGTTTCGTGATATTTATCATATTTAAAATGATCAACAAGTAACTATATTTACTGTGTGGAATGTAAATTTATTGTTAATACAAAATCAAATTTACAGTTATTATTTAACAACTTATACATGAAAAAATTTAAATTATTGTTAATTGGTATTCTTTTAAGCTCATCATTTACCATGTTTGCACAACAAACGGTTAATGGTGTAGTAAAAGAAAAAGCAACAGGCGAACCCTTACCTGGTGTGAGTGTAGTGGTTAAGGGCACAATAAAAGGTGCTGAAACCGATTTTGATGGAAACTTTAGTATTGAAAAAGTAAAAACTGGCGATGTGTTAGTTTTTAGATACTTAGGGTATTCTGATAAAGAAATTACAATTGAATCTAACTTTAACTTAACAGTTGAATTAGATGAATCTGCAGAACAACTAGAAGAAATTGTTGTTGTGGGTTATGGATCTGTAAGAAAAGAAGATTTAACGGGTACAACAGATCTTTTAACAAGTAAAGACTTTAACAAAGGCCCTATTGTATCTGCACAATCACTTATTAGTGGTAAAGTTGCAGGTGTAAATGTAATTGCGGGATCTGGTGCTCCTGGTGATGGCCAATCTATTAATATTCGTGGAACAGGTTCTTTATCATTAACAAGCCAACCATTATATGTAATAGATGGTATTCCTTTAGATAATGGAGGTGTTGGAGGCTCAAGAAACCCATTAAACTTTATCAATCCAAATGACATTGAAACATTTGTAGTTTTAAAAGATGCATCTTCTACTGCCATTTATGGTTCTAGAGCAGCAAATGGGGTAATATTAATTACGACTAAAAAAGGAAAAGATAAAGACTTTAAATTCAATATTAGTTCACAAACTACGGTATATACTTTAAGAGATAAAGTAGATGTTTTGTCTGCAGATCAATTTACAAGCTTAATAAATAATATTGGCACGACAACTCAAATTGGGTTATTAGGGAACTCTAATACAGATTGGCAAGAAGAAATTTATACTACTGCAATTGGTCAAGATCATAACTTTAGTGCACTGGGTAACCTTTATGGTGTGCCAATGAGAGCTTCTTTAGGATATTCTGAACATGGTGGAATTTTAAATGGAGATAACTTACAACGTACTACAGGTTCTGTTAGCTTATCACCAACTTTATTTGATAAGCATTTAAAAATTGAATTAAATGCAAAAGGAATGTATACAGAAAACAAATTTGCTGATAGAGGAGCTATAGGAGGTGCTGTATCTTTTGATCCAACACAAGCTGTTTATGATGCTAACTCACAATATGGAGGTTACTTTGCTTGGCTAGATGCTGGTACAGGGAATCAAAATAACTTAGCACCAACAAATCCTTTAGCGCTATTAAACCTAATAGATGATACCGCTGAAGTTAGACGTTTTGTAGGAAATGTAAAGTTTGATTATAAAATACATGGTTTCGAAGACTTTACTGCTACTGTTAACTTAGGTTATGACACTTCTAATAGTCATGGTAGAAAAGTTACTTCTGCATCAATTCCAACTTCAGATGCAACATTTAATGGATCTTTAACAAGTTATGTTCAAAATTCTGACAACAAAGTTTTTGATGCTTATTTAACGTATCAGAAAACATTTAATGAAGCACACAATTTAACGGTTGTTGGAGGACATGCTTATCAGTCATTTGAATATGACAATTATAGTTATGATAGTGAAGCTGAAGAAGATGGTAATACTTATGAATTTATTGATAAGTCTAAAAATGTATTATTATCTTATTTTGGAAGAGCAAATTACGATTACAATGGTAAATACTATTTAACAGCAACGGTAAGAGCAGATGCTTCTTCTAAATTAAATCCTGATGATCGTTGGGGAATCTTCCCTTCATTTGCAGCTGCATGGAGTATTCATAAAGAAGCTTTCATGGAAGACTCGTTCTTTAATGAGTTAAAATTAAGAGTTGGTTATGGAGAAATAGGAAACATTAATGGATTAGGTGATTACCAGTTTTTAACAAGATACCAAGGAAGTACAGATACTGCAAATTATCAATTTGGTAATGCTTTTTACCAAACATTTAGACCAGAACCTATTAATAAAGATTTGCGATGGGAAGTAGGTAAAACGTTTAATGTTGGTGTAGATTTTGCTTTATTTGGTAGTAGGATTTCTGGTTCTGTAAATGCGTACCTAAAACAGACAAACGACCTAATTGCAAGTTCAATTGTAGATCCTTTTACAAATTTTGGAAATAGAATAAATGCAAATATTGGTAATATGGAAAATAGAGGTATTGAATTTAACATAAATGCATCTCCTATTAAAACTAAAGATTTAGAATGGTCTGTTAATTATAACATTTCTTTAAATGATAATAAAATTACTGAATTATCTGTAGATCAGCCTCAAGGAGGAATCTCTACAGGTGTTGGTAATAATGTACAAGTGCATAGAGAAGGTGAAACAGCAAATAGTTTTTATGTTTTTCAACAAGTTTATGATACTTCAGGAATGCCAATAGAAGGCGTGTTTGTAGATAGAAATAGTGATAATATTATTAATGACGATGATAAATACATTAATGAGGATCCTTTTGGTGATGTATTAATGGGTTTTAACTCAAATTTTAGTTATAAAAACTGGGATGTATCAATACAAACTAGAGCTAGTTTTGGAAATTACATGTATAATGATATTGCTGCTAATAAGGGTGTTCAAGTAAATGCCACGAATAACAATATTTTATCAAACTTACATTCAGACTATTACAATAGTGGTTTTACAATTATTAGTGATAAAACTGCTTTAAGTGATCATTTTGTTCAAGATGCTTCTTTCTTTAAAATAGACAATATAGCAATTGGCTATACTTTAGAAAAGGTAGAAAATACAACATTTCGTTTTTACGGATCACTACAGAATGTTTTAACAATAACTGATTATGATGGTTTAGATCCAGAAATCAGTTTAGGTATCGATAATAATTTTTACCCAAGACCTAGATCATTTGTTTTAGGTGTAAATGTTAACTTTTAATTAAAAAGAAAAAAATGCAACAAAAATTTAAATATTTAATTGTAATCATGTTATTCTCTCTAGGAGCTATATCATGTCACGAAGATCTGAATCAATCTCCTATTGATCCAGATAGTTTTACAGAAGAAGATGTGTTTTCAAGTGCAACAGAAGCACAAGGAGCACTTGCTAAATTATATGCTAGTTTAGCGTTAACAGGACAACAAGGTCCTGCAGGACAAGCAGACATACAAGATATTGATGAAGGTTTTTCACAATATTCAAGAATGTTATTTAACTTAAATGAATTAACAACAGACCACGCAGTAGTAGGTTGGGGAGATGCCGGTTTACCTGATTTACATGGTTTATATTGGTCTGGTAGTAATGACTTTTCTGAGGCAATGTATTATAGATTGGCGCAAGAAGTATCTTTTTGTAATTCTTTTATAGCGAACGCAGAAGCATTAGCAGACACAGAAATAGCTAGTTATATAGCAGAAGCTCGTTTTTTAAGAGCATTTACGTACTATAATTTATTAGATTTATATGGTAATGTTCCTTTAGTAACTTCTGTAACTACAGAATTACCATCACAGGCAACAAGAACAGATTTATTTAATTTTATAGAAACTGAATTATTAGAAATTCAAGATCAATTAAAAGCTAGTGGTGCTAATGAATATGGTAGAGTAGATAAAGTTGCTGCTTGGGCACTATTATCTAAACTATATTTAAATGCAGAAGTTTGGACGGGTACTGCTAAGTACAATGAATCAGTTACATTTTCTAATAATGTGATGTCATCTAGTTATTCAATAAACACAACAGATGCTAATGGAAACGGAAGTGCATATGACGAGTTGTTTTTAGCTGACAATAACACAAATGGTGCGCAAAACGAGTTTATTTTTGCTTTAAACTTTGATGGTCTTAGATCTCAAACTTATGGTGGTTCTACATTTTTAGTACATGCTGCAATAGGTGGAAATATGAATGCTACTGATTTTGGAGTTAATGGTGGCTGGGGAGGCTTAAGAACCACAAAAAACTTAGTTAATAAATTTAATGTAGATGTTACAAAACTTAATAATAATTTAGGAACAATTTCTAAATGGGGATTAGTAGGAGATGCTACACTTAACTCATGGGATGGACCAGACATGGAAATGTATGAAACAGGTAATAATACCTATGCATTGTATGCTGATTTAACTAGTGGAGAAATGAAGTTTAGGTTTGATGAAGATTGGGGTAATAATTATGGTGATGATACTACAGATGGTACATTAGAGTCTGGTGGTTCAAATATTCCTATAACTACAGCAGGAACTTATTTTATCACTTTAGATTTAAATACATTAACCTATACAATTATGCCTTTTGTTGGAGATAGTAGAGGTATGTTTCATAAAGACGGTCAAACACTAGAAATAGAAGAAATTCCATCTTTTGAAAATGGTTATGCTGTTACTAAATTTAAAAACATTGATTCTAATGGGAATCAAGGATCTGATGCTGCTGGTGATTTTGTAGATACAGATTTACCATTAATTAGATTAGCCGAAATTTATTTAAACTATGCAGAAGCAACACTTAGAGGTGGTGCTGGAGACTTAGGTTTAGCAGTTACTAAAATAAATGAATTAAGAGAAAGAGCTTTTGGAAATTCTAATGGAAATATTGGTAGCGGAGACTTAACTTTAGACTATGTATTAGACGAAAGATCTCGTGAATTATATTGGGAAGGTCAAAGAAGAACAGATCTAATAAGATATAATTATTTTACATCAGATACTTATTTATGGCCTTTTAAAGGAGATTCTAAAGACGGTGTTGGTACTGACAGTTTTAGAAATATATTTCCATTACCAAATAATATTATAACAACTAATCCTAATTTAATTCAAAATCCAGGATACTAATAAATAAAGACATGAGAAAAATAATAAATTCGTTATTCGCTCTAATTGTTGTATCAATTGGCTTTACCAGTTGTGAAGATATTAGTGATAGAATAGTATTAAATACGAATGTAGAAGCTTCTACAGAACTTATCATTCAAGAAAATACGCCAATTGTGCTTTTAGAAGCCAATCAAACTGAAATAGCTTTAAATACTAGTTGGGCTGAACCTGATTTTGGTTTTGATGCAGCACCTACCTACAAATTACTTGTAGATTTAGCTACAGGAGATTTTAGTGGTGCAGTAACACTAGATATTGGAGATAATTTAGAAAAAACTTTTACTACTGTAGAATTAAACTCAATTGCATTAGGTTTAGGCGCAGAGGCAGATACTGCTTCAGACTTAGCTCTAAAGCTACAAGGTTTTGTTGGTGGGCAATTACTTATTGATTCTAGCTCAAAAGCGATTAATGTAACTCCATATTCAAGTATTTTAGATTTAACTACAAGATGGGGTGTTGTAGGTTCTGGAGCAAATGATTGGGGAGCAACCCCAGATTTACCTTTCTTTACTACAAGTACAGCAGGAATTTTAGCTGCTTATGTAACTTTAATTGATGGAGAAATTAAATTTAGAGAAGATAACCTTTGGACCAATAATTATGGTGATACAGGTGTAGACGGAACATTAGATGCAGGTGGGGATAATATTACGGTAACTGCTGGATCCTATAAGATTCTAATGAACTTAAATGATTTAACATATACTATGGAAAGTTTTTCTATTGGTATTGTGGGTTCTGCTTATAATGATTGGGGAGCAACTCCAGATTTCGCCCTTACTTATGATTCTTATTCAGATCAATTTAGAGGAATTGTAAAATTATTAGATGGCGAAATGAAACTAAGAATGAATAATGAATGGACTACAGACTATGGAGATACTGGTGCAGATGGTGTTCTAGATTTGGGAGGAGATAATATTGCTACCTCAGCAGGTAGGTATATTATTACTGTAAACTTAAATGATTTTTCGTACTCTTTACAAGCAATAGATCATATTTGGGGACTTGTAGGTTCTGCGTATAATGATTGGGGAGCAACTTCTGATGCATTGTTTACAAGAGATTGGTCTCAACCTAATGATAATATTTGGGTTTTAAATAACGTTACACTTTTAGAAGGTGAATATAAATTCAGATCTAATGAAGCATGGGCTCTTAATTATGGAGATACTGGTGCAGATGGTACTTTAGATGATGGAGGAGATAATATAATTTCTGTTGCAGGAACGTATTCTTTTGTTTTAGATTTTACAGATCCTGATACCCCAACATATACAATAAACTAAATTTTGTATCAACTTTTCAAAGGCTACTTTCTAAAAGTAGCCTTTGTTTTTAAAACACTATATGTATGAAAAAAATTGCTTTCTTATTTATTCTATTTATAACTTCAATAGGTTTTAGCCAAGTTACAATTACTCCAAATCCTTTTGACATAACAGCATCTATAACAATAAGTTTAGATGCAAATAGTTCTGCTACAGATTGCAACGGACTCAATAATCCTACAAAAGTTTATATGCACTCTGGCGTTGGTACAGATGCAGATGCTTTTAATACAAGTGTAGTTGGTAATTGGGGATTAGACAATGGTGTTGGTGAAATGACACTAAACGCATCTAACAATCTTTGGGAAATTACTTTTGTTCCAAAAACATATTATAATTTAACAGATGCACAAGCTGCTAGTGTTACTAAGATGGGAATTGTTTTTAGAAATGCAAATGGTTCTCAAGAATTGAAAGACAATGGTTGTAACGATTTTATTTTTAATGTTGGTTCATTTCAATTAACATTAAATTCACCTTCAACAGCAACAACAGTTTTAAACTCCGGAGAAAGTTTATCTATAAATGCTTCCGCATCACTAACGGCTAGTTTTGTTTTAAAAGCAAATGGTACAATCGTAAATCAAAACTCTGGGTTAACGTATACCTTCTCTCCTACCGTTTCACAAAACACAACCTTTTTATTAGAAGCTACAAATAACGGAGAAACAAAAAGTACCACTTTTCAAGCAATTGTAAAACCAACTGTTACAGAAGCTGCTGTTCCTTCTGGAATGAAAGATGGAATTAACTTAAACCCATCAGATACTACAAAAGCTACCTTAGTTTTTTATGCGCCAGAAAAAGAGTTTGTTCATTTAATTGGTAACTTTAATAACTGGGAATTAAATGACACTTACCTTCTTAAAAAAGATAGTTCTAATGATCGTTTTTGGATAGAACTTACAGGTTTAACTGCGCAAACAGATTATACGTATCAATATATAATTGATGCAGATTTAAGAGTTGCAGACCCTTATTCTACAGTAATTTTAAGTGAGTATAATGATCAATATATAAACGCTACAACATATCCTAATTTACCTAATTATCCTTCAGGAAAAACAAATCATGCAGTTACATTATTAAGAACTGGTGATGTAGCTTACAATTGGCAAGTAACAAACTTTCAAAAACCAGCAAAAACAGATTTAGTAATTTATGAACTTCTTATTAGAGATTTTGATGAATTACATAGTTTTGATGCAGTAAAAGATAGATTAGACTATTTGCAAAATTTAGGGATAAATGCCATTGAATTTATGCCAGTTATGGAATTTGATGGTAATGAATCTTGGGGATATAATCCTTCTTTTCATATGGCTTTAGATAAATATTATGGTAATACTAAAGCTTTTAAGCAGTTAGTTGATGAATGCCATAGAAGAGGAATGGCTGTTATTATTGATGTTGCTTTTAATCACGCAAGTGGGCAAAACCCTTATTATAGAATGTATAATACAGACAATGGTGGTTATGGTGGTCAAGCAAGTACAGACAGTCCTTTTTTCAACCCAATTGCAAGACATTCTTACAGTGTTTTTAACGATTTTAATCACTCTAAACAAGCAACTCAAGATTACGTAAAAAGAGTTTCTCAATATTGGATTGATGAATATAAAATTGATGGTTTTAGATGGGATTTAACAAAAGGTTTTACACAAAACTGTACCGGTAGCGATGCTTGTACAAACGCATACCAACAAGATAGAGTTACTGTTTTAAAAGAATATGCAGATTACCAATGGAATATTGACCCTAATTTTTATGTAATATTTGAGCACTTAGGTGGAAATACCGAAGAAACTGAATGGGTAAATTACCGTTTAAGTGAAGGAAAAGGAATTATGCTATGGGGAAATCATAATTCTCAATACAATCAAGCAACTATGGGGTATGGTGCTAGTTCTGATTTTTCTTGGATTTCGTATAAAAACAGAGGTTGGTCTGTACCTGCAAATGTAAGTTATATGGAAAGTCATGATGAAGAACGTTTAATGTATAAAAATTTACAATTTGGAAATTTTAGCGGGAGTTATAATGTTAAAAATTTAGCAACTGCTTTAGATAGACAAAAAATTGGAGGGGCTTTTTATTTTACCATTCCTGGCCCCAAAATGATATGGCAATTTGGAGAATTAGGCTATGATATTTCTATAGATCAAAACGGAAGAATAGGTAACAAACCAATTCTATGGAATTATTTTGACAATCAAGAGAGAAAAAACCTTTATAATACTTGGTCTAAAATTATTCAATTAAAATTGAAATATGATATTTTTGAAACTGAAGATTTTTCTTTAGATGTTGCTAATACAAATGGATTAAAAAAGATTCACTTAACAAATCCATCTGCTACAGGTATTCAAAACATTGTTGTTATAGGAAATTTTGGAGTTACAACTCAAAGTATTAATCCGATTTTTCAAAAAACAGGAACTTGGTATAATTTGTTAAATGAAAATTCTACCATAAATGTTACGAATACATCAGCTCTAATATCTTTAGCGCCTGGAGAATTTAAAATCTATGCAGATAATCCAGCAGCACTTTCTACTGAAGATGTTGCTTTAGAAAACAATATTTTTAAAATATACCCAAACCCTGCTTCTAATACTTTTTCCTTAACAAATGAAGCTCTAATAGTAAGTATTTATGATGTTACAGGTAAACAAGTAAAAACATATTCAAAAGAGAGTATTAAAAATAATTTATATGAAGTGTCTGATTTAAATAAAGGAATTTATTTTATTCGTATTAAGAATATAAAAAATCAACTATTAACAAAGAAATTAATTATTAATTAGAATTTAAAAACAAGGAATTTCTGTAAACATGCTACTTTAAGAGCAATAGGAATTAGCTCATATTAAATCCACAAAAAGCGCAGAATTAAAGCACAGAAGCTCCAGAAACTGGATTTTAAATAAAAAAACTAAAATATCATTAAAGAATAAAAGGAATACATGAATTAAAGCCACATTAAAAGGAATAAAACGAAACATTCAGTAGTAAAAACATCTTTAATGTTCATAAACTGTAAAAGTTACGTGTATAGAATAAATAAATTCCTAGAAATAAACTTCGGCACGAAGCTTGTATAGTATAAAAATGAAGAGACGTTGTAAACCTCTTCTTTGTAAATTATTTGAATTAGTTGAATTAGTTAGTTAGTTAATAAAAAAAACCACCTCTTTTGAGATGGTTTTTTTTTGTGTTATGTAAGTTCTAATTCAGTTGAAAACAAAACCTATTACATCGCACTAATAATATCAGACTTTGTAATAATATGATGATTCCCGTTTTCTAAATCAACCAAAACAGCTTGATTCTCTTTGGTTATCAATTTAGAAATTTCATCTAATTTAGCAGATTTCTTTACTATTGGATATGATTTTCCCATAATACCTTTAATTGGTTTGTCTGCAATATTTTTATCGTCAATAAAATTGTGTAATAAAACAGCATCATCAATAGACCCTACAAAACCATTACTGTCTTTTACCGGAATTTGACTTATTTTATAATCGCGCATTCTCTCAATTGCATGAGAAACTAACTCTTCAGTTTGTACCGTAACCAAAGGTGCATCACCATGAATTTTAACCAAATCTGCAGCCGTTTTAATTTCCTCTTCTAAGAAACCTCTATCACGCATCCAATCATCATTAAACATCTTACCAACATACCTACTTCCATGATCGTGAAATAACACAACCACAACATCGTCTTTTGTAAAATGTTCTTTTAATTGCAACAATCCTTTTATTGCAGAACCAGCAGAATTACCAACAAAAATACCTTCTTCTTTGGCAATTTTACGCGTATAAACTGCCGCATCCTTATCGGTTACTTTCGTAAAACCATCAATCAAAGAAAAATCCACATTTTTTGGTAAAATATCTTCTCCAATTCCTTCTGTAATGTAAGGGTAAATTTCATTCTCATCAAAAATACCCGTTTCATGGTATTTCTTAAACACAGAACCATAGGTATCAATTCCCCAAACTTTAATATTAGGATTTTGCTCTTTCAAGAATTTTGCAGTTCCAGAAATGGTTCCTCCCGTTCCTACTCCAACAACAAAATGAGTGATTTTACCATCTGTTTGTTCCCAAATTTCTGGTCCCGTTTGCTCATAATGTGTAAGCGCGTTACTTGGATTGTCATATTGATTTACATACCAAGAATTTGGTGTTTCTGCTCCTAAACGTTTAGAAACCGAGTAATAAGATCTAGGATCTTCTGGTTCTACATTTGTTGGACACACAATTACTTCTGCACCAACCGCACGTAAGATATCCATTTTCTCTTTAGACTGCTTGTCTGATAATACAAAAATACATTTGTAACCTTTTATAATTGCTGCCAACGCCAACCCCATTCCTGTGTTTCCAGAAGTACCTTCTATAATGGTTCCTCCGGGTTTTAAACGTCCATCTGCTTCTGCATCTTCAACCATTTTTAACGCCATTCTATCTTTTATAGAATTTCCTGGGTTAAAAGTTTCTACCTTTGCCAACACCAAAGCAGCTACTTCTTTAGTAACAACGTTTAGTTGTACCAAAGGTGTATTACCAATGGTTTCTAATATGTTTTTTGCGTATTTCATTTATTAATTTTCGACTGCAAAGGTAAAATATTTTTTTGGCGTTCCCAAAAGGGTCGCGCTTTCATTACTCGCTTTTTTTAGTTTTGTTCTCGATACAAATTTGCAAAAAAGCAAATTAAAGCGAACTGACAACTAAAAAAGAGCTCAAACACGCCATTCAATCGCTAACGCAAATAAGCTGCAAACAAATAGCAACACTAAAAATAGATAGATTACTTGCGTTAGCGATTGAAACGACATCCTTTTTTGAGTAACGAAAAAAAGATACAGTGAAAAGCGCGACCTTTAGGGAACGCCCAAAAACAGCTATGTATGCTATGTGGTAAAAATAAATTTAAGCAAATTTAATTGACTTAGACGGATTAATTTTAGTGATGATATAAGATGGAATTATCAACATTAAAAAACACAATAAAAGTGTTCCTAAATTAAGTAATATCAATTGTTTAAAAGAAATATAAACGGGCATTACGGCCACATAATACGTTTCTGGATTTAAGGTAATTACCTCGAAATAATACTGAATAAAAACAAGCAACAACCCTATAATATTCCCCCAAAAAAGTCCTTTTAAAATTAGGTACGTAGCGTTGTATAAAAACACTTTTCTAATGCTAGAATTAGAACTTCCTAAGGCTTTTAAAATACCAATCATTTGTACGCGTTCTAAAATTAAAACCAACAAAGCAGTCACCATATTTATACCTGCAACAAGAATCATTATGGCAATGATAAACCATACATTATTATCAAAAAGTTTGATCCATTCAAAAACAGTTGCATAACTATCTACAATGGTTTTACTATTTAAAGTTGCCCCAATTGCACTGTAAATTTCTTCTCCTTTTTCTTCAATATTATCAAAATTATCTAAAATCACTTCAAAGCCGCCAACTTCATTTTCTGTCCATTTGTTTAAATTCTGAACCTCTCTAATATCACCAATCATCATGTTTTTATCAAACTGAGCAAAACCAGAACTGTAAATACCCGTTATTACATATTTTCTATTTGAGGGTAATTTGCTAGTAGCCGTTTTTAGAAAAGTGGCTAAAATGGTGTCGTTTAGTTGTAATCGCAAACGATTCATAACCGTTTTAGACAATAAAACATCTCTAGTTCTTGCTTTATTTAAATCGGGTACTTTTCCTGCTACTAAATATTCATTAAAAAAAGACCAATCGTACTCTGTAGAAACCCCTTTAAAAATAATCCCTTCAAAATCGGTTTTTGTTCTTAAAATTCCGGCTTTATTTGCAAAAACTTGTACATTTTTTACCCCAGAAATAGTGGTGAATTTTGGATAAAAATCTTGGTTCTTATCTATAGGTGTTGTAGAAATATCTGAGTTATTATTATCATAATTTAAGATTTGAACATGCCCTTTAAAACCCGCCATTTTATCGCGAATTTTATATTGCAATCCACTACCCGTTGCCACAGCAATTATCATAATAATAATTCCTAATGCAATTGCTGTAATTGCAATTTTTATTATTGGAGATGAAATGCTATTTTTATACTTTTTGCCAGCAATAATGCGTTTTGCAATAAATAACTCGTAATTCAAATTGATGATAGATTTTAAACCTTTCAAAAGTACATATTTATTCTTGTTTTTTCTGCTGAATTTTCAGCTGATTTCTTGTGCTCAAAAACCGAATCCTATTATAAAAAAGGAAGAAAAGAACCCACTAATTATAAAAACGGGTGCAGAAAGAACCCATTTATATTTAAAGGTACTAAAAGACAAAAATGTTGCTATTGTTGCAAACCAAACTTCTGTTTTGTCTGTTTTACAACCTGTAGAAGGTACACCTAATACTATGGGTTCTAAAAAAGTGACGCACCATTTGGTAGATTTTTTACATAATTACAACGGAATTACTATTAAAAAAGTTTTCTCTCCAGAACATGGTTTTAGAGGAAAAGCTGATGCTGCTGAAGCCGTTGCAGATGGAGTAGACAAAAAAACCAATATTCCTATTGTATCTCTTTACGGAAAAAACAAAAAACCTTCTGCCAAACAATTAGAAGGAATTGATGTTGTAGTTTTTGACATACAAGATGTTGGTGCGCGTTTTTACACTTATATTTCTTCTTTACATTATGTAATGGAAGCGTGTGCAGAAGCTGGAATTCCTGTAATTATTTTAGACAGACCAAACCCAAACGGACATTATATTGATGGTCCTGTTTTAGAATTGGAACACACCTCTTTTGTTGGTAAACATCCTGTTCCGGTTGTTTATGGTATGACAATTGGCGAATACGGACAAATGATTAATGGAGAAAAGTGGTTAAAAAAAGGTGTTAAATGTGATTTAACAGTGATTCCTTTAGAAAATTATTCTCATAATTCAGAATACAGTTTAACCCTAAGACCTTCTCCTAATTTACCAAATGATACAGCTATAAATCTGTATCCAAGTTTAGGTTTTTTTGAAGGAACCATAATTAATGCTGGTAGAGGAACAGAATTTCAGTTTCAAAGATATGGCGCCTCCTTTTTTCCAAAAAGTAATTTTAGCTACACACCAAAACCAAATTTTGGTTCTAAATATCCAAAGCATGAAGGCAAACTTTGTTATGGTGTTGACTTAAGTACTACTAAAAAACTGAGTTCTTTAAACTTAGAATGGCTGCTTGATGCGTATCAAAAAACGCCAAAAACAGAAAAATTCTTTGGGAAAACATTTACCATTCATGCCGGTACAAAAAAACTACAGCAACAAATAGAACAGGGTTTGTCTGAACCAGCAATTAGAAAAACTTGGCAAAAAGATTTGGTGGTGTTTAAGAAAATTAGGAAAAAATATTTGATTTATAACTAGTTGGCATTCCTGCGAAGACAGGAAGCCATACTAATTTTTTAAAAAAATATAAAAGCCAACTTTTAAAAGAAGTACTTATTTAACTGAGTTTTAAAGAGCTGTTTTAGATATCAATTATAGATTCCTGCCTACGCAGGAATGACAAAAAGCTAGGGACATTCTAATTCCTTTAATTTTGAAGTTAGAAATGCTATACAATAACACGGCGCTACCTATCATTTATCTCAAATTCATTTTTAGGAACCTTCAGCACACACTATAAATGGCATTCTACATCCGTTAGAAATGCACTGAGTGCATAAAAGCAAAAAACAGGTATTAATACGTGTAGATAGGATTACTTTTTCCTTTAAATTTGATAGTACACATATTGTGTATATCAGCAATGATAATATACAATTGTTACCACAAATATAACTAACTAACTAACAATTATGAAATTAAAACTCACACTACTACTTTTAACAATTAGTCTTTTAAGTAATGCTCAATCTTTTAAGATTTTAGACAATCCAACCTTAGGGAAAAATTATGAAGAAAATGATGAAGGTGAATATGAGACTTTAAACTTTAAAGTTGTTGATAAACTAGATTTAGAAATAACTGCTAAAAAGAAAAAATATCAAGATTTACTTGATAGTATTGATTTTGGAACTGGAAGTTTAGCGGATAAAAAAATTAAAGAAAAACAAGAAGAATTAGATGCGATAAAATCAGAAATTAAAGACTTGAAAGAACGCAGAATGCTGTATAGAAATGAATATGTAAAAGAATATTTGAATTATAGTAATTTTACTTTTGGTTTTTGGAACGAAAGGTCTCACGCATTTTCAGAAATACTTTATGATACAAAAGGAAAAACTTTTAATCTAATAAATAATTCAGGATTCAACATAGGTAGTAATTCGGGTTCTGTATATACTGAATTAGTTAGTGGTCAACTATATATTTTTAGAGTAAGTTTAGGAACACTAGTTTCAAGCAGTTCTGATGAAAATATTGAAACAGCAACTATAGATGAAGCATATCAACGATTAGTGACAACTGGAGGTAATACTGTATTGAAATTCGAATACCCATTATTATACTCTCATGCTAGTAATAATCAATGGACTATAATTTCACGTTTAATTGGAAAAGGAACAGCCGATTTTGCTGAATTTGGAACAAAGACAGATGATTGGGCAGGTAGTGGTTCTTTTGGTTTGGATATTTACGCAGACGTAGCAACTAGCAATAATAATATTAGGTTTTATATGAATTACAACATCAATAAAATTTTCGGAACTGATTCTTATATTGATAATTTAGGAATTGAGAATAGTGACTTTTCATTTGGACAACTTAAACTCGGATTGGTTTTTAATAAAAACATTAGTCTTTCTTTTGTAGTAGCTACTTTCAGCTCTGAAGATTCACTAAGAAATAGAAATGTTATAGCTGGAGGACAAATTTTAAGGTAGAAATAAAAATACTTGTGGTAACACCGTATATAATTTATTGCTAGTTCTAGCCTATTTACGAAAATCCTCACGGATTTTCAATTCGGTTTGTATTTGCTAAATTAGGTGCTTAAAACACGCAACAAACCATATACAAGACCGTTGTGAGTAATTTTACCAATCACTATGAAGAAAGGAATAATATATATAATTATAAATGCAATAATTGAAAATCTTAAATATTTCAATCTAGTTGAATTACCAAAGTATGTTTTTAAGAAATTCTTTTTTTCAGATTCAATAACTGCAACAAGATGCGCTGTTGATTTATTTATTATTTCGAAATGGACTTTCGTAATGCTTTTATGGTATTTTAATGTTAAAAATCAAATAATAAATTTTGCAGTTTACTATCTCATTTTTACAAATATATATACTTATTTCTACTACCACGTTTGGACAAAAGATTTAGAAAATCCTTTTTATGATTCCGAAAGAATAAAAAGACGGTTTTTAAAATTAATCCTTTCTATTGCATTCAATATTGTGGCTTTCGCTTATTTAATAGCTCAGCCATTTTCAGATAATTTCAAGTGGAAAAATGGTTATTCTGAATTTAATGACGCTTTGTTTTTTAGCATTTCTAATTCACTAACGACGAGCTATCAAAATGTAAATATAATAACGGAATTTGGACATTCATTATCATTAATTGAAACGGTTACATCTTTCATTTTTTTAACAATAATATTAGCGAATTCAATCCCTCAAATGAAAGAATAAATATGGCATATAGAAATAAAACATACGTCTGCTTTGATGCTGATAGTGATATAGATTATTACAAAGCAATGCAAAGTTGGAAAGCGACTGACCACATTGATTTTAACTTTTATGACGCTCACGACCTAAATAACATTCGAGAAACGAGCAATGAAGACACAATCAAAAGAAGATTACGAGAAAGATTTAGAGACACCAAATTATTAATTGTATTAGTTGGTAACCAAACAAAATTTCATTATAAATATGTACGTTGGGAAATTGAAGTTGCACTTAAACTTGAAATACCAATAATTGCAGTAAATATTATAAACAGTGAAACAAGAGTTTATGATAAGTATCCACCTATTTTGCGTGATGAGTTAGTGCTAAATATTCAATATAACAGAACTTTAATTAAATACTCAATAGATAATTGGATAGACACATATAACAGTCTAAAATCTAAAGAAGATATTTCAAATAAAGTTTGGAATGAGCAAGTTTACAGAAATTTAAGTCTGAAATAAACTACTCACTTAAGACGTGTATAATTAATGGCTAGTCCTCGCCTACTTTCGAAATTCCTTGCTGATTTTCTATTTGGTTTGTATTTGCTAAATTATGTGCTTAAACACGCCACTAATCATACACAATCACGTTAGCCACAAGCTGAAAAACAACATTACAATCGAGAAAATATGATGATAAAACTAAAGACAGTAACCGTTAATAAATATAAGAGCATCCAACAAAGTCAAATAGTTTATATTGAACCTGATATTACTACAGTTGTTGGAATGAACGAGTCTGGTAAAACGTCTTTTTTGACTGCAATAGCAAAAACCAACTATTTCAATTCGGACGAAGATTTCAAGTTTGACATTACACAAGATTATCCACGAAACGAATTGATTGATTTTCAGCACGAGGAAGAGGATTGTGATATTATTAATTGCACCTATTCAATTTCTGATGAACTGTTAAAAGAGATTGAGCATGAATTTGGAAAGGGTGTTTTTAATGTCAAAGAATTCACATATACAGTGCGTTACAAAAGCGAAACCACTTCTTTTACTGGTCTTAAAGCTGATACTAAAAAATTTTTAGAATTAGAAGTTAACGATGGTTATACATTGAGTAAAGCGACTAAAGATGCTATAATCGCTTGTAAGGATTTAAAGGATGTAGCAGATATTGTAGGCACAGAAGAAGATGAAGATTTATCAGTACTTAAAACTAAAATTAAAAAACTTGTAGATGAGGGCTATAAGTTTACTAATTCACTTACAGGTTATATTGCAAAGGCTTGGATAGATCCAAAAATGCCGAAATTCTGGTATTTCGATGACTATTATCCGCTAAAAGGTAAAATAAACATAAATGAGTTACATAACAATCCACCAACTGATGAAAAGGACAAAACATCAAAAGCTCTTTTTGAACTTGCAAGAATAAATCCGAAAGAAATTCTAGATTCAACAGAGGAAGAATATGAGAAATACATAGCTTTATTAGAGGCTTCTTCTAATAAAATTACCAATGAGATTTTTAAATATTGGACTACTAATCAAAATTTAGATATTGAATTTAAGATTCAAAATATAAAAAACAAGCAAAACCAACCAGAGAAGGTTCTTGACATTAGGGTAAAAAGTCAACGACATAAAATTACGTTGCCACTTGACAGAAGAAGTAAGGGCTTTAATTGGTTCTTCTCATTTATTATTTGGTTTAGTAAAATTCAAGCAGATAAAAATTCTGACTACATTTTACTATTAGATGAGCCTGGATTAAATCTTCACGCTTCGGCACAAGCTGACTTGATGAAGTTTTTTGAAGACTTATCTAAAAAGTATCAAATAATTTATACAACTCACTCGCCATTTATGGTTGATACTGAACACTTAAATAGAGTAAGAACTTGCTTTGAAACTGACAATGGGACTATTATTTCTGATACTATCCAAGAAAAAGACCCAAATACATTATTTCCTTTACAAGCAGCCTTGGGATATGACATAGCTCAAAATCTATTTGTCTCAAATAATAACTTGTTAGTAGAAGGTCCAGCAGACCTAATTTATTTAACTCTTTTATCATCACTTTTAGAAGCCAACAAAAGAGTTGGTTTGAAACAAGAATTTACAATAGTTCCTGTTGGCGGACTTGATAAAGTATCAACTTTTATTTCATTACTTCGAGGTTCTAAACTAAATGTGGTTTGTATGTTAGATACTTTTACAGACCAAAAGGGCAAACAAAAAGTAGACGATTTAGTAAGATATAAAATCATAAAGGAAAAAAATCTACACTTTTTTGATGAATTTGCCAGCAACGGAAATAAAACCGCTGATATTGAAGATTTATTTACGAAAAAAGATTATTTAAAAATATTTAACGCAGCTTTTAAAGATGATTATGATAAAGTAAATCTAAAGGATTTAGATAAAGATTTAGAAACCATCCTCAAGCAAATAAATAAAGTTATTGGAGTAAAAAGATTCAATCATTATCGTCCTGCAAGCAAGCTAAATCAAATGGGAGTTGATATAAGCTTCTTTGACGAAGCAACTTTGGGTAATTTTGAGAATATGTTCAAAGAGATTAATAAACATATAAAATAATGTCAACCTGAATGGAACAATCAGAATATAAAAAATCATTTGAAGATGAAGTTGATTGGGTCATAATTGACCAACTTCATTCTGCTACTTCAAGGTTTAGTACTGCAAGTATTGAACTTAAAAAAATGTTCATTATTCTGATAGGAATATCAATTCCAGCAATAATAAAACTGACTGATTCTAAAATTGATGCATCTCTCTTTGTAACTATTTATGTATTAACTTTTACCTTTTGGTATTTAGATGGTTTTACATATTTCTATCAAGAGAATTTAAGAGCTAAAATGGATGAAAGATTTGAAAAACTAAAACGTAAAAACACAATTAGCGAAACTGAAGATGAAAATTCGGAAACTGACGAATATACATTACCTGATGACCGCAAAAAATCGGATAGATGGTCAAGAGCCTTTTTAAATTCATCTGTAAGAATTTACCAAATATTTTTTATTCTTAACACGATAGCCTTTGTGCTTTTCATAAAAGGGATTGTCGGATGAAAATTTTTGTTAGCTATACTACTCGCGATAGAAATATCACAAGAGAACTTTTATTAAAGTTATATAATGAACTTTCCGAATTTGAAACTGTATATATTGATTTGATTCACAATGATTCAGAAAATAAACAAAAAAGAGTTTTTGATGAATTAGAATCTGCCGACCAAGTTGTATTAATAGAAACAGAAAGTGTTTATGATTCAGGTTGGGTTAAAATAGAATTAGAAAGTGCGAAAATTTTGAAAAAAGATATCATCAAAATTCCGTACAATGAACTAATTGAATTTCTAAAAGCGGAAAAAAGTCAGTGGCTAACAATGTATATAGAAAATAGGCGAAATAGTAATAAATTCAAGGCTTTTGGCTAATATCAAAGTTTGTGTTTAACCGAAAGTTTAGTACTTCTAAATCGCCTACTTTTCGTACAAAAACACGTTACCACTTTCACCGGAACAACAAAAAACTAAACTCCTTCAATTTCTGATGATTTTCTGTATCCTAGAAAAGGTTGTTTTAGTAATTCTTTTAAAGAAGAATTTTTCACTTCATCCGGAAACGAATCTACTCCGTACACAATTTTCTCTCTGTCTAAGTGCAAATAAGTATGGCAATAAATAACGGATATTCAATTTAATTTTAACGTTGGAGATGCTATTCAATAGCATGGAGCTACGTATTATTTAACTCAAATTCATTTTTAGGAACCTTCAGCACACACTATAAATGGCATTCTATATCCATTAGAAATTCATTGAGTGCGTAGAAACGTAAAAAACACGTATAAATACGCATAGATAGTATTACTTTTTCCTTTAAATTTGATATTATACATATTGTGTATATCAGCAATGATGATATACAATTGTTAGCTGCAACCACAAAACAATAATGAAAAAATACGAAAAAATAATACTCATCATTTTTGGTGTTGCACTGGCACTTCAATTATTAGCATTCCCAGGTAAAAGTGCATTACTTGCTCTTACGACTTGGGGCTTATCCGCTTCTTATCTTATTGGTGGTTATTGGCTCTTTGGAACAAAAGAAAATAAAAGAATAGCTATTTCCATAATAGCTGGGATAGCATTTTCGTCTTCGCTTTTCAACTTGCCTTTTTTAATATGGGTCAATAAAGAATCTTATTACTATTTTCTCCCTATTGCAAATGGACTACTATTTTTGTTCCTATTAGGGTACTTATTTCTTCAAAGAAAGTCCGAAACGAATCTTAGAAATATCAAATTAATATTTATACGCTCGTTAATTGTTTTAATAGTAACCTCCTTTTTTACTTATACTCCAATATCATTCAAACCATATAGAGCTATTCTCTACTCACTTAACAATGGACGTGATTATATTCAAGCTAACTTAAGAATGTTTGATTATACCGAGGAATGTGAAGATGCTCTTGAAAAAGGCGAATGCGATAGAGCAATTCAATTCGCTTTACAAGCGAATGATGCAGGAAAGACTTGGCTTGGTGTTCCATTAGAAAGTCAAAATGACTCATTAAATATTGATGGAGACAATATAGTTCAAGATTATTCAAACGAAAGTCAACTTTGGCAAATAAGTGGGACATTTAGTAATTTATATAAAGCTTATAAATGTAAAGCTGATGAACATTATGAAAACAAACAATATGAACAAGCTTTAAATTATTACATTAAGTCAGATGTAGGACTCACTAATTATGAGCGTAAATCTGAATATTGGAAGATTGAACAGACGTACTCAAAAAACCGACTTGCTCTCTGCTACAAAAAACTATACAACTATGAATATGCAGATTCTCTTTTTGTCGAAGCGATAGAACAATATGAAGCTATTAAGGACACAACTGATAGAAATGTAGCTATCTTTTATAGTAATCTTGCCGAATCAATGTCTGACCAAGTAGAGTTCGGATATTCTAATTTATTTTATAAAACAGCGATTATAATTCTTCAAAAAGACAGTTCAAACAAAGAAAACAAAAAAGATATAATTGAAAATTATCATAACCTAATAAAAAATCATATACGAACTGACAGCTTAGAACAAGCTAAATTGTATATTGAAAAAACCTTTAAAGTCGCTGATATGGCGACTGTATATTTTTGTAATACAAAATTATATGAAGGTCTTTATTTTTACAAAAAAAGTCAATATAAGAAGGCTGATGAAATTCTCACTGAAAGCCTAGATTGTTCTATAAGCATTCTTGAACCAACAAATCAAAACATTGCAGAAAACTATCTAGTATTAGCTCAGGTAAAAATTGCACTTGCTGAATATGAAAAGGCAAGAAATATATTAAACAAAGGAATAGAAATAACAGTAAAAAACTATGGAGAAAATAGTGAACGATTAGCCAATTATATTAAAGTAGATGCCCATCTCGATAAAGAGCTTGGGAATTACCAAAAATCCGAAAAAAAGTATTATCAAATACTCGAAATATATAACAAGGAACTAGGGGGGGGGAATTCAAAAATGCCCGAAATTCTTTCAAGTCTAGCTGACCTTGAAATAATACTTGCAAAATTTGGTAAAGCAAAGACCCATTCTGATAGCTCAATATCTATTGCCAATTTCTTTGTTGACCTTGATAATCCAGCTGTAACTGTCTTAATAAATAATGCTGCATATGTCAATTACTATATTGGCAATTACAATATATCTGACTCTCTTTACCAAAAGACAATAAAAATTAATAAAGACTTTGAATTACAAACAACAGCTACTTCTGCTCTTGCATTAAACGGACTTGGACTTATAATGACTGCAAAAAAGGAATACAAAAAAGCAGATTCTTTATTCGTTCAAACACTTAAACTACACAAAGAAATATTTACAGAGAATCATCCTTTTACAGCAGTAGTGTATTTAAACTATGCCAGTCTGAAAATAGAGCAAAAAAAGATTAATGAAGCTAAAGAAATGCTAACTAAATCATTGGACATCAATAAACAGTTTTTTGACATTAGACACGATATTTTTGCAGACATTTATTCAGCTTTTGGTGATTTAGCTAAAAAAGAAAAACAACCAAATATCGCTAAAGACTTTTATCAAAAAGCACTTGATATTTACCTTGAAAAATTTGAAGCTAATCATATAAAAGTAATATCTATAAAAGAAAAATTAAAAGGCAGCAGCTAACAATGGCTAAAAAACATAGGGGGTTTTGGTGGTGAATTGGAAGTTCAGAGCTTCGTTTGAAACCCGCCAAACCAAAATTTTGATAACGAAAAAAGAAAAATAATTATAAAAATATTTGGCTTGGCTAAGTACTAAACTGAAAGGGCAGCGTTTCAAACTCCCCTACGATTTCTTAGCCTAAGCGTTAGCATACATTTTATTAATAGAATAATTAGTAACCAAAAAAAGAAAACAAATGAAACTAACACAAAACGATTGGAATCTTGAACATTTAAAGGTTCATTTACAAAGTGCCGTCGATCTCGAATTCTGGACGATTCCTTTCTACATGTCTGCAATGTATTCGATTAAAGATAAGTCGTCAGAATCTTATCAATTAATAAGAACCATTGTAAACCAAGAAATGCTGCATTTGCAATGTGCTTCCAATATTGCTAATGCCTATGGTTTATCACCGAGTATTGACGCACCAGTATATGAAGGAACCACCATTCCACATCTCGATTTCTCGTTAGACAATCAGGAGGTTATTAAACCTTACTTGCCCTATACAGCAGAGATTGGGCCTTTAGATTTAAATCACATCAATGCGATGTGTCTAATAGAGATCCCAGATTATGAAACGAGGGAAAAAGTACCACTTTTTAGCAAAGTAGAAGAGTATGGTAGTATTGGTGCTTTTTACGAAGCCCTTCGTTTAGGTGCTTCACACTTAAAAAAGGATATCAAAGGAGGTGTAAGACAGGTCGATTTTTTCTCTGCCTTTTACAGAAATATGCCAGAAATGAAAATCACAGAATCCAAAGATGTTGGATTTAACCAAGTAGATTTACTAATAGATTTAATTACAGAACAAGGAGAAGGACAATCTAAAGTAAATCAAACTATTCCAGAGACTTTCCAAAACACAGCGGATGATACCGAGCCGGAAGACGATCATTTTGAGAAGTTCAATGAGATTAAGAATTCACAACCTTTTCCAGAGACTTTCCCAGTAAAAAAAGTATCAGACTATACCGCAGAAGACAAAGAACTAGAAGCCATACTAATAGAGCAATTCACTGAGTTGCGTGAAACTCTGCAACGATTGTTCAGTGGAGAGAACCCAGAGAAATTCTTTGCAATTATGGCCAGCGTTGGCGGTGCCATTCGTAACTGCTGGGAGCATGGAGTGACTCCAAAATATAGTTAAACTACTAGTCTAAAATTTAACAATTAGAACCATGAAAAATAAAACCATATTTAGAGTACATCCGACCATTAATTTTGCGCGTTTTGGAACAAGTGATGATTATATATTATCTCCTGAAGATAGCGCTGGAATGCCTCAAGAAGGAACCGACACTACTGGAGGATTGCCTATCAAAAAAGGAACAGAAAAAACAACCATTACCAGTAAAGATCTTCGAGATGAAGACGGAAATTTAAAGAAGCAAGCTGCGAGATTTCGTATTTATACTTACGATCATAATGGCAAAGCAAGTTATCCAGAAGGTGGCGGAATAGAAGTAACAATAGGAGCAAAGTTGCCCGATGGAAGAGTGGTAAGAGACCTTGTCTGGTCAAGTCATCTAGCCAATAAAAAGGCGGCTGCCTATAACGTAGTAAACAACAAAGGGATCTTGGCATATGCAGACAATCAAGTACCGCAACTGCGAAACCCTGAAACCCATGGAGATATTGATTCGGACTATCGTTTAAACAGGTTGATGATCGACCCAGGGCCAAGAACCATAAGTGCTTTAAGTAAGGAGCGCGCAAAGTTTGATGATTGTACGATACCTACCTGTTTAAATGATAAAGGAGAAATAGAAAAATTGCCAGCCTATCCAGTTCGTTTTCCTGCAGATTCGAACGAAGAGCTTTTTGAACCTAACGGTCCGCTAGACACCTTGGGAGAAATTCTAACGGATGATAAAGGACGCCTACTGGTGTTGCCCAGTACAGGAAACGCTGTTGGGCAATATGATGAATACGGCGTGCCCATTCAAATGACGGGCGATTTAAATAATGTTGGATGGTTTGATTCTGCTGCAGACGGACCGGTTTCAGTAACCATTCAATTTGCAGACGGTTCGAGCGAAGAAGCTTTTGGTGCTTGGGTAGTTTGTGGCGACCCTGCCTACGCTCCTCAAATTCGTAATGTTGTTTCTGTATGGGATGATGTGTATGATACCTTTGTACGTGAATTAGACTTGCAACCCGAATTATTCCGTCAAACAGGGGAATCCGAAAATGGAGACGATGGTGAAGGTGTTTATCGCTTAGATTATCTACCAAATTTTGCGAATGACATCAAGCCTACGTTTATTGCCTGTACCTTACAACGTTGGACAGCCAATTTACCAGAGATGGCTTTGCGTGCACATACAGCAGTGGATGCTATTAGCGAAAACGATGATCCAAACAGGACCATCATGGCGGCCTTAAATTTCTTACGAAACCCGAATAACGAAGAAACCAATATTGGAGCACCTTTAATGCCTTTGTCATTAGGGGCTGCTGGGACTTCTTTCATGACTGTAACCAAAACCCAATATTTCTTTCTAGAACAATGGTCTAAGAAAAGGTTTACCAAAGGAAACGAAACCAAGCTAGGACCAGGAGAGTTATTGGATATGGCATCCTTAGCCAATTGTTTGGGCGGACGTTACGTACCAGGTATTGAAGTAAGTTATACCGTTCGTTGCAAAGACATGTACATTCAAGATTGGAAAATATCTGGTGCAGGGCCTTTCCGTATAAAACACTTTCCATTGAAGTATGAAAACCTAGATAAATCCACTCCATTTCTAAAAAGCGGATGGATTCCATTACACGATATGACCGATGGTATTGAACCAGGAGATATCTCAAAATTCATGGCAACTCCGTGGCAAACAGACTATAATTCCTGTTCCATTCACCAAACCGCTATTAATACCGATGGTGTAAACGAAAGTAACGGTGCCGAAACAACCCTATATTGGTCGTGGCCATCACAAAGACCAGATGCAGTGTATGTAGCAGAAGAAGTAGTGAACAATGTTCTACCAAAACAAAAATGGTCTATTCGTGGCCCAGGAACTTATGCAGTGAATCCTGCACAAGCCGCTACTTTTCAAGACCCTCTGGATGCAGTAAATGAATGGCATAAAATAGGAATAATCATACAGGGAACTAATGTAGATATTGAGGGGAGGGAGTTTTCGCCAGAATTGTATTTAGAGGTACAGGGGAAATTAACCAATCCAGGAGATGCTACAGATCCTGTAGCAGAATGGCCATTTAACGCCAATCCGCCGAAAAAGAAGTCTAAAAAAGACTGTCCTTTTTGAAAACAACAGTCACATATGATGTAGTAATTATAGGAGGTGGGCCTGCTGGATTAAGCGCGGCCATCTCTCTTCTCCAAAAGCAAGAACTTTCAGTACTTGTCATTGAAGGGCAGGCTATTGGTGATGAGCTTATAGGAGAGAACTGTCCGCCCAATACCATCTTGCTTTTAAAACAGCTGAGAGTAGCAAAAGCATTTTACAAAGGAAATCATGCACCCTGTCCGGGGTACGCTTCCGTATGGGGAAGAGCAGATGTAGGGTACAACGATTTTATAGTGAACCCATTGGGACCATCATGGCGTTTAGATCGTAAAGCATTTGATAGCATGTTGGCAGATGAAGCTCGAAGGCTAAGTGCTCAAATACACTGGTCCACCCAGTTTTTAGATGCTGTAAAAGTAGAAAAAGGCTATGCCTTACGCTTAAGGGATAGGATCGCAAATGCAGAATATAAAGTAAATGCACGCTTTGTTGTAGATGCCTCTGGTGCCAACTCGCGATTTGCCAAAGCTATTGGAATTAGTAAAATTATTGAAGATCGCTTATTTGCTTCCATACGTATAGCAAGCATTGCAGAAGGAAAACCCTCGAAACAAATACAGATCGAAGCCGTACCTGAAGGTTGGTGGTATAATGCCGCTTTGCCAGATAATCGTATTATTACCATGATGCTTTCAGAAAAAGAAAACATAGCAGCGCTGCAAGATTCGCAACATGAAGGTTTTGAGGCACAATTAGCCAATACCAATTTTATAGCAGAACGATTAAAGAAACTAAAACTAAAAGAACACCAATACTATACTCGGCCTGTTTATTCAGGGATTTTACCTGTTATAGAAGGAAAAGACTGGGTAGCAATAGGTGATGCAGCGTCTAGTTATGATCCTATAGCTGCTCATGGTATTCATAAAGGAATAAGCGATGGTATAAGAGTAACTTCTAAAATTCTTGCTTTTTTCAATGGGGAAGAAGAACTCAATTCGTTTTCTGCTTTTGTCAATGAACGTTATGTCAACTATAAGAAAAACAGAGATTATGTTTATGCTATAGAGCAGCGTTGGTATGACGCTCCGTTTTGGAATAAAAGAATTATGAATCCATTGGAAATCACGTATGCTAACAATGGCTATAAGTAATTGCTTGTTCTCGCCCACTTCTGAAAATCCGCGAGGATTTTCAGTTTTGTGTGTACTTGCAAAATTAACTGCTAAACCACGCAACTACTCATAGCCGAGACCGTTGGCAACAATTAATTAAAATCATCATAAAAGAATATTAAAATCAACTAAATAATTACATATGAATAATACTTATATTCCTAATACCAACGTGAAAGCTAAGGTGTTAGACCCTAACCCTATGAATCGTTATGTTTCTCTATTTTTAAAAAACAATGAAACAGACAATGGTAAAAATTCTGGCTCTGTAAATGCTGGAACTAGTAATACAGGATACTTATTTTCTGTTGGTCTTGGTGGTATTAATCGTGCTTTTAAAAAGTCTTTAAAAAATGCTGGTCAAAATACGAATACGTATCAGAAGATTCATCAAAGCCTTTATGACGAGTTATCAGGCTCAAATTTATCAGCATACAACTCTAAATTTAGCTCCGCCGACCCAGTACAATTCTCTATTATCCGAAAGCCAGACCCTAAAATTAAATTACAGGGAGACGATGGTATCGTATTTATTGACATATTCAATCCAAAAGAATTCCCTAATGGTAACCCTTTAAATTATAGCATGATTTATGTCGTTCCACCTAATCGAGAAAACTACACGGATAACAAAACCTTTCTCAATGCAGTTGAAGCTTCATGCGTAAATATGATTGAAGCACTGCATTTGTATAATTCAGAACATGCCAAACCTGGTAACTCTTCAGGCCTGGAGACAATAGAGAACATAAGAATGTGCCTATTCAGTGGAGGCCTATATCGAGGAAACACTCCGCAAAATGATGTCGCTCGCCACAACTTATTGGGCATAGAGGGTGGCTTAAGCAATATAGGAGGTAAAAAGAGCTCAATAGAACTTGTGATTTTTGAAAATTCTTATGATAAAGATACCATGCAAAATGTTTTTCAATCGATCAAAAGTAAACTTTCAACAAAGAGTTGAATTTTGGTTTCACTAATCTTGAATTAAACCTGTTATAATAAAAGTCGCCAACAAAAAATAAACGCCATTAAAACGGGTGTTTATTCAAACACGGCACCACTTTCACCGGAACAACAAAAAACTAAACTCCTTCAATTTCTGATGGTTTTCTGTACCCTAGAAAAGGTTGTTTTAGTAATTCTTTTAAAGAAGAATTTGTCACTTCATCCGGAAACGGATCTACACCGTACACAGTTTTATCGCTGTATAAGTGCAAATAAATCTGGCAATAAATAACGGACATTCTAATTCATTTAATTTTGAAGTTGGAGATGCTATTCAATAGCACGGCGCTAACTATCATTTATTGCAAATTCATTTTCAGGAACCTTCAGCACACACTATAAATGGCATTCGGTATCCATAAGAAATGCACTGAGTGCATAAAAGCAAAAAACAGGTATTAATACGTATAGATAGGATTACTTTTTCCTTTAAATTTGATAGTACACATATTGTGTATATCAGCAATGATGATATACAATTGTTGTAGTGCATTAAACATCTGCTTCACGCTCAGCCACACCAATAAACGGATTCCCAAATTTATCTGAATGTATATGCTCAACAACAGTCCAAGTAGTCCCAATTATTCTGCCATCATCAAAAACCCATCCATGAGAATCCCAACCTGTTTTAGAGTATTCAGTTTCGTACCATTCCTGAGTTACGATTCTACGCTCTGTTACTTTTGCCATAATAAAAATAACGCACTACAACAATTTGTATAAGTAATAGCCGTTGCAGTGCTTGTTTTAAGGCTATTACCCTTTATTAAGTTACTTTTAAATTCGATACTTATGTGCTTTCAATCGGCTACTACTCATACAATAGCCGTTGGCATTAACTAAAAATCAACTCATTAACCTTTTTGTTAAATCTTTTTTTTGTTTAAAGCTTAGCTTGTTTTTTGGTTTTGGGTAAACAGATATCCATCTTTTATTATAAGAATAAATCTCTTTAAATATATTACCTATTTCTAAAAACAAATTAATAAAAGTTCTGTAAAATAGAATAGGTATAAATAATAAAAACCAAGCTGTTTTTCTTTTATGTAGGTAATACCCGTTATCACTACCTGTTAAATAAACCACTTTATATAAAATCATTAATAAAAGTGTAAAAATATTTTTAATCATAATGTAAATTTTATGTGTTAATACTGTACTAAATCGCTAATGCCAACAACGGCTATAATTAACCTTTCAGGTCGCTACGCTTAACCATAGCCACGTACCGTTGTGCCTAATGTCAAAATGAACTTAAACTTAAAAAAATAACAAATGCCAGAATTACACCGTTACAGAATTTTCGCAAGCCATGCTTGGCACCGAGATGAAGCCTATAAAAGATTGTTTCAATTCTTAGATGCTGCTCCACTATTTATTTATTCAAATTACAGCGTTCCACAAGACAAAGCTTTTGTAGGGATGAATAATACTCAACTCATAGAACAACTAAAAAGACAAGTTAGACCTGTTGAAGCAGTAATAATACTTGGTGGCATGTATGTTTCGCATAGTGGATGGATACAAGCAGAAATTAATTTTGCAAAATCCATTGGAAAGCCAATCATTGGCGTAATGCCTTGGGGTGCTCAAAGAATGCCTCAAGCAGTAACAAATGCAGCTGATATTGTTGTTGGTTGGAATACTTCGTCAATTGTAAACGCAATAAGAAAATATGCCATCTAATACTAATAGACCAGACTATCCTGCACTTTATGACTCAGCAAATAATGCTTCATTGACAAGTCAAAAGTATTACATGCTTGGAATGAAATGGTATATTGGATTGTCTATTACTGCAGCATTTCTATCAATTTATATTAAGGAATCAACATTTGCTGGGATATTGGCCACAATTATGTTTTTTGCAATTATGTTTTTGACCATTTTTCAGGCAGTAAAGAGGTATGACAGAACTTGGTACAATGGAAGAGCTGTTGCCGAATCTGTCAAAACTAGAACTTGGCGTTTTATCACAAGAGCAGAACCCTACTTTAACAACGAAAATGTAAATAATGTTAGAGAAGAATTCTGCAATGACTTAAAGGATATTCTTGACCAGAATCGTGAACTTGGTAGCTTTTTAAGCCATGAAAGTGTAACAAAAGACACAATTACCCAATCTATGTTGGAAATTCGAAAGTTTAGTTTAACGGATAGATTGAATTATTACGTAAGTAATCGAATCAATGAACAGAGAAATTGGTATCACACAAAGGCGAGTTATAACAGAGCAATGGCTAAAAAATGGTTCATTGGTTTAATCGTTATTAACTCGATAATTATCCTACTGCTTTTGATTGAAGTTGGTTACGACATTTATAATTTGCCAACACCAGCATTGATTGTAGTTGGTTCAAGTATCGTTTCATGGTCTCAAATTAAAAAATATCAGGATTTAGCGACTTCTTATGGTCTTACTGCACATGAGATTGGAATAATAAAAGACCAAAGTTTTAAAGTTCAGGGAGAAAAAGAGTTATCGGACTTTGTCAAAGATGCAGAAAATGCGTTTTCAAGAGAGCATACTCAATGGGTGGCAAGAAAAGATAAACCATGAGAAAATAAAAACACTAGGCACAACAATGGCTATAGTTAATACGGGATTTGGTGCTTGAACAAAAGTTTGTACCTCTTTATTAATTCCGCCAAATCTTTTGATTTGGCTTTAGTACAAAAAAGATAAAACAAAATAAAAAGTTTTGGCTAAGTGCTAATTCGAAAGTTCACTACTTTTAATTCCCGTACTAACCATAGCCTAGACGTTATACCCAATTTAAAATTAAATACAGCAAAGTTAAAACCCCAAAATAAGTCAAATTGACTTTTTCGAGGTTTTATAATTTTAATAGAAATCTAATCCCCTAGGCTATTGAAAGAACTCCTTTAAGAAAATTGCTGGCTTTCCTCCTGTAATTACAGTATATCCTGTTTGAGAAAATGTATCTCCATTTTTAGTTTTACCTGAGATCATAATATTTTTAGATCCTGCTAAAATAGTACCGAACCAGTCACCAGTATCTACTTGTACACCCATTTCGTGTGGAGTACCCAGTTTTGTAGCAATAATATTTCCTGTTCCATTAGTTATTAATGTACGTTGCCCAATAGCTGGAGGCGGAAAAAATTGAGAAACAGTAATATTCGTTAATGCTCCAAGTGTTATAAAACCTGATTCATTGGCTACATTTACACCTATATCATTTGTATCTGCTGCAACCATATGAATAGTCCTACCGAACTCAGGATTGTCTGAATTGTCTAGACAATACATCCAAGGCGTAGTAGATATGTGTCCCGATTCTGTTTCAAATGTTGCATAATACTTAACATGAACATTTAATGGATTCGTTACTTTTCCTTCATTATCTAAAGTTAAATTATAAAAAGCATTAAGCCCTAATGTGCCCAAAGAATAAGTGCCAGTACCATCAGTTAAAATCACTTCTGTTAAAGGTTCAAGTGGATTAAAATATTGATAAATTGTTACATTTTTTACTTTTATTGGAATAGGTTGCATAATTTAAGTTTTATAAATATTAATTAATTTCTTTAATATTAATAATGTGAGCATCACCTTTTAAAGGCTTGTAAACACTTACAATCACAGCTCCAATTACAGGGTGTCTTGTTACAGATTCTGTATTACAGAAAAAATGATAATTCATACCTGCTACTACTTGCTGAGACACTGCTACTGGCGTATATATCACACCCAAAAGTCCTTTAATAGCTTCATCAAAAGCTGTTTTACTATCATTATTAATTTCACATGAATACGGTGAAAACGCTCCTAACATATTAGTTTTATTTGACATTTTATTTTTATTTAAGTTCTCCTACTCTATTTAAAACAGGCTTTTCGGATTTCGCCTTTGTAATCAAAAACGAATTGTAGCTACTCCAATCGAATCACTTGTTTTTGATTACGTAAATTTATAATAATACCGTAGCATATTTTAGAGTATAAATACCACATTTTTAAAATAGGTGTTTATACCTAAACTTATTATTCCCTAACGTTTGACAATTCAAAATTGAGGAATTAATGTAATGAATTATGAAAAAATATAATAGGCATTTGATATTTGTATACGAATGCATGAATTTGGGGTATAACAGAAAAAAGGGAATAACACGGTATATAAAAAATAGCAGAAAATTGCAATATGAAAAGTTTGAGCTTTTCAACTATCTTTGCTTCTAAACGGAGAGTAATTGCATTTCTAATCCGCTACTTTTCATATACAAACCGTTACCACTTTCACCGGAACAACAAAAAACTAAACTTCTTCAATTCCTGATGGTTTTCTGTACCCTAGAAAAGGTTGTTTTAGTAATTCTTTTAAAGAAGAATTTTTCACTTCATCCGAAAACGGATCTACTCCGTACACAATTTTATCGCTGTATAAGTGCAAATAAACCTAGCAATAAATAACGGACATTCTAATTCATCTAATTTTGAAGTTGGAGATGCTATTCAATAGCACGGCGCTAACTATCATTTATTGCAAATTCATTTTTAGGAAGCTTCAGCACACACTATAAATGGCATTCGGTATCCATTAGAAATGCACTGAGTGCATAAAAGTAAAAAACGGGTATTAATACGTATAGATAGGATTACTTTTTCCTTTAAATTTGATAGTACACATATTGTGTATATCAGCAATGATAATATACAACCGTTGGTAGCCATTTGACAGAAACATTGCAGAAAAAATCAACGGTTCAGAGAAAGAAAGTTGTAATTTAAAACAACAAAAGTCACGCACTATAAAGTGATTGAATCAAAAGAGCTAAAAAACATGTAAAATTAAATGATTATTTTAGGTCGAAAACCGAACCGCTTAAGACCTTAATGGGGCATTATATTTTAAAATTATGAAAAATTTATTTATTCTATTTCTAACTATTGTTCTTGTATCCTGTGGTAATAAAGATGACACTAGTAAAATTAAAAGTACAATTTCTTCTGAATTTTCACCTGAAAAGTTTGTAGGTTCTACTATTGCATATAAACTCAATGATGAAATTAAATTAGGAATAATTGAAAAAAAATTAATTACTTCTTTTAATAAATATTCTAAAAAAATAGAATTAGGAAAAAAAGCACTTTCTTATGAAATATTCAAAATTGAAGAAAGTGGTTATATTAGGTTTTATAATGAAGATGGGTCTGCTTCGACCATAGCTTTAATAGAAAGTGAAAATAAATCACAAAATAGACACTATCTCATGCAAGTAGGAGAAACGGTTTGTACTACAACAAATTGTGCAAATTGTTGTAGTTGTGTTCCGAATGGCGATTATTGTACTCATTGTGATCTTAATAGTTATGACTGCAAAAGAACAACATCTGGTTAATTTCAAAAACGGCTATCAACATGTTATATAAAAAATAGCAGTAAAGCATTAAAAATAAACAAATAATAATAATAATAATAATAATAATATCCCATCCTCTAGACTATTTAATCGGTTTATTTTATAGTAGACCATTCAATATCAATTTAACACTCATTTAACTAAAACTAACTATGGCACTTATTAAGAATATTGGATTACAAGGCGTTGATATATACGTATCAACCCATACATCACGCCAGTGGAAACGCACTGGATTTTTAGGCATTAATAGAAAATTGGCTTGGCCCAATATGGGGAAATCGGGTGGTACAATACAGCCTGGCACTAGCCGATACAGTCAAGCGCAAAGAATTGAAAAAAGTAATGAAACTGTTTACGCATTGATTATCTCTCCTTCTTCGAATAAACTGATCTCTAAATGTATAATCACGCCACACGACCTTGCTGTTTTTGATGGAACCACTGTAAAGGTTGAGAGTAATTATACAGGCTTAACGGAACCACGTGAGGGATATTAATACGCAGCTTAGGATTTCTATTTACCTCAACAACAGAATACTTAAACCACTATCCAGCTTCTGAAACAACAGAAGTTTATGACCAAAGAAAACAGCTTCACAGCTTTGCCCCAAATAAAATTAAACGATTTTCTAAATGGTCAAGGTAAAATAACTCATTCTGCGGGAGAAAAAGAAAGTTATGCCTTTTTCGAAATGTTGTTTTGCCCAATAGACTCAAAAGAAAATATTGAAGTACTTGTAACATTAGAAGAAAACATAGCTACCGAATATCGAAAAAATGAGAAGGGTAAATTAAAATTGGAGTATATTGTTGAGCCATCTTCAATAGGTAATTTCCAAAAGGAACTTCATTCGTTCGTGGTAAATGAAGATGGAAAAGCTCAATTAATAGGCCTAAAATAAAAACGCTTAACAACAAAAGCTAAAATGCATGCCCAACCAACCTAACATTTTAGCCATCCGTTGTAAAACATTATCAGAAACCACTAACCAATGATAAAATTATTTAGAAAAATACAAGCCAACTTTATGACGAATAACAAAACTAGAAAACACTTTAAATTTACCTTTGAGAAAACTCCCATTGTTGTTATTGGCCTTTTAATTCTCTTTATTTCTGGTTGCGCTCCTTTTGAGAAACCAACAAATCCTTATTTAAAGGCTAAAAATGGATTTATACAAGTAGAGGGCGGAAAAATTTGGTATGCAATAACTGGAGGGGGCGACAACACCCCGTTACTACATCTTCATGGAGGACCTGGTGGCACAAGTAATTTTAACTTGTCAGAAATTGCCGATGAACGACCAGTAATAGTATTTGATCAATTAGGAAATGGACGGTCTGACCACCATAAAGATACTACGCTACTAAAAGTGCATAAGCTTGTTGAACAAGTACGTGCCATTAAAACTTCATTGAAATTGAATGAATTTTATTTATCTGGAGGATCTTGGGGTACTGCCTTGGCGCTCGAATACTATAATAAATATCCTGAAGGCATAAAAGGGCTTATATTTAATAGCCCCTATTTTAGCACTAAGATCTGGACTGACGATGCCGACATACTTGTAGCTGCATTGCCTGATTCTATTCAGTCTGCCATCCAAATTGCTGAAGCGGACAGCATTTTCAATACAGATTCATACGCCAACGCCAACAGCGTATTTGCAAAAAAACATGGAATGAGAACTGCATATAAACTACATCCATATGATACCTTAAAATACAAACGCGACTCATTTATATACAACTATATGTGGGGTCCGAGTGAGTTCACTTCAACTGGAACACTAAGAAATTACGACATACATCAAACCCTTAAAGACATAAGGGTGCCTGTATTATTTACTACTGGAGAATTTGATGAGGCTCGGCCACAGACTGTAAAGAAATTCAGTGATTTGGTGTCAAACTCTACAATGGTAGTAATTGAAGAAGCTGGGCATTTTACTTCTAATGATAATCGACCAGCGCTGATATTTGCCATAAAACAATTTTTGAAGAGTCAAAAGAAATAGAATTAAAAGAAAAATAACGAAAGTACAACACCATATAAAATTTACACTAACTTTAAATATAAATTGTAAAGCCAAAACAATCAATTAACATTTATGCTAAACTGAAAACCCTACTTATTTTAAGCCACACAAATCTTATACAATACCGTTGTGCTTCATTAAGACTAACCGCTGCCTAATGATAAGATTCTTTAGTAAAATTCATTGATGAAAAGAAATAGGAATTCTAGAAAAAAATAGAGCAATAAAAAGCCTCGAATTATCGAGGCTTTCATTTTTTATAACAAATAATTTGCACTTACTTAGGCATCGCTACAGTGTTTATTACATGAATTACACCATTACTACCCATCACATCTGTTGCAACAATTTCACTATAATTTCCATTTACGTCTTTCAACCAAATTTTTTCATCTTTTTGAATTACAGTCAACACTTGACCATTTAACGCTTTTAATTCTACCGTTCCATTACCTTTCTTTAAAGCATCTACAACATCAGTTGCAGTTATCTTACCAGATATTACATGATATGTTAAGATATTAGCTAATGCTTTTTGATTTTTTGCTTCTAATAGAGAACTTAATGCCTTCGAATCAATTTTTGCGAAAGCATCGTTGGTTGGAGCAAAAACCGTAAATGGTCCATCTCCTTGCAAAGCACCAACTAAATCTGCTGCTTTTAAAGCAGTTACTAATGTTGAAAAATCTTCGTTTCCAACCGCCACATCTACTATTGTTTCTTGTGCAGTAGCATTTTTAGATAAGGCTAAAGACATTGTAATTGTTAATAAAAGAACTAATTTTTTCATAATTTATTGTTTTTTTTAAGTTTTAATACTTCGTAAAGATAGCGAATATTTAATTATGTTTAACTTATTTAACTTTTTATTAAACAATTTTAACAATACTTCAATACACTAGACAAGAAATAACGAAACCACAATAGCGTGTATAACTAATTACTTGCTGTGGCTAAGGCAAAAGTCCTTCCCTGCTTTACACCATATAGTATTGCGGAAAAAGAAGCGTGTACTTTCATACAACTAGTTCTGCATAAACCGTTGTTGTAAATAATTTAGGAAAACCAAGAAACCAATAAAAAATGGCAAAATTTTTAGACACTACAGGTGTTTCATATCATTTAGAACAATTAAAAAAGAACACAGAAGGCCAACTGATTTTAATAAGGCCCTATTTTAAATTTCATAAAAGAGTAAAAGGTAATTTAGAGCATTTACATGTTCCAAAAAAAAATATCAGAATTATTTACCGAGAGAGTTTGCTTCAAGTAGAAGAAAAAAATTTGCGGAATTAAAAAAAGTAGTCCATATGGAAAATTTGTTGTTTGACCAGAAGATATTTCAAAACACATTTTGGAATAAAACTGTTTACAACAATGGCTATAAGTAATTGCTAGTTCTCGCCCACTTCTTTAAATTCTCGTGAACCTTCCTAGTTTGTGTTTTATTTACTAACTTTAGTGCTTAAGCCCATCCATTTTTCTTACACATAAGGATGTTAGGAAAATATATTAGAATGAATGTATATGAATTTATTAAATAAAATTTATCAAATTTTTCTATCTGAGTTCGCCAAAAGACGGATTGAAAAAACAATACTCTACGTTGCGTTATTTGGATTTTTTGTCCACTTAATTTTAATTTACTTATCAAAATTCAGCATCATTAATATTCTTCCAGAATCAGAATTATTTAATGATCCGGTATCTGCAATATACACCCCATTCTCTTTTATACTTATCTATGAAGTTTACTTGCTAATATATTATTTACCAAAATCTTTTACCACCTACATAACCAAACAATATGAAATAATAACACTTATTATTATTAGAAAGTTGTTTAAGGATTTATCTACAATTGAACTGTCGTCTGATTGGTTTGAAATTAAAGGTGATTTACAATTTACGTATGATATTTTGGCATCAATCATTCTTTTCTATCTAATTTTTCAGTTTCAAAAACAAGGAATGCTCAAATCACAGCAACAAAACCCTAATAAACCAAAAATTGTAAGATTCATTAATAGAAAAAAAATAATTGCCGTTGTTTTAGTTCCAATATTTTTTATAATGGCTTTAATTACACTTTTTAATTGGACATCAGGTGTTTCTTTTGCTTCAAATGTTTACCCTAGTTTTGAAATAATTAACAATCTATTCTTTGACGAATTTTTTACCGTTCTGATTTTAGTAGATGTTGTTCTACTATTAATTTCCTTCTTTTACACCGATAAATTTCATAAAATAATAAGAAATTCTGGATTTGTCGTTTCAACGATTTTAATCCGTATGTCATTCGGCGTAAACGGAATCATAAGTACAATTTTAATTGTATCAGCTGTTCTTTTTGGATTGGCAATAATAATAATTCACAACAAATATGAAAAAAATATTTTATCTAACAACGTATATGAAAAATAGAGATTTAGTTGCTTAACCAATAGAAAATAGATAAATTAAAGGTCAATGTAAAACCGAAAAACTAGTAAGTAAAACTGGCTACTTTTCAGATACAAGAACGTTGTAACTCATTAAAAATTCTTACTTATTTTTAAATTTCTTATAAATCATTTTTCTTTTCCATTCTTCTCCAAAAAAATCAAAAACATTAAGAGAGTAGATGCCCAATATTACTCCCCAAGAAAGCAGTATCCATAAAAAAATGATCCAATTGGATGCATCATTAATTGCAATAATAAAGGGAGCTACCAAACTTAAAACTGCAATTACAAGAAGTTTATAAAAGCCCTTAACATTTTGAACATATTCTTCTTCTTTTCTAATCTGCTCTATTTCCTGAGTCTTATCTGAATCAGTAATATTGATTTCAAAAACCGCTGCTAAAGATTTCAATGATTCTAAACCTGCATTCTCTCCATTTTCAATTCGCTGAATAGTTCTTATACTTAATCCACTCATTTCTGACAATTGATCTTGTGACCAATGTCTTTCCAATCTCATTTTTTTAATATCTCTTAAATTAATTGTTTTAGGGTTCATTATTTTAAAGGTTTTCAGTAGTATTTATTGTACAAAGATAGGTATATAACCTTTCTTTAGTTTGCAATTGATAAGACACCATTATGACGGCAATGTGACATTAATCTGACTCTAATATGAACAAAGTACAACACCGTAAATAATTTATGGTTGTGCTGCCCTACTTAAGAAAATCTTCGCGGATTCTCTTGTTGGTTTTTATTTAATAAATTAAGTGCTTACACGCGCAATAAACAATACCGCATGACATCATCACTACTTTGGCAGGAATGGCAAAAAATTTAGTACAATAGTAGATTTAAAACTAGTTGGCAGTAATTGCCCAGAACCCCAACTGAATTAATGACTGAGAAACAGCTTGTAATGGTAAAAAACAAGCGCCAATTAAGAGTGCAGCTATACATACAAAACCTACACCGCATAAAGAAAATTCGTTAGCCATTTTATATTCTTCTACAACAAAATAAGTCTGGCAATAAATAACGGACATTCTAATTCATTTAATTTTGAAGTTAGAGATGCTATGCAATAGCATGAAACTACATATTATTTATCTCAAATTCATTTTCAGGAACCTTCAGCACAAACCATATATGGTGTTCTATATCCATTAGAAATTCATTGAGTGCATAAAAGCAAAAAAAGGGTATAAATACGGTATATTTTAATACTTAAAACGAGTAAATTAGTACATTACCTTTTTAAAGAAAAAAGCTACTTTATTTAGGTATAAATAGTTCCATTTGGAACGCGAACATACTTTACTGTGAAAAAAAAAAGGAATATTTGCGGTAAACCTTATATCTAACTGCGATAACCCGCAAAATTTATATTTATCAACAATTATCTTTGCTTTCATAAAACAAATTGTTGTAAAGAATAAAACATCAATATATCCTACCAAATAGGTAAAATATATTGACATAAGCATATAAACACATTGGGGGCAAGTTAAAAACAAAAAATAGGTCTGAGAAAGCCCAAGGGCTAACCACTCAATGTGACAAAAAAAAAGGTGTATCTGAAAAACCATAAGAGTAGGAATAATAATAATAATAATAACAATATAGTATGAAAACAGAGAATCTAGTATTAATGCAAATGGCACGTGAATCTTTAAAGGAGAAATGGGGTCTTGCAATTGGAACATTCGTTGTATATATGTTAGTAATTGGTGCTATTCAGGCAACGACTGAATTTTTCCCACTTGCAGGTTTACTGTCATTAATTATCTCAGGTCCTATGGCGGTTGGAATTGCTATATTTTCAATAAATATTTCAAGGAATCAAGACGCAAGATTAGAGCAAATATTTCAAGGGTTTAATAATTTTGGCACTTCTTTAGGAGCTTACTTACTGATGCTTTTATTTATATTATTATGGACTCTTTTGTTAATAATCCCTGGTATTATTGCTGCATTATCTTATTCTATGACTTTTTATATTCTTGCTGATGATAATTCAATTGGGGCAATGGAAGCAATCGATAAAAGCAAAAAAATGATGGACGGATATAAATGGAAGTATTTCTGTTTAGGACTAAGGTTTATTGGATGGTCTTTACTTTGCATCCTCACATTAGGTATTGGTTTCCTTTGGTTATTACCTTATATGCAAGTAAGTATGGTGAAGTTCTATGATGATATAAAATAAAATCATATTATGCCTAAAAAAATATAAAACCAGGCAAAAATAATAGTCGTTTAATCGCAAAAACGAAAGTTAGTAAATATAAAAAAGGTCTGTGTTTAACCGAAAAATTAGTGCGTAAAAACCCGCTAACTTATTATTTTATGAAAAAACCATTTAATCGCATTATTACCATAATGTTTGAGAATCAGTACAGAAACTACGTGATTTCAAATCCTTTCTTAAAAAAGCTAGCTTCTGCTGGAGCAGATATGACCAATTACTTTGGTGCATTTCATCCTTCTCAAACAAATTATTTAGCTTCTTTGGCTGGTGAAGTATGTGGTGTTACCAATGACACACCACCCTCCTCACCGCTCTTGCAAGAAACTTTAGTAGATTTATTAGAAGAAAAAAACGTGAGCTGGAAAGCGTATATGGAAGCTTACCCAAACGAACCATGGAATCCCGCTTGGCAAAGCCCGAAGTATCCAGCCCAAGATCAACCCATTACTCAAAATCCTCCTGCTGGTGCTAAAGATCTATCAAGGTATTATCGCAAACACAATGCATTTGCTTCGTTTCATAACGTTCAAAAAAAGGAAGCGCGATGGAATAAAATCGTAAGTGACGTGGATTTCTGGAAAGATGTTGCTAATGATTCTCTTCCTGAATATAGCTGGTTTACACCAGACATTTGGAACGATGGCCATTACCTTTACAATACGCATATCGATACCAACCCACGTACACAACTGGTTTCACAATTATCTACTTGGTTAGAGCATGTTTTTCTAGGAAACATTGCAACTACAAAAATCCAAGGAGGTTCAGAAACAGGTTTAAATAATATTGGCCTTAATTTAGATGTGGATTTGTTATTAAGCGATCCGAAAAAAGCTTGGGCACAATCTAATGTACCTAAGGGAACGCTAATTGTTGTCACATTTGATGAGGCCGATTATGATGCTATAGGGTATGACACCAGTTACGATGGTCCAAACCAAGTATACACGGTTCTTTTAGGAGATATGATTGAACCTGGAACTATTATTTCAACTCCATATAATCACTATAACCTTATTAAGACTGTTGAAGAAAATTATCAATTAGGCTCTTTAAATAAGAATGACCACGGTGCAAATTGGTTTCGTTTCTTATGGAACGAAGCCTTTGCTTGGAATGCTCCAGTAAACACCGGTTTCTCTGTGGGAAATGCGCTTGCCATTACCAATGAAACAGAAGGTGAACATATGGTATTTTCCAATGCTAGTGGACAATTATTTAGTAGTATCCTCAGCGCTTCAGGCTGGAACAACCCTAATAAACTAGGCATTATCACCCAAGGGAAAATTGCTCTAGCAACCATTGAAAACAAAACAATATTGGTACATATTGGCCCAAATGGAGAATTAATGAAGACCACTTACAACACGGTAAAAAAACAATGGTCTGAAACACGTTCTTTGCAACAAACCACATTAGGAAGTATTGCCTTAGCAACGTATTTAGACGTGGATACTGCGACAAATAAATGGATGCTATGTTGGGTAGCTGCGGATGGATTTATGCAATCAATGGAAGGGGGTTTTAATGGTTTTTCAGGGACAGTTGTCCCAGTAAATCAGCTAACAGACGGAGACATAACATTAGGACAAGTAGGGGCTGCTTTGTTACTAGTTTACAAAGAACGGAACACGCGTAAAATGAGAATAACCTCTTTTAATACTGCCTCATTTAATGCTATTGATGCCGTTGACTTCGATGGCAATCCTGCTCCAGAAAATAATACTACTTTGGCTCAGTGGTCAGTAACAGATTACACGGTAGGTCATTTTTCAAAGAAAATGGCAGCATTGGCCGATGAATATCAAAATTTGGGCCATATGGCGATGGCAACGTTGTCTGGAGAAATGCACCTGGTGCACCGCGGAGGGTATAAAGACCTATCGAATGCTTACACTGAAAAATTTGGGCTCACAGGTATTTACGCTGCAGCTAATGAATTATCCAATGGCTATGGCACACTAGACCAAGCTGGATGGACAAAAGAAGAGAAAATGACTGATGTAGCTATTCATACAAATAGTCCTGTTGCAATGTGTTCTAATGGAGCAGCGCTTACTTTAGTTTGGGCTGATGCTAATAGCAATACCATTAAACACATACAAGGAGCATATACAAACACTTAAACACTAAGGTGTAATTATATTGTAGTACACGTTCAAAGCAATCAAAAAAAGCCGCTAGCAAAAAATAACGGACATTCAATTTAATTTTGACGTTGGAGATGCTATGCAATAGCATGGAGCTACGTATTATTTAACTCAAATTCATTTTCAGGAACCTTCAGCACACACTATAAATGGTATTCTATATCCATTAGAAATTCACTGAGTGCATAAAAGCAAAAAAAAAGATATTAATACGCTATATTTTTATACTTAAAACAAGTACATTAGACCATTATTTTTTTAAAAAAAGAAGTTAATTTATTTAGGTATAAACATTTCCATTTGGAACCCGAGTATAAGTTACTATGAAAAAAAAAAAAACAGGAATATTTGAGGAAACCCACATGTATAATTGCGGTTTAACACAAAATTTATATTTACCAACAATTATCTTTGCTTTCATAAAACAAATTGTTAAAAAGCATAAAACTTCTGTTTATCCTGTTATTGTCCACAAGCTGAAAAGCGCCTGAACTAAAAAATAAAATATGACTGATAATAATAAAATATATTGGCTTAATAACCTTAAGTCTTTCATGGTCTTTTTAGTAGTCGTATTTCATGCTGGTGTTACGTATGACAAAGTTTCTATGTACTCTACGTTTTGGATAGTTTCTGATCCATTAAACAATGATTATCTTGGCATATTGCTCTTTATATTAGATATTTTTGTAATGTATACGTTTTTCTTTGTATCTGGATTTTTAGTGCCATTATCACTAAAAAATAAGACATATAAAAAATTTATAACATTGAAATTTAAACGGTTAATCATTCCTTGGTCAATAGCTGTTCTGACATTAATACCTCTCTACAAGATTATATATTTATATTCACGTAACATGCCCCAGGAAGATTGGACCACTTATTTTCATTGGAATTCAATATGGAATCAATCTTGGTTATGGTTTTTGCCTGTTTTATTCTTATTCAATATCATATACCTTATTTTCTCTAAAATAGACACTTCAAAAATTGAACTTAGCAAATTTCTTTTCTTTGTTCTTATTCTAGGTATGATATATTTGCTTGTAGTGCGTTATTTTAATCTTAGTACTTGGACAACATCAGCAATATTAACTTTTCAGAATAAGAGAATATTTATATTTTTTTTAGCTTTTTTAGTAGGATCACAAACTTTTAAGTTAAATACATTTAAATCAGATATAAGAAATAAGAAAATTGAGATGATTTGCCATATTATAGGATGGATAGCTATAACTATATATAGCGGAGTAGAAATATATAATTTAACAATCCCAGGTGATTCCCTACTTAGTAAATCAATAGATATACTGATAAATAGAGCAAGCTTTTTACTATCATTATCGTACCTGGTTTATTCTATGATTATTATTTTTAAACATTACTTAAACAGTAAAAGTAAAATATGGGATGAGCTTAATCGTAACTCCTATGGTATATACATAATTCATTTTATTATAATGGGTATAATAGCCTTGGGTTTGAAAGACATTGAAATGCCGGCAATAATTAAGTTTTTAACTTTGACAGTATCTACTTTTTTTACAAGTTACCTTATTGTTTATTCTTATAAAAAATTAAACAAGAAGATTAAATAATTAAACGCTAGAATTAAAACAATGTATTGATGGAAGAAAAACAAATTAGGAAGGAATTAGAAAGAACCTTAGCCAATGATCCTAGCAATTACAGTAAAATTCTAGATATAATCAAAACTAGCTGGTTTTGACTCAGAAACAGCTTGTGAAGGTGAAAAAAACGCCAAGTAAGAGTATCGCTATACATACAAAACCTACACAGCAAAAAGAAAATCCGTTAGTCATTTTATATTCTTCTACCACAAATAAGTATGGCAATAAATAACGGATATTCAATTTAATTTTAACGTTGGAGATGCTATTCAATAGCATGGAGCTCCGTATTATTTAACTCAAATTCATTTTTAGGAACCTTCAGTACACCCTATAAATGGCATTCTATGTCCATTAGAAATTCATTGAGTGCATAGAAACGTAAAAAACACGTATAAATACGCATAGATAGTATTACTTTTTCCTTTAAATTTGACATTATACATATTGTGTATATCAGCAATGATGATATACAATTGTTGTGTGTCATTAAAAACGAATTCTATGAAAATTGAAAAAGTAAAGAATTATAATAAATATAAAGATGCAAAATTTCAACCTTCTCAACACCATAGTACTATGGCAGATTTATATATAAATCAAATGAGAGATGCTTTAAAAAGTTATCACAAAAATGTATTGGTTGGAGATTATAATTATTTAACTGATAATGGAGCAAATCCAATTGAGGATGATTTTTATGAAGCATTAGCTTGGCAAGGTTTAAAAGACCAAAACGTTAAAGCATATATAGATTTATCTGACGCAAAAAAACTAGCTTTGAAAACAAGTTTAGAACAACATTACTCCTCAACAACTACAAACTGCCCAAATAATTAATATTATGAAAAAAATATTTATAAATATCTATTTGATTTTTATTACTATAAGTTGCTCAGCTCAAAATACGGTTAAAGACTCCTTATTTTTTGTTGACAACAATAATTATTTAGAGTTAAAAATTAATTATGAAAATAATCATAGATTTTTTTTTAAAAACGAAAAATTTATTACTTCAGCTTTTGAAGCAGGAATAAACAATGAAACAATGAATCATTTTGCACAATCTTATAAAACAAAAATTTTAAAGAAATTTAAGCCTAAAAAAACTTATGATATTAAAGAGTACTTAAATAATAATAGAAAAGAGTTAATTGATAGTACATCAAAAAAATATGATTCTTATAAATTATTATTACACTTTAATGAATTCAATGTATTCATTAAAAAAAATGAATCTTTTATAAAAGTTAAATATAGTACATCTTTATCGGAATAAATACAAACCACAACACGGTATATAAAAAATAGCAGTTAAGTGCAAACTACAAAGTTTGTGCTTTTCTACTATTTTTGTTCAAAGACTGAAAGTAATAGTATTTTTAATCTGCTACTTTTCATATACCAAGACGTTAGCAAAAATTAAAGCAAACATTATGAAAAGAAAATTACTTTTTTTAACATTATTGACTATTTATTTTAATTTAAAGGCACAAATACAAGTTTCAAATTTCACATACAACAGTGTTCAAAGTTCTAGTCCTGCATATCTTCAAGAGTTTAATAACGAAATTTTCTTTCCAGCAAGAAATGATGGTTCTGGTAGAGAATTATGGTCAAGTGATGGCACATCATCAAACACAAATTTAGTTATAGATATTGAGCCTGGTGAAACTGATGGTTTGACTACTTTTTATTCAACTGAACTTAATAATGAATTATTTTTTGTTGCAAAAAATAACTATGATTATTCTGGAGGTGAAATATGGAAGACTAATGGAACTGAAGTAGGCTCATCATTAGTAACTACTTACAATGGAAGACTATTTGGAATGACTTCGGTTGGAAATGATTTTTTTATGACAATAAAAACGGATGGCAATACCTTACAAATCTGGAAATCAGATGGTACGAGCTCAGGCACAGTATTAGTTAAAGATAACATCGCTTTAATGAATGTACCTACATTTCAAGGAAGTGTGAATAATATATTTTTTTTTACTATTCAAGTACCATCATCTAGTGACTCAAGAGTATGGAGAAGTGACGGTACTGATGCTGGAACTTTTGCGCTAACTGGAGAAATAGATGGTAATGGTTCTACAGGAAGTACTTCAGACTTGAGTCAGTATATAGAATACAACAACAAATTGTACTTTATTACTCGTTATTTTTTATATGAAACAGATGGAACAACTGGTGGAACAAACCAAGTTACAAGTGTGTGGAATGCTCAGAATAATCTTGTAACTTTTGGTGATGCAATCGAGTTAAATAATAAAATGTATTTTTCATTTTTCTCTAAAGGTTTAAAAAAATTATCTATTTATGAATCTGATGGCACTTCTTTTGGAACTTCAGAGATTTACACAGTAACTAATAGTCAATATTTCTATCCTTCATATTTAAATACATTTGGTGATAATTTAATTTTTTCTTCTGTTAATTCTAGTAATGGCACTTCACTTTTCTACCTAAATAGTAATACTAATTTGGTTTCTGAAGTCGTTGAAATAGATCAAAACCCTCAAGAACCAAGTATCAATCTAAGTAATTATATAGCGTTATCTATGGACCAGCTAAATGGTAATCTTTTTTTTGTTAGCTCACCTAAAGATACTAACTGGGAAAAAAAAGGTTGGATATTAGACATTACTTCTTCGACTCTAAATCCTATAGAAGAATTGGATAATTTAATTCATCTAGCATTTGGTCAAAAAATTGTTTACAATAATCACTTATATTATTCTAAAGATTATCAACTATGGAAATTTGACACTAATAGTTTGAGCATATCTTCACTTAATGGTATTGAAGAAATACAATTCTATCCAAACCCTGTATTAGAGTCTATTTCCTTTAATAAGCCAAATGATATTTCTCAAATTAAAATCTATGATTTAAATGGAAAGCTAGTTCTCAGAGAAAATATATACTCAAATAATAGTATAAATATAGAGAACTTAACTTCTGGAATTTATATCATTAAAATCTTTGGTAAGAATGGTAGTATAATGAACAGAAAACTAATAAAAAAATAACTTTTGCTAATAACTAAGCATATGGCGTGCCGATAAGCTAACGCTATATGCCTTGTTGACTGATCCATTGCTAAGGATAAGGGGGAAAACGTCAGTTTGGGCTTGGGTTTTAAAAGAAGTGTGACTGGGCAAAGGAGAGCGTTTTCAATATTTCTATTGCATACGAGCTATTTATGATCTATTTTTTTTAACTTTTAGTCCTTTTAGAGGGCATTTTAGGGGTCATTTTTTGAGTTTAGGCAGTAATATCCTGTATGGGCACATTGCCATTTCTTTATTACCTGTATTTCAATGATTTACGTCTTGCTATCTTTTTATACTCTTTTGGAGGACCTCTACTATCGAATGTTAACAGCGTGATTAAGACTCCTTTTTTACAACTTGGACAGCAACGATGTACCGATTTTTCTACCAAGACATACGCGTCTATCACATCTAAATCTTTATCGGCTAATTGAACCTGGAGTTGTGGTAACTTTTCCTTTTTCCAACTGCTACTTAAAAAACCGTAGTGCCGTATTCTTGTAAATCCTTTGGGTAAAATATGATTTTGAAAACGCTTTATAAAATCTTTTGTAGATAATGTCTGTGTTGTCTTTTTTCCTTGATTACGATACTGACCCGTCCTGAATAAAGGCTACATAATTTTAAACATTATTTACAGCAACAACAAAAAACTAAACTTCTTCAATTTCTGATGGCTTTTTATACCCTTGAAAAGGTTGTTTTAATAATTCTTTTAAAGAAGAATTTTTTATTTCATCCGTAAACGTATCCACTCCGTACACAATTTTCTCTCTGTCTAAGTGTAAATAATTGATTAAGGTACTTGTTGCTTTTCCGTTAATTGAAAAACTTTTTGTAAGTTTATAAATCAAAACTTGAAACTCAGGAACCCTTTCTAGCGCCGTTTCAACAATCGTTTTACTTTTTTTTGATACATAATAGTGAATTTTTAAATTTGTACCTTAAATTTAATGTATTTTGATATGCCGTGCAAAGCTTCCGAGGAACGAGGATTAGTTCAACAATGGCTATAATTAATACGGGTTTTGGTGCTTAATTCAAAGTTTAGGCATATTTACGTAATCGCCAAATCTTTTTGATTTGGCTTTATAATAAAAAAGATAAAACAAAATAAAAGGTTTTGGCTAAGTGCTTAATCGGAAATTAATCGCTTTTTAATTCCCGTACTAACTATAGCCGAGACGTTCTACGCAATTTGAGAAAAATTTTGCATTTATACCAATTTTTGGTATATTTGAATTAAATTAATCTTAAAATGAGCAAAAACACATCAATATCACTCGGGAATTATTTTGACCATTTCGTACAAAGTAGCATTAGTGAAGGACGATTTAAAAATGTTAGCGAAGTTATTCGTGCTGGATTAAGACTTTTAGAAGAGGAAGAAAGTAAAGTGATTGCTTTGAAAAATGCAATTCAAGAAGGAATTGACAGCGGAATTGCTCACGATTTTGACCCAAAAAAACATCTTGAATCATTAAAAGCGAAAAAACACTCGAATGCCTAATTATAAATTAACGAACAAAGCTGTTGCTGATTTATCTAAAATTTGGGAATACACATTTGAAGTTTGGTCGGAAAAACAAGCCGACAAATATTACGATGAACTAATTTCAAACTGTGAGGAAATTGCAGAAAACCAAGATTTAGGAAAGATTTATAAAGGAATTTCAAAGAAACTTTTGGGAATAAAATCAAATCGACATATAATATTCTACAGAACTCTAAACAAAGATTATGTTGAGATAACAAGAATATTGCACGAAAGAATGGATTTAAAAAAAAAAATAACTGAATAAAAACTGTGTAGAATAACTAAGCATATGACGTGCCGATAGGCTAACGTTATATGCCTTGTTGACTGATCCATTGCTAAGGATAAGGGGGAAAACGGCAGTTTAGGTTTGGGTTTTAAAATAGAAAAGGTAAAACAAAATGTAAAAATGTGGCTAAGTGCTAAACCGAAAATTAGTACTTTTAAATACGCTACGTTTCATACACTAACCGTTATCATCACTAATTTCACAGCAACAACAAAAAACTAAACCTCTTCAATTCCTGTTGGTTTTTTATATCCTTGAAAAGGTTGTTTTAATAATTCTTTTAAAGAAGAATTTTTTACTTCATCCGGAAACGTATCCACTCCGTACACAATTTTCTCTCTGTCTAAGTGCAAATAAGTTCCAAAAATACGATCCCAAATAGAAAAGATATTTCCATAATTAGAATCTGTATACGGCAACCTATTATGATGATGTACTTTGTGCATATCTGGAGAAATAATTACATAACTTAAAAGTTTATCCACCTTTGGTGCTATTTTAATATTTGCATGTGTAAACTGTGTTGCCACCAAAGACAGTGATTGGTATAAAAAGATAATGGCAATTGGCGTTCCTACTAAAAAAACACCTGCTAATGTAAATACAAAACGGATAACACTTTCTATTGGATGGTGTCTGTTTGCTGTTGTTGTATCTACCTTATGATCTGAGTGATGCACCAAATGAACCATCCAAAGTGGTTTTACTTTGTGCTCTGTATAATGTGCCAAATACGCGCCAAAAAAATCTAATAATAAAACACCTAAAACTACATACAACCACAACGGCATTTCTGGCAACCAATTTATAATTCCGAAGTTATTTTCTTGAACCCAATCAGCTGTATTTAACAATAAAAAAGCCAATCCGAAATTAATAATTACAGTTGTTAACGTAAAAAACAAATTAGGAAATGCATGCTTAAATTTTTTATAATCGAATTTAAATAACGGAATGGCACCTTCTAAAAGCCAAAAAAAAGTGATTCCGCCTACTAAAATTAAACTTCTATGCGAAGAAGGAATCGTTTCAAAATAGTTAATGATTGTTTCCAAGTTGATTTTATTTTCTACTAAAATAGTGAAATAAAATTACTCTTCTATTTATAGCAAAATCTCAAAAGATAAAATAACTACAGAAAAAGAAGGAACCAAGAAGTAGGCACTATCAATAAATTATGGATTCCTGTTAGTGTTTATATTGATTGCAATAGAAAGCTAGGAACGATAAAAGCATCTACTATAAATTTGTGTTTTGTTCAAAAATTTGACCGAAAAGATAGCTCATGGGTACCAACGCAATGTCACTTCGAGTGATTTTCGATTTTTTGAGAAAATTGTATCGAGAAGTTGTATCGAGAAAATTGTATCAAGAAGTTATTCGGCCCTAAAAATAGTTTTTTAAAACCTACTTTTCATTGGCTGATAAAATGCTACGATTAAGAAAAAGAATGTTTTTGGATTTTAACTTCTTACTTTTTTCTTATTATATTCATAAGGAATTCGCTTTTTTAAGGCTTCAACAATATTATATGCAGCAGGACAAACGGTGGTATTGTCTAACGTTAAATCTGTAATTTGAATAAATTTCTTACGATTTGTATGCGGATATTCTGCACATGCTTTTGGCCTAACATCATAAATAAAACACGTATTATCAGTTTCGTCAAAGAAAGTACACGGCGCTGTTTTTAGTACCATAAAATCATCTGAGTCTCTTAGTAAATATTGACTCTTAAAATCGACAACCTTCATTTTTAATTTCTTAGAAATACGCTCTGTATCTTTCTCTGTAAAGATCGGACTCGTAGTTTTACAACAATTACCACAGGTTAAACAATCTGTTTTTGCAAATTCTTTATCGTGCAATTCTTGCATTACATAATCCAAATTTTTTGGAGTCCTCTTTTTTAAATTCGCAAAATATTTTTTACTTTCTTTTTTTGCTTCTTCTGCTAATTCTGGGAGTTGTTCCAATCGTTTTTCCATGTTGCAAAAATACAATTAATAAGCTCCAAAAAGGGGCTATAAAAATAAATAAAAATGTGTAATTTTGCATTTCAATTTTTGAAACTAAATGAACATCCAAAACACCATAGAATCCAAAGTAAAAGAGGGATTTTTAGCGCTATATAATATTGAAATTCCAACGGTAGAATTTCAAGCAACAAGAAAAGAATTTGAAGGAGATATCACAGTAGTTGTATTCCCTTTGTTACGTTACAAAAAAGGAAATCCTGTTCAGATTGGTGAAGATTTAGGGAAATATGTTGTTGAAAACATACCCCAAATAACAAATTACAATGTTGTAAAAGGTTTTTTAAATTTAGTAATTGAGGATGCTTTTTATACCAATTTCTTCAATTCAGTTTTAGAGAACGCTTATTACGGATTTGTTGCTCCTTCTGCTGATGAAAAAGCAATGATGGTAGAATATTCATCGCCAAATACAAACAAGCCTTTGCATTTAGGGCATGTTCGTAATAATTTATTAGGATATTCTGTTGCAGAAATTATGAAAGCTTCAGGAAAAAAAGTCTATAAAACTCAGATTATTAACGATCGTGGAATTCATATCTGTAAATCGATGTTGGCTTGGGAAACCTATGGAAACGGAGAAACTCCGGAATCTACTGGCTTAAAAGGCGACAAATTAGTTGGTAATTATTATGTAAAATTTGACCAAGAATATAAAAAGGAGATTGCACAATTAATAGCTAAAGGAAAAACAGAAGAAGAAGCTAAAAAACAAGCACCTCTTTTAGTAGCAGCACAACAAATGCTTTTAAAATGGGAAGCTGGAGATGAAAAAGTTGTTGCACTTTGGAAAGAAATGAACGCTTGGGTTTATAGTGGTTTTGAGGTTACCTATAAAAATATGGGTGTAGATTTTGACACTCTATATTATGAAAGTAATACCTACTTATTAGGAAAAGATGTAGTTGCACAAGGGATAGAAAAAGGTGTTTTCTATAAAAAAGAAGATGGTTCTGTTTGGTGTGATTTAACAGCTGATGGTTTGGATGAAAAAATTGTGTTGCGTTCAGACGGAACAGCAGTTTATATGACGCAAGATATTGGTACCGCTATACAACGTGTAAAAGATTTTCCGGATGTTGGAGGAATGGTCTACACGGTTGGTAATGAGCAAGATTATCATTTTCAGGTATTGTTTTTAATCTTGAAAAAATTAGGTTTTGATTGGGCAAAACAATTGCATCATTTAAGTTACGGAATGGTAGATTTACCTTCTGGAAAAATGAAATCTAGAGAAGGAACGGTTGTAGATGCTGATGAATTAATGCTAGAAATGACAGCTACTGCTAAAGAGATTTCTGAGGAACTAGGAAAATTAGACGGGTATTCTGAAGAAGAGAAAAACGAATTGTATAAAACGATTGGTTTAGGTGCTTTAAAGTATTTTATTCTTAAAGTAGATCCTAAAAAGAGAATTTTATTCGATCCAAAATCTTCGGTAGATTTTCAAGGAAACACAGGTCCTTTTATACAGTATACCTATGCAAGAATTCAATCTATTATAAGAAAGGCAGCATTTGATTATTCAAAACCTGTTGTAATTGATTTACACGAAAAGGAGAAAGAATTATTAAAACAATTAGAGATTTATCCTGAAGCAATACAACAAGCTGCAACTAATTATTCGCCAGCAATTATTGCAAATTACACCTATGATTTGGTAAAAGAATTCAATTCTTTTTATCAGAATGTATCTATTTTAGGTGAAGAAGATCAAGATAAAAAAATATTTAGAGTACAGTTAGCTAAGAAAGTTGCTGACACCATAAAATCGGCATTTTCATTGTTAGGAATTCAGGTTCCAGAGAGAATGTAGAAATTGGTGAACAGTTACAGTATGTAGTTGGCAGTACGCATAAAAGTTAGTAGATTTGCTTGCGTTAGGGATTGAACGGTATGTTTGAGCTCTTTTTTAGTTGTTTGTTCGAGTACATTTGCTTTTTAGCAAATTTATATAGAGAACAAGACTAAAAAAAGCGAGTAGTGAAAGCCCGCTCGAACGCCCAAATTATAGAAACAAGAAAGACAAAAAACACAATTATGAAATACGACATTATTATTATTGGTAGTGGTCCTGGAGGATATGTTACAGGAATTAGAGCTTCTCAACTAGGCTTTAAAGTTGCCATTGTAGAAAAAGAAAGCTTAGGCGGAATTTGCTTAAACTGGGGATGTATTCCTACAAAAGCATTGTTAAAATCTGCGCAAGTTTATGATTACTTAAAACATGTTGATCAATATGGTTTAAAGGCAGAAGCAATTGATAAAGATTTTGACGCTGTTATAAAACGTAGTCGTGGTATTGCCAATGGAATGAGTAAAGGTGTTTCTTTCTTAATGAAGAAAAACAAAATTGATATTATTAACGGTTTTGGAAAAATAAAAACTGGTAAAAAAGTTGATGTTACCGCAGAAGATGGAACCGTAACTGAATATGCTGCTGATAACATAATTATTGCAACGGGTGCACGTTCTAGAGAATTACCAAACTTACCACAAGATGGTAAAAAAGTAATTGGTTATAGACAAGCAATGACATTGCCAAAACAACCAAAATCTATTATTATTGTAGGTTCTGGTGCTATTGGAGTTGAGTTTGCGCATTTTTATAATGCAATGGGAACAGCGGTTACTATTGTAGAGTTTATGCCAAACGTAGTTCCTGTAGAAGATATTGATGTTTCTAAACAATTTGAAAAATCAATTAAAAAAGCAGGAATTAAAGTAATGACAAATTCTTCTGTAGAGTCTGTTGATACTTCTGGTAAAGGTGTTGTTGCCACTGTAAAAACGAAAAAAGGAGAAATAAAATTAGAAGCAGATATCTTATTATCAGCCGTTGGAATTAAATCGAACATAGAAAATATAGGGTTAGAAGATGTTGGAATTATTGTTGACAGAGATAAAATCTTAGTAAGCGATTTTTACCAAACAAATATTCCTGGTTATTATGCAATTGGAGATATTGTTCCTGGACAAGCTTTAGCACATGTTGCTTCTGCAGAAGGAATTACTTGTGTTGAAAAATTAGCGGGTTTACATACAGAACCAATTGATTACGGAAACGTTCCTGGTTGTACGTATGCAACTCCAGAAATTGCATCTGTTGGTATGACAGAAGCAAAAGCCAAAGAAGCTGGTTACGAATTAAAAATTGGTAAATTTCCTTTTTCTGCATCTGGTAAAGCAACAGCAGCAGGAACTACTGATGGTTTTGTAAAAGTGATTTTTGATGCAAAATATGGTGAATGGTTAGGTTGCCATATGATTGGTGCTGGAGTTACAGATATGATTGCGGAAGCAGTTTTAGGACGTAAATTAGAAACTACAGGTCATGAAGTTTTAAAAACAATTCATCCACACCCAACAATGAGTGAAGCGGTTATGGAAGCAGTTGCAGCTGCTTATGATGAAGTAATTCATTTATAATCATTAGATTATTTTATTAAATATAATTAAATTTTTAACGATACAAATAGTTCGTTTATCTAAAACCGAAGCAAGTTGCTTCGGTTTTTTTTTTCTTTAAATTCAAAAAAGTAGGTGTCAATTTTCTTACTCCTTTTCTTATTTTAGTAGTAAAGAAAACTTAAACAGTAACTGACCGTCTAAAAAGAGATCGAAAATAACACTTGACTAGAAAATATTGATGTAGTTAAAAATCGAAAATAGAAGAGAAAAAGCAGGCAATTCTAAGTATAAAAAAACTGATAAATTGGTTTTAAAGACTGATGAATCTTTATTTGTGCTTATCAAGTAAGATTAAATAAATACCTTATTTTTAGCATCTATAAATACACCAATGATTACCAACAAAAAGTTATTCTTAAAAGAAATTCTAAAAGCACTTGTTAAATTAATTATTGCAGGAATTCTAATTGGGGTTTTAAAAAAACAGGATGCTATAATTGCTGTTCTTTTAATACTTAAAATAATTCACAATATTTATAAAGAAATCATACAACCAAAAACGAATAAGAATTGGTTGTTATTAGCTGGTATGTTATTAACTGGTTTTGGCGGCATTGTAGGTGAAACTTGGGGAGTTGCAAACGGTTATTGGGAATATCATGAAGTAACAAGAGAATTGCCTTTATGGTTGCCTTTTGCGTGGATGCTAGCATTCCATTATTTATATAAACTTGAGCGTAATTTAATTCCGTTATTAGTTAAACAAACACAAAAGAACAAAATTTTATTAGCTATACTTTTAGCCTTAATACTACCTGCTTTTGGAGAAGTAATTACAATTTACTTAGGCGTTTGGACGTATTATTGGCCTTACCAAATATTGGGAGTTCCTTTATATGCGTTTATTTGCTTGGTGTTTGTACACATGCTAGTCTACACCATTTTACACTTTATTTGTAAAAAGTATAAAATAAACGATATCGTTTTTAATTAGTCTCCTTTTTGTTATTGTAAATAATGAAGTACTCTTTTAATAAAAACTCAAACAATTTGTTATTCCTGCTTAGGTAGGAATCCATAAAAAACAAATAGTTATGAAAAAAAAGGGTGTAATTTATTTATAAGTGAAATTTAAATGCTGAAATAGCGGTGTTTAAACAAATGGAGTTTAGATTTCTGCCTTCGCAAGAATAACAATTTCAACGAAAACCCATTATCAGAAAATACTTTTAAAACGAATAAAAAAATAGACACATAAAAAACAGAAATACTGTTTTCTATGTGCCTATATATTAAATTTTATTGTGCAGTAATTCGCAATTGAAAAATCTAAAAAAAATAGCTTTTTAAAACCTCCAAGCAACAATTCTAGTTACTTTGTTCCCTTGGCTCATCGGAATAACTTTAAACTCCTTAGCACCTAACTTCTTAGAAGATTTTTCTAAACTTTTTACATTTTCTTTCTTAGAAACTAAACTTGTAAACCATTTACTACTTTTAGGAAACAAAGAGCTTTCATATAAATAGTTATGTAAGAATGCTTTTTCTCCACCAATGTACCAAAGTTCATTATTGTTTCCAGCAAAATTTCTAACAGCGTTATTCCCTAAATTTCTAGACTTTCTGCTATTTGCTCCTTGTGCTTCTTCTGCCGATTTATAGAATGGCGGATTACACATGGTTGCAGAAAAAGAATCTTTCTCGTTAATAATACCTTTTAAAATTAGCATCTCATCTTTTTGATGACGCAATTCAATTTTAGATTCAAATTTATTATCGTCTACAATATCTTGTGCCGAATCTAAAGACTCTAAATCGATATCCGTTCCTACAAAACTCCAATCATATTCAGAAACCCCTAACAAAGGATAAATACAACTAGCTCCTACGCCAATATCTAAGATTTTGATATCTTCTTTACTTTCTGATTCAGAAAGTAAGTCTGATAAATAATGAATATAATCTACTCTCCCAGGAATTGGAGGACATAAATTTTTATCAGGAAAATTCCAAGATGTAATCTTATAATGAGCAAGCAAAAGTGCTTTATTCAATTCCTTTACCCCTTTTGGATCAGAAAAATCAATAGACCTATTTCCATGAGAATTATCAATAATGAATTCCTTTAATGCAGGATTCGCTTTTACTAATTCTGGAAAATTGTAACCATTATTATGCTTACTATTTTTATGGAAAGTTTTATTTGTAGAATTCATAGCTGCAAAACTAATCTAAAAAGAACCAATTGTACTATTTAATTGAAAAATAACGCCTATAATTCTAAGATTGTAAATTCTAATTGCAAAGGTTTTAATACAGTTTTTAAAGAAGTGATAAATGAAGGTCCGTATTCTAAATAATATTCAGAAAAATTACGCTGCCTTTCCTCTAAACTTTGATTTGGCAATAACAGATTTTGAAGCTCCGTAATTCTTTCTACCAACTCTTTTTGTCTTCTTTTTTCTGCTTTCAACAAACGTTTTTCAAGGTTTTTTAATCCTTTTAACTGTTTTACTTCTTGTGCTTTTACAGCATTTCCAAAAGAAACATCTGTTTTTTCTGCAACAACTTTTAAATCTGAAAATTGTTGTTCTAAAAAAGTTGACTTTTCTTTAAAATTAATTTCTATACCCGAATTTTCTATTACTTTTTTAGATAATAAATCATGTTGTTTTAAAAATAGTTCTTCTAATGTAACCTCTAATTTATCTAATTTTTTCTGTTGCTTTTCTGAGATCACTTGCACAGAATTACGTAATAATAAAATAGGAAAAGGAATCTTTACTTTCTCAAAATAGGCTTTCAATTCAAACCAATACGCTATTTCTCCTCCTCCACCAACATAACAAAGGTTTGGCAAAATCACCTCTTGATACAATGGCCTCATAATTACATTTGGCGAAAAGGCTTTTGGGTTTTCATCTACTTCACGTAAAATTTCATCTTTAGAAAAAGTGATTTCTGTATTATTTACTTTGTAAATTCCGTTTTCTAAAAGGATGCGTTCTCTACTTTCATCAGTAAGATAAAACAAGTTAATTTCTCTGGGATTTACTTGAATTTTATAGTCTTTTTCTAATGCTGCTATTGTTTTAGAAACTTCATTAAATGAAGTTCCGTTTTCTAACTCATCTTTTACAATTGGCGCAAATAATTGCTTTAGTTTAGCATCATCACCATCAACAATTACCAAACCATATTCACCAAATAATTCATTTGCAATATAGCGTGTTGCTGCTGCTAAATTGTTGTGTTTTAAATAGGCCTCTGAAAATAATTGCTTCATAAAAGCTGCATTTTTAGAATTCCCTAAATGGTTAGAAAAAACGTCAAAAACGTCTTGTAATCCGTCTGTAGAAAAGCGTCCAACGGCTCCTCCATCTTCTCGATTCCAACGTACTTTTTTTCCATCAAAATTAAAATAATTGATTTCATCAAAATCATGATCTTCTGTTGCCATCCAATACACAGGAACAAAATTTTGTTCAGGAAATTTCTCTGATAATTCTTCGCTTAAATTAATAACAGAAATTATTTTATACAAAAAATACAAAGGTCCGGTAAACAAATTTAATTGATGCCCCGTTGTAATTGTAAATGTATTCTGCTGCTTTAAAGAGGCTAAATTAGCACTCGTTTTTTCAGATTTATGTACGTCTTGGTATTGCTTTTTTAAGGCATCAACTAAGGGTAATCTAGCTTGTAAACGAAACGATTTTTGTTTCTCTTCTATTTGGTTATGAAAACCAGTAATGTCTGGAAAGTTATTATAAAATGGCTGTATAACATCTTTTTTCTCTAAATAATGAAGCATTGTTTTAGAGAAAAATCCGGTTTTTTGAAATGGAATATGTGTTACTTTCATTCTTAATTTTTTCTTTGAAACAGAGTGTAAATATAAGGTCTTTCTCCTCCAAAAGGATTCACAAAAGTGTAATTAAAACTTTTTATAAGTTTAAAATTAGCACCTAACTCTTTTTGTAACATTTCTACATCATACCTTTTAAGTGTTAAGCCACAACATTTTTCTGCTCCATCTTTTGAAAAAACAGCAATAATTACAAACCCATTTAGAGACATCACTTTTTTAAGTAAATTAAAATAAGCATCTATTTCTTCCTTTTTTTTGAAGAAATGCAATACAGCTCTATCATTCCATAAATCTATATTCTTTAGTTTATTTAATTTTAATGGATGTAATAAATCATCAACTACAAACTGAACATTATTATTATTCCCTATTCTTTTTTTTAAACTCTCTAAAGATTCTTCCGCTAAATCATTCGCAATAATATTAGAAAAACCTTCTTTTAATAAAGCATCTATTAACGTTGAAGAACCTGAACCAACATTTAAAATAGTTGCATTTTTTGGTAGTTTAGTTTCCTTAATTAGGGCTAACGTTTTTTCTGAGTTTCCTTCAAACCACCCCAATTTTTCTGGAGCATTATTTAAATATGCAGCATTCCAATGCGTTTTGTAATCTATTTTCTCTTTAGAAATTTTACGGTCTTCTTCGTTTGTAATCATAACTCAAAAATACTGTTTTTTTACGCTAAGTAGTAAAGACAAAACCAATCTAACAAAGTTTTAACATCATAAAGATTCAATCTAATGAAAAACAAAAAAATATATTCATTACTTTTGAATATCAAACTACATTTTTTATGAAAATTAAATTATTCTTACTCTTAACTGTACTTTCTTTTAGCAGTTATTATGCTCAAAAACTACAATCTCCTTCCGAATTTTTAGGGTATGAAATTGGTGCTCGTTTTACAAGACATCATAAAGTTGTAGATTATTTTAAATATGTTAGCAGCACATTATCTACTGTAAAATTAGAGAAATATGGAGAAACAAATGAACACAGACCTTTGTATGTAAGTTATATCTCTTCACAAGAAAATATTACTAATTTAGAGACTATTAGAAAAGCAAACCTTGCTCAAACAGGACTTATTTCTGGAAATTCAGATTCTAAAACTGCTATTGTTTGGTTAAGTTACAACGTTCATGGTAATGAAGCTTCAAGTACAGAAGCAGCGATGTTAACTTTGTATGAATTAGTTACAACAAAAAAAGCTTGGTTAGAAAATACGGTTGTCATTATAGATCCGTGTATAAATCCTGACGGAAGAGACCGTTATGTAAACTGGTTTAATCAAGTAAAAAGTACACCTTACAACATTAATCAAGAAGCAAAAGAACATTCAGAACCATGGCCTGGAGGAAGACCAAATCATTATTTATTCGATTTAAATAGAGACTGGGCTTGGGTAACACAAGTAGAATCTGTGCAGCGAATTGCTATTTACAATAAATGGATGCCACATATTCATGTAGATTTTCACGAACAATATATTAACAATCCGTATTATTTTGCACCAGCTGCAGCACCTTTTCATGAAATAATTTCTGATTGGCAACATGATTTTCAAACAGAAATAGGAAAAAATCACGCTAAATATTTCGACAAAGAAGGTTGGTTGTATTTTACAAAAGAAAGTTTCGATTTACTATATCCCAGTTATGGAGATACGTATCCAACTTTTATGGGCGCAATTGGTATGACCTACGAACAAGCGGGTCACGGAATGGCAGGTTTAGGTATTAAAACTGATGAAGGAGAAATTTTAACCTTAACAGACAGAGCAATACATCATACAACAACAGGTTTATCTACTGTAGAAATTTCTTCTAAAAATGCTTCAAAATTAAATACTGAATTCAGAAAATTCTTTGAGAACTCTAATTTCAAATACAAAAGTTTTGTACTAAAAAATGAGAATCAAGATAAAACAAACCGTTTAAAAAGATTGCTAGATACGCATGAAATTAGATATGAACAAGCTGAAAAAGGCACTACAAAAGGATATCATTTCAACACCCAAAAGGAAGGTAAATTTACGATCTCAGATAACGACTTGGTCATTCATACAGATCAGCCAAAAGGAAAAATGGTAAAAGTGTTGTTTGAGCCAATTACAAAACTTGTAGATTCTTTAACCTATGACATTACTGCTTGGTCTTTGCCATACGCACATGGTTTTGATGCAATTGCTTCTAAAACGAAAGTAAATTCCACTGTAAATACAAACTTCAAAAAAGTAACTAATACCATTGATAAAAATGCATACGCATACATTTCTAAATGGAACAGTTTAGAAGATGCTACTTTTTTAAGTGCTTTATTACAACATAATATTGTACCAAGGTTTACTGAAAAAGATTTTTCTGTTGAAGGAAAATCATTTAAAAAAGGAACGCTAATCATTTTAAGAAATGATAATAGAAACGATGCCTTTGATGCTAAAATAGTTGAAATCGCAAATAAACACCAACGTGAATTAACACCATCACCAACAGGCTTTGTAAGTTCTGGTGCAGATTTTGGTTCTTATTCTGTAAAACCAATCAACAAACAAAAAGTAGCTGTTTTATCTGGACAAGGAACTTCTTCTTTAAGTTTTGGTGAAATCTGGCACTTCTTTGAAACGCAATTACACTACCCAATTACAAACATAAATTCTGATGATTTTTCTTCTGTAGATTTTTCAAATTATGATGTTATTATTTTACCAAACGGTTATTACAGTAAAGTTTTAAATAAAAATACTTTAGAGAAACTAAAAAAATGGACGCGTTCTGGCGGAACTGTAATTGCTATTGGAGGCGCTTTAGAAAGTTTTGCTGATAAGGATGGATTTTCTTTAGAACAAAGAAAAGCAAAGAAAGATTCTATAAACGCAAACTTAGTTCCATATGCAGATACAGAGCGTAAAAGTGTAGCGAATTTAATTACAGGTAGTGTTTTTAAAAGTACGCTAGACACTACACACCCTTTGGCTTTTGGGTATGACAAAACCTATTTTTCATTAAAATTAAGCGGAACCTCTTACACGTATTTAAAAGAAGGGAACAATGTAGCTTATTTTGATAAAGCGGCTAAAAACGTTGCTGGTTATGCGGGTAGTAAAGCTGTAAAAAACATTCCAGAATCTTTGTTATTTGGTGAAGATCAAATAGGAAGTGGAAGTATCATTTATATGGTAGACAACCCGCTTTTTAGATCTTTTTGGGAGAACGGAAAGCTCTTTGTAGCAAATGCAGTTTTTCTCTTAAATTCTGATAAATTAAAGTAAATAACATTTCTATAAATAAAAAATTCCGCTCAAATGAGCGGAATTTTTTGTTTTAATTTTTACCTTTTTTTTGATTTAAAGGAATTGGTTTTTCTTGCTTCACAACTGGCGTTCCGTACAAATCGTAATCTCCAGCTTCGTGAATTTCTATGTCTATAAATTCACCTATTTTAATATAGTGTTCTTTAGCATCTACAATCACATCATTATCTACATCTGGCGAATCAGATTCTGTTCTTCCGTAAAAATATTCTCCGTCTTTTCTATCAAACAAACATCTAAATGTTTGTCCTATTTTTTGTTGATTCAATTCCCAAGAAATTTGAGACTGAACTTCCATAATTTCATTTAATCTTTTAAACTTTACCTCTGCAGGAACATCATCTTCTAACACATAAGCACCCGTATTTTCTTCATGAGAATACTCAAAAGCACCCAAACGCTCAAAACGCATTTCTTCTACCCAATCTTTTAATTCTTGAAACATTGCTTCTGTTTCTCCGGGGTATCCAACAATTAACGTAGTTCTAATTGCCATTTCTGGCACTGCTTCTCTAAACTTATGAATTAACGCAGTTGTTTTTTCATGCGTTGTACCACGTTTCATAGATTTTAACAACTCAGTATTTATGTGTTGTAAAGGAATATCTAAGTAATTACACACTTTAGGCTCGCGTTTCATCACGTCTAAAACATCCATAGGAAAACCTGATGGAAAAGCATAATGCATTCTAATCCATTCAATTCCCTCTACTTTTGCTAGTGCTTCTAGTAAATCTGCTAATGCACGTTTTTTATAAATATCTAATCCGTAATAGGTTAAATCTTGTGCAATTAACATTACTTCTTTAATTCCTTTTTCTGCTAATTTTGTAGCTTCAGTAATTATATCTTCAATGGGTGTAGAAACATGTTTTCCTCTCATTAAAGGAATTGCACAAAAAGAACAAGGTCTATCACATCCTTCTGCAATTTTTAAATAGGCATAATGTTTTGGCGTTGTAGTTAAACGCTCGCCAATTAATTCGTGTTTATAATCTGCTTCTAAAACCTTTAATAAATTAGGCAAATCATGTGTCCCAAAATATTGATCTACATTAGGTATCTGCTCTTCTAAATCGGGTTTATAACGCTCACTTAAACATCCAGTAACAAAAACTTTGTCTATTTCACCAGCTTCTTTTCTGTTTGCGTAGTGCAAAATAGTATCAATACTTTCTTCTTTTGCTTTCCCTATAAACCCACATGTATTTATAACAACAATATTTCCATCATCTTCAGGATCTTCATGAACAACGTCTTTGCCATTGGCTTTTAACTGTCCCATTAAAACTTCAGAGTCATAAATATTCTTTGAACAACCTAAAGTAACAACGTTAATCTTATTTTTTTTGATGGTTTTCGTGCGCATGTTTATAGCTTTTTGCCTTTCGCCATTTGGCTTTAAGCAGTAAATCTTTATAAGTTATATTTCAATTTTATTAAAAAATAAAATGAGTGCAAAAATAGTGATTTTTAAATGATTGGTATTACTTCTATTGATAGTTTTTAGGCATCCTTCTAATTTTTGTTAATTGCTCAAAAGCATACCCAATTTCTAATAATTTTCTTTCAGAGAAAGGAGCCCCAATAAATGTTAAGCTAATTGGCTCTCCAGACTCTTTATACCCCATAGGAACGGTAAATGTTGGGTGATTTGCAACTGCAGCAATTCCTGAATGGTAATTATTAATAGACAAAATAGCATCTAACTTTTCTTCTTCTAGCGGTTGTAAATATTTTTTCCCCTCTGAATTTAAATGTTGTTTTACAACCTCTAACTGTTTTAAAGTAGTAGTATCTTTTACAATTCCTTCAAATAATTGTTGCCCATAAGGAGCTCTTAAAAGAGAATCTTTTTTATTAAAAGCAATAATCTCTTTCACATTTTTTATATACAGAGATTTGTTTGCATTGTGCTTTAAATATTTTGGTAAATCATGTTTCATATCAATATTTAGTAACGTTATAAAACCTTTAAAAGAAATTTCTGATGGTGTAATTTCTACAACCTCTACTCCTACTTTTTTCAGTTTCTCTATACTAATTAAATAAATAGAATCTGTTAGTAATGGTTTTAAAACGCCCACCTTTTTTCCTTTAAACTTAGATCTAAAACCGTTTTGAACGTACTCTTCTTTTAAATTTTTAGAAGCACTATCAGTCTCATCAAAGCCTTTCATTGCATTTAATAAGATGGCAGTATCAACCACATTTTTAGTCATTGGTCCAGGCGTATCTAAAGTTGATGAAATTGGTACAATACCTGTTCTACTTAAAACACCAATTGTAGGTTTTAACCCCACAACTGAATTCTGACTTGATGGCGATGTAATTGAGCCCGAAGTTTCTGTGCCCACAGCCGCAACCGCATAATTTGCTGCCACGGCAACCGCACTTCCTGCTGAACTTCCTCCTGTTTCAAACATTTTTCTTCCATACGGATTTAAGGTTTGTCCGCCAATGGCAGAATACCCTAAAGGACAACCAGAACAGAAGAAATAAGCCCATTCACTTAAATTTACTTTCCCTAAAATTAAAGCGCCATTTTCTTTCAATTTATCAACAATAAAAGCATCTGTTTTAGTAAAATTTCTTTCTAAAGCAATTGCTCCTGCTGTAGTTGGCATTTCTTTGGTATTTATATTGTCTTTTAGTAAAATTGGCATTCCGTAAACGGAATAATCAGACGAAGGCAGTTCTAAATTTTTATCTTTTTCTCTTGCTTCTTTAACCACATTAGGGTTTAAAGCAATAATAGCATTTAAAGATTTGGTGCTATCACTTTCAAACTTTCTAATTCTATATAAGTAAAAGAGTGTTAGTTTCTCATACGTAAGCTTTCCTTCTTTAATACTTTTTTGAAGAGTGGGAATATCTTGCTCTAAAATTAAAGGCTTTAAATTTATATAATTTTCTTCTGAGAAATAAGCCAAATCTTCTTGAAATGGTTTAAAAACCTCATTCATATCTAAATATTTAGACTGAATTAATTTAAATTTCATCCTTTTTTTCTCATGATTCTGCTGTGTTTCTAACTCAGCAGTTTCATCGTATTTTTTAAAAATAAGTTTAGATTGTTGTTTTTTACAAGAAGTTATTAAAAAAATAAAGGTGAAAATAAAAATAAAATTTCTCATTAGAATACAAATTGGTTCGCGTTATATAAATAAATTTATCAAGAATAGATTCTCCAGTAATTAACTATTTTTCACCTCTTAATAAAAATTAAGTGTGAGGATATTTAGTAAACTCACTTAGTCCTTTATGTGCATAAAAAGAATTTAGCTTTAAATGTGTACTTAAAAATAATAAAGGCATTTTAAAAGTTTGGTATTCAAATATATAAAAAATAAAATGAGAACAATTTTAACAAGCCCAATTCTTAACATTAATGAGAGCAGCTATCAATTTTGAGCTGTCTAATTTTGATGCTGATTTATGCCAAAAACTGAACCTTTTAATGGATTAAAAAGGGGCTAAAAACCGAATAAAAAAACAAATTATAAAAAATTGACTTACAGGTAGTTACAAGTGCTTAAATTTCATACGTACGCAATAGACACTCCACCCTGATGCAATGTGAGTTGCATGCGTACGCAATAAAAGTTGCGTACGCATGCAATTTTGCTACTGTTAGAAAACTAGAAAAATTCCGCTTTTATTTGTGATTAAAATAAGAGCCATTAATGGCTTTATAATCATATATAAATGAAGCTAAATAGATGTTGTTCCCAGTAAAAAATTAGTAATTATTAGAATGTAAGAATTTGCTTAAAGTTGAAGCGGTGCATTTACCTAATTTTGATGCTGATTTATAAGGTAAAATTAATAACATAATTGACTAAAACCCTTTCTAAAAAACCTAATTTACAAATCATTAGAACACAGAAACCGTTTTCTAATATTCTTTAAAAGCATGATAAATATCAGAAAATAATTTTTAGTTTTTCACGTACTTTGTTGCTTTAATAAAACAAATAAACAATGAAAAAATTAGGGTTATTAATAGCTATAATTGTAGCAGTTACTAGTACTTCTTGTAAAAATAGCACTACAAAAAAAGAAAGTCATAACTCAGAAAAAAAAGTACATTGGACGTATGATGGAGAAACATCACCAGCACATTGGGCAGAAATTGAAAAAAACTCAGATTGCGATGGTAAAAAACAATCGCCAATTAATATTATAGATATTAATACAAAACCTACACAGCAAAAAGAAAACCCGCTAGCCATTTTATATTCTCCTACAACAGCAATAAGTATGGCAATAAATAATGGCCATTCCATTCAGTTTAATTTTGAAGTTGGAGATTCTATTCAATATCATGGAGCTACCTATCATTTATCTCAAATTCATTTTCATGAACCTTCAGAACACACTATAGACGGTATTAGATATCCGTTAGAAATTCACTTAGTACATAAAAGCAAACAAAACGGTTTTACTGTAATGAGTGTGTTGGCAAAAGAAGGACAAGAAAGTCAGTTATTTGAGTTTTTAGAAAGCTTTTTACCTATTGAAGCAGCTAAAACAAAAGAAATACACCAATCTTTAGATTTAACAACCTTGTTTCCTGAAAACAAAAATTTCTATTCTTATAATGGTTCTTTAACAACGCCTCCTTGTACAGAAAACGTAAACTGGATCATTTTTAAAGACCCAATTATTGTTTCTTTAGAGGAAGTTTTAAAATTAAAAAACAACATGCCGTTAGACAATTATAGAAATGAACAACCTATTAATGATAGAAGTGTTTCTTTAAATGTACATCATTAAAAAAACGGGTGTTTTATTTAGTAGAAAGAAATACCTTAATTATCTTCTGATATAAGTTACTTGTGCTGAACTTTATTCAGTATCAAACAACGTCATATCAATAGTAAGTTGTAAGTAATTATTTAGACATTATCATTCATAATAAAATTAAAATAAACGATATGAAAAAAATTCAGAGAAAAGAAAGATTTCTAATTATCGCAACAAGAATTTTATTGCTCTCCATACTGTTGATGATCATAGTTATTCCCGGAGTTTATGCTAAAACATTATCAAATGAAAACAATCTAGGTGCTGTAATTGGAATATCATTAGCAATTATAATTCGCGTAGTAATAATTATTTGGTACAAATTAATAATTAAAAAAATTAGAAGTGATGGCGAAAAAAGAAAAACAGGGTACATCGTCATCGGAATTCTTCTAATTATATTTGGATTAATCTATTTAGATGGTGCTTTTGCATTCCTAGATAATAAGGATATCCTTTACGTTTCCTATTTGATGTTTACAAGTGTTTTTTGCGACTTCATTGCCACTACACTAACTTTCATAGCACTCTTTTTAAAGTCTCAAAAAGTAAATTAAAACTATGAGATATTAAAAATAATTAAATACTAAAACGGTGCACAACAGTAACTATAATTAATTACGGCTGAATTTCCTATCAAAAATCCCTATGTATTGGCTAACTTTAGTTTACGACGGAATATTAGGTAAAAGCATTTAAAATCTTAGACAATAATTTTTAACGAAATGAATTCTAAAAGACGCAATAAATATCTTTGAAATTGGTCTTGGGGCTTGGCAATTAGAATAGAACGTTGGTTAGAGAAGCAAACAAACAGTTTTACAGTACTAAGTGTGTTGGCAAAAGAAGGACAAGAAAGTCAGTTATTTGAGTTTTTAGAAAGCTTTTTACCTATTGAAGCAGCTAAAACAAAAGAGATACACCAATCTTTAGATGTAACAACCTTGTTTCCTGAAAACAAAAATTTCTATTCTTATAATGGTTCTTTAACAATGCCTCCTTGTACAGAAAACGTAAACTGGATCATTTTTAAAGACCCAATTATTGTTTCTTTAGAGGAAGTTTTAAAATTAAAAAACAACATGCCGTTAGACAATTATAGCAATGAACAACCTATTAATGATAGCAGTATTTCTTTAAATGTACATCATTAAAAACAGGTATTAATACGGTATGTTTTCATACTTAAAGCGAGTAACTTGGTACATTAATTTTTTAAATATAATCAGCGCCATTTAAAACTCGAGCATATAGTACTCTGAAAAAAAATAAGACTATTTGCTTTAATAAAACAAATTGTTATAAAGTATAAAACTTCCGTTTATCCGGTCAAAAAAGAACGATAAGCGGACAAAAGTTCCGCATATAAACAAGTTGTGCTTCATGCGGAAAACCGAACAAACTACGACTGAAAACGATATAAATAGAATTGATTAATGAATCAAACAATAAATGGATAAAATAAAATTTTATATAACGAATAGATTCATTCTTCTATTAGCCAGTTCAGCATTATTTATATTAATTCATTACCTGCTTACTGACTCTATTTTACCTGACACTTCGACTAGGAACATTTGGTTTTATTCAGGACTCTTTATGTTATTTTTCTCAATTCTGTTTATTGAGCCTTATTATTCATCTCCAAAAAATGTAATTACAAATTCAATTCCTTTACTGCTTGTCTATATATCAATAAAAGAGTCATTTACTAATGATATTCTTTGGTACTCTACAATTTCTATAATCGGATTTTTAATTATCCTCTCTATTATAGCTATTACACTTAAAGCTGATAACGAAAGTCCCGATTCATTTAGAAACAAAATATCTAATAGCATCAAGAATATTACAGTATTTGTTGGACGAGGGAAAGTTATTTATTCTTTTGTTTTTATCTCTGTCCTCATCCTTTACAAGGCAGAGATTGTGGCAGAAGTAAGCGACAGTTATCTTTTTACAATGGTAATCCTATGGGGTCTTATTTTAATAATTGATTCTAAAGCACTTCATAATTCGTTTGTTAGGAAACAAAATAAAATCCAGTCAAATGCAATTGGAGAAATTTTTGGGGTTCAATCAAAGAAAATATTTTTAGTTAAGCTTTATGAGGATAGAAACAAAAGCATCAAACGATTTGATATTTTAAATTTCAAATATTCAATGCAGGACTCAGATGCTTATTCGATTTCTGGAATTGTATTCGACACTTATCTGTTAAATCAAGAAAAATGGATTAAGGTACTTCAGTTAGGAACTACCAAGAATGATTTATCAAATTTAAAGAGAAATGTAGTCTACAAAGTTAGTGAACCTAAAGAAATAGAGGAATTATCTATTTCACTTAAAATAAAAGATTTTGTTGGCGTGGTAATTGAAAAATCAACTATCGGTTCTATAAAATTTGAGTATTCAAAACAAACTGACGATATACAGGAAGGAGATTTATTGGAACTTTCAATAGGTAGTCGTAGACTATTTTATCAAGTTATAGCTGGAACAACAGAACTTGAAAAGTTAGAAAGTAAAAACGAGTCAGGATTTATTGAAGGGGAAGCAATTCAATTAGGAGAATGGCAAAATGACCTTCTTTCTTTCCAAAAGTTCGGATGGGTTCCATCAATAAATACTCCTATTTTTAAAGCTGATACAAGTAATACCAAGATTCCAGAATTTGAATATCCTGAATTTCAGTTAGGCACTATTCCCAACACAAATCTACCTTCAATCATCAACTTAAAAGAAGCAGTTAGCCATCATTTAGCGTTATTAGGAATTACAGGTTCTGGAAAGTCATTCCTAGCAAGAGAAATAATTAAATCATTGAAAACAGATACAAATGTAATTTGTATTGATTTTACAGGTGAATATAAGACTGACTTAGAAGGTTTAAATCCAATTGAATTAATAAAAGTAAATGGATTAACTTCTCTCGAAGAGAAATTTGCGGAAAAACATGAAAAGGCTTTAAACCGTAGACCCGCAGAAGAACTTGCATTAAAGAAAAAGATTCAAAGTCAACTTGACGACTATGTAAAAGATTTTATTGAAGGAGACGAAAACCTTGGGTTATTTGAACTACCTGCATTATCGAACACTTCGTTCATATTAGAGTTTACTCAATTTTTTATTGAGAGTGTTTTTAATTACGCAAAAGCAAATAAAGGTAGTCGGATGTGTTTGGTATTAGAAGAAGCACACACTATAGTTCCAGAGACAAATTTTTTAGGAGATTTGGGAGATTATGGTAGCTCTAAGGCGCTAGTAAATAAAATGTCTCAAATTGCATTACAAGGAAGAAAGTATGGCGTTGGTTTAATGGTTATCGCTCAAAGAACAGCTAATGTTTCAAAGACAGTACTTACTCAATGTAATTCAATTATTTGTTTTCAAGCTTTTGACGAAACTAGTTTTACTTTTTTAGGCAATTATATTGGTAAAGATTTGGTGCAAGCATTGCCTAATTTGAAACGTTATCATGCAATAGTTACAGGAAAAGCGATACGTTCAAACTTACCAATGATAGTAAATCTAGAAAGAGAAATTGAATAAAAAAGCACGAAAGCACAACAATGTATAAAAATAATAGTGGGTTTATTGCTAAAACGAAAGTAAGAAAATATAAAAAAGATCTGTGTTTAACAGAAAAGTTAGTGCAAGAAAATCCACTACTATTCTTATACTAGACCGTTGTAGCCAATTTAAACAAACCGATGGGAGTTAAAACATATCCAGCAATTGAAGGAAGTATTTTAGAAGGTTTAAGCCGAATTTTGGGAGATACACATTATGGTTTAACTGGAACTGAAATCGGTAAATTCCTTCCCGAAGTTGGAATTAAAGATGTTGACCTAACAAACACAAAATGGAAAAGAATTTATAATGCTTTCGTAGCATATCAAAATGAAAAGAGGATTTCAAATAATATTTTGAAATTTATTGTTAAGTCAATCAGTCCTGCTCGATATTTAGGAAAAAATGAACAATTTGAGCATATAAGAGAGGAATTAAATAAACGCCTTTCATTTATTGGATTGGAATATAAAGCAAATGGAAAATTTACAAGTGCGACAAAATCGAACACTATTTCGGAAGCAGAACAAAAAGCAAATCGATTAAAAAGTAAACTTGAAAATAGAAACGCTCATTCAGAAATATTTAAATATTGTAAAGCGGAATTACTCGTTGAAAACTACTTTCATACAGTCTTTGAAGCAGTCAAAAGTGTAGCTGACAAAATCCGACAAAAAACTGGATTGACTGGTGATGGAGCGGAATTAGTTGAAAAAGCATTTTCAATAAAAAGTCCTTTAATTACTATAAATGACTTATCGACTGAAACCAAAGAAAGTGAACATAAAGGATTTGCAAATTTAATAAAAGGTGTGTTTGGAATGTTTCGGAATACAATAGCACACGCACCAAAAATAACTTGGGAAATTAATGAACAAGATGCTTTAGATATTTTATCGACTATTTCATTAATTCACAGAAAATTAGAATAAACCTATATATTATGATTGAGTTAAACCCATTAGTATCAATATCTAAAGAAGTAAGAGCTTGGTTTGAAACCAATAAGAATGTTGAAAACCAAAAGAAGAACGAAATGAAGCTTGCTATAAAAGTACTTAGTAAAGCTATTTTAGAAACAAAATCGTACGTTCGAAATGGATTCGAAAATCGAATTCCAGAAAGAGAGAATGAACTCAGGGAACTTTGGAATAATGCTCATATTGAACTACGACAAATAGATGCTAACTTAAGCCGTATATAATTTATTGCTGGCTTATTGCCTACTTACGAAAGTCCTCGCGGACTTTCTTGGTTGGTAATTATTTACTAAATTAGTTGCTTGAAACACGCAACATTTCATATACATAAACGTTATGCCACATAATGACCCGTCCTGAAAAAAGGGATGACCTTTTAAAATATTAAAACTGAAACCTAAGTAAAATTAAAATGAGACGAATAATTAAGTTCGTTTTGGTTTCTATCCGTTTTTTTTATAATCACTATTCTTAACGTACATTTAATCTCACAAGACTTCTTCTTTAAATATTGTTATTACCTTTTTTTGGTTAACTGAAAACAGTGAGAAAACTAACGGTTTTCAGTGAGGAAAAAATCTCACTGTTTTCAGGGATTGACATGTTGTTGTTTTTGCTTTATGTTTGTAAAATGATTACAATGTTGGCCATAGAGCTATGAATGACTTAAAAGAAATTATTAAAATAACAACTTACTAAATGCTTTAAAAAATGATAAATATTATACTATTTATAGTTATGTTAATTTTAAAATGAAAGAATTATAGTTAAATCAGATGAAAAAAAGTACAGGCAAAAGAGAGCTGCAAAAAATGCTTAAATAATTTTTATAACATTTAGCCGTAATTGAGAACAAAATAACCTTAAACAATATTATGACGTATATCAACAATACGCATATACAATTGTTGTGGTTTATATGGCTCGTCAAACAGCTAAATTGATTACCTAAAATTACAGCTTGTTTAAACTAAAAAATTGAATATTAATTACTAAGTTTAAACATTATGAAAAAGAAAAAAAACAAATTATATAACTTCTTAAAAACTGGAATTCTATTCTTAGGAATTTCTTTATTACTATGGAGTTGTGAAAAAGATGAATTTATAAGACCAGAAAATAATAGTGAATTTAAAATAGTAGACAAAAAATTTAAAGAATTTCTTCATAAAACAAAATTTGTTAGAGCATTAGAAGAAATAAAGCCATCAAAAACAAAACAATTAGCAAAATCAAATGAAGATTTATATAACTTTACTATTGATTCTACAAATGTTAGAGAAATAAATATTGGTAATCAAACTTCTTATACTTTTTTAATAAAAAGAGAAAAAAAAGATTCTACTTCTTTTGAGAATATTTTTATAAAAATAGATTCTTTAAATAATACAAAAGCATTTCTTATTAAATATTTACCGAAAGAAAGTGTTATATTTTTTAAAAATCATAATTCCTTAAACTTTAAAGGAAATGTTCAGATTACTAAATTAAATATAAAAAAGTTAGGTTTTTTAGCAAAAGAAGTATGTATACCAACGGCTACAACTTATTGTAGTAACTTAGGAAAAGATCCCGATGGAACTGTATATAATAATATTCATCTTGCAAATGGCACATGTACTTATCAAGATTATTTATTTACTGTTTATAGGAATGTTTGTTTTGATGATGGAACTGGTAGTGGTGGTGGTGAGTTACTTGATTTTGATTATGAAAATGATACCCCTTCTACAGGTGGAGCCACAGATGTTGGAGGAGTTAATTTATCTCCTATAACAGAGCCTTCAGATGCAATTTTAATTGCTAAAAGAATTGCAGGTATATTAAGACTTAATATTACCGAAAGAGATTGGTTAAATAAGCAAAACGAAATTATTATCTTTGATTTTGAAAGGTTTTTAGATGAAAATAATACAAGTGTTGAATCTAAAAATTTTGTTAAAGGACAAATAGAATTAGAAATATTAACACAAAACATTCCTTGGAGAGCAAGTATAGGAATTGTTGCTGGTTTAAAACATACCCACGTTTACCATGATAAAAATAAATCATATTATAAATTAGATGATGGTTCTACACTTATAGCAACATCTTTTGAACAAAAACTATCTAAATCTGGTGATTTAACAGATAAATATAGAGATAATTCAGGGATTTCTCTTAATGAAAGCTATTACTATATAAAGTTAGCAGGAGATATCACTTGGGCAGAAATGTTATTCAATCCAGATAATTTAGCAGATGGTTTAAAAAACCTTTTTAAACTTGCTGGCATAGATTTAGGAAAAAATATCGGAAGATATGTTTTACCTATAGAAGATATAATGATATTGATTAATGGAAAAGATTTTGATGGTCAAGAAGTTTCTCGTTTAAAAGCGGCTGGATTTTTATTATTAGCAATTGTTCCTGGAAGTAAAACTCTGAAAATTGTTGGAAAAGTTACTGATGCTGTTTTTGTTGCTGTAAGATTAGGAGGTGGCACATTGCTTATTGATACGATTAAATATGGGTTAAAAGTAGTTACAGATAATAATTTTATAAAAATTTTAAGTAGAACAACAGGTGATGAAATTGCAAGAATTGTAAATGGAATAATGACATTTAAATATGCTGGTTTTGTTAGTAATATTATAACTAATGCTAATAAAACGACAACTCTTATTGGAAAGTGGGGAAATCAACTTGAAAATATTTGGAAAACAGGATTAGCAAAACACGGAAAAAACACAGGTGGTTTAAATATTTTAGGAGAACCTTATGGCAATAGTATTGCGGAAATATGGGCGAATAACAAAAAATGGTTAGACCTTGCTATTTCTAGAGGCGATAACATTAGAGTTACTGCTAATCCACTTGATATTAATAATGTGTTTCATATTAAAACAGGTATTGACCCTTCAAAATTTTCGAATATAAACTCTCTTAAAGATTATTTACTTGGTTTAAGTTCTACTAGAGTTGAACAATTAGGCTACTATGGTCTAGAAATAAGGCATTTATTTCAAAATGGATATAATTTTGATAGTGTAACTAAACAATTTATAAAATGATACGATTTGACGGATATTATATTTTTGAACCAGTTTTATATCAAGAAAGAAAAGAGCACCCCCCCAATTATTTGAATATGGCTTATTCATTTAATAAAAATGGAATTGTTAGATACACTAATAAATGGTCTACTGAAAAAAGTGAAATTCTTTTTACAGAAAAAGATTTTAATGACAATTCTGACAAGAATTGTTACAAGATAAATGGTCAGGAAATCTATTTTATAGATAACTGTAAAAAAAATGAATATAAATTTTTTTATGATATAATTTCAGAAAATGAAATAAAATACAGGGAATCGGGAGATATAATGAAATTTGTACCTTGGAAAAAATAACAATACAAACCACAACACCGTGTAAAAAAAAATGCTGGTAAAAGCCAATTTACGAAAGTCCTCGCAGACTTTCTATTTGGCTTTTATTTGCTAACTTCAATATTTAAAAAACGCAACTTTTCTTACACATCAACGTTATGCCACATATTGACCCGTCCTAAAAAAAGAGATGACCTTTTAAAATATTAAAACTGAGACCTAAGTAAAATTAAAATGAGACGAATAATTAAGTTCGTTTTGGTTTCTATCCGTTTTTTTTATAATCACTATTCTTAACGTACATTTAATCTCACAAGACTTCTTCTTTAAATATTGTTATTACCTTTTTTTGGTTAACTGAAAACAGTGAGAAAACTAACGGTTTTCAGTGAGGAAAAAATCTCACTGTTTTCAGGGATTGACATGTTGTTGTTTTTGCTTTATGTTTGTAAAATGATTACAATGTTGGCCATAGAGCTATGAATGACTTAAAAGAAATTATTAAAATAACAACTTACTAAATGCTTTAAAAAATGATAAATATTATACTATTTATAGTTATGTTAATTTTAAAATGAAAGAATTATAGTTAAATCAGATGAAAAAAAGTACGGGCAAAAGAGAGCTGCAAAAAATGATTAAATAATTTTTATAACATTTAGCCGTAATTGAGAACAAAACAACCTTAAACCATATATGACGTATATCAACAATACGCATATACAATTGTTGGGCATAATTTAAACGAATGAACTTAAATCGAATTTTTAGTTTAATTTTTACACTTGTGATTTTGACAAGTTGCGCAGACGATTATGAAAATCGGAAATTTCAGGAATCTGATAAGAAAAAACTGATTTTACAAGAAAATATTCTTTCCAACGAATACCTGAAAACAGCTGAATACAAAAACCATATTTATTCAAAAGCATTTGACACTATAAGTTTGGAAACAAAATATGAATATGAATCAGAACTTTGGAAAAAGAATAGAATTATTGGCGGATTTGTTGCCTCAACTTATGTTTATCCAAAATCTGAATTAAAAAATATGAATGAATATTTTATGAGTTATATAGCAGGTCATAATTTTGAGGAATTTATTTCACCGAATTTCAAATATGAAAGAACTTACGAATTTAAACTACCTTATGAAAAATACCGAATTTACAAAATGATTGCAAATGACACTTTGAATATGGGGTTTGCCTTTAATATTTTGAAAGAGAACAAAATAATATTCACTTCTATTGTAACAAATGAAAATCCTGAATTAAAAATTGAGGAATTAATTAATAAAGTGAGTAAAATATAAAAAACTATGCCCAACACCGTATAAAAAAAATTGCTAGTAAAAGCCAATTTACGAAAGCCCTCGCGGACTTTCTATCTGTGTTTATTTACTAACTTTAGTCCTTTAAATACGCAACTTTCCTTATACAAAAACGTTGTGCAACATATGAAAATGAAGTTTACAATTAACATATTATTTCTATTCATCTTTACGTTTTCATTTTCACAAAATGAAATTACGTATGAAAAAACTCTTTCTGATATTAAAAGCTCTTCAAAAATTTTAACTACTACATTAATAATTCCAGATGTTGAATTTTACATTGGAATATTTACGACAGATTGGATAGTTGAGGATTTAACAGAAGAACAATGTGGAGACATTAAAACTGATTCGTTAAAGAACTCAAAAATCATTAAAATTCTTGAATCAAAAAAACTGTTAGAAAAGTTATATGTAGAAATGGAAAACAATAATTATGAAAGTATAAACTCATCTGAAAAATTTGAATGGAAAGACGCAAAACTTGTAATTAATATGAATTTCTCGGACGAATCTGATGTATTCAATCAAGTATATATCCCAATAATGAATAAAAAGAAAGCGAAAGAATTGATCAAATCAATTAGTCCAATATTTGAATCTGACTTTTGTTTTAAAAAATTAAAAAGGAAATTATAAATACGTAGTAAAACATAATCATGAAAACGAAAATAATCAAAATATTGACTTTTTTATTTACAATTATTTTGTTTTTAAGTTGCAATGGAATAAAAGAGAAAAAGAATATTTATGGAAACTGGTATTCAAGTAATTCTGAAAAACTTGAAGACAATACAATTGACTATACAGAAGTTTTTATAAAAAATGACACTGTTCATATTTGCTCTGAATATATATTAAGAATGTTACCGAGAAAAATGATTTTAAAAAACGACTCTTTATTTTTTCACTCAAAAACCGACTCAAATTTTGTTGGAAATATTTTAAAGCAATCAAAAAATAGTTTTGACTTAGGAATAGATAGTAAAAATAAAAGAACCTATTATAAATTGGAAAGTGTTAAGAATCTTGAAAGTCTAATCAATGGAGAGATAACGGAAAAAGATTATCAAGATGAATTTATAAAACGAATGAATATTAGATATAATAAATTGAAAAATGAATAAAAATACGTTGCACAACACCGTGTATAATTCATTGCTAGTACTCGCCTACTTACGAAAATCCTCGCGGATTTTCTATTCAGTTTGTATTTAATAAATTAGGTGTTTAATCAACGCAAAAAATCATACACAAAACCGTTATGGTTTATATGAATGACCAATAATCATTCTAATAATTTAAAATAACGTATATTATGAAAAGTAAAAAAAACAAATTAACGAACCTTTTAAAAACCGGAATTTTATTCTTTACCATCTCTCTTCTGTTTTGGAATTGTAATGATGAAAGTATCAATGAATTTAATGAAAATGTTGCTGTAGAGCAAGTAAGTAATTTTCAACCTATAGAAATAGATGAAGCTAAAAGTTTTATGAACAACCTTATCTCTAAAAATAAAAAACAACTACGAAAAGGTGGATTTTCGGTTACTATAGACGAAAACTCTTTAAGTTTTAAAGAAGTAAAAAAAACAAATCTAACAGTTCCCACATTTTCTGCATCTGTAAAACCGAATATCAGCTCAAAAGTTTTTATGGTAAAAAAACAAGACAGCATTTACACTTGTTTATATAACTATATCCCTTTTGAAAACGAAGATTCTAGTCTTAACGTTTTATCAGGTAAAATAATTATATCAACTATTGACGGCGCGTTTATAAATGGATATAAAGTTTTAGATGGTGTATTTGTTTCTCAATATAAGCAGAAAACTGAAAGTGAAACCGCTTCTAAAACTTTTAGAAAGGATGCAGAACCCGATGACGATTATTGGTGGGATTTAGGTAGTTTAGATGAAATTAGTATTACATCAACAGGAGCAGGTGGTGGTGGTTATATATTTATATATTCAAATCCTGTGTCTTCTCAAGGGTGGATGAATTTGAATTTATCTGGGAATACTTCATCTGGTGGTGGAGGTAGTTCTAATGGTGGTAATGGAGGAAATTCTAACAGTGGAGAAATGCCCTTATTCCCTTGTGATAACCCTACTCCTAATGGTTGCGAAGAAGAGGAAGAGGACCAAATCTTTAATGAACTTACTGACCCTTGTGCTAAAGATATTTTCACAGAATTAGAAAATGGTGTTTTTGAAGACCATCCTTTAAAACCAGAAGTACAAGTAACAGTAAGTAATCCTCTTACACTAAATTTTTCTGAATCAATTTTAAAGTTGTTTAATGATAGTGATTATACACATTTAATAATTCAAAATGGAAATGCAGGAAACTCAAATGCATTTACGGTAGGTGCGACTATAACCATTGGAGATACTTATTTAGAAAATGCTACCCAATTGTCTATAGCTAGAACTATGATACATGAATCGGTGCATGCGTATTTAAATGGGATTTATTATAGTTATCCAGACTTCGAAAATAAACCTTTTAAAGATAAAATGAGAAAATATGCACAAGATAATGGGTTTACAGATATGAATACATTTAATCACAATTTTATGGGACAATACATAGATGCAATGGCTTATTCTTTATACGATTGGGACAAAGAATATGGAACTGGAGGTAATTTAGGTTGGGAATATTATAAATCTATGGTTTATTCAGGGATGTTTCAAGTTGACCCAAGTGGAAATATTGCTACAGAAATAGATACTTTTAAAGAGTTAGTTCCCAACGCAAGTGATAGACAGGCTATAGCAGATATAATAATGAACGAACAAAATGGAAATAATGATGCACAAGGAACAAAATGTGATTAAAATTTTATTAACAGTAGTTGTTTTCTGTTTATCAAGTAATCTTTACTGCCAAAAAAAAATTATTGGAAGATACAGTAGTTTAATGGCTTATCAAGAACATTATAACTACTTTGATTTTAATGAGAATGGAATATTTGAATATCATTCAGGAGCGAGTTTAGGAGATGATGAGTACGGCAAAGGTCAGTACACAATTAAAAATGACAGTTTAATTTTAAATTATAATTTAACAGAGTTAAAATATGAAAGTTATTTTAAAGCAAAAAAATATTATAACTCGAAAGATTCAATAAAGGTAAACATGAAAGTTTATAACTTTAACATAGAACCGCTAGACAATATAATGGTTTATTCGTTTCCTAATTATAAATCTACAGAATCTAATAAACAGGGAAAAACATTTTTAAAATTTAAAAAAGGTTCACATAAAGACAAAATTAAGCTTCATATAGAAGGAGCCTTTTGGGCAAAGCAAGTTTTATATTTAGACGGAGATTCTAATTATAATTTAGAAATTTTTATGAATAAATCTGATATTATTGGTTTTGGTCATCCAAGAGCGATAAAAAATCAAATTATAAAATATAAAATAGTTGAGCAAACAGATGATTTTATAAAACTTAAGAAAAATAGTGGAATTATTAAGCTAGTTAAACAATCTGAATAAAATACAAACCACAACACGTTATATAAAAAATAGCAGTTAAGTGCAAACTACAAAGTTTGTGCTTTTCTACTATTTTTATTTTTAAACTGAAAGTAATTACCTTTTTACTCTGCTACTTTTCATATAACAACCGTACTGGAGCTTCAAATCTAAAACACGTTATAGTTCTCCTCTTTTTCTATCTAAAGATATTTAATACAAACTAAAGAAACACGTTGGCAACTATAAAAATTGAAAAATGGAATTAAAATTTGAAATTGGACAAAAAGAGAAAACTGAATTAATTATAAAGCGAAATTCGTTTAATGGAAAATTCACATACTCTGAAAATGGAATACAACAAGAATTACGAAGTTCTTTAAAGATTGGAACTCACATAAATTTGAAACTAACCAATAATTATGAATTTGAAGTTGGAAATAAAGAAAAACATAAAATTGAAATTAAACACAAAAGACCTTTATTCCTTGCAGGATTTAGACCACAATACTTTGAAATAAAAATTAATAATAAACTTGAAAAAAAATATAAAGGATACTAATTTTTGTAAATAATAATTTGGGTTTGGTAAATCATCCAACTCTTGAGAAAATAAAAAAAAAGTATTCTTAAAATAAAATGTTGAAAAATATTTTTGGAAAAATGAAAAAGAAGGAATAGAAAAAATTACAGTTGCCAACACCTTGTATAAAAAATTGCTGTGTTTAGCTTAATTTAAAACTTGTTGCTTTTTTGCCAACTTCTGAATTTCCGCCGGAAATTCCTCGTTCACAAAAACTAAACTTCCCATACACAAAACCGTTGGCTTTAATGCCCTACAAATAAAAATTGAAACAAAAATATTAATTTAAAAAGCAGAGAAAGATAAATTATTTAGAAATCGCATTATCCGGGAGAACAATGATGTTACTTGGAGTGCTTTCAATGGTTACTATTATTTTGATAGCAATTTTGGGAGCAAAAAAATATAATACTAAAATAAATAAATTAGAAAAAGATGACATATTTAGGAATGATTGGACCTTGGCAGATAATACTATTAGCATTTGTTTTACTTGGAATTATCCCAACAATAATAGCACTGATTGATCTCTTAAAAAGTAAATTCAATGGAAATGATAAAATTGTTTGGGTTTTAGTGGTACTATTTTTTAATTTGTTTGGAGCAATTTTATATTTTGTAATTGGACGAAAACAGAAAGTAGAAAGTAGAAAGTAAAAAGTAAACTAAGCAAAGAATAACAACGGATTTTGAGCAATAATTACGTATTGATTCTTCTGTATTTCAGAGTAAATCAAATTGAGTGATTGAGATAAGAAAGACAAATTACAAATTGCCTTCTACTCTATCGGATTAGAAATTAAGTTTGATTGATTGGTGTAATGATTGTAAAAGCACTCAAAGCCAACAATGGGTAAAAAATTGCTGCATTTAATGATTAGAATAATCCGACAAAAATTGAAACAATATAACATACATCGGGAAACTACGTTCTACCTACCGCAACTTTCCTTACCCTAAACCGTTGGCAACTATAATGACCCGTCCTGAATAAAGGCTACATAATTTTAAACATTATGTACAGAAATGACAAAGTAATTAGACGTTACAGCGAACCTTTTAAATTAAAAATTTTAGCCGAACTTAGTATTGGCAAATACTCAAAATAAAAAAGATTGATATAAGTATGACTGAGGAAAATCATTGCTACGAAAATGCAATGGCCGAAAGAGTTAACGGGATACTAAAAGACGAGTTTTATTTCGATCAAATCTTTGCAAACATAGCCCACGCCAAAAGAGCGGCAAAAAGTGCCATTAAATTATGTAATGAGGTAAGATTACACTTATCTTTAGACTTTAAAACACCAAATAGGGTATATCAATTATCAGCGTAAATTCAATTTTAACCTTTAGCCGTATTTCAGGACAAGACATTGAATGTATGTACTTTCCTGAAATAGGTTAACCTTTTCTTTATTCTCATAATTCCTTTTCTTATAACCAAATATCTAACGCTTATAGTGTTTTTCTATTAGTAGAGTGTATTGCCCCGCAACTGCCACTTGAAGGATTTGGAAATGTGTCTTGAAATTTCCCACTTCTATCAAATCATTGTATATTACTGTTTCTTATGCATTGAAAATAATTATTGTAAAAGTGCCCTATAATGAGAGAAGTATCTACAGTAACGTTCCATTTGTTATCGTAAATCGAGTTTGCGTTATGATCTTGACATAGGATAAGATCGTTAGTTAATTTAATTCTGTCAAAAACCTTATCAATTACTCGCATAAGTCACTTTGTATTTACCGTTATTTGATCGGTTATGAGAGCTAGTTGTTCTTATTACAACCGTTTGACCGAACCTCCAATAACATAAACCATGTATTTTAAAGAACCTGTATTTGGTAGGGTAGGATGCGGATCGAAATGAACGGTGAACCCCGATGTATTTTCTTTAATGCTTGAGGAATAAACATATGCTTTAGGTAAGCCAAGTAAACTTAAATCCCGTTTTTCTTTGATGACAGGAAAGGCATTTCGGAAGGCATCTATATCCCCTTCTTTGTGGTAAATTTGTCTGATTGGGAATTGGCAAATTTCCAGGTGCATTAACTGACCGCTACTACTTGTAATTATAAGTGTAATCTTATATCTATTCCCTCTATCCAAAGAGACAGTGCTTTTCTTATTTCGCTTAAAAGATCGTTTGGTGAGTTAATCCTTGTTTCGAGCCCACGACTTCTGATTTATTCATAAAAGTAAAAGCCTCTATCTCTCCAGATCTTATTCAGCATATTTTCCCATTGATTATTGGTGACTTGCGTCCACAAATTGTCTATTATTACCTAATAAGACAAAACGGCTGTTGTAAATTCATAAGTTCTAGTCGTTAAATGCGTCTTCAATTCCAATTACATTTACACCAAAAATTTTCCGATTACTGATATTAGATTTGATGGTAATTGTAAAATTATCTCCGGAATCATAATTGTTATACATAAGTTTAATCCTTAATTTTTTCAATTATTGGAATCCGGGTCAAACGTACTAAATGCTATCTGGCTTTGGAATATCAGTTGCATCTCCCCAAGCTCTCTCTAGCTGTGCAGATGCCCATTTATTGCTTGAATCAGGCTTGCCAATATTTACAGATTTTTCTCCGTTTCGAATATTGTAATTTCCGTTTTTAAGTTGTACCAGTGTCCCTCCATATTGAGTGATATAGGTTTCTAAATCTTTCTTTTTTACTTTTGACATATTTTCAGGGTTTTAAATTGTTAAAAAAAACATATTGGTTTATGATGATATGCAATTCCAGCCATTGCCAGAATTCTCTATATAATTGCTTACTTTTCTTGAGTATACCCCTACCAAATTGGGTGTTTTTAGCTGTTGTGTATCCAAAACTATAGTGTTGGTTTTGGGAACTGGGGTAATGTTAAAATTTTGCTGCTTCCCTTGCGGAAATATACCTATGGAACCCAGAGAAAGTTCAAAACCCTCCTTTTTTTTAGTTTTTGCAAGAGCATCGTTAAACGTATCGAATCCACCTTTGGTAAACTCTATTTTGATTTGTACATTATAAGCGAGTATTATTGAAGTTGGTATATTTTCAAGGATACCGTCTACACCAAAATATTTTGGAGAGGATGATATTAATTCATATCCATTCTGTAAGAAGAACTCAGGATGAAACCATTCGATAGGATATAAGTCTGCTTTATCTAACCCTGAAAATTTAGCTTCAATTTGATATGTCTCCATAGTAATCCGCTCGCCCTTAGTCTTTCGCCTGAATGACTGTGATGATTCTGAGGTATCGTAATTGATATACATTGGCTCTTCACTTGAAGCCTTTATAACACAAGGGAAAATATTATTATTTGCATTATAGATCCATTCATCATAGAGACCTGCAGGAACATTCGCTCCGAATTTAGCGGAATAAGTACAATCTTTTTTAGGAGGATCAGAATTGACTTTCATATTGTACGAATTAAGATGTTCAATATTTCTTGCGCCTGTTATAAAACTTACCTCTGACATCGCTTCACTCAATGTTGGTAATTGAATAGATTGGGCTAAACTAGAAAATGCAGATCTTTTAACTATCGGTTTATAATTCTTAAGTACGTTATAAACCGCATTTTCCCACTGTTCTATATTCTGAACTAGGTTTTGATTTTGAACCTTAAAATCGTTTGACCTAGAGGAACTAGAACCAGGTTTTTTGAATATTGATTTGTCTGAAGATATATTTTTAAGTTCTATAAATGCTTTTTCAGAAGCCACTTTTTCCAATACCGCTTTTTGATAGCTTTCTTTCACATCAGAAGGCAAATCTGTTGGGATTAAATTATTCAAAAACAAGCTATAACTAGTTATTAAATCGCCATTGGGTATATAGGATAGATTATCTTCAGGTAGTGAATTTCCAATATCAAATATTTCTTGATTTACGATCGGCTTTTGATCATTGAGTAAATTGACATTCATTAAAAATCCACTTTGAGCTAAATCATATGCGTCCATATTGACATCTTCCAATTTTAGAAAGTCTATAATTCCAGAATATAATTGATCCATTGATTTTTTGGTGAAACTATTTGATGCTGGCATAATTTGATTAGTTTATAAGGACCATAAGGAAGAATAATTCCTCCTTATGATCCATAAATTGAGGTTTAGTACTTATTACTCAGTACTCCTAACAAGAATGGTATATTCGTATTCTCTGGCTCGATTATCAATGTGCTAGAATTATCATCATAACTGAATTCTGACTTATAGTTATGAGAAGACTCAGATACACTTAGATTGAACGGTCCTACACCTACTGAAAGAGAAGCTGATTGTTGGAAAGCTGTTTTCAAAGAAGAATAACTTGCATTATCAATTTTGATTTTGATTTTCAAACCATAACCTAATAATACTGAAGAAGGAATTACATTCAGACTTCCACCCTCTCCAAAAAACTGAGGGCTAGTTGAAAGTAGCTTATCTTTGTAATTCTGAATCATTCCTGGGCTAAACCAATTTGCATCAGGAGTAATAGGAAACTGTTGCATCCCATTGAATGAAATCTCACAATCGAAAGATGATTGATCCCAATTTTGACTTACTGCTGAGTAAGATGCTTGCTGATCCAATTTTACAGAAAACCATGATCTATATGATGCTTGAACTGATTCTGACCATCCAAAATCACTATAGTTTCCTGAAGAAAAATTGCCCGATAATTTAACAGATACAGGGAATTTTTTAGCAACACTAGCTGTCTGCCAAGAAGTAAACGTGCCAGGTAATCCACCTCCTATGTTGTAAGCTGGTCTGAAAGTAGACTTTAATTCAGTGGGTAAAACTGGGTTTTCTTGTCCAGGTAATACAGTAACACTTCCTGCAGGAGCTACAGATCCTACTTTTACTCCCATATTGTAAGGATTAGAAGCAACTAAACTCTTCGCACCTGTAATAGCACTGACCGCTGCCTGTGAAGCTTGAAGAGTAGCATATCCCGCTCCATATCTTTGAGTCATAAGGCCGTCATACGCTGCCATTGCTCCATTTAAGTTTGATTTTGCTGCGCCATAAGTAGGATAATTTGTGTTAGCCCAAGTATCAAAATCTCCAGCATAGGTTGGATTGATAACGGTCTTATAAGTACCATATTGCGTATAAGCTTTTCCTTGAACTGTAGAAAAGTTTTCCTGACTTGCATTTAGATTAGTCGCTGCAATATTAATTTGATTTTCTAAAGCTGGATTAGAGTCTCCCCCCAAATCAATATTCTGTAAAAACAATGAGTAAGAAGTAATCAAATCTCCACCTGGCGAGTAAGTAGGACTTGCCGCTGGTAATAAGTTTCCAATATCAAAGATATTACTATTACTAATGCCGGGGTCTGCGTTGATTACATCTGCATTCAGAGTTGTTCCAGCTATTGATATAACTTGTTTGTTCTTATCAAAATTAGGAACTACAACTTCTGTAATTTGCTCATAAAATTTTGACCATATTTGGTCTGAATTGATTGCCATAAAACTGTGATTTTATAATTTTCTTACTCTATTTAAAACAGGCTTTTCGGATTCCACCTTGGTAATTAAAAACTGATAGTAGCTACTTAATAGGATATTTTTTTAATTACATTACAAATATCTAACGTAAGTTCAGTAATTACTAGAGTATAAATACTGGTTTTAAAAATTGAGTATTTATACTTAACCCTGTTACCTCATACTATTAGGCAATTCAAAGTTGAAGAATTAATGAATTGAATTCTAAAAAAATGCCATAGACACTTGATATTTGTATACGAAAGAACGGATTTGGGGTGTAGAAGAAAAAGGGCACAACAAAGAACTGAGTTAAAAAACAACGCTTTTCTTCATTAATTTTGTACACTATTATTTTAGGCTTAATTTTATAATTAAACATTTTTTGTTCATTTTTTTTTAGATTTTATTTACTATTTAGCCACAAATACCGACACAAAAGTTGGATCATACCGATGCCCTGATTTTGCGATAGCAAAAGCCTGTTTTAATAGTTTATTAGAAACTGCTATCAGTACTATTTTTTTGGGCTGTCCTTTGTTTACAATTCGCTCGTAAATTTCTCTACACCCCTTGTTGTGTTTGCTAGCGGTAGATGAACATAAGAAAAGTAGATTCCGTTATTTCTTGTTACCTATTTCACAAATTCTTGCACTAATTCTTACACTACTTCCATATTCTCTTATTGCAGACGTTATACCTACATAACTGCATAACTGTGAAGAGTTCTCAAACTTCTTAACCCCATCTGTAACCACAATTAAAAATAATGTGTTTTCATACAGATATCGATGCTATCTCAAAATTTAAAGCTTAATTAACCCCATTTACAGCTCTATTTCTTATCGTTTACAGGGAGATAAAATCATCCTATTTATTTAGATTACCCCCCTTTATCTGTAGGTGTTCGGTTAGCATTTAATCAGTAAGCAAAACAAACTAAAGAAACACGTTAGCAGCAATTGTAAGATATAAACGATTTGCTTTAGTGCCTCAGGTTTAAAATTGTACGTTCCACCAGGCCAAGTATAAATACCTAATCTAAAAAACAGGTATTTATACTCAATTAAAAATGATTTTCTTCCTGTATGTTTGAGTAATAATTAAAATTTTGGTAAGCCAATTGTTGGCTAATATTCTTTTTAGTAGACATACAGCGCTTATCCACAAAAAAAAAACATTTATCAAAATATAAAACAAAACACATGAAATTAAGAGTTTTAGTCACATTCGCCATCGTCTTTCTTTTAAACTCTTGTGTTTCTGTACCAAAAGAAACCGTTCAGCTTTCTAAATTAATAGGAAAGGATTTAATAGTATTACAGAGGTCTCATAAAACAATGGTTGAATTATTTTATAAAGAAATCATTAATAATATCGATGGTTTTATTGAAGACGTTTATGCTCCGTTTATTATTCATTATGTTCTTAAAGGCGAACTAGACAGTTTTAATAATCAAAGGCCTTCAATTTTTGGTGCAATTGAAGACGCTGGAAAAATTGGAGGAAAAGCAGAAACTGAAAAAGCCTTTAATGAAATGACAGATTTCCTAAAGGCTGCTAATACTCAGATAAAGAAAAAAACAAACGAATTATTAGACCCAATACAAAAACAGAAAGATTCTGTTATTCGTAATATAAATACCTCATACGAAAACACGAGGCGTGCAAATTCTTCAGTTACAAACTATTTACAATCTATCTTGAATTTGAAAGAAAGCCAGAAAGAAGTATTGTCTATTGTAGGGCTTCAAGGTAAAGACGAAGAACTTAATAACACCTTATTAAAGGTGTCAGAATTCACAAAATCACTTTTAACAGAAGGAAGGAAAATTGATATCAAAAGCGATGATGCATTTGATAAGATGAAAACAATATCAGATAAAATTAAAAGTATCACCAATAAAAAATAAATAAAATGGGAAGGTTTGATGAATTATTTACTGAAGCAGATGGGGCATTTAACGCTAATGAAAAGTATAAAGTAGAAATAGACCAACTTAAAGGCCTTTCAAAAGAAGAAATTGCATCTATTACTCCTAATACAGAAGATCACGCAGCGATTATTAAAGTTGTTGAACAAGCTTCAAAAGATAACATATCAAGAGCAGAATTAGTAGGTAATATAAAAGCATTGGGTGATGTTGCGGTTAAGATTGCAAAAAAAATACCTGAGTTTGCAGCGTTACTTTAAAGCTAAAAAAATAAATAACGCGTTTTTTACTAAGCTTAAATAAAACAATAATTGTTCTAAAAAGAAGGGTGTAATAGGTCTATTTTATTAAACCTCATCTGCCTACAAAAAACACATTATGGAAAATAAGAAAAAAGTTAGAATTTTATCATTAGATGGCGGAGGTATTAGAGGCATTATCCCTGCAACTATTATCAAATACGCTGAAAATTACCTTCAGGAAAGAAGACCCGGAACAACCATTGCAGATCACTTTGACCTTATTGCAGGAACGAGTACTGGTGGAATTTTAACGGGTATCTATTTAACTCCTCAAGAAGAAAATAAAAATAAAGCCAAGTATTCTGCTACAGATGCTTTTAATTTTTATGTTGACAATGGGCACGCTATTTTTAATGCATCAAAAATTAACGGTATAAAACGATTATGGGGTTTAGGATCTGCTGTAAAGTTTAACCCACAAAACCTTGAAAAATTACTGAAAGAAAAAGTTGGAGACCTTAAAATAAGCGAGCTCATGAAGCCATGTCTAATTACTACTTATGATATGAATCGGAAATCTTCTTTCTTTTTTACAAGCACAGAAGACACCGCTAAAAGAGAGTTTCTTGTGCGTGATATTTTAAGATCAACATCTGCAGCACCTACTTATTTTCCTCCTGCAAAAATTAAAAACCTGGCTTCTGGTCCTCAAAAAGATACTAGGTGTAATAATATGGTAAATTTAGATGGCGGAGTCTTTGCAAATAACCCTACAATGTGTGCATACGCAGAGGCTAGAAATACAAATTTTAAAGACAGGGCTAATAATGAACCCTCTGCTAGTGGTATGCATATTTTATCTATAGGCACAGGTGGTGGTGGTTTTAAAATTGAGAATAAAGAAAAAAGTGACCGTTGGAGTTTACTGAAATGGGCACAATTAATCCCCGAAATAATGATGGATGGGAATATCGACACAGTAGCATTTCAAATGAATGAAATCTTTCAAGTACAACAAGCTAATAATGAAGAGTCTTATTTAAGAATTGATACTCCACAGAAAGATCGCACGTACGCTTCAGACATGTCTAATGCTTCCCCTGAAAACATTAATAATTTAAAAAAGGCAGGAGAAAAAACACTTGAATACGCAATATCTAAAGGGTTAGACAAGTTTTTAGACGCACTCTTAGATTAGGTAATAAAAAAATAACAATATGGATAAGACATCAAACCCTGAGGTAAAACCTCCGATAGAAAAATCAAAAGATCAAAAATTGTTGGTTAACGGTTCACCAGGGATTTCTCAAGAGGTATTAGATGAACTTAGCGAAGAGATAAACAACATGCTTTCTTATGCCGTACATAATGGCATTATAATCAAAACAGAAGTTAATTCATTAATTCAAAATAGCAATGTAAATGATTTGATTAACGCCCATAATTTACTCTGTAAAAATATAGCTCCAGCGACTCCAAAATCTATTTTCTTTTTAAAAGGACTGACAAGAAATAGCAGTAAGAAAATGTTTATAAGTAGGCTACCAGGTATTAGAAACTTACTCATATTAGCATTGTTTTTTTTAATTATGTTTATTGCTTCTGGGATGTCTGTAGAGGTGAATTCTGTAAATTTATCCAAAGGTATTCTAGGAAATGACGGATTTCAATTATTAAAAATAATTATTTATTTAGCCAGTATCTCAGGAATGGGCGTCTTATTTTTTTTGCTCAAAAACATAATTACTTCTCTTAAAGAAGGAACATTAATTCCTGAGGATTCAGTAGAGTATTCAATTCAAATACTGTTAGGCATTATAGCAGGTATCATTATGACTGAAATCGTTCCACCAGGCCTTTTAAGTAATAGTAGCTTTGACAAACCCGTTTTAGCACTCCTTGGTGGTTTTTCATCAGATGCTATATTTAGCATACTAAAAGGGATTATAGATAAATTAAAAAATATATTTATTACATCAAAAAATTGAAATAGATCGGGTATTGTTTTTTGATTAAAGATCCAACTTAGAAGACAATGGACAGCAAGTTTTTATCAATTCTAAAGATGTACTTACGTTACTTAATTTTAGTCTTTAAATGAACTATAAGCATATAGAGAAGTTACCCAACATTAAAAACCAAAACATTAAAAAAACTAATCACATTAACATTTCTAGTACTATTTACATCAGCATTCGTTATCAGACAAGAGCAAAATCAAAATTCTGATAAACCATTAGGATTAAGAGTTAAGAAAAATGGAAATGATTATTTTAATTTATGCTGACGAAGGATTAAGTCCAAATTTTGATAATTACCGAAAAATAAATTATCAAGTCTATTTTAGGAAAGTTGATTTTCCTTTAAAAGATGTTAGCGGAGTAAAATACTAACTCATTACTATTTCTGGAAATAGTAAAAAACAAGAACAAAACGCTGTTAAAATATTAGCAGATGGTTCTAAATTCTATCCCAGAGCTGGAAAAACTATCAATACACCTGATTATGAAGAAAATTTTTGGATTAAAGAAGAAGGTATTTAAAAGAATACTAAAACTGAATATTATAAATATGCAAATGATGTATTCTCTGGTTTGCTAACAGCTCCTTTTAAATATCGTTTAAAAGTTGGAAATGCTTCAGAAGCCATAATTGATGGAGACTTTAATATAGCACCTTTTATTGGTTGGAAATGGAGAGTTTCTTCAGAAAAACAATTTTATGTTGCCCCTTTTGGATTTTCGGGTGTTACTTCTTTGAATTAGAATTCGGCAAACAACGAAAATATTATAGATGCAGGGAAACTTGAGAATGCACTTGGATTAACATATTGATTAGGAATTTCTTTCAAGTTCGGAACTGTTTCTCCGGGATTTATAGTCGGCTGGGACAAAGGATTTGGTAATTTAGGTAGCGGATTTAAATACAACGATAAAGCCTGGATAAGTTTTAGTGTAAATTATGACTTCTTTAAATCAACTAAAACTGCCAAAGGAAAACAATAAAAACGTTGAGTAACAAAGCTTATAAAACATAGTTTCTAAGTGCTAAACCCAATGTTTATATTTACTTGCAAAGTTCCGCCAAATTTTTAATTTGGCTTTTAAAATAGAAAAGATAAAAACAAAATATAAAAATTTGTCTCTGTGTTTATACGAAAAATCAGCGTCTTTTTAAACGCTACGTTTCACACACAAACCGTTAGACATAAAATAAATTAACCTTTTAAATAAATAAATAAATAAATACTATGAAATTAAAAATTAGCCCTTCTGTGGGGATTGCAAGATTAGGTAACAGTAATAAGCAATTTTGTCTTTCTCCAGACGAAATTGGTGGACTTCCTTATGAAGCTGATGCAAATGGCAACAAATTAGGACCAATTAAAAACTTTAAAGATGATGAAAGTCAAGTAAGAAGACAAGGACAACTATTTAAGGTATTTGACGCAAATGGTGAAGAATTAACAGCGAATTCGCCAAATATCACTTCAATGGAATGGACCGTGCATTTAGCAAATAAAAAAGCTGCTTGGTACCAATACAGCGAGATGAAAGGAAATCTTCTTTATGGAAAGGAAAATAGTTATACAAATAAAAAAGTAGAATTTAGAAACCCATCTTTAAGAACAGAAAAAAGAAGACAAACATTAATTATTGATCCAGGTCCAAGAAGTATAAGCGGGCCAAATAAAGAAATAGGTTTTGATCAACGCAATGTACCATCTGGGTATCCTGCCCAATATCCTCCAAAAAAAGTTAGCTCGGGAACAGCAATTAAAACATTAGGAGACCTTAAAACAGATAATGACGGAAGGCTTATTGTTTTAGGAGGTTTTGGAAACGCAGGAGGAAATGAACCTCTTACTAGTTATGGAGGATCAGATACTTGGCATGATGATACGGCTGATGGTCCGGTTTATTGTACTATCATTTTTAATGATGTTACAGCCACTATTACTTTAGAAGCATGGGTAGTTGTTGGTTCTCCAGATTTTGCTCCAGAAATAGTAAACATTTCTAATTTGAGCGACAGTATGTTTGATGTTGGTGTAAGAAGTTTCAATCTTGTTCCTGATATGTGTCAAACTGGTATATTCAACACTTCATATAATGTGAATTATCAGAGAGATATTTTACCAATTATCAAACGATTTGCTGGATATCAATGGGTAGCAAATGTACAATCAATGATCGCATTTTCTTCTAATGTTTTTGATTTTTCAGACCCCAGTAGAGAAAATAAGGCTAACAGAGAAAACTATTTCTCCTATTTTAGACGTCCAAATAATAAAGCTAATCCAGTTGCAGATGAACCACAATCGCAATTATTCAAAACTAATGGAGAAGATACTTTCCCTATGATGCCCTTGAATTCAGGAAGTAATTCGGTAAGTAATGAAACTATTGTGAAGTTTTAATCACTAAGCGATACACAATATTTTATGCTACAACAATGGGCGAATGGGAATTTTGAGAGCAATCCTAATTATGTACCGTTTCCAATTAGTAAGGAAGATCAAGCAAGTATAGGAAATTGTGTTGGTTTGCCAATGTGTCCAGGTATTGAAGTTACTTGGAGTGTACAAAATTCAAAGATATATTCTGCTCCGTATGTAATATCAAATCAAACAGGTATTGGAGGATATAAGGATACAGGTCTTACACCTTCAAGAGATGAATGTGGAGGAGGAGGTTGTGAACCAGGTGACTTAACAAAAAGAATGGCCTGTCCTTGGCAAGCAGATTTTTTCCAATGCACTGTTCAACCAGTTAATTTTACGAATCCAAATTTTAATAAAGACAAAAGAATAACAACGACTATAGAAAAGACTGAAGATGTTTGGTTAAAGTCTAAGACTATGTCTAAAGATGACCAAACTGTAATAAAAGCACCTGTTAACGAGCCTTTACCACCAACTTATTATTCATATTGGTGGCCGCCACAAAGCCCGTGGGACGTATTAACGGGAGAAACAACGTTAGAGGACCAAATGCATTCACATTTACCTGCAGGTCAACAAATGAACTATGCTCGTGGAATTAATAGTTTTGTTCAAATGGTAGAACATTGGTCTTCTATGGCTTTTATTAGAAATACCAACTCGCAAGATAAAGGATTCCCTTATTTCTCAGAAACAGAGCGTACGAATGAACTATTTTCATTTGTAGAGTTTGGTATAGGACAAGTAAGTGGTAATGGAGACGATAATGAAACTACGATTCCTGTATTTTACATCGAAGATGATTTAAAACGTATAGGAGCAAAAAATGAGAGAGCAAAAAAGTTAGTTTCTTTCCTTGAGAAACGTGCTTTTAAGAAAATTAGTGTGAGTAAAGATGGCTTAGGGAAGCCTCGTTCAGGAACAAGAATGAGACGTTAATGTCAAATTCAATAAAACATACAGATGTACTTATTGTTGGTGGAGGCCCCAGTGGAGCTTCTGCCGCATTAAGTTTATTAAACTACTCTAAATGTGATGTTACTCTTATTGAGCAATCCGATTTTAATAAAACAAGAATAGGTGAGCATGTTTCTGCAAGTATTTTTAATTTAATTGACTATTTAAAACTAAGTAAAAGTGATTTCGAAGAAGACAGTTTCGTCCCCGCATATGCAAGTAAATCCTATTGGGGAAGTGATAAAGTAAGCACTACGAATTCTATTTTTACTACAGATGAAGCTACTTTTCAATTGGATAGGGAAAAGTTTGATTTTAAATTAATTGAAACAGCTGCGGAAAGAGGGGCTACCATTTATCCAAGAACAAAATGTTTGGATTACGAGCAGTTAGAGGATAAAAGCTGGATAGTATTTCTCAGTCATCCTACAGAAGGAAAATTCACAATAAAAACTAATTATTTGGTAGATGCTTCCGGTAGGTCAGCTAATGTTTGCAGAAAAGTTGGAGGAAGTTCAAAAAAGCACGACTCATTAATTGGGGTCGGTTTGTTTTTGGAACTGAATAGTACATCTAATAAATTTGAACAAACCTTAGAATCAGTTGAGTTAGGCTGGTGGTATACTGCTTGTTTACCTAATAACAAAATGGTAATAACATTTTTCTCTGATGCTGATATTATTTCTGAGCATAAACTCAATAAACTAGAGGTTTGGAAAAGTTTGTTACAAAAAACGAATCACATAAAGTGTCTTCTCAATAATACTGAAACTCTTACAGATAAATTATGGGTAAAAAATGCTCACACACAGATAAGTGATGTTAAAAATTTAGAGAATTTTATTGCGATTGGTGATGCTGCTGTTTCGTTTGACCCTATTTCCTCTATGGGAATCGGTTTTTCAATTAGTTCTGCATGTTTTGCAGCGAAATACATAGCGCATAATATTGAAAAAGGTTTTTCAAAAACTGATGTGTATCAAGAAGATATTTTAAAGAATTACAAACAATATCATGACATAAAAACTAGGTATTACCAAGAAGAAAAAAGATGGCCTACTTCAATTTTTTGGCAACGGAGAAACCAACCTAACAATCTGTAAAATGCATTGAAAACCCATTTAACAATAACCTTTATATCTAATTTAAGAAAAGAATGAAAATAAAAAAAACGTTACAATTATTAATTGGTTTGCTATTTATTACAATCCATTTTTCGACTTTTAGTCAAAAAGAACAAAATGTAACAGATTTAATTGAAACTAAGGAGTTACCCAATGATCTAAGGCAGTTGGAAAAAGAAAGGCTTCATCTTATTGCAGAAATGTACGGAATGATGTATGAAATTAGTAGCCTCTTTACAGAACTAGAAAGGTCAACAAGCCTTGAGCAATTTTTGGTTGAGACAGCAGATTATGCCAATAATGCAAAACATTCGGATTCCTTATCGATAAAGCGAACCCAATCAATAAAGCGATTGAGCGAGATCAAATCACAAATCATTTTTCCAGAGCTAAAAACAATTAGTGGTAAATCCTTTGATATTATGCAATCAATGAGTGCTACGGAAGGATTTCGAAGAATTATAGAGATTAAAGTTCAGGAAATTTTAAAGAAAACTGACAAGCTTTCAGGCATAGGTGCTAAGGTAACAGAACTTAATAATACTTCTTATGTGAGTCAAAATTTTAAAAAACAGATTAGTTGGTCTTTTGCCTTTTTGGTTGGTCTTGTAATTATTGGGTTTTTTATTATTGCTGCTAAGGATGATAAAATTCGGGAATCAATTTTTTCTGGTGATAAGGGACTGCAATTCATAACCATATTCTCAATTATTATAGCAATTATTTTGTTTGGAATTACCGGGGTTTTGGGCGGTAAAGAAATTTCGGCTCTTATTGGTGGTATTTCTGGTTACATTTTAGGAAGAAGTAGTAATGCCAAAAGCACAAATTAAAAAGAAAAATTAGTAAAATAGAACTCTATTAAGAGGCTAGTAATAAACAAAAAAAGCGTTTTTTAGTTAGTACCCCAAGTTTAAATTTTAGTAAATAAGATGAGGTATTACTACCTGTTTTTAAAAAAATAGTTATAAACACTTAGAAAAAAACGTGTTTAGACTCTATCAAAAGAAGTTGTATTGCTTTAACTTTGAATAAAAATTATAAGATTGGTAAGCAAATTGGTAGCTGACGCTATTTTTAAAAGAATAAAAGGGCTTAGATGAATATAAATAGTTAGACCTAGAAAAAGAATACCCCGATGTTTACAACTCAATAAATGTTAATGAGTTTTTTGTTGATGATAGGCCAGAATTTTCCATACCTAATAGAAACCAAACAACTCTTACTCTTATGGAAACGTTTAATAAGACATACCATTAGATCGCTAGAAGTTCAGACAATTCCTATTTTAATCGCTTCGTAACTTTTATACAGGAAATCAACATGGTAGAGTTGGAGCTATATGGTCAATGATACCTTATATTGATTTTGGACTAATTATTTTGCTTTCTGAAAAAGAAAAATGGAGTATGTTTTTATTTAAATTAATAGCAAATTATTAAATTAAAACTATTTACAACAAGGCATAAATGCACAGCCAACTTACAACACGATGGCAACGATATTTTATACAATCAAGTTAGCGGTAATATAAGAAACTACAGACTATTTTTTTTATGATTAAAAGAGGTTAAATAACCTAAAATTGAAACCTAAAGATACTCATCAAACCACTTAAAGTGAATCTTCATCACCTCATTTTTATTTTCATTAATATTATCGATAAAACCTTTAGCTATTGATGATAGATTTTTTGATTTCAACCAGATTAAATTCCATTCAGTTGTCATTGGGAGTTTCTTAACGGGAATAATTTGTAAGTCGCCATTTTTAAGTTCATTTTTAATTCCAATTAAGGGCATTATGGAGTAACCTAAACCAGCTATCACAGCCTGTTTTAGAGCTTCGTTAGATTTCAATTCCATTTTCTTATAAGTTGAAATTTTATTGGAAGCTATAAAATATTCCATTTTATTGCGTGTGGCAGAACCTTGCTCTCTATAAATGAGTGGGAGTTGCTCAAATTCAGTATTAGAAATGTACTTTTCAGTATTTTTATATTGTTTACCTCCAATCAAGTAAAGTTTATTGTCCATGAGTTGAATGCGATTAATTTTTAGGTGCTTTGGTATGGTAGATACCAAAGCAAAATCGACCTCGTTATTCTCTAAAGACCTTACAACTTCTGCCTTATTAGTTACGTCCATAGAAAGATCTACACCTTTATGCCGGTTGATAAAATCAGTTAAAAAATAAGGCATAACATACTTTGCGGTAGACACAATAGCAATTTTAAGCATTCCTGCTAATTCACCTTGAAACGACAAAGCTTTGTAGTTTATAGCATTCACTTCACCTAAAATTTTTTCGGCTGCTAGTGTTATTTCTTTTCCAAACTCAGTGATATAAATTTTTCTACCTACAACTTCAAATAATGGTATTTGAAATTGGTCTTGAAAATTTTTTAACTGAATAGACACTGCAGGTTGGGTTAGAAACAATGCTTCTGATGCTTTTGTAACACTCTGAAGCTTACTAACCTTATAAAAAATTTCTAGTTGGTGCAATGTATATCGCATAAATATATTTTATATAATCTATAACAAAAATAAATAAAAATAAATGAATAATACACATGATATTTGCTGAAATATTTAAACTTTCTATTCTATGAGTAATTTTACAGTTAGAAAAATGGAAAAGACAGCACCTAAGCTGAAGTCATTTTTACCTAAACAAACTACCAAAAAAGACTTGAGCCTTGTACTGAAGCTCTCTATATTTTTGATATTATTTCTTGTACTTATTTACCTGTCAATTAATAATAATGATTTAATGCTTTCTGAGATATTAAAGGTTGGAGGTATTTTGTTTTTAGTGTTTTTGTTTCACATCTCATTAAATAGATAAGTTAGAGTTTAAAGTTAAAAAATATCCCTAAATATAATATGGACTTACATTTATTATTTGATAATTTAACCAATCCTGCATTACTCTTTTTCTTTTTAGGCATTATTGCAGTCCAGTTAAAAAGTGATCTCTGCATTCCTGAAAATTCTTCAAAATTCATTTCGTTATATCTTTTATTGTCTATTGGTTTTAAAGGAGGTCAAGAGTTAGCTCATAGTGATTTTTCTATGGAGATACTTTGGTCACTACTCTTTGGCTTTGCCTTAGCTATAGTAGTTCCGCTATACACTTATTTTATTCTTAGAAGAAAGTTTAGTATAGAAAATGCAGGTGCTATCGCCGCAGCATACGGCTCGGTAAGTGCGGTGACATTTGTGACTGCAATTTCGTATCTAGAGCTAGAGCAAATCACTTTTAGTGGTCATATGATTGCTGTTATGGCGCTTATGGAAGCGCCATCTATTATGGTAGGCTTGATGCTTATGACTTTTTTTAAGAAGAATACAAAAAAGGAAGAAAAAGTGCCAATGAAAAAAGTAATCCATCATGCGCTTACAAACGGAAGCGTGCTTATAATTATAGGAAGTCTATTTATAGGGTTTATGGCCAGTGATGCTCAGGCACAGGGCATCAAACCATTTACTACTGATATCTTTAAGGGGTTTCTTGCAGTATTTTTATTAGACATGGGAATAACGAGTGGAAAAAAATTATCTGATTTTATCAAAAAAGGATGGTTTGCATTAATTTTTGCAATCGTAATTCCTGTTATAAACGGAAGTTTGGTAGCGGCTATAAGTAGTGTTTTAACAGAAAGTGTTGGTAATAGATTGCTTTTTACTATTCTGGCAGCTAGTGCTTCTTATATAGCGGTTCCAGCAGCAATGAAAATTGCAGCACCAAAAGCCAATCCGAGCTTATACATACCAATGGCTTTGGCTATTACATTTCCTTTCAATATTACTTTAGGCATGCCATTGTATTTATACATCATACATTTATTATAAATATAATTAATGAATACTATAAAATATATAAATAAAAATACATCAAATTAATTATGGAATTTTGCATTCACAATACACTAAACCAATTTTAACATTATGGAAACATTAGAACAACCAAAAGCAACTCAGAAAATAAATTTAATTGATGGCGTTTTTACGGCTTCAGAAGCTTCAGATATTATCAATTCTGTTTTAAAAGTAAAAATTAATTTTCACAAATTAAGTCGCATATCAATTACCGAAGGTAATGATAAAGAAGAATGCACTTTTGATACTGGAAGAATCACTGAGCTTATAGATGAACAACAAATAGCTAAAGAATTTTTCTCTCAAGCACGATTAAATGGTAAAAAGTTAAAAATACGCAGTGTTATTCAAATTGAAATAGAAGATTAAAAGTTCTCACAACCAATTCTATAATTTAATCCTAATTTCATTTAAATTCATTTTTTATTGGCTATTAGGATTTTAAATAACTTTTAAACAAATCGGTATCCATCAATTTGTTTTCTTTTTTAAAAGTAGAAATTAAAAATGGTAATAGTCTTAGAAAAAAAAATATGAATAAGAGTATTGTAATTAAGAATTCTACGATTGTCAATGAAGGAGAAGTATTTGTTGCAGATGTACTTTTGTCGAATGGGAAAATTGAAAAAATTGGACGGATTGACAGCAATCCAAATCACACAATAATTGACGGAACAGGCAAACACCTATTCCCAGGTATTATTGACGGACAAGTCCATTTTAGAGACCCAGGACTTACTCACAAAGGTGATTTATATACCGAAAGTAAAGCTGCCATAGCAGGTGGCGTGACATCATTTATTGACATGCCTAATACGGTACCAAATATTTTAACCGTTGAAAACCTAAACGAAAAATATGAGATTGCTTCTAAAAAATCTTTAGCAAATTATTCATTTTTTCTTGGTGTAAATGGCGACAATATTGATGATGTAATCAAGATGGATACCAGTAAATTTATTGGTGTTTCTGATGACGGCTTATATTTTACAAAAAAAGGAAACCTCTTGGCTGATAGCCCTGACACAATGGAAAAACTTTTTGCGAACTGCAAATCAATTATCGCTATTCATTCAGAAAAAGAAGAAATTATTGAAGCCAATGAACAGATTTTTAGAGAAAAGTACGGAGAAGATATTCCTGCAAAGTTTCATCCTATTATACGAAGTGCTGAAGGTTGCTTTCAAGCCACCAAACGCGCCATTGAATTAGCAAAAAAACACAATGCTAGATTGCATATTCTTCACTTAACTACTGAAGTAGAAACACATCTTTTTCAGAATAACATTCCATTAAAACAGAAAAAAATAACAACCGAAGTTTCGGTACACCATTTATGGTTTTCAGATACAGATTATGACCGCCTTGGAATGCTTATTAAGTGGAATCCTGCAATTAAAACAGAAAAAGACAAGCAAGGTTTGTTAAAAGCATTACTTGATGATAGAATTGATATTATCACTACCGATCACGCACCACATACTTTAGAAGAAAAGCAACAACCCTATTTTCAATCTATGTCTGGAGCACCAATGGTGCAACACACGTTAAATTGTATGTTGGAGTTTTACAAACAAGGGTTGATTTCGCTAGAAAAAATAGTGGAAAAAATGTGCCACAATCCAGCAATTTTATACAATATGACCAACAGAGGATTTATCCGAGAAGGTTATTATGCTGATTTAACTTTGGTCGACTTAGATAGCCCATGGACAGTTTCTAAAGACAATCTTTTGTACAAATGTAATTGGTCTCCATTAGAAGGAACTACATTTCAAACAGCAATCAAACAGACATTTGTCAACGGAAATTTGGTGTATGACCACGGTACTTTTAATGAAAATAGCGTTGGAATGCCTATTGAATTTATCAATAACTAGCTGCAATTATGACCATCATTTCAAATAACATGAGTAAGGCTGTTAAAATCTTAAACAATGAAGATATAGTAGCCATACCAACGGAGACTATTTATGGGTTGGCAGGGAATATTTACAGTGACAAAGCCATTCGTAAAATATTTGAAGTAAAACAAAGACCCTTGTTCAATCCCTTAATTGTACACCTTCATTCTGTTGAACAATTGGATGAAATAGTAAGTGAGTTTCCACCTAAAGCGAAATTACTTGCAGACGCTTTTTGGCCTGGTTCGTTAACTTTAGTCTTAAAGAAAAAATCTACGATTCCAGATGTAATAACAGCGGGTAAAGAAACTGTTGCTGTCAGAATCCCTAATCATCCAGTGGCTTTAGCGTTATTAAAAGAATTATCATTTCCGCTAGCGGCGCCTAGTGCAAATCCGTTTAATAGAATTAGTCCAACGAAGGCTTTACATGTTGAAAGCTATTTTAAAAATGCTATACAAATGGTGCTGGAAGGCGGAGAATGTAAAAACGGATTAGAGTCTACCATCATTGGTTTTGCAAATAATGAACCGATACTTTATAGATTAGGTGCTATCTCTATTGAAGAAATTGAAAATGTAGTGGGGAAAATTAATGTAAAAAATAAAAAAGAAAAAACTCCTAACGCACCAGGTATGTTAGCCAAACACTACGCACCTAAAACAAAAACATACCTCGTAAACAACATTGATAAATTTATTACAGATTATGAGGATAGCACAATTGGTTTGTTAAGTTTTTCAGAAGTCATAACGGCTTCTAATATTAAACACATAGAAATTTTATCAAAGTCCGGGGATTTAAAAGAAGCTGCTTCAAATTTATACAGTTCACTTCACCTACTAGACAGCCTACATTTGGATATGATTGTTGCACAAAGGTTTCCAGATATTGGATTAGGTAAATCCATTAACGACAGACTAGAAAGAGCAACAAAATAATTACTATTATTTATACGAGCACTTCATTATTTAAAAATAGAAAGCTTGTAATTGCTACTAAAAATAAAAAGGAAAAAGTAATTGCCCCCTTGCTAGAAAAAAATCTAGGAGTAACCTGTTTTACAAATAAAAGTTTTAACACAGCTACCTTAGGAACTTTTTCAGGAGAAATTAAAAGAGAAATTGCCCCAATTTCAACCGTTAGCAAAAATGCCTTTCAGCTATAAAAGCATTTGCTTTCATAGAAGCAGAGTTAATGTTCTGAGCGTGCCCGCTAACCATGTCTTTAGAAATACAAAGTACCAACAATTTGGTAAAGACCTCTTCAAAGAGGCTTTCGGAAAACAACTGACGCACAGGACTAATCATTGAATGTCAAGGCACTTCATCCTCTATGTTATTGAAATAGAGAATATACATCCGCATACTGCAGTGGGCAATCAACTTACGATCACTAATTATGCTTTCTTTTTTTGAAGTAGTATTTAAAAATAAAAAAAAGCTGCTAACGTTGTTTATCATTAATTTATAGTTCTCCCCTACTTGAAAAAATCCTCGCGAATTTTCATAGTTTGTGTTTTATTCACTAAATTAGTTACTTAAACCAGATATAACAGCGTTGGTGCTCATTAAAAATTAAAATGGCTAAATACATAAAAAAAACAAAAATGCAGGTATTATTAATCTTACTTGGGGTGCTACTGATGACCTTTTTAGTTATACAGCTTTTTGCGCTCAACAGCCAAAGGAATATTGAAAACTACCCTTATGTAGTTGATAAAAAATATGACACATTTGAAATAAGAAGTTATGAAGCTACTTTATTTACCTCTGTAAAACTATCAACCAAAGGATATAAGAATTCTTCAAGTAAAGGGTTTTCCATTTTAGCGGGATATATTTTTGGAAATAATGAAAGGAATGAAAAAATAGCGATGACCTCTCCAGTAACTATGGCATTAGAAGATTCTATGACTATGATGTTTATGGTTCCAAAGGAATTAAAAAAAGAAATGCTTCCTAAGCCTAATCAATCCGGTATAGAATTTAAGGAAGAGCCTGCAAAAACGGTTGCTGCAATAAACTTTAACGGTTGGGCTAATGATAAAAAAATAGAAAAGTTTAAACAGCAATTAAAATTAGCTTTGGATGCTGAAGGTATACCTTATTATGACCGATTTTACTTTTTGGGTTACAATGCTCCTTATGAATTTTTTAATCGCAAAAATGAAGTTATCGTTGAATTGCAGTCAGATACTCTTGACTATTAATAAAGCTTCCAATTTAAAATAAAATAAAACCTCCTTTTACAATTTGTAAAGGAGGTTTTATTTATATTAATTTTCAGTATTCTACTTAAAGAAAGAATCTACAAACTCATGTTTATTAAAAACTTGTAAATCGTCTATTCCTTCTCCCACTCCAATATACTTTACCGGTATTTTAAATTGATCTGAAATACCAATTACAACACCACCTTTTGCGGTACCGTCTAATTTTGTAACTGCTAAAGAAGTAACTTCTGTTGCTAAAGTAAATTGTTTTGCTTGTTCAAAAGCATTTTGCCCTGTAGAACCATCTAAAACTAGTAAAACATCATGAGGAGAATTGTCTACCACTTTTTGCATTACGCGTTTTATCTTGGTTAACTCATTCATTAAATTAACCTTGTTGTGCAATCTACCAGCCGTATCTATGATTACAACATCTGCACCTTGTGTAACTGCAGATTTTAAGGTATCAAACGCTACAGAAGCTGGATCAGAACCCATTTCTTGCCTTACAATTGGCACATCAGTTCTGTCTGCCCAAATTTGTAATTGATCTATTGCTGCTGCTCTAAATGTATCTGCCGCACCTAAAACAACTTTTAATCCTTGTTTTTTAAACTGAGAAGCTAATTTACCAATGGTTGTTGTTTTACCAACGCCATTTACACCAACTACCATTAAAACATAGGGCATTTTCTTGCCATCCTTATCAACAGGAATGGCTGGTATTGTAAATTCAGTTTCATTACCAACATTGGTTTCAGAAAGTAAACCTGCAATTTCTTCTCTAAGAATTTTGTTTAACTCATCTGTACCAACGTATTTATCTTCAGAAACCCTAGCTTCTATTCTATCAATAATTTTAAGCGTTGTAGCTACACCAACATCAGAAGCTACTAAAACCTCTTCTAAATTATCTAAAACATCATCATCTACTTTAGATTTTCCTGCAACAGCTTTAGATAACTTGTCAAAGAAATTAGTTTTTGTTTTCTCTAATCCTTTGTCTAATGTTTCCTTTTTTTCTTTTGAAAATATTTTTTTTAAAAAACTCATATTTATTATATTCAATAAACAGATACGTTAAAAAACGTGCCATTTATCAGGGTTTGGTCAAATTGTCATTAAATTACCTTTGCGCTAGGGATTGAAGCAATATCCTATTCTACCTAACAATACCATTACGAGTAAAACGAAGTAACCTCTCTATAAATTAAGAGATTGCCACAGAAAGTAAAAACTTTCTTCGCAAAGAGAGTAAAAAAATAGTTAGCGCAAAGCCCAACTTAGTCCTGAATGCTTTCAGGATAAAGTAACGCCCAAAAATACGTAATTCTAATGCATAAAAAAAGCTACTTTCTAAATTAGAAAGTAGCTTTTAAATATTTTATGTAGTAAATGCTTACTTTTTTGCTAAAAAAGCATCTACTTTAGAAGGATCCATAATTGATTCTACAAAAGTGTAAGCTCCTGATTTTGGAGATTTTACCATTTTTATAGCTTTACATAACCTTTTTGCTGATGTCTGTAAGGACGCTACTGTTTTTTTTGCCATTGTCTAAATGTTTTTATCTATATGCTCTATACTGAGTTCTAGATGTTTAAATTATTTAATTTCTTTGTGAACAGTCATTTTCTTTAAGATAGGATTGAATTTTTTAATTTCCATTCTATCTGGAGTGTTCTTTTTGTTCTTAGTTGTAATGTATCTAGAAGTACCTCTTTCTCCTGTAGCTTTATGCTCTGTACATTCTAAAATTACCTGAACTCTATTTCCTTTTTTTGCCATCTGTATATAATTTTAAATCGCTTGAGCTTATTTAGTTAAAAATCCGTTAGCTCTCGCTTCTTTTAAAACTGCAGAAATTCCTTTCTTGTTAATATTTTTTAAAGCAGAAGCAGATACTTTTAAAGTAATCCATTTATCTTCTTCTGGAATGAAAAAACGCTTTACCATTAAGTTAGCGTCAAACTTTCTCTTAGTTCTATTCATTGCATGAGAAACATTGTTCCCAACCATTGCTTTTTTTCCTGTTAATTCACAAACTCTAGACATCTTTTCGACAGTATTTATAGTGTTATCTCTAAACGAGGTGCAAATCTACAAATAATTACAATATTGAACAAAACTATTTTAGTAATTTTTACAATATTTCTTTCAATAAAATTTCTAACGCCTTACTTACTGTTCTATTTATTACTTTCTCCCTTGGTTGCCCAAAATTAAACTCTTCTACAATCTCTTTATTATCAGTAACTAATGCAATAAAAACAACACCAACACTCTTATCATTATTATCTGTTGTTGGCCCCGCATTTCCTGTTACTGCAATTGCATAATTGGTCTGTAATTTCTCTTTTGCGGCCTTTGCCATTTCTAAAGCCACTTCTTTACTTACCACAGTGTGCTTTTTTAGGGTCTCTTTTGCAACGCCTAACAAATTTATTTTTGTTTCTGCAGAATACGTTATAAAGCTACCTTTAAAATAAGAAGATGCTCCTGGAACAGAAACTAAAGTTGCTGCAATTTTTCCGCCTGTTAAACTCTCTGCTGTACCAATTGTTTTATTACTCTTCTTTAATAATTCTCCTACTTTTTTTTCTAAAGAACTATCATCTTCTGTACCTGCAATAATTTCTGGTATTAATAAATACAACGCATCTACTTCCTTTTCTAAAGCTTCTTCTAGTAGTATTTTACTTTCGCCTTTGGCAGATAAACGCAGTCTTACTTTACCAAATGACGGTAAATAAGCTAATTTAATACATGAAGGTAAATTGTTTTCGAAATCTTCAATGCGTTCTGCTATCATACTTTCCCCTTGCCCAAATGTGTTAATTGTTCTATGGATGATAAAAGGCAATTTAAATTGTTCTTGTATTCTAGGAAGTACTTCATTGATAATTAATCCTTTCATCTCATAAGGAACACCTGGTAATGATATAAATACGGTATTATTCTCATAAAACCACATTCCTGGAGCGGTACCAAAAGTATTTTTTAAATAGGTTGCTTTTGATGGTAATTGTGCTTGATAGCGTTGTATGTCTTTAAATGGATGGTTTATCTTTTTAAATAATCCTTTTATATGTGCTATTACTTCTGGGTATTCTACAATTTTATCATCATTAAAATAGGCTGCAATTGTTTTTTTGGTAATATCATCTTTTGTTGGCCCAAGTCCGCCAGTTAAAATAACAATATCTGCTCTTGATTCTGCTTCTTTTAAAGCGTCTAAAATATGCTCTCTATTATCTTGTACAGATGAAATCTGATAAACAGAAACGCCTATTTTATTTAATTCGATAGCTATCCATTGAGAATTTGTATCTACAATTTGCCCTATTAAAATTTCGTCTCCAATAGTGATTATTTCTGCGTTCATGGTATATTATTGTCGCACAAAAATAGGTACAAGAATCAATCTTTTTAAGTAAATTTGAGAATAAATAAAATTAAAATGAAAGTCTCTTGTAGTTTACTCATCATTATGTTAGTTATTATAACTTCTTGTGCTACAATTAATATAAAAAAATCTGAAGAACAATTAATACGGGTTCCTTACACAAGTTCTTTAGACAATACAGCGCGAGAATATTTTTTATACCTACCAAAAGGATATAAAGAATCAACTAAAAATTGGCCTGTTTTACTATTCCTACATGGTAATGGTGAGCGTGGAAATGGTAAAAGTGAATTAGATTATGTACAAATACACGGACCTTTATATGAAGCTTGGGTTCAGAAAAGAGATTTGCCTTTTATTATGATTGTACCTCAACTACATTTATTTGATATGGATAAATTAGGAATCGACTATATTACGAATAGAACGACAGCATCTATTCCTAAACGACTAGAAGTTGGCGTTCCTAAAAGACCTGAACCTCTATTTACAACTAAAAAAATGCATAGTGTTGTGAATGATTCTATACCAGAAATCACTATAAATTACATTAATAAATATGGTTGGAATAATGTACAGGAAGATTTAATGAACATGATAGACACGACTCTAAAAGAGTATAAAACGGATGAAAAACGCCTGTATTTATCTGGTTTAAGTTTTGGTGGGTTTGGTACTTGGCATACAGCCAGTAAGCATCCTAATAAGTTTGCTGCTATAAATCCCGTCGTAGGATACGGATTTCCTGAATTGATGCAACCAATTGCTGAAGCTAATCTACCAATTTGGAATATTGCTGGCGGAAAAGACGCTGCTGTGCCTTCAGAATATTTTTACATCGGAATTAATAAATTAAAAGAATTTGGTCATCATAAAGTTAGACTAACTGTACATGAAGATACAGATCATGTAGAAACTTGGAGAAGAATTTATGGTGGACAAGATATTTATGATTGGCTATTAAGTCATTCTAAATAGCGTGTTTTTTTTCTTTTTTTTTATAGTATCAAAACAACAAAGTTTCAGCGTATAGAGCCCAACTCTAAAGGTCCAAAAATCTAGAGATCGAGAGATCTAAACCTTATTTCACCCTAATATTAAAAGCTTCTTCTCCTTCAATAATCCCTTTTAAAACATCATTTTCCACAACTTTTCCAACTCCTGCTGGTGTTCCTGTAAAAATGATATCGCCTTTTTTAAGTGTGAAGTATTGTGAAACATAAGAAATTAATTCGTCTGTTTTCCACAACATTGCATTTGTGTTTCCATCTTGAACAATTTCATCATTCTTTACTAATTGAAATTTTAAATTGGCTAAATCGAATTGTTCTTTCGGATAAAACGCTCCAACAACTGCACTTCCATCAAAAGCTTTTGCTTTTTCCCAAGGCAACCCTTTTTCTTTACATTTTGCTTGTACATCTCTTGCAGTAAAATCGATTCCTAAACCAATTTCATCATAATATTTATGTGCAAACTTTGCATCAATATGTTTACCTACCTTATTAATCTTCACCAAAACCTCAACTTCATAATGAACATCATCTGAAAAAGGGGGAATAAAAAATGGATTTTTTCTTGGTAAAATTGCTGAATCTGGCTTTAGAAAAACAACAGGACTTTCTGGTTTTTCATTTTTTAATTCTTCAATATGTTTTGCGTAATTGCGCCCAATACAGATTATTTTCATAAAAAAGCCCCTTTTAATTTCCCCGAAGGGGAAAATACTCAAACTTAAATTTTATACTTCTAAAAATTGAATCTCAGAAATAAGACTACTTTTTACCCAACAGTTTCTTCCCTTTGGGAATATTAAGATGGGCTTATTTACTCTCCTGCTTCTGGGAAAACAATTGCTCTATTTCCAGAAACGATTATTTGATGGTTTAAATGGTTTTTAACCGCTCTTGCCAACACCAGTTTCTCTATATCTGCACCAATTATTTTTAAAGTTGTTGGTGTACTCTCATGTGTTACAGGTTTTACATCTTGCTCAATAATAGGACCTTCATCTAAATCTACTGTTGCATAATGGGCTGTCGCTCCTATTAGCTTTACACCTCTTTCATAAGCCTTTTTATAAGGATTTGCTCCTTGAAAAGCGGGTAAAAATGAATGATGAATATTGATAATTCGCTCTGGGTAATGGTTAATGAAATCGGCAGATAAAATCTGCATATACCTTGCCATAATGACCAAATCAACTTCATTTGTGTCTAGCAGTTCTTTTACCTGAGCTTCTTGTGCTAATTTTGTGTCTTTTGTAACGGGCAAATGATAAAAAGGTACATTAAACATCTCTGCAATGTGTCTTAATTTATTATGATTACTAATAATCATGGTCACATTACAATTTAAACGCCCTTCTTTAGATCGCTCTAACAAATCGTATAAATTATGACTTGTGTGCGAAACCATAATGGCTACATGCTGTTTTTTATCTCCATAGTTTACAGACCAATCAAAATTTAAAGGTGTTGCCAACTCTAAAAAATTATGTTCTAGTGCTTCTTTAGAGATATTTGTTCCTTCAGCATTTAAACGAACTCTCATAAAATAAGTATCTTCGATCGAATTTACATATTGCTGACAACTTAAAATATTGAATCCTTTATCATAAAAAAAACTAGTAATTTTTGCCACCAACCCTTTTTGATCTGGACATTTTATTAAAAAAGTAACTACTTGTGATTTCATGCTTTTTGAAAAGATTTAGAAATTAAAAAAACCTCACTAATGTTCTCGATACAAATTTATTCATTCTTCATAAATTCACTCGAACTGACAGCTTACAAACTGCCACTGCAACTGCCAACTGATCACTGATTACTGATTACTGATTACTGCAAACTGAAACCTATGGTATCCATTTTTTAGGAAAGTTTGGTTTTCTTTTTTCAAGAAAAGCATCTCTTCCTTCTTTTGCTTCTTCAGTCATATAAGCCAAACGCGTTGCTTCACCTGCAAAAACTTGCTGACCAACCATTCCGTCATCTGTTAAATTCATTGCGAATTTTAACATTTTAATAGAGGTTGGAGATTTTTCTAAAATTTCTTGTGCCCATTGATAAGCAGTAGATTCTAATTCATCATGAGGAATAACAGCATTTACCATTCCCATATCATACGCTTCTTGCGCTGAATAATTTCTTCCTAAAAAGAAAATTTCTCTCGCTCTTTTTTGTCCAACCATTTTTGCCAAATAAGCAGAACCATAACCTCCATCAAAAGAAGTTACATCTGCATCTGTTTGTTTAAAAATAGCATGTTCTTTAGAAGCTAACGTTAAATCGCAAACAACATGTAAACTATGTCCACCTCCAACTGCCCAACCAGGAACCACAGCAATTACTGCTTTTGGCATAAACCTAATTAAACGCTGAACTTCTAATATGTTTAATCTGTGATAGCCATCATCTCCAACATAACCTTGATGACCACGTGCTTTTTGATCTCCACCAGAACAGAAAGAGTACACTCCGTCTTTTGTACTTGGTCCTTCCGCAGAAAGCAGTACAACGCCAATATTTACATCTTCTCCAGCATCATAAAAAGCATCATATAGTTCTTTAGTAGTTTTAGGCCTAAAAGCATTTCTAACATTAGGTCTATTAAATGCAATTCTTGCAACGCCATTACTCTTTTTATAAGTAATGTCATCGTATTCTTTAACAGTTTTCCACTCGGGTTGTATCATAATTTTGTATTTTGGACGTTCTTGTAGAAGAACAAAATAATTGGTTACAAAAATAAAAGAGTCAAATTTATGATAAAGAAATCGTTCACCCTAATATGTATACTTTTTTTCTTTAGTGGATTTTCACAAAAAATTATCAACAAAAAAATTAATTCTGAAATACTTGGAACTGCAAGAAATATAAAAATTTATATTCCTGAAGGCTATGAAAAAGAGGCTAATAATAATTATCCTTTAGCAGTTGTTTTAGATGCTGAATATTTATTTGATGCTTATGTAGGAAATTCTGTGCTTTTTGCAGCAAAAGACAAAGCACCTAAACAAATTATTGTTGGTATTTCTATGAAGGATTCAAGAAAAAGAGATACTTATATTAATATTAATACAGGGAAATTAACACAAGAAAACATCGCTTTTTATGAATTTATTAATGATGACGTAATTTTTTATATGGAAAGTAATTATAGAACTTCTCCTTTTATTTCTTTGATTGGCGAAGGAACTTCTGCAAATATGATAACACATTTTTTAAAAGAACCTGCACCCTTTATTAATTCTTATATCTGTATAAATCCTACTTTTCCAGACTTTATTGGAAGCCAATTTCAAGCGTATAATTTAGAACGCTTTCAAAAAGAAGACAACACCTTTTATTTATATACCAATAATTCGACTTCATTTTCAATAAAAAAACAGGTTAAAATTGGAGAACTTCAAAAAGGATTATCTTCTCTAAAGTTAAAAAATGTCAATTTCATTAATGATACCATTTTTACTGTAAATAGTGTTTCAGCTATGAGTGAAGCAATACCAAGAGCGTTAACTAAGGTTTTTGAAATTTATTCGGCTATTTCTAAAGAAGAATATGATGAAAATGTAAAAGAATTATCTCCTAGTGATGCAATTGCCTACTTAGAAAACAAATATTTAGAAATCGAATTTCTTTTTGGTAGCAACTTAGGAATAAGAGAACAAGATATTTACGCAATTGAAAACATTGTTATCGAAAAAGAAAACGGAGATCAATTAAAAGAATTTGGTAGAATGATTTTAAAGCTTTTCCCCACTTCTCCTTTGGGAGATTATTATATTGGAAGATATTACGAAAGTGGAAAACGTATAAAAAAAGCACTATATCATTACAAAATTGGTTACGGAAAAATGGATCCTTCAGATCCAAATTCTGATGCATTTTATGAAAACATTTTAAGAATTAGCGGACAATAAAAAAGTTAGCAGTTAGCAGTTAGCAGTTAGCAGTTAGCAGTTAGCAGTTAGCAAAATGTAATTTATAAAAATTAGAAAAACAATTATTATAATACGTTTAAATAACTGACTGAAAACTGCCTGCTGAATAATACTGTTCACTGAAGACTGAACACTCAAAACTATTTCTTCACCAACACAATTCTATCAGACTCAATGTCAATTAGTTTTTGTTTATAAAGATTTCCAACTGCTTTTTTAAACGCTTTTTTACTCATTTTCATATGAAAACGAATAGAATCTGGCGAACTTTTATCAGTTATTAAAATAAAACCGTCTCTACTATCTTTTAATCTCTTCATCACTTTTTCCACATCGGAATCAATAACATTTCTAAAACCTTGAGGACGAAGTGAAACATCTATTTTACCATCTTCACGTATGTTTTTAACATAACCGGTAACTTCCATGTTTTCTTCTAATTCCTGAAAAACCTCACTTCTAAAAAGCAAACCATCAAACTCTTCATTAATTAAGACAGTATACCCTAAACCAGTTTCTGTTTCAATTACTAAGCTTACCTTATCTCCTTCTTTCAAGTACATTTCTTGCTCTTGAGAAGTAGCTTCTCCTTCTTCTAAATTATCTTCTCCTTCTTTAAAATCTTCTTGTAAATCCATTACTGTATATGTTTAAAATATGCTGATAAAATTAAATTATTTTCTTCACTTGGCGTAAAGATTTCTAATATTTTTGGTTTTTCTGATGTTTCATAAAAACCTTTTAATTGGGCTGCTACTGTTGTTGTAGAATGTGCTTGTAAATAATCTAGCTCGTACATTTTACACAAATGTTCTGCTGTTAAACAATGTGGAGTTTCAAAATATTTAGCTGCATTTGTCGTTGCTGGACCCGGAATAATCTTAAAAATTCCTCCACCAGAATTATTAATTAAAATAATTCTAAAATCATTAGGAATATTATTGTTCCACAATGCATTACTATCATAGAAAAAACTTAAATCTCCCGTAATAAAAACAGTTTGCTTTTTTGATGCAAATGCAGCTCCGATTGCTGTACTTGTACTTCCATCAATTCCACTTGTTCCTCTATTGCAAAAGACCTTCAATGTTTCCTTGATACTAAATAATTGCGCATATCTAATAATAGAACTATTACTAATTTGCAACTGAGAATTAGTAGGAATACTTTCTAAAACCTGCTCAAAAACTTTAAAATCAGAATGTGGTGCTTTCTCTAAAAATTGTTGCTGTTTTTTCCGTTTTTCATCACGAACTTGCAACCATTTTTGTTGATAATCGTTCTCTTTTTTTGAAATGTATTTACTAAAATTTAAAAAGAAGTCTACAGGTTTTGTTTTTATAAATTCCGACAAGCAAAAAAAGGTATTTGTTGCTTTTTTCTCATCAATATTCCAATGATGCTTTGGTTGAAAGTTTCTTAAAAATTGTTTTATTTTTTTAGAAATAATCATTCCTCCAAAAGTGATTAAAACCTCTGGTTGTAACTCTTTAAATTGTGCTTCATCTAAAGAAAAAATTAACTGATCTATAGAATTTACTCCTTTTTTAAGGTGTAAATTAGAAGTAGTTTCAGTTAAAATTAAAACAGCTGCATCTTCTGTAAAATGGTTAATTAATTGCTGTAATTCAGTATCTGGATAATGCACTCCAACCAAAATCATTTTTTTAGTTGATGAATTCCAAATTTTAGACAATTCTTTATAATTAACAGATTGCTTCGTTTCACGCGCAATGACATCTGAGAAATCAAAATTCTCTAGCACTGCTGCTGTTTCATACAAAGGCTCATCAAAAGGAACATTTATATGAATAGGCCCTTTTTGAGAAACGGCTATTTGTAAAGCTTTACTTATAAGTTGTAAATTTTCAGTTTTAAGTTTAGAATCTTCAATCAAGTTTGCAGAAAACAGTATATGATTTTCAAACACATTTTCTTGACGAATTGTTTGTCCATCTCCAATATCAATCAAATGTTTTGGTCTGTCTGCAGAAATTACAACTAACGGAATATCACTATAAAAAGCTTCTGCAATTGCAGGATAATAATTTAACAACGCAGAGCCAGAAGTACAAACAATTGCAACAGGTTTCTGAGTTTGTTGCGCAATTCCTAAAGCAAAAAAAGCAGCACAACGCTCATCAACTACACTTAAAACTTCAATTTCTGGATGATTGGAAAAACCAATAGTTAAAGGAGCATTACGTGAACCTGGAGAAACAACAACCGTATCAATATTAAATTGATAACAAGCTGAAATTACGATTTGTGCGAGTTCTTTTCTTGGATACATAGGTTTTAACCTTTTACAAAAGATTAAAAAATTATGAGTTATTAATTTTAAGTTTTGAGTGCGTACTAAAAACTAACAACTCACAACTAATAATTAAAAGAAGCTATTAACTTCTTTTAGTTCCCTTTTTTATAATCTGCTAAAAACGTAGCCAAACCACTATCTGTTAAAGGGTGTTTTAACAAACCTTCAATTGCACTTAAAGGTCCAGTCATAACGTCAGATCCTAATTTTGCACAATTAATAATATGCATTGTATTACGCACAGAAGCTGCTAAAATTTGAGTTTCAAAACCATAATTATCATAAATCAAACGAATCTCAGAAATTAAGTTCATTCCGTCTGTAGAAATATCGTCTAAACGTCCAATAAATGGAGAAACATATGTTGCACCTGCTTTTGCAGCTAATAAAGCTTGTCCTGCAGAAAACACTAATGTCACGTTTGTTTTTATTCCTTTAGAAGAGAAATATTTACATGCTTTTACACCATCTTTAATCATAGGTAATTTTACAACAATCTGAGGATTTAAAGCTGCTAAAGCCTCTCCTTCTCTAACCATTCCATCAAAATCTGTAGAAATAACTTCCGCAGAAACATCACCATCAACCAACTCACAAATTTCTTTGTAATGGTTAATAATATTTGCTTCTCCAGTAATTCCTTCTTTTGCCATTAAAGACGGATTTGTAGTTACACCATCCAAAATTCCTAAAGCTTGCGCTTCTTTAATCTGATCTAAATTTGCTGTGTCAATAAAAAATTTCATTTTGTATCTATTTATGTTGTGTTATTAATAATTTGGGCGTTACTTTATCCTGAAAGCGTTCAGGACCAAGTCGGGCTTTTTGTTATATCTTTTTTATTTGTTCTCGGTACTTTTTTATTTTTCCATTATCATTTCAAAACAAAAAAACTAAAACTGACATAAAAAAGGATGCCACTTCAATCCCTAACGCAAGGCAACTTTATAATTTATAATGATTCATTAATAATTTTTCGTACATTTTATCTGGTAAAATTCTTTTTAAAACAATAGAGAATTTCTCCATAAATCCGCCAACTTTGTAATGTACTTTCGGGTTTTTAGTATTTATAATCTTAAAAACAGTTTTTGCCATTTCTATAGGATCCATTCCATGAACTACATGGCTATCCATTAAATCTAAATTCTCTTGGTATTTCTCTTTGTATGCAGATTTTTCAAAAACGGGTGTATGGTAACGTCCTGCTGCAATATTGGTTGCAAAATCTCCAGGAGCAACATTAACAATATTAATTCCAAAACTTTTCACTTCCATTCTTGCTGATTCAGTAACTAACTCTAAAGCTCCTTTTGTTGCAGAATACAAACCTCTAAAAGGTAAACCCATATAACCCGCAATAGAAGTTACATTTATAATTGTTCCAGATTTTTGTTTACGCATTTGTGGTAAAATAGCTTTCATTACATCAATAGCACCAAAGAAATTTGTATTAAAAACTGCACGCATTTCTTCTGTAGGTGTATCTTCTATTGGACCTGTAATTCCCATTCCAGCATTATTTACTAAAACATCTAACCTTCCTTCTTTTTCAATAATAAATGCTGTTGCCTTTTTAATTGTCTCAATATTTAAAACATCTAAGGCAATCAATTCAAAATTAAAACTTTCTATTTCTTTAGGATTTCTACTTGTGCCATAAACTTTACATCCTTTTTTAGATAAAAAAGTAGCAATCGATTTTCCTATTCCTGAAGAAGCACCAGTAACTAAAACAACTTTAGACATTGATTATTAAATGATTGAATGGTTAAGTAACTCAAAATTAAATTTTTAAATATTCAATTTTAGAATTCTTTAATAGTTCTGCAAATATCATAAAAGTTAACCAAGGAATCTAAATTTTAAGAAGTAAATTTAGCGTTATTCTGAACGAGACTTCAGAACAAAAAAAAATGGCAAGCTACCTACATCACACCGCTACAACCTAATACCTTTGCTGCGTTCCCGCCCTGGAGGATTCAAAGGGAGCTAGTTGTGTAGGACTTGCCGCTGCAAATTTACAACAGATTTTTATTTTAACAATTAAAAAATTATTAAAATTTTTGTAACTTTTTTAAAAGCCTGACTACTAATAAATTGTTTTGATGGTTTATAAAGTTTAACAAAAAACAAAAACTATCAAAATGAAATGAATATATTTGTATAATCAACTAAACTTTTAAAAATGGAAAATCAAGCGAATAGTAAAAATCTTATAATAAACAACGGTGTAATTCTAGGGGTTGCAAGTGTGTTACTTAGTTTAACTTTATATGCTATGGGTATGCATTTAGATCCACATTGGTCTACATCCGTTATCTCTGGAGCTTTATTTATAGGACTTATAGTTTTTGGAATTAAAAAATTTAAAGAAGTAAATGGCGGTTTTTTATCTTGGGGACAAGGAGTTAAGATAGGTGTAGGAATTGCAATAGTAGCAGCATTAATTGGTGTTATATATAATTATGTTTTCATGAACTTTATAGAACCAGAATTTATGAGTCAAATAATGGAAGTTCAAAATCAAAAATTTTTAGATCAAGGGATGACTGAAGAGCAAATTGAAAATGCGAATGAAATTGGTAAAAAGTTTCAATCTCCAGGAATTATGGCAGCAATGGGAATAATTGGTAGTGCTATTGGTGGATTTATCGTTTCTGCAATTGCAGCTGCAATAATGAAAAAAACTGAAGAGGAAAATTATTAATAAAATTATAAAGTTTTAAATTTACACGTTTTAAAACTTCAAATAATACTACATGGATATTTCAGTGGTTATACCGCTTCTAAATGAAGAGGAATCATTACAAGAATTACACGATTGGATTGCAAAAGTTATGCAATCCAATCGTTATTTATATGAAATAATTTTTATTGATGATGGCAGTACAGATACCTCTTGGAAAGTTATTGAAGAACTCTCCGAAGAAAACAAACCTGTAAAAGGAATTCGTTTTCAAAAAAACTATGGAAAAAGTCAAGCATTAGATGCTGGTTTTAGTCTTGCTCAAGGACGTGTTGTAATAACAATGGATGCAGATCTACAAGACAATCCAGAAGAAATTCCTGAACTTTACAATTTAATTATTGATAAAAATTTTGATCTTATTTCTGGTTGGAAAAAGAAGCGTTATGATAATGTTATCACTAAAAATATTCCATCAAAATTATTTAATGCTGCGGCAAGAAAAACTTCAGGATTAAAATTACACGATTTTAATTGTGGTTTAAAAGCCTACAAGAACGAAGTAATTAAAACTGTAAAAGTTAGTGGAGAAATGCACAGGTATATTCCTGTTCTAGCTAAAAACGAAGGTTTTACTAAAATTGGTGAAAAAATTGTTCAGCATCAAGCTAGAAAATATGGCGAAACTAAATTTGGAATGGACCGTTTTGTAAATGGTTTCTTAGATTTAATTACGATTTCGTTTTTATCCAAATTCGGAAAAAGACCGATGCACATTTTTGGACTTTGGGGAACATTAATGTTTCTATTTGGAATCATATCTGCATTTTATATTGGAGTTTACAAACTCTACAATGTTTTTAATGGTGTAAAAACAATTTTAGTTACTAATAATCCTTGGTTTTATATAGCACTTACTTCTATGATATTAGGTACTTTGTTATTTTTGGCAGGTTTTATTGGAGAACTTATAATAAAAACAAAAAACAACGAAAAACATTATACCATTAAAGAAAAAATTAATTTCTAAAAAAATATTTTTATTTATTTTTTACAACCATTTAATAATAAATTTTATGAGGTTTTTTTTATTAAGCATTTTTTTACTAAAAAGTATATTTTCTTTTTCTCAATTTCAAATATCTTCTATAAATATTCATACAAATGACTTAGTGTATGACTCAAATACTGATAGAATATATGTTTCTATCCCAAGTTCAAATGGATCAAATGGAAATAGTATTGGAATTATAAATCCGTCTACAAATGAATTAGAAAAAACTATTTTTATAGGAAGTGAACCAACTGTTTTAGCGATTGCTGATAATGGTGAATATATTTACAGTGGTTTTAGTGGCGCTTCTCTTGTAAGGAGGTTTATTGTCTCTACACAGACTGCCGGACTGCAATTTAGCTTAGGTACAGATTCTTTTTCAGGGTCTTATTATGCAGAAGATATTGAAGTTATGCCAAATAAGTCAACAACAATAGCAGTTTCTAGAAAGAACATTGGTTTCTCACCACGACATGAAGGAATTGCTATATATGATGATAATAAATTACGTTCTATTACAACACCAGATCATAGTGGAAGTAATAAAATAGAATTTGATTCCCAAAATTCTTTAATAGGTTTTAATAATGAAAGTACAGAGTTTGGCCTTAGAAGACATGCTATTGATAATTCGGGTATTACAAATACAAGTGTAACTCAAAATGTTTTATCGGGATTTGGTGTTGATTTTATTTACCATGGAAGCAGTTCTAATTCTAAAAGTAATAATAATAATAATCGAATATACTCTGACAACGGTAAAGTGGTAGATATTACTAGCGCCCCATTTGTAATCGGAAGTTTTTCAAACATAGATGGTCCAATAACTTATGACTCACTAAATAACTTAGTTTGTTTTGCTAACTTCGAATCTGGCACTATCAATTTTAAACGATTTAATCCAAACACATTTTTACTTTTTGACAACTTAACAGTTCATCAAACTACTGAGGAAGCTAAAAATTTAATTACCTGTGGAAATAATTGTTATGCATTTAATACTAATGACAATAAAATTATAATCATTAAAGATTCTAGTTTAGGAGTAGCTAACATAAAAACTAATAACAGTATAAGTATCTCCCCAAACCCTGTAATAGATCACATTACAATAAAAAATAATGAATTAATAAGTGAAATTGCTATTTTAGATATTTCAGGAAGACTAGTTTTTAATAAATTTAATAGTTTTAATAAAATTTATTTAGGTAATTTGTCAAGTGGTGTTTATATTATAAAAGCTAAGTACACTAACAATAAAATTTCTACAGATAAAATAATAATAAAATAAGAACAACTTTTATACCAATCATCTAATTTTCAATAAATATGACGGATTTTTTAGACAAAGCAAAACAATGGCTTACATCAACATTTGATGTAGAAACTCAAACTGAAGTAAATGAATTAATTAACAATAACCCGGATGCCTTAGCAGATAGATTCTACAAAGACATGGAGTTTGGAACTGGTGGAATGCGCGGAGTAATGGGCGCAGGAACCAATAGAATTAATAAATATACATTAGGTAGAGCAACGCAAGGTTTATCTAATTACTTAATAGAGAATGTAAAAAAAGAACAACTAAGTGTTGTAATTGCTTTTGACTGTAGACATAATAGTAAAAAGTTTGCTAAAATTGTAGCGGATGTTTTATCAGCAAATAATATAAAAGTTTTTCTTTTTGAAGATTTACGTGCAACTCCAGAGTTATCATTCGCAGTTCGTCATTTAGGTTGTGATGCTGGTATTGTTTTAACAGCTTCTCATAATCCGCCAGAATATAATGGCTATAAAGTATATTGGGCAGATGGAGGACAAATTGTACCTCCTCATGATGGTAGAATTATAGGGAATGTAAATTCGTTAGATTTTTCTGAAATTAAATTTACTGCAAATGAAGATTTAATTGAAGTTATTGGTAAAGATGTAGATGATGCCTTTATTAATGGCGCTGTAAAAAATGGTTGCTTATCTGATAAAATAGATAGAAAAAAATTAAAAATTGTTTTCACTTCTTTACACGGAACATCTATTGTTTCTGTGCCGGATGCATTAGATAAAGCAGGATATTCTGATGTTCATATTGTTGAAGAACAAAGAATTCCAGATGGAAATTTCCCAACTGTTAAATCTCCAAATCCAGAAGAACCAGAGGCATTAAAAATGGCTACAGAATTAGCTAATAAAATTGGAGCTGATATTGTTATTGGTACAGATCCAGATTGCGATAGATTAGGCGTTGCTGTAAGAGATCTAAATGGAAACATGAAGTTGATGAACGGTAATCAAACAATGGTTGTTATGACTGAATTTTTACTAAAAAAATGGAAAGAAGAAGGTAAAATTAACGGCAATCAGTTTATAGGTTCTACAATTGTTTCTACAGAATTGGTAAATAAAGCTGCAGCAAGTTATGGCGTAGAAACTAAAGTTGGTTTAACTGGTTTTAAGTGGATTGCCAAAATGATTAGAGACCATGAATCTATGGATTTTATTGGTGGTGGTGAAGAAAGCTTTGGGTATATGATTGGAGATTTCGTAAGAGACAAAGATGCAGTTACTGCAACCTTGTTAGCTTGTGAAGTTGCTGCCTATGCAAAACAAAATGGTAGTTCTTTTTATGAAGAGCTACTAAACATTTATGTCAGAAATAACTTTTACAAAGAACATTTAATTTCTATCGTTAAGAAAGGGATGAATGGTGCTGAAGAAATTGAGCAAATGCTGAGTGATATGAGAAACAACCCATTAACTGAAATTGATGGAGAAAAAGTAGAAACACTCTCAGATTATGAAGCTTCAACAAGGAAGAACTTAATAACTGGTGAAATAACAAACATTGATTTACCAAAATCTAATGTTTTAATTTATCAAACGGAATCAGGAACAAGAATTGCAGCGAGACCAAGTGGTACAGAACCAAAAATAAAATTTTATTTTAGTGTAAACGCTCCATTAAATTTGAAAGAAAATGCGGTTACAGTTGAAGCAGCATTAGATGCTAAAATTCAGAGAATTATTAAAGAAATGGAATTGAATTAATGAGTTATTTTAAGGACATTTTAAAATATGAAAAGAAATATAGAAAATTTACGCTTTTAAATATTGTATTTAATATTTTTTATGCACTCTTTAATGTGCTATCTGTATTAGCGTTTATACCTGTTCTTAATATATTATTTGGTAAAGAAAAAAAGGTAATAATAAAACCTATTTATGAAGGTTTAACTAGTTTAGGTAGTTATGCTGAAAATAGTTTCAACTATTTTATTTATCAAAAGATTTTAGATGAAGGAGAAATTAGTGTTTTATTATTCATTTGTATATTATCACTTTCACTTTTCTTTTTTAAAAATTTTTTTAGATACTTAGCCTCTTATGTAATTACATTTTTAAGAACTGGTATTGTAAAAGATTTAAGAGACAAGTTATATCATAAAATTGTAGAATTACCAGTGTCTTATTTTACAGAAAAGAAAAAAGGAGATATTATTGCAAGAATGACATCTGATGTACAAGAAGTAGAAAACTCAATTTTAACCTCTATAGAAGTAATTGTTAGAGAACCATTAACAGTTATTATTTCAATAACTATTATGCTTTTTATGAGTATTAAATTAACACTTTTTGTTTTTATTTTGTTACCCGTTTCTGGGTTTATTATTTCATCTATCAGTAAAAAATTAAAAGCAAATTCAGTTAAAGCTCAAAAAGAAACCGGTAATTTTTTATCTTTTATTGAAGAGACACTTACAGGTTTAAGAATTATTAAAGGTTTTAATGCCGAAAAAGTAATTGAAACAAAATTTAATAATTCTACCTCTAGTTTTAAACAATTGATGACAAGTGTTTTTCACAGACAAACATTAGCATCACCAATGAGTGAGTTCTTAGGATCTGCAACTATTATTGCCATTCTTTGGTATGGAGGTGTGGAAGTTATAAATAAAACAAGCGCTTTAGATTCCAGTAAATTTCTAGGTTATATTTTGTTGTTTTACACTGTTTTAAACCCAATAAAACTAATAACAACTACATTTTACAATATTCAAAAAGGAGAAGCTTCCGCAGAAAGAATTATGCAAATTTTAAATACTGAAAACAGTATTAAAGATATACAAAATGCTACTGTAAAAGAAGATTTCAATACAAAGATTGAGTTTAAAAATATTTCTTTCAAATACAAGAAAGAGTATGTTTTAAAAGACTTTTCTCTTACAATTAATAAAGGGGAAACCGTTGCATTAGTTGGACAGTCTGGTAGTGGGAAATCTACGCTAGCCAATTTAATTACTCGTTTTTACGATGTAAATAAAGGTGACATATTAATTGATGGAGAGAACATTAAAGACATTACTAAAAAATCTTTGCGAGATTTAATGGGCATTGTTTCTCAAGAATCAATCTTATTTAATGATACAATTGCAAATAATATTAAATTAGGAGCTCAAAATGCAAATCCGGAATCCGTTTTAGAAGCTTCAGAAATTGCAAATGCATATGAGTTTATAAAAGAATTGCCAGCGCAATTTGAAACGAATATTGGAGATAGTGGAAATACACTTTCTGGAGGACAAAAACAGCGGTTATCTATTGCAAGAGCGGTTTTAAAAAACCCACCAATAATGATTTTAGATGAAGCAACTTCTGCTTTAGATACAGAGTCTGAACAATTGGTACAAATTGCCTTAGAAAAAATGATGCAGAACAGAACTTCTTTAGTAATTGCGCATAGGCTTTCTACAATTCAAAAAGCAGACAAAATTTTGGTGCTAAAAAAAGGAAAAGTTGTAGAACAAGGAAAACACGAAGAATTACTTGCTAAAAAAGGTGAATACTTTAAGTTGGTAACCATGCAGTCTTTAAGCTAAAATATTAATTATATCAACTAAAAAAGACCAATACTATAATCGTATTGGTCTTTTTTAATTTGGTATTTTCCCTAAAGAGAGTTACCTATAGCAAACTTTGTTTCAAACCTAATTCCACACCTTTTTCAATCATAAAATCATAAGAAGCTTTCTGTTCATTAGGAATTTTACCATCTAAAATTGCTTCTTTTATGGCTTCTTTTATCTGACCAATTTCTCTACAAGGTTTTAAATTGAATGCTTTCATAATTTCCTCTCCAGAAACTGGAGGCTGAAAATCACGAACTCTATCTCTCTCTTCTACTTCCTTAATTTTAGAACGTACCAAATCAAAATTTTGATGATAGCGTTTAAATTTCTTAGGGTTTTTAGTTGTAATATCAGCTTCACAAAGTGTCATTAGATAATCGATATCTTCACCAGCATCAAAAACCAATCTTCTTACTGCAGAATCTGTAACTTCTGTAGCCAAAACAATTGGTCTAGAACTTAATAAAACCATTTTTTGAACAAGTTTCATCTTATTATTCAAAGGCATTTTTAATCGTTTAAATAATTTATAAACCATTTTAGACCCTACAAATTCATGTGCATGAAATGTCCAACCCACTTTTTTACTAAACTTTTTTGTTGGCGCTTTTCCAATATCATGCAATAGAGCGGCCCAACGTAACCAAACATCATTTGTGTTTTCAGAAATATTATCCACCACTTCTAAAGTGTGATAAAAATTATCTTTATGCTTTTGTCCTTCAACTTCCTCTACTCCTTTTAAATCAATTAACTCTGGAAGAATTTGTGGTAATAACCCTGTTTTATCTAATAATAAAAACCCTTTTGAAGGTTTTTCTGAAAGCATTATTTTATTGAGTTCATCAATAATTCTTTCTCTGGTAATTATTTTAAGTCGATCTGCATTTTCTGAAATTGCTAAAAGTGAATTTTCTTCAATCTTAAAATGTAACTGAGAAGCAAATCGTATTGCTCTCATCATTCTTAAAGGATCATCAGAATACGTAATGTCAGGATTTAAAGGCGTTCTTATTATCTTATTTTCTAAATCGCTTACTCCGTTAAACGGATCTAATATTTCGCCAAAATTATCTTCATTTAAACTTAATGCCAATGCATTAATTGTAAAATCTCTTCTATTTTGATCGTCTTGTAAAGTCCCTTCAGAAACTTCAGGGTTTCTACTTTCTTCTGTATAAGATTCTTTTCTTGCTCCAACAAACTCAATCTCAATATCATTAAAACGTAACATTGCTGTACCGTATGTTTTAAAAACCTGGACTTTTGGTTTGTTTGGTAATAATGATGCTACTTTTTCCGCGAGTTCTATTCCGCTTCCAATTGCAACAATATCAATATCTTTTGCGGTTCCTCTTTTTAATAAAAAATCACGAACAAAACCTCCAATTACATAGGATTCTATCTTTAATTCTTTGGATGCTTTTGATATTATACTAAAAATTTCTGATGAAATTGCTTCTTTATAGAATTGCTTCTGCATGTATTTACGCTCTTATTACCTGAATTGTATTCCCATCAATTTTTAATATCGTTGATGATTTTATATTTACTTTATTTTGGTGCAAATTTACTACATAATCTACACCATCCAAAATTGGTTTACTTATTTCTGAAAATGATTTTGGAGTTGGTTCTTCACTTATATTTGACGATGTAGAAACAATAGGCTTTCCAAATCTTTTAATTAATTTTCTACAAAACTCATCTTGTACAATTCTAATTGCAATGGTATTATTACTTGCAATTGTGTTTTTTGCAAATCCTTTTGGATTTTGATAAATAATTGTTGTTGGTTTCTGTGTAGATTTTAAAATACTTAGCGCTTTACCTGGTAATGAAACATATTTTTTAAGCATATGTATAGAACTTACCAAAACAATTAAACTTTTACTTTCTGCTCTGTTTTTAAGTTGAAAAATCTTTGAAACAGCTTTAAGGTTTGTCGCATCACAACCAATTCCCCAAACAGTATCCGTTGGGTACAAAATTATTTTACCTTTTAATAAATATTGATTCGTATTTGAAATTTCTGATAACATTTTCATTTATCAAACTTTAAGTTTGTTTAAGTATTGCTATTTATTTGTATTTTTGCGATGAGCACAAAAATACTATATTTTTAAAGAAAAAAACTAAAAATGATTACTGTAAGAATAGTTGGTGGTCTAGGAAATCAAATGTTTCAATATGCATATGCAAAAGCTTTAGAGCAAAAAGGATATGCTGTTAAAATTGATACAACTAAATTTAAAAAATACAAATTACATGGCGGATATCAATTAGATAAATTCAACATCGATTTAAATTCAACTTCATCACTACCAAGTATTTTATCTAAAATTGGAATTGTAAAATCAATAAAAGAAAAAAATTTATTATTTGATAAACAACTAACATCTTTAAGGGGAAATAAATATGTTAAAGGATATTTTCAAACAGAAAAATATTTCAATGAAATAAGAGCCGTTTTATTAAATCAATTTATAATAAAAAACAGTATTTCAGAGGATACTAATAAAGTAGCAAAAACTATTTTTTCTTCCATAAATAGCTGTTCACTGCACATTAGAAGAGGAGATTATATTTCTGATAAAAAAGCAAATAGTGTTCATGGAACATGCGCTTTAGAATACTATGAAGGTGCCATTAAAATAATGAATGACACTTATAAAAATAGCACCTTTTTTGTGTTTTCTGATGATATTCCTTGGACCAAAGAAAACTTAAAAATAGAAAATGCCTTTTATGTTGATACTAAAACCATACCACATGAAGATATGTATTTAATGAGTTTATGCAAAAACAACATTACTGCTAATAGTAGTTTTTCTTGGTGGGGAGCTTGGTTAAATAAAAATCATACTAAAACTGTAATAGCACCAAAAAACTGGTTTGTAAATAAAGAAAATGAAGTGGCTTGCGAAAATTGGATAAAATTATGATATCATACGAAGTATATTACATAAATCTAGACAAAAGCGTTAATCGTAAGAACTTCATGGAAGATCAATTTAAAAAATTGAATATTCCAATTACAAGAATACCTGCTGTTTATGGTAAGGAATTAGACGAAAATTATTTAAAAAAAGAAAAAAGTAAACACAATGTTTTAGCCCACTTTCCCTTTCCAAATGATGGAGAAATTGGTATTTGCTTAACACATTTTAAACTTTGGAATTTTCTCTCGACACAACCTGAAGACTTTTCTATTGTTTTAGAAGATGATGCTTTAGTTCATGAAGATTTTTTTAAAGATTTAAACGCGCTTTTAGATGAGATTAACGTTGATGATTTTTTAGATATTTCAGGCAAAAAAGGTTTTTATTCATTAGAAAAAAATGAATTGCTAAATACATTTTTAATTCCTCCAGTTTTAATGATTGGTCAAATCATTGGTAAAAATGCGGCTAAAAATTTATCAAAAAATTTAAGTGCTTATTATGCTCCAATAGATGTAATGAAACAGGATGTTTACAAACATAAAGTGAAATTATATTCTACAAATAAACAATATGTTGTTAGTATTGATAAAGAAATGGGAGGAAGTACCATTCAACAAAATAATATGATTATTTGGAAGAAAGTAATTAGAGAAATTATTCGTCCGTTTTGGCAAATAGTTACACTTTTCACCTTTAAATTAAATAGAGGTATTAGAAATTATGCTTTTTATAAAAGAAATTAACTTTCCTTTATTCCTTTATTCCTTTATTCAATAACCATAACTTAATATATCTGGTTAAAACACCATAAGCTTGTGTTTTTGCAACCAAAAAACCAGTAAATCCATCTAAAAATCCAAGGCGTATTATATAATGGATAAAAAATCTTGCAGCTGGCTTTATCATTACATGGTAAATATTTACTTTATTTCCTTTTTCATGTAATTCACTTGCTCTTATAGTAGCATAATGATTCATTTTAGAAATATAATGATCATAATTTCTATAAGAAAAATGGTCTATTTTATGCTTAAAGAACCCTAATTTACCTTTGGTTAAAATTCTTTCATGTACTAGTCCTGTATATTTACAATGCTCTCTTAAAAATAAACGAATTACCTTATCTCTTTGAAAACCACTATAATCAACTCGTTTTCCGCAGAAATAAAAAGTTCTTCTTACAAAGAAGCCAACAAATTCTTTTGGGTCTTTTACAGCTTCTAATATTTCTTTTTCAACTTCTGTTGTTACACGCTCATCCGCATCTAATATATAGATCCAAGAATGTTTGGCCTGATCTATTGCAAAGTTTTTTTGAGAAGAAAAATCATCAAACTTACGTTTGATGATTTTCACATTATAATTACTTGCTATTTCTAGCGTTTTATCTGTACTATAAGAGTCTATAACAATAATTTCATCTGCAAATTTAACAGATTCGATGGCTTCCTTAATATGGATTTCTTCATTTAAGGTAGGTATAATAGCAGTAATTTTTGTCATAGTATACTAAAAATATTAAACAGCTACATCGTACTCACGAAGTGCATCATTTAAAGATGTTTTTTTGTTAGTACTTTCTTTTCTTTTCCCAATAATTAATGCACAAGGAACATTGTATTCACCCGCTGCAAATTTCTTAGTGTAACTCCCAGGAATCACTACAGATCTTGCAGGAACTCTTCCTTTCATTTCTATAGGTTCATCACCTGTTACATCAATAATTTTTGTACTCATAGTAAGCACAACATTTGCACCAAGTACTGCTTCTTTTTCTATTCTAACTCCCTCTACAACAATACACCTAGACCCAATAAAGGCACCATCTTCAATAATTACTGGTGCTGCTTGTAAAGGTTCTAAAACTCCACCAATTCCAACGCCTCCAGAAAGGTGAACATTTTTACCAATTTGAGCACAACTACCTACAGTTGCCCAAGTATCTACCATTGTTCCTTCATCTACATAAGCACCAATATTTACATAACTTGGCATTAAAATAGTTCCTGGTGCTATATATGCTCCATGCCTTGCAACTGCATTTGGCACAACTCTAATTCCTCTTTCTGCAAAGTTTCTTTTTAGTGGAATTTTATCATGATATTCAAAAATACCAGCTTCTAAAGTTTCCATTTTCTGAATTGGGAAATATAGAACCACTGCTTTCTTAATCCATTCATTAACTTGCCAACCATCTGCTGTTGGCTCAGCAACCCTTAATGCTCCTTTATCTAGTAAATCTACTACTTTTCTAATCGTGTTAATCGTTTTTTCTTCTTTTAATAAATCACGATTATCCCAAGCAGACTCTATAATTTCTCTAATATCTTTCATCTTAATTATTTAATTCCTGCAAATATAAATCTAACATTAAATATGAAGGCGAATATACGTTTTTTAAACAGATTACAACTTGTTGTTTAATTTCGTATTTTTGCAAAAAAAAATAATTTGGGAAGAGTTTTAGCTATTGATTTTGGAAAAAAAAGAACAGGAATTGCCGTTACTGATGAAATGCAAATTATTGCATCTGGTTTAACAACAATAGGCACAGATGAATTACTTCCTTTCTTAAAGGATTATATCTCAAAAGAAAAGGTTGATTTATTTTTAGTTGGAAAACCTAAACAAATGGATAATTCTGATAGCGAAAGTGAAGCTTTAATTATTCCTTTTTTAAAAAAATTAGCCAAAGCGATTCCTCACATACCTATGCAAAGAGTTGATGAACGTTTTACTTCTAAAATGGCTTTTCAAACAATGATTGATAGTGGTTTGGGAAAAAATAAACGAAAAAATAAAGCATTAGTTGATGAAATTAGTGCCACAATTATTTTACAGTCGTATTTATACAATCAATAACTTGTGTAATTGTTTAAAAATTTAATTATGTAAGCTTGCTTTTTCAACTTTAAAAAGTCAAAAAATTAATATACACTCAATTAAATTCCTAATTTTAAATTCGTAATTCATATTTCTAAATTGTATTTTTGCAATCGTTTTTAAATAAAAATAAATGATTTTACCTATTATTGCTTATGGAGATCCTGTTTTACGTAAAGTAGGCGTGGAAATCGATGCAGATTACCCTGAATTAGAAAAGTTGATTACCAACATGAAAGAAACCATGTACAATGCTTCTGGTGTTGGTTTGGCTGCTCCTCAAATTGGAAAAGCAATTCGTTTATTTATTATAGATGCTTCGCCTTTTGCTGAAGATGAAGAATTATCTGAAAAAGATAGAGAAGCTTTAAAAAACTTTAATAAAGTTTTTATTAATGCTCAAATAGTTGAAGAAGAAGGTGATGAATGGGTTTTTAATGAAGGGTGCTTAAGTATTCCTGATGTTAGAGAAGATGTTTTTCGTCAACCAAAAATAACAATAGAATATCAAGATGAAGATTTTAAAATTCATACTGAAATTTTAGATGGTTTAGCAGCAAGAGTATTTCAGCACGAATATGATCATATTGAAGGAATTTTATTTACAGATAAACTTTCAACTCTTAAGAAGAGAATCATAAAAAAGAAATTAGAAAATATATCTAAAGGGAAAATTAATGCAGATTACAGAATGCGTTTCCCTAATTTAAAAAAAGGAAAATAAGTCTACATAAGAACTTAAAAACATACTAAAATGGAATTTAATAAAATTATATCAGTTACGGGTAAACCTGGTTTATACCAAGTAGTTTCTCAATCTAAAAACGCAATTATTGTTGAGTCTTTAATTGACAATAAAAGACTAGCAATTAACACTACACAAAACGTAAGTTTGTTAGAAAATATTGCAATTTACACCTATGAAGAAGATGTGCCTTTATTAAACATCTTTAAATCTATGTTTGAAAAAACAGAAGGTAAAGAAGCAATTTCTCATAAAGAAAGTGCTAAAAAATTAGAAGCATTTTTCACTGAAGTTTTACCAGATTATGACGCTGAAAGAGTTTATACTTCTAATATTAAGAAAGTAATACAATGGTATAACTCTTTAGTAAAATCTGGAATGGATTTTTCAAAAATTGAAGCTACAACAGAAGAAGTAGAAAGTGAACAGTAACAGTTTGCAGTTTGCAGTTTGCAAAATAAATACTCTTCAACTTTAAAACTTCAAAAAAAAAATGAATTCTAGAGAAAATCAGCTAAAAGCTTTTAATCGGTTATTGGATATTATGGACGAACTCCGTGAAAAATGTCCATGGGATAAAAAGCAAACCTTAGAATCTTTGCGTCATTTAACGATAGAAGAAACTTATGAATTAGCCGATGCAATCTTAGAAAACGATTTACAAGAAATAAAGAAAGAATTAGGCGATGTGCTTTTGCACATCGTTTTTTATTCTAAAATTGGTGCTGAAAAAAATGCTTTTGACATTGCGGATGTTGCCAATTCTATTTGTGATAAATTAATTCATAGACATCCACATATTTATGGAGATGTTGTTGTAAAAGACGAAGCTGAAGTAAAACGTAATTGGGAACAACTAAAGTTGAAAGAAGGAAAAACTTCTGTTTTAGAAGGCGTTCCTATAAGCTTACCTGCTGTTGTAAAAGCTAGTAGAATACAAGAAAAAGTTGCTGGCGTTGGTTTTGATTGGGAAGAACCTCAACAAGTTTGGGGAAAAGTTCAAGAAGAACTTTCTGAGCTAAATGAAGAAATTAAAGCTGGTAATATAGAAAACACCGAAAAAGAATTTGGTGATGTACTTTTTTCTATGATTAATTATGCTCGTTTTATTGGTGTAAATCCAGAAAATGCTTTAGAAAAAACAAATAAAAAATTTATCAATCGCTTTCAATATTTAGAAAAAGAAGCAAAAAAAGAAGGCAAAGAACTTTCTGATATGTCTTTAACTGAAATGGATGTTCATTGGGAGAATTCGAAAAAATTCTTTAAATAAGTTTTCTTTCATTTAAAAATGAGCTTTTTTAAGCGATTTAGAAATCTCCTTTTCACTAATAACTTTCACACTTTGTACTAAAATGACATTTTAGTATCTTTACTTAATGAATATCTTAATTATTACTGGAGGAAGTAAAGGAATTGGTAAAGCTTTGGCTGAAAAATATACTTCAGAAAAGTACCATGTTTTTTCGATTGCCAGAAGCCTTTCTAATTCAGAAAAATTTACAGAAATTAAAGCAGATTTAAGTGCTATTAAAGAAGTACCAAAAGCACTGAAAAGCATATTTAATCAAATTGATAAAGAGCGTATTTCTTCAATTACGTTACTAAATAATGCAGGAAGATTAGGCGAAATTTCCACTTTAGAAAACTTAGATCCAGAAGATATTGCTAAATCTATTCAATTAAATACCACTACTCCACTTGTTTTATCTAATCTGTTTATAAAAGAGACTCAAAACTGGAATTGCAAAAAACAAATTATTAATATTTCATCTGGCGCAGCAACAAAACCTTATGAAGGCTGGAGTGTTTATTGTACATCTAAAGCGGCGTTAGACATGACAACAAAAGCAATTGCAGCAGAACAAAGTGAAATTGAGAATGGTGTAAAATGTGTAGCAATTTATCCTGGAGTTGTAGACACTAATATGCAGAATCAGATTAGAAAAACTAATAAAGCTGATTTCAAAAATGTACAACGTTTTAAAGATTTAAAAGAAAATAACGAATTATATTCTTCCGAATTTGTTGCAGAAAAGATCTACAGTATTGATATTGAGAATCAATTACAAAGTGGAGATATCATTGATATTAGAAATTTTTAAAGACAGCTAAAGGCAAGTTTAAACTTACCAAACTGTGTTTATTGCAATTAAAAAAAGCAGCCAATTGGCTGCTTTTTTTTTAAAAAACTTACTTACACTAATTTCTTAGCTTTTTTTACTTTTTGCTTTGTTACAGCAAGATCAATAACTTCACTCATTTCAGAAACATAATGAAATGTTAATCCTTTTAGGTAACTTTCTTTAATTTCTTCAATATCTTTTTTGTTATCAATACACAAAATTATTTCTTTAATATTTGCTCTTTTAGCAGCCAATATTTTTTCTTTAATTCCACCAACTGGTAATACTTTTCCTCTTAGCGTAATTTCACCTGTCATTGCTAAATTACTTTTCACTCTTCTCTGTGTATATAAAGAGACTAAAGACGTTAACATTGTAATACCTGCACTTGGCCCATCTTTTGGAGTTGCGCCTTCTGGTACGTGAATATGAACATTGTACTTATTTAAAATGTCACCATCAATTCCAAATTCATCTGCATTTGCTTTAATGTATTCCATTGCAATGGTTGCAGATTCTTTCATCACCTTACCTAAATTACCGGTAATTGTTAAAGTACCTTTTCCTTTAGATAAAATTGATTCAATAAACAAAATATCTCCTCCAACTTGTGTCCATGCTAAACCTGTAACAACACCTGCTACACCATTATTTTCATATTTATCTCTTTCTAATCTTGGAGCTCCTAGAATTGTTTCAATCATTTCTGATGAAATTTTTACATCATATTCTTCTTCTAATGCAATAGATTTTGCTGCAAAACGAACCACTTTAGCAATTTGTTTTTCTAAACCTCTAACACCAGATTCTCTTGTATAACCTTCAACAATTTTTTCTAGTTGTGGTTTTCCTATTTTTATATGAGCAGAAGTTAAACCGTGTTCTTTTATTTGTTTTGGTAATAAATGTCTTTTGGCTATTTCTATTTTTTCTTCAATTGTATACCCAGATACATTAATAATTTCCATTCTATCACGCAGCGCCCAAGGAATTTCTCCTAAATTATTTGCTGTTGCAATAAAAAGCACTTTAGATAAATCATAACCAACTTCTAAGTAATTATCATAAAACTCAGTATTTTGCTCTGGATCTAACACTTCTAACATTGCAGAAGAAGGATCTCCTTGATGGCTTTGTCCTAATTTATCAATTTCATCTAAAACAAAAACTGGATTTGAACTTCCTGCTTTTTTCAAATTCTGAATTAATCTACCAGGCATTGCACCAATGTATGTTTTTCTATGTCCTCTAATTTCTGCTTCATCACGTAAACCTCCTAAAGACATACGTACATATTTACGTCCTAAAGATTCTGCAACAGATTTTCCTAAAGAAGTTTTACCAACTCCTGGAGGTCCATATAAACATATAATTGGAGATTTCATATCGCCTTTTAGCTTTAAAACTGCTAAATGCTCTATAATCCTTTCTTTTACTTTTTCTAATCCAAAATGATCTCTGTCAAGAATTTTTACAGCACGTTTTAAATCGAACTTATCTTTGGTATATTCTCCCCAAGGAAGCTCTAGCATTAACTCTAAATAACTTCTTTGAACTCCATATTCTGCAGCTTGTGGATTCATTCTTTTTAAGCGAGACAATTCTTTTACAAAAGTGTCTCCAACTTCTTTCGTCCACTTTTTTGTTATTGCCTTCTGGCGCATTTCTTCTAACTCTTCGTCATTAGAAACACCTCCTAATTCTTCTTGAATTGTTTTTAATTGCTGATTTAAATAATATTCTCTTTGTTGTTGGTCTAAATCTTCTCTTGTTTTAGACTGAATATCATTTCGCAATTGTAATTTCTGAAGCTCTTTATTTAAATTTTTTAATGCTAATAAAGCACGTTCTTTTAAATTATCCTTTTCTAAAATTAATTGCTTTTGAGCAACAGATAAATCCATGTTTGATGAAATAAAATTCACCAAGAAAGAATCTGATTGAATGTTTTTAATTGCAAATGAAGCCTCTGAAGGTAACATTGGGTTTTCTTTAATAACCTCTAATGCTTGCTCTTTTATAGAATCTATAATTGCTCTAAATTCCTTTTCATCATCTACTGTTTTATCATCTACCGCTTCTTTTACAGTTGCTTTTAAATAAGGTTCGTCTTGAATAACATTTTCAATTTGGAAACGTTTTTTACCTTGAATAATAACAGTTGTATTACCATCGGGCATTTTTAAAACACGTAATATTTGAGCTACAACACCTGTTGTGTGAATATCCTTTAAACCAGGTTCTTCTACATCTTCATTCTTTTGTGCAACTACACCAATTACTTTATCTCCTTTGTTTGCATCTTTTATTAACTGAATAGATTTATCTCTACCAGCTGTAATAGGAATTACAACTCCAGGAAATAAAACGGTATTTCTTAAAGGTAAGATTGATAATGTTTCAGGAACACTTTCCTTGTTTATTATCTCCTCATCTTCTGGCGTCATTAATGGAATTAACTCCGAATCTTCGTTTAACATATTTTGAAGCGACAAATTGTCCATATGCAATACTTTTGGTTTACTCATTTTCTTTATATCTGTCATACTGACATTTAATTTCAAAAAACTGAAATTAACATCAATTATTATATTTTTAATTCACTGATAGTCAATTTAATAAAACCTACCTAACAAACTATCTACTATAAGAAACCAATAGTTGTGCCATTGATAATTAGATTGTAAATACTTCATTTTTTTTTATCATTTTTGCAATTGAAAATAAAAAGTATGTCTAAAATTAAAATTCTTAGTTTACAGTATAAAGGTTGGAAAAATACCATTGAAATTTCAAATCTGGATATTAAAATTCTGGTAGTTCCTGAAATAGGGAGAATTATATATTATGGTTTTACAACGGGTGAAAATATATTTTACGAAAACCAAGAACTAGAAGGAACTATATTTAATACTGGAGCCTATTTTAAAAAAGACCATAAAATTCAGGCTCCAAATGTAGGTGGAAACAGAGTTTTACCTTGCTCTGAAGAGTATTTTAATACTATAACAGGTAGCAGACATGTGCCAGATCCTTATATAAATGCGAGTCCATATAAAGTTTCATACTTAAAAAATGGCGTTATTTTAGAAAGCCCAATAAGTAAAATACTTGGTATACAAATAAAAAGAACGATTACCATCTCTGAAACTGGAACTGCTGTTAAGATTGAACAAGAATTGACTAAAATTAAATCTGCAAAAAACACAGCCTTAGAAAAAATACCGCTTACAATCTGGAGCTTATCAAAAATTAAAACACCTAATATTAGTTATTTACCAATTGATAAAAAAAGTATTTTTAATAATGGGTATTTAATACCTGTATGGCCCGATGCTAAAAATTATGCAGCGATAAATGTGACTGTAAAAAATTCTATTTTAGAATTAAAATCAACAGATAATTCGCCTCAAAAAGTAGGCTCAGATTCTAAAAAATGGGTTGCTGGTTACTTAGAAGAATCACTATTTATAGAAGAATTTAATTTTGAAACTATTTATAAAAATTCATACCCAGACAAGGGTACTTCTGTAACTATTTTTGGAAATGATTTATTTACTGAATTAGAATGTTTAAGTCCAGAAAAAACATTGAAAATTGGAGAAAAAATAAATTATGATTTGAATTGGAGCTTGCATAAAGTAGCTAATAAAAATGAAGCTTTTAAAATATTACGCAGTCTTTAAAAGAGCTCATTTTTTTATTTCATATTTAAAAAGTGTATTTTTATTATTAGAAAAGTGTCACAAATTAAAAAGTAATTTGTCTCTAGTATAGAAACGTTTTATTGGAAACTAATCAACCACATATAACCAAACTTATAGAACGCTGCAAAAAGTCAGATAAAAACGCGCAGTTAGCTATCTACAAAGCTTATTACAAAGCAATGTATAACACTGCATATCGTATTTTAAAAGATAATTTTGAAGCAGAAGACATTATGCAAGAAGCGTTTTTAACAGTTTTTACAAAAATGAATACCTATAAAGGTGAAGTCACTTTTGGTGCGTGGTTAAAAAGAATAGTAATCAATAAAAGCTTAACACAGTTAAAAAAGAATAATAGATATCAAGAAGTAAAAATGGAAGTGATTACTAATGATGAAGTTGAAGAAGAAGCTATTGATTATTCTGGTTTAAAAGCCAATAATGTGTTGCGTTGTTTACAAGGTTTAAAAGAAAATTACAGACTGGTTTTGAACTTACATTTAATAGAAGGGTATGATTATGAAGAAATTGCTCAGATTTTAGAGTATACAAACGAAAATGTTAGAACAACTGTTTCTAGAGCAAAAAAGAAATTAAAGCAAATTTTACTTGCACAAAATATACAAACACAAGAATATGGAAGATAAATTACAACAATTTTTCTCTAAAAATGAGTTCGACTTTCAAGAACCTAATTCTAGACATTTAGAGCATTTTGAGCGCAAGTTAAATCATCCTAAGAAAATAAATAAAACTTCTTGGAAATGGCTAAGTGTAGCAGCATCTGTAGTTTTAATCTTTGGTTTTTGGCTGGGTAGTAAGCATCAAAAGAGTCAAATGGATTTAGCAGATGTTTCTCCAAAAATGGAAGAAGTTCAAAGTTATTTTGTTTCAACGATTCATCAAGAGTTAAAAAATTTAGAAAAAAATAGAAATTTAGATACAGAAAATGTTATCGAAAATGCTTTAGAGGAGTTAGAGGAATTAGAAGATAACTATAAAACATTTGTAACAGAACTTACAAATAACGGCAAACAAAGAAAAATTATAAATGCAATGATAAAAAACTATCAAAGACGTTTAGAAGTTTTAGAAAACACAGTAAAACAAATTGAACAAATAAAAAACCCTAACCTTTTAAACGATGAAATCTATATATAAAATTATACTTTTTGCGCTATTTATTCCTTTAGTAGCTTTTGCTAATAAAGATAAAAAGAAGCATGAAAAAAGCAGAACAATAAAAAAAGAATTCTCTGTAAATAAAGATGCAAAAGTATCTTTAAATAACAGATATGGAAATTTAAACATTACTACTTGGGATAAAAACCGTGTAGAAATTGAAGTTACAATTACTGTAAAAGGGAATGATTTAGATGCTATTGAAGACAAAATTTCTAGTATAAATATCGAGTTTAATGCCAGTGCTTCTTATGTTGAAGCCAAAACTATTTTTGGTGAAAAAAAAAGCAATTGGTCTTGGTGGGGGAAAAGTAAAAACACCAACTATCAAATTAATTATGTTGTTAAAATGCCAGTAACTAATTCTGTAGACTTAGATAATGACTATGGAAGTATTTATTTAGATAATTTATCTGGGAAAGCTGATATTAATTGCGATTATGGAAAAATTTCAATTGGAGATTTATCTGCTTCCGATAATAATATCAATTTAGATTATTGCTCAACTTCAAATATAAATTATATGAAAAGTGGAGATCTAAATCTAGATTACTCTAAACTTACAATAGAAACTTCTCAAGAAATAAGTATAAATGCAGATTATTCAACTATAAAATTAGAAAAAACAAAAAATGTAGCTTTTAATACTGATTATGGTTCTATAGATATTGGTGATGCAAATTCAGTTAGAGGGAATTCTGATTATGTAAGCATGAAATTTGGTACGATTAGAAAAAATTTAAATATAGACGCAGATTATGGATCTATAGCTATTAAAGAGTTAGTAAAAGGCTTCGAAAATATTACTATTTCTACTCAATATACAGGCATTAGAATTGAAGTAGCATCGGATGTGGTTTTTAATTTTGAAATAGATTTACAATATGCAGGTTTTAAAAGAGATGATGATAAAATGGCTATTTTTAAAAGCATTACTAAATCTACAAAGAAATATTACGAGGGTAAATATGGTAAAGGAAACACGAACTCAACTTTAAAAATTAAATCTCAATATGGTGGCGTAAGCATTAAAGAGAAGTACTAATAGTCAATCAAAAACTAATATTATGAATAAGAAAATACTTTTAACTGGCTTAATTTTAACAATCACATTTGCAGTAAATGCACAAGATTGGTGGGGAAATAGTGAAAAAATAAAAGGGAACGGAAAAGTTGTTACTGTCAAAAGAACAACTTCAGATTATGAGGGTATAACTGCAGGTGGTTCTTTTGATGTTATTCTTATAAAAGGAAAAGAAGGTGAAATTTCTATTGAAGGTGAAGAGAATATTATTCCTTTTATAGAAACTGAAGTTTCTGGAAATAAACTTAAGATTAACTACAAAAAAAACACAAATATTAGAACTACAAAAAGAGTAACTGTTACTGTTACCTTTTCTGATATTAGAAGCATAAGTTTAGGTGGTTCTGGTAATATTTCAAGTGAAGACCTTATAAAAAGCACCGATTTTAATGTACGTTTAGGAGGTTCTGGTAATATTACTTTAAAAGTAGATTCAGACTCTTTAAGAGCTTCTATTGGTGGGTCTGGTAATATTGACTTGTCTGGTAACACAAATGAATTAAATTGTACTATTGCTGGCTCTGGAGGAATTAAAGCCTATGAATTAAAAACAAATGAAGTTCGTGCAAATGTTGCAGGTTCTGGAAGCATTAAAACGACTGTAAAAACTAAAATAAAAGCAAATTTAGTTGGCTCTGGAAATATTTATTACAAAGGAAATCCTAAACATATAGACAGTAAATCTGTTGGTTCTGGAAGTGTTGTAGACAGAAATTAAAAAGTCTTCTACTTTATCACAAAAAGAAAAGTAAAAAAACCTTAAAATGAAAATTCATTTTAAGGTTTTTTTACTTTTAAAAGTTTGTTTCTAAGACTTAATAATTTCTATATTGTTTTGTTTCTTCAAAAATGTGTTCAAGAATTTTTTGTTCTTTTTCGTCAAAAATGATACTCCTACGTTTCATAACTACAGTAGCAACTTCAAAAACTTTATCGGTTTTATATTCTGTAAAACCAGAAGCTCCTCCCCAACTATAAGAAGGGACAAAATTACGTGGAAATCCACTACCAAAAATATTGGCACTTACACCAATAACAGTTCCTGTATTAAACATGGTATTAATTCCACATTTAGAATGATCTCCCATCATTAAACCACAAAACTGCAAACCCGTTTTTGCAAAACGACCTGTTTCATAATCCCATAGTTTTACTTCAGCATAATTATTTTTAAGATTAGAAATGTTTGTATCTGCTCCTAAGTTACACCATTCTCCTATCACAGAATTCCCTAAATAGCCATCATGTCCTTTATTAGAAAATGCAAATAAAACAGAATTACTCACTTCTCCTCCTACCTTACAATGAGGTCCTAAAGTTGTAGCTCCGTATACTTTTGCGCCCATTTTTAAAACTGAATTTTCACACATTGCAAACGGACCTCTAACAGATGAGTTTTCCATAACTAAGGCATCTTTACCTATATAAATAGGGCCCGTAGAAGCATTTAAATTTGCAAAAACAACTTCAGCACCTTCTTCTATAAAAATATTCTCTTTGTTAATACATCTTGTTCCTTCAGGTATAGGTTGAGATGTTCTTCCTTCTGTAAGAAAGTTAAAATCTTCCTGAATTGCTTTATCATTTAAAGAAAAAATATCCCAAGTGTTTTTAATTTGAATCAATTCTTCTTCAAACTCAATCTGAGTATATTCATCAAAATTTACTTCCTCTTGAGAATCAGTAGTAAAAAAAGCAATAACATCTTCCCCTTTAAAAATAGCTTCGTTTTCTGATAAGTTTTTAACCTTTTCTACCAAATTTTCAGTTGGACAGAATGAAGCATTAATTAAAATATTTTCTTCCAATTCTACCATTGGATATTTTTCTTCTAAATATTCTTCTGTAACTGTTGTAGTTGTTAAGCCTAAATGTTTTTCCCATTTTTCTCTTATGGTTAAAATACCTACTCTAATATCTGCAACAGGTTTTGTGTATGTAAAAGGTAATAACGAATTTCTAACATCGCCATCAAATAATATATAGTTCATTTTCGTGTATTTTGTAGCATTACAAATTTACTTTAAATAGTGCATAAAAAAAACCGATTGCTACAAATACAATCGGTTTTAGAAAAATTTGAATTAAAAATTTATTTTTTGATAAACTTTTGGCTTCCTATTTTATCATCCGTAAGGACTTTTATAATATAAACACCAGAACTTAAGTCTTGTACATTAATTTTACTATTAGAAATTGATACTTTATCAGATAATGACAATCTTCCTAAATAATCATAAAATTCTACTGTAGCTCTCTCTGAACCAGAAGGTAACTGAAATGTTACGTTTTCTGATGATGGGTTTGGATACACATCAAAGTCTAAACGTTTTACATCTGAAATGCCTAAAACTCCAACAGCCGTATTTGCAAGAACAACTTGATCACCAGAAGTCCCTCCATTACCATTTGTTGCATTTACTGCTGTATAAAATGTAACACTTCCTTCATTTGTTGCTGGCGATTTCCAAGTAAAAGACCAATCTCCAGTAGTTGAAGGACTAGATTGTGTAATTCTTTGTCCAGTTACTCTAGATCCAGAACCAGCCACAAAAGAACCTACTTTAGTGTCAGAACCATTTTCAGCAGTTAGTTGAAATCCTAATTTTGAAGAAGATGAAGTTGAGTTTACTGTTATTGTATAATCAGTATTTAAATCATACCCAGCTGCAGGTATATTTGTTGTAATTGATGCTGAAGCCCCAAGGTCTGCGTTACCAGCATGACAAGCTGTACAACTAGCACCTCCATCACCAGGAGAGCCAGAGCGGCCATCATCTCTACCACCCGAACTTGAAATTAATAAAAATGCTGAAAAAGGAATCATCAATAATAATAATTTAAAAAAGTAATGTTTTTTCATAAGTCTTGATTTTATTTTTTTTAGTTAAGATTCTTTTTTATTGATAAATTCTTAATATTTATTATAAAAGTTTAAATTTAATGAAATAATCTATCAATTTCAAAACAAATAAAACAAATATTAATGCTTTATTAAAATAAAAAGGTGGTAAAAACGGAAATAATGAATTTTTAAAAGAAATATTTTTAGTTAAAAACTATTCCTTTTTAGTGATTTTTAAACTCATCGAAAAAAAAGAATTGTATTTTTGAATTATGGATGAAATAAAAAATAAATTTAAAAATATTCGTGAATCTCAAGTTACAATCACCCAGTTAATGTTACCATCACATTCTAATTTTAGCGGAAAAATACATGGAGGTCATATTTTAAATTTAATGGATCAAATTGCATTTGCTTGTGCTTCTAAACATTCTGGCAATTATTGTGTAACAGCTTCTGTAAACAAAGTAGATTTCTTAAACCCCATAGAAGTAGGTGAATTAGTTACTATGAGTGCCTCTATAAACTACACAGGAAGAACCTCTATGGTTGTTGGTTTAAGAGTAGAGTCTGAAAATATTAGAACTGGTGAAAAAAAACATTGTAATTCTTCTTATTTTACGATGGTTGCAAAAGATGAAAATGGAAAAAGTGCTCCAGTTCCGGGAATTATTTTAACTTCTAAAAATGAAATTAGAAGATTTGCAAGAAGTATTAAAAGGCAAGAAGAAGGAAGAAATAGAACCTCTCGATTTAGTAGTAAAATATTTAAAGCTGATGATTATCTTCATTTATTTGAAAACAGTAATTCTAAAATCATTCTTTTAGATAAACACTAAATAATCAAAATTCAATCGTTATATTTAAACAGTCACACATAAAATAATGACATGCTGAATAAATATTACAAAAATGAATAATTATAAAAGTATTATTTATCGCTTATTGGCTTTTATTTTCTAAAAAACAATCTTCAATCTTCATCAAAATTATATTTTAAGAATTAAAAAGTTCTTGAAATATTAAATCCAAAGTGGATATCTCCACCAAAGAAATTACCTGTAGTTTCTGAAATAAAACTTTTTTCAATCATAGTAATTGCATTCGATAAAATAAGTTGAAAAACATGTCCTCCGGTTTCTATATCTATACCAAAAGCCAAAGAATTTCTTGCATTAATAGATTTAGACTCATCAAAAGCATAATAATACTCGCCGTTTATAGAGACTCTTTTACTTACTTTTATGCGGCTTCCAAAGCCAACTGCAAAAATATCATGAGGATCTGCATCAATTTTTACAGTATTTCTGTGAATATAAGTAGGTGTTATTTGATATGAAAAAGATTGACTAACTTTTCTGGCAATTAGCACCTGCCCAACATAAAATAAACTTTCAGCAAATGTTCTTTTGTCTGCTGGATCATAATCTTTTAAAGTTTTTACCGCCATACTTCCAAAAAGTGATACCGCAAAAGGAAATGATTTTTCTCCTTTCTTTTGTTTTAACCAACTGTATTTTAAAAAACTATCATACGTTTTTTCAAAACTAGATCTACCAAAACCAGCGGTTAAATTATCATTTAAACCATATTCTAGAGAAAACCGAATGTTAGATTGATCTAACCCAAAAAGCTCATCAAAACCTAAGTTTATTCTTCCGAATCTATGAGAGATAATAAACTCTAACTCTTTGTCTTTTCTATTTTCAATTGAATGGCCGTTTATAATTCGTGTTCCTTTAAAAGTTGCAGTAACAATATCTTCTGCTTTATTTTCGGATGTTTCATTGTCTAAAATATCTAACAAATCATCCTGAGAAAAGATATGAGAACTTATAGAAATTAAAAAAATGGCTAGTAGTAACTTTTTCATAATATTATTTCTTGTAAGGTTTGTGATTAAAATTAAAACTCACTTTTATTTTTTTGGCAATATTTTTAGCCACCACAGCAGGAATTTCTATATTAAATTCATCTAAGGCAATAATAAAATCTCCATCTACCAATATCGTTTCTTTTGTTTTCATAAAACTTGCATCAATTGTTATTTCTTTTGAAACTCCATGAATTGTTAAAACTCCCTTTACTTCCTGTTTTGTTGTAGCTTCTTTAATTGCATTAAAATTTAAAATAGTTCCTTTAAAAGTTGCTTTTGGAAACTTGTCTGATTCCACATAATTCTCGTTAAAGTGTTCTTGCATTAATGCTTTCTTAAACATAAATGATTTCATTAAAATAGAAATTGCCATTTTTCCAGAAGAAGCATCAATAATACTTAAAACTTGATTATTATCTGCTTTAATATCTTCCAATGGCATTTTTGAATAAAAAGTAATGCCTCCATTTTTAGTTAAATATCTTTCTTGACTATTAGATACTGTTACAAATATAAAACAGCAAAAGAATGTTATTAGAGTTTTCATAGTTGATTGATTTTATTGATTAATAAATTCGCATTTCACTAGAATTACGTCCATTAAATAGCCTGTACAAATTCCTTTTACCACAATTATTTGTAATTCTTGTAATCTACTAATTTTTCTACTAGCCTCTTCGGATAGGTGACAAAGTACACTACCAAAATCGTCATTTGTTTCTATAGTAATAATTCCTTTTTCAATATTTATTTCAGAAACAACTCCTTTTACTTCAATAATTTTGTCTAAATATTTTAAATTTGCTGAATTTTCATCCGAAGAAAAATCGTTTAAAATTTTATCTGCAGTAATAGAAATATCAGCTGATGCTTCTTCAACATTTACATGTGGTTTGTTATATATTTTATAGGCAATAAAAGCTCCAATAATTACTAAAGCAAGAATTCCAATGATGATTTTTTTAACCTTCATAATTTCTAATATTAGTTGTTTAATGCTCCATTATCAACCCAACAGCTAATCGCATTAATTTCATCATTAGTTATTGCGCTTCCTTGTGGCATTCTTCTACTAGATACTTCTGCTTTTACAATACTAGCATTTGCACTGATACCATTATAGGTGGTTAAATTAGGGGAATTACCTGCTGAACTATGACATTGAACACAATTATTATCTATTATAGGTTTTATACTTAAAGTATACGTAATCGTTTCGCAAGGAGAATAACCTCCATCATCTATAATTTCTTCTTCAACATTTGTTAAACAAGCACTACATAAAATACTTATTAATAGTATAAAAAAATAATTTGTAAATTTTAAATTGCTTTTCATAAACGTTCAATTTCTATTTGTTCTCTAAAGTAAGTAAAATAAAAAGTTTGACAAACTATGAACCTCTATAAAAGGGAGTAAAACTGATTAAAAAGAAAAAAAAGAATTGAAAAGTAACTCAGTTTGTCTCTTTTATTAACAAAAATGAAACTACATATTTAACCATTATTTAAATTCTGAAGTCTTATTTTTAGTTATAATTATTTCATCTGAAGCTTTAGATTGCAACAATATTTTAAGTTGACTATTGCCATATTTTATTTTCCTATAACAAAAAAAAGCGACCAATTTGGTCGCTTTTTTAATCCTATATAAATTGTATACTATTTATTCAAGTACATTTTTCTTCTTGAATATAAATTGTAGAACTCATCATCTTTTAAACTATCTATAAATAAGATACTTTCTCCTGTAGATTTCATTTCTGGTCCTAATTTTTTATCAACATTAGGAAACTTATTAAAAGAAAATACAGGTTGCTTAATTGCATACCCTTCTAACTGAGGATTAAAGTTAAAGTCTGTTACTTTATTATGACCTAACATTACTTTCGTTGCATAATTTACATACGGTTCTTTGTATGCTTTTGCAATAAAAGGCACTGTTCTAGAAGCTCTAGGATTTGCTTCAATAATATATACGATATCATGTTTTATCGCAAACTGAACATTAATCAACCCAACCGTTTTTAATTCTCTTGCAATTGTATGTGTATGATCTTTAATTTGTTGCATTACTAAATCACCTAAATTAAATACAGGTAACATCGCATTAGAATCTCCTGAGTGAATTCCACAAGGCTCTATATGTTCCATAATTCCGATAATATACACATTTCCATCAGCATCACATATTGCATCTGCTTCGGCCTCTATGGCGCCATCTAAATAATGATCTAACAATAATTTATTACCTGGCATTCTCCCTAATAAATCAACAACATGTTCAACAAGTTCTTCTTTATTTATCACAATTTTCATTCCTTGTCCTCCTAAAACATAAGAAGGTCTAACTAAAATCGGGAAATCTAATTCATCTGCTAACACCAAAGCTTCATCTGCAGTTTCTGCAATTCCGAATTCTGGATATGGAATATTGTTGTCTTTTAAAAGCGTAGAAAAACTACCTCTATCTTCAGCTAAATCTAAAGCTTCAAAGGAAGTTCCTATAATTTTAATGCCGTATTTAGTTAATTTTTCCGCTAATTTCAATGCAGTTTGTCCTCCTAATTGAACAATAACTCCTTCTGGTTTTTCATGACGAATAATATCATAAATATGTTCCCAAAAAATAGGTTCAAAGTATAATTTATCAGCAGTATCAAAATCTGTAGAAACCGTTTCAGGATTACAGTTAATCATAATTGTTTCATAACCACATTCTGCAGCTGCTAAAACTCCATGAACACAACAATAATCGAACTCAATTCCTTGTCCTATTCTATTTGGGCCAGAACCTAAAACAACTATTTTCTTTTTAGGGGTAACAATACTTTCGTTTGCAATAATAATTTCGCCGTCTGCAGTTTCAATTTCATTTTCGAAAGTTGAATAATAATAAGGCGTTTTTGCTTTAAATTCAGCAGCACACGTGTCTACCAATTTAAAAACACGTTGTACTTTTAATTCTTCTCTCTTTGTATATACCTGACTTTCTAAACAACGCAACATGTGCGCTATTTGTCTATCTCCGTATCCTTTTTGTTTCGCCTCTAACAATAAGTCTCTTTCTATGGTATCAATTGTATATTTAGAAATTTCTTTCTGCAATTGAAATAATTCTTCATATTGCTTTAAATACCACATATCAATTTTTGTGATATCATGAATCTTGCTCAAAGGAATACCGATAGCAATGGCATCATAAATAGCAAAAACACGGTCCCAACTTGCATTGGTTAACTTCTCTATAATTTGGTTGTAATCTGTGTAGCCTTTTCCATCTGCACCTAAACCATTTCTCTTAATTTCTAGAGACTGTGTTGCTTTGTGCAATGCTTCCTGGAAACAACGTCCAATTCCCATTACCTCACCAACAGATTTCATTTGCAATCCTAAAGTTCTATCTGATCCTTCGAATTTGTCAAAATTCCAACGAGGAATTTTTACAATCACATAATCTAACGTTGGCTCAAATAAAGCGGATGTAGATTTTGTAATTCCGTTTTCTAATTCATCTAATGTATAACCAATTGCTAATTTTGTAGCTACTTTAGCAATAGGATATCCTGTTGCTTTAGACGCTAAAGCGGATGAACGAGAAACACGTGGATTAATTTCGATAGCAATAATATCTTCTTTTTCATCTGGTGAAACTGCAAACTGAACGTTACATCCACCTTCAAAATCTCCAATAGAACGCATCATGTGAATTGCCATATCACGCATTTTCTGAAACGTTTTATCAGAAAGTGTCATTGCTGGGGCAACTGTTATAGAATCTCCAGTATGAATTCCCATCGGATCCATATTTTCGATAGAACAGATAATTACAACATTGTCGTTTTTATCTCTTAATAATTCTAATTCGTATTCTTTCCATCCCATCATTGCTTTATCAATCATCACCTCATGTATTGGCGATGCTTCTAAACCGAAACTTAATAACTGGTCAAAATCTTCTGGCTTGTAAACAATAGATGCTCCTGCACCTCCTAAAGTATAAGAAGATCTAATAACTAATGGAAAACCAAATTCTTGGGCAATTTCTTTACCCTTTAAAAATGATGTTGCTGTTGCTTGAGGTGCCATTGGCACACCAATTTTTAACATTAGTTCTCTAAACTGTTCTCTATCTTCAGTAACATTAATAGCGTCTATATCTACACCTATTAATTTTACATTAAAATCTTCCCAAATTCCCTTTGCATCTGCTTCAATACATAAATTTAATGCAGTTTGCCCACCCATTGTTGGCAAAACAGCGTCAATTTGTGGATGCTCTTTTAAAATTTGAATAATAGATTTTGTTGTTAAAGGCAGCAAATAAATATGATCAGCCATTGAAGGGTCTGTCATAATAGTTGCAGGATTTGAGTTAATTAGAACAGTTTCGATTCCATCTTCTCTTAAAGAACGTAAGGATTGTGAACCCGAATAATCAAATTCACAGGCTTGTCCGATTACTATAGGTCCTGAACCAATAATTAAAACGGAGTTAAGGTCTTTTCTTTTTGGCATGTCTAGTTGTGTGTTATATTAGTTTACAAAAATAGTTAGTGCTTGGGTATAAAAAAAGGTGTTACTTAAAAAAGTAACACCTAATATATTAACAATTGTTAATCATTATCTTTTATGTCTAGTTTCTGAAGAAACAGAAACTTTTGTTCTTCCTTTTGCTCTTCTACGTGCTAAGACTTTTCTACCGTTAGCAGAAGCCATTCTTTCTCTGAAACCGTGTTTGTTTCTTCTCTTTCTCTTTGATGGTTGGTAAGTTCTTTTCGGCATTATATGTATTTTTAAAAGTCTTGTGTATTAATATTTATTACTTAACAATTTTCACCTTGTTAAAAGCGTGTGCAAATATACAACTGTTTTTATTTTTGACAAACACTATTTCAAAAAAAAATAAAAAATTATTCAATTCTGCTAAAAATTCTTTTAAAACACTTTTTGACCAACTGTTCTTCACTTTTATAAGTTGATATTTTTGTGTCTTTTTCATAACTATTTGTATCAAAATTAAAGTTCTCCTTGTCATAAACAGCACTTTTACATCTCATATCTATTAAAACATTGTGATTTTTAATATCAAAAATTTTAAGAAAGACAACAGAACCGGCTAATAAACCTGATCTATATTTTAATGATTCATATTTTGGATTATTATTAATTTGATTAGGAATCAATATTTTAGATAAAATAATATAATCTAAATCTGTTGTTTTTTGTAAAAGCTCAATATTCTCTTTTGTAAGATCATATTCTATTGTGAAAGGAAAGATTACTTTATGATCTGTAGTTTTATAATTTTCTCTAGTCAACGTATTATGCCCAACCTTCTTAGAGAAAAAATTTAATAAATGTTCATTATAACCATCGCTATTTAACGCATTATAGTTTAGTTGAGTCGTATTTAGTAAATAGCGGGAACTATTATTATAATCTAATTGTGTATTAAACCATAAATTCTCTAAACTAAAATTTGCTGGTTTACGTTGAAATACTTTTGGAAAAATAATAGCACAGCTTGATAACATTAAAACACTTAATAAAAGTAATTTTTTTTTCAAAATTATATTTTTTATTTTGTCTCGTCCAAAACCATGCCACTTATATTAACTTTAAAATTGAAGTAACTTTTGAAGTTATAAAAAATAAATACCTCTTTTTATTTGACAGAAAATTTAGAGTTAGTACTTTTGCCCAAACCTAATAATAGCATGCACAACACTAAATACGTTTTTGTAACTGGAGGCGTAACTTCATCACTAGGAAAAGGAATTATTGCCGCTTCTTTAGCTAAACTATTGCAAGAAAGAGGATTTTCTGTAACTATCCAAAAATTAGATCCGTATATTAATATAGATCCAGGTACGCTAAACCCTTATGAACACGGAGAATGTTATGTAACGGATGATGGTGCAGAAACAGATTTAGATCTTGGGCATTATGAGCGTTACTTAAACATTCCAACCAGTCAAGCTAACAATGTTACTACGGGTAGAATCTATCAATCTGTAATAAATAAAGAGCGAAAAGGAGAGTTTTTAGGAAAAACGGTTCAAGTTATCCCTCATATTACTGATGAAATTAAGCGTAGAATTCAGATTTTAGGAGAAACTGGAGATTATGATATTGTAATTACTGAAATTGGTGGAACTGTTGGAGATATAGAATCTTTACCTTATGTAGAGTCTGTTCGTCAATTATTATGGGAAAAAGGTCAAGAAAATGCAATTGTTATTCATTTAACTTTAGTTCCTTATTTAGCTGCTGCAGGAGAATTAAAAACAAAACCTACACAGCACTCTGTAAAAATGTTAATGCAAAGTGGTGTGAGTCCAGATATTTTAGTGTGTAGAACAGAACATGAAATTTCTGATGATATTAAACGTAAACTAGCATTATTTTGTAATGTTAAAAAAGAAGACGTTATACAATCTATAGATGCAGAAACAATTTACGATGTTCCTAACTTAATGTTAGAACAAGGTTTAGATACTGTTGTCTTAAATAAATTAAAGCTTTCTTCTAAAGGTGAACCAGAACTTAAAGTTTGGAATAACTTTTTAAGAAAACATAAAAATCCTAAACATGAAGTAGAGATTGCCTTAATTGGTAAATATATAGAACTACATGATTCTTATAAATCTATAACAGAAGCTTTTATTCATGCAGGTTCTACACATGAAACCAAAGTAAAAGTACGTTGGGTACATTCAGAAAGCTTGACTCCTAAAAATGCTGAGAAAAAACTAAAAGGTGTAAATGGAATTTTAGTGGCGCCTGGTTTTGGAGATAGAGGTATTGAAGGAAAAATTAGAGCTGTAAGATATGCAAGAGAAAATAACATTCCTTTCTTAGGAATTTGTTTAGGAATGCAAATGGCTGTTATTGAATATGCTAGAAATGTTTTAGGCTTAGAGAGTGCGAATTCAACAGAAATGAATAAAAGCGCAAAAGATCCTGTTATTAACTTAATGGAAAGCCAGAAAAATGTTACAGAAAAAGGTGGAACGATGCGTTTAGGTGCTTGGGATTGTACAATTTATAAAAATTCTAAAGCATATAAAGCATATAACCAAGAGTTAATTAGCGAAAGACACAGACATCGATTTGAATTTAATAATGATTATTTATCTCAAATTGAAGCTGCAGGAATGAAAGCTACAGGAATAAACCCTAAAACTGGTTTAGTTGAAGTTGTAGAAATAACTTCTCATCCTTGGTTTATTGGTGTACAATATCATCCAGAATATAAAAGTACGGTGTTAAAACCTCACCCTTTATTTGTCGATTTTATTAAAGCAGCATTGAAACAGTCTAAGAAATAACTAGAATACTAATTGGAATACCTTACAATATAAACTTTAAAGCAGTAAAAACATTAAAAAAACTGCTTTTTCATTACATTTGTCACGTTTTTTAGCAAGATTATTTCTTGAACAGACGACAAATTGACACTATAAAAATATGGAACAAAAAAAATTCGATCTTACTTCCTTTATTGGAATGATTTTATTAGGAGGTATTTTATTATACTGGATGAATACCAACAAACCAGATGAAGAAATTCTAGAAACGACTACAACAGAGCAAATTACAGATTCTTCAAAAGCTTCAAACACTCAAAATACGGTAACAGTAAACAAGCCAGTTTTTGAGAACGATTCTCTTAAACAAGTTGCTTTTACTAATAAATTAGGCGCATTTGCACAAAGTGCAATTAACGGAAAAGAGGGTGTTACGGTATTAGAAAACGACGTTGTAAAATTAACCATAGATAATAAAGGAGGACAAATTGTAGAAGCCTTAATTAAGAATTATAAAACACATGACTCTTTACCTTTATATATGATAAAAGATAAAAATTCTTCTTTTAACATCAATTTCGGAACAACAGATAACAGAATTTTAAATACAAAAGATTTATTTTTTGAAGCTTCTACATCTAAAAACGGAGAGAACAACATTCTTTCTATGAAATTAAAAGTTTCTGATAATCAGTTTTTAGAATACAGATATGAAATGAAACCAAAAGATTACATGGTTAATTTTTCTATTCGTTCTCAAGGTTTAAGTAGTGTTATTAACTCTTCAAATACAATTAATTTAGATTGGTCTTTAGATGGTTACAGACATGAAAAAAGTTTAAAAACAGAGAATACAATGTATTCTTGGTTGTATTATAAAGCAGATAGTGAAGTAGATTATATTAGCCCTGGTAATTCTGAAGTTATAAATGATTTAAACTGGGTTTCTTACAAACAACACTTTTTTAGTTCAAATTTATTAAGTGATACTCCATTCAATAGCGCAACAATTACTTCTACAGATTTAGTTAAAAATGAAGAAATAGATACGGTATTCACAAAACGTTTTGAGTTAAAAACTCCTCTAGCTTTAACAAACGGAGAATTAAATTATAACATGAAATGGTTTTACGGACCAAGTGATTATAATTTACTAAAGACGTATGAAGGAACTGGTTTAGATGAAACTGCAGATTTAGGTTGGGGAATTTTTGGTTTCTTAAACAGAACTGTATTTTACCCTGTATTTAATTTCTTAAAAGGACTTTTATCAAACTACGGATTAATTATTATCTTAATGACCATTGTTGTTCGTTTAATAATGTCTCCACTCGTTTATAAATCTTATTTATCTAGTGCAAAAATGAAGGTGATAAGACCTGAATTAACAGCATTAAATGAAAAATATCCTGGTAAAGACAACGCAATGAAGCGTCAGCAAGAAACCATGGCTATTCAGCGAAAAGCTGGTGTTAGTATGATGTCTGGCTGTATACCTGCAGTATTACAAATGCCTGTATTCTTTGCATTGTTTAAGTTCTTTCCAACAAACTTAGCGTTAAGACAAGAAAGCTTTTTATGGGCGCCAGATTTATCTTCTTATGATACCATCTTTACATTGCCATTTAAGATTCCTTTCTATGGAGATCACGTAAGTTTATTTCCAATTTTAGCTTCTATTGCTATCTTCTTTTACATGAAGATGAACCAAAGTCAGCAAGCAAACATGCAAGCGCCAACACAAGAAGGAATGCCAGATATGGGGAAAATGATGAAGTATATGATTTACTTTTCTCCTATTATGATGTTGTTTTTCTTTAACAACTATGCAAGTAGTTTAAGTTTGTATTACTTTATATCTAATTTATTAACGATAGCAATTATGTTAGTTATTAAAAACTATGTAATTGATGAAGATAAAATTCATGCGCAAATAGAAGAAAACAAAAAACGTCCTGAAAAAACGAAGAGTAAATTCCGTCAAAAAATTGACTCTGCTATGAAACAAGCGCAAGAACAACAAGCGCAACAAAAGAAAGGAAAAAAATAGCAAGTAGCACTTCCTAGTAAATTATAAAAAAAACCGAAACTTTGTTGTTTCGGTTTTTTTATGTTTGAGAGCTATTGTCCTAATATAGTGTTAGAATCAATACGATATATTTTCATTGCTATTCCAGTGTTAAAATCACTATTTCAACTTAAAATATTAAGATACAAACAATATCTTTGCTGAAAATAATTTTGTAATGACAACTACAATTCAGCTTATAAAAAAAGAAGAAATACTTTCTATAATTCCTCTTTTATCAGAATTAAATCAAAAAACACCAAAGGATTTACTTGAAAAACGTGTTCTAGAAATGTCTGAACACACAAATTATGAATGTGTAGGCATGTTTGTTGATGGCACCTTAGTTGGCATTACTGGTCTTTGGTATACAACAAGACATTATATTGGAAAATCTGCAGAGCCAGATCATGTAATTATAGATGATAATTTTCGCGGACAAAACCTTGGTAAACAATTTTTTAGATGGATTGATAAACATGTAAAAAATAATGGTTGCGAAGCAATTGAACTAAATGCATATCTGAGCAACCCAAAATCTCATAAATTTTATTATAATGAAGGCTATAATATTTACGGATTTCACTTTTTAAAAGTGCTAAGAGATGATGAAAAATTTTATTAATTTTTTCATGAAAAAATTGTTGTAGAACTAAAAAATGATATTATATTTGCAGCTCTTTACCACGCGAAAGTAGCTCAGTTGGTAGAGCGTCAGCCTTCCAAGCTGAATGTCGCCAGTTCGAACCTGGTCTTTCGCTCAAAAAAAACCGAAACAATTTGTTTCGGTTTTTTTTATTTATATACTTTTCAATTTATCGCCAAAAAGCAGTAATAAAATAATGGGTATTGCTAAAATTATAACCAACATTTTATTATTAGAAAATACCATTGGGTTTAATAATAATGTAAATATAAAACCGCCCATTGCTCCTCCTAAATGGGCTGCATGACCAACGTTTCCTAATTGCTTTTTCATACCATAAATAGAATATAGTAAATACCCTACACCAAAAATATAACCAGGAATAGGTATTGGAATAAAAAAGAGATAAAGCTCCATTTCTGGATATAATAAAATAGAAGCATAAATAATACCTGAAACGGCCCCTGAAGCTCCTACAGAACTATAATAAGGTTCTTTTTTATGGTAATATAAAGTAAACAAACTACCTGCTAATAAGCTTCCAAAATAGATGATTAAAAAATCTGGAATCCCTAAAATTGAAGCAACAATATTTCCAAATAAATATAAAGCATACATATTAAAACCAAGATGCATCCAATCTACATGTAAAAAACCAGAGGTAATTGCTCTTAACTTTTCCCCTGATAAAATTTTACTTACTTGAAACTTATAGGTATCCAAAAAAGAATAATCATTAAACCCTTTCATAGAAACCAATACATTGGCTATAATTATTATTAAAACTGCTTGATTAATATTTTCTATCATCTAACAAACATAACAAAAAAAACAGTTTAGTAATACGATTACATTTTAAATTTATATACGATATTTGCATCACTAAAAACAACTATATGGCATTTGTAGTTTTCGCGCTTACCTATCCCTTTATCTGGATATTTTCTAGACTTCCAATGAGGATTTTATATATAAAATCTGACTTTTTTTATTTCTTAATCTACTACGTATTTGGATATAGAAAAAAAGTTGTCTTTGATAATTTAAAACTTTCTTTTCCAGAAAAATCTGATGAAGAGCTAAAACTAATTTCTAAGAAATTTTTTAAACATTTTACAGATTTATTTATGGAAAGTGTAAAAGCTTTTTCTATCTCTGAAAAAGAAATTTTAAAACGTTATAAATACAGAAACCCAGAACTGGTTAATGAGTTTGCTAAGCAAGGAAGAAATATTGCTTTAGTTGGAGCACATCAAGCAAATTGGGAATGGTCTATAAGTTTATCTTTAGTATTAGATTTACCAGTTTATGGCGCTTATACAAAACTAAATAACAAGTATTTTGAAAAGGCTGTTAGAGAATCTAGAGAAAAATTCGGAATAAATGGTTATAAAACTTCAGATACTGTTAGAGGTATGCAGCAAAATTTTAACAATAAAAAACAAGGAGCCTATATTTTATTAAGTGACCAATCTCCACAACCTCATAAAACGTATTATTGGAAAGAGTTTTTTGGCATAAAAGTTCCTATTCATACTGGTGCAGAAATGTTATCTAAAAGGTTTGATTTAGTTGTTATTAACTATGTAACCAGAAAAATTAAAAGAGGCTATTATGAAACAGAATTTCAGCTAATAACAGATAAGCCCAAAGAGTTTGATAACTATAAAATAACTGACCAATATTTGACCCTCACAGAAGAAAATATAAAAATGCAACCAGAACTGTATTTATGGTCTCATAAGCGTTTTAAGCACAGAGACAAAGTGCCAAAAGAGTTTCAATAATTACAGTTGAAACCAAGAATCTACCAAGTCTTTTTCTATTGACTTTACTGTTTTATGAGTATAATCATTCTTTATAGAATTATATTCATAATCAGTAGACCATTCTTCTATATTTTCTGATAATTCTTTTAGCGATTTACAAATAAATTCTAATTCTTCAGAACTAATTGTTGGATGAATTGATAAACGAACCCAACCTGGTTTTTCTGTATTGCAACCATGTAAGATTTCATTTTTTATTCTATTTGAAGTTTCTTGATCTACATTTAATAAAAAGTGACCATAAGTTCCTGCACAAGAACATCCTCCTCTTGTTTGAATTCCAAATCGATCATTTAATAATTTTACAACTAAATTAAAATGATATTTTTTAAAATAGAAAGAAAAAATACTTAATCTTTCTTTATGATCTGGAGCTAAAATATTTACATCTGGTAAACTTTCTAGTGTTTTAAATATTATTTTATTTATTTCTTCTTCTCTTTTTCTGATATTTTCTACACCCATTTTCTCTTTTAACTGAATAGCTAAAGCAATTTTTATGGTCTGTAAAAAAGCAGGAGTTCCTCCATCCTCTCTAGTTTCAACATCATCAAAATAATCATGTCCACCCCAAGGGTTTGTGTAACTTACAGTTCCTCCTCCAGGATTATCTGGTACAATATTTTTGTATAATTTCTTATTAAAAATTAACACTCCAGAACTACCTGGTCCTCCTAAAAATTTATGTGGAGAAAAGAAAATTGCATCTAAATATTCATCTTCTTCCTTTGGGTGCATATCAATAGCTACATAAGGAGCGCAACAAGCAAAATCTACAAAACACAAACCATTATATTTATGAATTAATTTTGCAACTTTATGATACGCTGTTTCTATACCTGTAACATTAGAACAAGAAGTGATAGAAACTATTTTTAATTTTCTATGTTCATGTTTTTTAATACTCTTTTCAAAGTTTTTTAAACAGAGTAAACCTTCTTCATTACAGGGAACAATTTCTACATCTGCAATGGTTTCTAACCATGAAGTTTGGTTAGAATGATGTTCCATATGAGAAATAAAAACAATAGGCTTTAATTCATCAGGAACATTGGTGTATTCTTTTAAGCTATCACAAATTTTTAATCCAAGAATACGCTGAAACTTATTTACAACACCAGTCATTCCTGAACCAGCAGAAATTAAAACATCATTGTTATTTGCATTAACATGTTGTTTAATAATATTTCTAGCTTTATGATAAGCAAGTGTCATGGCAGCTCCAGAAGTTGACGTTTCTGTATGTGTATTTGCAACAAAAGGGCCGAATTTATTTACTAATTTATCTTCAATTGGTCCATATAATCTTCCACTTGCTGTCCAATCTGTATAAACCATTTTTTGCTCTCCATAAGGAGATAAAAATGTTTGATTTATACCAACTATATTTTCTCTAAATTGATTAAAATATTTTTCTAAACTCATTCTTATTTTATTTAAAAGAATCTAAATTTTCCTCCTATTAAAATATTATTTTGGAAAAAATAAAAACTTTGTGATGCTGAATCAGCAGAACTTAACGATGTTTTGATATCTGGCATATTAATATAACCTATTTTATAATCTGTTTGAATATAAAAATGCTTTAAAAAAGTAATATTTAATCCTGCTCCTACAGATATTCCCCATCCAGATAAATGAAAATCATCATGTCTTTCTTTTCCTAATAATGAAGTGTCTGTTCTTGGGTACAAAACCCCTGTACCAAAACCTTCTGTCAAATTTAATTGTAAATTTTCTAGGTCTAAACCAAACCAATGATCAATATTATCAAAACGTTTTACTTCTACATTTAAGTAGTTTAAACCGTCTGTATGTTCAAACCTAAGAAAATCAGCGGCTAATTGAATCTCTTGACCGGTATAAGTGCCATCGTATTTAGTATTTCCAATATTAATAGCACCATTAATAGTTACGTTTTGATCTGCAATCATTACATATTTCATATGGTCTACACCAATAGAAACCGTATAGTTTTCTTTAAAAAAATAACCAATTCTATAATTGGTTTGCGGAATAGATATATTAGAAGGTTTAAAATAATTAGTGAAGGAAAATTTTGTTTGTCGATCTTGAGCTCTTACTTCAGATAACGTAAAATCATAGTCTTCTCCTTTAAACCGAATGTCTGAATTGGTGTAACTTGCCCAATTCCATCCCCAATAAAGAAAAAACTTTCCTTTATTTATTACTTTCTTCTTTTGATGTATTGCATCTTTTTCTTGCCCAATTATGGATAAAATGCTAAAAATAAAAATCAGTAGAAATAGTATTCTTGTTTTCAATGGTTCTAATTACTTAATTATTTGTTTAATTTCTCCAATAAACCTTACTGCCAAATCATCTGCTGCTTTTTGAGATTTTGCTTCTGTATAAATTCTGATAATTGGTTCTGTATTTGATTTACGTAAGTGAATCCATTCATCTGCAAAATCAATTTTTACACCATCAATAGTATTCACATCTTCATTTTTATATTTAGAAGCCATGGTTTCTAAAATATTGTCAACATCTATTTCTGGAGTTAATTGAATCTTATTTTTGCTCATAAAATAACTTGGATAAGAAGCCCTTAATGCTGCACAAGATATTTTTTTATTTGCTAAGTGCGATAAAAATAAAGCGACACCAACTAAAGAATCTCTACCATAATGCGATGCTGGATATATAATTCCGCCATTTCCTTCTCCACCAATTACAGTATTGGTTTCTTTCATTTTAATCACCACATTTACTTCACCAACTGCACTTGCAGTGTAAGTACCACCATGTTTTTGTGTAACATCTCTTAATGCCCTTGAAGAAGATAGGTTTGAAACTGTATTTCCACCACCCAATTTTCCTAAAACATAATCTGCACAAGCAACTAAAGTATATTCTTCACCAAACATAGAACCGTCTTCAGAAACTAAAGCAAGTCTATCTACATCTGGGTCAACTACAATTCCTAAATCTGCTTTTTCTTTAACAACTAATTCAGAAATATCTGTTAAGTGTTCTTTTAAAGGTTCTGGATTATGAGGAAACTCACCATTTGGAGTGCAATATAATTCTACACATGCTACATTTAATTCTTTTAATAAAGCAGGAATAAAAATTCCTCCTGTAGAATTTACACCATCTACAACAACTTTAAAATTTGCTTTTTTAATTGCTTCAACATCTACTAATTCTAAATTTAAAACTGCTTGAACATGCTTTTCTAAATAAGTAGCATCTTTTGTATAAGAACCTAAATCATCTACATCTGCAAAAGAGAAATCTTCACTTTCTGCTAATTCAAGTATTAACTCACCTTCTGCTCCATTTAAAAACTCTCCTTTTTCATTTAATAACTTCAATGCATTCCATTGTTTAGGATTGTGTGAAGCTGTTATAATAATTCCTCCATGGGCATTTTCTAAAGGCACAGCAACTTCTACTGTTGGTGTTGTAGACAAGCCTAAATCAACAACATGTATACCTAAACCAACCAATGTATTAGCAACCAAACTACTTATCATTTTACCAGAAATACGAGCATCTCTACCTATAACAACTGTTACATTATCCTTTCCTTTATTTCTATCTAGAATAAAAGCGCCATAAGCAGAAGCAAACTTTACAGCATCTATTGGTGTTAAGTTATCACCTGTGTTTCCTCCAATGGTTCCTCTAATTCCTGATATTGATTTTATTAATGTCATATGTCTTTTTATAATAAGAGCAAATATAATTTATTGAATTGTAAAATCAATTAAAAATAAAATATTACTAAATTTAAGCACTAATTTGCGTTAGGGATTGAAGTGGAAATCCTTTTTATGCTGAACTTGTTTCAGCTTAAAAAGATTGAAACAAAAAGCCCGACCTTTAGGGAACGCCCAAATAGTAAAATTTAAAATTTAATAATATAAAAAACGTAAAGAAAACTTCTTATCGTAGTAAAAGAAAGATTCTGAAATAAATTCAGAACAAGAAAAAGCCGATGCAAATAGCATCGGCTTTTAAGATATTATAAATATCGACTTGTTTTAAAAAGAATTATTTCTTCTTAGTACCAGCTTCCATTTTCTTTTTAAGATCTGCAAGACCACCAATATCACCTAAAGTAGTTTTTTCTGCTTCAGCTGCTTTTTTAGTAGCTACTTTTACATTTCTCTTTTCTTCTGCTCTAAAGATAGAAGTATGAGAAACTACAACTCTTCTGTATTCTTTAGAAAATTCTAAAACTACAAATTCTACTGTATCTCCTTTATCTAATTTAGAAGCGTCTTCTTTTTCTAAGAAACGAGTTGGTGCAAATCCTTCTACTCCATTAGCAAAAGTTACTACTGCTCCTTTATCGTTTTTCTCTTTAATCGTTCCTTCATGCTTAGAATCGATTGCAAATGTAGTTTCATGCTCATCCCAAGGGTTATCTTGAGTTTGTTTATGACCTAAATTTAACTTTCTGTTCTCAACATCTAATTCTAAAACTTGAACTTCTAATTTATCACCAACAGATACAAAATCTGAAGGATGCTTAATTTTCTTAGTCCAAGATAAATCAGAAATATAAACTAAACCATCAATTCCTTCTTCTAATTCTACAAATACACCAAAGTTTGTGTAATTTCTTACAGTACCAGTGTGCGTAGAACCTACAGGATATTTAGTTATAATATCTGTCCAAGGATCTGGATGTAATTGTTTAATACCTAAAGACATTTTTCTGTCTTCTCTGTCTAAAGTTAAAATTTGAGCTTCAACTTTATCTCCAACTTTTACGAAATCTTGTGCAGAACGTAAATGCGTAGACCAAGACATTTCAGAAACGTGAATTAACCCTTCTACTCCTTGTTCAACTTCTACAAATGCTCCATAATCAGCTAAAACAACAACTTCACCAGTTACTTTATCACCAACTTTTAAATCAGTATTTAAAGCTTCCCAAGGATGCGCAGATAATTGTTTTAATCCTAATTGAATTCTAGATTTATTATCATCAAAGTCTAAAATTACAACGTTTAATTTTTGATCTAATTCTACAACTTCGTTTGGATGATTAATTCTTGACCAAGATAAATCTGTGATATGAACTAATCCATCAACTCCACCTAAATCAACAAATACACCGTAAGAAGTAATATTTTTAACAATACCTTCTAATACTTGTCCTTTTTCTAATTGACCAATAATTTCTTTTTTCTGTAATTCAATATCAGCTTCAATAAGAGCTTTATGAGATACAACAACGTTTTTAAATTCGTGGTTGATTTTAACAACTTTGAATTCCATTGTTTTCTCAACATATTGATCGTAATCTCTAATTGGTTTAACATCAATTTGAGAACCTGGTAAGAATGCTTCGATTCCGAAAACATCTACAATCATACCACCTCTAGTTCTACATTTAACAAAACCATTAACTACTTCACCAGTTTCATGAGCATTGTTAACACGTTCCCATGCTTTAATTACTCTTGCTTTTTTGTGAGATAATACTAATTGACCAGAAGAATCTTCTCTTTTGTCTACTAATACTTCTACTTTATCACCTTCTGCTAAAGCTGGATTGTAACGAAATTCGTTTAAAGAAATAACTCCTTCAGACTTAGAGTTGATATCGATGATTGCATCTCTATCACTAATTCTGATGATTGTTCCTTCGATAACATCACGTTCGTTTACAAAACCTACAGTTCCTTCTAACGCTTTTTCGAATTCTACTAATTTAGTTTCATCAACAGCGTCAATACCTTCTTCGTATCTGTGCCAGTTAAAATCAGCTAAAAATTGTTCTGGATTTACAGTTTCTACAACTGTTTCTTGTACTTCAGCAGCAACTACTTGCTCTTCAGTGTTTTTTGTTTCTTCAGACATTTCTGAAAATAATTTTGTATCTCATTGTTTTACAGATTTTTAACGAATAAAACGCAAAGAGTTGTTTTTATAAATTGTTTTATCAAAATCCTTTCTTAAATCTGTTATCGTAAAAAGGAGTGCAAATCTACAAAAATCATTTGATTATTAAGTAATTAGAATTAATTAATTATTCTTTTTTAGTTGATTTACAAAAAACTACCTTTGCACTCGAAAATTTCTATAGGTAGATAAAATAATGATGGATAACAAGACAAGAAATTTAGTAGATAAAGGTATTATGCTTCCTTTAATGGAAGAGTTTTATACAATTCAAGGTGAAGGGGCTCACACAGGAACTGCTGCTTATTTTATTAGAGTTGGTGGTTGTGATGTTGGTTGTCACTGGTGCGACGTTAAAGAAAGTTGGAATGCAGATTTACATCCACCAACATTGACAGAAACTATTGTAGATAATGTAAAGAAATATGCTACAACTGTTGTTATTACTGGTGGAGAGCCTTTAATGTGGTCTATGGATTATATTACAAATTTACTTCAAGAAAATAATATAAAAACGCATATAGAAACTTCTGGAGCCTATTCCTTTTCAGGAAAATGGGATTGGTTTTGTCTTTCTCCAAAGAAAAATAAATTGCCTTTAGACGAAGTTTATAGAGAAGCAAATGAACTAAAAATGATTATTCATAATCAATCTGACTTTATTTTTGCAGAAGAGCAAGCTGCCAAAGTAGGTGAAAAATGTCAACTTTTTTTACAACCAGAATGGAGTAAAAAAGAGAAAATGACAGCCCAAATAGTTGGTTATGTAATGGAAAATCCAAAATGGAAAATATCACTTCAGACACATAAGTATTTAAATATACCTTAATGGTATAGTCTCTTATTTTCTTTGTAGCTATTTCCTGCTTTACACTATATATTTTAATGCTGAATTTAGTTCAGCATTAAAAGGTTAAAAATATCAACAGATATTTGAATGGTTCCAATCAGAGCTAAGCATATTTATAAATTTTCGACAATTAAGTTATTCTTCTTTCTACTAAAGCACAAATTCTATCAAACTGTTCTTTAATTCCCATATCAGAATTATCAAACTCAATGGCATCATCAGCTTTAACTAAAGGAGAATCTTCTCTTGTAGAGTCAATTCTATCTCGTTCTTGAACATTAAAAAGAATATCATCAAAACTAATATTATCTCCTCTATCAATCAATTCTTTATACCTTCTTGTAGCTCTTTTATCGGCAGAAGCTGTCATAAATAATTTAAGTTCAGCGTTAGGAAAAACTACAGTTCCAATATCTCTTCCGTCCATTACAATTCCACTTTTATTTCCCATTAATTGTTGTTCAGCAACAAGTTTTTTTCTGATTTCAGATATTTCAGAAACTTTACTTACTAATTGAGAAACTTCAAGAGTTCTAATTTCTTTTTCAACATTAAGGTTATTCAAAAACATTTCGGCAAAGCCCAATTTTTTATTAATTTTAAACGAAAGTGAAATGTTTTTTAAACTTGAAACAAGCAATTCTTTTTCTAAAAAGTCTTTACCAACAAGATTGTTATTCATTGCAAATAACGTAACAGCTCTATACATAGCACCAGTATCTACATAAATATAATTGTATGTATTAGCTAATAATTTAGCAATAGTACTTTTACCTGTTGATGAAAACCCATCAATTGCAATAATAATTTTTTTTTTCATATATTAATATCTTCTATCTAAATCTATTTGTAAACTAAAAGTACTCACGTTTGCTGCAGAATGAAATTTAGAATATGCATAATTCAATTTAAGTTTATTCATTTTTAGACCAAAACCAAAAGAAATTCCACTAAAAGTTCTAACATTTTGTAACTTTAATTCTGCGGCTCTTCTAAAATTATAACCTAACCTTAAATTAATAGCACTTTCAGGAAATAATTCTGCTCCAACAACAAAATGTCTGAATGCATTCCCTATAAAACCAATACGTTCTTCTGTAACATTTCCTTCTAAATCTGTAGTTTCATCTGAAGGGTTAGGTACAGAAACATTCCATTGCTGTAAATTATCTAAAGTCAAATACCATTTTAAAGGAACATGTTCTAATTGATATGATGCGCCCAATGCCAATTTAAAGGGCAGCTTTTCAACTTCACCATTAAAAGATTTTATTTGAGTTCCAGCATTTCGTGCTACCAAAGTAAAAGAAAATGTTTTGTAAGGATTGTAATACATAATTCCGATATCTGTAGCAATACCAATTGAGGAATAATTACTAATATTTGAATTTATGAACTTCATATTGGTCCCTAAATAGAAGTGTTTCCAAGGAAGATTAAAAGAATATCCTATGGAAATCGCAATATCATTGGCACTAAAATTACCATTTTCATTTCCCTGCTCATCCGCACCAACTAGAGTACCATAATCTAAATATTTTATACTCCCATGTAAAGTTCCAAATCTTCTTGTAAGCTGTTTTGCAAAAGAAATAGATCCCACATTAATACCTGCTAAAAAACTAGCATAATTAACAGATATTTTATTATCAATATCTTGATTAATAGTAGCAGGATTCCAAATTGGTTGATTTACATCATCCATAAGCGTTAATACTTCACCCCCTAGAGCAATTTGTCTAGCAGAAGTAGATAAATTTAAAAATTGATATATACTTTCACCACCAACTTGCGCATTATTACAAATTGAGTAGAGAGAAAATATAATAAACCAATAATTTTTTTTCATATTATTACAAATTAACAAAGTATAACTGAATAACGAAAATTAAACAGAATATTTCATTTTACAATATTCTTTTTAAAAA